>NZ_JBHVSA010000003.1:0-1490187 GCF_042885355.1 Nocardia sp. NPDC058058 | reverse complement strand
CACCCCTACCCCATCCCTATCTCTCTTTTCCCCGCGCCGGGGGGGGGGGGTGTGTTTTGGGGGGGGGGGGGGGGTGTTTCCGATGGTTGGGCGCCCCCCCACCACCGGGCTGATCAGTCGGCGAAATCGAATTCGCCGGCGCGCACACCCGAGGTGAATGCTCGCCATTCGGATTTCGTGAACCATAGCGTCGGGCTGTGCCGATCCTTGGAATCACGAACCGCGATGCGGCCCTCGTGGTAGGCGACCTCGACGCAGTCACCGTTGTAGCTGAACGTGCTCTTCGCGAACCGCGGACCTCGGCGTCCGCCGCGAATCATGTTGTGGCTCATAGCGTTTGTTCCTTCCCCCGGAGGGCCACTCCCCATGGCCCTGCTCCTTCATGACCTACGACGAACACAGTGCAATCCGAACCACCGTTAACGCAACCGAATTCATCCGGCCCCGCGCGCCGGCACCTCGAAATGCTCATGAAAATGACCTTACGACGACCCACCGACAAACTTCCGCGCCCCGAAAATCGCAGGTAGAACACCGTTCCCGGCCAACCCGCACACCGCTCCCCCGCGCCGCTTCGGCGCAGCCCGATGCGCGGACGCGGATATTCGGTCGTATGCCCGCACACATCTCATTAGGGTCAGGCGGTGGCCGAAACCGCCGGGATCGCACTTCCCGGCACTGGGAAGGAGTCGACACCGTTCATTGCGTATGCACTGTTAGCCTCGGCGAACTTGATCTTGTAGCTTGCCGATCGGACGAACATGGACCCGCTGGCCTCGCGCCACCCTCTAATCGAACGCGCGACGCCGTATTCGATTGTCCCGCTTGCCATTGCCGTGCTCTGGGCCGGAGCGTCCGCCACTGCCGCGGCCGATGAGGTGCCGAATCGAGCGCGGGTGGTGACCACCGAGGACGGGTGGGAGCTGCGGGTTACCAAAGCGGGCGAAACACTCGATCGGGTACCGAATCTCGCCGGATCCCCTTTCACCCGAGAGGGTTTCGTGACGGTCAAAGCCATCGTCGATATCGAGGGGGCGGGACTGGTGGCGGTGGACTCCGGCAGTCTCACCGTCGGCTATCAGGTCGGCTGCCAGATCGATGTCGGCAATGGGCTCTCGCTGGGGTCCTCGATGATGATGGGCCCGAATGTCGGGGTGTCGGTCGCGCCGGTGCCGGGGCTGAACGTCGGAGGCAGCGCGATGGTGCTGCCGAGCATCTCCACGACGCTGAAGCCGGGCACCATCACCTCGATCCCGTTCGGCACCAAAGCTCTTGCCGGAGCGCATGGTTCGATCGAGACGAGTGCGGTGCAGATCAAGATCGACGGGTGTCTCGGCCCGGTCAGCTTGCGCTCGTACGTGATCGCCAACATCTCCACCCGCACCGCGGACAGCTCGGTTGCCGTCTACGGCGATCCGATCCAGCTGTGAACGCCATGCGCGCACCCCATCTGGCGGCGATAACAGCCGCCATCGCATCGTTGGCAGCATTCTGCCTGCCGAGCGCGGCGCATGCGGAGCCGATCGTCGCGCCACCGACGTGCCGCCCGGTCGATGCGGGCACTCCGTGCGAATCCCAGCCCACGCCACCCCGACCGGTGGCTCCTCCGGCGAACGCGCCCGCACCACTACCCATGCCGCCGACCCCGCCACCGAACAAGCCCAGTACCAATCCTCCTGCGGCAGCGTTGATTCCACCGGCACCCGGCCCATCTCGCGGCAACCCCATCGTGCCCGCTCGCGGGTGATCGCAGTCGACCGCGAGCCCCACTCGTGGACGCGCACCGACTCTCAGTGCACGCCCAATGCCGGTAGTACCGCCCCGTCGATGTAGCGCTCGATGAAAGCCCGGTCCGGCTGGTGGTTTTCGATGGTGGCGTAGGCGATGACCGCTCCCACGACCATGTGCGTGGTGAAGTCGATAGCCGGGTTGTCCGGGGCCAGTTCTCCTCGGTCGATCGCCCGGTCGGTTGCGGCCCGGAAGGCGTGCACGGTCGGCTCGAAGATCAGTTCACGTAAGACCTGGTGTAGCAGTGGTTCTCGGCTGGCGGCCTCGTTCATACCGCGAAAGACGGCTTCGTCACGTTGATCTCCGGCGCCGCGAGCGGCCAGGGCGATCAGGTCGCCGCGCAGGCTGCCGGTGTCGAATTCGGCGCCCGGGACGGGGCCGATATGACGCAGGGCGCTTGCCACCAGTTCCGGCTTACCGCTCCACTGGCGGTACAGGGTCATCTTGCTGGTGCGGGCGCGGGCGGCGACGGCATCGATCGTGAGGGCCTCGTAGCCGACTTCCGCGAGTAGTTCCAGCACGGCGTCGTACAGCTCGCCGATGCGCTCGGGGGTCATCCGACTGCGCCGCAGGGCGGGTTCGGGTGCGGACATGTACCGGCGGTCCTTTCCTGCGAAACGGTTGCCTTCTTATCCAAGCATGACCGGCGGGCTTGGTGACTCTTCCTTGCCGGACGGTAGCGCATCGCTTAACTGTACGATATCGTATCGTACAGCGATGCTCCTTCCTCCAACCCGAACCGAGGAACCATGATCAAGCGCATTCCGTATAAGTGGCTCGTGGCCACGGCATTCGTATTCGGTCTGTTCATGGAACTGCTCGATATGACGGTGCTGAACACGGCACTGCCGACGCTGGGGCGAGAATTCAACGCGGATGCCGGAATGTTGCAGTGGCCGGTAACCGGATATCTGGTCAGCCTGGCGATCTTCATCCCGGCTTCGGGATGGGTCGCCGACAGATTCGGCGCCCGGCGCACCTTCGGGTTCGCGGTGGCGGTGTTCACCGCGGCCTCACTGATCGCGGGCCTGTCCACCTCACTCGAGATGCTCACCGCGGCGCGGTTCCTACAGGGCGTGGGCGGCGGCATGCTCACCCCCGTCGGCACGGCCATGCTGTTCCGGGCCTTCCCGGTCGGCGAGCGCGCGAAAGCCTCTGCGGTACTAGCCATTCCGGCAGCGGTGGCCCCGGCCCTGGGTCCGGTGATCGGCGGCTGGCTGGTCGACGCGGTCTCATGGCGGTGGATCTTCTTTCTCAATCTGCCCGTGGGTATCGTCGCGCTGGCGTTCGTCGTATTCGCCCTGCGCGATGACGATCAGGACGTGCGACCGGGATCATTCGATACCACCGGATTCGCGCTCGCCGGAACCGCGTTGGCCGGGCTGCTGTTCGGCCTCGACCGCGGGCCGACCGCGGGCTGGACCGATCCGATCACGTTGGCGGCGATAATCGGCGGCGCGATAGCCGCCGGAGCGCTGGTCCTTGTCGAGCTACGAAAGCGTGCACCGCTGCTGGACCTGCGACTGCTCCGCGATCGCCTGTTCCGGCTCGGCAACCTCATTACGCTGGCATCGGTCGGGGCGATGATGGGCGTGCTCTTCATGACTCCGCTGCTGCTACAGCAGGAACTCGGGTTGACCGCGACGCAATCGGGTCTGGTCACCGCATGCCAGGCGGTCGGCATGGTGCTGGCGATGCCGCTGGCGAGCAAGCTCTACACCGCGGTCGGACCTCGCGTCATGCTGGTGAGCGGACTGCTCATATCCGCGCTGGCGAACCTGGGTTTCCTTGCGGTGGATGCGGATACCTCGCTCTGGCTGATTCGGGGCATCATGCTCGTCTCCGGCGCCGCCATGGGGCTGGTGATGGTGCCCATGCAGGCGGTGACCTTCGCGACGATCACCAGCGAGGCGACCGCACGGGCCTCGGCGGTGTTCAGCACCACCCGTCAGATCGCCTCGGCGGCGGGCGTCGCGGCCTTGGCGAGCCTGCTGAGCATTCGATTGAGCGCGCGTCTGGGCGCACTGGCAGACAACGCCGACGCGGTGGCCAAGCACACCGCGGCTATCTCGGCCTATCACGATGCGTTCCTGGTGACCGCTGCGATGGCGTTGATCGGAATCGTTTTCGCGATGTTCGTGCGAGGTGTTCCCACCGAAACCCCCAGTGCCCCAGAGGCAGTCGAGTCCACGGAGGCCGATGCCATAGCTGCATCCGGTGCGGCCCGATGAGTCGGGGGCCCGAGCGGGTTGATTCCTTGCTCCGCCGACGCGGTCAGCCGACGGCAATCTCACCCAGGCGTGCGGATCGACGCGAAGTTCACGGGCAGTTTCGCCGGGCCGCGCAGGGTGACGTGTTCTCTATACGGTGGCGGATCGCAGGCCAGGTGGGGGTCGTGGACGCGGTGGGCGAAGCGGGTGAGGGCTACGGAGGCTTCGAGGCGGGCGAGCGGGGCGCCGAGGCAGAAGTGTTGTCCGAGGCCGAAAGCCAGGTGACGGTTGTCGCGGGCGGGGTCGAAGCGGTCCGGGTCCGCGAAGACGGCTGGGTCGCGGTTGGCCGCGGCCAGCAGCAGGACGACGAGGTCGCCCGCCGCTATGTCGATGCCGGGGAGTTCGATGGGTTCGCGTGCGATGCGCGGGACCAGCTGTACCGGCGGGTCGTAGCGCAGGCTCTCCTCGATCACCGATGCCGAAAATGCCGGGGCGGTGCGAAGAATGGATAGATGATGCCGGTGTCCGGGGCGCAGGAGGGTCAGGGCGGTGTTGGCGATCAGGTTGACGGTTGTCTCGTGACCCGCGATGAGCAGCAGTGCGCAGGTACTGATGACTTCGTCGCGGGTGAGCGCGTCACCGGATTCTTCGGCGACGATCAGGGCCGAGAGCAGGTCATCGCCCGGACAGGTGCGGCGAACACGCACGAGTTGTTCGAAGTAGTCGTGCAATTCGTTGTTCGCGGTGACCATATCGGCGGGATCGGGGCGGCCGGTGCCCGTGGCGGAGACCGGGTCCAGGGCGCGCGCCAGCAGCATCGACCAGCGGCGCAACCGGGGTTCGTCTTCCAAGGGAACGCCGAGCAGCTCACAGATCACCGTGATGGGTAATGGATAGGCCAGGTCCTCGACGAGGTCGATGTTGCCGCGCTCGGTGGCGCGGTCCAGCGCGGCGTCCGCGATCTCGGTGATGCGGGGTTCGAGCCCGCGCACCACGGCAGGGGTGAAGGCCTTGGCCACCAGTCGTCGCAGGCGGGTGTGGTCGGGTGCGTCGCGGAACAGCATCGACGCGGTCCCGGACAGCTCATCGGCCGACGGACCGGCGAGATCGTGAACCGGCGTGGGCCCCAAGGGAATCGAGGCGTGGTGGCGTTCGACGACAGCCGACTTATGCCGCAGTATCGTCGCGCAGTCGCGATGCGTGGACAGCACCGCGACCGGCAAATCGCCGAGCCGCACGGGTCCTTGTTCGCGGATGCGAGCGTAGAGCGGGTAGGGATCGACTCGTTGCGCCGGGTCCAGCAGTTGCGCGAAGAAGCCGGTGCCGGGTGCGGGGGTCGTGGCGGACATGATGCCTCCCGGGGAGGTCAGCCGTGCCGGAGCGGCGCGGTGGTTGGCGAAGCTCAGAGGACGCGGGGGCGCATGCGACTGGCGGTGAACAGCGGGGTGAGGGGGCGGATCGGGATGGGGGGCACCCATACGCCGAGTAGGTCGACGCGGTGCAGGCGCGCTGCTATCACGCGGCCGATGCCCATCTGATCGAGTGGATCTCGTTCGGAGCCATGGACTTCGAGGACGAGGTCCTCGATGCGGCGCACCTCGACCACGCTCTCGCGCGGTGTGAAGCCCACCAGCCAGGACGGGAACACGCCTGCGACGCCGACGACATTGCGGTGTGGGCGGGCCAGGATCGGCAGCGGGTCGGTGATGACCTCGCCGAGGCGTCCGCCCATGGTGAGCAGCTTATGCCCGCGGCGGGTGGCCGCGGCACGGATCTCGGTATCGGTGACGGTCCAGTCGATCTCGCCGAGTTTCTTCGGGTAGCCGAGTAGCTCGCGGCCGATGATCAGGGCCACGTCATCGTCGAGAATCATCCAGGGGCAATGGATTCCGGTGCCCTGCACGGTTTTTATGTGCACGAAGAGCCCGGCTTCGTGATAGCCCGGGGATTCGAAGTTGTTGTCCGGGAAGCAGGCGGTGAACAGGTCGGCGCGGGCCGGGTCGGCGAGTTGGACACCGGCGGGTAGCCACTGCTTCATGCGATCGGGGTCGACTTCGACTGTGGCACTGAAGTAATGGGCGTCGCGGTAGAGACTGCGGCGCGGATCGCCCAGTGCCAGCATGCGGCGGACATCTGTGCCGAGCGAACGGCCGATGGTGCGCATGGCGGGTTCCCAGGCCATCTCACTTCACCTTTCGATAGACGGTGCGCAAGATAGGTCCGACCAGCCCGCGCGGGGTGTACTGGCCGCCGATGGTCTGCACCTTCGCGAACACTCCGGGCACCACCCGGCGGCGACCGGCGGCCATGCCCGCGATCGCCTGCGCCGCAGCCTGTTCCGCACTCACCCACAGCGGACCGGGCACCATGCGATCCAGATTCGGGACCTCGGCCACCTCGGCGTATTCGGTGCGCACCGGACCGGGTGCGAGCAGCGTGCACTGCACGCCGGTGCCCGCGAGTTCACCGTGCAGCGACTCGGCCAGCGTGTTGGCGAATGCCTTGCTGGCGGCATAGGTGGCGTTGTTCGGGCCGGGCTGATTGCCCGCGGTGGATCCGGTGATCAGAATCGCGCCGGTGGCCCGGCGCACCATCCCGGGCAGTACCGCAACGGTGAGATCGTGCACCGCAACGGAATTCAACTCGACCTGTCGGCGCTCGCGGTCCGGGTCGGCGTGCGCGAGCTCGCCGTAGGTGGCGAATCCGGCGTTGTTGCACAGTACCGCGATATCGCGGTCGGAGAGTTCGGCGCACAGGTCGGCGCGCTCACGGCGGTCGGACAGGTCGACCGCGCGGATCTCGACCTGCACGCCGTGACGGGATGTCAGCTGGTCGGCCAACTCACGCAGCCGATCCGTCCGGCGAGCGATCAGTATCAGCGAATATCCGCGCTGGGCAAGCGATTCCGCGAGAGCGGCACCGATACCGGAGGAGGCTCCGGTGACAACGGCACGATTTTCCGGGGTGGGGTCGGGCAGGCTCATATCTCGGTCCTCGACAATCAGAATTGGGTCAGTGCGCGGGCGGTGACGGTCGTACCCGCCGCCAGCAGCGTGCGGATCGCTCCCGGCCCGCTCACCTGCTTCTCCCCCGCCGCGATACTGCGGAAATTAGCTGCGTGCCATGCGAGTTGGAGATAGGAATTGATCGGCGCGGCACCGGGCAGCGCGACACGTGGTGCGCGGGGCAGCGTCTGCGGCTCGGTCGTACCCGCGAGCAGGTCGGCCGCGATATCGGGGCGCACGGCGAATGGCCGCCCCAGGCCGATCACATCCACCGCGCCCTCGGCGAGCACGTCGTTCATGAAATCCAGGGTCCGGATGCCACCGGTGAGCATGAGCGGCAGGCTCGAACTCGTCCGGAGCTGCTGGGCGTAGCGCAGGAAGTACGCCTCCCGGTCGCGGGTGCTGTCCTGAACCACGCCGGTCATTGCCGGAGCCTCGTAATTGCCGCCGGAAATCTCGAGCAGGTCGATTCCGGCCTGTTCCAATGCGAATGCGACATCGAGGGATTCACTCTCCTCCAGCCCGCCGTGCTGGAAGTCGGCCGAGTTGAGCTTCACCGAGAGAACCGCATCCGATCCGATCGCTCCGCGCACATCCGCGACCACCTCGAGCAGGAGACGACGGCGGTTCTGCGGGCTCCCGCCATACCGGTCATCGCGCTGATTGGCGATCGGCGAGAGGAACTGCGAAAGCAGATAACCGTGTGCGGCGTGGACCTGCACACCGGAGAAGCCCGCCCGCACAGCGAGTTCCGCCGTACGTGCGAAACGCCGACGCAGATCGGCGATCTCGTCGAGGGTGAGCGCACGCGGTTTGCGCAGGTTGAACCCCACCGCCTGCGGGCGCAGCGCCGACGGTCCGACCGGACGGCGGTTCAGCGGGCCGACCGCGACTCGGCCGGGGTGGTTGATCTGCATCAGCATCGCCGCGCCCGCGCGGGATCCCGCACGGGCCCAATTGCTTACGGCCTCGAGGTGGCGGTCGTCCTCGAGGGTGACATTGCGCGGTTCGACATAGGCGCGGCGGTCAATCATGACGTTGCCGGTGACGAGCAGGCCCGCCCCGCCGCGACCCCACGCGCTGTACAGGCGGGTCAGCGTCTGACTCGGCGCGCCGTTGATCTCGCCGAGTTGTTCACTCATGGCGGCCTTCGCGAGCCGATTGGGCAGGGTCACGCCACAGGGCAGTGTCAATGGACTGCCGACGGCGACAGCGCGCGATGTGCGGTTCTCGGGAGGCATGGGCGGTACTCCTTGTCACGAAAGGGAATTCGATATCAGGCGATGCGATTCGCGACCGCGAGCAACGGCCGCAGCACGGCATCGGGAAGGCTGCGCGCTGGAGTCGATTCCATCGATTCCTGCTGCGGCTCTTCATCGTTGGCGTTCTCGCGGTCTGTCAGCGGAGGTTGCGACAGCAACGAGCGCAGTGTGGACAGCTGCGTCATGGTGCGCACCAGCCACCTGCCGCGCAGCGTCTCCCAGCGCAAATCCGGCCCACCCGCGAGGATTTCAGCGGAGGGCTTGGATACGCGGGAGTACAGGTCACCCAGCGGGGTGCGCAGACGCTGTTGCAGTAGGGCCGCCTCGGCGAGCAACCGTGACGAGTTCATCAGCAGCATGCCCGCTCCCGAGCGCGGCGCGACCAGACCGGCGAAGTACAGATTTGCCAGACCCGGGGCGAAGGTATGCGAGATCAGCCGCGGCTGACCGCCCTCCCATTCGAGCAATCCGTCGCGCAGAAACGGGAACGTGGTCTTGAACCCGGTCGCCCACACGATGGTGTCGTATTCACCGCTGGTCCCGTCGACGAAATGCACTGTGCGCCCGTCGAAACGCGCGATCTCCGGGCGCACGGCGATCCGGCCGTGTTTGAGGAAGTACGGGAGTTGCTGGTTGACCACCAGGTCCTGATCGAAGATCCGGTGCTGTGGCTTGTCCAGCCCGAAACTCTTGAAACTACCCATCCCGATCGCGACGATCGACCGGAAGACGGCCTCCTGCACCAGTTTCGGCACCGGCACCGAGCCGATGTCGAATGTGCCGCTCGGAATCCCGAGGACGTATTTCGGGATGAACCAGTAGCTGCGGCGCAGTGAGATCTCCGCGTTGCCGAAGGTGAGCGCGGCCTCCACTGCCAGATCGCATCCGGAATTCCCGGCCCCGACCACCAGTACACGCGCCCCATCCAGGTCGGCAGGACGCCGGTAGTTCTTGGAGTGAATCTGCTTGCCGGTGAATTCGCCCGGATACGACGGGATATGGACGTCCCAGTAGTGCCCGTTGGCGACCATGACACCGGCGTACTCACGCACCTCACCACCCGCGAATTCGACTCGCCAGCCCGCCAGACCCGAATCATCAAGCGGCGCAACGTCGGTCACCAGGGTGTCGAATTCGATGCGCCGGTCGAGCCCGAATTCGGCGGCGAACGCGCGCAGATAGTCGCGCATCTGGCCCGCGCTGGGGAAATCCGGATAGTCCGCGGGCATCGGATAGTCGGGATACTCGGTGACGCCCTTGGAACTGATCAGATACGTCGAGTCGTACACCCCGTGCGACCAGTTGCCCCCGACCGCGCCGGTGGCCTCGACATGGTCGTAGTCCAGGCCCAGATCGGCGCAGGCTTTCGCCACCGCCAACCCGGTGTAACCAGCACCGATGATGCAGTATCGGCGCGTCATTGCGACCTCCTCAAAAGCTACAGCTTCTGTAGCTACAGTGAGTGTAGTATTTGCTCGGACCCCGCCGGATGTCAAGACAGCGGGCATAACGAGAGGCGGCGACACCGATGGGAGACGGCAGCGTGACCGGAACCCCGGCACGACGAAGCAGGGTGTACGCCCCGCGCATGTCCCCCGAGGAACGCCGCGACCAACTCCTGGACGCCGTCCTGAAAATCATCGTCGAGCAGGGCGTGCACAAGGTCTCGATGGATACCGTGGCCCGCGAGGTGGGCGTCACCCGCCCGGTCGTCTACGGCATCTTCACCGACTCGGACGCCCTACTGCGCGCCTCGCTCGACCGCGAGACAGCCGCCGCGCTCGCACAACTCGAGCCGCTACTGTCCACACTCCAGGCATCGGCCGACCCGGGCGCGGCCATCCTGGAATACCTCGACGGCTTCCTCACCGCGGTGCTGGCCGCCCCCGACCGCTGGCGCGCCGCCTTCAGCCTGGTCGACAGCACCACCCCGAAGTTCCGCCGCCGCATAGAAAGACAGCGCAAAGCCGCCACCGACCTGTTCGAGAACTACCTGCGCCACTCCCCCGCCCCACCCGGCACCGACATCGAGATGACCGCGCGCGTCATCTTCACCCTCGCCTGGGAAGCCGGACGGATGCTGCTCTCCGAGCCCGAAATCTTCACCCGCCGAAGGCTTCTGGCCTTCGCGCGCACCATCATCGCGGAGCATTTCGACGCACCGGCGCGATAGACGAGCGCACGGCGGCTTCCACACCGCGCCGACGCTCCCCCGCAGCGTGCACCGGACTTGATGCCCCGAGCAGAAAACATTGATGTTTGTCACTTTTCGGTCCCCGCCGTAGCCGGGTTCACGCCGGTGGCAAGTCCACCGAAATGGCCCGTGACCACGTCGGGAAAGTCCTGGGCCGCACCACTCTTCATACAAATTGGCCCGATCGGGTCCGGTTGGCCGCGCTCGCGGAAGGCCGTACCTTACTCCTCGGTAAGTTCTGGATTACGTTCACCGAGGAGATTTCATGCCCCGCAATCAGCGCCGCAGATCCCTGCGGGCGGCCGTCTCGGCTGGACTGCTGACCGTCCTCGCTTCGGGGTTGCCGGTACCGGCGGCCGCCGCGGAACCCCTCGACCGGCCAGTCGAGTCCTCGGTCATTTCCGCCGACGGGACGATGATCTCGGTCAAGGAGTACGGTCCCGCGTACGACCAAGCGCCGACGGTCGTGCTCGTTCACGGGTGGCCGGACAACTCCGATGTCTGGAACAAGGTCATCCCGCTGCTCGCCGATCGCTATCACGTGGTGAACTACGATCCACGTGGTTCGGGGGCCAGCGATCATCCCGACGCGGTCTCCGATTACGAACTGCCCAAGCTGTCCCAGGACTTCGAGGCGGTGATCGACCGGACCGCCCCGGGCGTGAAAGTGCATGTCCTGGCGCATGATTGGGGTGCGATCCAGACCTGGGAGTCGGCCGCGCGTATCCCGGAGAAGTTCTCGTCGTTCACCTTCATCTCCGGCCCCAGCCTGGATCTGCTGTCGGGTTCGCTGCAACGGGAATTCGGGGACATCACCGCGTGGCCGGCGCTGTACTACCAGGCCCTCGCCTCTAGCTACGTGCCGTTCAACTATCTGCCCGCGCTGCCGGAGGCGTTCTGGAACTCTGGGCTCGGCGCGCAGTTGATGCAGGCCTATGTCGGCCTCGAAGGCGGGCAGCACGAGGCCTACAGTGGGCGCGACGGCGCGGCGCAGACAAACCTGTACCGCGCCAACATGTTCCAGCGACTGCTCCACCCCACCTACGACCATGTCGACGTCCCGGTCGTACAGCAGATCCGCCCGTCGATCGATCCCTTCGTCACCCCGGTCTACTTCAACGGGCTCGAGAACGCGGTGCCGTCGCTCTGGCGACGGACGGTCGGCGTCGGCCACTGGACCCCGCTCACCAATCCCTGGGCCGTGGCGCAGTACACCTCCGAGCTGATCGAGTTTCGCGAACACGGCGCGCCCGCACCGGCGGGCGCGGTCGTCAAATGACCTGACATTCGGGCCCGCGCTCGAATCCGTCCGCTAAAGATTGTGATCGATCACCATCTTTGTTACCGTCAGCATCGAAGCACCGACCGGGAGGCATGCCACCATGTTCGACACGATTGTGCGCAACGGACTTTGGTTCGACGGCACGGGAGCGCCGCCACAGCACCGCGACCTGGGGATTCGCGGTGGAATTGTGGAGGTCGTCTCGGAGGAACCCCTCGCTGCGGGGCCGGATACCGAGGTAATCGACGCTGCGGGCAAGTGGGTGTTGCCGGGGTTCGTGGACGTGCATACCCATTACGACGCGGAGGTGCTGGCGCAGCCGGGGTTGCCGGAATCGGTGCGGCACGGGGTGACGACGGTATTCATCGGGAATTGTTCGCTGTCAACGATTTTGGCGTCGAACGCCGATTGTGCGGACTTCTTCAGCCGGGTGGAGGCGGTGCCGCGCGACGCCGTGCACGAGGTGCTGGAGAAGCATCGGGACTGGCGCGGGCCGGGTGAGTATGTCGAGGCGGTGGAGCGGCTGCCGCTCGGGCCGAATGTGGCCGGGTTCCTGGGGCATTCGGATCTGCGCACCGCGGTGCTGGGTCTGGATCGGGCGGTGACTCGCGATACGAAACCGTCGGCGGCCGAAATCGACCGTATGCGAACGCTTTTGGAAGACGCGATCGATGCGGGCATGCTCGGCATGTCGTCGATGAGCAATACGCTCGACAAGATCGACGGGGAGATCTATCGGTCGCGGTCGCTGCCCTCGACGTATGCGCGGGGTAAGGAGTTTCGGGCGCTCAACGGGGTGCTGCGCCGTCGTCGCCGTATTCTGCAGAGTGCGCCGACCATCAATTTCCGGCCCAATGTGTGGAAGTACTTCGCCGCGAGCTCGGGGCTGTTCCGGCGGCCCGCGCTGCGGACTTCACTGTTGTCGGCGGCAGATTCCAAGGCCTATCCCCCGATCGTGTACTTCATGATGTATGCCGCGCCGCTGCTGAATCGGTTCGCGCGCACCGACTTCCGGTGGCAGCATCTGCCGGTGCCGTTCACCGTGTACGCGGACGGCATCGATCTGGTCGTGTTCGAGGAGTTCGGCGCGGGTGCGGCGGCGCTGCATCTCAAGGATGAGGTCGAGCGCAATGAACTGTTGCGCGACAAGGAATATCGGCGGCAGTTCCGCAAGGACTACGACAACAAGTTCACCCCGCGCATCTGGCATCGGAACTTCTTCGACGCCACCATCGTCGGATGCCCGGACGAGAGCGTGATCGGCAAGACCATCGGTCAGGTGGGCCGCGAACGCGGTCTGCACCCGGTCGACGCCTACCTGGACCTGGTCGTCGAGTACGGGCGGAAACTGCGCTGGCGCACCACGATTGCCAATGACCGGCCCAAGTACCTGGACAAGCTGGCCAACAATTCCGGGGTGCAGATGGGCTTCGGCGACGCGGGCGCGCACCTGCGCAATATGGCCTTCTACAACTATCACCTGCGGCTGCTCGAACGCGTCAAGTCCGCACAGGGTAAGCGCGCACCGTTCATGAGCGTGGAGCGCGCGGTACATCGGCTCACCGGCGAGCTGGCCGAGTGGTACGGGCTGGACGCGGGACGTCTGCGGCAGGGTGATCGCGCCGATCTGGTGATCATCGATCCGGCCGGGCTCGATCAGTCCGTGCATGGGCTGCATGAGAATCCGATGCCGGAATTCGGGCTGACCCGCATGGTCAACCGCAATGACGCCGCGGTGGTCGCGACGGTCATCAATGGCGTAACCGTCTATCGCGGTGGGGAATTCGCCACCGGCTTCGGAGCGGACTGGGGCACAGGACAGTTCCTGCGGACCGGTCAGCCCGCGCGTAAGCCTGCCGAGCGACGGCAACCGGTCGGTCGGTGAGTAGGCCGCTATGACGGCAACCCTAGGATCGGCGGCTATGAGCAGCCGCACACAGCGCGAACGGCGCGAGGCCACCATCGCCAAGCTGATCGACGCGGCGATGGTGACCATTGCCGAAAAGGGTTATGTCCGCGCCTCGGTCAAAACGATCGCGACCGAGGCGGGCATGTCCTACGGCGCGCTGTTCCGCCATTTCGAGACCACGACCGAGTTCATGATCGCGGTGGCGGAGGACGCGTTCCGGCGGCAGCTCGAAGCCTTCGACGCCCGGTTCCAGACCATCCCGGAATCCGAGCGCACCATCGAAACGGTGCTGCGGCTGCAATACGACATCGCGGGCAACAGCACCAATACCGTGATCTACGAATTGCAGCTCGCGGCGCGCACCGATGAGCAACTCAGGGCGGGGTTGCAGCCCGCCCTGGTCGCCTACGGCTCGAACATCCTGCAGCTCGCGCTGAAGGTCATCGATCCCCCGGAAGAGCTCGATCCGGCCGACTTCATGACCGCCGTCTTCATGATCAGCGATATGTTCGATGCCGAGCATCTGTTCCGCCATGTACGCCCGTTCCCGGAACTCACCGAGCGCCGAATTCAATTGCTCGCCACCATGATCGGCGCGCTGATCCCGGGCAGCAACGAGGGGTGACCCCGGCGGAAGACTGGTGGATCGTCAGTTGATCGGGCTGCCGACGGTACCGGCCAGGAACGGCCAGGACTGCTTCAGATCGTCTTCCCAGTAGCCCCAGGAATGGGTGCCGACCGGCCGATCATCAAATGTCACAGGGATATTCAGCTCGTGCAGGCGGTTCGCGAGATTCACCGTGCAGTAATGAATGGCGGCTTCGATCGGGCCGCCGAAGGTGAGTTGGACCGGGAGTGGGATCAAACCTTCGAGGACACGACGATCCGCCGGGGTGTCGTGCGGGGCCGCCGGGATTCCGGTGCCCGAGCTCAAATAGACGGCGGTGCCGCGCAAGCGTTCCGCGTTGACGAACGGATCGTTCGCACGCCACAGCGGGTTATCGGCAGGGCCCCACATGTTTTCGACGCTTTGGCCGCCGCCCCAGTTCTCCACCGTGATCCGCACGAATTCGTGGCCGATGGGATCCGAAGTCTGCGCGCAACCGCTGTAGGAGGCCACGCTGTTCCAGAATCCGGGTTTGGCGATCGCTAGATTCAACACCGATGTGCCGCTCATGGATACGCCGACGAGTGTGCGATTTCCATTGGCGGCCAGAAACTTCTCGATGACCGGGGGCAACTCCTCATTGAGGAAGCTCTGCCAGCGGTTATGGCCCAGCACCGCGTCATCGCGGATCCAGTCGGTGTAATAGGAATTGCTGCCGCCGAACGGCGTCACCACGTTGATGTCCTTGCCGCGCAGGAAGTTCACGACATCGGTTTGCGCATCCCAGCCGCTCTGATTCGGCCCGCCGCCGGAGCCGTTGAGCAGGTACATCGTCGGCCGTCCGGCGGCTGCCGCTCGGATGACCTGCACCGGAATCGCCCTGCTCATGGCGGGCGAATACACCATCACCGTCTGCTGCCGGTCGTTCACCTGCTCGACCGACACCACGCTCGCGCCTTCCGGATCGGCGGTCGCGGTCGTTATCGCACCGGCCGCACCGCCCGCTACCAGCGATATCACCAATAACGAACGCAGTATTGCCGTGGGTCTGAGTCGCCGTGTTCTCAATGTCGATCCTCTCGTGAGCTGTCATCAGGCACAGGTTGGAACGGCGGCGCGGACTGCTCTGCGAAAACAGAGCATGCTGCGACGGCATCACCAGAGGTTCGTCTTGCGCGGGCGCGCGGTTTGGTGTGGGCGGCCGAATGCCCCCGTTCAATGGGAAAGATCCATCGGGGTGCCTTGAACGGGGGCAACGTATTCCGGCGATTTCGACTCCGATGACCACCTCCTGCCGCTTGGATAGGGGTCAATTCCAGCATCGATGGACACTGGCGGATAAGGGCCCAAGGTCCGCGGGCGAAATGACGGTCCGCAGCCACAGCGGTGACTCTTCGCCTGCCGTTGTGCCCTTTCCAGCGGTGCCCGCGTCGGCACGTTCGCGGTCGCTCAGCCGAGGAAGTCGCCGACGAGCTTGGCCAGCTCGGCCGGTTGTTCGGCCATCACGATGTGGCCGCTCTCGATTTCCGCGTAGGTGGCATCGGGGATATCGGCGGCCACCTCGCGTGAGTACCGCGCGGAGATCAGTGCGTCGTCCGAGCATCCGATGACCAGGGTCGGGGCCTGAATCCGGGGCAGCTGATCGCGGACGTCCAGGCGGTTGGCCAGATCGATCTGGCGGATCCGGCCCGGCGCGAGCTGGTAGCCCGTCGCGTGTGCCGCCGCGACCACCGGAGCCAGGGAATCCAGGTAGCGGCGACTGAAGGCGATCAGCGCGGTGTAGCGCGGGAAAGCCTCGGCATCGCGGGCCAGATCGCGCCAGAGGGACAGGGCCTGGCGCAGGTATTCATCGCCCCGACCGGTCCAGCCCGAGACCAGCGCCAGACGGCGGACCAGTTCGGGGCGCTGCGCGGCGAGTGCGGCCACGACCGCACCGGCCATGGAATGGCCGACCACATCGGCCGGTCCCTCCCCCAGATCGGCGATGACCGCGGCGACCTGCTCGGCGAGCAGCTCGACGGTCAGTGCGCCGCCATCGTCCTGCACCGCGTCACTGCCCGAAAGATCGGGCAGCACAACCATTCTGGTTTCCGCGAAGGTCGCGGCCACCCCATCCCACACCTGCGAGCCCGGGCTGCCACCGTGCACCAGCACCAGGGGGCGACCCGCGCCCAGCACCCGATACCGAACCCGCGCCGCGCCCACCGTGATCTCTCGCATGACATCTCCCTTTTCGTCGAACCGCTTGCCTCACAAACGGTGCCAGCGCCACGAGCGAATGAGGAGCGGAGCACTTGCCCTAGGATCGGCAGTCCTAGGCAACGAGGAGGGACGATGGACAGGGTCAAACTGGCGGAGTTCCTGCGCCGTTCCCGCGAACGGCTCCGGCCCGAACAGGTCGATCTGGCCGCCGGATCGCGCCGCCGCACGCCCGGTCTGCGCCGCGAGGAATTGGCTCAATTGGCCGGGGTGTCAGCCGATTACGTGATGCGCCTGGAACAGGGCCGCAGTTCCCAGCCCTCACCCCAGGTGCTCGCCGCACTCGCCCGTGCGCTGCGGTTGTCCGAGGACGAACGCGATCACCTCTATCTGCTCGCGGGTCAGCGCCCGCCCGCCGCGGCACTGGCCGGGGACCGCGTCCGCCCCGCCCTGCTCTACCTGCTCGACCGCCTCGGTGACACCCCCGCCCAGCTCATCACCGACCTCGGCGATCTACTCGCCCAGAACGCGCTCGCCGACGCGCTGTTCGGATGCGTCTGCGAGATCGCCGAGCCGGACCGAAACATTGTGTGGCGCTGGTTCACCGACCCGCACATGCGCGCGCTCTACCCCGCCGCAGACCACGAACAGCTGGGCCGTGAACTCGTGGCGGACCTGCGCGCCGCCGCCGCACACCGCGGCCACGATCACCCCTCGACCGCATTGATCGAACGCCTCGAAGCGGCCAGCGACGAATTCGCCACCCAATGGCATCGGCACGAGGTCGCCCACCGCCGCGGCCACCGCGTACGCGTCCTACACCCCGCCGTAGGCCCCATAGAATTCGACTTCGAGATCCTGCACACCCGCGCCACCGACCAACTCCTGCGCCTGTTCACCCCGACACCGGACTCGGCAAGCATCGAGGCGCTGGGACGACTACGCGTGGAAGGCCCGAAAACCGCTCACCGCAGCCACCGGTAGCGAACGTTCGGCAGGGCTGCGGCGACCGCCTCGGGATGCTGCGGTCGGGCATGGCCAGTCACCCGAAGAGCCACACCCGGTGGCGGTTCCGAAATTTGCGGCGGTTTCCACGTTTGGGCGATCACATGCCGGGAACTGTCCCGCTGACATTTTCGCTCGCCCAAAGGAACTCACATGATCGCCCTGGGACTTGTTCTCCTGCTCGCCGGCATCCTCCTCGGGATTCCGATTCTCACGACCCTCGGCGTGATCCTCCTCGTCGTCGGCGCGGTCCTGATGCTGCTCGGCTCCACCGGCCGCGCGGTCGGCGGACGCCGCCATTACTACTGATCGCCGGTTACTCGAGGAGCATTCCATGCAATCTGCCGAATCCCGGCTGGCGGCCTCGGCCCTGGTCGCCGTGGAACTACTGCGCCGAACCGTCGAACACGAGACGGCGAGCAACTCCCGAGAGTTGCTCGCCGGCGACGGAAATGGACTGCGCCCCAGCCTGATCCGCCTCAGTGATGTCATGAACGATCTGCGAGTGCACTTCGATCTGAACCCCCAGGACATCGATCTGGATTTCCACGCGGATGTGCCGCCGAATCAGGCGCAGGAGCCACCGGAACCCGATCCGCGACCGGCTCAATGATTTTCGAGCGGCTCGACTGAAGCGAGGGACCACCCCCGTGCCCGACGGCGTGCGCTACACCCCGTCGGGCGCGGGGATGAAAAGGGCCTCGAACGGACCATTGCCTACTGCGACGGTGCTGTGACCACGCCCCTCGATATCGGCCGCCAGCACCAGATCCCCCGGACCGAATACCCGTTGGTCTCCGGCGCTGGTGGTCACCGCTATCGTGCCACGAATCATCACCACCCATTGGCGAGCCGGTGCTGGATGCGGCTCGCTGTCGAACCCGTCACTGCGCACGAATACCGAATTCCCCGAAGGCAATTCGCCGATCGCCATGGGTGCGACTCCGATCGCCACGGGCCGCGTATCGAGCGCTACCGAGTCGTCGACGAACTCCGAACCACCGTCCACGGACGTTTCGATTCGCGTGTAGCGCATGACCTCTGATTCGCTCATGGCGACGACTCTGCCGCAGCCACGCCATCCCTGCGATTCCCTCCAAGTAATGATCCGTTCAGGACATTTCAGTGGGGGGTCAGAGGCTGGTGGATACCGTGGCGAATTCGCCGGCGCCGGCCAGGGCGATGTCTTCTTCGACTTCGTGCTGGGTCAGCGGGCGGCCGGTGTTGCGGAGGCCGAAGGCGGCCAGCAGGGCTGCTACCGCGAAAAAGGCTGCGCCGGTGAGGAATGCGATGCGGTAGGCACTCTCGGCGGGGAGGACGATGGCGCCGCCGCCGGGGAGGGTGTGGCGCAGGGTGTCGCTGGTCAGGATGGTGACCACCAGGGCGCTGCCGATGGCGCCGCCGACGGTGCGCATGATCGAGTTGATGGAGTTGGCGATGCCGGTTTCCTGCGGGGCGACATTGGCGACCAGCAGGGCGGGCATGGCGGAGTAGGCGATTGCGATCGCGGCGTTCGCGATGACAAGTGCGACAATGACTTCCGCGCTGGTCGAGTGCAGAACCGCCAGGGCGGTCAGGGCGAACAGGCCGATGACGCTGGCGAGCAGCAGCACGTAGCGGGGGCCGATGCGGCCGACCAGACGGCCCGCGATCGGGCCCATCAAGACCGAGACCACCGCGCCGGGGAGCATGAACGCCACGCTGGTGCGGAGCACCGAAGCGTCGAATCCGAAGCCCGCCAACCCATGTGGGGTCGCGACGAAGTAGGTCGCGCCGAGGAACACGCTGAACATGGCGAAACCGACGCAGAAGCTGGCCAGGTTGGTCACCGCGACCGGGCGATGCGCCAGCAGCGAGGTCGCCACCAGGGGCTCACGCAGTTTGGATTGCAGCAGCAGGAATCCCGCGAGCACCACGACCGAGGCCACGAACAGGCCGATCACTTGCGCACTGCCCCAACCCCATTCGTGCCCCTGGGAGATCGGCAGCAGCAGGCAGACCAGGCCCAGGCCCAGCACTGCGGCACCGATGTAGTCGACGCGGCCGCCCTGGCCCGCGCGGCGCGGCAGGATGCGGAACGCCAGCACCAGCACCACGGCGGTCAGCACCACGCACAGCCAGAAGATGCGGCGGTAGTCCGCACCGCCCTGGGTCAGCAGGCCGGTAGCGACCAGTGCGACACCGCTGCCCACACCCAGGGTCGACGCGGTGACCGCGAGGGCTCCGGTCAGGCGCTCGGCCGGAAGTTCATGGCGTAGCACGCTGATCGCCAGCGGGAAGAGGCCGAAACTGGCTCCCTGCAACGCCCTTCCGACGATGAGCAGGTCGATGCTGGTCGCCGAGGCGGCCAACACGCTGCCCACCAGCGTCACGACCAATGTCGCCAGCACGACCGGCTTGTGGCCGTAGACATCGCCGAGGCGACCTAGCAGCGGGGTGAGCGCGGAGGCCGCCAGCATGGTCGCGGTCGTCACCCAGCCGACGGTCGTCGCCGAGACGCCGAGCTGGTGACCGATCTGCGGCAGCGCGGGCACGGGCAGAGTCTGAACCAGTGCCAGGAGAAACACGGTGCTGGCCATGGTCAGCACGATCGCGGTCGGCGACGCGGTACGCCGAAGCTCGAGCGGGGAGGTCATTGCCGGTACCCTACGCTGGAATCGACATAGTGTCGATTATGATGGACGCCACGTCCAGTATCGATAGGCAAATCGCTCTATGGTGTGGCCATGGCGCAGAAGGGCGGACCCACGGTGAACCAGGTCCGAGACACGACCGAGGCGGTGCGACGCCGCGGCACCCTGTCCAAGGGTGATCAGCGCGAGGCCCAGATCCTGGACGCGACTCGCGAACTGCTCGCGAACAAGCCGATGGCCAAACTGACCATCGACGACATCACCGGCGCCACCGGCATCTCCCGCACGAGTTTCTACTTCTACTTCCCGTCCAAACAGGCCGTGCTCGCGCGCCTGATGGAGGATGTGAGCGACCGCTACGCCGAGACCCACGTCTGGCTGCCGTCCACCGGCCCGCAGCGCGAGCTGCTGCACACCCAGCTCACCGGGGCCGCGCAGATCTGGCACGACAACAGCAAGATCATGGTCTGCTCATTGGAGGGGTACGACAGCAGCTATCCGCCGCTGCAGGAATTCCTGCTGAGCATGCAAACCCGATTCACCAGCGCACTCGCCGCCAAGATCGATCGCGACCGCGCGGCGGGCCTCGCTCCCACGGGAATCGATTCGGCGACCCTGGCTGCCTTGGTCACCCTCATGCGAGATGGGCGACTCTCGCAATTGTCCGCGGCGCCGCGCACCGATGTGGTGCACGGTATCGACGATCTCACCGAGGCGATCCTGCGCCTGATCTACGGCCGACTCGATTCCTGACGCCGAACCGCCTGCGCCGCTGGCACAATCGCGGTATGGCACATGCGACGGCAACCGTGAACGGCGTCATCATCGCCGAGACCGACGACTACGAGACGGTCGAGGGCAATATCTACTTCCCGCCCGCTGCGATCAAGCAGGAGTACTTCACACCCACCGACACGCACACGGTGTGCGGATGGAAAGGCACCGCAAGCTATTACACCGTCGATATCGGCGACGGCAACCCGCTGAGCGACGCTGCCTGGTACTACCCCGAACCGATGGATGCCGCGGCAAACATCAAGGGCTACATCGCTTTCTACGCGAACAAGGTCGATATCAGCGCGTAGCGACCGGGCGTCGATCGGGATTGTCTGCCCGCCAACGGGTTCGAGATCGAACATCTGTTGTTTGGACAACGGTCAACCGGGAATAGCGGTTTCGACAAGTCCGCTCAACCGAAGGACCTCCAATGATCGCCCTCGGGCTCATCCTCCTGATCGCCGGCATTCTGATCGGCATCCCCATCCTGACCACCCTCGGCGTCATCCTGCTCGTCGTCGGAGCGGTCCTGGCACTGCTCGGCGCGACCGGTCGCGCTGTCGGCGGGCGCAGCCACTACTACTGATCGACCGTGAGAAACGGCCGGGGCCGTGAGCGTTTACGCGCTCACGGCCCCGGCCGTGTCACCGACCGAAGGAGCGGCGAATGTCGCCCTGGGCACGGGCGCTGGCGCGCCACCGATGAATTCGACCGATGCGGCCGGTCATAACCCACGCGACGAATTCACGAAAGGATGCTCAGCATGAGCGAATCGAACGCCGAAAACGCCAGGCGGGCAATCGTCGAACACACCCGGCGACTCGCGGAATCAGCGGCCGCCGCCGGACCCGACGCCGCCGTGCCGACCGCTCCCGAATGGACCGTCTCCGATCTGGTCCGACACGTGGGCCAAACCCAGCACTGGGTCGCGGAGATCATCGAGCGGCGCATCACCGACCCCACCCAATTGCCCGGGGAGATGGCCGTTCTCCCCGCTGATCCGCACCGGTGGCCGCAGTGGCTGGCCGAGTCCGCGCAACGGGTCGCGGACGCGTGCTCGGACGACGCGCTCGACGCGCCGGTGTTCAATCCCGCCGGGGACGAGCGGTCCGGGACGCGATTCTGGCTCGCCGGCATGCTGAACGAATCGGTCGTGCACGGGGTCGATGCCGCCAACGCCGCGAAGCGAACGGTCGATATCGACCCCGCTATCGCGGCCGCGCTCATCGGCAACCACTTCGCGATGCTCACCTCCCCCACCTGGGAGCTGCAGCGGGCCGCGTCCGCGCACGCCATTCGCGGCACCGGGCAACGATTGCAGTGGGCGGCAACCGATCTCACCGGTGACGCGGGCGGCTGGTTCGTCGAACGGCAACCCGGCGGCGCGAGCTGGCTGCCCGGAATCCGGCCCGCCGATGTCACGGTGAGTGGCCCGGCGCAATCGCTGCTGCTGATCTTGACCCGGCGACTCCCGCTCACCGACCGCGACACCGGCATCACCGTCGAAGGCGACACCGGACTCGCTCAGCACTGGCTCGACAACACCGCTCACGTCAGCGGATGACTGCACTGTTTTTTTCGCGGCGGATGTCGACACGGCGGGATCGGCTCCGACGTTCGGGTGAGGATGGGTCATTCGGGCGCATCCGTGATCGAAGGAGCCGTGATGAAGTACGTGATCTTGATCCATTCGAATCCGCAGCCGTGGGGCCATCCGACGGGTGATTACCTGCCCGAGTACCAGGCGATGACTCAGGAAGAGCGCGATCGGATGACCTCCGATTTCGAGAACCTGCTCGGTGAGATGCAGGCGAAGGGTGAGTTGCTGACCGGGGAGGCGTTGGGAGCGCCCGAGTCATCGCGGCTGTACCGGTGGGCCGATGAGAAGCCACTGGTGACCGATGGGCCGTATTCGGAGGCCAAGGAACATCTGGCCGGGTTCTTCCTTATCGACGTGGAAAACCACGCCCGCGCGGAGGAGATCGCCGCGCGGTTCGCCGGGCCGGGCGAAACCATCGAACTGCGGCCCGCGATGTGGCCGGGCGGCGACGACCAGTGAGCGACCGGGTGGTCGAGGAGGTGTGGCGGCGCGAGTCGCCACACGTCCTCGCCGCCCTGCTGCGCAGACACGGCGACCTCGGGGATTGCGAGGATGCCGCGCAGGACGCGGCGGAGGCGGCGGCGGTGCAGTGGGATCGCGACGGTGTGCCCGCCAATCCGCGGGGCTGGCTGATCACCGTGGCATCGCGGCGATTGATCGACCGATCGCGAGCCGACCGGGCACGTGCCGGACGCGAAGAGGCGGTGGCGGTCGCGCAGTCCCGCGTCCCGTCGACGGATCCGACGACAACCGGCGACCACGACGACATGCTGCGACTGTTCGTACTGTGCTGCCACCCGAGTCTGAGCCGCTCATCGCAAGTCGCGTTGACCCTGCACGCGGTCGGCGGTCTGGGAACCGGCGAGATCGCGGCCGCCTACCTCGTTCCGGAACGCACCATGGCGCAGCGCCTGAGCCGGGCTCGATCGACGCTGCGGTCGGCGGGTGCGGTGTTCGAGCTCCCGAATCGAACGGACCTGCCCGCACGTATCGCGGCCGTGCTCGACGTGTGCCATCTGATGTTCACCGAAGGACACACCCGTTCGACGGGCGGCGCACTCATGGATCGCGGCCTGACCGAAGAGGCGATCCGACTCACCCGCCAATTGCATTGTGCGATACCGGATCACGACGAGGTCGCGGGTGCTCTCGCGCTGATGCTGCTCACTCACGCCCGGGCGGCGACGCGCACCGAGGATGGCGATCTGGTTCCGCTGGCCGAACAGAACCGTGCCCGGTGGGATCGGGATCTGATCGCGGAAGGCGTCGCCATCTTGGAGCGAGTCCTGCCACGCGGTCATGTGGGCCGGTTTCAGTTGCAGGCCGCGATCGCCGCGGTGCACGCGGAGTCCTCCGCGTGGGAGGACACCGACTGGCGGCAGATCTGCGTCCTCTACGCCATGCTGGATCACCTCGCGCCCAGTTGGGTCGTGACTCTGAATCGCGCCGTCGCCGTCGGTATGGCCTTCGGTCCACGCCGGGGCTTGGAGTTGATCGCACCGCTGCTGGACAACCCGTCGGTACAGCGTCATCACCGCACCCACGCGGTACGCGCGCACCTGCTGGAGATGACCGGTGATCGCACCGCCGCCATCGAAAGCTACCTGCGGGCCGCACAACTCACCGCGAGCATCCCCGAACAGCGGTACCTCAACGATCGCGCGCACCGACTCACTCACGCGGGTTAGACGCGCGACAAACCCGGCTCGCAATCTCCCGAGCGGTCCATCCATCGCTGGTTGAGCAGCATGAGGATCCGTCGCGCGAGACCCGCCGGACTCGGACCGACCAGGCGGTTCAAAATTGTCGAGATATGTTCTGCGCGAGCGGTTTTCAGGTGATAAGCAAGCTCCCGAACTACACTGATTTCCTCGGACGCACAATGCCGTCGTCGCATTGCTCGACTTCAACCGCTCCAGCGCAGAAAGCCGCGGTGAGTTCCGATGTCACCTCTATCCCGCCCGCAGCCCGATACTCGACTCTGGTCCTCGGGCACGGCCCAGCCCGGCGCTTGGGCCGACCAGGCGCCGGTTCCCGGCGCGACTTCGCCGACCGCTCCGGCGCTCGCGGTGTTCCAGCATCGCCTGCACCTGGCCTGGCGTGCGGAGGACAGCACCGACAGCATGTGGTTCACCGATACCGTCGATGGCGCGGGCTCACCGTGGAACCTGCCCTATGTCGGCACGTCCGATCGGCCCGCACTGTCCGCCCTGTTCGTCGCCGGCACCGAAACGCTCTACCTGGCATGGAAGGGGCAGCAGCACGACCAGAGCATTTACTGGTCCACCTCCGCCGACGGCCACAAGTGGGAGGACCAGCAGATCCTGGGCGGGGCCGAGACGTCACGCGGGCCGAGCCTGATCGTGTTTCGCGATGTCCTGCAAGCCTTTTGGCGCGGCGGCGAGCACCTGATCACCTCGAATCAGAATCTCTACAGCGCCGTGCACGGCGACACCGGCTGGAGCGCACCCATCGGTCTGCCCGGTATGGCGTCGGCGGAGAGCCCCGCGCTCGCCGTGCTGGGCGATACCCTCTATCTCGCGCACCGCGGCACCAAGGCAATGCTCGACGATGACAAGTGGATTCGCCTGTGGAGCACCACCAATGGCGTGTCGTGGACGTCGCGGGCCAATCCCGCCGATGCCTATTCCGATCTCGCGCCCGCGCTCGCCGCCCACGACGGTCGCCTGCACCTGGCGTGGAAATCCGCCAGCGGACCGGAGATCTGGTACTCCGCATTCGATGGTGACCACACCTGGCAGCCGCCTACCCGGGCGGCCGCGTTCGAAACCGCTTGCAGCCCAGCGCTGTGTTCATTCCGCCCATCGGTGGGCGAGAACGAACTCCATCTGGCATGGCGTGGTTCCACCCTGTGAGCTCATCACGCCCCTGACTCGGGTGGGGTGCGCGACAGCCACGGCGTCCAATCGCCCGAGGCATCCGTGGTTTGCCCCACTTCGATCAGGTAGCCGTCGGGATCACGTATGTAGCAACGGATTTCGGATTCGTGCTGCTTCGGCGGGGTGAGGAAGTGAGCGCCCCGCGCGCTCCATTCGGTGTACGCGGCCTGGATGTCCTCGACCCGGAGATTGAGGAAGCTGCTGACCCGATCGGGATCGCGCGGGGTCTCCAGGACAACCGTGGGCTTGTCATCGGTCGGACCGCCGCCGACATTGATGATGACGAAGGTATTGGCGAGTGCGACATAGACTGGTCCGCCGGAGAAGACCACCGTGCCGCCGAGCACCTCGGTGTAGAAGCGCTGCGAGCGCTCGACGTCGTCCGAGACGATGAAATGGGCTGCCACCATCCCGAATCCGTGCTGTGCGCGTTCGGCCACCTGACACCTCCGCTGGTTGGGGCTCGTATCCCGTCGCCGTCGGAGAGCTCGAATTACGCACCGGCCGAACGGTTCCGACCATCGTAATGCGCTCGACCCGCTGTCCTGGGCGCGACGCTCGCGGATTCCGTTCATCGAATCCGGCGGACGACGGTGATCGCCCGGTACTGTCGTTCGAGATCGATGAGACGGGCACCTCGCAACAGCGCCCGCGATGCTGACCTTTGATTTCAGTTGACGATCCGGGGCGGTGCGATGGACGACCGATTGGTAGTCGAGACGACCGAGGGCGCGGTGCGTGGCGTCGCCGACGACGGGAATGGGCGCTGCTTTCGTGGCATTCCGTTCGCGATGCCGCCGGTGGGCGACCTTCGGTTCCAACCGCCACAACCCGCACCGGGCTGGTCCGATATCCGTTCGGCCGAACACTATTCACCGGCTCCGGCACAGGGATCGGGAGGCCTGGCCGGTGACGGAGGGTCGACGTTTCCCACCTTTCCGACCGCGGCAATCACCACGACGTCGGAAGACTGCCTGTATCTGAACGTGTGGACTCCGGCGGCGAGCAGCGAACCGCTCCCGGTGGTGGTGTGGATCTTCGGGGGCGGCCTGGAGGCGGGTTCGGCCAATCCGCCGTACAGCGATGGCTCCGCCCTGTCCCGCCTCACGGGTGCGGTCGTGGTGACGATCAACTACCGGCTCGCCGCCCTCGGCCACCTCTTCTTGGAAGGGTGGTCGTCGAATCTCGCGCTCCAGGACCAGGTTTGCGCGCTCGGCTGGGTGAAGCGCAATATCGAGCGGTTCGGCGGCGATCCGGACAACATCATCGTGGCCGGGCAGTCCGCGGGCGCGTTCTCGATCGGCACGCTGCTCGGTATGCCGAGTGCTCGCGGCCTGTTCGCGAAAGCCATCCTGCACAGCGGAAATGCCTCACGCGTTATCGACCGGCCCGTGGCGGCCGCCATGGCGGCCGACCTGCTCGATGCGCTGCGTGTCGACGAACCCGAGCAACTTCGGACCGTGCCACTGCGGTCGATTCTCGAATTGCAGGGCACGGTCGTGTCCGGGGATATCGGCGAGCGCAACCTGCCGGGTGGGCGGGCCTGGGGCACCGTCGTGGACGGCACCGTGGTCCCGGTGCACCCGTTGCACGCGATCACCGGGGATGTTCCGCTGTTGGTCGGAGCCACCCGCGACGAGGTGCGAATATTCCGCCTGCTCGCCGGTGATGCCTTCGCGATTCCCATGCCGCGGGTCCACGATGAAATGCGCCGGATCGGCGTCACCGATCCGGCGGCCCTGGCCGATGCCTACATCGCCCGAATCGGCTCCGGTGATCCGGCGGACGTTCGAGTCGCTTTCCTTAGCGACGCCGTTTATCGCAGACCCGCGATCGATCTGGTCCGAGCCCAGCTCGCGGCGGGCGGGACCGCCCACCACTTCCTGCTCGAGGACGAACCGTGTGGCTCGCGAATGGGCGCATTCCACGGCTCGGACCTGCTCTTCATCTTCGACAAACTGGCCCAGGTCGACGCTGCCACCCCGGCGCACCTGGCCGTGCGGACCACACTGGTCGACGCCTGGAAAGCCTTCCTCTGGAAGGGCGATCCGGGCTGGACGCCGTGGCAGCCCGGGGCTCCGAGTTCGCGCGCCATCGGCGGGACGAACGACATGGTGATCGAACCTCCCGCCGACGAGGTCAGAAGGTGCTGGCCGGAACGGGGTTGAGCGGCGCCGTCAGATCGAGCGTATCGGCAAGTGCGCCAAGCAATTCCACCTGGCGTTCGGGGTGGACGGCTGCCAGGTTGAGGGTGAGGTGCATCTCGTCGGCGCCGGCGGCCTGGGCTCGCGCGAGGTCGGCGCAGATGGTGTCGGTGAAAACGGTTGGGGTGGCGGGTTGGCCGCCGGGGTAGGACTGAAGGGTGTTGAGGATTACCGGGCCTGGGCCGCCCGCGTCGCGGTACCAGGCGATTCTGGTGGGGGTTTCGTTCCAGTCCAGGGCGACGGTGATGAAGCCGTCGGCGAGGGTGGCGGCGCGTTCGATGGTGGAGCGGACCATCGCGCCGAAGTAGAGGGGGATCGAGTCTGCCCACGGTTTCGGGCCGACCGTCGAGCGCGGGATGTGATAGCGGGTGCCGTGGAATTCGACCGGGTCGGGGGCCCAGCAGGCGCGCAGGGCGGCGACGTGTTCGATGAAGCCCGCGCCGCGGTGGGTGCGCGGGATGCCCGCTGCGGCGAACTCTTCGGGGATCATCCAGGAGGCGTCTTCCGCGCCTCCGCCGCCCTGGCCGATACCGGCTTCGAGGCGGCCTCGGGAGAGTCGGTCGAGGGTGGCGAGGCGGCGAGCGAGGATGATCGGGGGCTGGAAGAGCGAGTTCACCACGCCGGTCGTCAGGCGAATTCGGTTGGTGCGAGCGGCGGCCCAGGTCAGGACTTCCAGGGGATCCCAGACGTAGGACTCGGGCAGGCCGTCTTTGAGGCTGGTGGTCGGGTCGACCGGCAGCAGCAGGCGCTCGTTGACCGAGAGCGCGTGGAAGCCGAAGCGTTCGGCTGCCTGGGCGACCAGGGCGATGGCCTCGGGTCCGGCGTGCGGGCCGAAGCTCGGCAGGCCGATGCCGATACGAGGGAGGGTCATGGTGGTTCTCCGGTTCATCCGCGGGTGCCGGGTGCGGCACGCTCACCAGGTGGTCGGAGCGGGCTCGTGAAATTTGCGGCGAGATCGCGTGCTCGGGATGTCAAGATCGAGTGGGCTGCTCCGACTCATGGGTGAGCGGCGCCGTCGGGGCATCGCATCGGCCAGGAGGAAACATCGTGAAATTCATGCTGATCATGCATTCGAACCCGTTGATCTGGGACGCGCTCACCGATGCCGAGCGCAATGAGGTGATGAGCGGGCACGGGGCGTTCATGGATACGATCCGGGAATCCGGGGAGATGCTCGGGACCGCGGCGCTGGCCGATGTCTCCGAGAGTGTTGTGGTGAGTGTCCGCAACGGTGCGCGGACGGTGACGGACGGGCCGTATCTCGAGGCCAAGGAGTACCTGGGCGGGTACTACCTGGTCGAGTGTGAGAGCCGCGAACGTGCGCTGGAGTTGGCGGGGATGATCCCCGACGCCAAGGTCGAGGGGCTTGGGATCGAGGTGCGGCGGGTGGTGTTCGCCAGCGATCGCGGTGATCTGGATACACCGTGAAGTTCCTGCTGAACATCTATCTCGAGGAGTCGGGTTCGCAAGTGGCGCATAGCCATTCGGCGGATGCGGCGGCATTCGCCGACAATCTGCGGCAGTCCGGGGAGCTCGTCGACGGGCAGGTGTTCGCCGATCCGTCGACATATACGGTGCTGCGGATCAGGAATGGGGAACCGGTGCTCACCGAGGGGCCGTACCTCGCGTCGGGGGTCGCTGCGAGCAGTTACTACGTGCTCGATTGCGACGACCTCGCTCGGGCGGTGGAGCTCGCAGCACGTTATCCCGCAACGCGATTCGACGCGGTGGAGATACGGCCGCTGATGACACCCGCCGGTTGGGAGATGTGATGGTAGCCCCCGAGGACCTGGGAAATCGGTTGCGCGAGTTGGCACCCCAGGTTCTCGGGGCGCTGCTGCGACGCTACGAGGCGTTCGACACCTGCGAGGACGCGGTGCAGGAGGCGTTGCTGGCGGCGGTGCGGCAGTGGCCCGTGGATGGAACGCCCGATGACCCGCGCGCCTGGCTGGTCACCGTCGCCTCGCGTCGAGTCGTGGACCATATTCGCAGCGAGGAAGCGCGCCGCCGCCGCGAGGAGGCCGCTGCGGTCCGCGATGGCCCGGAGGCGTATCTCGCTGCGGCACCAGATGATTCGGACCCGAGTAACCGGGACGACACTCTCACCCTGCTATTTCTGTGCTGCCATCCGGCGCTGACCGAATCTTCGCGGATCGCGCTCACCCTGCGGGCGGTGGGCGGCCTCGGGACCGCGGAGGTAGCGCGCGCGTTCCTGGTGCCCGAGGCCACCATGGGTCCGCGAATCAGCCGGGCCAAGCAGCGGATTCGGGCGGCGGGATCCCGCTTCGAAATGCCGACCGGCGAGGAGTACACCGAGCGGCTGGGTGCGGTGCTGCATGTGCTGTACCTGATCTTCAATGAGGGCTATACCGCGAGCTCCGGACCCGAGCTGCGACGCGATGAACTCGCCTCGGAGGCGATCCGGCTGACCCGCTCGGTGCATCTCGCATTGCCCGATGACGGCGAGGTAGCGGGGCTACTGGCATTGATGCTGCTGACCGATGCACGCCGCTCGGCGCGCGTGGATGTCGACGGAGGTCTGGTCCCGCTCGCCGAGCAGGACCGAACCCGTTGGGACACAGCGCGAATCGAGGAGGGCGTGACCCTGGTGAGCGATGCCATGGCGCGCTCGGCGCTCGGCCCGTATCAACTCCAGGCCGCGATCGCGGCGCTGCATGTGCAAGCGCCCCGCGCGCAGGACACCGACTGGTCGCAGATCCGCACGCTTTACAAGATCCTGAATCGCATCGCGCCGAACCCGATGGTGACCCTCAATCACGCGGTCGCCGTGGCGATGACGGACGGACCTCGGGTGGCGCTGGAGCTGCTGGCGGAGTTGGACGCCGATTCGCGCATGGCCGGGCATCATCGACTGCACGCGGTGCGCGCTCATCTGCTGGAGTTGGCGAGCGACGACGCCGCCGCGCGTGCGGCGTATCTGCTCGCCGCCCGGCGTACGACAAGCCTGCCCGAACAGCGATATCTCCTCGACCGGGCGGATCGACTTTCCGAGCATTGAAACGTGATGCAGATCACAGAAATTCACCAAGCGTTTGCGGCGGGCAAACCGACTCGTTGGTAATTGAATTACTCACCGTTTGTCCCACGAATCCGGAGGCAATTCACCCGTGAGCCGTCACACGCCGTTCTTCGACGATATTCAGGCCCATTACGACCTGTCCGACGAGTTCTTCGCACTGTTCCTCGATCCGACCCGCACCTATAGCTGTGCCTACTTCGAGCGGGACGATTACACCCTCGAAGAAGCGCAGCGCGCGAAAGTCGATCTCGCACTGGGTAAATGCGATCTGCGGCCGGGGATGACCCTGCTCGACGTCGGCTGTGGCTGGGGCGCGACCATGCTGCGCGCCCTGGACGCTTACGACGTCAACGTGATCGGGCTGACCCTGAGCCGCAACCAGCACGATTACGTCCAGTCCCAGCTCGACAGCCGCCCGGGCGGCGGCAGGCACGCCGAGGTGCGATTACAGGGCTGGGAAGAATTCGACGGACAGGTCGATCGAATTGTCAGCATCGGAGCGTTCGAGCATTTCCGCAAGGAGCGCTACCCCGACTTTTTCGATTTCGCGTACTCGGCCATGCCCGCCGACGGCCGAATGTTGTTGCACACCATAGTCATGAATACCCAGGGCTATCTGCACGACCGCGGAATCTCCTACACCCGTGACGATGTCGAGTTCCTCAAGTTCATCCGCAAGGAGATCTTCCCCAACGGCTGCCTGCCCTTCCCCGCCAGCCCCGCCTTCAAGGGCGTCAAGGAATACGCCGAAGCAGCCGGATTCGACGTCGAGCGCATGCACGCCCTGCAACCGCATTACGCACGCACACTGGACAATTGGGCCGCCGCCCTACAGGACCACCGCGACGAAGCGATCGCCCTGTGCGGCGTGGAAACCTACGACACCTACATCCGCTACCTCACCGGCTGCGCCGACCGCTTCCGCTCCGGCCTGATCGACGTCGTCCAGTTCACCTGCGCCAAGAGCTGAGAATCGCAGGGTGTCAATTCAAAGCCCCTTCGGCCGCGCTAGGTCGAAGGGGCCGAGGGGGCGGAACGCCGATTCGCCGAGGGTGCCCGCGCAGGGTTCGGTCGAATGCCGGAGCGTCGAACTCACCGGGATCGGGGAGATGAACTCGCAGTCCGCCTGGCATACTGAGTCCGCGCTCCGATTGCTGGAGATGTGCTGGGTCCGTTGACGCCGTTCGATGTGAACTCGGAGGTGATCGTATGGCGATTCCCGACGATCTGGCCAGGGACGCCTACCTGTACGGGTATTCGATCGACGAGGCGTACAAGTTCCTCTACGAGACGACCATCGAACCGGGCATCGAACTCAATCGTTTCCAGTTGCTGCGCGATCTCGCCGATGACACCTACACCGCGCACCCCACCATCAATAACGACACCCTGCACCTGCAGGGATGGTTCGATGTGGGAGCCGAGCCGGTGGTGGTCACCATCCCCGATTTCGATCCCGGCCGCTACTGGATCCTGCACGCCATGGACCTGGGCCATTACACCAACGCCATGATCGGCTCGCGTACCCGCGGCACCGAGGGCGGGCGGTTCCTGTTCGCGAGCAGCACATGGGCCGGCGCGGTGCCATCCGGCATCGACGAGGTCGTGCGCTCGGAATCGGATCTGATCAAGGTCATGGGCCGAATAATGACCACCGGTGGCGACGACCTGGCCATCGCCCGTGATCTACAGGATCGATGGGCGATACAGACGCTGTCGCGATTCCTGGATGTTCCAGGACCGGTGCCGGTTTCTCGTGACTACCCGGATCCGGCTTCGACGAACTGGCTCGGGCGCGTTGATTTCGTGCTCACGCTCGGCGCGATGGCGACCGCCGATGCCGACTGGCTCGCCCGCTACCGTGAGAACGGATTAGGTCCCGGCGCAAAGGATTTCACATCCGAACAGCTGGAGGCCGCAGAGCGCGGACAGCGACTGGGAATGGCTCGCATCCACGAACTCGCCCCGCGGCTGACCAACTCCGAGCAATTGCTGGGCACCCGCGCCGACCTGCAGAACACACCCCGGGATACCTTCGCGATCGGCACCTTCCTCGGCCAGTGGGGTCTGCCCCCGGTCGAATCGGTGTACCTGAAGATCGAGACCGGCTCGGATGGACTGCCGATCAACGGGTCCGGCGGCAAGACCTACCGGGCCCGCTTCCGGCCCCCGCCGGTCAGTGAATTCTGGTCATTCACCGTCTACGGCAATGACGACCGGCTCATGGCACATAACGCCATCAACCGCCACAGTCGCGGCGACCGCACCCTCACCGCCGATTCCGAGGGTTACTACACACTCGAACTCGGCTCCGATGTCAGCACACACGCCGACGACCCGAACTACCTGCCCATCCCGGACAAGGACAGTTACCTGATCCTGCGGATGTACGGCCCGAACCAGGACATACGAGACGGAAAGTACCCGGTACCGGTCTTCGAGGTCTAGGGAGTCGCCATGAATGTGCGCCGGACTGGTCCGCGACCGCCGCGACGCAACCTGTGCCATATCCGGGTGCCAGCGCTGTGTCTTGGACTTGCCATCCTGTTGCTGGGATGCGCGAGCGGCGCGAATGGCGGGAGCGACGATGCCTCGCCGCAGGGTTCGGACACTCGCGCGACGGACGCGAAGTCCGAGCAACAATGGGCCTATTCGGTCGGGATCCAGAACTATGTGTTCGGTCTCCCGCTGACGATCTACGAACGCGAGCGCACCCTGCGGCTCGATCCGGTCGCGTTGGAGAAGGCGAAAGCGTACGCTCCGGCCGCTCCGCTCAACCAGATCGGCCACATGAAAACCCTTGCTACAGCTGACGATACGATGCCTTACACCCCGAACAACGACACCGTGTACAGCGGTGCGCTGCTGGAACTTCGCGATGAGCCGATGATCCTGACCGCCCCGGACATCATGGACCGATACTGGTCGGTCGAGGTCGCCGACACCTACACCAACAATGTGTTCTACATCGGAACCCGGGCGACCGGCGGTAGGGGCGGCGACCACGCCTTCGTCGGACCGAACTGGCACGGTGACCTACCGCCCGGAGTGATCGAACATCGGGTGCCGAACAACAGCGTGATGTTCGCGATCCGCATCGGCGTGCTGCCCGGCGATACCGGCGATCTCGCCGAAGTCAATGCGCTGCAAGAGAAATTCACGCTTACCGCACTATCCAATTGGAGTGACCCAGCCAAACACGGCCGGGCGGCGGTGCCGGATCTGGGCATACGCCCGCACTACGACGGCGATCTCGCGTTCTTCCAAACGGTCGCCGACCTGGCCGCCGAAAATCCCCCGGCACCGGGCAACGAGGCCGCCATCGAGCTGCTCAGCCGCGGCGGAATCACCCTCGGCAAGCCCATGGATGTCAACAACCTCAGCGAGCCGATGCGAAAGGGCTTGGCGCAGGCGGCGATCGACGGACCGCAGGTGATGTCATGGAAGGTGAAATACCGCGGCACCCCCTATCCCACGCGCTGGAACAACCTCGAACCCGGTACCTACGGTGTCAACTATTTCGACCGCGCCGCAGGGTCATTGGAGGGACTGTTCGTTCACGACCGCGACGAAGCCGAGTACTTCAGCACCTACGAAGACGGCGACGCGAACCTGCTCGACGGTGCACAAAAGTATGTGCTGCATTTCGACGCCGACCAGATTCCGCCCACGCTTCCCGGCGGATTCTGGTCGATCACCATGTACGGGGCCGACTTTCAGCTCGTGAAGAACCCGATCGACCGCTATTCCATCGGCGACCGCACCCCCGGCCTGATCAAGAATCCCGACGGCTCCCTCGATATCTACATTCAGAACCAGCAACCGGCGAACCACACCGACAACTGGCTGCCTTCGGCCGCCGACGGGCAGTTCCGGCTGAACTACCGCATCTACCTCCCCGACGCCGACGCGAAGAACCCCGCAACCCTCGGCAAATACCTTCCCCCCATCAAGAAGACCAGCTGAGACTCAACCGGTATTCCTGGTTCACCAGGGCTTGCCGGCCGGCTCTCGGATCGTGTGATTGATCCGGTTGAAGAAATTGGTGATGGCGACGTTCAGGATGATCGAGAAGATTTGCTTGTCGCCGAAGTGGGCGGCGGCGGTCTCCCAGATCTCGTCGGTCACGCCCGGTGAACCGTCCTGGATCCTGGTGGCGGCCTCGGTCAGGTCGAGCGCCGCTCGCTCCGCTTCGGTGAAGTAGGGGGTTTCTCGCCAGGCGATCACGCTGTGCAAGCGTTCCTCGGTCTCGCCCTGCTGTTTCGCGGACTGCACGCCGGAGAGCACGCATGGGCTGCAACCGTTGATTTGGCTGGCGCGCAGGTGGACCAGTTCGAGCAGGAGCGGGTCGACGCCTCCGGCGTGAATCGCCTTCTGGAGGTGTTCGATCCCGGTGAGCAGGTCGAGACTGGCGACGGTCTTCATGCGGGCTTGCGGGGGTTCCACCGCAGCGACTGCGGGTCCGTCCGCGTTATATGTGTGACTCATACATATAACGTACGACCGTGTCTCGAACCTCGTCAAGACACGGTCGTACGGTGGGACGGACTATTTCGCCGGGGCGGGGGTGAAGGGTTCGTTGATCGTGGTGAAGTACTGCACCGCTGCGGCGATGGCGACGGGGGCGGTTATCAGGATCATGCCGCCGACCGCGCCCAGTGCGCCCATGGCCGCGGCACCGGCGAGGCAGCCGACGACCGCGCCCGGGAGGAAGAAGAACAGGCCGCCGATGATGCCGGTGGCGATGCTGGCGCCCGCGCCGACCGCGATGCCGCCGAGTGCGCATCCGACTGCGGCGCCGCCGATTCCGCCGACCAGGGTGCCGATGGTCGCGCCCAGGGCGATGGTGTCCTTCATGCGGTTCCACGCGGCCTGCTCCCGGTCGTAGGGAGTCTTCCACGGTGCGCCGTCCTGATAGGGCAGGGCGACCGGTTGGTAGCTCGCGTGCTGAAGATCGAACAGCGGGGTGAGGGTTGCCGAATTGTCGCGAATGGCCGCGGCAATGGGGAAGACGAAATCGTCTACGCGGAAGGACAATTGAGTTCCGGCGACCACGGCGCCATTGGGCGCCTTGATTTCGAAGACGCCGTCCGCGATATCCATGGAGCCGATATCGGTGGAGATGGTCGCCGAATGATCGGTGGCCGAGGCGTTGTAGTGAATCACGTCACCGACCGATCCGGTCGCCGCGTTCGCCGTCCCGGCCGATACCGCCGATGCCACCGCAACCAGCGCCGCCACCGCCGCATACTTGACCTTGATCATGACGTTCCCCTTCCAACCCCTACTGCTTCGAATTTGCTGAAACATTCAGTGCTTGACAAGGAAACGTTAAGTCTGGGCACACCCGGCCAGGTAGGGACATTTGTCCCCGCCTATTGTGTGATGCCGATTACTCGCGATTTATGGCGGCGGCGATGCGCGGACGGATTTCCGCGGCGGGAATAACCGCATCGACGGAACCTACTTGTACGGCGCGTTGAATACTGTGCACGCCATCGAATTCGGCGGCCAGCGCGGACAGCTGCTCAGCGCGGACCGAGGTGCGCAGTTCGGCGACCTCGGTGAGCAGTTCCGCACGTTTACCGGAGTCGTCGGCGGTCGCGATGCGCTGTTCGACATCGCGGATTCGGGGGTCCTGGTCGGTACGGGCGTCGACGGTGCGCGCGAAAACCACTGCCGCGGCGGGGGCTCCGCCGATGACCGAGGCGAACGAGCCTTCCACCGCCAGCACGGTCATATCGGGGTTGAGCGCCTTGGAGAACACGACGAATGCGCCGCCGTGGTAGCGCGAGATGACGCAGAACACGATTCGGCCTTCGAAATTGACTATGGCGCGGCCGATTTCGGCGCCGTACTCCAATTGCAGGCGTCGCATCGACTCCGGTGAGCCATCGAAGCCGGACAGGTTCGCCAGCACCACGACGGGACGATTGCCGCTGGCCGCGTTGATCGCGCGGGCGACCTTCTTCGAGGACATCGGGAAAAGCGTTCCGGCGGTGAAGGATTCCGGCCCGTCCGCGGGCGGGAAGCCGTGCCGGGCGACGACGACGGATTCGATGCCGATCAGGCAGACCGACCGGCCGTCGATGCGGCCGTCGGCCACCACCGCGGTTTCGGCCTCGGCCATATCGGCCCAGCGCTCGGTGAGCAGGTGGTCCTGATCCGACACCGCCCGCAACACCGCGCGGATCGAGAACGGCTTCTTGCGGTCGGGATTGGTTGCCGCGGCGAAGATCTCACCGACCGTGGTGAAATCACTGTCGGGGTGGCTGTGCGGGAAAACGGTGATATCGCGCCGCACCGGATCGGTGGATTCGGCGCGGCGCGGGCCGGACTCGTCGGCCCGCACGTAGGTGTGCTCGTAGTGACCGATCAGGATCTCGTGCGCGGCAGGCAGATTCGGTGCGAAGTATTGGGCCTGTCCATTGGGGCCCATGACGCGGGCGTAACCGCCGATGCCCAGGTTGTCCTCGGCGGAGACCCCGCCCGAGAAGTCCAGGGACTGTTTGCCGGTCAGCACCATCGCACTGGCCGGGGTCATCACCAGGATGCCCCGGGTGTGCATGAGCATGGTCGCTTCGGCATTCCAGTACGGCTGGGCACCGACATTGATTCCGGCCACGACGATATTGATCTCGCCGCCGCGCTGGGTGAATCGCACGATCGCGCGCAGTACCCGCGCCACCCAGTCCATATTCTCGGTGCCCGACTCCATCGAGATCCGCGCACCGGAGGACAGCGAATACCACTCCAGCGGAATGCCTTCGCGCTGTGCGCGTTCGAGCGCGGCCTCGATGCGGGCGCATTCGGGCTCGCCGAGCGCGCCGAGTTCGCGGTACGGGTCACCGAGCAGTACTACGCGCCGCACGCCCTCAGGGTGCAGCGCGGTCGGCGTGCTGGCCTCTCCGACCACCACACCCGCCGAGTTCCGGCCGCGCGGACGATCCACCGCGACCAGGCCGGTGCCGCTCGAATCCAGATCGAGTTCGGTGAAACCGCCGCCGGGTCCGCGAACCAGATCGATCAGTTCGTACGGGTAGACCGCACCACGACGGCGCACCCGTAGCACCTTCTGGTCGTAATCGCCCAGCGGGGCGAGCGGCGCGGACGGCGGGGCGTCCATGGTCACCTCGGTGCCGCCGGTCAGGTCGTAGCGAAAGCGGGTGACCTGGAACTCGTGCGAGCCGTCGGTGCGGCGAATCCGCCCGTGCACGAGCACTTCCTGAATACCGGCCCGCACGATCTGCGGTGCGGTCGCGTGCAGCCAGTCCGCCAGGGCGGTGGTGTCGATATCGATCACCGGACGGATATCGAGCCAGACGTGATTGAGTTCGAATCGCGTTCCGGCGGGGTCGATATCGCGACGGGTCTGTGCCACCACCTCGGCGCAGGCGTTCAGCACCGTCTCGGCCCCGCGCACGGTGATGATCGCGCCCGCGTCGTCCCGGATCGGCTCGAAGCGCCGGACCTGGGCAAGGGCGACCAGTCGCTCATCGTGCGGGTTGTCCTTGGCCACCGCGTGATACATCAGCACATCGGCCGGTGCGGGCTTGCGCTCGAGCTCGAAATCACGCAGTCGCCACAGGTGCAGGTGCCTGCCGACCAGCGGATGCACACCGCGAATCACGTTGTCCTCCAACAGCTCTCCGGCGCGCCGCCGGAAGGTGAAGTGTTCCAGCGAGTTTCCCTCGGAAGGAGCGAGCGCGACGGTGATGCGCCGGGCATGCGCCGCGAGTCCGGTGTCGCTCAGCGCCTCGAGTAGGCCGCTCGCGCGTTCCTCCACCGAGGCGGGGGCGTACGGCCAGCACAGCAGCAGATCGACCACGTGCACATGGTCCGCGGGCGCGCGGTCGAGCAGGCCGCGCAGTGCGGTCACGAGAGCGCCCGTCGGTCCTTCGCGCAGGTCGCTCATTCGGCCCAGTGTGGCAACGCAGGTGGTCGGCACCGAGTTGTCCGGCCGCAATTCGAGCGCATAGTCGCAGACGGCGAAGGCCCGTCCCGCAATGGTTTCCGCGTACACCGCGCGCAGCCGCTGCTCGCCGTAGCGGCGGCGGCACAGCACTTCCAGGATCGGCTCGGCGGGACCGACCCCGTCCTGCCGCAGCCGCGAAATAACCATGTGGTCCAACGATTCCGCGATATCGGCGATCGCGGTGATCCGCCGTGTGCGTTCGGCCGACTCGGGTGTACCGGCGAGCGACCGCAGTTCAGCGGCGACACCGGCCAGCGCGGCGGCCTGTGCCGCCTGTGCCTCGGGATGCAGGTACCAGCGGAATTCGGCGCTGCGGGCCAGTTCGGCCAGGATCGGCGTGCGTACCGCGCCGACGCGACTCAGCCGTGCGAGTGCGGCCCGAATGGCGGGGCTGTCACCGGGGTGCGGCTCAGCGAGCCATACCTTGAGCACTTCCTGGACGATGCGGGCGCTGTCGTCGAATCGCTTACCCGCCAGAATGATTCGATAGACAGCCTGCTCCAGCTCGGGTGTGCGAGCCGCGCCGTCGACGCCGTAGCGGCCCAGGGCCGCGGCCAACGCGGTCCGGAAGCCCGCCGAGAGCGCTCCGGCACCCGCATCGAGAGTGTGCAGGTAGGTGTGCAGTTGTTCGCGGTGGCTGCGGTGCGAGTCCGGTTCCGGCGCCGGGTCGAACAATTCGGCCAGATCGCAGAAGGCATCGATCAGCGCGGCCTCGGCGGCGAGCGGTGCGCTGTCCTCGGCCACCAGCCGGTTGCGCTCGCGCAGGTACCGCTCCAGCACCGAAACGGATTCGTCGCTGCGATCGAAACCCGTTATCTCTCCGGCCAATTCAGCCAACAGGGACCGTGCGTCCCGGGTGACGGACTCGTCCCGCACCGATGGCGGCAGCAGCAGATCACCGGGCTCGGTCCGCACCTGCGGTGCGCCCTCCCCCACCGGTTCCAGGTGCGCGAGCAGCGTTCCGGTCGTCACCTGACTGCCGACCGAGACCAGCAGCCTGCGCACCCGGGCGTCGAACGGAGCCGGCAGCACCGTCTCCATCTTCATGCTCTCCAGCACCAGCACCGGTGCGCCCGAAGCGATTTCGTCACCCACGCCGACCGGGGTGGCGACCACCAGCGCCGGAGCGGGCGCTCGTACCGCGCCGCCCCCGTCATGGCTGATCCGATGGGCGATACCGTCCACCTCGACCATGCGCACCGCGCCGTGCACGGCGGTGACGATCCGATAGCCATTCTCGCCCACCCGCAACACACAGGAATAGCCGTCGCGGCGCTCGAGTTCGGCGGGAAATCCGCTGTCGCCGATAGTGATCCAGTAGCGGTCGGCCGCGAGCCGGGCCGCGGCCACCCGATATCCGCGACCGCCGAGTTCGACGTCGAGCGCAGGTATCCCCTCATCCAATACCTGCGGTCGCCCGCCGCGACCGGTCTCCCACAGTCTCGTGCGCCGGGACTGCTCATCGCGCTCGTACCCGGCGATGGCGGCAATCGCGAGTGCGATACCCGGCTGCTGGACCGGTGCGAGCGCACCCGCCGCGTGTGCGCGATCGACCCACCTGGTGTCGGCGGTCGCGTCGACGACGGCGGGATCGTCCAGCAGCGACAGCACCAGACTCTTGTTGGTGGCTCCGCCCTCGATCACCACGGTGGTCTCGCTGATCGCGCGGCGCAGGCGTGCGAGCGCCTCGTTCCGATCGCGGCCGTACGCGATGATCTTGGCGATCATGGAGTCGAAATCCGGTGGTATCTCATCACCTTCGACCACGCCGGTATCGATGCGGATGCCGGGTCCGGACGGCCAGCGCAGCAGTTCGATGCGCCCGGGAGCGGGCGCGAAGTCGCGATCGGCGTCTTCGGCATTGAGTCGCGCCTCGATCGCATGCCCGCGCTCGACCGGTCGCGCGCCGGGCAGCGGCAGCCCGGCCGCGACCTCGATCTGGGCCTTGACCAGATCGAAGCCGGTCGTCAATTCGGTGATCGGGTGTTCGACCTGAAGCCTGGTGTTGACCTCGAGGAAGGCGAACAGCCGCTCCTGCGGCTGATAGAGAAACTCCACCGTGGCCGCACCCTGGTAGCCGACGGTCAGTGCCAGTCGTTCGGCCGAATCCTTCACCGTCGCAATCTGTTCCGCGCTCAGCAGTGGTGACGCGGACTCCTCGATGATCTTCTGATTGCGCCGCTGCACCGTGCAGTCGCGCACCCCGAGCGCCCAGGCGGTGCCGTGGCCGTCCGCGATGATCTGCACCTCGATATGCCGCGCGCCCTCGACCAGCCGTTCCAGGAACACCACCCCGCTGCCGAAGGCCCGCTCGGCTTCGGCGCTGGTGCGGGTGTATGCCTCGCGCAGCTCATCGGGCGAGGCCACGATACGAATGCCGCGCCCGCCGCCACCGGCGGTGGCCTTGAGCATCAGCGGGTAGCCGATCTCGGCGGCCGCGGTCAGCGCCGCCTCGGGCGAGGTGACCGGGCCGCGGCTCCACGGCGCGACGGGCACGCCGACGTCCTCGGCCAGCAGTTTCGCGCCGATCTTATCGCCCAGCGACCGCATGGCCGCGGCGCTCGGACCCAGGAATCGCACACCGAGCCGGTCGCACAGTTCCACGAACGCGGGATCCTCGGCCACGAAGCCCCAACCGGCCCATGCCGCATCCGCGCCGGTCTCGGTCAGCGCCCGCTCCAGCACCGCCAGATCCAGGTAGGGCCGCGCCGCGGCCGGACCCAGGTCATACGATTCGTCGGCGGCCCGCACGAATCCCGCGTGTCGTTCACCCTCGGTGTAGAGCGCGATCGTCCGTAGTGGCGCACGATCCCGATGTTCGGAATTGAATTCCCGGACGGCGTGAATCAGGCGGCGGGCCGCCTCCCCACGATTGACGATCGCGATGCGCGTGAACATGGCAGGACTCCAACCGGAAACTTCGGAACGGAAACTCGAGAAAGCTAGCGGCGCAGCAGCGCGACGCCGAGGTTGATCAATCCGCCGGCCAGCGCGACCACACCCAGCCACAGCACAATGACGAACGCATTCGGCTGTGTCCGGCCCGCACCGAGCGCGGACAGGAAGAAGCCGGACGAGACCAGTACGGCCGCAAGGGGAATCAGCAATCGGGTGGCCAGACCGAACCAGCCGGACAGCCGCATGGAATCGGTGAACAGCAGCGTGACCAGTGACAGGATCAACAGCACACCGGCGTGTGCGTGCCCGGCCCGATCGAAGCTCTGCTGGAAAGCGGTTTGGGGCACCTTACCGGTGTCGACCAGGGTGAGAAAATATCCGCCGAATTCCACCGACGGCATAACTATCAAGAGAATTCCGGCGATGCGACGCGTTATGAGGCGTTGCCGTGCACCGGCCGAGCCATCGTCCTCAGTCATATCCAACCTTCATTGTCCGAAATAGCGTGCTTCCCAGGCTATGTGGGCTCGCCCGCGAGCTGGAGTCCCCTTTGGGGGTAGTCGCATACCTCGAAAGTGATATGAATGCGCGACATCAATGTCCGGGTCACCAGGGCGTGCACCTGCGCGATATCGCCTTCCAACAGAAGCAGTAAGCGCGCGCACAATTGCGAAAACCCCTGTGCCGCTGTCGCCCGGACCTCGTCATCGATGCAGGCCACGCTGTAGAGCTGCACCAGAAACCGCGCATTGACGCCGTCGCCCAGCACATTTCGGCAGGCCGCGGCACAGGCGGGTCGATCGGCGGTCGCCGAATCACGCCCGATGATTTCGAGCTGCGTACCCACCTGTTCGAATACATTCTGCGACGCCGCGATGAATAACGCCGTCTTGGAGGGAAACAGCCGGAATACATAGGGCTGGCTGACGCCCGCGCGACGGGCGATGGCGTCGGTCGTCGTCGCCGCGAATCCATTCGCGGCGAATTCCTCGATCGCCGCGCCGGTGATCTGCCGGCGGCGCTCATCGGCCGATAATCGGGTGCGGGTCACCGCTGTTCCTCTCGCGGGCTGTCCTGCCGCTGCCGAAATGTGAGCGGCGAGCGCGCTCGGATCAGATACGGCTGTTGATCACCTGGGCGATGACGGCGGGCTGGGCGTCGAGGTAGAAGTGCGATCCGGGGAAGGTGAGCAGTTCGAAAGCGCCCGTGGTGTGCGCACTCCAGCGTTCGACCTGGGCCGGGGTGACCACCGGGTCCAACTCGCCGGTGAGGGCGATCACCGGGCATTGCAGGGGTTCTGCGGGGGTGTAGTGGTACTTCTCGATCGCGAGGTAGTCGTTGCGGACCGCGGGCAGCACCGCGGCCGCGAGCGCGGGGTCGGTGCGCAGCACGGCCACCGACGCCGGATCGTTTGCCAGACGCTCCATTTCGGCGATCAGCGCGGCGTCACCGGTGTCTGCCAGTCGGTCCGATACCGGTTCGGACGGTGCTGTGCGACCGGAGACGAACAGCGCGGTCAGCTTCTGACCGCGTGCCTCGAGGCGGCGCGCGGTCTCGAACGCGACCGTCGCGCCCATACTGTGGCCGAACAGCGCGAGTTCCCCACCGAGCAGCGGTTCCAGGGCCGCCGTCACCGCATCCGCCAGTTCGATCAGACAGGGAATCAGGCTGTCGCGCAGCCTGTCCCGGCGGCCCGGGTACTGGACGGCATAGACGCCGATCCCGGGGCCGATGTGGTTCGCGAGGGCGCGGTACCCCCCGGCCGCCCCGCCGCCCGGTGGAAAGCACACCAGCGCCGGGCGACCGGGATCGGCCCGGCGCATGCGCCGGGTCCAGTTCGCGAGCGCCTCCTCCGGTATCACACCCGCTCCTGGCGCATCCGCAGCCAGCGCTCGGTGAAGGCGTCCACCGCTCCGGAGTCCTCGATGATGCCCTTGGCGAACGCACCGGCGATCAGCTTGCCCGCCATGGGAATTCCGGATTCGACCGTGACCGAGTACTCCGACAGGCACCCGGTCGCGCCATCGCTCAGCTCGCAGATTCCGGTCAGCGAGCCGACCGCGGCGATACCGCCGCTGATTTCGGCCGTGGCCACCCCGTCCACCAGCGGTGGCCAGTGTTCGGAGTAGTCCAGCCGCAATCCGGACGGCCAGAAGCGCAGCAGTCGCGGGGGAATTCGCTCCGTGACAACCGGTTTGGAGATCGACGCGACCAGCGTTCCGTCATCGTCGTGGTGGATCGACAGCTCGGCGTGCGGGCCGTCGAGCTCTCGTACCCGAGCTTCCCAGTACTCGGCACTGACCAGCGCCTCGTGCAGAACCGCTGCGGGGAAGGAGAACTCGCTGATCATTCGAATCTTCTGCGGCATCGCCACTCCTGTGTCGGCAGACCGAATTCGGTACGGATGGAACGACCGCTCAGACCGAGGCGCTGGCGGCCAGCTCGGGTTTCGCGTCGGGTTCGGGTGCTGCGATATCGCCGTCCGACTCGTGGATGCCGTAGCGGTCGTAGAACCGGCGCAGCGGCCCCGGAGCCCACCAGCTCAGGTGTCCGAGCAGTCGCATAATGGCGGGCACCAGCAGGATTCGGACCACGGTGGCATCGAGCACGATCGCCACGACCATACCGACACCGAACAGAATCATCGTCAGAATCTTGCTGGAGGACATCGCGGCCAGCGGGACACACATCAGCAGCGCCGCGCTGGTGATGAGTCGGCCGGTGCGCTGTACACCCGTTGCCACCGCCGCGGTCGGGTCACCGAGTTTGTCGTATTGTTCGCGCACCCGCGAGAGCAGGAAGACCTCGTAGTCCATCGAGAGCCCGAAGATCAAGGCGAACAACATGATCGGCATATTCGGTTCGATATTGCCGGTGGGCTGGAAGCCCAGCAGATCCGAGAAGTGACCGTCCTGGAACACCCAGACCAGCACACCGAAGGTCGCCGAGAGCGAGAGCAGGTTCATCGCGATCGCCTTGAGCGGCAGCAGTACCGAGCCGAATGCCAGGAACAGCAGCAGATAGGTGGCCACCGCGATGTAGAGCAGCATGCCCGGCAGGGCGTCGCCGAGACTGTTGAGCGTGTCATCGTAGGTCGCGGTCTCGCCGCCGAAGTAGACGGTCGAACCGGGCGGCCTGGGCTGATCCTCCAAGCGGTGCAACAGCTCCCGGCTCGGCTTGGACACCGCCGCGCCGTCGTAGTCGACCGAGATCCGCGCGACGGTGCCGCCGACACCGGTGATCTCGGCGCGGCGCGCACCGGGTACCGCGATCAACCGCTGGGTGTAATCCGACAGTGCGGCTTGCTGTTCCGGCTGATCGGCGGCTCCGGGCAGCTGGATCACCGCGTCGATCGTCTTGGCGCCGCCCGCCGGGAAATCCTTCTCCAGCATGTTGTAGACCTGTCGGCCCTGCGCCGAATCCGGCAGCTGCCGGGCGTCATTCACGCCGAACTCGATGCGCAGCACCGGCGCGGCCAGCACCAGCAGCAGCGCGATGGCTCCGGTGGCGACCAGGATGGGGCGGCGCATGACCGCGCGGGCCAGCCGATCCCAGAATCCGGTGGCGCCGGCGGCCGCCGGGCGCTGCTTCCACAGCGACAGCGCGTTGATCCGGTGCCCCAGCAGAGCCAGCGTGGCGGGCAGGGCGATCAGGGAGAAGAACATCGCCAGCAGCACCACCGCGATGCCGCCGTAGGCCATGGATTTGAGGAAGACGAAGGGGAAGAAGCTCATCGAGGCGAACGCGACCGCCACGGTGATGCCCGAGACCGCGACGGTGCGCCCGGCGGTGGCCAGGGTGCGGCCCACCGCGTCGGCTCCGGTGCGGCCCTGCTCCATCTCCTCGCGGAATCGGCTGACGATGAACAGGCCGTAATCGATGGCGACGGCCAGGCCGATGATCGTCACCAAACTCATCGCGAAAACCGAGATGTCGGTGAATTGCGCGAAGATCCGCAGTACCGCCATCGACCCCAGGATCGACAGGCCACCGACCGCGAGCGGCAGGCTGGCGGCCACGAATCCGCCGAAGACGATGACCAGCAGGATGAACAGCACCGGGAAGGACAGCCCTTCGGCCATGCCCAGGTCCTTGCCCACCTGGTCCCCCGCCTCGTATCCGGCGGGCGTATTGCCGCCGCGGAAGGTCTCCAGGCCGGGCGCGGACAGCTTGTCCTTGATCTTCAGGTAGCTGTCCTGTTTGGCGTTGTCGTCACCGCCGACGAAGTTCAGCAGCACGTAGGTGGCGTGCCGGTCATGGCTGACCAGTTCGGTCAGGCCCGAGCGCCAGAAGTCGACCGATCCGGTGACCGCCGAATCCGGCAGTGCGGTAAGCACATTCTCGACCGAGCTGCGGAATCCGGCGTCGTCGACGGTGCGATCCGCGCTGCGGTAGACGATCACCGCGTCCGGACTGCGCTGTGCGAAGGATTTGTCGGCCAGCTCGGCGGCGTGGCGACTTTCCGAGCCGCGCGCCTCGAAACCGTTCGGCACCATATCGCCGAATACGCCCAGGCCGTAGCCGCCGGACAGGATCGCGATCACGGCCGAGACGAACAGCACGGCGAGTCGGCGTCGGTGGACGAAATGACCTAATCGTTCCAACATGGCATTACCCCTTTCGGGCGTGAAAGATCAACGAGCCGTGGACTTTTCGATCTCAGTTAGATCGGACTCGACGAGATCGGCGGCCTCCGTAGTGGCCGGGCGACGCGGCAGCAGCAGCGCGATCAGCGTCGACACGGCCAGGAAGGCGCAGGCCCACCACAGCGTGGGCAGGTACCCCGCGGTGAACGAGTCGCGATCGGCGTAGCTGCCGTGCGCGGCGAAAACCGCACCGAGAACAGCGATTCCGAGCACGGTGCCGAAATAGCGCACCGCGCTTGACAATCCGGAGGCCACCCCTTCGTACTGCGGGGCGACGTATTCCAGCGCCAGCCGCGCGATCGGCGGGAAGAACAGGCCCATGCCCGCACCGCTGATGACGAAGGCCGGGACCAGGACCGCGTAGGAGACATCGGCGGAGGTGACCGCGGCCAGCCAGCCGAGTCCGATCGCCTGGAGCGCGAGACCGGCGATCAGCAACGGTTTACCGCCGACGCGATCGATCAGCACGCCCGCGATCGGCGCGGTGAGGGTCGGGACGGCGGTCCAGGCCAGGGTGTGCACGCCCGCCGACAGCGCCGAATAGTGCTGCACCGTCTGCAGGAACTGCACCAGGAAGAAGACCGCGCCGAACATGCCGACCGCCATGCCGAGTCCGGCCAGCAGGGTGAGACAGAAACCGCGGCTGGTGAACAGCACCGGCGGCACCATCGGTTCGGAGGCGCGATTGATCCAGACCACGAACAGGATCAGCAGCAGCGCTCCGGCCAGCAGCGGGCCCAGGACAGCGGTACTCGTCCAGCCGTGATCGTTGCCGCGGATCAGGCCGAAGACGATTCCGAACAGGCTGGCGGCGATCAAGGTATTACCCACCAGGTCGAGGCGGGTATCGGGACCGAAGCTCTCGCCCAGCGCACCGACGGCGAGCGGAATGAGCACCGCGCCGATCGGGACATTGATCCAGAAGATCCATTCCCACGACGCGCTATTGGTGATCGCACCGCCCACGACCGGACCCAGTCCGACCGCCAAACCGCTTACCGCACTCCACATTCCAATGGCCGCGCCGCGCTTGGCATTCGGCACCGCCTGGATCAGCACGGTCAGGGTGAGCGGGATGACGATGGCCGCGCCCAGACCCTGCACCGCTCGCGCGGCGATCAGCATCTCGATGGAGGAGGAGAGCGCGCAGGCCGCCGAGGCCGCGGTGAAGATGATCAGACCCGCGATGAACAGGCGCTTGCGGCCGAACCGATCACCGAGTGACGCACCGGCGAGTAGCAGAACCGCTTCGGTCAACGTGTAGGAATTGATAATCCACTGCAGGCCGTCGAGGCCCGTGTGCAGTTCGGTCCGAATTGTCGGCAGGGCATTGAAGACCACAAGATTGTCGAGAGAAACCATGAAGATGGCGATTCCGCTGACCACGAAGGTCCCCAACACGCGACGATTGTCCGTGTTTGTCATCGGTATTTCCTTGTGAGGATATTTCGCGTGTCACATGAATACGGATACGCCAGGAACCTACCGAGAATCGAACACTATTCGGCGGCGGGCGGTTCCAGCAGATCCAGATCCAGCGCGCTCGTGACATTGAGCAGCATGCCCTGCGCCATGAAGTCCAGCGCACCACCGGAATCGGTGCCGAACAGGTCACGAACGAGCTGGTAGAGGCGATGGAAGCGGTCTCGGGCCAGATCGCGAATCTCGTCGTCGAGGCCCGCGGCGGCGTATACCTGCAATTGGAATACCAGCGATTGGCGATCGCTCAACATCTCGATATAGGCGTCCGCCATCGCGTCCCAGCGGTCGGCTTCCCCGCTCTGCGCGGCCGCCGAGCGGAAGACCACCTCGACCGCGTCGAACGCGTGATTCGTCGCGGCGAGGAAGATGGACTTCTTGGTCGGGAACAATCGGAAGAGATAGGCCTGCGAAATCTCGGCCCGCCGGGCGATCGACTCCGTTGACGTCGCCGCAAAGCCACCGGTGGCGAATTCGGAAATAGCCGCGGCCAGCACCTGTTCGCGCCGCGCGGCCGCCGACATTCGCACTCGAGCCGATGAACTCATGCCGCTTAGTTTAGTGAGCACTCACCTACCTTATCAACCGCTGCGGCGGACAGTTCAGCCGGAGTTAACAGTCCCGACACCAGTTCCGCCACGATCGCGCTGCCGTTGCGGGACATGACCGAGGCGGGATGGAACTGGAGCGAGGCGAAACCGTCACCGCGCAGGGCGTGCACTTCGCCCGTGCGCGGGTCACGGGATACGGCGACCGGGCGGGTACGGTGCGGGGTCTCGAAGAAGTCGGTCGCGCTGTGCGCCTCGAAGGCGTTGTAGAAGTACACCGGCTCGGGGTTGCCGAACAGATCGATCACCCGCAGCACGCCCTGGTTCGATACCGATCGACGGCGAACCGGCAGACCGAGCACGCCACTGAGTACCTGATGGCCCAGACATACCGAGAAGAACGGCTTTTCGCTCGCCAGCAGCTCATGGGTCAGGGCGCGCAAACGGGCGACCTTGGGATCGGCCAGATCGCGCGGATCGCCCGGACCGGGGCCGACCACCGCGAGATCGAAACCCAGCGGATCCAGCGGGGCGTCGAATCTGGTTACGGTGACCGCGAATCCGAGCGCGCGCAGCAGTCGCGCGCCCATGGCGGTGAAGGAGTCCTCACCGTCGATGATCACCGCGGTGCGACCGGCATGTTCCGGCGAGGACGGTGCGGGTTCGAGCCACAGCGGCGCGAGCGGGCGATTGCGCGCGGCGAGGGCACGGCGCACCGCGTCGCGGCCGCCGACGTCCGGATAGCTCGGCCGAATGATGTTGTGCTGGAGTGCGTTCAGCAGTCCGGCCGCCTTGGCGCGGGTCTCCTGCGCCTCGGCGGCCGGATCGGAATCGCGAACCACGGTGGCTCCCACGCCGATTCGCATGCCACCGGATCGATCGATATCGGCGGTGCGGATCATGATCGCCGAATCCATGCGCCGCGCACCGCGTTCATCGCGCCCGATGAGCGCGAGCACCCCGGCGTAATAGCCGCGGCCGTCCGGTTCGAACCGGGCGATCACCCGGCAGGCGTTCTCGAGCGGGCTGCCGGTGACGGTCGGAGCCAGCAGTGTCGCGCGCAGCACCTCGCGATAGTCGCGGTCGCTGTGGCCGGAGATGACATAGCGGGTGTGCGCCAGGTGTGCCATCTCCTGCAATTCCGGTCCCCGCACGTACGGGTCGTCGCACAGCTGGCACATCATCTTGAGCTCTTCGTCGAGCACCATGTACAGCTCGTTGGCTTCCTTGCCGTCGGCCAGGAAGTTGAGCACGCCACCGGTGGTCGGGCCACCGTCGGGATAGCGGTAGGTGCCGCTGATCGGGGTCATGACGACCTGGCCGCGATCGAGGCTGACATGCCGTTCGGGGCTGGCGCCGATGAGCATGCGGTCCCCGGTGTAGACCAGGAAGGTCCAGTACGCGCTGCGTTCACCGGCCAGCAGGCGCGCGAACAGCGCCAGGCCCGTGCGCACATCCCAGCCCTGGATCCGCCCCTGCCAGGTGCGGCGCAAGACGAAGTTCGCGCCCGCACCGCGACCGATCTCCTCGGCGATGACCCGGGCGACGAGTTCGGCGTATTCGGTGTCACCGAGGTCGAAGTCGCCGTCCGCGACCTCGATTCGGCGGTCGGGCACCGCATCGCGGAACCGTTCGCGATCGAGCCGGAACTGCTGGGTGACACGCAGATACGAGATCGGCACGGCATCGGGGCGGTGCGCGAAGCCGCGTTCGCCCACCACGCGGTACGGCAGGATGGCCAGTAGATCGTGACTGTCCCGAGCGCAGGTCGGAGTGTCGGGTAACCCGGCCGTGGACGGCACCTCGTGCAGCTCACCGCGCAGCAGTTCGATGACCGCGCCGGATTCGTTCTCGGACCGGCACAGCAGCGCGAACGGTGCACCACCGCAGGCCAATTCGTCGATCAGCCGCTGTTCGGCGGAGATCACGGCACTCTCGTCTCGGAACGCGCGAGTTCGGCGGCCACGTGCGAGGCGTTGAGCACTCGCCCGCACCGGCTGGACACGTAATCCACTGCCATGCGGTGGAATTCGGGGGTGAAGTCCGCGATGGCGTCCGCGACGACGAACGCTCGCAGATCGTTCGCGAACGCGTCGGCGGCGGTGAGCATGACACCGACGTGGGCGTAGACACCGCAGATGAGCAACTGGTCGCGGTCGTGAATCCGCATCAGTTCCAGCAGTTCGGTGCGATGAAAAGCGCTGGCCCGCCACTTGGTGAGCACGGCATCGCCAACGGCGGGGGCGATCGGCACCGGAATACCCCGGTGCTCGGGATCCGCCGACATGCCCGGACCCCAGAAGTCCAGCAGCAGACCGCGCTGATCGGTGGTCATGCTGCCCGGCTGTGCGGTGTAGACGATCGGAATGCCCAGTTGCGCACAGCGTCCGCGCAGCCAGCGCACATTGCGCATGAGGGTGTTCAGCGGTTCGTGCGCGTCATCGAACGGCGCGAGGAAGTAGTGCTGCATATCGTGCACGAGCAGGACGGTCCGGTGCGCGTCGAGTGGCCAGTCGACCATGTTCTCGGGCAGCTCGGACTCGGTCGGCATGGGATAGGGGGCTATGGGTGATATCGCCACGGCGACGGTCCTCCGGTTGTCAGGTACCCAGCGTCGCGCCGCCGTCGACGACGAGCTCCTGCAGGGTGATGTGGGATGCGGCGTCGGAGAGTAGGAAGCGCACGGCCGCTGCGATGTCCTCGGGTTGGGCTATGCGGCCCAGGGGAATTCCGACTCGGAACGATTCGGGGACGCCTTCGATCGCGGCGCGTTCCCCGGCATCGTCCTTCCACAGGTCGGTCAGCATCGGGGTCGCGGTCGATCCGGGGGCGACCACATTGCAGCGGACGCCGTATTTGGCCAGCTCCAGTCCGAGGCAGCGGGTGAACATGGTGGCGGCGGCTTTCGAGGCGGCGTAGGCGGCCATTCCCACGCGCGGTGTCGATCCGGCATTGGAGGACACGGTGACGATGGCCCCGCCGGTGCGGTGAATCATGCCGCGCGCCACGGCGCGGCTGACGTTGAACACTCCCCCGGCATTGATCGCCAGGGTGGAATACCAATCCGCGGCGGACATTTCGGTGATCCAGCCCGATTGCAGCACACCGGCGACATTGACCAGGAAGTCGATCGGCCCCAGGGTGGCTTCGGCTTCGAGCACCGCCGCTTCGACCTGCTCGATCGAACTGACATCGGCGACGATAGCCAGGGCGCGACCGGTCAATCCGGTGGTGACCCGATGCAATTCATCCTTGTCGCGGTCCACCAGCGCGATGGCGATGCCGGCCGCGGCCAGTTCGCGAACGATGGCCGCGCCGATACCGCCCGCGGCTCCGGTCACCAGCGCGACCTTCATCGCGGCACTCCGGAAAGCACACCGGCGACCACTTCGCCGGGCACGCGCAGGCAGCGGGTGGTGAAGCCGGCCAGCGCGTCGAGGTAGCGGTCGCGCAACTCGGCGTAGTCCACGCCGACGGGCTGTCCCCGCTCGATCAGCGTGCGGCCCGCGACCATGACGGTGTCGATATCGGCCGACCCGCCCAGCCACAGGAAGCTTTCCAGCGGACGGGGATTGAGCAGATAGCGCCAATCGTCGGCCCTGATCAGCACCAGGTCGGCCTGTTTGCCGGGCTCGAGGCTGCCGATCTCGTTCGACCAGCCCAGCCCCTTGGCGGCGATGCGGGTGGCCATGGCCAGCGCGTCGGTGGGCAGCACGTCGATCTGGCTGGCGGCCATCTCGTTGTACATCTGCCAGACCGCTCGCATCGTCTCGGCCATACCGGCGTTGGGGAGCGACGCGCCGTCGGTGGACAGCGACACATCGAGTCCAGCGCGGCGCAGGATGGGTACCACACCGGATTCGGTGAGCGTGGATTCGCCTGCGGGGCCGTACTTTCCGGGCGAGTGGCTGATGTGGACACCGGCGTCGAGCAGCAGCTTCTGCTCCTCGTCGTCGACGAAGGCGCAGTGCGCCGCCATCAACCGGTCGGTCAGCAGGCCCAGATCGTGCAGCCGTCGCACCCCGGAGGTGCCGTAGTACTTGCGCAGGGTGTCGGGCTCATTGCGCACCGCGCCGACATGGGTGGCGAAGCCGACCTGGTGCCGCCGCGCCAGATCGGCGAAGCCGCGGCCGAGTTCGTCGGTCATATTGGTGACGTAGGCGATGCTCGGGCGGCAGCGAATGCGGCCGGTGGTGTCGGAAGCGCAGTGCCGCAACAGATCCTCGACGGCGGTCAGGACCGTATCGGTGTCCCTGGTGCGCTGGAAGCGGTCCCCGTCCGGCGGGCAGACGGCATCGCCGGCCCAGGTGGTGGCGCTCAGGCGAATGCCCAGATCCTGTGCCGCTCGCACCATTTCGAGTGGCTGATTGAGTGAGCCGACGTCACCGATGGTGGTGACACCGCCGCGCAATTGGGTCCACATCGAGTATCGGGCAATATCGTAGGCCTCATCGGCGGTCAGGCCCGCGATCAGCCCGTCGAAGGAATCGAAGGTGCGCGAGATGGTGTGCATATCGCCACCGCCGCCGAAGAATCCGATCTCATCGGCGCGGTCCGAGGCCGGACGCAGGGCGCCGCGCAGCGGGAATCCCATGGCGAACATGTCATGCCAGTGCGCGTTGACGAATCCGGGCAGCACCATCATCGAGCGGGCGTCGACGACTTCGAGGTTATCGCGGAGATCCGCGTCCAGGGCCGCGACTGCGGCACGGACATCGTCTGCGGAACCCACCGCGGCGATGCGGTCGCCCACGATCAATATCGAGCCGCGCGGAAGCACGCTACCGGCGGCATCGGCCTGATAGACGCAGCCGCCTTCGAGCAGAATCGCCTTCTCGCCCATCAGTTCTGCGCCAATTCGCCGAAGTAGACCAGCCAGGCTCGCAGCGTCGGGGTTTCGATCAGGGCGTCGAAATCGGCGCGTACGCCGGATTTGTTCCAGCGCCCGACCATTCGCATCACCTCGAGCGAACTCAAGCCCAGCAGGACGAGATTCGCATCGGCGTCCAGCTCGGCCGGGTCGGCCAGCTCCAACGCCGCCGCCAGTAGGGCGCGCAGCTGGGGCTCATCGGGGATCGCCGAAATCGCATGCACCGCACCGTTCGTCATGACGGCACTCCTTCCTCTACGCGCGCCAGCGCTTTCTTGTCGACCTTGCCGAGCGGGGTCAGGGGCAGTTCACCGACGACTCGGACTTCGTCGGGCAGTTTGTAGTCGGCGGCACCGCGCGCGTGCATCGCCGATCGGAGTTCGGCGAGCGCGGGCGTGGGGCCGCTGGGGACGATGAACGCGCAAATGCGTTCGCCGAGTAGCTCATCGGGCAGTCCGACCGCTGCCGCGGCCGCAATGGCCGGGTGCGCGAGCAGGTAGTCCTCGACCTCGGCGGCATTGACCTTGTCGCCGCCGCGGATGATCACATCCTTGATGCGGCCCTCGATCACCAGATCGCCGCGCGGTGTGAGCCGGGCCAGGTCTCCGGTGCGGTAGAACCCGTCGCTGGTGAACGCGCGGGCATTGTGTTCGGGGACGCGGTAGTAGCCGCGAATCGTATAGGGGCCGCACGTGATCAGCTCCCCCACCTCGCCCAGCGGCACCGGTTCGAGGCCGTCGACAATGCGGATCTCATCGGCGAAGGAGATCGGTTTGCCCTGCGTGTTCACCTTCACCTCGGCCGGATCGTCGGCGCGGTTGAAGCACAGCAGACCCTCGGCCATGCCGAAGACCTGTTGCAGATCGCAGCCCAGGGCGGGCATGACGCGGGCGGCCAGCTCGGGGGCAAGTTTCGCGCCGCCGATTTGGACCAGGCGCAGGCTGGTCAGGTCCGCGGGCGTCCATTCGGCGGTTTCGAGCCAGAGCGTGAGCACCGAGGGGACCAGGGAGGTGATCGATACCCACTCGCGTTCGATCAACGGCAGGCACGCCATGGGGTTCGGGGTGTCCGCCAGCACCACGGTGCCGCCGACCGCGAGGGTGCCCACCACTCCCGGGCAGCCCCAGGCGAAGTTGAATTCGATGGGCAGGACCGCCAGGTAGACGTCCTTGTCGGTGAGTCCGCACAGGATGCCCGCCTGGGTGATCTGGAACAGGTAGTCGTCGTGGGTGCGGGGCACGAGCTTGGGCAGGGCCGTGGTGCCGCCCGAGAGCAGGAAGAAGGCGATATCGGACGGGTCGGCGGGCGGAGGTGTCCAGGTGTCCTCGCCTGCCAGGTCGGCCACCGCGGTCATACTGTCGACGGGCTCGCCGATGACGAAAAGTGTTCGCAGTTCGCTGTTTTCGTCCTTGATTCGAGCAGCGAGACCACGGTGATCGTAGCCCCGGTGCGCATCCGGGAACACATAGTGCGTTGCCCCCGAGAGCCGCACCAGGTGGCTGATTTCGGTGTGGCGGTGCGCGATCAGCGAGAACACCGGAATCGCGCCCGCCCGCACCAGCGCGAATACGATCGCGACGAATTCGGGAATGTTGGGCAGCTGCACCAGGACTCGGTCGCCGGGCAGCACGCCTTCGCGGGCGAAACCGGCGGCCAGGCGGGTCACCCACGCGTCCAGGTCCCCGAACGAGATGCGGCGCTCATCGTGGACCAGGGCGATGGCATCGCGATCGCGTTCGGCCGAGCGGGTCAGTACGGTGTCGAGGGCTTCGCCGCGCCAAATGCCCAGGCGGCGATAGCGAGCGGCGGTGTCTTCGGGCCACGGGGTGCATCCGGCCAGCATCACGATCTCCTATTCGGCCGGTGCGGGAGCGAGGATCTCGACCACGGCGGCACCGGCTTCCATACCGGTCGCGGCGGCGATCATGAGTACGTGGTCGCCGGGCTGCACCTGTCCGGTGCGCCATACGTGTTCGAGTCCGAGGAACAGGTCCGCCGCGCCGGTGTGGCCGATGGTCCGGGCATGGTCCCAAACCTCTTGGTGCTCTTCGACTTCCAGCGGCAGCAGGAACATGGCCTCGAGCGAGTCGCGGGAGAAGCCGATGTGGCAGACCTTGGCGACCTTGTCCATGGAAACGCCGGCCTCGTCCAGGGTGCGGTTCGCGATCGCGGCGACGCGGAGCCCGAAGTTGCGAATCGGCGGGGCCTGACCGGTGGCCCACTGCTCGCGAACCTTCATCGCCCGGTCATCGAAATTGAGTCCGACGCCGCGGGTGACGCCCGGCGGGAAGAGGTCTTCGCCCGCGCGGTGCAGGATCTCCATCGACGAATCCGAGAGCGATCCGACCGCGTGCACCCGTGCGAAACCGGTACGGCGCGAGACCACCGCGGCGGATCCGGCGTCGGCGAGCACGAACAGCTTCGACGCGCGCCAGCGGTCGACCAGCGGGGTGGAGAAGTTGTCGCCGGTGGTGATCAGCACCGCATCGTGAGAAGGGTTGGCCGCCAGCCGATTCGCCGCCGACTCCAGGCTGGCGAGCATGCCGAGGCAGCCCTGCTTGATCTCCATGGCGGGCACCGGGCGGTCCACCGTGTTGTTCAGAATGTAGTGTGCCGCGGACCAGCCGTCCGGGCCCTGGTGATGGGTGTAGCTGTGCAGCAGCGCGCCGATATCGTCGGCGGAGTGCCCGCTGGCGGACAGTGCCGTCCGCGCGGCGGCGATGGCCAGATCGGGGGCGGGGGTGGTCGCGCTCACCGCGATCGAGAGCAGGCCCGAGGCCTTGCGCGCCGCCTCGTCGTACCAGCCCGCGGCGACGGCCGCTTCGGTCGAAATCAGTTCCGGCACCTGACTTCCGATGCCTGCGAGGAAGAGGTCTTGGGTCCGCATGAAGACCATACGACCACTATGAGTGCCGAGAAATCATGAGTAGTCGATACTCAATTTATTTGCGCCGGAAAACATTCCGCAAATTGAGTAGGCCGCGACCGGGTTTGAGTAGCCTACCCTCTGGGCAGCGCCGGGTGCGGCGCGGTAGTCATGAATATGTTTCGCTGAAGGAGTATTCATGACGCAACTATCGGCCGACCGCACCGAGACTCGTGAGCGCCCGGATCTCGGCGATTGGTCGGACTTCGACGAACTCGCGCGGCTACAGCGGTCCCGCCTGCCCGAACTGTTCGAGCGGGCGCTGCGCTCGCCGTTCTATGCCCGGCGTTATGCGGGGGGCGGGGCACCGGTGACGGCCGCGGATTTCGAATCGCTCGCGGTGACCGGCAAGCAGGATCTGCGCGACTCCTATCCGTTCGGTTTGCTCGCGGTGGACCGGCGGGAGTTGGCCACCTATCACGAATCCAGTGGTACTTCGGGGCAGCCGACGGCGTCGTATTACACCGAGCGCGACTGGGTTGATCTGGCCGAGCGATATGCCCGCAAATGGGTCGGGATCACTCCCGAGGACACTTTTCTGGTGCGCACGCCGTACGCGCTGGTCATCACCGGGCATCTCGCCCAGGCGGCCGGGCGGCTGCGCGGGGCGACCGTGGTGCCGGGGGACGCGCGGTCGCTGGCATTGCCGCTCTCGCGCATCGTGCGGCTGATGGCGGCGCTGGAGGTCAGTCTGACCTGGTGCAACCCCACCGAGGCGGTGACGATCGCGGCGGCGGCGCGCGCGGCGGGTCTGCGTCCCGATGTCGACTTCCCTTCGCTGCGTGCACTTTTCGTCGCGGCGGAACCGATGACAGCGGCGCGCAAGCGACGGCTCGGCGAGATCTGGGGCGGGGCGGCGATCGTCGAGGAGTACGGGTCCACCGAGACCGGCACCGTGGCCGGTGAATGCCCCGACGGACGCCTGCACCTGTGGGCGGATCGGGCGATCTTCGAGGTGTACTCCCCCACGACCGGCGAGATTCGAGCCGACGGCCGTGGGCAGTTGGTCGTGACGCCGCTCTATCGCGAAGCCATGCCGCTACTGCGCTACAACCTCGCCGATGATGTCGAGATCAGCTACGCCCCGTGCCCGTGCGGGCTGGTGCTGCCCACCGTCCGGGTCTTCGGGCGGGCCGGGTTCGGCTATCCGGTGCGTGGGCGCACGGTGACGCAGAATCAGTTGGAGGAGTTGGTATTCGGGCTCCCCCTCGAATATCAGGTGATGTTCTGGCGGGCGCAGGCCACCCCGGACGCGGTGATCCTGGAATTCGAGGCACCCGATGAGGTGCGCGAACAGGCCAGGCGGGAGTTGAGCGCCGCGATCACCGAAACCCTCGATATCCCGCACCGCATCACCGCATTGCCGCCCGGCACCTTGGTGCCCACCGAGGTCCTCACCTCCCACCGCGACATTCTCAAGGCGCGCTACCTCTTCGGCCCACACGAATCGTGGGACAAAGCCCTCATGTACCAGTGACCAACGCTTTTCGCTGAACACCTAATTCAACGACGGAGTACGCACGTGACAACAACAGAGTTCGCCGCGCCCGAAACCACCGCCGATCAGGTGGCAGCGGTCAGCAGATTGGCACGATCGGGGCTATTCGGCGAATACGTGGTCTACGAACGCCTCGGCGCGGTGGTCTTCGCCGCCGACCCGCTCGCCACCATCGAACTGGATACCGACCGCATCCGCGTCACCACCGGTGACCGGGTCTCCGACGAGCCCTGGACCGGCCGCCCGGTCACCGTGCTCGAACGCACCCTCGACCAGCTCCGCATGAGCGATCCGGCCGCCGCGTCCGGCACCGTCTACGGCTGGATCGGCTTCGAGTTCTGCGCGCGGTCCTTCGACGCCCAACATCATCTGCGTCCGGGAATCGGATTGGCGCACTTGATGATTCCCCGCGTCGAGGTCACGCTGACGGACCACGGCGTCACGGTGACGGGTGCGTCGGACGCCGAAGCCGCCTTCATCGCGAACGTACTCGGCACCGCCCCCGAGCCCACGTCGACGCCGCGTCCGATCGATGTCACCGTCGATGAGACCGACTACCGTGAGCGCGTCGCCACCGCCATTGCCGAGATTCGAAAAGGCCAGTACGACAAGGTCATTCTCTCGCGCCGAGTGAGCGTGCCGTTCAAGGTCGACATCGCCGAGACCTACCGCCTGGGCCGCGCCCACAACACCCCCGCACGTTCCTTCCTGCTGCGCCTGGGCACCCTGGAGGCAGCGGGCTTCAGCCCCGAACTGGTGGCGGCCGTCGACCTCGACGGAACGGTGACCACCGAACCCCTCGCCGGTACCCGCGCTTTCGGCCGCGGCCGGGATTCGGACTCCGCCGCCCGCACCGACCTCGAATCCGACCCCAAAGAGATTGTCGAACACGCGGTCTCGGTCCGAGCCTCCTGCACCGAGGTCTCCGCCGTGGCCACCCCCGGCACCCTCACCGTCACCGACTTCATGTCCGTCCGCGAACGCGGCAGCGTCCAGCACCTGGCCTCCACCGTCCAAGGCCACATCTCCCCCCACCACACCCCCTGGGACGCCCTCGAAGTCCTCTTCCCCTCAGTCACCGCCTCCGGCATCCCCAAACACCCTGCGGTAGACGCCATCTTCCGCCTGGACAACTCCCCCCGAAACCTCTATTCCGGTGCGGTAGTGACCTTCTCCGCCGCAGGCGAACTGGAAGCCACCCTCGTCCTACGCGCCGTCTACCAAACCCCCGACTCCACCTGGCTCCGCGCCGGCGCAGGCGTCATCGCCCAATCCACCCCCGACCGAGAATTCGAGGAAACCTGCGAAAAACTCACCAGCGTCTCCCCCTACCTCGTCCCATTCACCGACATTGAGCGATAGCGTATTTTCGGCAGACTCCCAAATATATTGCGCCAGAACGCTGGTGATATTCATGATGGATTCCTCTAGCTGAGGGGATTTCATCATGAATGGCGTGCTTGTTGGGGCGTCGCTGCATTCCACGGTGGTGGCGGCGTTGCGGGCGGCTGCTGGGCGGGCGAGTGGGCCGGTTGATACGCGGGCGCTGCTGGTTGAGTTGATGCAGGCTGATTCGGTGGGGCGGTGGGGGCGGATTCAGCTGTTCGTGGGTGATCCGGATGCTGTTGGGCGCAAGCCGGTTTCGGAGGCGGTTGGGGCGGGGGCGTTCGATTGGAACGGGGTGCCTTTGACCGATGGGTGTGCGGTGGGGATGGAGGTTGCGGGGCGGCTGGCGTATCGGTATGGGCTGTGGCCGTTGCCGGTGGGGATGATGGTGCTGGGGTTGGTCGCGGACGAGAGGTCGGCGGCTGCGCGGGCACTACGAGGGGATGGGCTCGATCGGGTCGAGTTGTTGGATGCGATTCAGGCGGATGTGCTCGGGACGCGGCTGGATGGGATCGATTCGGTGCTGCCGATGGTGCTCGGTGAGGCCGGGCAGATGGTCCGAGCACCACGGGGGCGACGGGGATCGGTCACCCCCGCAAGACAAGAGTCCGTCACCCGCGCACGACAAAAGCCCATCACCGCCGCACGACAAGTGCCGCTCACTCCCCCACGACAAGGGTCGTTCTCCCCCACCGCACGGCCCTCGTCGAAGCCGTGGTCACGGCAGCGGCGATGGACGGTAGCCGGGGCGGTCGCGGTGTGCATGGCACTCTCCTACATCGTCGATATGGAGCTGGCGAAGCGGGATGAGAAGCCGTCGCTGGTCGCGAATTCCGCTGAGGTTCAATCCATCTGGGAGATGCGCGGTGGATGCGACAGCCCGCGGATCTATTACCCGGATATGGACGCCTATACCGGAAGCGGTCCGCATCGAGTCACGACGTTCCTCACCACCGATACGGGGAGAATCCAGCCCGTGATCTTGGAGGACGCCAAGGCGCCGCCCCAATGGGGGCCACCGGAGCTCACACGTCCGGACATGCACCGGATTCAGCTCATCGCATGCCTCGGCAAGGCCTCCGAAGGGGTGCTCATAAAGGACTGTTGGTTCGATGGAGGCAAGACCCTGCCCATGTACCAGGGCATCTACCAGGCGAACCTGTACGAAGCCAAGACCGGCCGGAAAGTAGCGTCCGAGCGGGTCGTGGGCAAACGCGAGGAGCGTTGTCCGGTCCTGGTGATGACACTCGGCAAGCTGTATTCCGAACCCGGTCTCAGCGAACTCCAGCAAACGCTCGGACAATACGTCGACCACTAGCGACTTGGGCCGCTCAGGTCAGGGACCAGGTGCTGGCTCGGTCGCGCTGGGCCCAGAAGCCGGCGTAGCGGCCACCTGCCGCGATGAGTTCGGGGTGGGTGCCGTGTTCGATGATGAAACCGTTGTCCAGGAACAGGATTTGGTCGGCACGCATGACGGTGTGCAGGCGGTGGGCGATGACCAGGACGGTGCGGTCGGCGGTGAGGGTGGTCAAGGCTTCTTGGACGGCTTGTTCGTTTTCGGGGTCCAGGGCCGCGGTGGCTTCGTCGAGGATGACGATGGGGGCGTTTTTCAGGATGGCTCGGGCTATCGAAACGCGTTGGCGTTCACCGCCGGAGAGGGAGGCGCCCGCTTCGCCCACGCGCGTTGCCCAGCCGTCGGGGAGGCGGGTGACGATTTCGGTGACTCGGGCCGCGTCGGCGGCGGCGTGTACTTCGGCGTCGGTGGCGCCGGGGCGGCCCAGGCGGATGTTTTCCTCGATGGTGTCTTCGAAGAGGTAGACGTCTTGGAAGACGACGGAGATTCGGGACATGAGGTCGGCACCGGCGAGTGAGCGAATGTCTACACCGCCCAACAGGATTCGTCCTTCGTTGACATCCCAGAAGCGGGCGATCAGACGGCCGATGGTGGTCTTTCCGGAACCGGAGGGGCCGACCAGGGCGGTGGTGGTGCCTTCGGGGATGGTGAAGGTCACCTCGCGCAGTACCGAGCTGTCGCCGTAGCCGAATTCGACCTTCTCGAAGCGGATCTCGTTGCCGGAGAGTTCTTTCGGCGTGAGCGGCTCCGGCAGCACTGGTTCGTCCAGCAGGGCGATGACACGATCGAGGGCACCGGTGGCGGACTTCAGGGTCGAGCCCAGGATCGCCAATTCGGCGATGGGCTCGGTGAATCGGGCCGCCAGCACCAGCACCGCGAGCAGCGTCGCGACCTCGAGGCCGCGGTCGAGCACCAGGTACACGCCCAGGACGATGACGACGGTGAAGGTCGTCTGGACCGCGACACTCAATCCGACCAGGCCGGGCACCGTGGCGGCCAGCACCCGCCGGGACGCACCGTGATCGGTGCGCAGCGCTTCATCGAGTAGTTCGTCGGTCTCACCGCGACCGAAAACCCGGAGCACCGGCTGCAATTGGGCGAATTCGACCACGCGCCCACCGGTTGCCGAACGCGACTCGGCGCGCCCGGCATCGGCCTTACCGCTCAGCGTCACACTCCAGCGGTAGACCAGTACGATCAGCGGAACCATCACCGTGAGCGCAACCGCGAGTCGCCAGTCGAACAGATACATGGCGAGGACGACGGTGAGCGGCGTGACCACGGTCGTCACCACCGGCCGCAGCAGATGCGCGGGGACGCCCATGATGTCCATGACGCTCTTGGTGGCGAGCTGACCGAGCTGACCGACCCGCTCCGCCCCGAACCAGCCCAGCGGCAGCGTGGACACGGTATCGCCCAGCCGCTGATGCAGGCTCTTGGACAGCGCCGAACCGACGTCCACGCCCAGGCGCATGCTCACGTAGTACGCCACCGAGTACGCCGCGGTGACGCCGAGCAGCAGATAGATCCACGGCCACACCGATCCGGGATCGGATCCGAAGAGCGCCTTCAGAATCGGCACCAACAGCGCGAAGGCGATGCCTTGCAACACCGCACCGGCGACCAGCACCGCGAGCATCCGCCGCAACGCCCGGTCATGCTCGGCGCCAACGGCTTTCAACAGTTTGCCAATCATGCCCCGGTCCTCTCGCTGGTGCGTTCGTATGCCGCCCACATGCGGGCGTATCGGCCCTGCGCGGCCACCAGCTCAGGGTGCGTGCCGCGTTCGGCGATCGCACCGCCGTCCAGGACCACGATCTGGTCCGCCCCGGTCACGGTCGAGAGCCGGTGCGCGATCATCAGCACGGTCTTGCCTGCGGTCAGTCGCGAGAGCGCCTCCTGCACAACCGCTTCCGATTCGGGATCGACATAGGCCGCGGCTTCGTCGAGCACGATGATCGGGGTGTCCGCGAGCAGCGCCCGGGCGATCGAAACCCGTTGCGCCTGACCGCCGGACAGTTGGACATCCACGCCGTGGATCGAGTCGTAGCCGCGCGGCAGCGCCTCGATCTCCTCGTGCACTCCGGCCGCTTTCGCAACGGCCTCGATCTCCTCGCGCTCGGCCCCGGGCCGGGCCATGGCGATATTGGCCGCGATGCTGTCGCGAATCAGCCGAACGTCCTGGAATACGAAGGCGACTCGGCGGTAGAGCTCCGACGGCGCGATATCGCGCACGTCCACCCCGCCGACCGTGACAACGCCCCCGCTCACATCCCGAAAGCGCGGCACCAGTGTGGCCAGGGTGCTCTTACCCGCACCCGACGACCCGACCAGCGCGGTCACGGTCCCCTCGGCGAGTTCGAGATCGATACCGGCGAGCACTTCGGTATCGCCGTCGTAGGAGCAGTGCACCCCGTCGAACCCGACGGTGTTCCCCTGCGGAACGCGCGGGTGCGCCGCCACCGGCAGCACCTCGGCGGCGAGCGTCTCGCTCACCCGCAACGCGGCCGACTTGGCAAGTCGCAGTTCGTAACTGGCGTAGAACAGCGCCAGTACCGGAGCGGTCAGGCCCACCCCCAGCAGCGCGAACGGCAGCAGGTCGACCGCGGTCAACCAGCCCTGCGTCACGAAGATCGCCCCACCGCCTAGTACCGCGGCCAAGACCGCCACCGGCGACAAGACCACTTCGGCCGCGGTCTTGGAATTCAAGGTCGAGCGCACCCAGGCGGTGAAGAAGGCGGCGAAGTCATCCGCGGCTCGCGCGTAGCGCGCATGCGCCCGCCGGGTCTGCCCGAAGATCTTCACCACCCCGATGCCCTGTACGAATTCCACGGCGCGACTGTTGATCTCGGTCATCGCCCGGTCGTACTCCCCCATGCGCGGCCCCATCGCCGCCATGGTGATGGTGTACAGCCCCAGCCCGATCACCAGCGGCGCGATGGTCACCAGCGTCATCCGCCAGTCGACCCACACCAGATAGGCCAGCGAGGTCACCGGCACCACCACCGCGGAGGTCAACTCCAGCATCGAATGCGCCACCAGATGGTGCATCGCCTCGACATCGTCGGTGACGACTTTCTTCACGGTCCCCGAGTTCCGATCGGAGAACCACGCGAGCGGCACTTCACGCAGTCGACGCACCAGCCGCCGCCGAATATGCAGTTGCAGTTCATTATCGGCGAAGTGGGTGATACCGCCCGCGGTGAGCAACAGCGCGGTGCGCACCAGCAGCGCCAGTACCGCGACCAGCACCCAGCGCCACGCGTCATGCGCGCGGTCCGGCCCCGTTTCCACCAGCACTCGGCCCAACTCCGCGATCGCGATGAAGGGCAGCACCCCCGCGATCGCACCGAGCCCCTGGGCGAGCATCGCCGCGCGCACCCGCCATCGAATCGGCGCTAGCAGCGCACCCAGTAGGGATTCGCTCTGTGCCATGACCCCTCCGTTCATACGGCGGCCGATGCGCGCACCGCGGCGTCGCCGAGTTCCTGTCGGCTGTGAATTCCGAGTTTGATGTAGCTACGTTGCAGGTGGTTTTCGACTGTCCGTACCGAAATGAACAATCGTTCGGCGATCTCGCGATTCGGCATGCCCTGCGCCGCCAGGGCCACGATCACACGCTCGCGGCGGGTGAGGGTGGCGGAGGTATCGCGCTGCGTGGCGAACGATACGATGGTCATCGAACTCTCCTGCTGCTCGAGTGTCTTACGGTGCGGGCAGGAACCCGCTGCGGACGAAGAATTCCGCGTAGGTGGAGAACAGCGCCGCGTCGATCGGCGGGCAACTCACATCGCCGCCGTCGAGCCCGGTTCCGCGCAGGAACCGGCGCGTGATCTCATCGTCGAACGGCGGCTGTTCCTCGTGCTCCATCAGCATGGTGGTGCGCAGCAGCGGGAACATGACGTTCTCGACGTCGGCGGTGATCGCCTTCATCCATTTGATGATGCTGACTTCCCGCAGGTCGTATCCGGCGGCGAGAATGAAGTCGCGGATCATGGCGGAATCGATTGCCACCGGCCCGATCTGGTGATAGATCCCGCCGATCGCGGCATCCTGGCGGGAGATCGCCACCACCGCCGCGCACACGTAGTCGACCGGCACCAGATTCATCTTCAGCCGGAATTTGCGCGGGTACGCACCGGCCTGGATGGAGCCGATCACGAAGCGCCACACGAAATCATTGCGCTGGCACGCGCCCGAGCGCGAATCGCCCCACACCTGGGTGGGCCGATGCACCGTTACCGGTACCCCGCGCTCGCGGGCCTGGGCGATCAGCTGCTCGGCGACCCATTTGCTCTTGGTGTAGCCCAGCGGCATTCCGGCCGCCGGGCCGGTGATGTGCTGTTCGCCGCGCGGGGTGGTGTTGTCGCCGGTCTGACCGCTGAATACGCCCGTGGTCGAAATATGGTGCAGCGGAGCAGAAGCCGCGCACGCGAAGCGCAGCACCTCGTGAATGCCGCTGACGGTGGACTTGCGCAGCCACTTGTAGGGCGTGAGGAAGTTGACTTTGGCCGCGGTGTGATAGATCGCCTCGATGCGACCGGTGAGATCGTCATAGTCGTTCTCGGACAAGCCGAATCGCTCCAGGGTGATATCGCCCGGCACGATCTCGATCCGCTCCATCGCGATGGCGGCGGTAAGGTCGTAGGTCTCCAGGTTGGCGCGCAACCGATCCCGGCCCGCCTCCACCGAGTCCGCGCGAACCAGGCAGTGCACGGTCAATCCCGCCGCGAGCAATTCCCGCAGCAGGAACGCGCCGAGGAAGCCCGTCGCGCCGGTGAGCAGCACCGACCGCGCCGCGGCGGCAGACGTGCGCGGGATGAAGCCGCGCACATCCGCGGCCAGCACACTGTCGGCGGCGAGTTGTTCGGCGTCGCCTTCGATTTCGAGAGATGTCATGTCCGGTTCCTCCGCGCTCTCGTTACGCCGTTGCGGCGCAAGCCTGTTCGATCGATCCGCGCAGCAGGAACAGCGCCTGCGCCACATCCGCCGAGGTGGCCACGATCGGCGGGATCAGGCGCAGCACCTCGGGACGGCTCAGGCAGGTCGACACGACCAGCCCGCGCTGGGCCAGGCCGACCTGCACCTCACCGGCGAACTCGGGGGTGTGGAAGTCGATGCCCCACAGCAGACCTCGGCCCCGCACATCGGTGACGACGGTGTCGTGGTCATCGACGATTCCGGCCAGCCCGGCGGCCATTTCGCCGCTGATCCGCACTCCGTCGTGCACATGCTCCTCGATCGCGGTCAGCGCGGGAATCACCGCCGCCGTGCAGAGCGGATGCCCGGAGAAGGTCGCGGTGTGCAGCACCGGATCCGCCGCCAGCGGCGCGTACAGCTGTTCGGAGCACACCAGCGCGGACACCGGAACGATGCCGCCACCCAGGGCCTTGCCCAGCAGCACGGCGTCCACGGGCAGTCCGGCCGCGAGCGCGAGGGAGCGCTCACCGCAGCGGCGCAATCCGACCTGGATCTCATCGGCGATCACGAACGCCCCGGCGGCCTTGGCGTCGGCGCACCACCGCTCCAGGATCTCCGGATCCAGTGCGGTGACACCGTTCTCACCCTGTACCGGTTCGAAGATCAGCGCGGCGACCTCGGTCTCGGCGAGCACCCGCGCCACCGCGCCGGCGTCCTCGGGATCGACGTGCACCGCACCGCCGAGCAGTGCGTCGAGGTTGCCCCGGAACCGAGGGTGGTGGGTGAGCGCCAGCGCACCAAGGGTTTTACCGTGATAGGACCCCTGCACCGCGATGACCGTGCCGCGGCCCGTCGCGACGCGGGCGAGCTTGACCGCGGCCTCGACAACGTCGGCACCGCTGCCGCCGAAGTACACCTTGGGCAGCGTGCCGCCGAGGTAGTCGACCACGGTTTCGGCTGCCAGCGCGGGCACCGGATTCAGCACCGAACGGGTGGAGGTCGGCATCGAATCCAGCTGTGCGCGAACCGCGTCCACGACCGCGGGGTGACGGTGCCCGAGCAGCGCCACCGCGTAGGAACCGAAGTCCAGCGCCTCGCGGCCATCGGACAGGGTGATCCGGCAGCCGTTGGAGCCGGCCTCGACCGCGCCCTGTCCGGTGAACTTGCCCGCCAGTGCCATGGACGGTGAGAAGTGCCGCTTGACCCGCTTGAACGTGGACTTGGCGTCGGAGGCCTTGATATCGCTCATGGCACGCCCCTACTGCTCGGCCCGGGCGACAACCGAGCCCGCGTAGCCTTCGAGCGCCTTGGCCACGGCGGGATGGATCATCTCCGCGACCAGCGGCATGCCGATATCGAACAGCACGCTCAACTCCAGGGCATCGGGGTGCACCTGCCAGTACCCGTGGTAGACCGCGAGATCGCCGTCGGTCTGCCGGAATTCGATGCGGCGGGTCTCGATGGAGATGAGATCCTCCTGCTCCCACTCCATTTCCGAGCCCTTGAGCTCGACCACCCAACTGCTGGTGCGGCGGCCCTGCTCGTCATCGAGGATCTCGACCTCGTTGACACCGGTCATGAACTCCGGGTAGGAGGCGTAGTCCAGCAGTACGTCCCACACCTGCTCGGGCCCGCACGACGCCGGATGCCGCGTGGTCATCGAATACACCATGCCAATTCCATTCATTCCGTGGTTCCGGCGTCGCCGGAGGCCTGTAGCTGGATCTGCCAATGCGAGAACAGCTTTCGGTCTCGATGCAGAAGTAGGAGCACATCGGCGACGCGATCGATCTCGGCGGCGCCGGTAAGGGTCTCGATGGGATGGAAGGTGCGCCACACCCGTTCCAGGCACAGCAGCAGCACCGCGCCGTCCGGGAACGGATCCGACAGCGCCGCAGCGGAATTGACGGTCAGATGCACGATCGCCGCACCGGCGTGCAGGGCGCAGTACTGTTCGGCGAGCCGATACAGTTCGGCCGAGGAACCGTAGTCGCGGCCCAGCCGCTGCTGGGCGTCGCGCTGTTCGGTCGCGAGCCGATCCGCCTGGCCCAGTACACGTTCGGCGAGATCGGCCGAGCGCTCCAGCCAGGCGCGCTGCGCACCGTCGCGGGTCAGGGCGAGCTCGCGCAGCCGCTCGATCGCCGCGGGCAGCGCCAGCAACGCGATATCGCCGTCGCGGCAGAACAGCTGCTGTTGCGCCGGAACCCAGGTCTCCAGTTTCGCGTCGATGTCGTACATCAGCGCGACCTTGGTCGCCGCGGCCGCGCGCTGCTCCGGCGTCGCGTGCTGTCCGCGCGAGAGAATCGTCTCCAGTTGCGCGCCGACACTCTTGAGATTGACCACGGTATTGCCGTCGGCGAACACCGATACCAGGATGTCCCGCAACATCTTCTGGAAGATGCCGTAGTGCGGATGTTCGCGCAGGTACAGCCGCGCGCCGAGCACCAGCGACAGCTGTGCGAGGGTGCGCTCGAGCGAGGTCGGCACGAAGTACTTGACGATCGCCGAGAGCACACCGGCCTGTTCGGGGCAGGCTTGCAGCCCGCGCACCCCGCCCGTGGCGACCGCTTCGGCCAGCAGCAGATCGGCGAAGCTCTCGGCGATCTGGCGGCGGGTGTACGGGATCTGATCGACCGTCTTGCCGAAGATCTCCCGGGTGACGATGAAATCACAGGTCACCCGGAGCGCGGTATCGGCCGCGCCGAGTGCGATACCGCTGATGGTGGTGCGTGCGACCTGCGCGCTCTTCAACACCAGTTCCAGCCCTTGGCCTTCCGCGCCGATGCGGTGGCTCTCGGGCACGAACACCTCGTCCAGGCGGATACCGCTCAGGTCCAGCGCACGCAGCCCGTGCAGGCGCTCATTGGGCACCTCACGCACCGAACCTGCGGTGCACAAACGCTTTTCGATCGCGAACACCGACCAGTCACCGGGACCGCCGCGGGCTCCGGTGCGAGCGTGCACGGTGACCACATCGGCGAGGGTGGCCATACCGATGAGCCATTTCTCACCGGTGAGCACGTAGCCGCCGACGACCTTCTCCGCGTGCGTGTCATTGGCGAGCACATCGCTGCCGTGGTGCCGTTCGGACAGCCCCCACGCCATCTTCGCGCCGTTGTTGATCATGGAGACGAACCGCAGGCGCTGCTCATCGCTGCCGCCGATCCAGGTCGGCATGAAGGCCAGGTCGGTGAGCATGAGCGCGCTGGCGGTGGTGGGGTCGCGGCGAGCCACCAGGCGCAGCAGCAGGAAGCCGGTCTCGACATCGCCCGCGCGCCCGCCCCATTCGGCGGGCAGGCAGTATTCGTGCACCGCGCGCCGCTGCAGTTCGCCGACCAGTTCGTGCGGGAATTCCTCGAGTTCGTCGTAGCGCAGAATCCGCTGGAACGACAGCAGCGTCGCCGGATCGTGCGGATCGCCGAGATCGCGTTCGAGCTGTTCGGCGATGGTGAGGTTGTGCTGCGCGGTCATGACAGCGCGTGTCCTTTCTCCCGCACCGGAGCGGTGTGCGGTCCGGCCAGCGGGATGGGCACGGCGGACAGCAGCCGCCGTTCCTGGCAGAGGCGGGACGTCACCGCGAACGCGGTGCCCGCCAAGGGAATCGGCAGTCGTGCGGTGCGCTCGCTGGACCTGTCCAGCAGCAGGGCGACCGCGGCGGTGAGCCAGCCGACCGCGCCGGGCGGGCAGCGGTACAGCGAGCGGTCCCGGTTGAACCACCACAGGTGCACGCAGGACGCGGCGGCGGTCAGATAGCTGATGCGGCGGGCCAGATCCAGCTGTGCCACACCGCGTTGTACGGGAGGCAGCTCGGGCAGGCGGCGGATATCGGCAACCGCCGAGCGCACCTCGAGGTCGAGCAACTCGAGTTCCTCGAGCAGCTGGATCGCGTCGGCTTCCAGGATGCCGCGGTCCAGCGCGGAGGGCTCGAGTACGGCCCGGATGTCCGCCAGCACACCGGACAGGGCTCCGATGACTACATCGCGGCGCGCGGACAGCGTGAATCGTTGCAGGTCGAACGGCGGCAGGTCGCTTCCCAAATCGAAAGTCGCGGCCAGCAATTCGCGATCGGACGGTGCGGGCCGGGGATCGGCGAAGCAGTTCAGCTGCATCGACACCAGGCGCAGATTCGCCATCGGGCTGGTGTCGAAGAACCGGACGGCGGCGTTGTCCGCGCGCAGCACATCGAACGCGCCCGCCGGACCTTCGCGCAGCACGCTGCGGGTGCCGAGCACATCGGCGCAGCGGGTGAACACCTCTTCCGAGAGTCCGGTCAGGACCGTCTTCAAGGTGCCCGACCACAGGCTCTGCACTTCCGGGAAGGTATGCATCGCACGCACACACCCGAGCGCGGCCGCGTCGGCGGCGATCAATGCCGCTGCGGCCGTGCCGAGTTCGCGGCGATTCGGCGCGTGATTGTCGACCGGGCGATTGGCGACCAGGTGTCCGCGCGCGAAGTCCAGTGTCAGCCGAAGCGCGCTATCGGCCCCGGCCAGATTCGCGGCGGTGCTGGTCGCGCGCACGATCTGCATGGCCTTCATGGCGGTTTCCATGCCCCGCCCGAGTGGTCCCACCAGCGCGTCCGCCTCGACCTGGACATCGTCGAAATGGAACTCCGCGTAGCGCGCGCCGCGCATACCGGCTACCCGCTGGAATCGAATCGACGCACCGGGCTCCGCTGTGCGGGAAGGTATTTCGAGAGGATCCGCGAGGATTACCGCGCTGAACGCGGCGGGACCCCGGCCACCGGTGTGCGCGATCACCAGGGCCGCCTCGACCTCGCGGCCGAAACCGACCAGCCACTTGACCCCGTCGAGACGCCAGCCGTCCCCGGACCTGGACAGCGCGCAGGTATTGGCCAGCAGATCGCTGCCGTGCTCGGGCTCGGAGAACGCGAATCCGATGGAGCGGCCCCGGCGCAGCAGATCCACGACCCAGCGGCGCTGGGCCGCCGAGCCGGACAGCAATACGCAGGTGGCGGCGGTGATATCGATCATCGTGGCGGGCATGAGGGTCAGATCGCGCCGGGCCGCCACGCGCACCAGTGCGTATGTCTCGTCGTATCGGATCAATTCGCCGCCGGCGGACTCGGGCACATATGCCAGCCGAAGCACCGGTCCGGCCGCCTCGGAAAGCGCGTCGGGGAAGTTCCCCGACTCCGCGCGGGTAACCATGGCGGCGAATCCGCACGCATTGTGCGGGTCCTCGGGATCACCGAGTGCGGCGTCGAGATCGGCCGCCGCCGAATACAGTTGGGCGGCACTGGTTTCCGGCGAGGCGGTTGCCGAAGCGAGGGTTTCGGCGGTGTCGACCACGACTGTCATAGCTCGTCGCCGATCTGCTCGGCCGGGGCGGGATGGTAGTCGCCGCAATCGAGGGGCAGCCGTACGCCGGCGAGCGCCAACTGCTGCACCCGCGTGGTGAAAGCCGCCCCGTGCAACAGGTTTCGGGCGACATCGACGACGCGGCGGTTCTCCGCGGCGGCCAGGTAGGACCCGCGCACCCATTCGTTGAAGCTGCCCATCGCGGGGCCGCACCAGATCTGGTAGTCCAGACCGCGATCGCCGTCCCCGACCACGGCCCAGCGCGAGGCCATGCCGAGGTACCACCGGAAGATCAAGGCCATCTTGCGTTTCGGGTCACCGGCGGCGCGGGTGAGCTGGTCCGGATCGCGGCGGGTGAAGTACTCCACCACGTCCTGCCACACCTCGTCCACCGTGCGGCGCAGGATCTGCCGCTCCAGCTTGGCCAGTTCCTCGGCCGGGACCGCGTCCAAACCCGGGTAGGCGCAATACAGTTCGTAGAGGCGCTTGGCGCGCATCGCGAACATGGTGCCCTTCTTGAGCACCTGAAGTTCCACACCGAGTTCGAACATGTCGGCGGCGGGTGCCATCTCCACATCGGCGACGCCGGCCTGGGCGAGCAGATGCCGCACTTCGCTGGAAGTGCCCGCCTCCAAGCAGGATTGGTTCACCGAACCGGTGACGATGTAGTCGGCTCCCATGGCGAAGGCAGCCGCGGCGGCGATCGGGGTGCCGATACCGCCCGCCGCGCCGACCCGCACGCGCACCGGCAGGTTCAACTCGTGGCGCAGCTGATCGCGGCGGCGCACCAGGGAAGGGAACAGCGTGGTGAGCGGGCGACGGTCGGTGTGGCCGCCGGAGTCGGCCTCGGCGGTGATGTCATCGGCCAGCGGCACCAGCCGGGCCAACTCCGCCTGTTCGGCGGTGATCAGACCGGCCGCGACGAGATCGGCGACCATGGCCTCGGGCGCGGGCCGCATGAACTTCTCGGCCACCTCGGCGCGAGAAACCTTGGCGATCACCCGATTTCCGATGATCAGGCCACCATCGGCGGATCGAGCGAGCCCGGCCACACGGTATCGCACGATATTCGGCGTCACATCCATGAACGCGGACGCCTCGACGCAGCGCACCCCGTAGCGCAGGAACAGCTCCACCGCCGCGCGCTCCAGTTCGGCTTCGCTGGGGCTGTGAATCAGGTTGGCGGCGTACGGAAGTCCCGGAATCTCGGCGGCGAAGCGTTGCAGCGCCGCCTCCACGTGAGCGGGCAGCATGCCCGCGGCTCCGAACGAGCCGAGGTATCCGGCCCGTGCGAGGGCGATCACGTAGTCGGCCGAGGCGATGCCCCCGGCCATGGCACCGCCCATGTAGGCGTACTTCACCCCGTGGTGCGCGCGAAAAGCGGCGGAGCCCAAGCGATCCGGGGACAGCGGCCCGACGGCGGCGATCACGGTCGCGTCATCGAGCGGGCGGTGGGTGCTCAGTCCGATGCCGTTGCCGTCCGCGGTGTGCACGACATAGATCGGCGCGTCGAGGTCGACGAGGGTCTCGTAGCAACCTTGGACGGTGGTGTGGACTGCGGGTTCGACGGCGGGTTCGGTTCCGACGGTGATACTCATCGTTCGTCCTCTCGGCGGTTGTGCACCTCGACGGCGATATCGGTGATCTCGTAGATGCGCATGCCCGGTTTCCAGACATTGGCATCGGCGATGATCAGCGTGCGGTCGTCCTCGCGGCGGATTTCCTTGATGTGCAGGTCGAAGGTCATCGGGCCCTCGGTGCGCAAGATCTGGCCGCGGTACTTCCAGGTCATGGGTACACCGAGCGGCATGGCGAACACCGGGTCCTCGAGCTCCGCACCGATCGCCTGATCGATCGCGTAGACCTGCAGGGCCTGGATCAGCGCTTCCACGCCGAGTGAGCCGGGCATGACCGGATCACGGTAGAAGTGGCATTCGAAATACCAGTCGTCGTGGTCGATTTCGCGGTGTCCGCTCAGGTAGCCCCGCTCGTACTTGCCGCCGCCGGAAACGATGTCCACGGTGTCGACCATGCGCAGGTGGCCATCGGCCAGGCGCAGGCCCGACCGGGTGAACCAGTCGTCCCGGCCGCGGACCGGGAGCGAGCGAATCGCGTCGGCGGGCAGGTTTTGCTGCTCGGCCAGCCACGGGGCGACGTATTTGCCGCCGTCCAGACCGACCTGGTTGGACAGGGCGTCGGCGGTGTGGAAGCCGAACATGGATTCACCGCGATAGAACAGCTCACCGTCGGCGAACAGCTCGTACGCGAATTTCTGGAGCGAGGTTCCGGGCATGATCTGACTGAAGGTCATCCGGGTGTGCTGGCGAATTGTCTTGCCGCGCAAATCGATCTGCTTGACAAGACTGGCCGTGCCGTCCAGGTTGCGAATATTGAGTTCCTGGTCCGGGGTGGCCAGGCTCGCACCCTGGTAGTAGCCGAGCAGAATCGCGGCCTGGAGTGAGGATTCCATGTAGACGCAGTTCGGCATGCCGGGGAACGCGTTCTCGTGGAAGTACCAGGCCTCGGGCGGGCAGTCGTATTCGGTCTCCATGGTGGAGCCGGACTTCAATTGCCCACGCACACCGCTGAATCGCATGATGCGGTCCACGAACCTGAAGTCCCCGTTGGGGATATAGGGGGCCTTGCGGTCGGCGTAGATCTCGAATTCCGGGCCCATGGCGGTGGCCAGATCGCCCTTGGCGGCGTGCGCCAGATGCAGTTCGTTGATGAACGCGGGCTCACCGTGGGCATTGCGGCGGCCGAGAAACGCTGGGATGCCGCCGGTTTCGGGCCGGTACGGGGTGCCCGGCTTCTCCCGGACCTGCACGCCGAAGTTCTGCATGCTGATCATCGCCTTATCGCCGTCGTACACGGTGATATCCGCGATAACGGCCGGACGCGGCAGCATGGTCAGCTTGGTGATCTCGACGTGGTAGCGGATCTCACGCTGTCCCGGGGTGATCTGCCCGCGCACCTTCACCTGGGTCTTCAGACCCGGGATGGACTGGAATTCGGCATCGGGCAGCACCAGGTGCATGCCCAGGTACATCGCGTACACCTGGAGCAGCTGCACGCCGCCCTCGGCCACCAGCGACCCGGCCAGCACCGGGTCACCGGGGAAGTGGCACTTGAAGTACCAGCCCTCGGGGTCGAGATACTTGACCGCGCTGATCTCACCGAGCGCGCACGGACCGCCGAGGCGATCGATCGCGGTGATCTCGTCGATCATGCGCAGCATCGAATCAGGCAGGCGCAGTGAGCGATTGCAGCCGTCGGCGGTCTGATCCCAGGCGGGGCCGAACACCTCGGCGGGACGGCCCTGGGCGAGCAGTTCCAGATCCCCGCCCGACAGTGCGGTGCGCTCGGTGCGGGCCAGCGGTTTGAACCAGGTCCGGACCATGGCCTCGCGACGCCTGCGGTCCGCGATATTGCTGACCACGCCGAGCGAATTCTCCAGCTCCAGCGGGGAGAAGAACCCGGCGCAGGCGTTGAGCAGCTCGAGGATGAGCACGCCGTCGGCGTAGCAGCGGTAGTTGAAGAAGAAGAGCAGGCTGTCGCCGTTCCATACGAAGCGCGCGATATTGATCTCGTAGCGCAGGGTCTGGCCCTCGCGGGGCAGTCCGCCGTGGAAGACCAATTCGCTGTCCAGCAGGCGGTAGACGCGCCGGCCCTGATTGCGGAAATCGATGCCCAGATAGCTGATCAGCAGCAGATCGCACTGTCCGGCTTCGATGGTGACCGCGCAGGGCACCAGGCCGTCCACGGTGTACCAGGCTCCCACCGGTACGTCGTACTCGGTGGTGATCGAGGACGGCTCGTAAACGCCGGGGGTGCCGTTGATTTCGGTGACGCGGGTGACGAAGTGGTACGGCGGCTCGGGCAGACGCACGCGGACCGGGTAGGTGTCGTAGGCAGCGAAATCGGGACCGAAGACGTTCTCGACTCTGCCCGAGGCGAATTCGAGCAGCTGCGCCTCATCCCAGATCACCGGGCGGGTGGGCTGAGACGGCACGGCCGGGAGCGCATCGGAGGGTGGCACCGCACCGCGGCTCGCCTCGAGGGCGTCGAGACTGGCGTGCGCGAGCGCGCCCTGCACCCGCAGGAACGACTCGTGCGCGTAGGACACGCTGTGGCGCATGGGCTGTAGGACGCGGGTGCGTGCCGCGACCACGTAGGGCGAAGCAGGCTGTGGCACAGTGCCGCCGGGCGCGAATCGCGGCGCGGCGGAAGGTGATGCGGCGGGATCCCCGGCAGCGAACTGGGACACGGACGCCCCGGGAGTGAACTGGTACGCGGTGGGGGCCAGGGCGGCGGAACCCGAGCCGAGCGGGGCAGGTGCGGCAGCCGCGGCCACGGGTGCGGCGATGAACGGGGACGGGGTGGCGGACGCTGTGGGACGGCGTTGCGGCAGGTACACGAAGGGTTCCCCCTCGATGATGATGGCATCGGGTTCGATGATGATCGGCATGAGCAGCTGCGCCTCGACTTCCTGAGCCGCGCGACGTGCGTTCGATTCGGCGAGAATGGGCCGGGCGCGCTCGCGCACCCGCTCGACCAGGGATTCCCCACCAACTGTGACGGTGGCACGGAAGACCGGGCGCGCCGGTGCGGCGCTCGCGGCGGGGAACAGGCGGTCCAGTCGTACGTCGACACCGTGGCTGACCAGCCGGGCGAGGGCGGCGGCGACCGACTGCCCGACGGACATGCCCCGGCGGTCCACCGCGACCGCGACATGCTCTCGGGTACCGAGGGTTTCACCGATCCAGCGGGTGCAGGTGGCGCCGGGACCGACTTCGATGAACACCCGGAATCCGCGGTCGTACGCGTTCTCGGTGAGTTTGGCGAAATCAACGGTGGTGCAGAGCGTTTCGGCGATACGGTCGGAGATGACGGCGCGGTCCGCGGTGTCCACGGTGGCGTAGTCGAAGCTGGACAGCAGCTCCAGGCCCCGGGTGGGAGCGCCGAGCGGGTGGTTGTTCAGCGCGGCGAATTCGGCCCGCTCGGATTCCACCGCGGCGCAGTGCATGACGTGGTTCGCGGGGGCTTTGGCGGCCTTGCAGCCCAGGGTCGCGATGAGTGCGCGGACCTGCTCGGGGAATCCGGCGACCACCACTTCCCGAGGGGTGTTGACGTGGGTCAGGTACACCCGATCCAGCGTCGCCATGGCCGCGCGCACCTGTTCGGCGTCGGCCAGAAGCACCTGGGTGGTCCACACTTCACGGTCCGGCGTCTCGTCCGGCAGCGCCCACAGCGACCTGATGAGCTTCTTGGGTCCGCGCAGTTGATCGATGAACAGTGGCGAGCGGTTCAGCGCGGCGTCATCGCGCACGGCCGCGTCCCACACGTCCATGGCGAAGAGCATGCTGCTCTCCCCCAGGCTGTAGCCGAAGCCGCCGTCGGGGCGAATTCCCAGGGCGTCGCGCAGCATTCGGGTCGAGAGCACGGCTGCATTCGTGCCGATGGCGAGCATGGTGGGGATCGACTCGATCAGCTCGCCCTCGTGCCGCATGAGCGCGGTGCGGTCGAATCCCAGTGCACCGCTGGGAAACACGGCCGCATGCTTGTATTCCGCCCACGGTGCGCGGGCATCGCGTTCGAACTCCGAGAGCAGGCCGGGAAATGCGGTGAACAGGTCGCGTCCCGCTTCGGGGTACGCGGTGAACGCACCCGGATAGACGAAGGCGATCCGGCCCCGCGCGCCGACCGGGCGCGCGGTGCAATAGCTGCCCGATGGCGTCGTCCAATCACGCTCCACGGCAATGGTTTCCGGAAGATGCTTGATTGCCGCATTGAGCTCGCGACGTGCTCCCTCCGAGTCGGCCGCGACGATGACGGCCGTAAAGCGCCCTGGGCGCACAGTGTCAGTACGTCCCGAGAGCACAGCGGTCTCGAGCCCCGAGCATGCGGCGTCATCAGGCTCCGGGCGGGCCGCCTTGACCCGGTCGCGGGCGATGTCGATCAGAGCGGTTCCAGCGTCGAGCGCCGCGAGGCATTCCAGTGCGGCGGCGGCCAAGTCCGATCCGCTGTCGGCGCAGAGCGGGATCAGTACCGGGGCAGTCGCGCCCGGCCAGTCGATCGTCTCGACCGGGGGTCGTGCGGGGGCGGCGGAGAGCACGATGTGCGCGACGCGCGGGCCGTCGACCGCGTGCACGGCGGCGACGAGGCGGTCGTCGACACCGCATCCCAGCCACGGGACCGCGGCGTCGAGCAGGCGCAGTGCGGAATCGGTGAATTCGGCTGCGGTACCGGCAATCTCGCGCAGCTCCGGCGTGGCAGGGGGCAGCTCGCGATGGCGCAGGCTCAACGCCGCGGCGACCACGCCGACCAGCACGCTCGCCTGCTGGGTATCGCCGACCAGCGGTAGGTGCCCCGCCAATGCGCAACCGGGAGCATCCGCGCCGCGGTCGCCGTACAGGCGGGTCAGGTCGGTCAGGCCCGCGGAGTCCAGGCCGCTGGCGAGTTCCAGGTAGCCGATGTCCTCCGGCGTCAGGCCGTGGTGAGCCAGCGTCGAGCGGACTTGGCGCGCAATCGATTCGGCGCCGTCGACGGTGGTGGCCACCGCGTCGAGGGTGAGTGCCGAGTCGTCGGTGGCGCGGGTCAACACGACCGCCGCCGCGCCGTCGCCCAGGATCGGGCGCACACCATCGGCGAGAGTTGTTCGGACCAGGGTGTTCTCGTAGCCCGCCGCCAGCTCGACGCCACCGACCAGCACCGCTTCCACGGTGGGATCCAGCAGCAGCAGTCCGGCGACCTCGAGGGCGCGAGCGCCGCCGGTCGCGTCGGCCGACACGGTGAACGCCGGGCCGGTGAAATTGTGCGCGGAGGCGATGCGCGCCGCCATCACGTTGCCGATATAGCTCAGCACCTCGTTCGCGCCGATGGGATCGTGCAGGCCAGCGCGCACCGCGGCCTCGAGACGATCGATCTCATCTGCGGTGAGATCCAGTGCGGCGCGGTCACATTCGGCGCGAACATGCGCACCGATGTCGAAGCGGGCGCGGTGCGCATGCGAACGCGGTTCCATCTCCATGGCCACGACCACACCGATACGGCGCTCGGGCCGTTCCTTCGTGGCGGTCAGTCCGGCCTCGGCGAGGGCTTCATCGGCCGCTTCGAATAGCAGCAGGTGCTGCGGATTGGCCTGGCGCAGTTCGGCGGGCGGCATGCGATAGCCGCGCACATCGACCTCGACACTGTCGGCATAGCCCGCGGCGAAATCCTGCTCCAACTCGGAGATTCCGAGGGATTCCGCCCCGTACCAACGGGTTTCGGGGCGCTGCGCCAGCCCGGAACGACCCGCGCGCCGAATGCGGCGCAGCGCGGCGACACCGGCGACCGCGCCGACCCGTACGCTCAGACCCGTGATCGCCATCCGAACCGGTTGCGGAGCCCCGACTACCGGCGCTGGTACGGCAGGCCTCGCGACGCTCACGTCCGCCGAATCAGGATGAACCGCCGCAGCGGCCGAACCAGGAGCAGCGGTCGCGTCGGCCCAATCACCGGTGACCGTCGCAGCGGCCGAACCAGCAGTGGTGTTCACGTCTGCCGTAACTGGTGTGGCGGACGTCTCCGACAAGACCGTCGCGTTCTGTACGTGAGCCGATTCCGGCCCGGAAGTCACGGCGTCGGTGAGTACCAGGTGTGCGTTGGTGCCACCGAAACCGAAGGCCGACACTCCCGCCCGGCGGGGGCGCCCGCCGTTATCCGGCCAAGGCTGGTTCGCGGTGACGAGTCGATCGGCCGCCGATTCGGCTCCGGCGGGGCGAATCGGCTCGGTCTGCGCCGGAGTCGCGGGGATGATCCCATTGCGCATGGCCATGATCGCCTTGAGCACGCTGGTGAAGCCCGCGACGGTGAGCAGGTGGCCCACATTGCCTTTCACCGAACCCAGCAGCGGTATGCCTGCCGCGCCGAAGAATTCGGTGAGTCCACGCAGCTCGATCGGATCGCCGACCGGGGTACCGGTGGCGTGGCATTCGATGTAGTCCACCGAGGCCGCGTCGACGCGGTCGTCGTAGGCCTGCCGGTACGCGGCGAGTTGGCCGGAGATATTGGGTACCAGGGGATGTGCGCCGGCGCCGTCGTTGCCGAGGCCGATGGACTCGACCACGGCGTGGATGCGGTTGCCGTCGCGCACGGCATCGGCGAGGCGCTTGAGCACGAACACCCCCGCGCCCTGACCGGTCACGATGCCGGTCGAGGCCGCGTCGAAGGGCTGGCTGACGCCATTGCCCGGGTACGCGTGTAAGTCGCTGAAGGACAGGTGAATCAGTGTCGGATCGGGAGCGCACACCGCACCCGCGAGCACCACATCGGCCGCACCGGTCGCGAGGTAGTCGCGGCCCAGGCTCATGCTGTACAGCGCCGAGGAGCACGCCGCGTCCAGCGCGAGCCGCGGCCCGTGCAGGCCGAGCGCATCGGCAACGACGGTGGTGGGCAGGCCCGAGGGCCACAGCGACCGCACCTGTTCGTGCGGCTGCCAGGGGCCGGATCCATTGTCCGGCAACGACAGTCCGGCCTGCCGCAAACCCCGGCTGACGCCCTCCTCGAAGAAGGGCAGGCACAGTCGGACCGATTCCTCGGTGGGGAAGGAATAGTTGCCCAGGACGAGCCCGGTGCGCTCGAGCACCGGGTCGTCCTCGGCGATCCCGGCGTCGGTCAACGCCTGCCGGATCGCGTACAGCGGCCACCGGACCACCGCTCCCAGGTCCTCGACGGTTTGCGCGTCGATGCGCAGTCCCTCGTGATCCATGACCGGCTCGGTGACGAAACCCCCTCGTACGGAAGTGATTCCGTGGGTCTCGTCACCCCAGCCGCCCGGAGTGGCGGGATCCGTGCCGAAGGTCTCGGCACCGCCCGGCCGACGCAGGTCCGCGCCGGTGAGCAGGTTGTCCCAGAACTGCTGGGGCGTAGTCGCGCCCGGGAGCAGACAGCCGATGCCGACGATGGCGATCGGCGTGCCGCTGTATGTGTCCGACATGCTAAGTCACGCTGTCCGATCCGATTGATCTGTCAGGAATTTCGCGCCCAGCGCCGCGTCGGCGACCAGTCGCACCGCATCGAAGCGCAGCAGTGCCCGCCCGTCGGGCGTGCACGCCGTGACCGAACCCTGCGCCACCGAGCCATTCACCTGCAGGGGATCCACCACCACCAGGAACTCACCGGTTCGCGGCAGTGCGTCGTAGATCTCGACCGCACCGATCGCCGTCGGCAGGCTGTTGAGTCCGGTGGTCGCGTGCACCTGGATCAGTGCCGCCTGCAACAGCAGGTCGGCGGATTCCGGTGCGTACTCCCCCACCGCGAAAGTTCCTGCGGCGAGGGATGGTTCGACCGGGCGGCACACAGCGACCAGTCGGCCGTCCGAAGCTGTCAGGGTGCCGGTGATCCGGGCCAGCGACGGGCCGTGGAAGAGCACACCGGCGGTGTAGGCGGTGGTCGGCTCGACGCCTGCCAGGTCGGGCAGCACGAGAGCGGTTGCGGCGGCCGGGATCTGCGCCGGTACCAGCGCACGGAAGCGCGGACGTCCCGACGAATCCGTCACCAGCACCTTGGCCCCGGTCACCGCCAGGTCCAGGTGCTGCGGCGAATTCTCGTCGAACACCAGACCTTTCAGCACCGAGAAATCGGTCAGCCGGGAGATCACACCGCCGCGCAGTCGTTGCACCGCACCCAGGATCGCCCCGACCGCCGCCGTGGCGGGCAGTACCGCGATGCCACCGATGGCATGGTCGGACAGCACCTCATCGTCCGCCAGACCGGTCAGCGGCAGCCGCAGAATCGCCGTGCCGGAGCCGATCTCACGCGCGGGTTTGACCGACAGCGGCTGATTGGGCCCGACCACGCACACCACATCGTGTGCGCGAGCGGCACTGAACTGTTCGGTGAAGAAGTCCACGCCGACCGGGAGCGGGATCAGAGTCACCCCGCGCTCGGCGAACATGCGCTCCAGCTCCGGGGTCACCATGCCGCCCGCCCACGCGCCCCAGTTCACCGAGGTGACCCGGGCGCGCGGGAGTCGGCGGCGCAATGCGGTGGCGACCCGGTTGAGGGCCTCATTCGCACTGGCATAGCTGGATTGGCCGCGATTGCCGAAGAATCCGGCGATGGAGGAGAACAGCACCACGTGGGTGAGCCGCTCTTCGCCGAGCGCGTCGAGCACCGAGCGCAAGCCGGCCAGCTTCGTCGCCAACACCGGGCCGACATCGGCGGCGCGCTGATCGACAATCGCCTTGTCGGCGAGCACACCCGCGCCGTGCACGAGGCCGGTAATCCGATCCCGGTACGGTGCGAGTGCTGTTGTGGTGGAGGAGGTATCGGTGACATCCACGGCCACGTACTCCGCCGTGGCTCCCGCGGCCCGGATCGCCGCCAGGGTTTCCCGGATCTCCCGACCGGCGACCATGCCGCGATAGATCCGTTCCACCTCACGCGGAGTGGGTTTGGTGCCCGCCGACCGCAGATCGGTGACGATCGCGCCCTTGAGGGCACCGTCGGGTACCCCTGCGGCCCAGGCGGGTTCGTCGGCGAGTTCGCTGCGGCCCAGCAGCAGCAGGCCACAGCGATAGCGGCGAGCCAGGCCGATGGCGCACGCCGCGGTGACACCGCGCCCGCCACCGGTGACCACCAGCAGATCCGCGGTCGTCGGCTCGGCAACCGAATCACCCTGCGGCAGGAGCGGATCGGTCCCATCGTCGAGGGTGGCGGCCAGCGTGCGACGAGTCAGATCCGCCGCGATGCCGACCTCGGCGGTGGCGGTCTCCGCATCGTTGATCTCAGCGACCAACTGTGCCGCCGCCTGCGCCGCGGTGAGCGCGGGACTCACGTCGATCGCCCGGCAGAACAGCGAAGGAGCCTCGATCGCAAGGGTTTTCACCAGACCCGGCAGACCGCCGAGCAGACCGGCGGCATCGGCGGAACCCGAGAGACCCAGCAGCCCGTCGACACGACTGACCGTGACGAAGCCCGCGCGACTCGTCTCGGCCCGCTCTTCGAGCGCACGCTGAGCCGAGCCCGCCAGCAGTAGGGCGGATTCCAACGATGCGATGGATTCGGCCCAGTCGGCCGGGGCATCCGGGGCCAGGAACAGCACCAGATCCACCCGGCCCACCGGCAGTTCCGTGCCGCGCTGCACGGTCCAGCCCGCCGCCGTCAAGGCGTCGGTGAGAGGGTCGGCCAGCGTGCTCCCGGCGCCGGCGACCAATGCCACCGGCGCTTCGGCGTACGCGCCGACCAGAGTGAAGACAGAGGGGATTTCGATAAGGCGCGCCTGCATCCGGCCGATGCGGGACGCGCCATCAGCTTTTGGGTGGTTCGCCTCCACCCCGTTCGCACCGGCGAGGGCACCGCTGATGAAGTCCACGATGCCGCCCAGGGTGCGCAATTCACCCATCTGCTCGGGTCCGGCCTGCGGACTGTCGGGGAAGCGCTCACCGAGCGCGCCCATGATCTCGACCCGCTTGATGGAGTCGATGCCGAGGTCGGCCTCGACGTCCATGTCCATGTCGAGCATGTCGGTGGGGTAGCCGGTCTTCTCGGCCACGACCTCGAGCAGGGCCTGGCGGACGGTCTCGGTGACGTCACCGGCCGGAGCGGCGGGAGCAACAGCGGCAGGGGCCGGAGCGGCGGGCGCGGGAACCGGGGCCGGGGCGACAGGCGCGGCAACCGGTGCAGCAACCGAGGCGACCGGAGCAGGGGCGACCGGTGCGGCGGGAACCGCCACCGGCTGAGCGACGGCGACCGGCTGGGCGTACGCCACGGGCTGGGCAACCGGGGCCTGGACCGGAGCGGAAATGGCCGGGGCGTAGGAGGAGTGGCCGACCTCCAGCTCGGGACGCGAGACGCGCTCGACCGGGCGGCGCACGGCCGGAGCCGCGCCACCGAGTCCGGCCTCGAGGTAGGCGAAGCCCAGCAGTACCTCGCTGGCCTGGCCGTGTGCCTGGCCGATCGCGACGCTCTGATCGCTGACCGAGGCCAGTCCGGCCACCGTGCGGTCACTCAGGGTGCCCTGCATGGCGTCGTATTCCAGGATGCCGCTGAGCCTTTCGGCGACCCGCAGCTGGCTGCTCAGGTATTCGCGGTGCAGGGCCAGGTGGTCGCCCGCCATGCTATCGTGTCCGGCCGTGTGCGCGGCCGGAGCCGGAGCGGTCACGGTGTGACCGTTGCCATTTCCGTTCCCATTGCCATTGCCGTTGCCGTTGCCGGCGACCGGCGCGGCGGCGGGTGCGGGGACCTGGTACCCGTTCTCGAGCGCGTCGCGATAGGCCTCGCGGCGCTCCTCGGACACATAGTTGATGCCGTTCAAGGGAATCCTCATTCCTTTGGTCTCGACTACTTCGGGGGCTGGTGCGCTGTAGCGGTTGAATCCGGCCAGGGGCAGTCCGAGGACCGCGAGCCGCGCGGCCAGCTGTTTGAGCGAACGGTCGCCGTCGGAACCGGGACCGGCGTCGGCGGCCAGCACGACCACGTCGTCCCGATCGGCCAGGATCTTGCGCACGAGGCCGGAGAGCACCGACTTGGGGCCGAATTCGACGAACACCCGGTACCCGGCCTCATACATCTCCAGCACGCGCGGCGCGAAAGCCACCGGCTGGGAGAGCTGGTCGACCAGCACCGACCGATTGGCCTCGATGTCCTCGGTGTACTGCGCGCTCCCGGTGTTCGCGAACACCGGGATGAGCGGGCGGGCGAAGGACGTCTGGGCGACCGCCTCCCGGAACGCCGGAATACCGTGCGCCACATAGGCGGTGTGGAATGCCGCGGACACCGGGAGCAGGTTCGCGCCCAGCCCGAGCTGGTTCGCGGCCGCGGCGAAGGCGCGCACGGCGTCGGTGCCGCCGCCCACCACCGTCTGCTCGGGGGCGTTGATATTGCACACCACCACGTCGGGGTGTGCGCTCAGCAATTCGGTGAGTTGTTCCGGGGCACAGCGCAATGCGGCCATGGTGCCGCGATCCGACTCGCCCTCGGGCAGCTGAGCCATCGCCCGGCCACGGGCGCGGGCCAAGCGGTGGAAACCGTCCTCGTCCACCGCGCCCGCCGCCCACAGTGCGGTGAGCTCACCGAAGCTGTGGCCCATCGCCCCGTCGGCGGCGAAGCCGAGCTCGGTCAGATAGCGGTACTGACCGGCCGACAGCGCGCCGATCGAGGGCTGCGCGAAATCGGTGCGGCGCAACGCTTCTTCACCGGCCGCGGCGGTGTCGGCGTCGAACGACTGCGGCGGGAAGAGCACCCGGCTCAGCGGTTCGGCGGGGTCCGAGATCCGGCTGGCGGCGTCCAGGGCGGCACGAATCGGCGGGATAGCGAGCGCGGCCCGCCCACCCATACCGACATACTGGCTGCCCTGTCCGGCGAACAGCGCGGCGACCTTACCGGGTACCTCGGCGCGACGCCGGTACCAGGCCCCGCCGGGCAGTTCGAAGGATTCGATCGCGGGCTCGGCGCGCAGTCGCTCGATTGCCTTGTCCCGCAGCGCTTTCAACTCAGCGGCGTCGCGAGCGACCACGGCCAGGCGCGGCTGGTCGGCATCTAATGCGTGCTCGGCAGACGTGCCGGACGGGTTCGCGGCGACTTCGGCCAGCAGCGCCTCGGTGTCAGCGCCCTGCCACAGGTGCACCTGGTAATCCCGGTGCAGCGCATGCGCGTCCGCGCCGGAGGGGTCGTATTCCTCCAGCACACAGTGGAAATTGGTGCCACCGAAGCCGAACGACGAGCTCGCCGCCCGCCGCCGCTCACGCGCGGGCTCCAGCACCCACGGCCGCGTGGTCGTGTTCACCCAGAACGGCGAATTCGGGAAATCGACCGATTCCTTGGGCTTTTCGACATTGATGGTCGGCGGCAGCACCTTCTGGTGCAGCGCCATCGACAGCTTGATGAGTCCGGCCGCACCGGCCGCCGCCTTGGTGTGGCCGATCTGAGATTTGACGCTGCCCACCGCGCAGAACTGCTTGTCCGCGCTGGCCGCGGTGAAAACCTCACGCAGCGCGGACAATTCGGTGACATCGCCGACCGCGGTTCCGGTGCCGTGGCATTCGAGCAGACCGATCTGCTCGGGTCCGAATCCGGCGTCCTCGTACGCGCGTTCCAGCGCGACGATCTGACCTTCCTTGCGCGGGGCGTAGATGCTCTTGAACCGCCCATCACTGGAGCTGCCGATACCGCGCAGCACCGAGTAGATACGGTCGCCATCGCGCTCGGCGTCGGCCAGACGCTTGAGCGCGAGCATGCCCATGCCCTCGCCGATCATGGTGCCGTCGGAGTTCTCGTCGAACGGCCGGATCACCCCGGACTTGGACAGCGCGGGGGTCTTGCTGAAGCACAGGTACATCAGGATGGTGTTCTCGGCGTCGCAACCACCGCTGATCATCAGATCGGCACGGCCGGAAACCAATTCGGCGACCGCCATATGCACCGCCGCCAGTGAGCTCGCACACGCGGCGTCGACCGTGCAATTGGTGCCGCCCAGATCGAAGCGGTTCGCGATGCGCCCGGAAACGACATTGCCGAGCATGCCCGGGAAGGAGTTCTCCTCCCAGGGCGCGAACGCCTTCACGAACTTCGCCGCGATCTCCTCGGCGTCCTGATCACTCAGGCCGCAGCTGCGCACGACCTCTTTGAGCACCGGGGTCTGCAAACGCGTCGCGAGCGGCTGGGTCAGCGAATTCGCGCCGGTGATACCGAGAATGACGCCGGTGCGGCTGGAGTCGTACCACTGCGAATCCGGGGCGCCCGCGTCCGCGAGGGTCTGCTTGGCCACCACCAGGCTGAGCAATTGCAGTACATCGGTGACTTCGAGCTGGTTCGGCGGCAGACCGAACTCCAGCGGGTTGAAGTCGACCGTCGGAATGAATCCGCCGCGCTTGGCATAGGTCTTGTCCGGGGCGCTGGGATCGGGGTCGTAATGGTCCTCGATCTTCCAGTGCGATTCGGGCACGTCCTCGATGCAGTCGGCGGCCTCGACCACATTGGTCCAGAATTCCGACAGGTCGGCCGAACGCGGGAACAGTGCGCCCAGGCCCACGATCGCGATCGGGGTGTCACTCAGCTTCATCCGATTGTCCATTGCATATCCCTCGGCGATGTTCGACCGGTCAGGCCGCCGCGAGGCGGTCCTTCTCGGTGACGATGTAGCGGGCCAGCTCAGCGATGGTCGGGTGGTACCACAGGGCCGTGGTCTCCAGCTCGAAACCGAGCCAGGATTCCAGCTCGTTGCCCAGCACCAGGGCCTCGGTGGAATCGAGTCCGAAGGAATCGAAGAAGTCGTCGAAGGAGATATCCGAGGGCTCGGCCTGCAATTTGAAGGCGATCTTCTCGGCCAGCCAGTCCTGGACCTGTTCGACGGTGAGGGCGGGGACGTCAACCTTTTCGGTCATGATGAAAACTCCAGCAGCTGTTCGAAATGGTCAGAGAGCACTATCGATGGAGAGACTGCGCAGCACCGCATCGGCCGCGGCCGTGCCGGAATCGAAACCCGACTCGTGACTGCCGACGATATCGATGCCCATTTTCCGCGAGTGGAAATATGATCCGGCGAACTTCACACGCGAATCGCCCGCATTGATGGAGTGGATCGTGGACTGCAATGCCCGGGCAGCGGTGGTGAACACCGGATGCCGGTAGTCGAATTCCCGGATGATCCGTTCGGGATCGATATCGAACGGATAATCCAGGGTGAGGAAGTAATCTGTCTCGCTGGTGAAATCATGCAGCGAATTCAAGTAATAGACGACCCAGGTACTCATATCGTCGTTACTGCCCGAGCGAGCGTAATTCCAGCTCCGCCACTTCTCCCGATCCAGCGGCATACAGGCGGTATCGGTGTGTAGGGCCGCGCGCGTAGTGTTGTATTGAATCGCCTCCAGCGCGCGCTGCGGGTCGGTCGGGGCGGCAAGCACATTCAGCGCATCGTCGGCGTGCAGGGCGATGATCGCCTCGTCGAAATGCTCGGTACCCGCGGCGGTCGTCACCGCGACTCCGCTCGCGTCCTCCGCGACCCGCTCGACCGCGGTGCCGAGTTTGATCTCGTGCCCGGCCGCGCGCAACCGCTCCAGCGCGGCCCGCACATAGTTGATGCTGCCGCCGGTTACGGTGCGCCACGGCGCGGTTCGGCCGCCGAGCCCTTCGCGACCGTGCCCGAGGAAGAACGCGATCACCGTCGCGGCGGGCATATCCCAGATCCGATCGGCGGGCACGGACCACGCGGCGGTGGCGACCAGCACGATGAATCCGTAGCGAAAGGTATCGCTGTAACCGTTCGCGGTCAGATAGTCGCCGAGCGACATCTCGGCCTGCTTGCGGATGAAATGGCCCGGCGATTCGGTGTAGAAACGCTCGGCCTCGGCCCACAGCTGCACGAAATCGGCCGGATATTTGGCCCGGATCGCGGCCTCGTCCAGTTCGAAATCATCGGAGACGTAGCAGACCCGGGTATCGGCGTTGTGGAAGCTGAAGCGGCCCGGATGCGCTTGGCAGGCCACCCCGAGATCGGCGAAGAACTGCGTGATCTTCTGGTAGTGCGGCTCGTTGTAGACAATGAAGGCGGTATCCAGACCGAGCGTCCGGCCCGCATCGGTAACTTCGACGGAATTCGCGTGTCCGCCTGCGACGGCTTCTTTTTCGAATACCGTCACCTCGGCATGCCCGCGCAGGTGATAAGCAGCCGATATGCCTGCTATTCCAGCGCCGATCACTGCCACCTTTGCCATGCCTACCCCTTCACGGTTGATCACGATTCCGTCTCATCTAAACAGGATCGGCGGACGCACTGAAGGTCACAAAGGGAGCACACGGACGTGTATCTAAAGTGGTACACGGGCGCATTTAAAATGAAACGAGTTATAGAAAATGGCTGGTGGGTGGACCATTTCGCATGCGATCTGTAAGACTGCGGACATGGCGATCAACAGTCGAACGTCGGAATATTCCATGCGAACCGCAGCCCTCCCGATTGTTAAACCAGTACGAATTCTATTTCTTTGTTTCATCGAAGCACGACCGGCTGTTCAATTGATGTTCGCATTACGTTTCATCGCGGCATCGAGTTTGACCGCGTCACAGTTCTCCGGAATACCGCATGCGGCCTGGACCGATTATCTGTGCGCGCTGGCCGCCTGGTTCCTGGCGACCGTCCACGTCTATTTACTCAACGGCATCGCGGACAGCGTGAACGACCGCGTCAACGAGGTGGGGCGGCCGGTGGGCCGCGGGGAGCTGGATCCGCGTGATGCCGCCACCGCCGCCTGGGTCATCGCGGCGGCCGCGCTCGGACTCGCGGTGTTCGTCGGGCTCACCATGACCGTGCTGGTGATCGCGTTCCTCGCGCTGGGTTACGCCTATTCCATGCCGCCGTTCCGGCTCAGCCGCACCTGGGCCGGGTCGGGTGTGATCGTCACCCTCGGCGGGCTCTGCACCTACCTGGCCGGGGCAGTCGCCACCGGTGCGCCGCGCACCGCCGATCTGATCGTCTTCGCCGTGGCGATGTCACTATGGATGGGACTGGTCGGGGCCGTGGTCAAAGATTTCTCCGATGTGGCGGGCGATCGGGCCGCGCATCGGCGCGTGCTGACCCTGCTTGTCGGTGAAATGCGTTTGCGCACTTCGATTTCCGTGGCAGCCGCCGCGGTCGCCGGTGGACTCGCGATCGGCGCGTACCACCTGCCCGTACTCGAATATCCTTGTGCGGTGGTTATTTTCGGTGCCGCGATGGTGATCGGCAATACGCTCACCACGCGCTATCGCGATCCGCGACCGGTGAGCCGGCGGCCCTATCGAGCGTTCATGATCACCCAGATGGCCGCGAACGCCGGTGCGGTGCTGAGCGTCCTGCCGGTCTGATCACTCCGGCGAATACGGCCCGATGAGCTTGGCGGCGGTCGCGCGTTTGACGGTATCCAGACGCGAGACCGCGCCGAGCTTGCGGAAGATATTGCGCAGGTGCCGCTTCACCGTGCCCTCGGTAATGCCGAGGGCATTGGCGATCTGCCGGTTGCTCATGGCGCTCGCCACCAGTTCCACGATCTCCAATTCCCGTGCGGTGAGCGCCTGATCGGGCGATTCGGACCGGCTGTCGGCGCGCGCCCGGCGGTCCTCCTGCCAGGACACGTAGACGATGACCTCGCCGTCACCATCGGCGGTGCGGATCGCCGACAGCAGCGTCTCGAGCCGGGCACTCTTGTGCAGGTAACCGGCGATGCCGTGCTCGACCAGTTCCCGGATCAGGCTCATGTCCTGATGCATGCTCACGATCAGCACCCGTGATTCGGGACTGGCCTGCTGGATCTTGCGCAGGGTCTGCACGACGTCGTCGCCGGGGATCTCGACATCGAGGATCACGACATCCGGGCGCAGCAGCTCCGCCCGCTCGACACCGGCGCGGCCGTCGGCGGCCTCCCCGATCACGGTGATATCGCTTGCCTGGTCCAGGATTTCGCAGAGGGCGCCGCGCAGCATGTTGTGATCGTCGATCACCAGCACCGATATCATCGCGATCAGCGCGCCTCGTCGATCGTCAGCGGTATCCATAGCGCGATGCGGGTCCCGGCGCCGGGGCACGAGCCGAATGTCACCGAACCCGAGAGCGCTTCGGCGCGTTCGCGCATCGAGGTGAGTCCGTTCGCGCGGCGCGGGCGGGCGGGATCGAAGCCGATTCCATTGTCCACCACGCGTGCCCAGACCTCGTGCGGGGCCAGGTCGACCTCGACGGAGACCTTGGTCGCCTGGGCGTGCGCGAAGGCATTGCGCAGGGCCTCGCGCAGTACCAGGAAGACCTCGTCCAGCGCTTCCGCGGAAACCCATGATTGCGAACCGTTTACGCGAATATCCACGACCGGCACCGTGCGGCGCAGCGATTGCACGAAGGCGGTCAGCGCATCGCGCAGGGAGGTTCCGCCCTCGACGGTGCGCAATCCCGATGTGATCGCGGCCAATTCGCCGATCGCGTCCGAGAGCACATCAGCCGCGGACTCGATGCCCTTGCGGCCCTTGGTTTCTCCCGCCGCGATGATCTCGAGCTGATGCATGGCGAGGCTGAGCGTATTGCCCAGCCGGTCATGGATCTCGCGGGCGAGCATGCGCCGGTCGGCATCGTTCACGATGCGGATCTGATCGAGCAGGAACGCGTCGTATCCCTTCGCGCCCGCTTCCAGCCGAGTGAACAGGCTGCGGCTCAGTTGCGTGGCAAGATCCGCGATCCGATGCCGGGCGTCGGCCCGCCCGGACTTCACCACCTCGGTCGCCTCCGCCAGTACCAGTTCGAACAGGATCATCGCCGCGCGCACCGAGGAGTCCGGCCGAATTCCCCTGCCGCCACGTCGTTCCGCCATATCGACGATCGCCTGGAGCGGAACGTGCACGCCGGTCGGCTGCCCGTCCTCATCCAGGGTCTCGGCGCATTCGCCGATGATCCGGCACGCCTGGATCACGCATTCGTCCCATACCTCGGGATCGGCGACGAGCGCACTGCCGATGAGTTCGAGTTCGCGGCGGTACCTGTCGAGTACGTCCTGCTGCCGCGCCTTCAGCCGCGCGGCCACCGTGCCCGGCTCCCGGCTCATGCGCCGAAGCCCCGGCCGCGCGAACAGTCCGCAACCCCGTGGCAGTGATCACCGTGCACAATCGCTCGGCGCCAGCGCAATATCCATGCCACGGTTGCCATTTCAGATTTTCCCCTTTGCGTCCCACCCACGGTGCGCCGGGATATCAATCGACCGATACCCTCGGGTTAACGGCACTCTACCCAACAATCGCAAGGTCATCGACCGGACCAATACCCGGCGTACCAGACACCGGCCCCGCGAAAACTACTGGTCAATCGACCTATTGGCTCACGCTTAGGTAGACGTTCACCTGCGATGCGCCGAGTTCACCTCCGGGGTCGAACCGCCGACTTCGATATCCCCACCTGGAAACTTCCGGGCACGGCCGCGGGGCGCGGGTGAACAGCGGGTGAAATCCGCAAAACCTTTGCAGGAAGCCGATTTCCACACCCGGGACCGCCAGAATTGAGTAGCGAGCGGTGCGCTGCGACCGCTTATCATGACAACCATGTTCAGCGGCGGCAGGTTCGGACTCGTAGCCATCGGACTCGCACTCACGGTTGCCCTCGGAGCATGCTCATCACCGGGGCCCGCCAATGTCGCAGCCAGTGGCGAAGTTACAGCAACCCTACGCGATCCCGATCCGACACCGATCGCATCCGATCCGCACCCGGTACTGCCGGTCACGCTGCGCGGGTTCGACGGCAATTCCGTCACGGTCTCCGATATCGATCGCATTATCGCCGTCGACCGCTTCGGCACGCTGGCCCAGACCGTGTACGCGCTCGGCCTCGGCACGCATCTGATCGGCCGCAGCACCGCGGCCAAGCTGCCCGCGATCATCAACCGCCCGGACGTCACCCCCAACGGCGAATCGATGAGCGTCGAAGCCGTGCTGGCGCTGCACCCGACGGTGCTGCTCACCGATTCGACCACCGGCACCGCCGCGGTCTTCGAACAATTGCGCGCGGCCGGTGTCACCCTCGTATTCTTCGATCCCGCCCGCACACTCGCCGGAACGGGACCACAGATCCAGGCGGTCGCCGACGCCCTCGGCGTCCACGACGCGGGCACCGCCCTCGCCGCCCGCACCACCGCCGAGATACAAGCCGCCGGCGCGGCGATCACACCGCACAACCCCCAACCCCGCATCGCCTTCATCTACCTGCGCGGCACCGCGTTGACAATGCTCGCGGGCCCCGGCTCCGGCGCCGACGCCCTCATCACCGGCCTGCGCGCCGAGGACGCGGGCACCGCCGCCGGTCTCACCGAACCCTTCGTCACCATCACCAGCGAAGCCCTCATCGCCGCCCGCCCCGACATCCTGCTGGTCATGACCGACGGCCTCGACTCCATCGGCGGCCCCTCCGCCCTCTACAAACTCCCCGGCGTCGCCCAAACCCCCGCGGGCCGCGACAAACGAATCATCGACATGTCCGACGCCGTCCTACTCTGCTTCGGCCCCAACACCGGCCGCGTCCTGTCCGCCCTCAGCCCCGCGGTCTATCGCTAGCTGTTTCGGCACAGCTCAACGACCGAGCGTCTGATTGATCACGCATCGGTCCAGAGCCTGCACGATCTCGTCGCCCGGTGAGATATTCAACGGTGCCGCAGAGGCTTTCGGAAACATCGTGTTGTTGCGAGCTCCACCGGTGGATGCGTACACCGCTCCATTCTTGACCACCCACACATCCGAGCGTTCCTTCATTTTCCCCGCACCATCGAAGATCGACCCACCGAAGTAGACCAGCCCCCCGGCGGTGATTACGGTGCCGTTGCGCAACTCATAGCCCGCTTTACTCAGTCCCGCCGCCACCGCCGTGACCACTGACGCGGAGGCTGGCGCGCATCGCGGATCCGAAGGAACGGCCCCGAGTTGCGGGGCCGTCGTCGGCGCACTGTTCGTGGCCGACGTCGTAACAGCGGCTTCCGGAGCAACCGCCTGCGACTCAGCGGTCGGCACAACAGTGGACGGCGCGGGTACCAGCGTCGGTGCTGACGCCGTGATCGACTGGGAAGCGGACGAATTCGTCTTCTTGCCGAAAACCGCACCGACAACGGTTAGCAACACCAGAACACCCGCGATACCGCCGACGATGGCGAGTATCCATTTATTGCGCGTGCGACGCTTCAACTGTGGATCTGAGGCGGGCGGGATGGGATAGGACAACGTTCCCCCTAACAATCAAGCAATAGCAGTTCATGAATCCTGAAACGTAAACAGCACGTTGGCAATTGACGAGCGAACTTTGGCACAGATTGTCGGTCGCCCAACGCCCCACCGGATCCGCACCTCCGCGCGCCAGCCGGCACGAAGGAGCCGCAGTCGTGAGGTAGGCCGGTCAACCTGCCGCAGCTGGGCACCGATGACTTTCGCGTTGCTCTCGCCTCTATATGAGTAGGCGGACTTCGTGCGCCGGGTGAACGACCGGAAAGAGAAGAATATGTTGCTCGAAGGCAAGAACGTCGTTGTCTATGGTGCGGGTGGGGCCGTGGGTGGTGCGGTGGCTCGGGAATTCGCACGTGCGGGGGCCAAAGTGTTTCTGACCGGACGAGATTCCGGCGTCCTCGATGCCGTCGCCAAGGAGATCGTCGCCGGGGGTGGCGTCGCCGAAGCAGCGGTGGTGGACGCCTTGGACGAGCGGGCCGTGAGCGGGCACCTCGCGGGCGTGGTCGCCGATTCCGGCGGAATCGATGTGTCTTTCAACGCGATCGGTATCTCGCCGCGCGGGTTGCAGGGGGTTCCGCTCGCCGATCTGCCGGTCGACGATTTCCTGCGGCCGGTGCAGACCTACGCACGGACGCACTTCTTGACGGCGAAATCGGCTGCGCGGCACATGATTCCCCGTGGATCCGGCGTGATCATGATGCATACGCCCGAACCCGCCCGGGCGAGTATGCCGCTGGTCGGTGGCATGAGCGTGGGGTGGGCGGCGATGGAAGCGCTCAACCGGGCGCTATCCGCCGAATGGGCGCCGCATGGGGTCCGCTCGATCTGCCTGCGCACCACGGGCATGGTCGAGACACCGGTGATCGACGTGGTGTATCAGCTGCACGCCGATGCGCTGGGTATCACACGGGACCAATTCACCGCTGCCGCAGTCGAGTTGACCCATCGCAAGCGGCCGACCACGTTGGCCGAGCTCACCGCGGTCGCGGTTTTCCTCGCCTCCGATCACGCATCGGCGATGACCGGCACAGTCGCCAATCTGACCGGCGGAATCATCGTCGACTGAGCACCACCCGGCGCAGGAGCACAGCAATGAACGAATTACTCGCGAGTGCGCTTGCCGCGCACGGCGGTTCGGACCGGTGGAATCGAATCCGGGCAATCCGAGTCGAGGCCGCGATCAGCGGGGCCTTCTGGCAGATCAAGGGACATGGTGACGCATTGCGGGACATCCGATTCGAGGTTGATACCAGGCGGGAGCGACTGACCATGGATTTCGTCGGCCGAGATCGGCGGACGGTTTTCGAGCCTGACCGGGTCGTTCTCGAACGGGCCGACGGCACGCTCATCGGGGAACGCCAGGACCCGGAGCGGTCGTTCGAGGGCCATCAGTTCCAAACTCCTTGGGACGATTTGCATCTCGCGTATTTCACGGGGGAAGCGCTGTGGACGTACTTGAACGCGCCGTTCCTATTCACCTGGCCGGGTTTCGAGTGCGACGAGATCACGCCCATCGAGTTCGAGGGTGAAATCTGGCGGCGGCTCCATGTGAAGTTCCCGGACAACATCAAGACCCACTCCCGCGAACAGGTGTTCTGCTTCGGACCGGACGGATTGCTGCGCCGTCACGATTTCGCCATCGACATCGTCGACCCGTCCACCGAGTCACACCTGTACGCCCAGGACTATCGCGATGTCGACGGCATCATCATCCCGGCAACCCGGCGGGCCTACACCGCAGTGGGCGACGACCGGATCGTGCTGGTCGCCATCGACATGGCCGGCATCACCGTGCGATGAGATCGCCCGCACTTTCGGCAGATTAGGTGGAACATGCAAACAATGACCGAAACCAGCACCGGCAACGAGGATTTCGGACGGCTCAGTGCACCGTACCGACGCGAGTTGCTCGCCTACTGCTACCGCATGCTCGGCTCGGCCGAGGACGCGGAAGAAGTGGTGCAGGAGGTCTACCTGGACGCGTGGCGGGCCTATGACCGGTTCGAGGCCCGCTCGTCATTGCGCACCTGGCTGTACCGCATCGCCACTCGCGCGTGTTTCAAAGCGCTGGAACGGATCCGGCGCAGACCGCTGCCCGCCGACCTCGGCGATCCCGAGCCTGATCCGGGCATCGGCCCGCTCCCGCGTAACCCGGAAATACCGTGGCTGCGGCCGATACCCGACTATCTGTTCTCCACCGCGCCGGACGACCCGGAAACCGTTGTGGTGCAGCGTCAATCAATGCGTCTCGCTCTGGTGGGCGCGCTGCAACAACTGCCGCCGCGACAACGGGCGGTGCTGATCCTGCGCGATGTGTTGCAATGGCGCGCCACCGAAGTTGCCGAACTGCTCCAGATGACAACCGCGGCCGTCAACAGCGCACTGCAACGCGCACGAGCCCAGATCCCGCTCAGCCAGGACGATCTCACCGAGCCGGATGAGCCGCATCAGCGAGACCTGTTGGAGCGCTACACCACCGCCTTCGAGACCGCCGATGTCGATCAACTCGTCACGGTCCTGACCGAAGACGCGCGATGGGAAATGCCGCCCATCGCAGTGTGGTTCGAAGGTCGCGACACCGTGTGCGCGTTCCTGGCTCGACAAATGCGGATCATCGGCCCCACCGAGCTGGTCGCCACCTCCGCCAATGGACAACCCGCATTCGCCGTGTACCGGCGTGGGGATGACGGCACGCGCCATCCCCACGCCCTGCACGTCCTGACGGTCACCGCCGAGGGCATCAGCAGAGTCGTGGCTTTTCATGGCGCCCAACTGTTTCCGCTGTTCGGACTCTGACGGGTGACCGTCGAAGGAATCGATGTCAGTGCTGGCACAGCCATTCGGTGCCGTAGTGACCGGCGTTGCCGCCCTCGAGGTGGACCCAGCGGCCATCGCCTTCACAGGGTGCGCCCGCGACTTTGTCGCCGTTAGGGGGCGGGGTGGTCGTCTCGACCGGCGGGGGTGTGGTGATGTCCGGGCCCGCACCATGATTGGGGTTGGTGCAAATGGTGCCCTCGCAAGGCACCCACGTGCCGTTGCCATTGGGATTCTGGATGGCATTGGGGCCGATGTAACTACCTGCGGGACAACCGGGATCCTGGTTCTTCGCACAGTATTCGGCCGAGAGGTTGTTGCCCGTGGAGCCGTCGGCACCGCGCTGCTGCGTGGTGGTCGGGGCGGGCTGGACCGAGGTTGCGGCGACCGAGGTGGTCATCGTGGCCTTTTGCGTGGTCGATGCGGCGGCCGTGGTTGTACTCGGTGCGGGCGTGGAGCTATTGGAACATGCTGCGGCGCCGGCAATCAGAGCCAAGCCCGCCAGTGCAGTGAGTAATCGCTTCACTTGTCAGTGCCTTTCTCGAGTCACGCGGGAATGGTCGCGGCTACTGTCCGCGAGCGACGCAGCGGAACCAGCCGCGAAAACTGATCTCGCAGAAGGCACCCGCATGCGAAAGCTTCGGACCGAACGGTCCCTGATCGTTGGCCACCGCGAAGAAGTCGGGGTTCCCGCCGGGCTGAGTGAACGGCTGACTGAAGTCATAACTCGGCCGGACGCCACCCGCGTCCTGAATGGACTGCGGCGCGGGAATGGAGACCGGGATACCCCCACCCAGCGGAATCGACAACACCTGAACCTGCTGCCAACCGTCACAACCGATAACCCCGTCGGGGGTGATCGCACAGTTCTTCCCGCCGTAGTTGAAGTACGCCGACCCCTCCGGCGCGGCATTCGCGGCGGGCATAGCCGCAATCGGTGCCGCGATACCCGCGATCGCGGCGGCCACCAGTGCTACACGTTTCATGACGAAGCTCCTCACCATCGGTTCACCGGAACGCGATCATTGATCACAAAGCAATCATCGAACACGCAAGGCAAATAGTTAGCAACAGTGTGGCTAGCGTCACACAGCAGGGTTCGTGCCACGCGCGACCGTACGAAACCGCGTGTCGACGGGCGCGGCGGCCCGAATAGAGTCGAGGACATGACAGAGGCAAGGGTGTGGTCGGTCACCTCGACAACCCCAACAGCGGAGGACGCCCAACTTCTCGCCCGAACCGCAGTCTCCGAACGGCTCGCCGCCGGCGCGGAAGTAACCGGCCCGGCCATGTCGGTGTTCTGGCACAACGGCGAGCTCGGTGAAGGGCAAGAATGGCGCGTCACCCTCAAAACCTCCGCCGCCACCCGCGACGACCTCGCCAACCGAATTCAGGAACTTCACCCGTGGGCCGCGGCGGCCGAAATCGTCGCTACCCCTGTCGAATGGGCGATCGAGCAATATGCGGCCTGGGTCGAGAACGTCACAGCAGCAGTGGAATAGAGTCCGCAGCCCGTCGCACCATGGCGAGCACCACGTATGGCGGGGCAACCTTGTTCTCTCACATGTGGACCACGCCGAGGATTTCTACACGGCGTCCGTTGGGCTCGATCGATTGATGGGCACCTGCGGGCGGGTGAGGTAAAGGGGTGGGCGAAATTGGCTCGGACGCATACGCATCAGCGAGACGCGAAGGGCTTCGACTGCCTCGGGGTCGGTCGCATGGACCAGTTCGGCAACTCGGCGGATCGTCAAAGCGTCGATACTGCGGGCGGCAGCATCAGCGGCGTATCGATCGATGAGATCCAGTGCTCCTTCGGTAGGTTGGCGCGCCTCCGGTCGCGTTTGCAGTCGACGCCGTTCGATATCGATATCGCTGTATCCACGAACCTGCCGAAGCAGACGCTCGACCTCGGCGAGCGACTGCAGAACGGATAGCCGTGAAGCCAACGAGGACTCGTAGAGACCGGCGGTGCAGACTTCATACACCACCGCCGAATTGTCACTGATCCGAATCACGGCGTCGCGCTGGGTTTCGACCTGGCCACGCCACCCGCTTGCCGCGACCGCGAGCAGACCGTTCGCTTCGGACGGGTGCCACTCCCAAACACCTTCATAGGCAAGAACATCCGATGGTGCGAGAATTCTGACGGGTTGCGCATCAAGGCGGGCAAGACGGTTCTGAAGCTCAGTGTCGGTCAACTCTCCGTCGAGCCCCACACCTGCCACCAAAACCCGAACTGGAAGTCTCGAGATCACCGATGCCGCGAGCGCCAATGAATCGGCTAGAGGACTCCGCAGACTTGTTTCATGCCCCTCGGCGAGAATATCCCCGCCGACATCGATCACCACCACCGAATCGGCACCGAAAACCTCAGCGGCGGCGCGGATTTGGGACGCCAGCCCCGGCGCACCATTACTGATATCCATCAACAGCAGGGGCAGCGAAAGATGTTGCGCGAGGCGGGGAATCGTGGATCGGCTGCCCGTCCGCAAGCTGGCTGTAGCAGGAACCTGCGCCACCGATCGGGAGTGAATGACCAGTCCGTCGAAGTCCGCCACCGAGCGCGGACCCGGTGTCGGATCGATCATGAGCCGGTCCCACGAGTAGGTCAGGATCGCCGAAACCCCGAGTTCCGCCATCGCAGACGCGATTACGGCCGCGGTGACGGCATCACCACCGCCGCCCGCGGCAACCGCTAAAGTCCCGCTCATCGCTGCGTCGCCAATCGTCCGTCGTTCGTGAGCCCGGCGGCGGTGAGAACTATATCGAGCGCTTCGGGTCGGATGGGATTACGCGGTGAATCCCATGCCGTGCATGACCGTTCGGAGGTGTGCGTCGTAGAGGGCGTCGGGGTCGGCGATCAGGGTGCCGAGGCTGCCGAAGACTTCTGCGGCGATGAAGCCGAGGATTGAGGCCCAGCCGTTGAGGACTATGCCGGGGATTGGGCTGTCGGGCATGGAGTCTGTGCCCAGGAGTGAGTTCAGGAGGGGGCCGGTGGCCAGGGGTGGTACTTGGGTGGCGGCGGGATCGGCTGCGCCGGAGGCGATTGCGGCGATGTAGCCCGATGAGACGAGGGTGAGTAGGCGGCCGGCGGCCGGGCCGGTGTCCTCGGGGCGGGCTTCGAAGCCGGGGATGGGGGTGCCGTTGATGAGGGCGAAGTCGGCGCTGTGGTCCAACGCCCAGCGACGGGTGGTCAGGCACAGGGTTCGCCATTGCGCGGCGGGGTCGGGGTCGGCGGCGGACTGCGCCTCGGTGATCGAATCGTTGAGAGCGTCATAGGCATCGACGCACAGTGCGGTGATCAGGGCGGTTTGGCTGTCGAAGTAGCGGAACAGGGCCGCGGGTGACATGCGCATCGAGCGGGCGATGCCGCGCAGAGAGAGACCGCCGGTGCCCTCGGTCGCCAATTGCCGCCGCGCGTGCGCCTTGATTTCGGCGACCGTGGCGGCTCGGCGTTCGGCGCGGCGGGTGACCGTCCCGGCTGCGGGATCGGGCATCGAGGGCATCCCTTCGTCGGCGGGCGTGCTCGCATGGAGTTACGCCATTCCGTTCACTTTGTGAACACTGTACGCGAAGTGACGTGTCGTTGTTTTCGGCTGGCTACCAGCGGTGTGGCGTCCAGATGTTGACACGATTCACGCAAAAGTGAACACTGATCGCATAGTGATCAGTACATGCACAATGCCGGACATGACCAGACCTGGAGGGCTTCGTGGCCACACTCAACGCTCGCGCTCACCGCATCCGCGACCGCATCATGAGCCAGGTACGGGAGTTCGGAACCGTGCCGACCATGGCGGAATTACGCACGGAATTCGATCTGACCGACGATGAACTTCGCGGTGAGCTACGCAATCTCGAAGGCGCGATTTGCGTTGCCGTACAGGACGATGAGCACGCGGACAGCCCGGTCTTTCAGGATGAACCGCTCGCGAACCCACAACCCGCGCTCGGCGAGATCGTCTACGCGCGACCGTTCGCCGCGTTCGCCAACCACTACCGGATCTCCGTCGACGGCGTGCAGCGCTGGTTCGCCGAATGCGCGGTCGAGGCGTGCGCGATCTCGGGCCAGTTCCCGGGAGCCGAGGTGGTGGTCGATTCGGTGTGCAGGCAGACCGGCGTACCCATTCGTCTGATCGGGCGGGACGGCGTGTTGATCGACTTCGAGCCGCGCACCCTGCGCGTGCACCTGGGATATCCCGTGCGCGAGATGCCGCATCGTGTGGTCGGATGGTGCGACTACAACAGCTTTTTCGCCTCCGAGGATGCCGCGCGGCAATGGCGGGACAAGCACCCCGACATCCACGGAATCACCCGCGCGCCCGAGCAGATGGCGGCGGTCATCACCGAGGTTCTCGCTCCGGGACGCCTGAATCATGACTATCAGCCCAGGCTCTCGATGGCGCATATCCTGCGCAACGCGCCGCGCTTCGGGCTCACCCGTGAATCCCGCTCGGGCATACCGGTTCCCGACTCCTTCTGGCTACCGACCCCGAAAATGCTCGTCGACTGGCGGCGACACGGGCTCGGGAACTTCATCCGGCTCGGACTCTGATCCCGCGCCGATCCGCCTAATCGCGCGGACCTCAGGAAGGATTCGCCTATGACGAACTCGGCTCGAACCTCTCCGATCGCGCTGTTCGGCGGTTTCGACCTGCGCCCGCTCATTCGGGACGAACGCGCGGATCTGGCCGCGCTGCTGCGCACACTGTCACCGGCGCAGTGGGAGACGCCCTCGCTGTGCACCGGCTGGCGAGTGCGCGATGTCGTGGCTCATCTGCTGCACGATTCCATGCCGACGGCGACGTACCTCGGCGATGCCGCGAAGGCACGGCTATCCCTGCACCGGCTCAACGACATTCAGGTGCGGCGCGCGGCGGCGTGGTCGACCGATGAGCTGATCGACCGCGTCGAGGCGTCGATCGACGCCGGACTGGGCGCGGCGGTGCTGCCGCGACTCTCGCTGGTCGACTTGGTGATTCACCACCAGGACATTCGTCGCCCACTCGGGCTCGACCGGGTGATCCCCGAAGCGCGCCTGCGCGCCGTGCTCGACAATCCGGACCCGTTCGCGGGCGCTACGAATCGCATGCGCGGCCTGCGCCTGAGCGCCGCCGATATCGACTGGCAAGTCGGACAGGGCCCCGAGGTGCGCGGACCCGGCGAAGCGATCGCCATGAGTCTGGCAGGTCGCCCCGCAGGCCTGGACGCACTCGACGGCGAGGGGGTGCGAGTGCTCGCCACCCGCGTTTCGCGCTCGGCTCCAAGCTGATTCATTCGGAGCTGGCGGGCGCGGCGGCTCGCCGAAGTGCCCGTGATCACCGCGCCCGGCCATCAGCTATATGACCGACTTAGATCTCGCGAAAATCGGTCCGAACAGGGCATTTCAGTGGATCCGATGCGGAACCGATGCCACGCGGGAGATTTTTTCTCGCGCATCCTGTTTGAGCTTCAATCGTGCGGGTAGCACTCGGCCAGTCGGCCAACTTTGAAAGAGGAATCGCCATGTCCGAGGCAATACTTCCCACCGAAGCATCCCGGCCCCGTGGAGCCGGGGACAGCTACGACGATATCGAGCCCCTGTTTCAGGAGCTGGCCGAGATTCCGGCCGACGATCCGCGGCATGCGCGGCTGCGCGAGGAGATCATCGGGGCCTGCTTGCCGTTGGCCGTGCATATCGCGCGCCGGTTCACCGGGCGCGGCGAGGCGTTCGACGACCTGAACCAAATCGCTCGACTGGGGTTGGTGCAGGCCGTGGATCGCTTCGATGTCTCACGCGGGACGACGTTCCTGTCGTTCGCGGTGCCCACCATCATGGGTGAAGTGCGCCGGTACTTCCGGGACCACACCTGGGCGGTGCGGGTGCCGCGCCGGGCCAAGGAGTTGCAGCAGCAGCTGGGACCGGTGACCGAAGCCCTGTCGCAGCGGCTCGGCCGCATGCCCACGGCCCGGGAGATCGCCGCGGAGCTCGAGGTGGATCTGGTCGAGGTCACCCAGGCGATGATCGCGCGCAACGCCTACCAGGCCAGCTCGCTGGACACCCCGCACGGCGACGACGATTCCGGGCCCGCGCCGATCGCGGAGACGCTCGGCAGCGAGGAGCCGAGCTATCGACTGCTCGAGGACGCGATGGCCGTGCGCCCGCTGCTCGCGGCGCTGCCCGAACGCGAACGCCAGATCCTGGTGTGGCGCTTCTTCGAGAATCGCACCCAATCCCAGATCGCGGAACGCTTGAACATCTCGCAGATGCAGGTGTCCCGAATCCTGACCAAGACGCTGGCCGAACTGCGCGAACAGGCACTCGGCCCGGCCGAGTACGCCCGAAGCGCTTGACGCTGAGCGGATTCCGGTCGGCAGCGGCCGGATTCAGCTTCCGCTCCAGCCGCCGGTGTATGCGCCGCCCAGGAGGCGACGACGCCGGCGGCGGCGCTTGGCTTCCTGCTCGGATTGGTCCTGCGCGGAGGCGGGTTGCTGGTCGGGCTGCGGCTCGGATTCGCGCTTGGTCTTGCGGAAGATTCCCATATCGGGCTCCCTTTCAGAAGTAATTCCACTTTCCTACTTGGAAAGTAAGACTCCACTTTCCCGGCAGGAAAGTCAAGACCTCCGCTGGATCTCGCACCTGTGCACGCGTGCGGTCCGGGATGGGCCACGCCGTTTGCCGCCGTGGACGACTCCTCGGATAAGCTCGTTTTTCACAGCTGGACCCCCGAAGCGAGGAGCCTGAACCGGTGCCGGAACGTGCTCAACCCCGGCGCTCGCAGGCCGAGCGGCGGATCCAGACACGAGATCGACTGGTAGAGGCCACCATCGAATCGATTGTGGAACTCGGGTACGCCCGGACCACGGCGGCGGTGATCTGCCGGCGGTCGGGGGTTTCCCGCGGGGGGCTATTCGGGCGTTTCGATACCGTGGCCGACCTCATCGCCGCCGCGGCCGCCGAGGTCGGTCAACGCCAAATCGCGCAGTTCGAAGCGAATTTCGCGCAGTTGGCCGATCCCGGTGACCGTCAGGCCGTGCTGCTGCTGTTGCGGGAGAGCGCCCGCCGTCCCATCAATGCGGTGTGGACCGAATTGATGGTGGCGGCCAGGACAGACGCGGATCTGCGGCGGTGTCTGCAACCGACCTTGCAGGCGTACGCCGAAGCAATCGCCCGTACCGCCGGAACCGTTCCGATCCTGTCCGGCGTTCCGCCCGAGCGGGCCTTGATCGCCCTGAAGATCATTCTGGGGTTCTTCGACGGAGATGCGCTGTACGCCTTGCCATTCCCGGATCCCGAGCTGGACCGGGCACTCGAGGGGCCGATCGAGACGGTCTTCTCGGCGTTCCTCGATCTCGAGTAGTCGCACCCTCGAATCGGCTCGGGCAGAACCGTTCCGCGTTGATCTACTCCGGGATCGATAGCGAGAGCGGGATGTTCACCCAGCTCGGCTCGGACGGATCCAACCGCAGATGCTGCGGGGCGAGTTGACTGTCGACCAGAATCGCGGTCGGCGGCAATCCGCGGGGGAAGTTGGAGGCGAATACGTCGATACGCAGGCGGTGTCCGGGCTCGAGGGTCGCATCGATCGGCGTGGTGGCGATATCGAGCGTAACCGGTTGCCCCGGAACCACTTTCTGGCGGCGGTTGATGTCGACGTATGGAATCGGGCGCGTGTAGTCGCCATTCGCGGACGTGGTGCTGCGCGAGTCGTCGATCTGCCGGAGCGAGGACACCAGCTGCCCGGAACTGAGCTGCCGGGACCACCCATCCGGGGCAACATCATTGACCGTCACCGTCCAATAGCCGTCCTGCGTGTCGTGAATGGTGTTCAGGTGCACCGCGATCGGGCCGGACACCGCGGTCGACTCCGCGACGGGACCGCTGCTGAACGTCAGCCCTTCCCGCTCCCGAATCCGTGAATCCTCGGCGCATGCCACGATCACCGACAGTGCGCCCGCCGTGCCGACCGCGCCGTCGCGCGAGCAGATGCTCAGCAGGCTCGGCGCTACCGTCAGATCCTGGATACCCGGATCTGCTGTGCGCGTGAGGCTTCCGTCGTATTGCGCGGTCGGCGCGGAGCCGCTGGTGGCGGGACCGAGGTACATGCGCTGGTAATCCACGCCGGGGCGGGGGAAGGACGAGGTGGTCGACCAACTGCCGTCGGCATGCTGGAACGACAGCGGGCTGTAGGTCTCGGCCCCATTGTCGATTCCCTTGAGCCACTTGTCGAACCACGCACGTTGCAGCACATCGACGCGCGGCGGCGTGCCCGGCCGCCCGTACCCTTCCACCACCGGGTTGATGTGGTAGCCGTCGCCCATGACGAGCTTGTTCTCCTGCGCCGACAAGCGTGAGCGGTTGTAGGAATCGGTCGGGGAATTGGCGAAGATGTCGGAGAACGCACCGGCTCGGAAGGTGGGCGCGGTAACCGCCGCCGAGTCGTAGGTCAGCGCTTGGCGCAGTGGCGAATTCGCGTCCATGAACTCCTTCGTCTTCGCGGTGAACTGATCCGTGGTGGTCGCGGTGACGACATTGGCGATGACATCGAGCAGCGGGGCGGGGTTGGCGATTCGGTCGCGCACCCACTGCAACTGTTGCGCGGGATCGAAGCGTCCGGCCAGCACCGCCTCGGCATCGGGGAGCATCCGCGCCAACGAGATGGCGGTCAACCACAACGGCGCGAATCCGATGCCGACGCCGCCGCCGGGGGCAATGATGTCGGTGAGAATGTCGGAGCTCGGCACCACCGCGAACACGGCTTTCACCCTGTCACCGGCGGTGGCGGCGGCCTGCATGGCGGTGATGCCCGTCCAGGAGGTGCCCTGGATTCCGACCTTGCCATTGCTCCAGGGCTGAGCGTCGATCCAGTCCAGGACCCGCATGGCGTCGCGGCGCTCCCGATCACCCCAGGCCTGCCACGTTCCCTCGGACGTTCCGGTCCCCCGAATGTCGACCTGCACCAGGGTGTAGCCGCCCTTGACCAGCGTCAAATCCTGGGTCGCCTGTTCCAGCGCGCCGCCGCTGAGTTCGGAGGTGAGATCGGTGATGCCGTCGAGGCCGGAACCGGGAAATTGGACCGACGCGATCCACGGCAGCAGCGCTTCCTTGATTCCCGGGATCTTGATGAGCACCGAGGCGATATTGACGAGTTGTTTGCCGTAGCCCTGGAATTGGACGATCACGGGACCCGGCTCGTTCGAGCGATCCGCACCGTGCGCCGGGTGCAGGACGTCGGTCTTGATCACCACCCCGTCGTCCATGGTCAGTGGAATCGCCAGGTCAGGGCTCACCGCGTCGAATGGCTGCGGGCCATCGGCCGTCGCGGTCCACTGCGCCCCCAGATCCCCGCCGTCCACACCGGTGAACACCGGCGCGCTGGCGGCTGGGTCGGCGGCTGCCGCCGGTAAGGCGACGAGCGAGAACGTCATCAGCGCAGCGATCGGCGCTGCGACTCTTCGAAATTTCGGGCGGAACACGCAGGACTCCCTGACTCGAGGTGAAAGGTCGCAGGGGCCGGGTGACAGCCCCTCACCGGTGGGCCGAAGGGGTAATGGCCCAGACAGTTTCCGCTCGACCGTAGAGTCCCAAGTCACATCCGCGCAACTTATCGACGATTCGGTCGTTTATTTCTTCCACCGGAAGATGCGACCGCCGCGCACTCCTTATCCCGCCATCGACGGGGTAAGGATGCCGAGTTCCGCAGTGACGCTTACTGTTTCATCCGCTCATCCCAGGCTTCGCCGCCAGGCGGAGGACCTTCCGCGGGATGCGAGCAGGTCGGTGATGGCGTCGATGAAATCGGGGAGATCGTCGGGCTTGCGTGAGGTGATCAGCGTCCAGTCGTCGTACTCGGTGCGCACCACCGGTTCGTCCATCCATTTGCCGCCGGCGTTCTCGATATCGGTCCGCAGTGACGCGTAGGAGGTCAGCGTCATCCCGGGCAGCACTCCGGCATCGACCAGCAGCCAGGGGCCGTGACAGATGGCCGCGATCGGCGTGCCCGCGGCGGCCAGGGTCCGGACCAGTTCGCGAGCCGATTCGTCGATTCGCAGTTTGTCCGCGTTGACGGTGCCGCCGGGAATTACCAGTAGATCGATCTTTCCCGGATCGACCTCGCCGAGGGCGATATCGGGCTGCACCGTCGCGGCCGGGTCGAGGTCGTGCCGAAAGGTGTGCACCGGTTCGTTTTTCAGCGCCGCGTGCACGACCAGCGCGCCTCGTTCGCGCAGGCCGTTCAGTGGAACGATCAGTTCGTCGTGCTCTACCCCGGTATTGGACGTGGCGATCAGGACACGGGCGCCATCGAGTTGTGTGGGCATGGGACTACTCCATTCCTCGGCCTGTGTGCGATCTACCCGACTCGGTGCGACCGAAACACGCTCGGAGCAATCCGCATTACTGCGGCGGGATGCGCTCGTGCAGAGTGAGCAGGGCGTGGTCGAACGCCGCCACGGTCGAGGGCACCGGGGCGGGCAGGGTCGGCAGTTCCTTGATGAGTTGTTCGGCCAGGACGCGCAGTTTGACGTTGGTCTCCTGTGAGCGCCAGGTCAGGACCCGGAATGCTTGGTCCGGGTTGATTCGATACATGCGCATGAGCACGCCTTTGGCCTGTTCGATCGTCGCGCGGGCCTCGAGCATTTCCGGTAGGCGCTCGTCGAGCGTGAGACGTGCTGCGTCGGCGAGGGTTTCGCTGAGATCGATATAGAAACCGGTGGTGCCGACCGGGGTATCCGCATCGTCGAAGATACGATCGGCGACGACCATGACGGTGTGCTCCACCCCGGCCCGGTCCATGAATCGGTGCCTGCTGGAGAACGGCGCGCCCTGTTCGATGGATCGCGCGATGGCGGCGGCGACGTGTTCGCGATCCTCCGGATGTTTGTGTGCCAGAAGCAGTTCCGTGGTCGGTTCGATCTCGCCGGGCCGGTAGCCGTGCATGCGGTACAGCTCCGGGGACCACTCCCAGCGCTGCGATTCGAACCAGAATCGGAAACTGCCCGTGACCGGTCCCAGGCGCGCTGCCTGATCCGGCACTTTCTCATCGATGAGCACCGCTGCCGGGTCGATGCCGCCCGGCTCGACCGCTGGGGCGCGGTGCCGGAGAAATACCTCATGCGAGCCGGTCGTGCCCGGGTTCCGCTCGCGCGTCATCGATGGTCCTCCTCGCTTGACAGTATCAACGTTTGTCGTTCGCTCACCGCACAATATCTGTGTCGATGGATATAGATTTTGTAGTACGGCTACGATGAAAACGCAAGCCCATCGTCGAGAGTTTCTCGCGTACAGAAGGAGGATCCGCATTGCCGCAACCCGACACGCCCCCGCACGAGCCCCATCTGCCCGACGGAGGCCGCGGTGTGTACAGCATCTCGGTCGCGGCCGAGCTCGCGGGCATCAGCGTGCAGACCCTGCGCCTGTACGAACAGCACGGATTGCTAACGCCCGCACGCAGTCCCGGCGGCACCCGCCGCTACAGCGGTGACGACCTCGCTGTGCTGCAACGCATTACCGCCCTGGCGGAGGAGGGCGTGAACCTTTCGGCGATCGCGCGCATCCTCGACCTGGAGGATTCCAATGTCGATCTGCGGGCGCACAATGATCGCCTCGAGCAGGACAACGATCGCCTCGAACTGGACAATGGACGGCTCGAGCAGGATAACGAGCGCCTGCGGCGCCAGAACTGAACGATTGCGAGCAGGCGCCGTCGCGGCGCCTCACCGTTCGATATCCCGTCGCATCGCGGCGCGCTCGATGAACCCCTCGACCGCGGCCAGCGCCGACCACGGATCGGCGTGCATCAGATCCGGATAGCGCGAAGACCGCGCCACGAACGCCGATTCGGCCTCGGACCAGCGAACATCAATGGCCGAGAGCGGAATCGCCGCCGCGCGACTACCGGATGACGGATGCTGTGACATGACAATCGTTGCGCATCATGGTGATGCCCCTTCCACATACCTCGGACTCGATCGGTTCCACCGGGGTCCGGGGTGGGAAGGGACGAAGCGAGCACGCGCGGTGCGTGGCGCAATCGATTCGGCCACCTTCGAGGATAGCTCCCCGACGACACAGATCACACCTGTTCGGGCGCTGCCGGTTTCAGCAGGTCAGCGTGTCCGTTCCGCCGCGCCGGTGATGTTGCGAACCATGCCGCCGAAGATGACGGCGTGGAAGGGTGCGATGGCGTGCCAGTAGAGATGGCCGGCCAGGCCGTGCGGGTCGAACAGGGCGCGCTGGCGGTAGTGCGAGCCGCCGTCGGGCAGCGGGGTGACGGTCAATTCGAGCCAGGCGCGGCCGGGTACCCGCATTTCGGCGCGCAGCAGGATGCGGTGGCCGCGTTCGAGGCGTTCGACTCGCCACCAGTCCAGGGCATCGCCCTCGCGCAGCAGATTCGGATGGCGACGGCCGCGGCGCAGGCCCGCACCGCCCAGTAGGCGGTCGATCCAGCCGCGCAGTGCCCAGGCCAGCGGGAAGGAGTACCAGCCGTTGACGCCGCCGATCGATTCCAGCACCGACCACAGGGTTGCCGGGTCGGCGGTGGAGTCCTGTTCCCGGACATCGGAATACGCCGAACCGCCGGACCATTCCGGATCGGTCGGCAGCGGGTTCGAGGGCGCGTCGGTGGGGCTGGCGTCGGACCAGCGGGTCGGGACGTCCAGGGTCCGAATGCGTTCCAGCGCAAGGCTGACCGCGCGCGGATACGGCGTGAGCCCACCGGGTGGGTCGGGAATCCATTGGGCGACACGATGATCGGCGCAGACGACATCGTTGACCAGCGATTCCATCAGCGGGACCGCGATTGCCCGGGGCACCGGGGTCACCAGGTTCACCCACTGCGCCGACAGCCACGGGGTGAGCACCGGCACCGGCATGATCAATCGGCGCGGCAGTTCGGCGACCTCGCTGTAGCCGCGCATCATGCCCAGGTAGGTGAGCACGTCCGGGCCGCCGATATCGAAGGCGTCGTTGACCGTTGGCGGCAGGTCGGCGGCGGCGGTCAGGTAGTAGAGCACATCGCGCACCGCGATGGGCTGGATGCGATTGCGGACCCAGCGGGGCGTCACCATCACCGGGAGCCGCTCGGTGAGATAGCGCAGCATCTCGAAACTGGCCGAGCCGGAACCGATGATGACCGCAGCGCGCAGCACCACCGCGGGGGTGTCGCAATCCAGCAGGATCTCGCCGACCTCGGCGCGCGAGGCCAGATGCCGGGACAGGGTTTGCCCGGCCGGAGTGATGCCGCCCAGGTACACGATGCGTGCCAGTCCGGCATGGTCGGCTTCGGCGGCAACGATTTTCGCCGCGTCACGATCGACATCTGCGAAATCGGATCGGGTCAGCGAGTGCACCAGGTAGTAGAGAACCTCCTGGTCGACCAGGGCGGCCCGGACGTCCTCGGCACGGGTGACGTCGCCCTTGCTGACGGTGACCTGATCGCGCCACGGCGCGTCGCCGAGTTTGCCCGGGTCTCGGGCGAATACGCGTACCTCGTGACCGGCGGCGAGCAACTCCGGCACCAGTCTGCCGCCGATGTAACCGGTGGCTCCGAAAACCACACACCGCACGTGATCACTCCTTTCGATGACGAACAGGCACAATCAAGACATGCACCGCCCCGTGACCGCGCCCGAACCGACCGAGCTGTCGGTGCGCGCGGTCGCGGCGAGGCTGGACATTCCGACCGCGACGCTGCGCAGCTGGAATCGGCGCTACGGGATCGGGCCGCGTCAGGAGCGGCCCGGCCGGCATCGGCTCTACTCCGAGCGCGATATCGCGGTGCTGACCCGCATGGTGGAGTTGATCCGGGCGGGGTCGACGCCCGCCGCCGCGGCCGAGGCCGCGCGCGGGCCGGTGCTGTCCTTCGGCGATCAGGCGACGCTGCTGGCGGCGGCGTTCGCGCTCGATTCCAGCACCGCGTGCGCGCTGCTGGAGAATCATCTGCGTGATTACGGGGTCGTCGACACCTGGGATCGACTGTGCCGCCCGGTATTCGCGGGCATCGTGGACCGTCAGGTCGACGGTGAGGGCTGCGTGGACGTGGAACATCTGCTGTCCTGGTGCGTGGTGACGGCGCTGCACCGTGCCGTCGCGCCGACCGCGATCGATGAGTCCGTGCCGATCGTGCTGGCCTGTACGAGTGGCGAAACCCATTCGCTGCCATTGGAAGTGCTGCGGGCGGCGCTGGCCGAGCGGGGTGCGGGAGTGCGCATGCTCGGACCCGATGTGCCCTCGATCGCCCTGTCCGACACGCTGAATCGACTGCGGGTAGCGGCCACTGTGGTGCTGTGGTCGCAGCAGGAGGCGACCGCGCTCACCTCCGCGGTGCGCACCTGCGCCGAGGCGGGAGCGCGGGTGCTGGTCACCGGACCCGGATGGGATGGTCTGTTGCTGCCGGATGCGGCGCACCGCGTCGCCACCCTGGTCGAGGCGCTCGGGGAGCTGGGTGTGCGGCAGGAGCAACCTGCGCGCGCTTAACTCCGCGGCGCCGGTGACCGCGCTGCTGCCGGCGTGGTCCGAGTTCCGTTCCGCTCGGATACGGTCGCGCGCCTCAGCGCATCCCAGGTAATCGATGCATATTCGATGCATCGATCCGGCGCAATCGGATGTCCTCCCCCGCGGTATCGAACCCCGCGAGGTCGGACTCCCCGAGCCGTGAATCCCGTTCACATGCCGTTGAATTCCACGATCGGCGGCGGATAATCGCCTGCGAGCATCCCCGCACGCCACGGCTTGTGGATCTCCGCACCCGGCAGATGCGCCAATTCCGGCAGCCAGCGCCGCACGTAATCCCCTTCGGGATCGAATCGCTCGGCCTGCCGCAACGGATTGAGCACCCGGCTCGATCGGGTATCGGTGCCGGTCCCGGCCATCCACTGCCAGTTCATCCGGTTATTGGCGATATCACCGTCCACCAGCCACTGCTCGAAATAGCCCGCGCCCAGACGCCAATCGATGCGCAGCGTCTTGACCAGGAAGCTCGCGGCGATCAGCCGGGAACGGCCTGGCATCAACCCGGTCGCGGTGAGCTGGCGCATGCCCGCGTCGACCATCGGAATTCCGGTGCGCCCGGCCTGCCAGGCCGCCACCGCGTGCGGATCGTTCCGCCAGGGCTCGTTCGTCCCGCGATAGTCCTCGATGGCGACTTCGGGACGGTCCGCGAGCACCTGGTGATAGAAGTCGCGCCACGCCACCTGCCGCACGAAGGCATTGCCGCCCGGATCCGACGCATCGGTCCGGAACGCGATCTCACCGGCGGACAGGCAGCCGAAGTGCAGATATGGCGACAGCCCGGAGGTGCCGTCCACCGACGGGATGTCCTTGACGTCGGCGTACTCGCGCACCGGACCGGAAAGCCAGTGCTCCAGCATTTTCCGCCCGGTGGTCTCCCCGCCCAGTGCGAGGTCGGGTGATCCGGACCCGATCGCGGCGGTATCGGGAATCGGCTCGCTCGCGACCTTCGGCACCCGCACGGCGGTCGGCGGCGTCAACGGCCGCCGCATCGGCGTATCGAGCCAGCGCCGGAAATACGGGCTGAAGATCGCGTAGTGACTGCGCCCGGTATCGGGCCGCAATGTGGCGGTATCCACCGCGGTGATGGACGCGGGATGACTGTGCAGCGCACAACCGTTGCCGGACAGTCGTTCCCGCAGGGCCGCCTCCCGCTTGACGCTGTAGCGGGTGACATCGGCGGCCATATGCACGCTCGGGGCCTTCACCTGCGCCGCGAGCCGCTCGACCTCATCGACGACATTCCCGCTGCGCACCACCAATCGCCCACCGCGAGAACGCAACTCCGCATCCAGCTCGCCCAGCGCGGCATTGAGGAACCGCAGCCGGTTGGGCGCGTCGGAGACCTTGGCGAGTAGGTCCGCGTCCAGCACGAATAGCGGCACCACCTGCTCGCTCTCCCGGCACGCCGCATCGAGGGCGGGGTTGTCGTGCACACGCAGGTCTCGGGTGAAAAGCACGATCGATGCGCTCATGCCCCCACCCTAGCGTCATTCGATTCACGATCGATGCAGCCTGGCGAACCGGTCGCCCGCGCGCCCGAGGATGTCCGGATCAGACCGCGCATAGCGGGGCGAGCGCGTCGAGACCACCGGTGGTGGGGCTCGTCAGATACAGGCAGGTGTTCTCGCCCGCCCTGGTGATCGCGGCGCGGATATCGTTCCACTGGGCGGGGTCGAGGGATGGGGTGCGGGAGAGGACGAAGCCGGAGAGGCGGTTCGGGTCGGTGACCAGGGCCCAGGAATAGTTGTCGCCGAGGGCGGTGACGATGTAGTTGGGTGCGCCGTAGCGGGATTCCTGGGTGGGGACGCCCGGGAAGCTGACATGTAGTTGGGCGTTGGTTACCGGGTCGGTGACGGTGGCGGTGCCGCGGATCTCGTTGGGGCCGCCCGCCCAGGTGGTGCACGAATTGTGTACCGAGACATCGCCTTGCGGATCCAGGGCGTATTCGGCTCGGGTGTCGCGGGCGCAGACGAGGTTGAAATACTGTGGCATGGCGGCCAATTGGTACCAGGTGCCGAGGTAGCGGCTCAGGTCCAGGGAGGCTATCGGCTGCGGTTGGTCCTGCGCGTTCGCCGCGGGCGTTCCGGTGATCGCGACGGTTGCGGCGCTCAGTGCGAAAGCCGCTGCCAGCGTGCGGAATTGGTTTCGATTCATGGTGCTTGTCCTTACCTAGCGGTGTACTCGTCGGACGAGTTCGAAGGTTCGATCAGTGCACGGTCGCGGGTTCGGCCTCCTGTCCCGATCTGTCGGGGTGATGGGTGCCGGGCCACCAGATGCGGTCACCCAGGATGGCGAACAGCGCGGGCACCGCCACGGTGCGCACGACGAAAGTGTCGAGCAGAATGCCGATTCCGACGACGATGCCCAGCTGGGTGAGGGTGATCAGGGGTAGCACCCCGAGCACGCAGAAGACCGCGGCCAGCACGACGCCGGCGCTGGTGATCACCGCGCCGGTCGAGGAGACCGCGCGGACCATGCCTTCGACGGTCCCGTGCCGATCGGCTTCCTCGCGCGCCCGGACCACCAGGAAGATGGTGTAGTCCACGCCCAGGGCGACCAGGAACAGGAAGCCGAACAGCGGCACGTTGGTGTCCAGCGCGGGGAAGCCGAAGACGTGGTCGCTGACCAGGCTGCCCAGGCCCAGTGCCGCGAGCGCGCTGAGCACGGTGACGGCCACCAGGATGAGCGCGGCCGGAACCGCGCGCAGCAGCGCGAGCAGCACCAGCAGGATGACCGCGAGAATCAGTGGGATGACCAGCATTTGATCGCGGCGCGCCGCGTCCCGGATGTCCAGCGCCTGGGCGTCCGAGCCTCCGACCATCGCTTCGGAGCCGGGGATGGCACGCAGTTCCGAGCGCAGGGCTTCGATGGTGGTGAATGCCTCGGCGGAGGCGGGTGGGGCGTCCAGGACCACCGACCATCGGGTCAGCCCGGCGCCCGACTCACCGCTGACGGCCGCGCGCGAGACTCCCCCGGTGCGATCGAGCACGGCCTGTACCGCCGCGACCGTATCGGTGCGAGCCAGGACGATCGCGGGATCCGATGTGCCGGAGGGGAAATGGTCTGCCAGGGTGTGCAGGCCGTCGACCGATTCCGCACGTACGCGGAACTGCTCGGTCTGCGCGAGCCCGACGTCGGTGACCAAGAGTCCGCTCGCGCAGAGCAGGAGTCCCGCGAGCACCGGAACCACCACGAGTACCGGTCGCCGCACCACGCGCCGCGCGATCGAGTACCAGACCCCGGATTGCGCTTCATCACGATCATCCGGATGGGGAACGAAGGGCCAGAAGACTTTTCGACCGCACAGTGCCAGCAGCGGCGGTAGCGCGAAGAGCACGAACACCAGCGCCACGACCAATCCCGCCGCGGCGAACGCCCCGAGACTGCGGGTATTCGGCAGCGCGGCCAGCAGCAGGGTCAGCAGCGCCATCACCACGGTGGCATTGCTGGCGAGAATCGCGGGCGCGGCACGGCGTACGGCGGCGCGCAGTGCGTCTCGGTGAGAATCGTTGTGGTGCAGTTCGTCTCGATACCGCGAAACCAGCAGCAGCGCGTAGTTGGTGCCCGCGCCGAAGACGAGCACGCTGGTGATCCCGCTGGTGGATCCGTCGAATGCGAGCCCGGTCAGCTGCGAAAGCCCCGTACCCACACCGGTGGCGACCCGATCAGCGAAGGCCACCACCGACAATGGCAGCAACCACAGCACCGGTGAGCGATAGGTGAGGATGAGCAGCACCATCACCACCAGCGCGGTGACCGCCAGCAGCAGCACGTTCGCGCCGGAGAACGATTCGGCGATATCCGCGCCGAAGGCCGGACCGCCCGTGACCTGAAAGGTCAGCTGCGCCGGTGCATCCCGGTTCGCGGCCGCGCGCAGGTCGGCGACTCGATCCGAGAGCGCGAAGCCGCTCAGCTCCGCCGAGACCGGAACCGTGACCAGTGCGGCCTTGCGATCGGGCGCGACCACCGCCGGTGCGCGCTCACCTCCCGAGCGCATGCGGTCCGCGGCAGCGTCGACCGCCGCGAGATCCTGCGGGCTCAGCTCCCCGCCGTCCGCGCGACTGGCCACGAGCACGGCCGCGGCGGTGTCACCACCGGGAAACCGCTCGACCGCGGCGGCGACACGCGCGGACTCCGCGCTATCGGGAAGCGATTTGGGTCCCTGCCCGGAACTGTCGTTACTCCCGGCCAAGCCCATGATCAAACCGCCGGACAGCACCACCGCGAGCAGCAAGGCCCACGCTCTGCGCCCGGTGACCAGGTCCGCGTAGCGATCCCATACACCCATGCGGGCAACTATTTCAGAAACTTAAATAATTCGCAAAGGTGATCTCGGACGGGCACTAGGCTGAAGGCCTGACCACGAAGGAGGTAGCGGTGGCCGACCGTCCGGCGAGTACGCCCCCACCGGGTACCGCGCGTTCCGCGCTCGAAACCGAGATCGCCCGCGATGTCCGCGCCCTGGCCGCGGTCTCCGAGCAGATCGGCCACTCGTTCGCGCGCTCACACGAGCTGCGCCCCAATGATTTCCGCGCGCTGGTACACGTGGCGACCGCCGAAGCCGAGGGCGCGCCGCTGACGGCCGGACAATTGGGCGCACTGGCGGGCGTCTCCCCCGCCGCGATCACCTACCTGGTGGAACGCATGATCGAGTCCGGACACCTCGAACGCGCCGTGGACGCCACCGACCGGCGACGCGTGAAGCTGCACTACACCGATCACGGAATGGCCGTGGCCGCGGCGTTCTTCATGCCGCTGGCCACCCGGATGCGCAGCGCGCTGTCCGGGCTATCGGAGTCGGAGCTGGAAACGACCCATCGAGCCATGATTCAGATCGTGAGCGCCCTGCGTGATTTCTCCACCGAACTCGATGACACCGCGACTTCCGGCCAGCGCACCGCCGGGACGGCCGACACGCCAGATGGCGGTAAGACTCCCCGCGACTGAGCTGGCCGGTCCGAGAACACCGCGAATCAGGACAACGTCTGCTCGCGACCGCCGTCGGCGCGCGGATCGCGGCGCAGGTAGCGGCCGCGGGGATCGCCCTGGATCTTGCCGCCGCCGTAGACGCGGTGACCGCGCAGCAGGACGGTGTCGACGCGGGCGCGCATGTCGAATCCCTCGAAAGGTGTGTATTCCTGGGCGGATTCGGAATCCGCGGCCCGGACCGTCCATCGGGCCTCGGGATCGACCAGCACGATATCGGCGTCGTAGCCGGGTGCGATGTCGCCTTTGCCGGCCAGTCCGTAGCGCCGGGCCGGGTTGCGGGCGGTGAGTTCGGCGATGCGGGAGAGCGGCAGGCCGCGGCGTATTCCCTCGCCGACCAGGCCGGGTAGCAGGTACTCCGCGCCACCGAAGCCGGATTTGGCGGCGAAGACATCCTCGGGGTCGGTCCCGAATTTCTGTTCTTCGCGACAGCAGGCGTGGTCGCTGACCACCCAGTCGATATCCCCGGCGAGCAGGTGCCGCCAGAGCGCCTCGACATCCTCGCGTTCGCGCAGTGGCGGATTCACCTTGCCGCCCAGGCCGTGCGCGGTGTCGACATCGGCGAGCAGGTGTCCGATGGTGACTTCGCGGCGGAAGTCGACGTGCGGAAAGGCCGCTGCCATGGTGAGTGCTGCCTCGACCGCTTTGGCCGAGGACAGGTGCAGCAGATTGATATTCGCCAATCCGGTTTCGTGGGCGAGGTACGACGCCGTGGTGATCGCGAGGCCCTCCGAATGCGCCGGGCGCGAGGCGCTGTAGGCCCGCAGCCCGGTGAGCGTGCCCTCGCGTTCGACGAGTTCGGTGTAGGCGGCCATGATCTCGGCCGTCTCGCAGTGCAGGGACAGTGAGAGTTGATCGCCCAGGCCGGCGCGGGCGCGCTGGATCGCGCGCATGACGAATTCGAAGTGCGCGAGGTCGTAGCGCTCGGTGGGCGGGATCATCAGGAATTCGGCCTGATCCGAGGAGCGGCCGTGCAGGCCGTGGCCACCGTAGAACATGAAGATCTTGAACGAGGTGATGCCGAATTCCTTGATGAGAGCAGGTATTTCGGCGATATGCTCGGCGGTCATCGGGGCCAGGTGCAGGGCGTGGTCGACGAAGGATCGACCGGCCATCGCGGCCAGCACCTCCGGTACGAAGTCCCGGTACGCCCCGCCTCGATTGAGGTAGTAGCGCCCGGTGCGCATATAGGTGATCGAGGTGGTGACGCCGCCCTGGGCGCACGCGCGGCTCTCGGTATCGGTGTCCGCGGCCAGGTCCTGATAGATGCCCCAGTGCTGATGGGCGTCGACCACACCGGGAAAGGCCAGCAGCCCGTGTGCGTCGATCACGGTGTCCACGCCCGAGGCGGGCAATCGCGCGCCGATCTCGGTGACGACCCCGCCCGCGATCGCGATATCGACCGCCCGGGGGCTGTCGGTGGATGGATCGCCCGGGCGCACGACGCGGGCGTTCCGGATCAACAGCTCGGTAGCCACGGCTCACTCCAGTTTCTCTGTGCGAAACAGCTTTACCACTTGGGCGATCATCGCAGTACTATGCGCTGACAGTCAATGCCGCACACCCACTTTCACGTTTCGCTGTGGGAAACATGCTGTGGCGGGTAGGAGTTGAGCGATGGACGGCCCACTGTCGGGAATCCGGGTACTGGATGTGGCGACGCTGTTCGCCGGACCACTGGCGGCGACCCTGCTGGCGGATTTCGGTGCGGATGTGGTGAAGATCGAACATCCCGACGGCGATCCGGTGCGCAGCCACGGCGCACAGCGCGACGGCGTGGGACTGTGGTGGAAAATGCTGGGGCGCGGCAAGAAATCGGTGACGCTCTACCTCGGGTCGGCGCCGGGTCAGCAGATCTTCCGCCGCATGGTGGCCGAGGCGGATGTGGTCGTCGAGAACTTCCGGCCGGGCACATTGGAACGCTGGGGCCTTGGCTATCCCGAACTGCGCGAGATCAATCCGGGCCTGGTGCTGGCCCGCGTCACCGGTTTCGGACAGATCGGCCCCTATGCCCGGCGTACCGGTTTCGGCACGCTGGCCGAGGCGATGAGCGGATTCGCCGCGATCACCGGCGAGCCGGACGGGCCGCCCATGCTGCCCCCGTTCGGCTTGGCCGATGGAATCGCCGCGCAGGCAACGGCTTTCGCGATCATGACCGCATTGCGCGCGAGGGACCGCACCGGGGTCGGCCAGCAGATCGACCTGGCCATTATCGAGCCGATTCTCACCCTGCTCGGCCCGCAGCTCATCGCCTACGACCAGCTCGGCGAACTGCAACCGCGCATGGGTAATCGGTCGTCGAACAATGCGCCCCGCAATCTCTATCGCACCGCCGACGGCGGGTGGGTGGCGGTGTCCGCGAGTGCGCGTTCGGTGGCCGAACGGGTCCTGCGCCTGGTCGGGCGACCCGATCTGATCGACCAACCGTGGTTCGGCTCGGGGGCCGAAAGAGCCTCGCACGCGGACGAACTCGATGACGCGGTCGGCGCGTGGATCGCCGAGCGCGATACCGAGGAAGTCGTGAAAGCCTTCGAACAGGCCGAGGCCGCCATCGCTCCGGTCTACACCGCCGCCGATGTGCTGGCCGATCCGCAGTACCGCGCACTGGGCACCATCGCCGAACTGCCCGACGCCGAACTGGGGCGGGTGCGCATGCAGAACGTGCTGTTCCGGCTATCCGAGACCCCGGGCCGAATCCGTTGGACCGGACCACCTCTGGGCGCGCACACCGCCGAGGTGCTGGGCCGCTACGGGGTCGACCCGGATGCGCTGGCCGAGCTGCGCGCGGCGGGAGTGGTGCGATGAGCGACTCTCTGGTCCAGGCGGTGCGCGGCGGGGTCCGGCTTATCGAACTTGGTCAGCCCTTCTTCACGGGCATGCCGTGTTCACCGAATCATCCCGGATTCCGAATGACGCTGGCGCGCAGGCACGGTGACATGATGCGCCCGGACGGCGGCTCGGCGGCGGCGGAGATCATCGTCACCGGTGGGCACGTTGGCACCCATATCGACGCGCTGAGCCATGTCAGCCAGAACGGCATGCTGCACGGCGGCGTCGACGCCCTCGCGGCGCAGCGGGGCGGGGCGTTCAGCGAACACGGCGCGGAGCAGCTGCCCGGATTCGTGTGCCGGGGCATCCTGCTCGATATCGCCGCGGTGCACGACACCGATGTCCTTCCCGGCGGCTACGAGGTGACGGTGCGCGATCTCGAGCGCGCGGCCGAATACGCCGGGGTACGAGTCGAACCGGGCGATGTGGTGCTCATTCGCACCGGGTGGGCGCGCGGGTTCGACGATCCTCCGGCCTATCTGGGTTCGGTGACCGGTGTCCCGGGGGTCGGTGTCGCCGGGGCGCAATGGCTTGCCGCGCGAGATATCTCAGCCACCGGAGCCGATACCACCGCGTACGAATGCCTAGCGCCGGGAGCCGGGCACAGTGTGCTGCCGGTGCATCGGGTACTACTGGTGGAAAACGGGATCTATATCCTCGAGCATCTCGCACTGGAAACGCTTGCGGCCGAGCGGTTACACGAATTCGTCTTCGTGCTCGCGCCGTTGCGCATTGTCGGCGGTACCGGCTCGCCGGTGCGCCCACTCGCGGCGGTCAGCCGATGAGCGCGCCGACGATCGTCCACCAGTTGGCGGACTTCGCGATCACCACGCGCACACACGGGGTGGGCAGCGAGCTGCGGGCGGATGCGGCGCGGCGGGTGCTGGATGTGCTGGGCAACAGTCTCGCGGCCCTGCACACGCCAGCCGCTGCGGCGGTGCGGGCGGTGATCCTAGAATGGGAAGGCGCATCGCAGGCGACCGCGCTGGGTCAGCCCGGCCGATATCCCGCCGCCGGTGCGGCACTGCTCGGTGGAACACTCGCGCACGCACTGGATTTCGATGACACGCATCTGCCGTCGGTGCTGCACCCCTCGGCCACCGTGGTACCCACCGCGCTGGCCGTGGCCCAGACCGCCGGGGCTTCGGGTGCGGCGTTGCTGGACGCGATCGCCGTCGGGGTGGAGGTCACCGTCCGACTGGGCATGGCGGGATATGACCGGGCACTGGGTAATTCGGTGTTCTTCGAACGCGGCCAGCACGCGACCGCCATCTGCGGCGCGGTCGGCGGAGCAGCCGCGGCGGCCATGCTCTACGGCCTCGACGCGGACGGCGTGGCGCACGCACTCGGGATCGCGGCGAGTATGGGTTCGGGTCTGTTGGAAGCCAATCGAACCGGCGGGACCGTGAAACGCGTGCACTGCGGATGGGCGGCGCACGCCGCGGTGACTGCCGCGAGCCTGGCACGGCACGGGCTCACCGGCCCGCCGACCGTGATCGAGGGCAGATTCGGCCTGTTGCAAGCGTTTTGCGGCGATCAGGCGACTCCGGATGTCGTGACCGCGGAGCTCGGTGAGCGCTGGGAGCTGCCCGGGGTGTTCTTCAAACCCTATCCCTGCAACCACTTCACCCATGCGGGCATCGATGCCGCGCTGCGCCTGCGCGCTCGCGGCGTCCGCGCCGCCGAGGTGGATGGACTGGTCCTCGGCGCACCCGCGCCCGTGCTGCGCACCATCGGCGAACCCATCGAACACAAGCGGCATCCTGAATCCGGTTACCACGCAGCGTTTTCCGGTCCGTACACGGTCGCCGCGGCCCTGCTCGGCGGGGGCGGGCTGGGCCTGTTCCACGAGGATTTCACCGACGCCATGGCGGCGGATCCGCGACGACTGGCCTTGGCAGCCAAGGTCGAATGCGTCCCCGATACCCGATCCGAACAGATCTTCCCGTTTCAATTCCCGGCCGTGCTCACCGCGCGGCTGCGCGATGGGCGCACGCTCACCGAACGCGTGGAGGTCAATCGCGGCGGTCCCGGGAATCCGCTGTCGGCAAGCGAACTCGCCACCAAGTTCCGATTGAATACCGCGCGGGCACTGACCCCCGCCCGTGCCGACGCCGTCACCGAGGCCGTCTACGGGTTGGCCGCGCCCGGCCGATTCGAGGAGCTGCTGACGCTGCTCGAGGTCACCGAACCGGTGGTTCCGGGTTGATCCGGATCCGCTGTGCCACGGCCCGGCTGCCTCGGCGGCCGGGCCGTCGGCGCGACCTCGCGTCCCAAATACTGTGCGTCAGGCGGGAAATCCGCCCGCCCGGCCCAGCAGCGCGGGCACCGGTGCGCCGAGTTGTTCGCCGAGCCAGAGACCGGTCGCGCTCACGGTCTCCATGCCGACCCCGGTGCCGACGCCCATGCGATCGAGCATGTAGAGCAGATCCTCGGTGGCGATATTGCCGGTGGCGGCCGGTGCGAACGGGCAGCCGCCGACCCCGCCGGTGCTGGCGTCGAGCACCCGCGCTCCGGCTTCGAGTGCGGCAATGGCATTGGCGTACCCGGTATTTCGCGTGTTGTGGAAGTGGCACCGCAGCGGAATGCCGGGCGCGCGCTTCATCGCCCCCGCCACGGCCGCACGCACCCGATCGGGCGTACCGACGCCGATGGTGTCGGCGAGCGCGATCTCGTCCGGATGGGCGGCCGCGACACTGTCGATCAGGTCCAGTACCGCGGCCGGATGCACCTCGCCTTCGAACGGGCAGCCGAACGCCGCGGCGATCGTTACGGTGCGGCGCAATCCGGCCGCCGCTGCCCGCTCGGCCAGCGCCCGCCAGCGGTCGATGCCCTCCTGGGTGGTGCAGCCCTGATTGCGGCGGCTGAACGTATCGGTCGCCACCACAACCACATTGATCTCGTCCACGCCCGCCGCGAGCGCCCGATCCAGGCCGCGATCATTGAAGACCAGCCCGGCGTAGGACACTCCGGGCTGACGGGGCACGCCCGCCATCACCGCCTCCGCGTCGGCCATCTGCGGAACCCGCTGCGGATTCACGAAACTCACCGCCTCGATGCGGCGCAGTCCGGCGTCGATCGAACGCTCGATCAACCGCACCTTGGCCGCGGTCGCGATGATCCGCGACTCGTTCTGCAATCCGTCGCGCGGGGCGACCTCGACCACCGTGACGTCCATGGATCCTCCTGCTACCTTGCCGCATTGTTTCACTCAGGGATACAGTGTATCCATTCTTGTCTTGGAAGGGGCCGCCGCATGCCATCCGAAACCACCACCGCCGCAGGGCCTTTGGCCGACCTTCGGGTCGTGGAAATGGGTCAGTTGCTGGCCGGGCCGTTCTGCGGACAGCTACTCGGCGACTTCGGGGCCGAGGTGATCAAATTGGAGTCACCGGGTTCGGGAGATCCCATGCGCCAGTGGGGACGCGAACAGGCGCAGGGCAAATCGCTGTGGTGGCCGGTGGTGGCGCGCAATAAGAAGTCCGTGACCTGCAATCTGCGCGATCCGCGAGGGCAGCGGCTGGCGCGGGCGCTGATCGCCGAGGCCGATATCGTGATCGAGAATTTCCGGCCGGGCACCATGGAACGCTGGGGCCTGGGTTATGACGTGCTGCGCGAACTCAATCCGGGCCTGATCATGGTCCGGGTGAGCGGCTACGGCCAGACCGGACCGTACGCACCGCGTGCGGGCTACGGCTCGATCGGCGAGGCGATGGGCGGAATCCGTTACACCACGGGCGATCCCGACCGCGCGCCCGCCCGCACCGGCATTTCCCTTGGCGATTCGCTCGCGGCGGTGTTCGCCACCATCGGCACCCTCGTCGCGGTGCATCACCGCACCCGCACCGGGCAGGGGCAGTTGGTGGACTCGGCCATCTACGAGGCCGTGCTCGCCATGATGGAATCGCTGCTTCCCGAATACGCGATCACCGGATACCAGCGTGAGCGCACCGGTTCGGTGCTGCCGAATGTCGCGCCCAGCAATGTCTATCCCACCGCGAGCGGTGACATGATCCTCATCGCCGCCAATCAGGACACGGTCTTCGCGCGGCTGACCGAACTCATGGGCCGTCCCGAACTCGCGACCGACGAGCGCTACGCCAATCACACCGCCCGGGGCGCGCGGATGGGCGAACTCGACGACCTCATCGCCGCCTGGACCTCGACTGTCGCGCCCGAGACGCTGTTGGACAGGTTGCATACCGCCGGAGTGCCGGCGGGTCGGATCTACACCGCCCGAGATATGTTCGCGGATCCGCATTTCGCGGCGCGCGAGGCGATCGTGCGCATCACCCACCCCGAGCTCGGCGATCTGCCGATGCACAATGTGGTGCCCAAACTCAGCGCCACACCCGGTGCGATCCGGCATGCGGGACCGGACCTCGGACAGCACAACGCCGAGGTGTACGGCACTCTGCTCGGCTTGGGTGCGCGGGAACTGGCCGAACTCGCCGAATCCGGCGTGGTCTGAGGGGAATTGAGCGTGAAGGATCTCGCCGAAGACGCCCGCAACGCCGGGTACGGAACCCCGCTCGGGGCGGGTGCTCATCCCGCGGTGCTGGTGATCGATATCTGCGCCGCCTACCTCGACGACGACTCACCGCTGCGCGCGCCGGTGGAATCCGCCGTCGCGGCAGCGGCGACGCTGGTGAATCACGCTCGGACGAAGGGCATTCCGGTCATCTTCACCCGGGTTGCCTACCGGACCGGCACCTCCGAGGGCGGCCTGTTCCGCCGCAAGGTGCCCACGCTCGCGGTCTTCGAGGAGGGAAACCCGCTGGGCGAGTTCCTCGATGACCCGGCCCCGCTCCCGGGCGAAACCGTGGTCACCAAGCAGTATCCCAGCGCCTTCCACGGCACCGCGTTGGCCGCCAACCTGACCGCCGATCACATCGACACCCTGCTCATCGCCGGACTCACCACCAGCGGTTGCGTCCGAGCCACCGCCACCGATGCCCTGCAGCACGGCTTCCGCCCGCTGGTGGTCGCCGACGCCTGCGGCGACCGCGACCCCCGACTGCACGAGGGCAACCTCTACGATCTCAACGCGAAATACGCCGATGTCCTGAACCTCGCTGCGGCACTGGACATCCTGAACCGGTAGCGCGGTGGCAGGCCGGGTCCGCGGTCAGCGGTATTCGGGATTCTCGAAGTCGAAACGGCACCCGGCGTCCCATTCGCTGCGCTGGTTGCCGTGTGCGGGAAAGCCGCCCGCGTCGACAAGGATGCGGGCCAGGTGGATGAGGTTCCAGGTCATGAAGGTGGTGTTGCGGTTGGTGAAATCGTTGTCGGGTCCGCCGGAACCGGGGTCCAGGTATGACGGTCCCGGTCCGGCCTCACCGATCCAGCCCGCATCCGCCTGCGGCGGAATGGAGTAGCCGATGTGCTGGAGGCTGTAGAGCACGTTCATCGCGCAGTGTTTGATGCCGTCCTCGTTGCCGGTGATCAGGCAGCCGCCGACGCGACCGTAGTAGGCGTACTGCCCGGCATCGTTGAGCACACTGGAATTGGCGTAGAGCCGTTCGATGACCTGTTTCATGACCGAACTGTTGTCGCCCAGCCAGATCGGTCCGGCCAGCACCAGGATGTGCGCATCCATCACCTTGCGCTGCAGGGCGGGCCATTCGTCGCGCTCCCAGCCGTGTTCGGTCATATCGGGCCAGACTCCGGTGGCGATATCGTGGTCGACGGCCCGGATATGCGATACCGAGACGCCGTTCTTCTCCATGATGTGGGCCGAGAGGTCGATCAGGCCCTGGGTGTTGCTGCGGTCCGGCGACCGTTTCAGGGTGCAGTTGATGAACAGGGCGCGCAGATCGCTGTAGTCGGGCATCGCAGTGGACCTTTCAGTAGTTGGCCGGGCCGGGAACACCCATTCGGTCACCACTGCGATTCTCGACCCCGGGCGCGCGGAATTTGCGGTTCCGCGCTGGTCTGTCAGCGATTCGTCACGGTTCCCGGCCCCTTGTCGAGCTCGACCCCTCAGCGCATTTCGACGGTGACGGTGGAATCCTCTCGTGGGCCGGTGCGATAGACGTAGTCGCGGGCGGTGGCGTCGCCGAGTTGGGCGAGGAACCACATGGCGGTCCAGCGGGCGGCGGTGGCGATCGACTGTGCGCGCGGCACGGTTTCCGGGTGTGTGTCGGGGACCGCGCCGGGTGGGTCGTCGATATCGGTGAGGCCGAAGTGGTTGGCGCCCAGCAGGTTCACGTATTCGGCGGTGGGGGTGCCGGTGAGTTTGGTGAAGCTCTCGTGCGCCTCGTCGGGCTCGCTGATCCCGTCCAGGGTGCCGTTGATGAACATGACCGGGATGTCGCTCACCGCCACCGCGTCGATCACCGGGCCGATGGTGGTGTTGGTGCCATGTCCGACAATGGCTTTCAGCTCCGGCGGATGGCGGTAGCTCAGGCCGAGGCAGAAGGGGATCTGACAGCGGTCGGCGGCGGCGTACAGGGCCGCCGCGCCGCCGTAGGAGTGTCCGGCCACCACCAGCGTGGTGGGATCGATGATCGCACCGACCGGCGAGGACGCGTCCGCCGCCTGTGAGCGCGCCCAGGCGAGCACGTCGGTGAGCTGGAATTCGCTCGGCAGGCGGTAGTCGATCATCGGCATCGGATATCGCTCGGGGACCACCACCACGAAGCCGTAATCGGCTATGGCGGAAGCGAATTGGCTGTAGTACTGGCGGCCGACATTGGCCCCGGGCAGGAATAGGGCCACCGGTAGTCGATGGTCCGCGTGCGCGGGGTACCAGACCGTGGCGTCGTCGGTCGAGATGTGCGCCGCGGTGTGGTGCACGCCACCGGTATCGGCGGCGGCCGGTGCGGCGGTGAGCAGGAGCAGGGACAGGGCGGCCGCGGAGATGGCGCGCATGGGTCTCCCGTTTCGCTTGTGGAAACACTGTTTCGATGTGAAACTATCGGCGGAGCATACTCCGAAACACTGTTTCGCAGAAGAGAACGGAGACCCGCCCATGGGGTCGCATCCACACGGCTGGTGGATTCTGTTGCACCTGGTGTTGTTCGTGTTCTGGCTCGGCGGCGACCTGGGCGTGTACTACTCGAGCAGGTTCGTGATCAACCCGGATCTCACGCCGCCCGCGCGCGCGACCGCACTGGCGATCATGAGCGGACTCGATCTCGGTCCGAAGATCTGCCTGGTGCTGTTCCTGCCCAGCGGCATCACGCTGATGGCATTGGATCCGCACGGCGCCTCACTGTTCGGGATCGAGCTGTTTCCGTGGTGGCTCGTGGTGACGGTGTGGCTGTTCGCCGCTATCTGGTTGGCGCTCACGGTGATTCAGCACCGAACACACGGCAGCCGCAGGCTGGTGTACCGCGCCGATCTCGCGATCAGGTGCGCTGTTATCGCCGCGATGGCCGCGGCCGGGGTCTACACGCTGCTGGTGAGCGAACCCTTCGGCGTCACCACGAACCCGAAGTGGCTGGGCGGCAAGATCCTGCTGTACACCACCGCCATCGCGGCGGGCCTCGGCATTCGAATGACGTTGCGCCCCTTCGGCCCCGCGTTCGGCACGCTCATGTCCAGCGGTTCCACCGATCAGGTCGAGCGAACCCTGCGCGGCAGCGTGGACGGCTGCCTGCCGTACGTGTGGGCGATCTGGGGCAGCGTGCTCACCGCAGCGGCGCTGGGCGTGTTCAAACCCGGCGCGCACCTGGGCGGTTGACCCCGCGGCCCGAAGGCTAAGCCGTGTAACCCAATTGGGCCGAGAGGGCGGCCGCGGCCTTCTGCAGCAGCGGCACGTACTCCTTCATCTTCGGCTCGAAGCGCGAGAGCGGGCCGCAGATGCTGATCGCCGCCACCACGCCGCCGTCATGATCGAGTACGGGCGCGGCAATGGACGCGGCTCCGATCTGGCGCTCCCCCAGCGAGATCGCGTAGCCGCGTTTGCGCACCTCGGCCAGTTCGGTGCGCAGCTTGCGCGGGGTGGTGATGGTGGCATCGGTGAACGGGGTGAGCTCATGCCGATCCAGATATTCGTCGATCTCCTGCTTGCGCAGATTCGCCAGAATCACCTTGGACGAGCTGCCCGCGTGCAGCGGATACGGCACCCCGAGCGCGACCTCCATGCGCAATTCCTGGTCCGGCACAACCTGATCCACGTACATGCGGGTATCGCCACGCCGAATGGACAGCGTCGCGGTCTCACCGGTGAGCGGGGCCAGGCGGCGCAGTTCGGGGGCCGCCATGACGCGCAGATCGGTGCGGGCCAGATACGCGCGGCCCAGTGCGATGGCGGCGTGGCCCAGCGCGTAGCGGCGCGAGGTCGGTTCCAGGGTGATGAGTTCGCGATTGCGCAGCGCGGTGAGGATGCGGTGCACCGCGGCCTTGGTCAGGCCGAGTTCATTGGCGATCTCGGTGACCCCGAGATCGGGCCGGCCGGTGCGGCCGAACAGCAACAACACGTCCATGGCCCGTTCGACGGCGGCGATGGAACGACTCTGGTTCTCGGCCTCGGTGTCCGACACGCTCTCAGCTTAGGGCACGGAATTTCCCCATGGGAAACAGGCTGCGGAAATCCGGGCGCATTCGCCGAAATCGCTGTGTCACAGGGCCGTTCCCTCTTGCGCGACCCCGCGCGCAGCGTTACCTTGTGCGTAACAGTGTTTCCTCTATCGAAACGGAGATGCAGGGTGGATACGACGTATCTCCGTGCTGTCATGGCACAGTGGGCCAGCGGCGTCGTGGTGGTCACCACCACGCGCGACGGCGGCGGCCGGCACGGCATGACCGCCAGCTCCTTCACCAGTGTGGCCCTGGATCCACCGCTCGTCTCGGTATGTCTGGCCACCGCGAGCAGCACCTGCCGATTCGTCCGGCACAGCGGCGTTTTCGCGGTCAATGTGCTCGGCCACGATCACGAGGACATCGGCCGCCGCTTCGCCACCTCCACCGCCGGTGACGACCGGTTCACCGCCGGACGCTGGGATACCGCGACCACCGGCGCGGCCGTGCTCACCGATGCGGTGGCCTGGGTGGACTGCGTGGTTGCGGCCTGCCACCCGGCGGGCGATCACACCATCGTCCTGGGCCTGGTGCAGGACGCGGCGACCCCCAGACCCGCACCGCCACTGATCTATCACGATCGCACCTACTACGAGGGGATAGCTCGATGATCGGCGAACGACTCGTCGAAGATATGACCGCCGCCGAACGCGCACGCGCGCAACGGGTGGACGATGTGCTGCCCGCACTGCGCGCCGCCGCCGAGGAGGCCGACCGCACCGCCGCCTTCCCCGCCACCCATGTCGCGCTGCTGCGCGATGCGGGACTGCTGGGCCTGGTGGTGCCGGAGAAATTCGGCGGACTCGGCGGCACCCTGCGCGATCTGGCCGCGGCCACCTACGCCATGGGTACCGCCTGCCCGTCCACCGCGCTGGCCTACTTCTTCCACAACACCAGCGCCTCGCGCGGGCTGCTCCCGCTCGAGGCGATCGACGCCGGATTGTTCGCCGACACCGAGATTCCGGTGGTGCGCGCGTTCGCCGAGAAGGTCCTGACCCGGATGGCCGAGGGGGTGTGGCTGGCCAATTTCGCCTCGGAATCAGTCAAGACCGCCAAGGCCAATATCACCATCGCCACCACCGCGCGCAAGGTCGAGGGCGGCTGGATCCTGCGGGGGGAGAAGTCCTTCGGCTGCGCCACCGGCGTCGCCGACTTCTATCTGACCTCGGCCAAACTCGAGGGCTACGACACCGCGCAGGGGCTGGCGACCTTCTTCGTCCCGCGCGAAGCACCGGGGGTGAGCGTGCGCGCGCCGTGGGACGGGCTCGGGATGCGGGCCACGGCCAATAACGGCATTCGCCTGGACGATGTCTTCATCGCCGAGGACGAAGCCCTGGCCATTCCCGGCGCGTTTCCCAAGATGCTCACCATGAGCCGGGGCAGTTTCGTGGGCAATCAGCTCGCCATCGCGGCGGTTTACACCGGGTGCGCGCAGCAGGTCTACGACGAGACCCTGGCCGCGACGACCCGAAAGACCTTCGCCGACACCGGGGAACCGATCGCGTCCTCACCGGTGCACCAGGTGCTCATCGGGGAGATGACCCGTCAGCTTCAGTCGGCCTACCTGTGGCTGCGCTATCAGCTGGGCATCGAAACCGTTGAGCCGCCGATCAAACCCAAGCAGGAGGTCTTCACGCAGTGGCGGCTCGGTAAGGGTGCGGTCACCGAGGCGTGCTTCGCGGTGGCGCTGGGTGCGCTCAAAGCCGGCGGCACCTCGGCGGCGTCGATGAGCGGGGTGACGGGCCGGGCGTTGCGCGATCTCGCCATGGGTCTGGTCATGACCTTTCCCGCCGAGCGCGGCATGCTCGAGGTGGCGCGCATCGTCACCGATGCCACCGCGAACGAACTGTTCACCACCGCACCGGCCGAGGCCGCGCGGTGACCGGGGAGCTGCCCGCGATCGTCGAGTTCATCGATGGCGAGTGGGCCGTCCCCGGTGTGGATCTCGGTGTGGCGCTGGAGGATCCGGCCACCGGGGAGCAGGTGGCCCGGGCGTTGGCCAGTACACCCGAGCGGGTCGATCGCGCCCTCGCGGTCGCGGACGGCGCGACCGGGGTGATCACCCCGGAGATGCTCGACGCCATCGCGGACGAGCTGGAACCGCGATTGGCATACATAGCCGAATTGGATTCGCGTGCGACGGGTGTCCCGATACGGCAGACCGCGTTGTTCGGTGTCATCGTCGCCGGGGCGTTCCGGCTCGCCGCCGCGCAGGTGCGAGCGGGAATACTGCGTGAGGACCGCGAGGGCGTACAGGTGCACCGGCTCCCGCTCGGGCCCGCGCTATGCCTGGTGCCGTGGAATGCCCCGGCCCCCATGGCCGCCCACAAGGTGGCGAATGCGCTCGCGGCGGGCTGTCCGGTGCTTCTGAAGGTCAGCGAGCTGGCCCCGTACAGCGCGATTCCGCTGGCGGAGGCGATCGCCGCGCATGTTCCGGCGGGGATGTTCCAGCTGGTGCAGGGTGGGCCCGAGACCGGGGCGCGATTGGTCGCCGATCCGCGGATCCGGGCGGTGTCCTTCACCGGCGGATTGGCAGGTGGGCGTTCGGTCGCGACCGCCTCGGCACCGCTATTGCGGCCGTGCCAACTGGAATTGGGCGGCAACAATCCGCTCATCGTGCTGCCCGATGCCGATACCGACGGTGCGGCGCGCATCGCCGCCGAATTGCTCACCACGCTCAACGGCCAGTGGTGCCGGGCGCTCGGGCGGTTGATCCTGCCCGCCGACCGAGCCGGTGAACTCCTCGAAGCCATCGGAAAACGGCTCGGGGACTTGCGATTCGGACCGCCGCTGGATCCCGCGACCGAGTTCGGTCCGCTGGTGCACTCGCGGCACCTGGGTGCGGTGCGAGATGCGTTGTCCGGGCGTGAGTTCCGAACCTATGGCACACCGCCACGCGAGGGAAACTATCTGCCGCCCACACTGCTGGACGGCGATCTCACCGAGGAGATCTTCGGACCGGTCGCGGGAACGGTCACCTACGAATCGGTGGACGAGGCGGTGCACCTGGCCAATGCGCTGCCCTACGGCCTCGAGGGCTACGTCTGCGGCGCGGACGAGCAAGCGGCTCTGGCCGTGGCGCAACGGATTCGAGCCGGGGAGGTCAAGGTCAACGGTTCCTCGGTGATGAGCCTGCACCTGATGACACCGCGCCCGGCGTGGGGCTGGTCCGGACTCGGCGAGGAGGGCACCGGCGAGACGCTGCGCTTCTTCACCGGTGCCCGGGTGGTGGGCGTGGAGGGCCGCTTCGCCCTGCACACCTCATGAGCACCGTGGTCGTGGTCGGCGCGGGGCCGGTGGGCCTCACCGCCGCGCTGACCCTGGCCCGGCGCGGCATCGAGGTGACGGTGCTCGAGCGCGGCGCGGAACTCGCCACCGAATCACGCGCCTCGACCTTCCATCCGCCGACCTTGGAGATGCTCGAAACCCTCGGTGTACTGAAACCACTTCTCGTCCAAGGGATCATCGCTTCGACCTTCCAGTATCGAGAACGCGGCGGCGGGGAGATCGCCACGCTCGATCTCGGCGTACTCGCGCACGACACTCGCTATCCCTTTCGGGTGCAGTGCGAACAGAGCAGGCTGACCCCGATCCTGTTGGACGCCTTACCCGCTCACGCGCGGGTGCGTTTCGATCATGAGGTGCACGGCCTGCACGCCGGGCCGGACGGGGTCATCCTGCACACCTCGCGCGGACCGGTGCGCGCGGATTGGGTGATCGGCGCGGACGGCGCGCATTCGATCGTGCGCAATGGCGTGCACGCCGGATTCGACGGCAGCACCTATCCCGAACGCTTCCTGGTCGCCTCGGTCGATGAGGATCTCGCGGCGGCGCTGCCCGGGATCGCACCGATCAATTACGTCTTCGATCCGCACGAATGGCTGGTGCTTTTGCGCACCCCGCAACACTGGCGGGTACTGCTGCCCACGCCCGCCGATACCGCCGACCACCTCGAAATGGACCGGCTCCCGGCACGTTTGACCGCGGTCGCGGATCTGGGCAGGCCGTGGCGGGTGCTGCACGGTTCGCTGTACCGCGTGCATCAGCGCGTCACCGAATCCTTCCGGATCGGCCGGGTGCTGCTGGCGGGTGATGCCGCGCACGTCAATAATCCGCTGGGCGGGATGGGGATGAACAGCGGTATCCACGATGCCGTACGGCTCGGCGAAGCACTGGCCGAGGTGCTCGGCGGTGGTTCGGAGAGCGGACTCGACGATGCCGCCACGCTGCGGCGCACCGTGGCCGTCGACCATGTGCAGCGCACCAGCCATGACAACTGGCAGCGACTACGAAGTGACGACGCGGGTTATCGCGACCAATTGCGCGCGCTGGCAGCGGATCCGGAGGCCGCGCGGGCGTATCTGCGCCGCGCCTGCCTGCTCGATTCGCTGGCGACCCCACGGTGAACTACCGGTCACCGCGCGATACGACGCCGGGTCCAGATCCGGCGATCAAGCCGATCAGGAGATGACCATGAAGATCGATCGGGAGAATCCGGCCCATCCCACCGAGATTGTCGGATCGGTGCCGGTAACCGCGCCCGAGGCGGTGGAAGCCGTGGTGCGGCAGTCACACCGGGAGTTCCTGGACTGGTCGGCGCGACCGCTCGGGCAGCGGCTGACCGCACTCGGTACGGCGGCCGAAGCGCTCGATGCCCGCACACCGGACCTGGCCGAACTGCTCGCCCGCGAGAGCGGTAAGCCCATCGCCGATTGCCGCGGTGAGATCGGTTTCGCCGCAACGTATCTGCGCTGGGTACGCGATAACGCCGCCGCCGTGCTCACCGCCTCGGCGATCGATGACGCGCAGGGGCGGCTGGTGCGCTCCGCCGCGCCGTTCGGGGTGGTCGCGGCGATCACGCCGTGGAACGCGCCGATCATCCTGTCGGTGCTCAAGCTCGCTCCGGCGCTGGCTGCCGGAAATACCGTGGTGCTCAAACCTTCTCCGCTCGCGCCGCTGGCCGTCACCGAGGTGGCGGGGCTGCTGCCCGGTGTCCGGGTCATCCACGGCGGACCGGAGACGGTTCGAGCGCTCATCGCCGATCCGCTGATTCGCAAGGTGGCCTTCACCGGCGGCGCGGAAGCCGGGCGCAGTATCGCGGCGGCCGCGGGGCAGGCCCTCACGCCGGTGCTGCTCGAACTCGGCGGCAATGATCCGGCGATATTCCTCGACGACTTCACCCTCTCCCCCGCCGATTACGAACGCCTGGTACTCGCATCGTTCGCTACGTCGGGGCAGGTGTGCATGGCCGCCAAACGGCTGTATGTGCCCGCGCGGCGCTTGGACGAGTTCCTGGAATCGTATCTGGATGCGGCACACCGGATTCTGATCGTCGGTGACCCCGTGAACGAGCGCACGAGCATGGGGCCGGTGGTGAGCCGCGCCGCCGCCCATCGCATGACCGACCTGCTGGCGGACGCCTGGAGTCGCGGCGGCTGGCTGGTGCCGCTCGCCGAAATCCCCTCCGACACAGACGGTTACTACGTCGCACCCGCCCTGGCACTGGATCTGCCCGACGACGCCTGGCTGGTCCGGCGCGAGCAGTTCGGACCGGCGGTGCCGGTACTGACGTACACCGATGAGCGCGACGTGCTGGCCCGGGCCAACGATTGCGAACTCGGGCTCGGAGCCTCGGTGTGGTCGGCCGATGAGGATCGCGCCTTCGCCTTCGCCGCGCGCATCGAAGCCGGATTCACCTTCGTGAACACCCACAACCGCACCGGAATGTCGCTGCGGGCACCCTTCGGCGGTACCAAACAGAGCGGGTTCGGGCGCGAATACGCCGATGAGGGTCTGCGCGAATACGTGCAGACGACCGTACGCCACGCCCCGTCCGCGTTCCGGGCCGGTGGTTCCGGCCTGTCCGCACGCGCCTATCCGCAGCTCTGACCCGGCCGACATCCTCTCCTACCCGAAACGCTGACCGCCAGAAGGATCGTCGCGGTCCGCGTACTGAACTCCGTTGGCCCGCAGCATGATTTCCCGGGCACAGCGAAGCGCCGACGGCACCGGGACAGACTCCCATACCGTCGGCGCAGCACAGACGCTCAGCGCGAGGTGCCGCCTCTCCGTCGCGCGACGACGAAGCCCACCGCTGCCAGCACCACGACAACACCTGCGGCGATGCCGATCACCACGCCGGTATTGCCGCCGTCATCGTCCGAGTCCTTGGACGCGGCGGTGGTGGTAGCGGTGGGAGCCTGGGTCCGCTCGGCGCCGAAGGTGAGGGGCACCGACGCCAGGATATGGGTGGGGTCGGTCAGGCTCGTCACCGCGACGGTGCAGGCTCCGGACGTTGCGGCGCAATCGGTTCCGCCGATCGCGGCGAGCAGTGTGATCGACCGATTGCCGCCGTTGGGCTGCCACTCCCCCTGTGCGTCCGCGCGGCCCATCAGCGATCCGCCCAGGTTGCAATCGGCCGGACTGACCACCGCCGGCTTGCACTGTCCCACCGCCACGGTGGGCAGATTGGGCGGCAGCCCCACCAGCGACACCGTAATCACCTGTCCCGCGGCGAGACCCGAACTCGCGCTGAGTGTCAGGGCGGGATCGGCGGTGGCCGCCGGACTGCCCGCGAACAGCAGCACCGCGGCCGATGCCACCGCACCCAGCGCGCTGCGGGCTCGAATGGTTTTCATGGTTCCTCCAGGGGTTTTCAGAGCCGTCGCCGGTCGGCGAGGGCCAGGACGGCGACGATGAGCAATAGCGCGGCGGTCGCACCCCAGAGCAGCGTCGACGGACCATTGGTGCCGGACTCGGTGCGCACGGACGCGGCACTCGGGGCCGAGGTGGGGGCCGAGGTGGGGGCCGGGGGCGGTGACCCGGCGAAACCTATTGCGACTTCGGCGGAATTCGCGTCGATCACGGTTTGCGGTTCGGTGCCGGGCAGCGGTGCGGCGGCGATGACGCATTGCCTGCGGGTGCAGTCGATATCGCGGAAACGCGGGCGCGCGGTGAGGGTGACGGTGGGAAATGTGCCGTCGCCGGAGATATTGACGAAGGTCGCGCCGCCCTCGAGATCACAGTCCTTCAACCCGTTGGTGAAGCCCTGTTTGCACAGCCCGACCGCGACGGCGGCGAGTCCGGCGCGAAATCCGCTGCCGTTCACTGTTATTCGCTGACCCTCGGTCAGATCACCGACAGCGCTCACCTGGATGGCGGCCCCGGATTCGGGCGCGGCCCGGCCCGGGGCGGTCCACATCGGCAGGGCCGCCGCGACTATGACCAGACAGCGGGCGATGGTGCGAATCACGGGGCTTCTCCTTCTAGAACCTGGGCGATCAGCGGCGACCGGGACACCCGGACCGGGGCGCGTGGCACGCACAGCGGCGCGAGCGCCAGCGCGGGAATCGCCAGCACGGTCAATCCGGAACCGGTACCGAGGATTTCGCCCAGTGCGGTGACCGTGGCGAGACCCCCCGCCCCGGCGATGACCACCGTCAATGCGGTGAGCGCGGCCATGCGATGCGAGCGTGCGGCCTCGGCCCGAACGGCGAGGTCGAGCCCCCGCGCGGCGCGAGCGGCGGCGGCCAGCGCCACGCCGAGCCCAATGGTCAGGGTCACCCGTCCGGGTGCGGTCGCCACCAGCACCGGTCCCCCGGCGGCCAGAATCAGCAGCGGGACAACGGCACCGATTCGCGGGCCGGGCAGCATCAGCGCGGCAATCGCCGGAACCGAGGCGAGCAAGAGCAGATTCGTCTGTTCGGCCCCGAGCGCGTTCCAGCGGAACAGCAGAACATGCAGCGCGGGCAATACGGTGCCGCCGACGATCCAGCCCGCGACGGCGTATCCGAGCAGGTATCGGCGCGATATCGACCCTCGCGCCACGATGAGTGAACCGGGCGGCGTCACACCGTGTTTCGCGAGCACGATGCCCAGACCGAGCACAGTGAGAGCCGCACCGGCACCGGCGAGTCCGAGCCCCGGCCGTTCGTAACACAGCGACGCCATGCCCGCGGTCACGGTCACCCCGGCGACCATTGCGATCTGCCATCGGGTCAGCGCACCGGGCGAGTCGAATGCCAGCGCCCGACCGGTCACCACCAACGGCCCCGCCGCCGCGCCGGCGACCAGCACGGCCACGACGAACTGCCAAGGCGCCGAAACCCATCCGGCCACCGCGAATCCCGCGCCCGCGACCAGCGCGCACGCACCGGCCACCGGACTCGGCACCTGCCGCCGGACCGCGAACAGCGCCGTCACGCCGCCGACCGTGAGCACGGTGAGCGCGATATAGCCCACCACCGCGCCCGGTATGCCGAGCACACCGCCCAGTGGTTTCGACAGCAATACCAGCTGCCCGCCCGCGATCGGACCGGCCAGCACACCGCTCGCCGACAGCGCCGCAACAGTTTTCGAGGATGAACCGCAGGTCGCCATGCCTACCCTCCCGCGTCCGTTTCTCTCAGGGAAACGCAGTTTCGGAATTGCCATATTGAACCCGCGGTGGGACCGGGTGTCAAGGCGGGCAACTCCGTAACCCGGAGGGAAACAAGACGATTCGGTTGCGCCGAATTACCGGGTCGTGAAATCCGGAACCAGCCCTGGACAGATCACCGGGGCCGGTACAGAATCAGCATGATTGGAAACAGTGTTTCGATGTCCGAAACACAGCGCCGAGTAGAAGGGTGCGACGCATGACACGAGTCGCGGCCGCACAGCTCGCCGCCGGGACCGACGTCGCCGCGAATCTCGACGCCTGCCTGCGCATGATCGACGCCGCCGCCGAGGCGAGCGCCGAACTCGTGGTCCTGCCGGAGTTCTGTAACCACCTATCCTGGTACGACGATCGGGCTCATGCGCGCCGAATGGCCTGCACGCCCGGGGATTGGTTTCTCACCGCCGTCGCCGAGCGGGCCGCCGCGCACGGGATCCACGTGAAAATCGGCGTCACGCTGGCCCGCGGCGACGGCCGCACCACCGCCACCAGCCTGCTCTTCGGTCCCGGCGGGGAGCTGCTCGGCGAGTCCGATAAGCAGATCCTGATGGGCGCGGAGAACGACCACCTCGATCGCGGACTCGACGACTCACCCGTCATCGATACACCGCTGGGCCGAATCGGGATGTACGCCTGCATGGAGGGCGTGATCAACGAGGTCACCCGGTCCCTCACCCTGCGCGGTGCGCAACTGCTGCTCAACAGCCTCAATTCGTTCGCCACAGACGAAGCGAGCCTGCACATTCCGGTGCGGGCCGCGGAGAACCGGGTGTGGGTGGTGGCGGCCAACAAGGTCGGGCCGCTGCTCCCGGAGGCACAGCTCCCGGCCATCGCCGCACGATTGGGCGTGCCGCCGAATCGCCTGCACGGGGCGGGCGAGAGTCAGATCGTCGCACCGGACGGCACCTGCGTCGCGATGGCTCCGGCGGCGGGCGAGGCGATCGTCATCGCCGATATCGATATCGCACGCGCCGATGACAAATCACGCCCCGACGGCACCGATGTCATCGCCGCACGCCGTCCCGAACTCTACGAACCCCTCAATGCCGAACCGCGCGAACGACAAGCCGGAGCCGGTGCGCCGAACATCTCCACCGCCATTGCCGCGGCCTCGATCCCGGGGATTCGTGAATTGGCTTCCGCGGGCACAGATCTGATCGTGCTACCGGAATTGGCGGATGTCCCGATTGCCGAAGTGATGCTCGCGCTCGCGGGCACCGACACCCATGTCGTCACCACCGTGCGCGACGGCGCGGCCCATGACGGTCTACTGCTGAATGCCTCGGGCATTGTCGGACGTCAGCGGCAATTGCATCGCACCGGCCGCTACCCGTGGCTGACGACGCTCGGCGATGAGCTCGGCATCTTCGAATTGCCCTGGGGCCGTATGGCCCTGGTGATCGGCGACGACTCGATCTTCCCGGAGACGTTCCGGCTGGCGGTGGTCGCGGACGCCGATGTCGTTGCCGTGCCGTTCACTCCGGCCGAATCCTGGGAACTGCGCCTGGGCCTGCCCGAACGAGCCGCGGAGAACCGGCTCAATATCGTGGCCGCCGGGTCCGCACCGCAGGGCCTCACCGGCGAAATCTGCGCACTGAGCCCGGATTTCACGCTCTGGACCGCCTGGAGCGGCCCGTTCACCGGCGTCATCAGCCATCCCGAGGTGACCGCGGCCGAGCCCGGCGCACTCATGGTTCGCGCCACCATTCGACCCGCTCAAGCCATGAATCGCACCGTCTCCCGGGGCACCGACCTGGTCGCGGGCCGTCCGTCCCGGCCGCTGGACACCCGCACCGCCCGCACGCACTGACGAAAGCAGCCATATGAGAACACCATCGGAGCAACCATGAGTGAAACCCTGCGACACGTAGAGCAAATGGTCGATGAGACGCCCCGGGTCGATGTGACCGAAACCTTCCGGGAGTGGCGCGAACTCACCACGAGTCTGGAATCCCGTCTGGCCGAACGATTCACCCTGACCCGCGATCCCTCCACCGAATCGCTGGAATCCTACGGCGACGCGGAGACCGGTCCGGCGGGCAGTCTCGCGGCCTACTCCGGTCCCGAGATCGACTGGCTGGTGCATTCGTGGATCGGTGATCCGCGAACGGGTTTCGTCAACCTGCACCTCACGGCATGGCTCGGACCGCAGGTGCGCGTACCGCACCTGGGCGCCGCGCTGCTGCTGTGGCCGGAGGGCTGGTTCTACGTCGATGCCATTCCCCGCGGCGATCTGGTCGGCGACGGTGCGTATTTCGACCGCTACTACGCGGACGCGGACGCACCCTGGCTGGCGTTCAAGCAAGAGCATCCGGATTTCACCTGGTTCACCAGCCGGACCGGGTTCATTCGCGCCAGCCTCTCCCCCACCGCCTACTGCTATTCCTTCCCGGCGACCCGGCCCAACCTCGATTTGGTGCGCGACATGCTGTCCGCGCGGGTCGACCAGTGGCTGGGCTGGGTGGACGAGGCCGAACCCGTGCCCGCCGACGAACGCGCGGCACTGGCGGAACGGGACCTGACCGTGCGGCGCAATATCGCCGAGCGCGATCCGGCCAATGTGATGGGCGAGCGCATGTTCGGCCCGGACCTGACCCGGCGGCTGGTCCGCGCGCTCTGGGGCGGCGACCGTGAACTACCCAGGCCGACCGCATGATTCGTTCACTCTGGTGGTCGGTGCGCACCGATGGCAAAGCACCGTTCGACACCGCGCATCTCAAGATCTACTACCCGGCCGTCGCCGCGGGCGATGACGCCGAACGGCTCACCGGCGTCTTCGGACCCGATCCGGCCGCCGCTCCCTACCCGGTGGTGGTGTTCCTGTCCGGGGTCAATGTCGGTCAGGACTCCTATCGGCGCTTCGCCACCGCCGTCGCCGAGACCGGATTCGTGGTGGTCACCATGGACCGGGTCGCCGAATTGTTCGGCGGTCAGCAGGGATTGACGCCCGGCGTGGACCTGGACGCCGCCCGGCCCGACGCCTACGGCACCCGCCCCACCTGTCCGGCCATCGGCGAGATTCTGGGCGCGCTCACCGAACTGAACGAGCAGCCCCCGCTGCGCGGAGCGCTCGACCTGGGCCGGATCGCACTCGGCGGGCACTCCGCCGGGGGCACCGTGGTCTTGCAGTCCGCGCGCTATTTCCCTGCCGTGGCGGCGGTTTTCGCCTGGGGCGCGCACACGATGGTGGCGACCATGCTGGGCTGGGATCCGGGCACGGTGCTGCCCGCGCAGGTGGAGTGCCCGGTCCTGCTCGGCGTGGGCACCAATGACGGCGTCATCCAGGGCAGCGCCGACCGCTACGGCCAGGACGGCGCGGATCGACCGGATCCGGTGCGCCGCACCTTCACCGAGGCCCTGCCGCCGGGTGATCACCTGCTGGCGGTCATACCGGGGGCCAATCATTTCGGCATCGCCGATGCCGATCCCACCGCGGCGCGCGCCTTTCTGGACGGCCCGGCCGAGACCGACGCACTCGGCCCGTTCGCCGCGCTCACCTCGGCGTTCCTGCGAACGCATCTGCGCGGTGACGCGGCGGCCGCGCACGAGCTGGCCGACTGCGGCGACGGCGTGCACCTGACGCGGCGATAGGAGCGAGACAATGCTGAAGAACTTCTGGTACGCACTGGAATTCGCGGACAGGGTGAGCAGGACACCCCGCAAGGTGACCTGCCTGGGTCAGGATTTCGTGCTGTATCGCACCGAATCCGGTGCGGCGGTGTGCCTTTCGGATCTGTGCGTCCATCGCGGCGGCGCGCTGTCGATGGGCACCGTGACCGGGGACTGCATCGCGTGTCCCTATCACGGCTGGCAGTACGACGCCGACGGGGTGTGCGTGAAGATCCCCGCCAACGCCGAGGAACGCAAGATTCCGCGCAAGGCCCGGGTGGACGCCTATCCCACCACCGAACGGTACGGGATGGTCTGGGCCTTCCTGGGCGATCTGCCCGAGGCCGAACGACCGCCCATTCCGGTCATACCCGAGCACGACGATCCCTCGTTCCGCATGGTCCAGTTCGAGATGGAGATCGAGGCCAACTACGAACGCGCCTTCGAGAACGTCGTGGACGCCGCGCACACCCCGTTCGTGCACGGCACCTCCTTCGGCAACCCGGATAAGCCCGAGATCCCGGATTTCCGTATCCAGCAGACGGATTGGTCGGCCGAGGCCGATATCCAACTGAGCCCGCCGCTGCCCAAGGGGCTGTGGGGGCTGCTGGCGCGGCGGCGCGAGCGCGCGGAGTACGTCACCGTCACCAATGCCTGGTATCTGCCCAATATCGTGAAACTGCACGTGCGGCTGCCGATCGGGGATCTGCTGCTGTACGACTTCAATATCCCGCTCTCGCAGGACCGTACGCTCATCAAGATTCTGGGCTATCGCAACTTCTTCACCGGCGGGTGGGCCGATGCCAACGCGCGCAAGCGAATCGAGAAGATCCTGTTGCAGGATCGGCCCGTGGTCGAGTCGCAACGCCCCGAACTACTGCCGTTCGATCTGTCCGATGAACTGCATGTGCGTAGCGACAGTTTGCAGGTCGCGTATCGGCGACGCCGCCTGGAACTGATCAAACAGGGCTGGTGGGTCGGTGGCGACGACATCATCACCGGCGACTCCCCGCGCCGCACCGCGACGGTGATCGCCTCGCCCGCCCGCCGCGACAATCCCGAACTGGCCAGTGCCTGGGTGCACAAGGCCCGCACCGGAGGTAATCCGCAATGAGTCTGCCCGCCGCGCTCAATGAGCGCACCCTGGACACCCTGGTCTCCTCGTTCGATCTGCGCGAGAGCGAGGATCTGGCATTGACCAGCCCCATATCGCCGGAACCGGTCGGACGGCTGCGCGTGCTGCGCGGCGGCCCCATCGACAAGGTGGTGACGGTCGATCTGGTGGTGTCGCAGCTGGGACTGGACAGCCATATGATCTTCGCGTTCACCGAAAGCGACAGCGCCGTACCGCATTTCACGCTCGATGCGGTGCACGGCGGTGAATACTTCGCCATGCACCTGGATTTGATCCCGCGCGTGGACCTGGCGGTCAACCTCGAATACCTCGACGAGGTCTTCGCACCGCTGAGTCCGCTGCTGGATCAGGCCTGGGAACTCGAGGGGATTTCCCAGGCCGCCATCGGCCCCCGGCAGCGCGCCATGATGTCGCCGTGGATGGTGGTGTGCCGTGCTTCCGAGGACGCCTTCCGCGCACTGGACGGCACCGTGGAGCGCTACCTGGATCACTGGCTCAGTCTGGTGCACAAGGGAGTTCCCGAGGTCACCGCGGATCTCGCGGCCCGCGATCTGGCCAACCGGGCGAATCTGTTCAGTCCCGATGTCGATCCCGTCTGGGCGCGGGTGACCGCCCTGCTCGGCGTGGAACAGGCCGAGCGGGTGCGCGGGGAGCTGGTCTCATGAGCGAGTCCGGCACGCTCGCACCCAGCGAATTCCAGCAGCGGATCGAAGGCGAATGGGTCGGCCGCCCTTCGCTTTTCGACGCGCAGGGGAGCTGGCGCGGCTTCGAGGACATCCGGCGCTCCTCGGTCTTCGAGAATGGGAGCACCACCTACTACATGGACGGCGGGCTCACCGGCGGCGGTGAACTGGCGGGCCGATTCGCCCTCGGCGCGCCCTTCGCGTTCGGGGTGCGCGACTCGGACCAGGATCGCCTCTACACCGGGCCCGACTTCTTCGGATCCGGCCAGCCCTACGGCGGATTCGTGGACGCGCACTATTACGGGCCGGGCTGGCAGGTATCGCTCAACACCTGGAATCACACGCTCGGCGACACCCAGGTGTATTCGTCGGTGCTGCACCAGGGTCCGGCCATGGTGGGGGTGTTCAACGGCGTCTACACCCGCGACCCGAAGCTGACCGACCAGCGCCTGGAGACGGAAACACGGTGCGGTCCAGTGGTGTTCACCATTCCGACGAAAGACAAGAGCCGCTATGCCGGTGAGCTCGAACTCTGGAGCGCGGCGCAGCGCCCCCTCGGTACCGTCGATATGGCGCTCGAGATCGAGCCGGTGAACCTGCTCGCGGCAGAACATCGGTTGCGCATCTCGGGTGGGCTGGAAGCGGATTGGCGCGCCACCGTGCGCCGGGACGGCGTGCGATCCTTCCACGAAGGCCCCGATCTGTGGGGCAATGGAAACTCCTACGGCCGAGCGAATTTCGTGCGGTGGCATACCGCGGACGGCCGCCGGGTGAGCGGACGGGAATTCATGGTCGACGCCGAACCCGGAATGGGCTCGGGCAGCACCCTGGCGGTGGTGTATCAGGTCTTCGAGCACAACACGTTGACCACCGTCATGCACGGCGTACTGGAGCGCTCATGAGTACCGTCGCGATCACCGGTGGCACCCGCGGCATCGGATTGGGCATGGCGCGGGCGCTGCTGGGCAGCGGGCATCGGGTGGCGCTGTGCGGGGTCGATCCCGAACGCGTGGACAAGGTGCGGGCGGAATTGAGCGGCGATGTGCTCGCGGTGGTCGCCGATGTCACCGATCACGAACAGCTGCAACGCTTCTGGGACGCCGCGGTCTGCGAGTTCGGCCGGGTCGATGTCTGGGTGAACAATGCCGGAATCTCCCATGAGCGAAAACCGCTGTGGCAGTTGCCGGTCGAGACCGCACGCGCGGTCGTCGATACCAATCTGCTCGGTGTGCTGCACGGTTCGGCCGTGGCCATGAACGGTATGGCCGCCGCCGGCGGCGGTCACGTCTGGAATATGGAGGGTCTCGGCAGCGACGGCCGCACCGTCCCCGGACTGACCGCGTACGGTTCGACCAAGCGCGCGGTCACCTATCTCACCAAAGCCCTCGCCGCCGAGACGCCACCGGGCGTCTCGGTCGGACTGCTCAGTCCCGGCATGGTCGTCACCGACCTGCTCACCCACGGCTACGACGATCCGGCCGAATTGGCCAAGGCGCGCAAGGTCTTCAATATCCTCGCCGATACGGTCGACACCGTCGCGCCGTGGCTGGCTCAGCAGGCGGTCACCCAGACCCGCAACGGCGCTCATGTGCGCTGGCTGACCACCTCGAAGGTGATCGGCCGCTTCGCACTGGCACCGCTGCGCCGACGTGAACTGTTCGACGCATGAGCGCGGTGGACTATCCGATCTCCCTGGCCGTCGAGGATTACGTACCCGTGCTGTGCACCGCGTTCGGCGTGCTGCTGCTGCATCGGATAGCGCCGAACGGCACCGTGGTCCGGGTGGCGGCGGGTTGCCTCGGGGTGGGCGGGATCGCCAAGGCCACCGCGAAACTCGTAGCGGCGGCGGGCGGACCGGACCTGATCTGGTTGCGCGGCATGCTGTTCCCATTCCTGACGCTCGGATTCGGCCTGCTCGCGCTCGCACTGCTGCGCGACGGGTCCGGCCGGGTGCCACGCTGGCTGGCGATTCTGGTCCCGAGCCTGACCGCCGCCTGCGCGCTCGGGGCGATCCTGGCGCGGGACACCCTGCCCATGCTGGTGAGCACCACCGTTTTCGCCACCATCGCCAGCATTCATCTGATCGGCCTGGCGCGTGCCCGCGCCGATACGATTTCGGCCGCCCTGCTCGGTATCCAGCTGCTGGTGTTCTTCCTGCTCGGCCCGCTCGCCTCGCGTCCCGATCAGACGGTGGCGTTGCAGTGGACCGAACAACTCTGCAATACCGCCGCGCAACTGGCATTCCTGGCCGCCGCCTGGCGACTGTCGGCCGCGAACGCCGCGGTGAAAGACAAGGAGATGATCCGATGACCGACGCCCTGGGCTGGAGACGCAAATTCGGCGTCATAGCCCCTTCGACGAACACCATCGTCGAGCCCGACTTCCATCGCATGACCGTGCCCGGGGTGACCTCGCATTTCGCCCGAATCCATATCCGCGACCAGAACATGAGCGATGACGCCGGAATGGATCGCCTGCTCGAGCAGATCCGCACCGAAATAGTCTCCGCCTGCGAACGAGTGCTCACCTGCGAACCCGATTACATGGTCATGGGCATGTCCGCCGAAACCTTCTGGGGCGGTATCGCGGGCAATCGCCAATTCGTCAAGCAAATCCACGACGTCACCGGGCTCGAAGTCGCCACCGGCGCGGAGGCCTGCCGGCGCGCCCTGGAACTGTTCGGCGCCAAACGAATCGGCGTCGTCACCCCGTACCAGCCGATCGGCGACGAGAACGTCATCCGCTTCTTCGGCGAACTCGGCTTCGAAGTCGCCGCGATCAAGGGATTACGCTGCCCCACAGCGGTTTCCATCGCGCACGTCACCGAGAACGAGTTGCGCACCGCGCTATTGGAAACAGATGGCGACGATATCGACGCGCTCATTCAATGCGGTACGAATCTGTCGATGGTGCGCCTGGCCGATGAGGCAGAACGCTGGCTCGGCAAACCGGTAATCGCCATCAATGCCGCCACCTGGTGGATGGCCCTGCGCGACAACGATATCCACGATCGTATCGAGGGCGCGGGCACCTTGCTCCGCGAGCACTGAGCGGCGGCGACCCGATCAGTGTGGGCGGCGGGTGATGACTTCCGTTCCCCTGACCGGAACGTCCAGTGCCGCTCGGCCGATCGCGGTATCGAGCCAGCGGCGGGCACGGGCGCTGAGCTGCCAGCTCCGCTGCGGCGGACCGTCTGCCTGTTCGACCAGGCCCGAACGGATCAGCGTGGCAAGGGATCTGCGGATCACCTTGGCGCTGAGCTGAGTTCCGGTCTCGAAACCTTGCATGGTCAACGGCGTTGTGCTGGAGTTCAGGGACGCGAGTACTCGACCCTCGTTGATGGTGGTCATCGGAGAATTCCTTGCTCGAAGCACGAGCCATCATCGCCAACCGAGTGCATGACTCGACGATAGGAACCGATGTCAACGCGTTCAACGGATGTGCGCGAACTGGCCAGGACTGCTCGCGCCGATCATCGTTTTCCGGACAGGATGTGATCCAAAGGGCCGAATCCTGGCACTCACCGGTGCGGACGGGCGGATACTGCTTGCTAATCGCGAGCTTCCACCCGAATGAGGTTCCGCAATGATCGAGCACCGAATGATCGAGGCGCGTCGCGAGGAACTCCTATCGCGGGACGCCGAAGAGGCCGTGGCCTTCGTGACCCAGATGTACTCCGATAACGCGCTGCGGTTCTGGAATGCCCCGCCGCAGTGCCGTGTCCGCACCAGCGCGATGGTCTGGGGTGAGGTCATCGCCACCGAGATCCGCAGCACGATCGGCTACAGCTGCCATATCGCGCCGCTGCGGGACCACGTCTATTTCGAGCGCTCGATACGCGGGCGGGCCCGATTACGCGGCGGCGGAGCCGACTTTCAGCAGCACCGCAATGATCTCGTGGTGTTTCCGTTCGGGGTGCCGATCATCGCGGACTGCGACAGCCACGATGTGAATCTGCTGCATATCCCGCACACCCTGCTCACCGAATTGGCCGTGCAATCGGGAATCGACCCCGCCACTTTCCGATTCACCTCGCTGGAGCCGAGAGACGCACGCGCCGAGCGCTTCTGGGGCCGATTATTCGATCTGACCCACCACGAACTCACCGCTCCCGGCTCTCCGGTGCTGACCGAACTGGTGGTGCAGAACCTCACGCGGACCCTGGCCGCCGCGGCCCTGGCGGTCTTTCCCAACACCACCATGGACCTGCACCTGCAATCGGGTCCGGGCGCGGTGCCGCCCTCGGCGGTGCAGCGCGCGGTGGACTACATCCAGGCCAATCCGGCACGCCCGATCACCGTTGCCGAGTTGGCCGCGCACGCGGGCACCGGCGTGCGAGCCTTGCAGAACGCGTTCCGGATTCAGCACGATATGACGCCGCTGGAGTATCTGCGGCTGGTCCGGTTGGATCGCGCCCGGGCGGATTTGATCGCGGCCGAGCCCAGCGATGGCTTCACGGTTGCGGTCGTGGCCGCGCGCTGGGGATTCACCAATCCCGGCCGATTCGCGCAGCTCTACAAACAGGTCTACGGCAATTCCCCCAAGCATGAGCTGCGGCGCTGAGCGAATCCCGGGCGCGGGATACGGCGACTATCCGGCATCGTCGAGCAGACGCCGGGCCTGGCGAATGACGGCGTGATCGACCATCCGGCCCGCGTCGTCGAGAACGATTCCACCGGAGGCGTTCTCGAATCGGCGCAACAGGGCGCGGGCGCGCGCGATGGCGTCCGGGCTCGGGGTGAAGACCTCGTTGGCGATCGGCAGTTGCGCGGGGTGGATACACGCTCGCCCGCGAAATCCCAACCGCCACAGCGCACGCGTGGATTCGCGGAAGGCGTCCAGGTTCCGGAAATCGATGCTCACCGGTGCGAGCGGGGGTCCGATACCGGCGGCGGCACTGGCCAGCACCACCTGGGTGCGCAGGGCGAGCAACTCACGGTCGTCGGCACCGGGGGTGATGCCCAGCTGGGCGCGCAGATCCGCTTCGCCGATCTGGAGCCGGGCGACCCGTGGGGCGGCGGCAATGTCGGGTGCGGCCAGGAGAGCGGCGGCGGTTTCGAGCAGGGCGCAGATCGCGATGGATCCGGGACGGCTCTCGAGTGTGCCCAGTAGCGCACCCGCGGTCCGGACCTGTTGCGCCGATTCGGTTTTCGCCAGACAGATGGCCGCCACGGCCGGTTGCGCCACCGCGTGTAGATCGGCCTCCCCGGCCTCGCCGGTGTTGACCCGCACCCAGATTCGCCGCCGGGTATCCACGCGGGTGCGCAGCCACGCCGCCACCTCGGTGCGCGCGGAATCCTTGTCCCGCAGCGGAACCGCGTCCTCGAGGTCGAGCAGGATCACATCCGCCGGACCGGCCGATGCCTTGTCGAAGAGCTCCGGACGGTTACCCGGTACGTACAGCGCGGATCGCATCGCCACCCCGTTCAACAATGAAACAGCGTTTCACACATGGAAACATAGCGATCAATCACGAAGGTGTCCACAGTTCAGCGCAGCGCTTGACAGCGGTCTTCCGGTGGGTGCTAATGATCTCGCACCATCGAAACGCCATTTCGCCACAGGAAACGGCACGCTCCGCGGGAGTCACCATGATTCTTCGACGCCCGGTCTCGACCACCGTCGCCACCGTCCTACTCGCGGCCGCGTTCGCCGCACCCGCCACCGCCGCCACCCAACTGCCCGGCAACGTCGATATCGGCTGTGCCGCAGACACACTGCACCAGAGCGCGGACTGGTATCTGCCCACCGGCACGCCGCGCGCGCTCGTGTGGATTCAGCACGGATTCGCCCGCAGCGATACCCAGGTCGGCGCACTGGCCCGGAGTTTCGCCGATGCGGGCTATCTGGTCTTCACGCCCAGCCTGCCGTTCATGCAGCTGTCCGGATGCACGCTGCAGAACCTCGGCGACAACTCCGGATTCCTCAACCACGTCGCCGAATTGTTCGGCACCGCAGCCGATCCCGGTGGCGCGTTGGCCGCCAGCCTGGCCGCGGCGGCGAGCCGGGCGGGACAGCCCGCACCGGCACTGCCCCACGATCTGATCTTCCTCGGACATTCGGCGGGCGGTGAGGCCGTCACCTTCGTGGCCGATCGCATTCGCAGCACCTATCCGGACGCCTGGAGCGGGCTGCGCGGGGTGATTCTGCTCGATCCGGTCAAATCCTTCGTCGGGGACAATATCGCCCGTGCGCTGTCCGGACTCGATCCCACAGGGCTGCCGATCCTCACCATTTCCGCACCGCCCGCGCTGTGCAACAGCTTCGGCCTCGGCACCGCCGCCGTGCAATCCCAACTGCACCGCCCCTTCGTGGGCGTGCGCCTGCACGGCGGCGCGCACACCGATGCCGAAGGTGACAGCAGCGATCTGCTCGGCACCCTGTTCTGCGGAACCCCGACGCCGGTCAACTCCGGTGCGCTGCGCACACTGGCCCTGGGCTGGTCGGACGACTTCCTGACCGGGGCAACGGGTTCGGCCGAACCTCAGGCCCGCGATCTGGTGTCGCACGGTCTCGCCGCCGATCTGCTCGCGGGCTCCTAGCGCCGGCGGCGGTGGTCAGTGCTCGCGGAGCAGCTGTCCGGCTCCCCCGATCCGATCGTCGAATCCGTGCTCGCGCAACGCATGCCACAGCGTGGCGCTGTTGATCGCGATGACCGGCTTGCCGAGTTCGGCCTCGAGGCGGTCCGCGAGCGCGACGAAGGACAGATTGGTGCCGACCTGGACGATGGCTTCCGCTTCGGGGCTGTCGATGTCGGCGACCATCTCGCGCAGCCGATCATCGGGCACCCGAGCGATATCCATCGCGGTCGGACAGCGCAGACCCGTGATGGCGGTGACCTCGAATCCGGCCTCGGTGAAGTATCTTCCGACCTCCCTGTCCGCGATCGGCTGATACGGCGAGAACACCGCGATGCGGCGGCAACCGAGCGCACGCAGCGCCGCGCGGCACGAACTCGCACCGGTGGTGACGGGCAGGCCGGTGCGATCGCGCAACCGCTGCTCGAACGCGGCATTGCCTTGCACTCCGCCCCAGAAGGTTTCGGCGGACATCCCCATGACCATGCGATCTGGTTCGGCGGTCAGGGCGTCGCGCACGGCGGTGTCGATGGAGGCGCGGATCTGCCCGAGCAGCCCTTGAAAGTCCGCGTCGTCACCCATGACCGGATTCGGGATGTACATCGATCCGGCGCGATAGGCGATGCCCGGTACGGCGGCACGCCAATAGTCGTGCTCGACAACGGTGTTCGTACTGGGCACGATGACACCGAATACGGCACGGTGTCCTACGGCATTGGTCATGGCGAAGTCCTTGCGGCGCTGAGGGTTTCCGAGACGGTCAGGGTGCGGTGGTCTTGGCGAGCAGATCGTCCACGGCACGATGGGCGCGAGCGCGCGCGACCGGGCGATCGAGCAGCAGCACATCGACCAGCAGCGGGGAGGCGATGGACGCGGCGGCGTCCTCGGCGTAGCTCTCATCGCCGATATCCAAGGCGCGCACGGCCGCTCGAAACGGTTCGAGCAGATCCATGACGTAGCGCCGCCGCAGCTCGGCGTATCCGGAGTCACCGGACGAGGCCATCACCAGCGCGCGCAGAAACGCGGCAACGGGCTTGTCCCGCAGGCGATCACAGAGCAGGTCGACCTCGGCGTGCAGGTCGGCGGCCAGATCGCCGCTGGGCTCGGACGGCCGGTGCGGGGCCACCGCGATCAATGCCGCGAGCACCTCGCGGGGCGTGGGCCAGTGCCGATAGATGGTCGTGCGCGCCACACCCGTAATCGAGTGCAGCCGTTGCGGAGTCAGCGCGGTCGCGCCCTCGCTCAGTAGCAAATCCAGCGCGGCGGTCAGCACCAGCGCCTCGGTATCGGCGGCGGGTCCCGCGGGACGTCCGGGTCCGGTCATGAAATTTACGATACATCTTGTTTTGGTTATTGATAACAACTACATTTTGTATCGCAAATACCGTTGCACCCAGGAGGACCGATGCGTCCACATGTAGAACTCATCGCCGACCGCGATCTCATCGACCATCTCGCCGAGTTCGAACACGCCACCGGCAGCGCCACCCAACGCCACCTCAGCTACGACGAAGAAGACGGATCCGCCTCTCTCAAAGTGCGTTTCAGCTCCGACTGGTCGCGCCCGGCGGGCGTACACCACGCCGAGACCGAATGGTTCGTCCTGTCCGGCCAGGTGACCATCGGCGATACCGTGCTCGGCCCCGACGGATTCTGGATGGCGCCCACCGGCGTGCTCACCCCTTCGATCACCGTCACCGCGGGCACCGAGATCCTGCTGTTCCGCGAATACGGCGACTGGCACTTCGACCTCGCCGACGGCGATCGCGACTTCGTCCGGCCCGACCAGCGACTCATCGTGCTGAACTCCGCCGAGATGCCGTGGATCGATGTAAAAGACGGCAGCCCAATGCGTTTCGATCTCGGCGGCACCCCGGTCCCCGGGCTGTACATCAAACTGCTGCATCGCGATGAGCAGACCGGCTTCTACAGTCGCCTCATCAAGGCCAAACCGGGCTGGCGCGAAGCGCCGCTGGCGCACCATCCGTGCTCGGAAGAGGCGTACTGCCTCGACGGCGGCTTCGACTACAACTTCGGCAAGATGTGGCCCGGCACCTACTTCTGGCGTCCGGCCCTGATCCGGCACGGCGATTTCACCGCCGACGCCGAGCAGGGCTGTACCTGGCTGGTCCGCTCCGATTCCGATTTGGTCGACTGGTACACCGACGACGCCGCCGTGACCATGTCCGGGACGCCCACGAACTGGGGTCCCGGATATGACGGCACGCTGGGACCGCGCTTCATCGAACCGGTCCGGTCCCGCTCGATCGGCTCGTGGCCGGATCCCACCCACCAATAGACCCTCGAGTATTACTCGCAGCAGCTCGGACCGCAGCAGGGGCCGTCGGGCGCGGATTTGACGGCCTTGACGATCGCCGAGACCATGCCGTCGGCCACGGAATGGGTTGGGGTGATCTCGATGTCGGCGAATCCGGCCGCGGTCAGGTGGTCTCGGTATTCGGTGAAGGACAGCGCGCCCGCGATGCAGCCGACGTAGTCGCCGCGCTCGGCACGCTGGGCGGGGCTCAGGGCGTCCTCGGCCACCACATCGGTGATTCCGATTCGACCGCCCGGGGCCAGGACTCGCGCCATTTCGGCGAATACGGCCGGTTTGTCGGTCGAGAGGTTGATAACGCAGTTGGAGATGATCACGTCGATGCTGTTGTCCGGCAAGGGGATCGATTCCATTGTGCCGTGCAGGAACTCGACATTGGTCGCTCCGGCCTTGGTGGCGTTATCCCGGGCGAGGGCGAGCATCTCGGTGGTCATATCCAGGCCGTAAGCCTTACCGGTCGGGCCGACTCGGCGGGCCGAGAGCAGTACGTCGATACCGCCGCCGGAGCCGAGGTCCAGTACGGTCTCGCCCGCGCGCAGATCGGCGACGGCGGTCGGATTTCCGCAGCCGAGCGAGGCCGCCACCGCGGCGATCGGCAGCTGATCGCGCTCATCGGCCCGATACAGGCTCGCGCCGAAGTTCTCATCGATATCGATCACCCCGGTCGCGCAGCATTCGCTACCGCAGCAATCCTGTGCGGGCTCGCCATGACCGACCGCGAGGGCGGCCGCGGCGTAGCGCTCGCGCACGGTCTCGCGCAGTTCATCGATGGGCTTTGACATGGGACTCACGTCCTTTCGACGCACCCGGCGACCGTTGATTTTCGGCTTCCACCGGGCTGTATTGACGACTGTCGATGCAAGTGTGGCGCGTTGTATCGATATCTGTCAATATTGACGAGTGTCGAAACAAGAACTTCCACTGCTCGCCTCGGCGGACTGCTGCACGACGACGCTGTCGTCACCACTGGACCCCGAGACCGCGGTGAGCCTGGCGGGCGCGTTCAAGGCGCTCGGGGATCCGGTCCGACTGCGGCTGCTGTCGCTGATCGCCGCCGCGGGTGGCGAGGAAGTCTGCGTATGCGAGCTGAACACGGCGTTCGAGTTGTCCCAGCCGACCATCTCGCACCATCTCAAGGTGCTGCGCGAGGCGGGCCTGCTGACCTCGCAGCGGCGCGGCACCTGGGTGTACTACCGGGTCGTTCCGCAGGCGCTGCAACGCCTTTCCGGCATCCTGGCCCCCGCCGGATCCACCCTGTCCCCCGCGTGAACGAGTCGAACACGCCGCCGTTGTCGCGGCGGCTGGCGGCCGAGGCGATCGGCACCGCGGCCCTGGTCGCGATCGTCGTCGGCTCGGGGATTGCCGCACAGCGACTTTCACCGGATCAGGTCGGGTTGCAATTGCTGGAGAACTCCACCGCGACGGTCTTCGGGCTCGCGGTCTTGATCCTGCTGTTCGGGCCGGTCTCGGGTGCGCACTTCAATCCCGCTGTATCCCTTGCCGATTGGCTCGCGGGCCGCCGCACCGGCACCGGACTGACGGCAGCGCATGCGGGCGCGTACTGCCTGTCGCAGACCGGTGGCGCAATCGCCGGAGCGGTGCTGGCGAACCTCATGTTCGACGAGTCGGCCGCGCGGATCTCCACCCACGACCGGGCCGGCACCGGCCACTTCATCGGCGAAATCGTCGCCACCGCAGGTCTTATCGCGCTCATCTTCACCCTGGCCCGCACCGGCCGCACCGCGGTGGCCCCGGCGGCGGTCGCGGCCTGGATCGGCGCGGCCTACTGGTTCACCAGTTCGACCAGCTTCGCCAACCCGGCGGTGACCATCGGCCGGATCTTCACCGACACCTTCGCCGGAATCGCACCGGCCTCGGCACCGGTGTTCATCATCGCCCAGGTGCTCGGCGCACTCGCGGGGCTCGGTGCCGTCGCATACTTCTACCCCACCGCATCCGCGGCCGCCGAGGATGTCGTCATTCCACATCCCGCGACCACGGATTGAAAGGCGCTATCCCGCAATGACATCCGATAAGCCGAGCGTGCTGTTCGTCTGCGTCCACAACGCCGGACGCTCACAGATGGCACAGGGCTTCCTCACCCGGCTCGCGGGCGATCGAGTCGAAGTCCGTTCCGCCGGAACGACACCCGCGAACGCCGTCAATCCGATCGCCGTCGAGGCCATGGCCGAGGTCGGAATCGACATCACCGGCCAGACCCCGAAGATCCTCACTCCCGACACCGTCGAAACCTCGACGATCGTGATCACCATGGGCTGTGGCGACACCTGCCCGTATTTTCCGGGCGTCTCGTACCGCGACTGGACACTGGACGACCCCGCAGGTCAGGGGATCGAGCAGGTCCGAATTATTCGCGATCACATTCGCGCCCGCATTCGGGACCTGCTCATCGAACTCGGTCTCGCTCCCGGCGCATAGCGAGGCCCGGCATTCAGGCGATGGCCTCGGCGACCGCCTCGACAATCACCTCGGGCGTGGGGAAACCCTGCCGGGACTTGGTGGCCACGACTTCGCCGTCGACGGTGACGCGGTAGACGCCGCCCTTGCCCGGCACCAGTTCCGGCGCGATGCCGAGTTGGGTGCCGAGCGCCTCGGCGGCGGCCTGGGCGCGGCCGAGATAGCCGCAGGGTTTGCAGTAGGTGATGACGACGGTGGACATGATCGAACTCCCTCGGTTGTGTGTCGAGCGTTGTATGTCGAGCGTTGTGTCTCAGGCGTTTTCGTCGCCGGACAGGGTCCAGGGACGGGCGGTCGCGCCCAGGCGGGTCCAGGTGTTGATGAGCGCGATGTGCCATACCAGATCGGCGAGGTCCTTCTCCTCGAACTGAGCCGCGGCGTCGTCCCAAATTCCCTGGCTCACTTCGCCATCCGCGATCCGGGTCATCGCCTCGGCGAGAGCGAAGGCGGCGCGCTCGCGCGGGGTGAAGAACGGGGCCTCGCGCCATACCGCGACCAGGTTCACGCGACGCCAGGTGTCGCCGCCCGCCACCGCGTCACGCGAGTGCATATCGACGCAGTAGACGCAGCCGTTGATCTGAGCGACGCGCAATTTCACCAGTTCGCGCAGCGGCTTCTCCAGCGCCGTGTGCTGCGAAGCGCGCTCGAGACCGTTGAGGGCCTTGGCCATTTCCGGGGCCAGTTCATCGATCGCGAGGCGGGTGGTCGGCAGGATGTAGGTGCTCGATGTCGTTGTCATACTTCGACGGTAGGCCGATAATGGCTCAGTGTGAGGAGCCAATTCAATGCCTAGTTATTGGTCCACTTTGGATGTCGACCTGCACCTGCCCGTCGCGTCGGACTCGGGTCGGCGGGCGGGGTTGGAGCAGGCGTTGCGCGAGGCCATCCGGGACGGACGCCTCGCCGCGGGGGTGCGTCTGCCTTCCACTCGCACCCTGGCCACCGAGCTCGGGCTGTCGCGCGGAACGGTCAGCGCGGCCTATGACCAGCTCACGGCCGAGGGGCATCTCATCGCGAAACAGGGGTCGGGTACGCGGGTCGCCGACACCGTCGGCACCCACGGTGCGGCACCCGGTCATAGGCCGAAATCGGTTGCGGCACCGCGACACACGCTGCGCGCCGGGAGCCCGGATGTCAGCCGTTTCCCCACCGCCGTCTGGCTCAGGGCGGCCCGCCGAGCGCTCGATCGCGCGCCCTCGGAGGCATTCGGCTACGGCGACCCGTGCGGGCGAATCGAACTGCGCTCCGCGCTGGCCGACTATCTGGGCCGCACTCGCGGGGTGCTGGCCACACCGGACCGGATCGTCATCACCTCCGGTGTGCAGCAGGCGTTGGCGCTGCTGACCACGGTGCTGACTGATTCGGGCACGACCACCATCGCGATGGAGGACCCGTACATCCCGTCGTTCCGCGATACGGTGCGCGCGGCCGGTGCCGCCGTGGCACCGCTGCCGGTCGACGATGATGGTGCCCAGGTGCACCTGCTCTCCAGCGCGGCTTTCGATTCCGTTGGGGCGGCGGTGATTACACCGAGCCACCAGTTCCCGCTCGGCTCGACGCTGAGCCCGCGACGGCGACAGCATCTGGCCGACTGGGCGCGCACCGGGCCGCTGGTGATCGAGGACGACTACGACGGTGAATTCCGCTACGACCGGCAACCGGTCGGCGCGATCCAGGGCATTGCGCCCGATCATGTGGTCTACCTCGGCACCGCCTCCAAAACGCTCGGTCCCGGGCTCCGCCTGGCGTGGATGGTGCTCCCACCCCGCCTGGTCGGCCCGGTCGCCGAGGCGAAACGCCTCGCCGACAATCACTCCGAGACGCTCGGGCAACTCACCCTGGCCGAAATGATCACCTCGCACGCCTATGACCGGCACATTCGGTCATCGCGGCTGCGTTATCGCCGCCGCCGCGATCTGCTCGCGGACCGCCTCACACCCCGAGCGGGCCGCCCGCTCACCGGTTTCGCGCTCGCCGGGATCGCCGCCGGACTGCACGCGCTGATCCGGCTCGAGCCCGCCGGGCTCACCGAGGACGAAGTCCTTTCCCGTGCAAGGGAATACGGGTTGGACATCGAAGGGCTGTCCGGCATGTGGCTGTCCTCGACCGACGCATCGAATCGGCCGCAGGGGATTGTCGTGGGATTCGGCGCACCCTCGGACAGCGCCTATCCGCACGCGCTGGATGCCCTGGTGCGCGCATTGTCCTGGGGCTAGACCGGCACACCGTTCGGCAAGCTAATCCCGCTGTGCGACTGAGATTTCCAAGCGATTGTTTGAACCCGGGCATTCCGGGAACGGCGGTGATGTCACTTTTTCAGGAGGACGTCGACTATTCGAGGAGGCCGCGATGCACGCTGAATCCTATGGTGAGGGCGCGGAGGCGCAAGCCACCCTCATCCGTCTCAATCAGGTCATGACCGACCTGAACTGGCATGCGGATGTGCTGCCGAATCCACCGCTGGACCCGCCCGAGCCGGTGCCACCGGTACCGCCCGTCGAACCCGTGCCCGCACCACCGTCGCCGGTGCCCGCGCCACCCGCACCCTCGCCGGTGCCGCCTGTTCCCGAGCCCGCGCGGCCGTTCCCCGAACCGCCCACACCCGCCGAACCCGTGCGGCCCTTCCCCGAACCGCCGACTCCCGGCGAACCCTCACCACTGCCGAATCCACAGATTTCCGCCTACGTCGTCTGACCCCGTCGGCAGGCGGGCGATCGCGGGCGCAGGGGCGGGTGGTGGCACAGTGGAGCCGACACCCGGTCCGAACCAGGAGGAGCTGACGATGAGCGGTCGTACCCCCAGCCATTGGGAGGAGCTCGTCGCCGCTGATCCCGCGCATTCGGCCTGGTATGTCGAGCGATTCCGGACCCTGGCAGCCGAGGGCACCGATATCGCCGGGGAAGCACGGATGATCGATGCCATGCTCGATCGGGGTAGCCGGGTGCTCGACGCCGGGTGCGGGCCGGGGCGCGTGGGCGGGTATCTGCATCGGGTCGGCCATACCGTGGTCGGCGTCGATGTCGATCCGGTGCTGATCGCCGCGGCCGAGCAGGATTATCCCGGCCCGACCTGGCTGGTCGGGGATCTGGCCGAACTGGATCTGCCGGCGCGCGGTGTCGACGGCGACTTCGATGTCATCGTGTGCGCGGGCAATGTGATGACCTTCCTCGCGCCATCCACCCGCGCGGCGGTGCTCTCCGGCTTCGCCGCACATCTCGCCCCGACCGGACGCGTGGTCACCGGCTTCGGCGCCGATCGCGGCTACGACTTCCCCGAATTCCGCGCCGATGCCGAAAAAGCCGGTCTCACACTGGATTTGGAACTCGCCACCTGGGATCTGCGCCCCTTCGCCGATACTTCGGACTTTCTGGTGGCGGTGTTCTCCCACACCCCTCGGAGCGAGAACACCGCCACCTGATCGCCCCGACGGTCAGATCCAGCCGCGACGGCGGCTGGCATAGCGCGGTTCGAGCACGAAGCGGTACAGGCCCCGAACCGCGGTGGGCATGAAACCGAGCATCTTTGCTTTGGATTCGGGCGCCGCGTCGTCGAGCGCCCACGGCAGGTACTCGGTGATGGCGCGGGTGCCATTGCGTTTGCGCATCTCCTCACCGAACGCGGCCCAGCCGCGGCCGCCGACCGTGCGGTCGATGAGCGGCAGGGCCACCTGTTCCTCATGGGTGAAATGCGTATCGAGCGCCGCGGCCAGGGCGTCCACATCGGACCGCAATCGTTCGGCGGGAACGGAATTGGCGACGCCGTACTCCACCTTGGACAGCAGATTCACGATGCCCTCGTGCTCGGCCTCCATCTCGTCCAGGATCGCCAGATCCGCGGGATCATCGGCCGCTGCGCGCACCAGCGGCCACAGGGCGGCGTCCTCGGTGCTGTGATGCCGGTCGAGCTGGCGCAGGAAGGTCTCCCACCCGATGCGCACCGATCGCTCGCCCAGGCGGTTCTCGGCGACGGCGGCCGTGAGTCGGATCAGGTCGCGCATGCAGGCGTCGTGCGCGAGGTACATTCCGAAGAAGTCGATCTTCGTGGCGGGTCTGTGATCGTTCAGCATTGTCTTGAACCGTTCTCGTGCAATTGTTTTGGGCTGCGATGCGTGTTTGGAACAGGACGCGCTGTCACGGCATGACCGAGCCGCCCGTGATATCGAGCGTGATGCCGGTGATCCACGCGGACGCGGAGGAGGCCAGGAACAGGGTCGCGGCGGCGATGTCCTCGGGAGTTCCGAGCCGTGCCAGCGGATAGGTGCGCGCCAGTTGGTCACGTTGTTCGTCGGACATCACGCGCCGAAGCCGCTCGTTCTCGATCGTGGCGGGTGCGATGCAGTTGACCCGAATCCCTAGTGGCGCAAGCTCATTTGCCAGATGGCGACTCATTCCCACCACGCCCGCCTTGGCCGCGGCGTATGCGGCCGCGGCGCGGGACGCCTGTCGGCCGGCTGATGAGGCCATGGTGACGACCGTGCCGCGACTCGCCGTCAACTCCGGCAGGAAGGTGGAGATGGTCAGGAAGGTCGCGGTGAGATCGGAGTCCACGACCTGCCGCCAATGCTCGGCGGTTTCCGCTGCCGAGGGCACCGGCTGGCCGTAGCCACCGGCGAAGGCGATCACGATGTCGACGCCGCCGAAGCGGTCCAGGACCTGGGCGTGCACCCGGTCCAGGTCGGCTTTCGAGGTGCAATCGGCCACGGCCGCCAGCGCTTGGCCGCCCGAATCGGTGATCGCGGTCGCGACGCCGTCGAGCGCGCTCCGATCACGACCCACCACGGTTACGGCAACTCCGTTGCGGGCCAGGGCAATTGCGGTGGCCGCGCCGATTCCACGCGAACCGCCTGTCACCACGGCGGTCTTACCGGCCAGATCCGGATGACTGGCCATCACTATGAGGCCCGAAGTGGTCACGCCTCTGTCCTTTCGTCCGCACTCATTTAGTTAGACGGTCTGTATGAATAAATCAGCATCGCCAGGTACTGTCAAGGCCATGAGCCCGCGTCAATACAACCTGGGGAAGCGCACCGCGCAGATCGAGCAGAGCCGCCGACAGGTGCTCGACGCCGCGCGGGAAGTGCTGGGCGGTGCCGACAACTACACCGGATTCACCCTCGACGCGATCGCCAAACGCGCGGACGTCGCCCGCGCCACCGTCTACTACCAGTTCAAATCCAAAACCGGTCTGCTGGAAGCGGTTTGCGACGACCTCGGCGCGGCAGGCGGACTCACCGAACTGGTCAAAGCCTTCACCGACCCCGACCCGCACGCGGCCCTCACCGAATTCATCTCCTGCTTCGCCCGCTTCTGGCAGGCCGACCGCCCCGCCATGCGCCGGCTCCGCGCCCTGGCCGCACTCGACGCCGACGTGCACGCGGTTATCAGCGCCCGCGACGACCGACGCCGCGAAGGCCTGGCGGTGCTGGCGGCTCGCTTCACCGACACCAAGCCCGTCGACGGGGGCATCGATGCTCAGCTGCGAATCCTGTTGGCCCTCACCAGCTTCGAGACGTTCGACACCATGGTTGGCGCGGAAGGCGATTTGTCCGAAGCTATTCCGGCGATCACCGATCTCGCGATCACCGTGCTCGGGGTGAACGCGTAGCGGCGTCTGCTATCGGGTGCGGTTGAGGCGCAATCGCAGTCGCCGTCTCGATGACGGCATTCGGGGGAATCAACCCGGGGTGTGACTGCTGCGCTTCTCCCACCAGTAGGTGGCGGCGACGGTCGCGTAGGCGGCGATCGCGCCGGTAATCGGCGTCAGCACACCGATCGTCACAATAATGGCCATTGACATGAGCACTCCCTCCTCGGAAGGTCCGTCGGCCACACTGCCGCTCTCCTAGCGCTGAAACCTAGAGTGACACACTCTCATTCCTGAAATGAATATGGGCTGCACCACATTTGCCGAGCGACCTGCCAGACGATCAGGGCTGAATGTTCTCCAGATCCTCCAGCAGGCCCGGATGCTTGGGCTCCCAGCCCAGCGTGTGGCGGGTGTGGGCGCTCGATGACGGCTGATCAAAGGCGAAAATGGGGCCGAGCGGACCGAAAGTCTCCTGCGGCACCGACTGAACCGGGAGACCGAGCCTACGGCCGATGACCCCCGCGATATCCCGCACGGCATTACCCTCATCGTCCACGGCGTGCCATACGGTTCCGGGCTCCGCCTTCTCCAGCACCAGCCGGAACAGCACCGCCGCATCGAGCGCGTGCACCGCGGGCCACCGCTGAGCGCCATCACCCGGATAACCGGAAACCCCTGTGCGACGAGCGATATCGGTCAACATCCCCGCAAACCCACCCTTACCCTCGTTATGCACCGTGCGCGGCAACCGCACCGCCGCGCTACGCACCCCCCGAGCCGCCAACTCCAACACCGCATTCACCGAATGCCCACGCCCACCCACGGGCCCGTCGGTCACCGACGGATCGCCCTCGACGGACGCGCGCCCGTCCACCGCAGGCGTACCCGACACCGTAACCAGCGGCCGGCCACTACCAACCAACTCCTCCCCCAGCGCCGCCATCGCCGCACCCTCCTGCGCGACCGCCGCGGCCAGCGCATCAGGGGCACTGAATCCGCTGTGATCGAACGCCAGATGAATCACACCATCGGCACGCGCCACACCCGCACGAAGCACCGCCAGATCATTGAGATCACCGCGAATCACCTCCGCCCCAAGCGCAGTCAACGCCGCGGCCGAAGGATCCGACCGCGCAAGCCCGAGCACAGAGTGCCCGTTGCCGACCAGTTCGGCAATGACGGTCGACCCGACCAGGCCGCTGCCACCGGTGACGAAGACATGCATGGCGTTACCTCCGAGAGTGATGGGACTTCAGTCCCATCACCGTAGCATCGTGACGGGACTAAAGTCCCGTCACTCATTTTCGCAATCGCGCCGAGCCCTCACTCGACAACGAGCCGAGGCAGGATCTCTGTGGCGGCTGGGGTTCAGCGCTCGTCCGGGTAGCCCCACTCCAGATCTATATCCGCGTCGGGCGCGATATCGCGGATGGCCGTGGTGAGGTCTCGTTCGAAGACCGGTTGCCATTCGCCGAAGCCTCGGATGATGATCGGGCCGTGTTCGCTGCTGACCTTGACCCATGGCGGGTTGTGGAATGCGCCGACGTACATCCATGAGTGGATGCCGTGGTCTTCCAGCACCTGCTGCACGGCGGCCTCGACGGCGTCGGCTTCGGCTGGGGAGGTGAGCTTTTCGATGTACAACGAGAGGTGAACGTTTACAGACACGGGTGCGACTCTACGGTTGTGAGCGGACAAGATCGTGGGACGGCTTTCCGTGTGTGGTCAGTAGACGCGGGCCTGGGCCATATCCGGGTTTTCGCATATACGAGCGGCCGTTCAGCGGGTGGCTGTGTCGAGGGTGCGGTCTGCGATTCGCTCGACAAGTAGGGGGATGAAGTAGCGGACTGGGCGGTTCGCGAAGCGGCTGTGGGCTGAGCGCACGACCACGGTGACCATTTCGGTGGTGGCGCGGGGATATTTCCGCTCGAGGCGCAGGAGAAGTTCGTCGATTTGCTGTTGCTCAGCGATTGCTGCCACGACTCATGATGTTTCACGGTAGCCGAACCGGCAACCCCCTTTGTCCGATTCGGGGATTGTTGCATCGACTGCTCGTTTCGACTGGCTCCCAGTTGATTTCACTTCGAATGGCCGGGAGCGACGTGCCATTGATGGGACGGAGCACGCCGCTCAGCAACTCGCCTATTCGCCTGTGTCAGGCGATAACCCGTACAGGTCGGCTTCGGGGACGGGGGGTTGGGCGGTGTCCTCGCGGCGCAATCGGGCGGCGGATCCGAACATCGGGCCGCGGGCGGGGATGTTGGGGGCGAAGCGGAGGAATCCGATCGCCTCGGGGACGTCGTCGTAGACCGCTTCCATTCCCCCTGCCATGGAATAGGTTTCGTGCCAGAATCCGGTTCCGCCGCTGTCGCGCAGGAAGTCTCGCCACCACAGGCGGTGTGGTTCCGATCGGGCGAAGGCCAGGAGCGAGTCCATATCCCGCCAGTACTGGCGCATGCCGACATTCGCCGGAAACAGCGAGTAGACAACGGTTTCGTGCAGCAGCAGGCCGTCGGGCTGGTCCTGTACCGAGGTCGCGATCTTCGGTCCGAAGCCGAGCAGCGTTCGCAACCCGTACAGTCGGTTGACCCGCATGCCCAGGTAGATGACGATCAGATCGGGGTATCCGGACAAGTCCACGGTCTGCCGATTCACCGGTGTTCCCATGTGAACCATTCAACGCCCTAACCCGGCTCGAGCGCAGTACTCATTTCTGTGTGGTACCCCGCAGTCGGATCTCCGGGGTTACGGCGGACCGCCCCGTACACGCGAGAACCACGGGGCGGCAGCTGTTTTCACACGAGTCCGCTAGTTGCGCTCCAGGGCGGCCGCGGCCTCTCGTTGCAGGTCGGTGAAGGATTCCTTGCCGACATCGATGGTGACGTTCTGGATGGTTCCGCCGGTGAAGGTGCCCGGGGTGCGGTACTGCTGGGACACGCTGTCACCGCTGTCGTAGCCGACGCACAGGCCGTCACCGGCGAGGGTGAATTTGCCGGTCTGGGCGCGCATCGCACCCTTGTTGACAGGCTGGTCATCGATGTAAAGCGTTGTACTACCGAGGGATTCGCCGTACTGGCCGGACTTCTCGCGGGTGAACTCCATGCCGAGAGTATGTTTGCCGGGGCTCAGCGGCGCGGAGGCGATGTAATCCTGTTCGGGTTCGATGCCCAGGAAGTTGTAGACGTAGTGCAGGGTGCCGTCCTTGACGAACAGGGTGTGGCCGCCGAAGCGGGAGCCGTGCGCGAAGATCACTCCCTGGGCGTCGGGGGCGAGGTCGACGCTGGCGATGATCTTGTAGGACTTGCCGCGGATATTGGCCGCCACGCCTTCGGGAACCGGGGAGGCGTCGGGATAGTAGACGTACCGATCGCGCGGCGGTTCCGCTTGCGGGCGTTCGACGCCCAACAGGTCCACCGCGGGGCGGTCGTCGATCGGTAGTACGAAGTTGTTCTTGGCCTCCTCATCCCAGGCGTCGCGCAGTTCACGGAGCTTGTCCGGATTCTGGTCGGCGAGGTTCTTCGACTCGGAGCGATCCTCGTCGACGTGGTACAGCTCCCACTTGTCATCGTTGAAGTGCCCTTTGTCGCTGAGCGCGGCGTGTACGGCGGAGGCTTTCCAGCCGTCCTGCCAGATCCCGCGGGTGCCGAGCATGGCGTAGTACTGGCGCTTCTTCTTCGTGGCGGCATCGGCGTCGTCGAAGGTGTATCGCATCGACACCCCGTTGATCGGATACTGCTTGACGCCGCGGAACTCCTCCGGCATCGAAATCCCGGTCACCTCGAAGATGGTGGGCACGATATCGGTGCAGTGGTGATACTGGTGCCGGATCTGCCCCTTGGCCTTGATTCCCTTGGGCCAGTGGATGACCAGCGGATCACAGGTGCCGCCGGAGAACTGCGAATAGCGTTTGAACATCTGGAACGGGGTGGAGAACGCGACCGCCCAGCCGGTCGGGTAGTGGTTGTAGGTGTCGGGGCTGCCGAGCCGGTCAATGTACTTCAGGTTCTCGTTGAGGTCGTCGGGATAGCCGTTGAAGAATTTGTTCTCGTTGACCGAACCGTTCGGCGAGCCCTCCCCCGACGCGCCATTGTCGGCGCAGTAGAAGATGACGGTGTTGTCCAGCTGTCCCGTCTGTTCGAGATAGTCGACGATGCGCCCGACCTGGGCGTCGGTGTACTCGGAGAATCCGGCGAATACTTCGGCCATGCGGGAGAAGAGGCGCTTCTCGTCGGGGTTGAGCGAATCCCACGGCCGCACCGCATCCGCGTCCAGCGCAACGTCTTTCGGCAAGGGATTGATCGGGGTCAGCGCGGTGCCCTTGGGCATGATGCCCTTGTCGATCATGCGCTGCAATACCCAGGTTCGGTACGCCTCGTAGCCGTCATCGAATTGGCCGCGGTACTTCTCGGCGTACTCGGCCGGGCTGTGATGCGGAGCGTGGTTCGCCCCGGGGCAGAACCACATGTACCAGGGCTTGGACGGATTGGTCGACCGCTGATCGCGCAGCATCTTGATGGCGTTGTCCGCCAGGTCTTTCGACAGGTGGTAGCCCTGTTCGGGACCGTAGGGCTGATCGATGAACCTGTTGTCCTCCACCAGATCCGGATACCACTGATTGGTTTCACCGCCGAGGTAGCCGTAGAAGCGGTCGAATCCCTTCTGCACCGGCCATTCGGACTTGCTGCCGCCGCTCGAGACATCCTCTTCGGGGACGTTGTGGTCCTTGCCGATCCAGAAGGTGGCATATCCGTTGTCCTGCAACACCTGTGCGACCGTCGCGCATTGGGCAGGTAGGCGGCCCGCCGCGCCCGGAAATCCCTCGGCCCCTTCGGTAATCGAGGCGGACCGGTTCACGTGGTGATTGCGCCCGGTGAGGAAGGTGGAACGGGTCGGCGAGCACAGCGCGGTGGTGTGCCACTGCGTAAAGGTCAGGCCGTTATCGGCAAGCCGTTGCAGCACAGGCATATTGATGCGCCCGCCGTAGGGCGACCACGATGCCAGCCCGGTGTCGTCGAACAGCACGACCAGGACATTGGGCGCGCCGTCCGGGGCCTTCTTGATCTCGAACGGTTTCCAGTCCGGCGTGGAGTCCCGCACATCGAGTTCGATCTTGCCGTCGAACCCGTCGTTGATGCCGGTGCCGTACCCGGGTGGACCGTCACCGCCGTTCTTGTCGCACGCGGCCAGGAACGGGACCGCGGCCGCGCCCATCCCCGCCGCCGCGAACCCGCCCAGAATCGAACGCCTCGACAATTTGCCACGGGCGGGCTCCACACCAGGATTTTCCGAAGACGACTGCTCGCGATCCGACGGCGTCATAGTCACGAGGCTATGCACCGACCGGTTGGTTCGCTGAACATTCGCTGATGCACGTCAGCGAGTTGCCAAACCGATATCAATTGGCATTTATTAGCAATTGCCGAATATTCGCCAATCTATTCGAAGTCGCACAGCCATGCGAGCCGGACCCGATCAGGCTTCGGCGAGTTGGGCCAAGCCCTTGGGATCCCACGGGAGCGGGCCGGTCGGGAAGCTGAAGCGCAGCATCCGGTGTGGGGCGGCCGCCTCGAAATGCAAGGTGAACGCGGGCAGGATGCCGTGGATCACCTTGTCCAGCAGGCCATTGATGTGGGCGAAGCTGGGTTTGGCCTTCACCTGCCAGGCATCGAATCTGCCCGCGGCGATATCGATGGTGGTGCGCTTCTCGACTTTGACCTCGACCGGCCAGTGGATCGAATACGCGAGCCACAGGCTGATCGTCGCCTTGGCCCCCTTGGTGAAATCGAGCCCCCGGAAGGTCGTCGCGCCGCCGAGCAGCGAGGTGAGCGGGCTCGGGAACGGTTCGACCTTGCCGCCGAATTGCAGATGTGAGGTGCCCGCGAAATTGCCCTCCTCGCGACTGACCACGGTATCGCCCAGTTTGCTCTCGGCGGTGTAGCTGACCGTGGACAACCGGCCCCCGGAGCGGTCGAAGATCTGCGCGACCCGCATGCTGAAATCGTCCGGCAGTTCCACCGTCAGATTCGTGCGATAACTCGATTCGCCGTCATGTTCTACCAGCGCGGACATCTGATACTCGGCCGGATCGTCCCCGACCGTCACCACATACCGGGACAGCTCGCCGTCGGCAATGCCCGGATCGCGAAATGTGTTGCGCACCTTCAATATCCCCTTACAACCCCGAAAACTCTGCGACAGCGCCACCAGTATCGATGCCCGCCACCGTCTGAGTCACTGCATCGAACGAACAAATCCCGGGCCCGGCATTGTCTTCCGCGACAGAAACCGCGTGCGGGTATCCGCTCTTCAGCGGAAGTCGCGTGCGTCGGTGCGCAGCGGGATGCGGTGCAGGGTCGTGTCCATCGGGGCTCCGTCGAAATCGCCGCTCAGTTGCAGTCCGGTGTCGGCCCGCTCCGTGTATCGCAGCGTCCACTCGCCGACGTGCAGCACCGCTTCCGCGACGGTCAGATCCTGCGCGGTCAGCTCGCCGTCCTCGCGGAGCAGGACCAGCCGGCGCGAGGCAGGGCGGTCATCGATCGCCACCCGGACCCAGCGGGGGCCGTCGCCACGAAACTCGTCCACCGCCCATACACCGTCGAGAGATGAGAGGCGTTCGGTGTAGTTGTGATAGGTCCGAATGCCGTTGGCTCCCATGAGCACTGCGACGAGTATCGCGGCCATCAGATGGGCGACGGTGCCCGCCAGCAGAATTCGCCGATGATCCGCGCGGGGTTGCGGTAGCGCCGCCGAATCTCGGTTGCGGAACAGCACATCGATCAGTCGCGGCCACCATGGCACCGTTACCGCCAACGCCATGGCCAGCATCACCAGCGGTGGCGCGATCACCGGCACGTGATAGGCGATATTGAGGGTGCTCACCTGGATCAACGCCACCATGCACACCAGCGCGCCGAACAATACGGTGCGCCGGAAGATCAACAGCACCCCGCCGATCACCTCCACCGACCCGGCGATAACCACGTAGGGCGTGGAACTCGCCATGAATTTCCACAGCATCCCGGACGGGGACGACTCCCCCAGCGGCACCAACATCTCCCCCGGCAGCGTGAAGGCAATGAACTGCGTCGGAATGACTTTCACCATCCCGAAGCCAATCATGGCCAGCGACAGCACAACTCGGATCACCGAGTGCGCGACAGCGGCCGCCGACAGCCATCTCGTTCGATTCACAGCCGCCAATGTAGCGACCGTGTGTGGAGATCCGGTGTGCGTGCTGTGCGATCTCAGGGCACCAGCACGATTCGCCCGAGTACCTGCCCCGCGTCCATCTCGGTGTGTGCCAGGACCGCCTGGTCCAGCGGCATCGTCTTGTGGACGATGGTGCGGAGCACTCCGTGAGCGGCGTCGGTGAATTGGGCCGCGCGCACGGCACTGCGGTCGGGGCCGGGCACGGTGTCGGCGCTGAAGGTGGCGAACGAGAGCGATTTACGGAAGTTCTCGATCAGCCGCATGCCGAAATCCGCGGGCGGTTCACCGCCGATCACTCCCACTGCCACGTATCGCCCGTTGGGATTCAGCGTGTCCAGGAACTGTGGAAGATGCGGACCTCCCACGACGTCGATCACCACGTCGAAGCCCGCGATCGCCCCCGGGCCGCCGTTACCGGATCGATCCAGGACGTGGGTCGCGCCGAGGTCTCGCAAGCGGTCACCACGTCCGGGCGAGGATGCGGTGACCGCTATCGCGCCCGCACCGGCTTTGGCGGCGAGCTGGATGGTCGCGATCCCGATACTGCCCGCCGCGCCGCGCACGAGGACGGTTTCCCCGGGCGCCAAATGTGCGCGCTGTAAGGCGAAGTGGGCAACCACCCCGGATCCGCCGATGGTCACCGCGGCCGCGCCACCGAGGCCATCTGGCAGCGGCAGCACATCCTCGAGCGCGGCGACCGCCTGTTCGGCGTACCCACCCGACAAGCCGGTGAACGCCCAGACGCGCCGCCCGATCCATGCGGAGTCCACGCGCTCCCCCACTCGGGTGACGATTCCCGCCACCTCGCTGCCGAGCAAATGGCCTTCCCGAAAGCCATATGCCGCAAGGGTTCCCCGACGGATGACCGCGTCCACGCCGCCGACTCCGATCGCCTCGGTGCGGATCAGCACCTGTCCCGGGGCGGGATCAGGCGTCGGAAGGTCGATCACCTCGAGCCCCTCGGGCTTCCCGAATGTTCCGACCACAACAGCTTTCATCGTCGAACTCCTCGAATCGAACGCCCGCCGCTGCCGGCAGCGCCATCCGCCGGACAGTAACGGACGCCGGCGTCCGCTTCGCTAAAGTGATATCGATGACCGACCGTTTGTCTCAGTCGCTTCGCTCCGACGCCCGCGATAACCAGGCTCGGATCCTGGACGCCGCGCGCGTGGTCTTCGCCGAAAGCGGTTTGGGCGCACCGATGCGCGAGATCGCCCGGCATGCCGAAGTCGGACCGGCCACCCTGTACAGGCACTACCCGACCAAACAGGCGTTGATCGAGCACACTTTCGCCGAACAACGCCGCGCCTGTCACCGCGCGGTCCGCGACGCGCTCGCGGACACCGATCCCTGGCGCGGATTCGAGAACCTGATCGAGCGCATCTGCGAATTACACGCGCACAGCCGAGGATTCGCGGACGCGTTCATGTCGGCGTTCCCCGAGGCAATGGACTTCACCGCCGACCGCACCCGAACCACACTCGCGATCGCCGAACTGGCGCGACGCGCCCAGCACACCGGTCAGTTGCGCCCCGACTTCGTCGTCGACGATCTGATCCTCATGCTCATGGCGCATCGGGGTCTGCACGACGCACCGCAACCGGTGCGGGTCGCGGCCTCACGCCGCTTCGCCGCCTATGTGATCGAGGCATTCCGCGCGACACCGAAACCCGAAGCCCCGAAACAGTTTCCACCGGTGGCGCGGCTCGGGCAGGCGAACACACAACACTCGAATTCGAGAATCCCCAAGGGCCGTGTCACATCCGAGCCCGCTGCGTCGTCTATCCCATGACGATGTAAGCGAACGAAAGGCATCAGCGATGTCGGCGACACAGGTTATCCAGGTAGAGCACGCTGCTGCGGCCACCACCAAAAGCGTTGCGCACCCGGCCAAATGGAAGTTCTGGCTGCTGACCGTGCTCGGGCTCTACCCGATGCTGACGGTGCTGGTGACGGTCTCCGGTCCACTCCTCGAACATCTGCCGACGCCGCTGCGGCTGGCCTGTATCGTGCCGGTGGCGGTGGCGGCCATGGTGTGGGGCATCATGCCACTGCTGACGAATCGCTTCGCGGCGTGGCTGGCCCGCTGACACTTGGGTAGCGGCAGCCCAGGTCGTATACCCGGTTGCGCCACCGCCCAATGGGTACCGCCATGAAGTGGCGGCTAGTGGGAGAGGCGAGTGACGTTGAGTGATCAAGTGGGAGAAGTCATCGCGACCAGGGCTGTGACCGATGGCGATCGACCGGTGCTGATCGAGATGGGCAGGCCCGCCCAGGCCCTCGATGGTGGAGGAACGGCGGGCTTCCGCATCGAGGGCCTGGGGGAATACACGGCCACGGGCAGCGATGACGTGGCCGCGCTCTACAACGCGCTGGTGGACATAGGCGCCGTTCTGACGCGGGCGAACAGCAATGGCCACCGATTCACCGTGCTCGACTCCTCCGAACAGGGCTTTCCCGCGGCGCCGAGCACCGGATCGGATCCGACGCCGACGACCGGTGGGGACGGGAGCGAATTGATCGCGCTACGCATCCTGATCACCCGGATGGGCCCCTGCGCGGTGGAAATCGGCAGACCCACCCGCGCGCCCGGACAGCGCTATTACATCTGCGAATTCCGCATCGACGGCAAACCGCCTGCGATCGCATCGGGTCTCGATGAGATCCAGGCCCTGCTCACCGCGCTACGCATGATCGGAGCCCGCTTGATGCTGCCTGCGGACTGGCCGTTGAGCCGGGCCTCATGAAGACCTCAGTCGGAGACGATGCGTTCGTGCAGGGTCAGCAGACGATGATCGAAGCGCGTCCGGAACTGCGGTATCTCGTTGGTGAGGGGCCGCAGCTCGGCCACCAACCGGGTCGCCAATGCGCGTAGCTTGACGTTGGTCTCCTGTGATCGCCACCTGAGCAGTCGGAAGGCCTGGTCGGGGGTCAACCCGTAGATCAGCATGAGCGCACCCTTGGCCTGCTCGATCGTTTCGCGGCCCTCGTACAGTTCGGGGAGCGCTTCCTCCGGGTTTTCCTGCACGATATCGGTGATCTCGATGTAGTAGCCCAGAGTCCCGACGATCGAACCCTGATCATCGGCCATCAGGTCGGCCACCGCGATCACTTCGTGCTCGAAACCGCCGGTGTCGATGATCCGGTGCCGGCTGGAGAACGGTTCACCGTTCTCGATCATGTTGGTGATGGCACCCGCCACGCGGTCGCGATCCTCGGGGTGCTTGTGCGCGAGCAAGAGCTCGGTGGTCGGCTCGACCTCCCCGGGCGCGTAACCGTGCATGGCCGCGACCTCGTCGGACCACTCCCAGCGCTGCTCGGTGAACCAGAAGCGAAAACTACCGATGGGCTGCGGCGTCCCCGCACCGATCACAGATTCCACTTCGGCGATCTCATCGGCGCCGACCGGGCCGCTCGACTGCTCTACCTCGGCCGCGTCCTCAGCGATCGCCGACTCCATCTCCGTCACCGCACCAGTGTGCACGCATCCTCCGACAGGTGGAAACCGGACACCGTTGTCCTCGGCCCGGAAACGCGGGCACAGCGAACCCGGCGATCCGATCTCTCATCCCGATCTCACGTTTCAAGCCTGCCCGACGTCTACAGGGTGAGAACGAGAGAAGGGGATGCAGATGACTACTCGGCACGCGGTGATCGACACCGCCATGCTCGGCCCGGTCACGATCGTGGCGGACGATGATGCTGTCACCGGGGTGTATTTCCGGCATCACGTTCGGCGACCGGCCCAAGAGCTGTTCGGGGCGGCGGTGTCGATTGTCGATGACGATCTACTGGGCGAAGCCGCCGGGCAGTTGCATGAGTATCTGGCCGGGCAGCGGCGGGAGTTCGATCTGCCAATGAGTCCGGCCGGCAACGACTTTCAGCGGCGGGTGTGGGAGCGGGTCGGCGCGATCGGGTTCGGGGCGACCGTCACTTACGGGCAGATCGCCGAACAGCTCGGTGATCGGTCGGCGGCGTACCTGGTCGGACAGGCCGTGGGGGCCAATCCGCTGTGTATCTTCATCCCGTGCCATCGGGTGATCGGGGCGAACGGATCGCTGACCGGATACGCGGGCGGGCTGAAGCGCAAACGCGCGCTGCTCGAGCTCGAAGAGCCGGCGATGGTCAGCGCGGGAAGGCTGTTCTGAGCGTGAAGCCACCGTTCGAGGCGGTCGTGACCGAACACGGGCCGACGGTGTTGCGGGTCTGCCGGGTCATTCTCGGCACGCACGATGCCGAGGATGCCTGGTCCGAGACATTTCTGGCCGCGATGCGCGCGTACCCGGAGCTGCCGGACACCGCGAATATCGAGGCGTGGCTGGTGACCATCGCACACCGCAAAGCGATCGACGCGGTCCGCGCGACCAAACGCAATCCGCTGCCGGTCGAGCAGATGCCCGACGAGCCGATCGGCAACGGAGTTGTCGGGGCCGACGATGCCGGAGTCTGGGCGGCCGTGGCGGCATTGCCGGACAAACAACGTCAAGCCATCGCCTACCACTATGTGGCCGGACTGCCCTACACCGAGATCGCGCAGATCCTCGGCGGCAGCACCGACGCCGCACGACGCGCGGCGGCCGACGGTGTGAAGAACCTGCGCAAAACCTATCCGGACGCGACATTGAAAGGAGCGACACGATGAACGAGCTGCACCACGACGATGACGTGCTCGCCGCTCTGTCGGCATCCGTGGACGAAACCACGATGGTTCGGCTGCACCGACTGCTCGAGCGCAAGGCCGAGCAGGCCGAGCTGATCGACATCGCCTACACGACCATGGACACCCCCGTCGGGCGGTTGCTGTTGGCCGCCACACCGAAGGGCCTGATTCGAGTGGCCTATGCCAGGGAGGGCCACGACGGCGTGCTCGAGACCCTCGCCCACAAGGTGAGCCCGCGGATCCTGCGGGCCCCGGGACGCCTCGATGACGCCGTACGTGAGATCGACGAGTATTTCGCCCGGCGGCGTACGTCTTTCGATCTGCCGCTGGATCTTTCGCTGTCGCACGGCTTCCGGCAGATCGTGCAGCAGCATCTGCCCGAGATCGGATACGGGCAGACCCGCAGCTACGGCCAGGTCGCCGAGCTGGTCGGCAATCCCAAGGCGGTGCGGGCGGTCGGCACGGCATGTGCGACCAATCCGCTGCCGGTGGTCGTGCCGTGCCATCGGGTGCTGCGCTCCGACGGCAGCCTCGGCGGATATGTCGGCGGTGCCGAGGCCAAGCATCTGCTGCTGGACCTGGAGGCCGCATGACGGCCACGGCGTTCCCCAATGCCTGACCTGCCGCGCACCTACCTGCTGCTCGATGCCACCGGGAATGCGTATCGCTCCGGCACACCCGGGCGGTGGGGTGGGCATCGGCGCAGCAGGATCTACGGGCGGCTGGACTGCCGCTCGGCGGTGCGCGCGATCGCGGCCGGACACTACGTGAAGTTCCGGGTGTTCTTCGCGAACGAGGCAACCGCGGTCGCAGCGGGCTACCGACCGTGCGCGATCTGCTGCCCGGACCGCTACCTCACCTGGAAGGAACGAAGTCGATGACCGCGGTGTCACCAACCCCATTGCTGCACAACATATCCCACACGGATGAGGACATTCCCGCTCCGACCGACGCCCTGATCGCCGCCATCATCACGGCGGCTCGCGCGCGGGGTGCCCGCACCCTGACTTTGGGATCGGGGCGCACACCCGCCGCGATAGCGACAACGGCCGCGGTCGCGGACCAATGGGAACGTGGCGGCGGGCTGATCGCCGACCACATCACCTGGCCCGAGACCGCGGCATCGTGGCTGCGCCAAGCCCGCCGATTCACCACCGCCCCAACGGATTTGTGGATCATGACGGGGCCTCGGCTGGGGTGGGCGCAGATGACCCGGCGGCTGCTGTGGTCGACCACCTGGTCCGCCCGCGACACGATCGTCGCCACCATCGCCGACCCCGCCGCGCTGGCACTGGTCGGGACCGCCTACCTGGAAGGGCTGACCGGCGTCGAACTCGACGGATCGACCTGGACCGTCACCGACGGCCTGCTCCTGCCCGCTCCTCGAGATGGCGAGTAGAACTCGTTGTACTGCAAACGGTCTCATAGTCGACCGCCAAGTACAGGACGGCAGGTCCGGGTTTCCGTACTCAGCCGATCACGGCTGAGTATTCTCCAGATCTTCCAGCAGGCCGCACCGGAAAAGATGCCCGCGCGTTGTTAGGCCGATGGCGCGAGCGCGCGCAACGTCTGCAGGTCGGCGTGCAGCTGGTCGACGAGCTCATGGATGGCGAGGGTCAATCCCTCGGCCTGGTCACTCATGTGGCGTAATTGGCTTGCCGCGATCTCGTTTGCCGCGGACGAGGCCATGAGTTCGGCCAAGTCATCATCCATGTCCAGCGCTTGACGGGTCAGTTCGGCATTGTGCAGCTCGATCTCGAGTTGCTTTATGTGCGAAGAGAATTCGGCGAGCGCATCAACACGCTTCTGCAGCGTCGTCCAGACGACCGAAAGTTGCTGTCTCGCTCTGTCTTGGGCTGTGCTCGCAAGTTCCGCGGTGCGGGTGGCGCCCGTCGGCGCCACCTTCAGCCGTTGCAACATCGTGTGGTATTTCGCGGCGTTCCTCGCGATCTGCCGGACCTCTTCGTGCACGTCGAACTGCGAGCGATGCGATTCCAGATAGCGGCTGGTCCAGGCTGGGCTTGTTGTGACAAGCTCTCCGAGATGGGCAGCGATGGCTACCAGATCGGCAGCGTCTCTGGGACGCTCATGCTTCCTCAGTAGCGCGACGGCCCGGTTCCTGTCGGATATCCGGATGCTACGAGTCGCTTCTCGGATCAACGTGAGTTCGGCACCGCTCAGCGCGAGCGAGCCCGAGGGCCGAAGTAAGAATGGCAGCCCAACCATGAAGGCGGCCAGCACAACCGGGACAACTACCGCTGTCGGAAATCCCGCGTCCTTCGCTGCCAGAGCCGCAAAACTCGCCATCGCGACGAACGGCGCGGCGATGATCGACCATCGCCCGAACTCGACGACGAGCGCATCCGGAGATTCCCCAGAAATCGACTCTAGCCGTTGCGATTTGGTGTGCTTGACGAGATCTTTGAGGTGTCGAATATGGCTCGGGTCAGCCCTATCGAGCAGTGCTTGCCGGGCTCGGTCCTCCAACCGCACTACCTCTGAATCCAGGCGCCTGAGCTCATTCGGAGAGACCGGGCGTGGCTCGCGGTATCCGGCTTGACTGCGCTCACGCAGTTTCGACTGCAGGCCCTCCGGCAAGGATTCGGCTTCGATGTACCAGAATTCGCCGTCAACCAATGGATTTGACGCAATCGACACCTGGAAGCTCCCCTCGAACAAAGACCGCACTCGACTCTATCTGGTCGATGGAGCATCGAATAGCGTTGGAGTGCAGTGGATCCGGCACGCCATACGAACTCCGTCATGCGTCAAGACACACGGATCGGCGCCCAGGCGGTAACCACCTGAATCTGTCGGCCGGACTGAACTATCTCCGACCAATCCGGACAGGCGCTGAGCGGTAATCGCTCCTCAGCCTGCGCTGTGATTGTCGTGTACCAATCACCGTCCTGGCGGCCGCCGACGCGGACATTGATGGCCGCGATGTACGTGGCACCCACTGTGAATCGTATGACCGCCAGAGGAACACGCACCCGAGCGTCGTCGCGTGGATCTATCGGACTCCAGGCGGTCGCGATGTCGAACTTGCGGACCCTGGACGCCAATTGCGTCCAGGCCATTGCTTCGTTGATAGATCCCCAGTCCCCTGTCGCAGTGGTCTCCCATCGGTTACCACGCCGGACGGCGACATAGTTGTATCGACCGCCCTTCTCGAAACGTACTACCGACCCTTCCGGCGGCTCCGCGGGTATGGGTGCTGTCGGCAACGGGGGAATCGGCGCGAGCGGCACGAGTTTCGTCCGCAAAGGTGTGAGGTCGTAGGCGAGTGGATCCGGCAACGCGGACCCCAGCTTCGGAATGGTGGCAGGTGGACCGTCCAGCACCTCCGAGGTTGCTTCGTTGGCCTTGATCGCGTCGATGCGGAGCTTCGCCGCAACCGCCGAGCCGGTGATGTCTGCCCAGCAAGCCGTAATAAGTCCGCGTTCACGCAGGTGCCGAATCATCGGAAGGAATCGCTGGCTCATCTGCGGGGTCAATTGCCCGACCTTCTCACCGTCGACGCGCACCTCCACATGCGGCTTGCCTCTGCCCGTATCGGGCACGCTCTCCCCCAGAGTGACGAACAGCAGTCCGAAGCCCTTGTGCGGGACGAACTTCCGAAGCGAATCGAAATACTCATCTTCTTTCGTAACCTGGACGATTGACGACCGCGGCAGCATTGTGTACGGAGCCGCAGGCGGCTCATTCAGCGGGATGGCATCGTCGGGATCGCCGAGTGAGAGCTGAACATACGCACGGAATTCGACTCCGTCGAACCCGTCGTCCTCCCTGGCCCAAATTCGGCTGGAGGTCGTCGGCACAAATCCTGAAGCGATGATTCTCCGCACAACCCCTGCCCAGCGCCGAGCGTCCTCGGTTCCGAGATAACCGATCGTCCGGTCCGCTGTTCGAACCGATACCGCCCATTGCCCCAATGGCCCATTGGGTTCGGGAATGAGTTCCACCACTGGCCTCAGCTCACCGTCCTTCTCCGGGAAGTCCCTCGGGTACAGGCTGCGAATCGCCGGCAGATACTGCGGCTCGACGGTGAGCTCGTAGTCGCAGAACTTCCGCGCCTGGGTCCACAGCCTGTACGGAGAGCCAATATCGTGGTGCGCAATCTCGACCGGAGGCATAGCAGACCGAGATGGTTCCGGCGCAGAGGACTCAACCGAAACCTCGGCAGGCTCGAGCCCGGCCTCTCCGTCGACGTCTACACCGAAATCCGTTGCCAGACCGGCGAGTCCAGACGCCCAGCCCTGTCCAATCGCCCTGACCTTCCAGCCGTTACCGTGACGGTATACCTCCCCGAACTGGAGCGCTGATTCCGTGGTGGCGTCGACCGTGATGTACTCCGCCAGCACGTGCTCGTTCTCATCGACGATGGTGAGGGTCAGATCGCCGAGAGCACCGAACGAGTGGGAATCGAGACTTCCGACCACAGCCACGGAGCGGATAGCACTGGACAATGTCGACAGGTCCATCGCGATTCGAGCCTCCACGCCGTCATCGGTGGCACTGATGCCCAGGAATCGAACCGATCCGCCCGGTGACGCGGGTTGGTTGTAGAAGACGAAATCGCTGTCCGAGGCCACCTTTCCGTTGCTCCCGAGTAGCAGCGCGGAGGCATCGATATCGATCTGCGGATCCGTCCACCCGATTACTACGCGGATCCGCCGCACGTAGTCCGGCAACGGCAGATTCTGTCCCTTGGAGAGCCTCGGACCGGGCACCCGCACCAACCCCTTCTTTGATTGCTTGCGCCGTTCTGTCAGCTGAGGTCATCGACATCTACCGGATCGCCATACAGGTCGAAGTCGTGCGTCCCTCCAGGTTTTCGACATCTACGTCAAGCTCTGTGCCAGAGTCTGAGCGAGCATCAATTCTATGGTCTGCGAGTGTGTGGCTGACGATCATCTCGCGTATTCGCCACACCGCGGGACATTGCAGCCGGCGCGGTAGTCGAAAAGACCAACGGGCCGCTCCAGTGAGAGAACCGGCGTGTCTGCCTGTTACCGCTCGGCGTTGCGGCGGGGGCGAATGGACTTCGCGTGTTTGTGTGTTCGCCGATGGGGCACAGCCAGTGGGGTGAATCAACCGGTCCTGGATCAGCGAGGAGGAGCGCAATGGCGTGGAGTATTCGCGGGGCTCGGGAGTGGCGGGAATGAGGATATCGACAACGGCCGCTTCGGTTTTGGCGCTGACCGTGGCGCTCGGGGCGTGTTCCGGCACGCAGTCGGATTCCGAGCGCTTGCAGCGGTTCTATGACCAGAAACTGGTGTTCTCCTCATGCGACGGGTACGCGACCACCGCGTCGGACGAGAAGGCTTTCGGCGATCCCCGATTCGGGTGCGGGCGGCTGGAGGTACCGCGTGATTACGCCGACCCGGGCGGGGACACGATGCGGATAGCGGTGCTGAAGGTGCCCGCGCGGGGTGAGCGCCTCGGGTCGCTGCTGCTCAATCCCGGTGGGCCGGGCGGGCCGGGGATGGGTATGGCCGCCGCGGCGGCGACAACGTGGGCGCAGAGCAGGCTCAGCGAGCGATTCGATCTGATCGGCTTCGATCCGCGCGGCGTCGGCGCTTCCAGCCCGTCGATGCGCTGCTATACCGATGCCGAAGATGACAGTGGCGCAGCCGTTTTCCCCACCGCCGCCACGGTGGGCCGGTTCACCGAGTCGGACACCCGCGCATTGGTCGACCGGTGCGCGAAGGGCTCCGGAGGCCGAGAGGCACTCGCCCATGTGGGCACCCGCGATGCGGCACGGGACATGGATATCCTGCGCGCCGCTGTCGGCGACACCAAGCTGTCCTATTTCGGGCAGAGCTATGGCACGCGGCTGGGCGCGGTGTACGCCGAGCTCTTTCCGGATCGAGTACGCGCGATGGTGCTCGACGGTGGAATCGATCCCACCACCGGCACGGCCGAGCGTCGAATTTCGCAGTTCACGAGCTTCCAGCGAGCCTTCGACGCCATGGCCGCCGACTGCGCCACCCGACCCGACTGTCCGCTGGGCACCGACGCGAGCCAGGCCGTCACGGAATTTCAGCGCATTGTGCGGCCGCTGCTGGATCATCCGATTCCGGCGGGAGACAACCGAATTGCGGATTATCCACTCGCGGTGGGGTCCGTGATCGCCGGACTCTATGACTCGGCGGTCTGGCCCGCCCTCACCGCCGGCCTCGCCCAGATCCGCACCGGGCACGGCGACACACTCCGCAAAATCGGCGATGCCTTCGGCGGCCGCGGCACCGACGGCCGCTGGCCCAATATCGCCGATGCCAACTACGCGATCAACTGTATGGACGAGCAGCGTCATACCCCCGAACAGGAAACCGACCTGCGCAGAGACATCTACCGCGTCGCCCCCTTCCTGGATCCCGGCCGCGGCCCGGACGGAGCCCGCGACGGTTGCGAATTCTGGCCCGCCACAACAACTCTCAGCTACCCGTACGCCACCGGCATCAAGGGCCTGCCCCCGACCCTCACCATTTCGATCACCGGCGACCCCGCCACCCCCTACGAGGGCGGCCTGAAACTGGCCGCGGCCCTCGGCGGCACCGCGCTCACAGTCGAGGGCAACCAGCACACCGTCGCCTTCGCCGCCACCAACGCCTGCGTCAACAAAGCCGTCGAGGACTACCTCGTCGAACTCCGAAGCCCACCCGCCGACGCGCGCTGCACGCTGTGATCGACGACTGACCCGCATACCCGGCATCGCCGACACGCCTCCGGCCTCGGCGGCGAATCTCACGCCGGGCCGCGCGACTGTGTGATGATCCTGAAACGCCGTATCCCACGAGGCAATTCGAGGTGGCATGAGCGCACGACTTCTGGCCGCGTTGCCGATAGCGATCAGCATTGCCGTCCTGACCGCGTGCGGCTCGGATACCGAGTCACCCTCCACCAAAGACGTCGCGTTCCTGGCCGCGGTCAAGCACGAGCAGGTGCCCACCGAGGACGGAGACATCTTCGCCACCGCGAAAACCGTCTGCCGGGAGATGCGCGAACAGGGGCGCACGGCCGCCGACGAGGTGAAAACGGTCGCCGCCATCCCGGCAACCACCTCATCTCCGCTGTACACCAGCGATGAGGCCCGCAAGATCGTGAACCAGGCCATCACTTTCTACTGCCCCGAATTCAACGACCAGGCCACGAACTGACCACACCGACCGTCGCTCAGCTCCCCTGACGCACAGTCACAATCGGTGCCGCACATTCGCAATGACCGAATTCGACCCGGCATGTGCCCGGCGATCAGACGTTACCAAGTGCTCGGCGCTTTCGATATTGCCCGCTCGCTCCAGCAGCAGGGCGAAGGCCGCCAATTGCCGGGTTTCACAGATCGACGCGATCTTCTTCCGAAATCGCGGGTCGTCGAACAATGCCGCCACACGGTCCGCGGCTTCTACCATCAGCACGATATCGAGCATGCCGCACCTTCTCGGGTGAGGGACTGCCGCCCGGCCGGAATCTATTCGGCCGGGCGGCAGTCTCTACTTCGGATCGTCTACTTGCCCTTGCTTCCCGAACCCGAGCCCAGGCGCCCGAGGTCCAACAGAATGGAGGACGAACCCGACGAATTCTCCGTCTTGGAGTGCGAGGAGCCCGAGGACTTGTCCTCGATCTTGGACTGCGACGAACCGGACCCGGCCGAACCGGTGTTCTGGTCGGCCGCAACCGGGCTGACCTGCTGTAGTTCGATGTCGGCGTTGGCGACAGCGGTGCCGAGCAGCGCGGCGGCGGACAGCGCGACCGCGCCTGCCCCGGCAGCGGCGATCACCCGGATACCACCGCGATGTGAATTGCCAGAAATTCCCACGTCAATCTCCTGTATTTCTTTCGATCGGATCGTGACTCGATCCGAAGACTATTTCCTGCTACAGCACGCACTTCCAGAAGAGCTTCCACAGCGAACTGCCGTTTTCGAATACGCAGAACGCGGTCTTCGCGTCAGCCGAAAGTGTGGACGGCAATTGGGTGATATCGCTCGATCCTGAACTTTTGCTCGAGCCGCCGCTACCCGACGATGCCACGGGCTCCAAGTTCGCCGGTGCGGCGAACGATTCGGCAGTAGCTGCGCCGAAGATCGAAATTGCGGCGGCCGCCATAATGACGACATTGCGTAGCTGATGATTCATTGGCTTCCCTTTCGCTTCCCCGAAACAGGACGCTAATTGGTCGCCAATTCACCGTCAACGCAAACTCCGTCGAAAGCGAGGATCAGTCCGCAAATAGTGAATTTGCTCGACAATTCACTTCGGGCACAGGTCCACGCTCGAATCGAGCACCGATGCCTCGAGCGGACTGTCATTGCCCGGATAAGTCAGCGGTGTTCGGCAGAGCATCGCCGCGACCCGCTCCGGATCGGTGCTCCAGCGCTCGGCCGCCATATCCGAGACGCCGAGCACCCGGCTTCCATCGGAATTGTCGAAATGCACGAACCAGTTCGAACTCCCGGCCGTGGAGATCGAGCCGCCGAGCGGCCGCGGATGCGCGGGATCACCGAGAGTCCAGAGCCGCACGGACTGATCGACGCCTGCCGTCACCAGTCGGCGGCCGGTCCGATCCAGCGCCATATTCGTCACCGACGGTGTGCGAATGACACCGGCGGCGGCGGGCCGACCGGCCACCGCCGCGGCCACGTCCCAGGTCCGAATCGATTCGTCCTGGCCGCCGCTGTAGAGATATCGCCCGTCCGCACCGAAACTCAACGTCGCGACGGGTCCCAGGTGACCGGTCAGCCGAGCTTGGACGTGCGGTTTATCGCGATCGGCGATATCCCACAGATATATGGTGCCGTCCATCGATCCGACCGCGGCCAACCGCCCATCGGCGGATATCGCCAATGATCGAAAGACCCGACTCCCCTCCACGGTGCCGCTGCCCAGCCGGCGCGGATTCTCCGGAGCGCTGACATCCCACAGCTGAATCGCGATATCGGTGTCGCCGGTGACCAGGATCTTGCCGTCCGAGGTGAAGCCCGCCTCCGTGAAATACCTGGTGCGGGTGCTGATCGGGGCACTGAGCGGAACCGGCGCCGAGGGATCCGCCAAACTCCACAGCCGGAAATTCCCGCCCTTCATATCGCTGATGGACACCACTTGGCCATCCGGACGGATATCCGCCACCACACCGCTGAACGGCTGGGTCGCCACCTGTACATCGGCGGTCATTCGGACCTCCGCCGGACCGACCGACCAGGTTTGGAAACGACCGTCCTTACCGCTGGTGACCAGCCGCGAACCGCTGGCGCTCAATTCAGCCGACGTGAACGGCGACGAGGTCGCGACGGGCACATCCGCGGACGCGCGAGACCACACCCGGACCCGGCCGTCGTCGCCCCCGGAAATCACACGGTCCGCTCCGATCAGTCGCAACCCGTTGATCGCGCCTCGATTGCCGCCGACCGGCTGCGATGACGGATAGAACTCCGACGGCGTCAGTCGCCACAGGCAGATCATGCCGTCGGTGCTGCCCGATGCCATCTCGCCATTCGGACTGAAAATCAACGCTGTGACCGCGCCCTGGTGCACCGTGCGTGGCAACCCGAGCCCGCGCGGGTCAGCGGGGTCGGCCAGCGACCACATGCCGACGGCGCCCTCACCGGTTCCCGCGGCAACACGATCGTCAGGCCCCCAGGCCAGCGCCGTGACAGCGCCGGTGGTCGCGAGCGGGGCACCGATCGGGGTCATCGTCCCCGGCTCCGCCATGTCCCAGACCCGAATCGTGTGATCGTCGGCGCCACTGACGAGCCGTGTGCCCGCAGGATCCGTCGTCAGCGATTCGACCGAATCCGAATGCGCGGGCACTCTGCGCAGTAGGCGCGGTGCCGCCGCATCAGCGGCATCGACGAGCGTGAGCTGCCCGTCCGCACCCCCCGCCACGATCGACCGTCCCGCCCGCGAATACGCCAGTGCCAGAACAGGAAACGGGGTCTCGATGACCCCCAGCGCACCGACCTGCCGAGGATCCCGCACATCCCAGAAACGGATGCTCCCGTCATAGCCCGCGCTGACCAGCACATCACTGCCCGGAACAAACAGCAGATCCATGACGCTGCGCCGATGCCCGTGCAGCCCGTCCCCGATCTCACGGGGAATGCCCGCATCGTCGAGGGACCACAACCGCACCAGCGCATCCTTGCCCGCGCTGGCGATGACACGTTTGTTCGGGTCGTACGCCAGCTCGGTGATCGGCCCCGCATGTCGTTCCGCCGATGCGGTGACGATCGGAGCGGCCTGCGTGGACAGCAAACGTGCCTGGGTGTCGACGCTGTCCGGACGCATTCGATACGCCGCCAACGCCATTCGCGTCGATGCCACCGGATCGAAGTTCTCGACGCGTTGCGATTCCTGGATCAAACGGGTCACCTGGGCCGCGATCCGTTCGTGCGAGGTGGCGTGCCGCTCCGCCACCGCGATCGAGGCCGCCAGCAGGGTCATCGTGCAGAGCACCGCCGCGATGATCCACCCGGTCCGTCGCCGCGACGCGGATCGGCGCTGATTCCGGACCGATTCGGCGACGAACAGCCGTGCCCTCGGATTGATCGAATCCGTATCGCCCGCAACGGTATCGACCACTTCCAGCCGTTTGCGGTCGTAGAGCATTTCCCGTGGTTTGCCCTGCGCGTACCACGATCGCGCATCCTCCTCGATGCGATGGCGTGTCGGCCCGAACTCCTTCTCCGCCTCGATCCATTCCGCCATTCGCGGCCACGCGTGCAGGACCGCCTCGTGCAGCAATTCGACCTGCTCATCGTGGACGATGACCAGGCGCGCGTCGGTGAGCCGTGCGACGACCGATGTCGTCGCCTGCGGATCGGCCGATTCGAGCACCAGCACGCTCATGGCGACCCGATTCCTGGTGACCGAATGCGGTCCGATCACCGTCAGCGCCATCAGGATGCCGCGGGCGGAGTCCCGCTCGGCCGGTGAGAGCGCGGTCCATGCTCGCTCGGCCGCGGCGGCGACCGAACCGGCCAGTCCGCCCGCGTCCCGGTAGGCCTCCAGGGTCAGGGTGCGGCCGCGACGGCGTTGCCAAGTCACCTCGAGTACGTGGGAGAGCAAGGGCAGCAACGCGGCCCCGCCATCTTCTGAGGTGGCGGCGGTCAGGTCGTGCAGGACCACGTCAACCAGCGCGGGTTCCACCGTCAGCCCGCATGCCTGCGCGGGTCGCGTGATGACTTCGCGGAGTTCCGGCTCGGTCATCGCGCCAACGATGACCGAGGATTTCCGCATCGCGGTGGCCAGCGGCTCATATCCGATGAGGTCGGTGAAGAAGTCCGAGCGGAAGGCGAGGACCGCGGTCACCCGCCTGCCACCGGGCCTCGGGAGGGTCAATGACCGCAGGTCGTCGAGAAATGCCCGGCGGATCGCGACGTCTCGGCACAGGGTGAACAATTCCTCGGCCTGGTCGATGAGCAATAGCACGTCCGAATCACCGCGCATCCGACCGGCCGCTGCACGCAATGCGATGTCGGGTCGCTCGCCCACTGCCACCCGCAAGGTCGCGCGACCACCCGAATTCGCCTGCAAACCGGCCGAGAGCAGCGAGGATTTCCCGGCCCCGGAGACCCCGACGATCAGAACGATCCGCGGATCACCGGTACCGAATTCGGCGGCGTCGATCGCGCGCAGCACCGACGCGTGCGCGATTTCACGGCCGAAGAACAGGTCGGCGTCCTCTATTCGGTATGGCGAAAGTCCGCGGTAGGGCGGATAACCGAATTCGCGGACGCGCGGGGCGGTCTGCGCGGAATCCTGTTTCGCGCGAGTCCACAGCTCGCGCCAGCGAATCAGGTCGAATAGCCGCGGATCCGCATTGTTCGACCGCGGCTGTTCCAGCGCGGTGTCGATAAGCACCGCGAGCACCGGCAGCACCGCTTCGAAACTGGAGGGGACGGTATTTCCACGCCGCCAGTCGCTGATGCGCTGACCGGTCACCTTGGGCGCACCGGGCGCGCTGCGGGAGTTGGCGCGACGGACAACGGATTTGAGGACGGGATTCCCCGCGAGGGCGAACAATCTCGTCAGTCGCTCGGCGAAATGGTCACGCCCACCTGCTACCACGCGGACTCCCGGAACATTCGATGGGCGGAACGACTACACACCGTGCTCGCGACTACGCAGACGGTAGCAGCCAGCCGGCAAGCGATATCGCACCTTGTCAAGAGATTTCGCGTTTCCATCATGTTACGAGATACCGTCCCGGGAACCTGGTCGTGGACATCCCACCTGCGGTTTTGCCTCCCACAAGGCGTCAGCCTCGTTGACAGCACAACGAGCGCGTTCAAACATTCTTCTCATTCGCAATCCCCCGGTTACGAGTCGCGAGCTGGGCTGGATCCGCACCTCGAGGACAGGAGTTCGTGTCATGGATATGAGTTCGCACGCCAAACCTCAGATCAATCCGCAGCAGGGTGCGGTAGCCGCCTTCGTAATGCTGGCGGGAGCGGTGACCGACATCGACCCGTGGCGGTTTCCCGAGGAATATCGCCTGCACTGTCATCGAATCAGGCAGCTGGCTCCGCTGGTGCGCGCCTCCGGTTTGCTCGGGGTGATGAGCCCGAATACCCCACTGATCGCGACCTTGCTGATGCTGCCCGAATATCCCGCATCGGCGCTCATGGAACACGTGTAAGGAATGGACGGAGTGCATCGAATGATCGACAAAATCAGCGTGAACGGCCGAACCACCCCCGCGTCCGGAAGTCGCCGTCGCCCGGTGCAATCACGGGCGATACAAACCCGGGACCACATTATCGAGGCGACCGCCCAGGTCCTTGCCCGCGTCGGATACGCCGAACTCAGCACCAACGCCGTCGCCGAACGCGCGGGAATCGGAATCGGCACGCTGTATCGCTATTTCGCCGATAAGGAGGATCTGATCACGGCCGTGCGGGTCCGCACCGCGCACCGGGTGCAGACCGCACTGGACGCGTCATTCCTCGAGCTGACCTCCCGCGCCCATCCGGGCGGACCCCGCGGTGCCGCCGTAGCGGTGGCCCGCGCGATCTTCGAAGCCGTCTGGCAACAGCGTGACGCTATCCGGCTGCTCGACCAGGAGATCCCCGGCAGTAGGGAGGGCAGTCTGCACGCGGTGATCGACCGTGCGCTGTCCCAGATCGTGATCGGGGTGTGCTACCTGCGCAGACCGGACGTGACCGCACATCAGCTGGACCGGGTGAACCTGGTGATCGATGTCGGTGCCAGCGCGCTCACCACCGCGTGCGTGAAGCTCGCCCTCGCCGACTATCCACCGCCGACCTCGGCCCTCGCGATCAATATGCTCGGGGATTTCATCACCACGGCGTTCTCCACCTTGCTGACCGAGGAATCGGCATATCATCCGCCATTCCTCGGCCAGACGGGATCAGCTTCCGGTGGAGCTTCCGGCCGAACTGCCACCGCCCGCGCTGCCGGAACGAGGTAGCACCAGAATCTGCGGCGCGGTGTACGCCGGCGGCGGCGCGTAAACCTGTGGCGGGGTGTACACCGGCGGCCCGTAGACCGGCGGCGGGGTCTCGTACAGCGGCCGAGCCAGGTTCGGCCAGTCGTAGCCGTACCAGCCGACAGATTCCGCCGCGGGCGCATCGGCCGATGCGATACCGGCAGCCTGCTGCGCCAGCACAGCGGCAATGGCCAGCACGCCGCCCGCCGCGACGGTGCGCATCAGGGTGCGGGGAACGCGATTGCGGCGCTGCTCGGCGCTTCGTTCAATAGAGATGGCCATTTCAACCCTACTTTCTCTCGGTATTTCGAATCGGCCTCCGAAATGTATTCGAGAATTAAAATCGACAAAAGAATATTCTTCCGAATCCGAGGAATAGCCGAGAAATTATCGGGAATTCATGAAAGGAACACCCCGATGGAACTTTTGTCCCATCACCTATCATGGCTCTCATGGCGCGATGGGAACCCGGGGCACGTGAGCGGCTGGTGCTGGCCGCGGTGGACCTGTTCACCGAACAGGGCTTCGACACCACGACGGTCACCCAGATCGCCGAGCGCGCCGGAGTCACCAAAAGCACGTTCTTCCGCCACTTCTCGGACAAACGCGAACTTCTGAGCGCCGGTCAGCAGACCCTGAGCCAACTGCTGACCGAGGGCATCGCCGAAGCCCCCGCGGACGCGACACCCCTCGAAGCGGTCGCGGCGGGCCTCGAACGCGCTTCCGGCGCAATGGGTCCGATGAATCGCGAACTCGCACCGCGCCTGGCCGCGGCCATCGCCGCCAATGCCGAACTCCAGGAGCGGGACGCCCTCAAGAGCGTCGGCATGGCAGCGGCCATGACCGATGCCCTGCTCGCCCGCGACGTGCCCAATCCCACCGCGCACCTCGCGGCCGAATTGGGCATTCTCGCGTTCAAATGCGGCTACGCCAACTGGCTCGACGCCAGCCAGGACGCCGAACTCGCGCCGTATACCCTTGCGGCCCTGCGAGATCTGCGCACAGCAAGCCAATCCCTCACCTGAGAGCCGGACCTACTCCAGAACCGCGGTGGCGGTGATCTCGACCAGATGATCGGGGATATCGAGCGCGGCGACACCCAGCAGGGTGGCCGGTGGCGTGGCGGTGGTCCCGAGCTTCGCCGCCGCGCGCGCCATGCCGTCGACGAGCTCGGGCATCTTGTCCGGAGTCCAATCCACCACGTAGGCAGTGAGATTGGCGACGTCGTCGAAGCTGCCACCGAGCTGTGCGAGGGCAGCGCCGATATTGAGATAGCACCGCTCCACCTGAGCGGCCAGGTCGCCGGCACCGATGGTGGTTCCCTCGGCGTCCCATGACACCTGACCGGCGATATGCACCAGCCGGGATCCGGTCGCCACCGATACCTGGTGGTACAGCTCGATCTTCGGCAGTCCGTCCACATTCGTCAGTTCGATGCCCATAGCGCCGTCCTCCCACTTAGTCACTTGCGGATACTCGGTCACCGTAGGAGAGTGAGCGCGGACAGGGAAGAACGCACCTTCAGGTAACCGAGGAACCGGATGGGAACCAAGCACTTCGAGAGCCCGCTCGACGCGGCCGATGTGACGCGCGCGGATTCGCTCGCCCGCGAGATATTCACCGACATCGCCAACAAATGGTCGTTCCTGATCGTCGATCTGCTCGGCGAGCGCACGATGCGATTCAGCGAGCTGCGCAATACGATCGAGGGCATCAGCCACAAGATGCTCACCCAGAACCTGCGCATGCTCGAACGCAACGGCCTGATCGAGCGCACCGTGTACCCCACCGTTCCACCCCGCGTGGACTACACCCTCACTCAGCCCGGCCACGTGCTGCGCGAGCTCGTGCATGGGATGTGCGATTGGACCCACGAGTACCTCGGCCATATCGACGACGCCCGCACTCGCTTCGATGCCGCCCCGGACGATTCCGCGGCCCGCTGACACCACCGCCGGCATTCCGACCGGACGTTATGGTATGCCGCTCCTAATCCCCTGCGGCACAACAACATCCGCTTCTACAATTAGCGGGCGTGTTTCCGGCGTCGGGCCGGAACGCATTCGATATGCAGAATCGCGGGTAATTCCCATGCGTGTACTCCTCTACGGCTGCGGCGACTTCTCCCACGTGATCGACTACCTGAACGACACCATGCAGGTGCTGAAGCTGCCGCCATTCGTTCCATTCGACCCGAACGCCGACAACCCGCATATGCCGGTGGACCTGGTGGCCACCGAGCTGCGGGCACTGACCGACCTGAAGCAGCAGTACGGTGACCGGGTCGAGCAGAACATCACCGCTCTGCGGGCCAACGGAGTCAATGTGGCGCTCGGAGTGGATGCGACACAGGGCAATTCATTCGGGCCCTTCGATGTGATCATCTTCCGGAACCCGCACGCGGGAACCTACGGCAACAGCCAGGATCCGGGCATGTCGTCGTACCTGGAGTCCTCCACCGACAATCACACATTGTTCAGCGGCGTACTGGAGAACACCCGGCTGAACCGGGAACCGCGCGGACTGGTCCTGATCACCGTGGTCGGCTGGCCGTACGTGGGTACGCACCCCAAGGGCAAGATCGGCCTGACAGGCCTTCAGCTCGAAGTCCCCGACTACGCGGCCGCGTACGGCGAACCCGCCGGACTGGAATTCGTCGGCCACATCAGGTTCGGCACCAAATGGGTCGCCCGCAACACCGGTGACACCTTCCAGGCCGAAGAACTCGGCATCCTGTACCGCGACAACAGCAATTGGCTCGACCCCAATATCGTCGAGCACATCCTGCGCGCCACCAGCCCCGCGGAACTCCCGGCATGGATCAACACGCACCCCGACATCGAGAAGATCAAGGCCAAAATCGCGACGCAGCACTGACTCTCGCCCGAGCCACCGAGGCGCGTCGCCCGGTGGCTGCCGACACTCGTCGTTTCAACGGGACGTGAAGCCAAAGTTGTTGTCGCGCAGCCAGGACACGAGCGCCCGGCCGATCGTGTCCGGCTGATCCTCGGGCGAATGGTGACCGCCGGGACCCACCGCGACCAGTTCGACGGCGGCAACGTTGTCGACTATCCACGCGCGGGCGGCGGGTGGGATCGCGATTCCCGGCTCATCATCGACGTGCAGAAGCAGTTTGGGGACTTCGGGTGTCGTGCCGAGCCATTTGCCGTTCGTCAGCACGTGGTCGACCACATCGGCGGGTTCGCCGTCGATCGGGAGTTCGCGCGGCCACGCGAGCAGTGGACGGCGCGACTCCGGGTCGGGGTAGGGCGCGCGGTAGATCGCCATATCCGACTCCGTCAGGCTGGGCGTGGTGCTGCGAAGTGTTCCTTCGATGAAGACGTTGTCCTGGAGAATCAGGCGTTCGCCCTCGGGACCGCGAAACTTGGCGAACAGCTCCGCGACCGGACCCAGCTCCGGCCAGGTGAGCGGGCGCAGCACCGGTTGCAGCAGTGCGATCGCGCGCACCCGATCGGGGTGTCGGCGCGCCCAGTCCACACCGAGCGGGGCACCCCAGTCGTGGCCGACGATGACGATATCGCTCAGATCCAGCGCCTCGAACCAGGCGTCGAGGTAGCGCATATGGTCGTCGTAGCGATAGTCGACATCGGGCTTACCCGAATCGCCCATCCCGATAAGATCCGGTGCCAGACAACGCATCTCACCGGAGAGGTGCGGAATGACATTGCGCCACATATACGACGATGTCGGATTGCCGTGCAGGAATACCACGGGAGCCCCCGCGCCGACATCGGTGTACGCGATGTGCGAGTCGAGAACGTCGATCTTGCTCATGATGCCTCCCGGATGTTGATGGATTCACGGAACAGATTCGCGGCGAGCTATTTTCAGCTGGTTCGCAGTTCCTCCTCAATGTGGACGGCCAGCAGTGTCGGATCCTCGAGCGATGACCAGTGGCCCACCTCGGCCAGGGTGATGACCCGGGTCCGTGGACGGAGCTCGCGCAGTCGATCGGGCATCGCCCGGGTTGCGATGGGGTCGTGTGCGCCCCAGATCAGCGACAGCGGACCGGTGTAGTCGACCAGAGCCGCGGTCCATCGAGGTTGATGCTGTCGGCGCTCGAGCAGATATCTGTTCTGGCGCGGCAACAATCGTGCTCCGCCGCCGCGTTGGATGGAGTCCACGAGCGTGTCGATCGCGCCGGGTGGCGCGGGGGTCGCGGCAGTGAAGCTCTGTGCCAGCGCACGTGCGAGCAGCCATCGGGGCAGCGGAAATGGCAGCGGCGCGGCGGGCAATCGCAACAGCGCGCGCTGGCCCGGTGTCAGCGCGGCGAGATCGATGAAAATCGAGCCGTTGGTCAGGACCACGGCCTCGGCGGTGAAGCCGAGCAGGCCGGCATTGTGCCGGTGCAGTAGCTCGGCGACGACGGTGTCGCCCATATCGTGCGCCACCAGAGCGCACCGGCGAATACCCAAGCGGGACAACACCGATTCGACCAGGTCAGCCTGTTCGAACAGGGAATAGCGCGCGGTGGAAGGCTTTTCGGAGAAGCCGAAGCCGAGCAGATCGATCAGCACAACCGGACGCTCGCGGGACAGGCGATGGGCCACCTCGGCGAAGTCGTGCGAGGAACCGGGAAAGCCGTGCACGATGACGATGGGTGGTGTGCCCGAGGTCCCCAATTCGACGACGAAGATCTGATTCGCGCCAACCTCGAGGTACCGCCCGCGAGTCTGCCATTCGTCTGCCGTCTCAACCATTCGATGGATCCTCTCCGGGTCGTCCGCCGAGGCGGGCGTGCTCGAAAGTCCATGGTGCGGGCCGAGACAAGAATCTCCGTGAAAATGCATGGTTTCGACTAAACTTTGATCAATGGCGCAGGAATCGGTCACTATCGATTTGATGGACCAGGAATTGGTTCACAGCCTCCAGTTGCACCCGCGGGCCTCCTGGCAGCTGATCGGATCCGTGCTCGGCATGGATCCCGCCACCGTCGGCCGCCGCTGGACTCGGCTCGCCGCCGACGGCTGGGCATGGGTGAGCACCTCACCGACGCCGATGCTGATCGAACCGATGTACACCGCGCTGGTGGAACTCGACTGCGCTCCGGGTCGCGTCCTGCGGGTCGCGGAACGGATCAGCCAGGACGAACACGCGCTGACCGTCGAGCACATCGCGGGTCGATGCGACCTGCTCGTCGTGGTGGCGACCCGCAGCCTCGCCTCGATATCGGAGTACGTCCACGACCATCTGGGCCGACTGTCCGGCGTCACCGGCGTCCGCGCCAACCTGGTGACCCACCTGCTCGCGGACGGTGGTGGCTGGCACCTGGACGTGCTCGACCGCGATCAGCGCGCCAGGCTCACCCGAGCCGCGCTCACCTCGGCCCCACGCCCCAAACCACTGACCCGCACCGATTACGCACTGATCGGCGCATTACACGTCGACGGCCGAGCCAGCAGCGCTGAACTGGCACAACAGCTTTCCGTCAGTCCCGCGACCGTGCGCCGCCGCATCGACGCACTCACCACGAGCGGCCATCTGGCCCTGCGCTGTGAGTTGGCCCGCTCCCAGGTCGGCTGGGAAGTGACCGCCGTGTACTGGGGCACCGCACCCGCCGCCGAACTCCCGCGAATCGGCGCTCAGCTACGACAGCGTCCTGACACTCGCACGTGCCTGGCGCTGGCGGGCCCCCGCAATGTCTGGCTGGTCTCCTACCTGCACTCCATCGCGGACTCCCAGCGCCTGGAAGCCGAACTGAGCCAGTCCATTCCGAGTCTGATCATCAACGACCGCGCCATCGCCTACCGCACCGTCAAACAGTTCGGCCACCTCCTCGACGACCTCGGCCGCCGCACCGCGACGGTACCCATCGACCGGGTCGCGGCCGGAGCGACAGCCAACCTCTGAACGGCCTGTCGCCATCACTGCGGGCGGAGGCGACCGCGCGCGAATCGCACGCAGGATGACATCACCGCCGCCGAATCGGGTATTGCGATGCTGGCCCGCAGCCTGGCGGGCGCTACCACACGAGAGGAAATACCTATGGGGACAACAGAATCCGAACTCGAGAAACTACACGCGGAACGGGATGTTCTCATCGCGGACCACTCGAAACTTCGCAAGTTCATTCTCCACGTGCGGCAGTTCGGTGCCCCGCCCGAAGGCGAGAAGTATGTCGCCGCCAGGACGGAGCAAACCGTGATCGAAACGCGAATCCGTGCGATAGACGACCTGCTCACCGAGCGCCGGGACACCCCGCACTGATATCAGCCTGCCCTCCGGGCACCCAGCACGGCCCACACCACTTTGCCTTTGGGCCATTGCGGCGTGCAGCCCCAGGCGCGTGCCAAGCCCGCGACCATATGCAGGCCGGTATGCGGAGACGGGTGCGCCCCGGGTTCACGCAGCACCGCTTCGCGCGGGTCGTCGTCACCGACGGCGATGGTGAACAGACCGCCGCGTAATTCCAGGCGCACCCGCAGGTCGCCGTTCACCCGACTGTGCCGCAGTGAGTTCTCGACCAGTTCGGTGACGACGAGTCGGGCGGGGGCACACAGGTCCGGAATGGCCCAGCGCGAGCAGGTCATGTCGACGAAGCGCACGGCGAATCGAGCGCAGTCCTCGAGGGGAGCCAAATCCAGGGCCGCTCGTTGACGTGCGGGCTGCTCCCCCAGTCCTCGCAGAGCATCGAAAACACTGGCGTACAGGGGAATCCAGCGCCGTTCGACGCTGGTACGCGGACGATCCCGACGCGCTTGCTCCTGAATCACCAGGACGATCGGCACGCCCGGCCATTCGTGCACCCGCAGCCGGGCGCTGGTGAACGCGGTGTACAGCGCCGGCGACGCCACCCGCAACCCGTCCAGGACCACGATCAGCGCGCGAGGTTCGTCCATGGCGAACCTCACCAGGTTGTCGGCGCAATCGCGGTAGGTCGACGCCGTCAGCTCACCCTGTGGGCGCATGAGGAAGCACCCTTCGGCGTCGGTCACATCCCACCGTATTTCCCCGCCACCGAGCACTTCCGGCACCGGCCTCATGGCTGCGCCGAGACTCCCGTGCCGGAATCATCCGGGGATGACCGGCGTGGACTTCGCCGCGGGCGGGCCGGTGGTGTCAATGTGAGACGAGGGGGTATGGCGGGAGGAAGTGGCTGCGTAGGCCGGCATCGGTGCCGGCCGAGGAGTGCGGAGGTTGGCCGGAGGTGTCCCAGGTGAGGGCGAATCGTTTTGACGGTCGGGATGTTCCAGCGATCGAGCGGTTTCTGCGGGAGGTGACCGCCGCCGAGTACGACGGGCCCGCCCCCGATATGGAAGCGGTGGCCGTGGTGCGCGCGGTCATCGCGCACCAGCACAGCATCAAGGAGATGACCGCGGCGCTCGGGCTGGCCGGAGAGTCCGCCGACTATCTGTCGGCGTGCGCGGAGGCGATACTGCCGCCCGACCCCACTCCCGCGCAGATCCTGGCCGTATTGAGTCCGGCCGGTGAGTCGGTGCGACGCGCGGTGGCATTCATGAACGAGAACCTGCGCGAGGAGGTCGACGTCGCCGATATCGCCGCGGCGAGCTTCGTCTCGGTCCGCGCGATGCAGTTGGCGTTCCGCCACGAACTCGACACCACCCCGATGGCGTTTCTGCGAGACCTGCGCATGCGCGCGGCTCACGAGGAGCTCGAAGACTGTATGCCGGGGGACGGAGCGACGGTCACCGGCATCGCCGCCGGGTGGGGGTTCCCGCATCCGGGCCGTTTCGCGATCGCATATCGACGCGTGTACGGCCAGTCGCCGCATACTACGATGACCGAGTGAGAAGAGTTGTGCGTCAACGATATCGGGCTCGCTCATGCCCTCGGTCCCGGTTGGGTGCGGCGGGGCCGGATTGCCGTTAAGCGCGTCGCTCGCGGAGTCGGTCATTCCGGGCGGCTACCCGCGATCGCAGTATTCAACCAACCGAGGTCGATGGCATGAGGACCTCACGCATCCTGGTCCAGTGCACGCTCTCTCAGTTCGGTGAGGGTTTTGGACAGCACCCGGGACACCTGCATTTGCGAGACGCCGAGGTGGTCCGCGATCTGAACCTGAGTCAGGCCCCGATAGAACCGCAGATGCAGGACAGCGCGCTCCCGGGAGTCCAGGTCCTCGAGCAGGGGCGCGACCGTGATCGCGTCTTCGACGAACTGGAAGCCGGGGTCCGTATCCCCTAGTCCCGCAGCGACATTGGGTGGGACCTCCCCGTCGCTTTCGTAGCTCGAGGTGTCGAGCGAATCGCTGCGGTAGGCGTTCGCGGCCAGCATCGCCTGGGTCACCTCGAGCAGATCCACCCCGAGCTCGACCGCGATATCGAGAGCCGTGGGCATGCGTGCATGACGATGGCTGAACGCCTCGATGGCCGCGGCCAGACGCTGCTGAATCTCCTGGGTACGGCGCGGAACTCGCACCGCCCAGCCGTGATCGCGGAAATGGCGGCGAACCTCACCCATGATCGTGGGCACCGCGAAGCCCAGGAACGGAGTGCCGCGGTGCGGGTCATATCGATCGACCGACGCGATCAATCCGAGGCTGGCGACCTGGAATAGATCGTCGTAGAACTCCCCGCGCCCGGTGAAGCGGCGAGCGATGTGATCGGCCAGAGGCAGGCAGCGCTTCAAGATCTCCTCGCGCAGCCGCGCATACTCGCCGGACCTTTCGATCAAGGTAGCTAGCTCGAGCAGTGCTGTTTCAATTCCGTTGTACGAGTTATGTTCCCGCCGTCGCGGCGGCTGAGCGGTGGTAGCGGTGATGGTGCCGTGGCTGGTCATGAAAATGAACCTTCCCGCGCCACAGATTCGCCTCGGGTCCGACTGACGTATGCACGAGTCGGTGTCCTACTTCGGCCTGACGCCGTTCCAGCCTCGCACCCGCGCACCGCCGGTGTCAGTCCGGTTTACGCCCGGTTCGGCGAGCCCGAGACAGAAAACGAAAATGTCAGATGCGCCTACCCGGCACCTTTTCGGCTATTCAGGCCGACGCGAGGCGTGAGTCTTGGAGGCTGTCACGCGGGCGGGACCTGTTGGTTCGCACGCGAGACGCGTGTGAATTGCTGGCGTAGCTGGATGATTCGGACTCCGCCCGCCATGGCCATCACCAGCAGGCCCGCGCAGGCGGCGACCAGGATGGCGACGCCGACGGGCATATCGAAATGCCAGCCGAGGAAGCCGAAGCGGAAGCTTTCGGTGTTCTGGACCACGAAAATCAGTAGGACCACCAGGAAGATGCCGCCTGCGGTCAGGCCGACCCAGACGCTGCCTGCCCTGGTTCGCCTGATTCGGACCGGCTTGGGTGCGGGTTCGGCGACCGGCGGTGCGGCGGGCGGCGGGGGTGGCGGCGGTGTGTCATGGGTGGGCGGCCGGACCTGCTCGGGTTCGAGTCCCTTGGGGGGATACGGCTCGTTCTCGGCGGCGGGGAACATGGCTACCTCCATCAACATCGACGCTCGCGTGTCATCGGGCGCTCGGCTCCGGGCCGGACCCCTATCGACCGCATACCCCGCTTTCGTCCGGCATCCCTCATTCGGGCGAGAATTCCTGAGGGAATATCCATTGCCCGCCGCACGCTTGGATCGTCAGCTACGCACGGAAGGCGGTTCTCGATGTCGGCACAGACGGTCGCGGTCAGGGTGATCCGCGGCGCGGATCGGCACCACTGGCGCAATGAATGGCTGGACTCGCGGCAATCGTTTCCCGCCACCGGCAATTTCGATCTCGCCGCGAACGCGCACGGGCTGCTGATGGTGCACAACGAAGATTTCGTCGATCCGGGCGAGGGCTTCGACACGCATCAGCATCGCGATACCGAGATCATCACCTGGGTGTTGGAAGGCAGTGTGGTGCACCAGGATTCGGCGGGGAATTCGGGCATCATCAATCCGGGGCTGGCGCAGCGCATGACGGCCGGTACCGGAATTCTGCATTCGGAGAAGAACGGTGCGGGGCGTTATGAGAAGCCCGCGCTGCACGTGGTCCAAATGTGGCTTCCCCCGGACGAATCCGGTCTCACCCCCGGCTATCAGGAAATGGATGTCGCCGGGGAGTTGGCGCGGAACTCGCTCGTCACCGTCGCCTCGGGGATGCGCCGCCACCGCGACGAGACCGCGATCACGCTGCACAACAAATATGCCGCATTACACGTCGCGCGGCTCGAACCCGGTTCGACCGTAACCATTCCCGACGCCCCCTTCGGCCACGTGTTCATCGCCCGCGGCCGTGTCGAGTTCGAGGAGACCGGCCTACTCGAACAGGGTGACGCGGTGCGCCTGACCCGCACCGGGGGTCAATCGATCACCGCCGTCGATTCCAGCGAAGTCCTGATCTGGGAGATGCACGGCGAATTCGCCTGACGGGCTTGATATTTCAGGTCCTCGAACCTGGTAGCCGTTCGACGAAACGGGTGATCAAGGTGGCGAACTGGGCGCGTTCAGCCGCGGTCCAGTCATCCATCGCCTCGGCCACCATCGCGGCCCGGCGGCGATGGGCGGCGGCCACCACCTCCTGCCCGGCCTCGGTGAGCGCGAGTTTGGAGCGGCGACCGTCCTGCTGATCGGCGACCCGTTCGATGAACCCGGAGTCGACCGCCGCCGCCACCAGACGGCTGGTACGCGGCTGATCCGCGCCCAGCGCGGCCGCCACCATCGACACCGTCGCGTCCGTCGTCGATTCGACGACATCCAGCACCTCGAAGGCCTGACCGGCAGGTTCACCGGCCGGAGCGAGCGCCCGCCGACTCTGCCTGCGCCTGATCGCGACCATCGCGCGTTCGACCCGTTCGACCTCATCCACGCGAACAGAATACCTCTTGACATGTAATTGTAGTTTTACATATACATGTAACTCTTCATCTACATCGCGTTCGAAGGAACACCGCAATGAGACTTCGCGTACTGGTCATCACCCTGTCCCTCATGGCCGCCGCATCACTGGCGGCCGCATGTGGTTCGGGCAGCCAAGAATCAACTCCGGCCACAACAACGACGACGGGCGGCCCGGACGGCGGCCAGGATCGAATGATCGGCTATCGACTCAAGCGCCTGGACCAGCTGATCGAATCGACCTTCGACCGCCTGCTCGGCACCGCGGGACTCACCCGTCGCCAATGGCAAACGCTCAACACCCTGACCCGAGGCCCACAGTCCCGCGATCAACTGATCGATGCGCTACGTCCGTTCTGGGAAGTGAACAACGAGAACCTCAACGACCTCACCGACGACCTCGTCGGCCGCGGCTGGGCACAACGGCAACCCGACGGCACGCTGACACTGACCGCCGCGGGCACCGCCGCAACCGCCACCGCCGAACGAGAAGTCGGCACGATCAGGGATATCGTCGCGAAAGACATTGGCCAGGACGAGTTCTCGCTGATGATGGATGTCCTGCAACGCATGACACACAACCTCGAAGCCGACGCCGAAAGCCGCTGACACCTCACGAAAGTCGGCTCTCGCACCGGCCCGATCGCGGTCAACCGCCGATTACCCGTCGGCGGCACCCCATATAGTGCGGGACTGTGACGGATCATGAGCAGCAATCGCGTACGCCCGACCTTCGTATCGAGCATCGGATGATCGGCGATGTCGCCGTGGTGGCGATTCAGGGCGAAGTCGACGGCAGCACGGCCAATCAGCTCGCGGACGCTGTACAGACCGGTCTCGATCGGACTCGCGCCCTGTACTGCATCCTCGATCTGACCGATGTCGAATTCCTAGGTGGCGCGGGCTTGCAGACACTCGCCGCGACCAATCTGGAAGCCGCGGTCCGCCGGGAACCGTTGCGCATCGTGGTCGATGCCAATCGCCCGGTCATCCGGCCGCTGGAAATCTCGGGTCTGGAGAAGATCCTGGCGCTGTACCACACCGTCGAAGAAGCCCTGGCCGGCGAGCCGGAAGCTTAGGAATCGTTGCGAGTGTCGCGCGGGTTCGGTTCGAATGCCTTGGATAGCGGGGAGAACCGCGGACGATCCAGCGGTAGCTCGGCCCAGACGGTCTTGAATCCCTCGTAGTGAATCACGCCCCAGTCGGTGGCGAGGCGATCGATGACGATCATGCCCCGCCCACCGGCGAGGTCGGGGGTGCGTACGCGGGGGTCGCCGCTGCCGCTGTCGTCGACCTCGACCCGCAACCGCCCGGGCTGTAGTTCGAGTCGGCATCGGCGCGGCGAGCGGCCGTGTTCGCGCGCGTTGGCGACCATTTCCTCGATCACGAGCACGGCATCCTCGACGGTGACGCCGGTGCCGGGCGCGAGCAGTTCGCGCACCGCCTCACGGACCTGCCAACCGTGCATTTCCTCGAGGTCGAACTGTGCTACCTGCCCGCCGTCCTCGGGAACCACCGGTAGGGGTCCGGTCATCGCGTTCACCCTCCACTCGCCAGATCGGGATAGCCCCCGGCTACCCGGGAAGTCAGCGAGGAAACCCGCCAGCCCACCACACTGTAGAGCGCCGCAACCCCTCCCCCAAGAAAACCAATGCTTGCGAGGTTGCGAAGGTGATCATTCAGACAATCGCGGGACCGCCGTATCGGTAATGCCGCACCGCTCCCGTTAACCGGTGCTTACCGGCCGATGGCGGGTGCGAGCGGAATTGTCAGGAACGATGCGGCGTATCGGTGCGCTGGACGTCGTAGGAGCTGCCGAGCAGGGCCGGATAGTCCTTGGGGTTGAGCAGGTGGGTGGGGAAATCGCCTGTGCCGATGGCGATTTGGAGGCGATGGCCCGGCGCGAAGACATGGAAGGCGGGGCGGATCTTGATGTTGTATTCGGTGATTTCCCCGGGCATCACCGGGAGCAGCGATTCGCGGGTGCCCGAGTGAAATGGGCCTTGCACACTGCCGTCGAGGGCACGCCAGGTCCGATTATCGTCCAGGGCACGGTAATTGCCTGCGAGTTGGTGGCGCTGTCACATCCGAACACGAGCGGAGCATCGAACACCAGATCCAAGTCGGCGGTATTTCCCGGCCTGGAAAACGGAAACTCGACCTGCCGCAACGGAACTCGCCGACCGATACCCCACGCCATCAACCGATGCGCCGACGCCAGCAGAAACGAGGTCATCAGATGCGCGGGATCATTGAGCCCCGATACATCGATCATCTCATCATCGGATATCCGCCACAGCTGCCGCACCGTACGGCTCATCTGCTCGACGGTGACGCGTGCGCGATCCTGCGCGATCAGATCCGGGGCCACCCCCACCGACCGCAGCAACTCCTCGGTATCCACACCGCGCGCAGCGGCGAGCGCGACCGCGGCACGCACGAAATCAATCGGCACGGTCCGCGCGATATCGCCCGACGCCTTGGCCACCAACCCTCCCGCCCACGATCACAGAACGCGACCGTACCAGGCGAAATCAGAAGAACATTTTGCTTGTGAAACCGAGGCCGCAACGGTGGTCCACCCCGGTGTAGTTCGGCACCCACACTGTCACTGTGGCGTGGATCACCTCGCCGAATAGGTGGCCTCGAATGCACTCACGACCCGTGGAAACCCCGGTGTGACAGCGGGTTTCCACGCCGATGTGACAGCCGTGCCGATTCCGTTGACACCCGTGTTCCAGCTCTAGTTGCCCCCATCGATGCCGCCCGACGCATCGATTCACGAAGGGGGAACCAGGTCATGGGAACCACACTCACCACCGCGCTCACCGCGACCCTGGCCACCGGCCTGCTCGCCCTGAGCTCGGGTATCGCCGACGCGGACACAGTGCCGGACAAGAACCGGCAAACCCTCACCGATGACGGCTGGACCCTGGCCGTCACGAAAACCAGCGAGAATCTCGACCGCTACCCGAACCTGGCCGCCACCATGTTCACCCGCGAGGGTTTCGTCTCGCTCAAAGCCATCGCCGAGATCACCGGTACCGGAGGTCAACCCATCTCCGCGGGCACCCTCACCCTGGGGTATCAGATGGGCTGTCAGGTCGATGTCTCCAACGGCCTCACCCTGGGCATGGGTTTCTCCATCGGCCCCAACGCCTCGGTCACCATCTCCCAATTCCCTTCGGTCAGCGTCGGCGCGCAGGCCGCGATCAACCCCAATATCTCCACCACGCTGAAACCAGGGTCGATCGCCACCATCGACTTCGGCTCCAAACCCCTTGCCGGACCACGTGCCTCGATCACCGCCGAACAAATCGAAGTCAAGATCGACGCCTGCATGGGCCCGGTCACCCTGCGCTCCTACGCGACCGCCCGCATCTCCACCCCCACCGCGGACAACACCGTCACCGTCTACGGCGACCCCATCTGGCTCTGACCACCCGCACCACACCGAGCCGGATGAAGGAGACCGCGCGATGACTTCCACGCACCCACGAAAACGACACCTGCCACGTCCCGCTGTCGTGCTGGGCATCTCGGTCGCCCTGCTCGTGTTCGCCGCACTCACCTGCTCCGGACGCTGGCTCGCAGCGTCGGCGCAGGCCGGGCCGTACATTCCTTGTGCACAGTGGCAGCAGATGCACCCCGGCTGGCCCTGCATCGATGTGCCCGATCCGCCGACGCCCCCGCCGGGACCACCGTCGACCCCGCCTCCGCTCCCGACACTGGAGATGCCGGGACAGCCGCCGGGTGGCACCGGCGCGGGACCGAATGCCGGTGCGCTCACGCCGCCTCCGGTCGGACCGGGCAACGGAACGCCCATTGTCCCGGTGATTCCGTCGGATCCAGTGCCCCGCAACAGCATCCCGCCCTTGCCCGTACCGAACAGCGAACCGGGACCGCCGATACCGCCGGTGCCCGAGACCGTCGTCCCGCACGTCGATGGTCCGGCGCTCCCCGTCCAGAACGCCGCGCTGTGCCCCCTGGGGCGCAACCCCGACGGCAGTTGCCGAGGACATGGCGTCTTGAACGGGTCGGGCGAGAAGGTCGAGATCCCGGAGGACTACATCTACGACCCGGATTGCGAACAGGTTCCCGCGGGCCGATCCTGCTCGAATTGGGTCTACATGCACGACTACTGTTCGGCCTCGCCGGACCAACTACCGAGCCCCGGTGCGAACGCGGATTTCCGTGGGCCGTGCGCACGCCATGACATGTGCCTGGAGAACGGCGGCACGAACAATTTTTGCAACAATCAGCTCTATACGGATATGCGCCAGAACTGTAAATATACGTACGGTTCGGTCGATCCCCGGCTGGAATATTGCTACAAGAATGCCGAAGTGTATTGGGCGGCAGTCACATTGGTGCAACCACCGTTACCAGGGAAGAACGGGACGTGGTAGTGGCGAGCGCTCATCGATCAGCATCCCCAATAGCCGAGGAGAACACCGTGCGACGATTGGTCACAGCTCTGACATTGATAACCCTTTCGCTACCGCTCGCCGCAGGCTGCACCAATGGCGGCGACACCGACAAGGCTTCCACGACGCCCGCCAGCCAGATACTGAAGAGTCGCGACGACAGGGTTGATTCGACGACACGCGAGCAGATCAAATCCGTAACCGCCCGCACGGTCGACGACTACAACAACGGAAACCTGCGCGACCTCCTGGAGATCTCCTGCGGTCAGCTCAAATCCGAACTGGACCCCGCACAACCCGATGGCTTCGCCGCGGAATCAGCCGCAGACCTCGATGCTCGCGGCCGTGGATCCGTGGCCGACATCACCGACATCAAAGCCTTGAACGAGTTCGCGACCGCCGCGGTAACCCTCCGATACGAGCGGCACGTCGAGGGCCTGAGCCCCGACAACAGCATTCGATTCTCGGGCACATATCAGAAGATCGGAGACACCTGGCACATCTGCGGAATGAATTGACGATGCGTCGCGACCGTCAGCCCAATTCCCGACGCCCGAGCGAACGCGTCACACTGACCGAAAGAACCAGGCACACAAGCCAAATCAGTATGTCCACCGTATTCACAACCACCAGTGGAACATTGAAGTAAACCAGCGACTCCGCAGAATTAACCAGAACATGATCCTCGAACCGCAACTCCCGATGCCCCCTGGCCGCGAATACAACTTTCGCCACCTGCAAAAGAACCGAGAGCGCCGCACCAATCGCAACAGCAAACGAACGCCCGCGCGCGACCAACGCTCCCCGACCAATCACCACCGACAACAGCACCACCCCGAGCGCCACAACCCCGAGAACCCCCACCGCAATCGAATGCCCCACCAACGATTCCGACTTCGGCAACGAGGACAACCGCACCGACACTGCACCAACGAACCCAACCGCGCAAAGCACGGTCCGAACTCGACTCATGGTGTGCAGCATGCGCCCGATCCTACGGTCTCAGCCAAACATCCCCCGGAATGAGCGAGGTAAGCCAATGCAGAAAGTCTCGCCTCTCGATTTCCCCTCATGGGCGGGTAGACCAGGCACCAGTCGGCGGCGGATCTAGGGCATCAGCACTGCCGCGCCGGTGAAGCGTCCGTGTGCCAAGTCGGCGAGCGCCCGGTCGGCTGCGTCGAGTGGGTACGGGTTGACGGTCACTTCGAGGCGGTGCTTTCCGGCGAATTCCAGGAATGCGCGGGCATCGTCGCGGGTGTTGGCTGTGACGGAGCGGATCTGCTTCTCCTGGAAGAGGTGTCGTTGGTAGTTCAGGACCGGGATGTCGCTGAGGTGGATTCCAGCTATGGACAGGATGCCGCCCCGGTCCAGGGCTTCGAGTGCGGGTAGGACCAGGTCACCTACGGGCGCGAAGAGAATCGCGCCGTCGAGTGCGACGGGCGGCGGGTCCGCGGCGTCTTGCGCCGAACTCACACCCAAGTCGAGCGCGAGTTCTCGTGCCGCGGCATCGCGGGTCATGACGTGGACTTGCGCACCGCGGGCGAGAGCGACCTGTGCTGCGAGGTGGGCGCTGCCACCGAAGCCGTAGATACCCAGCCGCCCACCGTCCGGAATCGCGGCGCGTTCGAGCGCCCGGTAGCCGATGATCCCGGCGCACAGCAGCGGGGCGAGTTCGGGATCGCTGTAGCCGGTCGGTAGTCGATGAGCGAAATCCGCTGGGACCGTGGCATATTCGGCGTAGCCGCCATCGGCGTCCCATCCGGTGTAGCGCGAGTTCGGGCATAGATTCTCCGCACCGCGCAGACAGTAGCGACACTGCCCGCAGGTGTGCCGCAGCCACGCGATCCCGACCCGGTCCCCGACGGCGAATGCCCCGGTGTCACCGGAGCCCAGCCCCACGATCTCCCCCACCACCTCGTGGCCCGGCACGACTCCGGCCCGATGCACCGGCAGATCCCCTTCTGCCACATGCAGATCCGTCCGGCACACACCGCAGGCCAGCACCCGAACCAGCAGTTCTCCCGTCGCCGGTTCCGGCACCGCCAGATCCGCGAACCGCAACGGCCCGTCATCGATCGCCGCCGGTTGCTCAACCCGCCAAGCGCGCATCCATCGAGCCTAATTCAACGCACTCCGGGCGCACGACTGTCAGCTCTGCGACTCGGCGGCATAGAAATCGATGATCGCGTCGACGACCCGGTCAGCGGCGTCTTCGGGCACGAACGCGCCGGTGTCGGCCAGTAACTCGAGCCGGGCGTCGGGCAGGTCGCGTGCCAGTCGGTGCGCGGTGTGCACGGGGAAGAACCTGTCGTATTCACCCCAGAGCAGCAGCACCGGTTTGTGGAAGCCACGCAATTTCTCGGCGGCTTCGAGCGTGTAGCTCGGGCGGACATCGCGCAGCGCCTTGGCCACATCGCGGCGGATGTCGCGATCGAGAAGCGGTCGGACGTAACCCTTTTCCACCTCCGCAGCCATGGGCCGCTTGGTCGCCCAGCCGAATGCGAGCGGGGTCCGGCGCACCCAGCGCCATTGCAGGGCGCGGCTCATCAGCGCCATCGCCGCACTGCTGCGCGCCAGCAGCGGCAGCGGCCGGAACAGTGGTGGGAAGAAGTATTCGTAGGTGTCGCACGAGGTCAGCACCAGCGAATGGACCAGGTCGGGGCGGCGGGATGCGAAGATCTGGCTCAGGGCTCCGCCGCTGTCGTTGGCGACCAGTCGGACCGGCCCGAGCCCCAATGTCTCGATGACCTGTCCGATGAGGTCGGCCAACCCGGTCGGCGTCAGGTCGGCGGTGGGATTCATCGGTTTACGGTGCCCGCCCAACGGCATCTCGAGCACGATGCACTCGAAATCCGCGGACAGGCCGTCCACGACATCACGCCACAGCTCACCGTTGACGAATACACCGTGGACGAACAGTAACGGCGTCCCAGACCCCACCCGGCGGTATTCCACTTCACCGGCGGGCAGTCGCACCGATTCGAACGGAGCATCACGCAATCGTGTTGGTACGCAGCGCTGTTCGCCCGCAGCATCCCTGGTTGTCACTCCGATACCCCATTTCCTCGAGTGGTTCGACTCCCAGCATCGCGACCGGGCAGGGGTGAGCGCTTCCAGAAACGTGCGGTCCCGGGTGTGATCTCGCACCCGCGTCAGTGCCTTCACCGAACTCCGGACCAGCCGTCAACACCGCGGTCCGTATTCTCACGGCTATGACGGTCTCGGAACTTCCCGCCCCTGCCGCATCGGCCCAGCTGTGGCTGCGGCACGGGCACGCGGTGTATCTGGGACCGTCGCTGCCGCTGGGCGCGCACTCCACCGCGATCGCGTGCCTGGCCGTGGGAATCGATGAACCGTTCGTGGTCTCCGCCGCGGAGATCTCCCCGATAACGGTGCGCAGCTTCCTGTTTCGCGCCCGCGTCACCCACGAGATCGTAGAAAGCAGCGGGCGCATGCTGTTCTGCTTCTTCGATCCGACATCGGCCCGAATGGCCCGATGCATCGCCGGAATGCACCGCACACTCGGCCCGTTCGGCGTCGACCACCGTCGCGAGACCGAACTGATCGAAGTGTGCAGCGGCACAGTCGATTTCGAGCGATTGCTGGAATTGGCCAGCGTTCCGGTCATCGATATCGGAGATGAGCGAATCGCCGCCGCGGCCGCGGCAATCCGGGCCGAGCCCGGGCGCAAGCATCCCGCCGCCGACGCCGCCCGCACGGCGGGATTGTCGACCTCGCACTTTCTGCGGCTCTTCTCCGATCAAACAGCGACCAGCTTCCGGCGATACATCCTGTGGGCACGAATGCTGCATGTCGCGCGTGCGTTCTCGGACGGCCACGACTTCACCCGGGCGGCGGCCGATGCCGGTTTCTCCTCCCCTTCGCACTTCAGCGATACCTTCCGAGCCATGTTCGGACTGACCCCGACGACGCTGGCACAGATCCAGGGCGCTCTGCGCCTCGCCGACTCGGCGTGAGCAACCGCCTGACCGGCTATTTCTCCGGTATCGGCAGCGATGATTCAAGATCGTTATGCGATTCCGGCACGGAATCCGACTCCAACGATTTAGCTGTCAATTAGCTGGCCGGCTTCGGCCGACCGCCGCTCACAGTGGCTCGGGTCCGGTCCGAGATCGATTCTTCCAAAGCAGGAAGGGTGACGGCAATGGTACTGGCGCACAAGGCTTTCGGGATTCTCTCGTTCATCGTGATCGTGACGGGTGCCGCGACCATCGGCGTCGCTGCCGCCGAGCCGGGCCCGGACGGCCGCTACTACGGCTCCCTGGCCGCCGGAGACCTCGGCGACCGATTCCAGGTCATGTGGGGAGTCAACTTTCCCGACTGGGGCCAGGCCGATGCCGCCGCCCTGCAACACTGCGAATCCGGTAACTGCGTGGTGCTGGCCAGATTCGTCGACGGCTGCGGATCCATAGCCCAACACGATCACCGCCTACTCGGCGGAGTCGGCCCCACCCGCGCCGACGCCGAACGCGCCGCACTCGACGCCTTCGGCCCGCCCGATCTGGTTTCACTGAGCGCGGGTGATCCCCCGGCCGCAATCGCGCACACCGAATGCACCGGCAACGCGGGCTGACCCATGAGCCCGAGAGCAGCTCAACTCTGTTCCACCACAACGGCTTCCGCGACATTCGCCGCACTGGTGCTGTTCTCGGCACCGAACGCGACCTCCGAGCTGACGGGCATAACGGTGCTCGCCGGCCCCGAGGGCATACTGGCCGGTTGCACCTACACCGTCGCCGCGGACGTCAGCACCCCGCCGTATGTTCCCGGAGCGGTGACGTTCTACGACCACGCCAATCAGATACCGGGAGCGGGCGACTATCACCCCGACACACGCACCGTCACCACGCTCTGGACTCCGGGTTGGAAGGGCGAGCATATGATCGCCGCCATCCAAATCGAGCCCGGCGGACTCGCCAGCGGCCGCGGCATCCCCTTCCAGGTCGTCGGCCAGGGGGTGAATACCGGAAGCTCCTGCCTGCGGACTTCGTGAGTGGACGCCACTGGACCCGTACTGGTCGGTAGCCACCCAATGCCACCGCGTGACGCGTATGTACAAGACCATCGATCACCGCGCTCCTAGGGTGGAAGGCAAGCAAACTACCCATGGGAGTTGCACCATGACCGGATACATCGCCACCGCGGAAACCGATATCACCGCCACCCCGGAGCAGGTGTGGAGCGTGCTGACCGACCCCGCACAGCTCGCCGAGCTGTGGTTCGGGGCCGAGGTGCGCACCGACTGGCAGGTGGGCAGCCCGATTACCTGGAAGGGCGAATACCAGGGAAAACAGTACGAGGACAAGGGTGAGATCCTCGCCTTCGAACCCGGCCGCCTCCTGAAGATCACCCATTTCAGCCCGCTCACCGGCCAGCCCGACGTGCCGGAGAACTACCACGCGCTCACCTATGAGCTGACCGGGAACGGATCGACCACCCACCTCACGCTGAGCCAGGACAACAACGCCAGCGAAGACGAAGCGGCGCATGCGCGCGGCATGTGGGAGACCCAGGTCGGCGGGATCAAGAAGGCTGCCGAGAACTCATAGCGCTACCGGCGACCCCGGCAAAGCACGGCGGGTGCCCAGCAATGCGAAATCCCCGGCCCATCGAATACCGGGCCGGGGATCGCTTCGGTCAGACGTGCGCCGGAGGTGCGGCGGCCTTACCCGATTCCTCTTCGCTCGCTTCCGATTTCGGGATCAGCGCCGTGGCGATCAGGCCCAAGAGCACGAATCCCGCTGCGAGATACCCGCCCAGATGAACGCCGTCGGTCATGGCGGCCCGTCCCGCGTCGGCGATCGACTGTGTCTGCGGCTGGGCCGCATACCCCTCGATCGCAGCGCCCGCGCTATTGGTGATGGCGTGCGCGTGCTGCTCGGCTTGGGCCACGGGCACACCGTCGGCCTTCAGGTGGTCGGTGACCTGTGAACTCAGCGTCGTGAAGAAAACCGTTGTCAGGATGGCGATTCCGAGTGCGGACCCGAGTTGGCGGAAGGCACTCTGGATGCCCGAGGCCTGGCCATTGTCGTTCTCCGGGATGTCGGCGAGCACGACATTGGTGACCTGAGCGGTCGCGAAACCGACGCCGACGCCGTACAGGCACAGCACCAGGGCGAGCGACCACCAGGAGCTGTCGGTCGAGGCGACCAGGGCGAGCCCGGCCAGCCCGAGCACCTCGAGCGCCAATCCCAGCCGAACCAGGTTCAGCGGCGAGGCCTTGCCCGCCATACCGAAGCTCGCACCGCTGGCGATGAAACTGCCGATTGCGATGGGCACCAACGCAAGACCGGCTTGTACGGCGCTGTAGCCGAGGGTGAATTGCAGCCACAGCGGCAGCACGGCGACAATGCCGAACTCACCCAGGCCGATGATCAGCGTGGCGATATTGCCGTTGCGGAACGAGGCCAGCGAGAACAGGCCCAGATCCATCAGCGCCTTGTCGGTGGCTCCCGCACGACGCAATTGCGCTTGCCGCCACAGGAATCCGCCCAGTGCGACGACGCTCAGCACGAGCGCGACCAGAACCGGGGAAGGTCCACTGCCCCAGGAGAATCCGCCGATGCCCAGCGGCTGGGTCGTGGTGATCCAGCCGTACGTGCGGCCCTCGACCAGACCGAAGGCCAGCAGCCCCAAGCCCAATACCGACAGGATCGATCCGAGAATATCCATGCGCCCCGGCACCCGCGGCGAGGGCGCGACGCAGGTGAGCACGCCGACCACGATCAGCACCGCAAGTGGCACATTGATACCGAAAGCCCAACGCCACGAAACGTTTTCAGCCAACCAGCCACCGAGCAGCGGACCGAGTGCCGCAGCCGCGCCGATGGTCGAACCCCAGATCGCGAACGCCTGACCGCGCGCCTTGCCGGTGAAGTTGGCGTTGAGCAGCGCCAGCGAGGTCGGCAGGATCATCGCCGCGCCGGCTCCCTGTAGGAATCGGGCAATGACGAGCAGTCCGCCACCGGGTGCGAGTCCGGCCAGAATGCTGGTAGCACCGAACACCACGACGCCCGCGACGAACACCCGCCGTGCGCCGACGATATCGGCGATCCGTCCGACCACCAATAGCAACGCCGCGAACACGATCGCGTAGGACTCCTGAATCCATTGCGCCTGAGTCGATCCCGTATGCAAACCCTCGATGATCGACGGGATGATCACGTTCACGATCGTGGTGTCGACCACGATCAGTGCCACGCCGAGCGCGATGGCGATCAACCCGAGCCAGCGACGGGAAGACGTCGTCGTCTCGTCCATTTTACCTACTTCCATGGTGGAATCATTCCATGGTGAAAGTATCTAGAATGCGGGTAGGTTGTCAAACGGTGTCGCCGGTACCGCTCCGGCATGAGAAAGGTGGGCAGGAACAGATGAACCACCCGGCTACTCGGGCGCAGCAGGAGCAGGTGACCGAGGGACTGCGGGCCTACGGCGCGAACTTTCGCGAGTTCAGCCGGCAATTCGCGGCATGGCTGGGCCTGCATTCCACCGATGCCGAGGCCCTCATCGAGATACTCGCGGCCGAGGAACGCGGTGCGACGCTCTCGCCCGCGCGCCTGAGCGAGCGAATCTCACTGTCCCAGCCCGCGACCACCGCGCTGCTGAACCGGCTCGAACAGGCGGGGCACGTCCAGCGCACTCGCGACAGCAGCGATCGGCGCGTGGTGACCCTCCGCAGCAGCGCCCACGTGCAGAACCTCGCCGACGAGTTCTTCCGTCCGCTCGGCGAACGCGTCGCGGCCGTCATGGCCCACTACTCCCCCGAGCAGCTGCGTCAGTTCGATACCTTTCTGACCGAGCTCACCGAGGCGATGAACGCTCAGCTCGCCGAATCCGCCACTGCCGCACCGCCGCAACGGATTCCACGCAAAGGCTGAATCAGTCCGCCGCTGCCGACCCGGCGGCGGTCCAGGCGGTATGCGCTTCGGCGACGGTGGCGTACATGGTGAAAATGCTGTCGAGGCCGATCAGGCTGAAGATGCGTGCGAGCTGGTCCGGAATCCCGACCAATGCCATTGCCGCATCGGCGTCCTCGGCGCTGTTGCGCGCGGCCAGGAATGCGGTGATGCCGCTCGAATCGCAGAAGCCCAGCGCGGTCAAATCCAGCAGAAGCAATTGGGCGGCAACGAGTTTCAGTGCCCGGATGGCCTCGAACGCGGTCGGTGAGCTCGCGGCGTCGAGCTCACCGGTGAAGGTGAGCACCGGACCCGCCGGGCCGGTGTGCTGGGTGACGGTGAAATCGGTGCTCACGCTTGCTGGCCTCCGGCCGGTGGAATGCTCATGGCGAGTAGGGCGGTGTCGTCGTCGACCCCGTCACCGAATCGGGTGAGCACCGCGGTGATCGCCTCGATCAGTGCGGGCGCGGTGGTCGGTCCGAGGTCGGCGACGAGGTCGCGTAGTTGTTCCTCGCTGAAGCGTTCGCGATCGTGAGTGCGAGCCTCGGTGAGACCGTCGGTGTAGAACAGGACGGTATCCCCTGGGCACAAACGGATTTCGACGCTGGTGAACTTGGCCTTGCGGACCGCGCCGACAAGCATTCCGCCGCGGTACTCCACCAGCGTGGTGGTGCCATCGGCGCGGACAAGCACCGCGGGCGTGTGCCCGCCGGTGCTCAGCACGAGGTCCGCGCCGTCGGCCCCCGGCGTGAGCGAGCCGTAAACGACTGTGCAGAAACGGGGTTCGTCATTGCGATAGCGGTGGTGCAGCACGGTATTGAGGTTGTCCAGCACCGCGATGGGGTCCGGGTCGTAGACCGCGGCCGCGCGCAGGGTGTAGCGGGTCAGCGATGTCACCGCGGCCGCCGCGGCGCCTTTGCCCGAGACATCGCCGAGGAAGAATCCCCAGCGATCACCCGCGAGGGGGAACAGGTCGTAGAAGTCGCCGCCCACGTTCTCCGCCGAGGCCGGGTGATAGTAGGCCGCGACCTCCATACCGGGGACCTGCGGCAACACCGGCGGCAACAGCGACCGTTGCAGTGTGGTGACCAGCTTTTGGACCCGCTGGTGTTCCAGCTCGGCCTTCTCGCGTTCGCGGTCGGCGCTATCGCGGGCGCGTTGCAATTCCTGTTCGTACGCGCGCCGGTCGGTCGCGTCGAAGATCGTGGTGCGGATCAATTGCGGAGTGCCATCCGGTCCGGCCTTGACCACCGAGGTCACCAGAATCGACAGCCGGGTGCGGTCGGCGCGCACCAGCTCCAGGGCCAGACCGCCCGCCTCGCCGTGCAGCGAGAGCATCGGCCAGATATGGGTTTCGTAGTAGATGCGCCCGCCGACGGTGAGCAGATCGGCGAAATGCTTTCGCCCGACCAGGTTTTCGCGTTCGTAGCCGAGCCAGCCCAGCAGGGTCGTGTTGATTTTCGCGATCGTGCCGTCCATCAGCGTGGACACATAACCGCAGGGCGCGTTCTCGTACAGATCCTCGGCGCTGTCCTCGAGCAATGCCGAGAACACCGGATCGGCCGCGCCGTCTCCCGGCAGCTGCGGGCTGATGCTGTCGCCGGTCCAGGCCATCATCTAGTTTCCGCGAATGCGACGATGGCCGCTGCGGTGGCTTCGGGGGCGCTCAATTGCGGGCAGTGCCCGGTCGCATCGAGGGTGAGAAGTGAACTGCCGGAGATGTTCTCGTGCACGTAGCGGCCGACCCCGCGCGGCGCGATCGCGTCCTGCGCGCTCTCGATCACCAGCGTTTCGACGCTGACCTTCGGCAGATCGGCCCGATTGTCCGACAGGAACGTGGCTTTGGCGAACACCCGCGCGATCTTCGGATCGGTGCGGCAGAAACTCTCGGTCAACCCCTGCCCGAGTTCGGGCCGTTCGGGATTGCCCATGATCACCGGCGCCATGGTGTGGGACCAGCCGAGATAATTCGCGTCGAGTGAGTCGAGCAGTTCGGCGATATCGTCGGCGCTGAACCCGCCGCGATACTCATCGTCATCGACATAGCGAGGCGATGGGGTCAACAGCACCAGCTTCGCGAACCGTTCCGGCGCCTGATTCGCCGCCAGCACCGCGATCATCGCCGACACCGAATGCCCGACGAGAACAACCTCCCGCAAATCCATCTCGGTACAGATCTCGACGATATCCTGCGCGTACGCGTCCAAACTCGCGTACCGCTCCGCACTCCACGCCGAAGTATCCGACCGCCCCGCTCCCACATGGTCGAACAACACCACCCGAAACCGCTCCGCCAACACCGGAACGATCAACCGCCACATGTGCTGATCACACCCGAACCCGTGCGCCAACAACACCGTCGGACCGTCCACAACCCCCGTGACGACGACATTGTTCCTGCTAAGCGCACTCATCCCAGCTATCCTGCCACCTTTCACTGGCAGCTTCGTAACAGCCGACGACATAGCCAGGCGGACCGAGTGCCCGCAGATAGCCGGCTAGCCGGAGTTGAGGACCAGGGTGCTGATATCTAGGTTCATCGCATCGAGGCGGTCCTTGTCCGAAGGCAGCACCAGACTGATCATGATTCGTTTGCGCCCGGAGTCATTCGCCGCGCACGCGGCGTAGGTATCGAGATCGGGTGGCAGGTCGTAGTTGACCACGAGGGGAATCGCACCTTCGACGACCAACGCGTGCGGCGCGGTCAGGAATCGGATTTCGCCGGTGTTGAACTTGCTGATCGCCGCCTGGTCGACGCTCGAGTCCTCCGATCGGGACCGGACCGGATAGCTCTGCTCCGCGAGCCCATTGGAAACGACCTTCGCACGAGCCGAATCGGCGGTGTAGAGGACACCCCTGTTCACCTGATTCCGCGACAGAATGTCCAGAACCACAGGCAATTTGAGGTTGTCCGAATCGACGAACACACAGTATTGAGTGACGTTGCGGAAACTCTGCGGCTTGTCGGCCATCGTCCACCCACCCCCATCGACCTCGAATCAGTCGATTCTACGTGGCACGGGTCAGCCGCGAGCACGCTTCCACTGACCCCGGAACACCGAATCCCGCTGTCCACCAGGGAGTTAACCAGGCGGTGGTTAAAGTCCGCCGCGGTGGGCAGTTCGGTAACGACAGACGCGACACACCCAAGGAGGACACATGCTCACACTCGGTGTGATCGGCTGGATCGTCATCGGCGGTCTGGCGGGATGGCTTGCCAGCAAGCTCATGAAGACGGACGCACAGATGGGGATCCTGCTCAATATCGTGGTCGGAATCGTCGGCGGACTGATCGGCGGGTTCCTGCTACGCGGCTTCGGGGTCGACGTATCCGGCGGCGGCCTACTGTTCAGCCTGCTGACCTGCCTGATCGGCGCAGTGATCCTGCTGGGAATCCTCAAGCTGATCACCAGGAAAACCGCTCGGACTCCCTGAATCCAGCTCATTGGTGACCAGTTCCGGACACGCGCCGGATTGTGACGATCATGACGCCCACCTGCCACCTCACGTCGCGACTGCCGCAGCGCCGAAAGGGTAGCCCGTATGCATGATCAACTTCGCGCGCGATCGATCGGATTTCCGGATACCCCGGCGATGGAAGGACATCGACGAATCCCGTCGCGGCATCGTGTTGGCCTGGATCGCGTTCACCATCACCTTCGGCGGCGCGCGCCTGGTGACCTGGTTGATCCAGATCGACCCGAAGAATGTCGGCAACGTCTCCGCCGGAGGCGTTCACCTGCATCACTACCTGTGGGGAATCCTGCTACTCGCGGGCGTCGCCATCTTCGGCCTGGTCGATCGCAGCCCGCGTGCCCGCACCTGGATGGGTCTGGTGCTGGGCATCGCACTCGGTCTGATCGTCGACGAGGCGGCGCTACTCATCACCTTGCAGGACGTGTACTGGAAGACCGCGGGCTGGCCCAGCATCGCCATCGCCTTGACCTTGATCGGCCTGGTTGGATCGGGCATCGCCCTGACTCACCGGGGATCAGCGGCAACCCGCGAACGTACTTCCTCGGAACACGCTGACCACAGACCGTGATCGCTGCGCAGACCGGAGTCTTGCCGCAGAACCACATTCGGGACATCGGGTGCGGTGTCGAGCGGTTCGTGCGGTGCGGAAAACGACGCTTCTCCCCTGCACGGCGGAAGACCGACCTGTCGAAAAGCCGCGCATACCAAGCCGACCGTGCATTCGCTGCACGCAAGCCCACTTCAACGCTGCGTCACGGCAGCACACCCGTCCGTAATCGCCACGTAGGTAACCAATCGACGGTCGGCGAGATATGCGCGCCCGGGCGAGAGTTGGTCTCCACCGCTTGGAGCAGCACCCACGTATTCGTCATGATGCCCGGGACTGCACGTCAGCCCAGACTGCATCGAGGCTTTCGGTGCAGTCCGGCAATGGCGGCATTCTTCAGTTGTGGCGGTGGGTGATTCGGCCCGAGTTGAGGGTCAGGGCGATCGGGGCGTCGGCGAGTTCGTCCGGCGGGGCCGCGAGGGGATCGACGGTGAAGGCGGTGAGGTCGGCGCGCATGCCGACTGCGATGCGGCCGGTCAGCGCGGATTGGCCTGCGGCGGTGGCGGCGTGGGTGGTGTAGCCCTCGAGGGCCATCAGGGCGGAGAGGGATTGTTTGGGGCAGACGGGGGCGATGTCGGGGTGGCCGGCGGGGCGGCGGAGTTGGGCGTCGGCCAGGATGGCGCGCGGATCGTACGGGGCCACGGGCCAATCCGAGCCCAGGGCCAGGGTGCCGCCGTTATCGCGGATATCGCGGGTGCGGAAGGCGCGGGCGGCGCGTTCGGGGCCGAGGCGGGTGGACCAGTTGTCGGTGTGGTCGGCTCGGGTGTAGTGGGTGCAGTGGGTGGGTTGCATGCTGGCTACGACACCGTGTTCGGCGAAGCGGGACACCAGGTCATCGGGGAGGGTTTCGATGTGTTCGATGCGGTGCCGCGCGCCGTTGGCGGGCGCGGCGGCGCGGGACAGGGTGTCGAGGGCATAGCGGACTCCGGCGTCGCCGATGGCGTGGGTGACGACCGGGACGCCATGCTGCGCCAGATACTGTGCGGCGCGGCGGTATTCGGACGGGTCGGGCCAGAACGGGGCGGTGGATTCGCCGTGGGTGTCGGGCTCGTCCAGCCAGGCGGTGCCGCCGTCGATGGTGCCGTCCATCATGAATTTCACGCCGTCGACCCGCCAGCGGCGGCCGCGGGTGGATTGCAGTTCGATGATGTGATCCAGTGTGGCGCGGTCGCTTCCGGGGAGACAGAAGGGGGCGAAGCGCAGGTGGATGGGGAGGTCTCGCTCGGATTCGAGGTCGAACATCAGGTCGCCGCTGTCGCCTTCGAAGTCCATGGCGTTCGCGGCGGTAATGCCGACGGCGGCCATGCCATCGAGTATGGCGCGCAGGCGAATTCGGCGCGAGTGTGTGGATTCGCGGGGCAGGATCTCGCGGACGATGGCCATGGCGGCGGGTTCGAGTAAATGCCCGGTGGGGGTTCCGGTGTCGTCGCAGACAATGCGCGAGTGCTGCGCGAATTCACGGGGACCTGTGATGCCCGCGCGGCGCAACGCTTCGGGGCTCGCCAATGCCGAATGGGCGTCGAACATTTCGATGAATACCGGAATGTCCGATCCGATCGCCGCCAGTATGGGGGCGTGGGTGACCGGGAGATCGCCGAACACGTTGGGATCCAAACCCCAACCCCGGATCCACCCGTCGGTGTCGATGGTTTCCTTTGCCTCGTAGAGGCTTTCGCGCAGCCCGTCGAGGTCGCGAACACTGGACAGGTCGATGCCATAGGTCAGATTCAGGCCGGTGACCGGATGGATGTGCCCGTCGATGAGTCCCGGTGTCAGAGTAGCGTTTCCGAGGTCGATGACTTCGGTGGCGGCACCGCGCCAGGCCCGGGTGTCATCCTCATCGTCGACGGCGACGATACGCCCATCGGCGATGGCCACCGACCGCACGTCGGGGCGCGAACCATCGAGAGTGTGAACGGTTGCGGCAGTGATGATCACATCGGCCGTTGTCATAGGGAGGTTTCCTTGCTTTCCAGGTTGATGGGGATGGTTGTGTCGCGGTCCTCGCCGAAACCGCCGATGGCGGCATAGGCCTTCGGGCGGTACCTGCGGAACCAGCGGGCCGCCGCCGCGCCAAGAATCATGACCAGGGGCACCACACCGATGAGGACGGCGTTGGTGGTGCCCGTCGTGGCGGTGGGCAGATTGATGAACCAGATCACCAGGAACAGGGCGATACCGAGAGCTACCGCCCCGAAAGCAGCGGCGACGACCCCGGCACGTTCGACCGAGACGGCCTTCTTCTTCACGAAGTACGCCACCACGGCGACGGCTGTAAGCGCTTGCAGGGCAATGACTCCCACGATCCCCGGGGTATTTACGAAGATCAGCAAGCGACGGTACGGATCGGCTTTCGCCACAGCGAACCCGATCACGACCACAGCGGCGAGCACGGTTTGCAGCGCGCCCGCACGATTCGGCGACTTGAGCGTCGGGTGCGTGCGGTCGAGCCACGCGGGCAGCACACCGTCACGAGCGAGCGAGAGCGTGTACCTGTTGATGGCATTGTGAAAGGCGATCTGCGATGCCAACGCACTGGTCACGATCAACACCGACATCACATCCGATGACCAGGCCCCGACGTACTGTTCGATCGCGGTGAAGAACAGCCCCGCGGTGTCCTGCTGCGCGGCCGCCTGCACATTCGCGTCACCGAACGCCTGCACGATCGACCACACGATGAAGCAGTAGAACAGCGCCATGAACGCGACCGCGAAATACGTTGCGCGCGGGATGGTTCGGTCGGGATCACGCGCTTCGGAGCGATATACGGCGGTCGATTCGAAGCCCATGAAGGCGGCGAAGGTGAAGGACAGGACTCCGGCCATGCCGGGAGCGAAGGCAGCGCTAGGGGTGAACGAGGTGAAGGTGATGCCGTTCGCGCCGCCCTTGACGACCACCGAAATCGCCAGCACGAGCAGGATGGCGGTTTCCGCGATCAGCAGCACGCCAAGGAATTTCGCGCCGACATCGACGCCGCGCCGACCGACGAACCAGACGATCGCGACCGCACCCAGCGCCAATATCGGCCAGTCGACCTGGACGCCGAACAATCGATCGATGGCGGCTTGGGTCTGCACCGCCATCAGCCCATACACGCCGATCTGCAGCGCGTTGTACGAGACGACCGCCAGCACACCCGAAGCGAGGCCGACGGATTTGCCGAGCCCGAGAGTGATGTAGCTGTAGAACGCGCCCGCTCCCCCGATATGGCGGGTCATGGCCAGAAATCCGATCGCGAACACCGCGTAGATGACGCCTGCGGCCAGGTATGCGATCGGCGCACCCGGCCCGGCAACCGCCAAAGCCAGTGGCGCGACGCCCGCCATAACGGTGAGCGGCGCCGCAGCGGCGATCACCATGAAGGCAATCCCACTGGCTCCCAGGGCATTTCGTTTCAGACCGTCACCGGGACGATCGGCAGCCATCGACTGATCGAGTGAAGACATAGGCGCACGGCCTTCCAGAGCTCTCCGGGCGCGGACACCGGCACGAAGATTAATCGAATGTGATTCGATTAACTATGCTGAGGGACGACAGCGGTCCCGTCAAGGCGTCGCGGTAACTTCGTGAAAACAGAAAGGCGGTCCCCGGGCATGGCCAGACCGAAGACCCCGCGCCTGAACCGGGCGATGATCGTCGACGCGGCGCTGGAGCTGGTCTCCTCATCCAAGGGGCTGACCATGCCCGGCCTGGCGGACAAACTCGGTGTCTCGGTGTCCTCGGTCTACCACCACGTCCGCAACCGGACCGAACTGGTGGAACTGATCCGCGGCCGCATCGCCGGACGCGAATTCGGCGACCTCGACCGAAACGGCCCGTGGCGCACGGTACTCGCCACCTGGCTGCGCGAATACCGCTCCGCGTTCAGCCCCTACCCCGACCTGGTGCGCCTGCTCATCGGCCAGACCATCTCCGCCCCCGAGGTCCTCGAACAGTACGAATACATCGCCGGCGTCATCATCGCGGCAGGCTTCCCCCGCGAGGAAGCCCTCCCGGTCATCATGGTCCTGGACAGCTTCGCCCTCGGCTCAGCCCTGGATCTATCCGCACCCGACGAAATCTGGGCCGCCAACCCCACCGAACACGCCCACCTCACCACCGCGATCGCCGCCGCCCCCGCCGAGGTAGTTGCACGCGCCGACGCCGCCTTCGAATACGGATTACGTTGCCTGCTCGACGGATTGGCGTTCCGGCTCGGCGAAACACCTACCGCCACAACTTAGGAAGAGGCACGCAATCACCGACTGCCCGAACGCCCATCCATGACGAAGGTCAGTCCTGCGCACCGACAATCGGCAGCCACGACACAGCATTGGGACGAAAACTCTGCCGCTCGGGAACCAGCGCACTGTGATCGTCAAGGCTCATCATCGTGACACCAACCAACTCCGCATCACTATCATCTTGAGCCGCAACAGAACTCCCACACACCCCACAGAACCCCCGCTGCGAATCGGGAAACGTGTTGTACCAGATCGGCTCCCCACCGGGCCCGGTCCACTCGAACCCGTCGCGAGGAAAATCCACCCACGACATCACCGGAGCGCCGGACAACCGCTGGCAATGCGGACAACTACACAAATGCGGAAACGACAACTCCCCCGCCGCCCGATACCTGATATTCCCGCACAAGCAGCCACCGGATTGCATGGCACACACATCCTTTCGATGACGGGTTCACAACCGGAGGACAGCCGGTGCGACCGCGATGGATACGACATTTGTGGCCAACTGCTTGGAACCTGCGATCTGGTTCAGGCACAGGTTCGCCCGCCCGGAATCGGCGGGGATCAGATCCAGGGTTGCCGAGTCCGAGCCTGGTAGGCGGATTCTATCAAGGAGTGCCTCATCACGTTCCTGAGACCATCGGCCGTTATGTTGTTGCCAGACAAGAGGAATCGGGCGGTCCGAGGTAGTCGATGGGCTCGCAGTCACCGCAATGCCACCCGATTCGCCGCGCAGATTCACCAGTTGCGCACCGTTTACCGGGGTTGAGCTGACAATGGTCCCCGCGGTGGTGTCGATGTCCAGAACGACATCACTGCGCGAAGTGTCGGTTCGGATCTCCCCGAGCACATAGAAGTGGTCGGGTCCGGTCGGTGGAGAGGCGCTGTCGAACAGCTGATGGACACCATTGCGCAGGGGCATATTGACTTCCGGCACGGTGCCGTACGAGTGAACCGCACCGGTGCGAAGGTCCACGCTGTACAGATGATTGACCGTCCCCCGGTCGCCGAGCCGGTGCTCGAGCCGATTCAGCACGATATGCATCGGTGAGGCCGCGACGATCTCGGTGTCATCGGACACGGTATCCACAGCATCAAGGGGTGCCTGCATGTCCGGGAATACCACTGTGCGAAGAACTTTCGGCGCCAACCCGGGGGCCGATGACCCACCGGCGTCGGCATCCTCGACAGGGTCGAGCCTGACCGACATGATGGTGTCGGGCCCCCGCCACCACACAACCCGTGAACCCGACTGCGGAAAAGCGCGCCGGCAATCGCACGGAACCCCGGCAAACGAACCCCGCGCCGCCGCCGCGCCGACAATGGTCTTGCCGGTGACCGTGAATGCGACATCCCGGCCCAACGTGAAATCAACATTCGGATCGTCATCAACCCCAACGGGAACCCTGACGATCGTTCCCGCCGCAGCAGCGAGCACCAATTCCCGATCCGTTCGATAGGCGAACACATCGTCACCACCGCGCTCATCGTCCGTGACGACGCCACACCCGGAAACGCTCAACCCCACACTCAACACCAGCGAAATCCACAGCCCACGCCCCACCTCATCGACTATATGGGCACCATCGAAACTCGGCCATCGAATAGGGACACGATCGGCATGTGCGATTCCGGCGGAGTTTGCCTGCTACTCAATGGATTCGATCAGCTCATCCGCTTCGACCGTAAGTATCAGCATGATCGGGCATGCTGGTCAGGGGGCAGCTTCAGGGTGAGGGAAGGTTCGAAATGACCAGTCTCGCAGTGCTGATGATCGATGTGCAGAACGGGTACATCGCCGAGGATCACGTCCGGGACCTGTTGGGCTGGCCGCCGATCTGGCGCTTGACCGACGTGGTCGAGGAATGCGCGAATCTGCTGTCGGCGGCAAGAGCGGCCGATATACCGATTGTGTATTCACGGCAGACAGCCAGTCCGGCCGGGTTGCTGGCCGCTAACCCGCGAGCCGCGCGACACCAGAAAATTCGAGGCTCAAGGCTCCCGGCGTTGACCGCCGCCGAGCGCGAATGGCGTAGCAGCATTATCGATCTCGTCGCGCCCGCAGCCGGGGACCTGGTGATCGACAAGACCCGGCACAGCTTCTTCGCCTACACCGAGCTCGATCCGATTCTGAGAAGCCTTGGCGTACAACGCCTCCTGATCGCCGGACTGCAGACCAACGTCTGCGTCGAAGCGACCGTGCGCGCCGCGCTCGAACGTAACTACGAAGTTGCCGTCGCCGAGGACGCCGTCTCCACCGACGGTCCTGACCTGCACTACGCCGCCCTCAACTCGATGCGCGTCCTCTATGTCGAAGTCGCTCCGTGGCGGGAGCTCATAGCCGAAGGCGCGCAATGGGATCGTGCGTTCACCACACCCAACTACGGCCGCGACCCCGCCTACTGGGACGAGAGAAACGTGGCGACGCGAAACGGGCCAGCGTGATCGGCTGTGCCCCAAGGACATACGACGTTCTCGATTCTCGGTCGGGAACCAAGCGGTCACCAGCACGCTGATTCCGGGCGGAGGAGTCCGGTCCAAATCTCATCCAACAAATCCAGGATGTGCGAGGGGTCGCAGAGTATCTCCTCTGCGTCCTCGATCGCCGCGAACGCATCCGGATGATCGGCACAGAATGCAGCTGGACCTCCGGGTCGCTGATAATGCGTGCGGAATTCTTCCTCGCAGGGCTCGATCATCGCAGTGATCTGCAGGATCGCTGACAGCACATCGCTCAGGCGTACCTGGCCGCTGACAAGATCTGTGACCGTCTCGCCAGGTTCGGGCCAGCCCCCGGCCAAGATGGCCAATCTCAGCAGCGCCGACCATGCCGTCACCTTGCGGATGCGGTCCCAGGTGGCTGACGTCGGCGGATACGGTTCCAGATTCTCCCCGGGACCCGCACCCTGCGAGAGCAGGTACGCCACGCGTTGTTCGAGCTCGGAGGGAACCCAACTCCTGGACGAAGTTGCCGACGCGCTTCCACAACGGTCGCTCTACCGTGCACGGTCCGAGTAGTGAAGCGTGATATGTCAAACTTCATTCGCGAACAGTAACCGGCCCAAGACGTTTCACAGACCACGCACCCTTGGGTCTCAGCCGCGCAGAGCGGTGATGGCCTTCTCGATGCGGCGTTGACGTGTCTCCGGCTTCTTCGCGCTCTCGATGGAGATCACGTGCTCGCGCTTGCGGCTGGGCGCGAGGTTGTCGTAGGCGGCGCGGGCGATGGGGTCGGCGTCCAGGGCCGCGGCGAAGTCCGAGGGTTCCTCGATGACGCGCGGCTCGGTGTCCAGTTCGACCTCGACCTCGATCTGCTCGCCGATCTCGACTCCTGCGGCCTGCCGGTTGGCGTGACTGAGGCCGATGAGGTGGCGGCCGCGCATGAGGGCGATGCGGCTTCTCCAGGAATGGCCGTTGATCGTGATCGTCACCGGTGGGCGTGCGCCCTCGCCGAGCGCTTCCACCACCTCGGGCGGGACTTCCAGCCCGCGCATGGGCTCGGGTGGCTCGACCTCGGTCTTGAACTTCATGATCGATCTCCTGTTGTTCTGCCGACAGCTCTTTTCCTACACTGCCGCAGATATCGGATCGCGCTCAGGGCTCTTCTCGGGTGTCGCGGGCCAGGCCCAGGCGGAAATCCCACAGCTGCTGCGGCGCGCTGGGCACGAAGGCGTAGTGCCGCAGCCGCTCCGGCGAATCGACCGCGGCCCGGACCGCGGACTTCACAATCCCCGCGACCTCTTCGGCGCCCGAACGGCCCGGAGGGAAGACTCGGAACACGATTTCGCCGGACTCATGAGTTTCCACATGACATTCGTCGGCCGAGAACCAGCCCTGCGCAACGAATTTCGAATCCGAGACGGATGTGATCACCCACACGACGTTCGCCGCGAAGCGGAAGATGTACGGGACATCGGCACCGAGAGAACCGAAAACCTGGTCGACGCGAGCGTCGAACTCCTCCCAGTCACCGACCAGCCGTTCGCCGGGGGTGTACATGCCGATGATGTCGGATCGGTCGGCGTCGCGGTCGGGCCGCACCCGCCACCAGTACGACGGATCCCACAGCTCATCGTATTTCGAGTAGGTGTAGTCCTCGTTCTCAGCGGCCTCGGTCGGGATCAGCTCGAACTTCACCTCACCCGAACCCAGCCAGGGCATCCGCCGGGACAGCGTCAGTGTGATCGGCCCACGCCGCCACGTCGCAAACGCGCTCGGACCGCCGACCAGCGAAGGCGCACCGAGTTCCCGTACACACAGATCGAGCGCGGTGAGGTACGCGATCCGAAATGTGGCCTCCGTGAAGCTCAGCGAGAGGCTCGCACTGTGGTACTCGCCGAATCCGTAGCCATGGTCGTTGGCATCGGACCGGCCCACCCACAGCGATCCGAACTCGGACTCCGATCGCAAGGCGCTGTATTTCGCCTCGGCCTCGGCGTCGACCTCCCATCCGATCGCGGCGACGATGCGATCCATCGCGGCCCGCGACCAATCCGCCGGATCCACCTGCGCCAGTGTCGATATCGCCGTCGCACCGGCATGCCACTGTGCACCGGAGGTGAAATTGTCGATGGCCGCCCACCGCACCGCGAGCACCCGCTTACGCTCGGCCGGAGCGATCAGGCACAGCTCGACCGACCGCTCAACCGACCGAAGTCCCACTACGACATCGTCGAGAATCCAACTGGCGCCGAATTCGAACAGCACAGTTCGCTCGGACGGAGGATCCACCGGGACCCACAATCCCATCACCACGTGGTGGAGCGCCGCCGATACGACCGGCCCGGCCTCGTCCGGACCGTCCGTCATATCGGCAACCGTGACCACGAGATAGTCCACCTGGCCATCCGAACCGAAAACCTCTGCCCGCGGCCGGTTCACGAGCAGGCCGGTCTCCGATTCGAGCCACACACCCTCCGTCCCCGAGCCCCCCGGTGCACTCCACCCAACGTGCGCGGCAAACCGCTCTATATTCTCCCGCGTCCAGGTCCACTCGAATTTCTTTGCCGCCTCGGCGATCTCGACGGCCCCCGCCCGATCCACCCGCATTTCAACTCCCATGACGCGAGAGTAACGACAGAGACCGGTCAAAGCGTGACTACTACGCGCAGGTCTATTAGCGCGGTCTGATGCGCGAACGCCCCGAGACGATCTCGGGACGTTCGCTCGCACATCGTGAAATTGGTTATCGGCGTGCGGAATTCGCGGTGTTGATGAAGTCGAGCTGCGCGGGCGAGGGGCCACAGACCTCGGCCTGGCTCGCGTCGGCACCGGTGTACATCCGGTTCATGCCCTCGCGCAGTCCGGCGTCGCCGCCGTGGAATTCCTCCAGCAGATCCATCCATCGCGCCGCCAGCTGCTGCGCCTGCGCCGAGGTCGGGTCCATACCCGCTTCGATCGCGGCATCGACCTCCGGAATCAGTTCGCTCCAAGAGGATTCGGCGCGCTGGATCTGCTGCTCGCCGAGTTCCTCCCTGCGTTGTGCAAGCTGCGCCAACTGATCCGGCGTGAAATGCTTCTCGAGAATGTCGTCGACCATGACTGTCCTTCTGATCAAATCCAGGAAGCGATCTGCGGATATCTGCGGGCGACCCTGCGCGGTCGCGGCCAGCCTCGCCACCAGGGCATGCAGTTCCCGGGTCGCGACGAGCTGCGCGGCCAGGTAATCACGGTGCGTGGCAAGCACTTCCGGCATAGCCACGGCACCCGTGAGCACCTCGGCGATCTGGTCGAGGCTCAGGCCCAACTGACGCAGGGCCAGCACCTGATACAGGCGTTCGACATCGGCCGCCGTATACAGCCGGTGCCCGGTGCCGCTGCGTTTCGCCGGACTCACCAGCCCGATGCGGTCGTAGTGGTGCAGCGCGCGCACCGTCAATCCCGCCTCGGCCGCAAGCTCACCGACTTTCCACACCGACTCGGTTCCCCGCACGTTCATCCGCTTCCACTCGCTTCCACCGGCGCACCTCGCGCCGGTATCGACGACGCTAAAACCTGACGTTACGTCAGGAGCAAGTCCGATCTTCGCGGCCGGGCGCGAGGACTTCTCGCATCTCGGCACCACGGCAAGTTGTTCCGGTAGCGATGAATTTCCATCGCCCGCTCCGTCCGATCAAGTGCGACCACATATCGACAGGAGCCCTATCGTGCAGATTCTCGCCCGCTTGTGCATCAGCGCCGATGGCTACGTCACCACTCCTGACGGCTGGCCACCGCAGGTGCTGGACCCGGTACACGGGCCGGGCAGCCATGGAGTGGCTGATTTCCTGCAGACGGTCGAGGCAGCGGTCATGGGCCGGACTACCTTCGAGCCGGCACTGACGACCGACCGATGGCCGTGGCCGGGCTTGCAGGTGTTCGTGCTCGGCTCGAAGCGACCCGAAGGCACACCCGATGACGTCGTGTTCGACGATGACCCGGTCCGGCTGCTCGATCGCATGCGTGCTGCCAACCGGGGCGGCGATGTCCACCTGATCGGTGGTCCCAGCACCATCGAAACCTTCCGCGCGCTGGGTGTTCTCGACAAGCTGGAACTGGTTGTGCTGCCGTTTCTGGTGGGCTCGGGGATGCGCTTGACCGATGCGCTGAGCACCTCGACGGGGTTGGATTTCGAGAGTTCGCGCGCCCTTGCGGGTGGTTCGGTCGAAATCGTCTATCGCGTGCGGCCTGGCACCGATCCCGGCTTGCCTCTAAAATAGAGGCATGACCGATAGTCTCGTATTACGCGTATGGCAATCCAAAGACACCGCACAGCTGCTGGACGTGCTCGACGAGGAGGCGACGTTCTCGAGTCCGGTCGCCGACTACCACGGTCGCGATCGCGCCGCGCATCTACTCGGCACGATCGCGACCGTGCTCGACTCAGTGCATCCGACCCGGCAGTGGATCGATGACCGGCAGGCGATGTTCGCGTTCACCGCGCGATTCGCCGATCAGGAGCTTCAGGGCGTGCTGCGCGAAGAGCTCTCCGAGACCGGCGGACTGACGCATGTGACATTGTTCCTGCGGCCATATCGGGTACTGCGCGCCGCCATCGCGGAAATGGCTCGGCGACTGGAAGATTCGCCCCCGCCCCAGGCGGTGTGATCATGGCCGCCGAAACACCACTCCCCGGGCGGCAGGTGCGCGGATCGAACACCGGGCGTCCGATCATGGCCCTGTTCGATCTGATCGGACGCCGCTGGATGCTGCGGGTGATCTGGGAACTCGACCGCGCCCCGAACCCACTCACGTTTCGTGAACTCCGGACCGCCTGCGGCGACCTGTCCTCGAGCGTGCTGACCCGTCGACTGACCGAGCTCACCGAGGCACGTCTGGTCGAACACGAACAGGGCTACCGGCTGACCGCCACCGGGCGCACGCTCGTCGAACGACTCGCACCGCTGTCACAGTGGGCAGACCAGTGGCAGAACGACTTCGAATGACCAGGGTCGAAGGCTGGGTACACGGGCTGCTGAGGTCACAACAAGTGTTAGTGTGCGATCCATGAAGTGGTGGGGTTCAATTCGTTACGTCATGCCTTGCGCCAGTGGCGATTTCAGCAGTCCGGCGGGCACGGCGCAGACCACAGCCGCACGATGAACGACCTCGACGAACAGTGGCGCGAAATCCGCGCGATCGTGGATCGGGGCCGCAAATCGACCGGCCATTTCGCGATCGCGTCGGTCGATGCCGATGGCATGCCGAACATCACCCCGGTGGGAACCGTCTTTCTTCGAGATGATCGCACCGCCTTCTACTTCGACCAGTACACAACCGCATTGGCACACAATCTCGACGCCAATCCGCAGGTATGCCTGATGGCGGTCAATCGCGGATCGCTATTCTGGCTCCGCGCACTGCTTTTCGGCCGATTCAGTTCCCCGCCGGGTGTACGGCTGTACGGCACGGTCAGCGCCGCACGCCCCGCGACCGCCGCCGAACTCGAGCAGGTCCGCAAACGAGTTCGCCCCGCATTGCTGCTCAAAGGCGGCAAGCTCTTATGGTCGAACTTCACTAACGTCCGCGACATCTCCTTCACCAGCGCGCGGCTGGTGCGCTACCCGGTCATGATGTCGCATCTACCCGACACCGATTCCATCTCGCTCGCCGATGGAGAGGGCGAGAGTCGCTCACACCGGTAAGTGGTTGGCGGAGTTGGGAACTGGGATTTCGAATTGCCACGGGCCGGGGCGAGCGGGGCGCGCGGCGGCTTGGGTGTGCAGGTGCAGGTAGTCCGCTCGGGGCAGATCGATGGCTCCGAGGGACGCGAGGTGACTGGTGGTGACCTGACAGTCGATCAGGGCGAAATCCCAGGCGGCCAGCTGAGTACAGAGCCAGTACAGCGCGATCTTGGAGGTGTCGCGGGCGCGGGAGAACATGGACTCGCCCGCGAAGGATCGGCCGCGCGCGACACCGTAGAGTCCGCCGACGAGATCACCGTCGCGCCATATTTCCACCGAGTGCGCATGACCCAGCTCGTGCAATCGCTGGTAGGCCGCCAGCATGTCGGAGCCGATCCAGGTTCCGGCTTCCTTGGCACGGGGTCCGGCGCAATGGGACATCACATCGGCGAAGGCATGATCCATGGTGACCGCGTAGTCGGCGACCGCGACGGCTCGGCGATAGGACTTGGACACCCGCAGATCGGTCGGCACCAGAATGCTGCGCGGGTCCGGGGAGTACCAGTGGATCGTTTCGCCCGGGTTGTACCAGGGAAAGATGCCCGCGGAGTAGGCGCTCAGCAACCGCTCCGGCGAGAGATCCCCGCCGAGCGCGATCAGCCCGTCGTCGTCCGCGAGCTCGACAGGCGGGAAGGGCTGGTCCGGATCGGCCAGATACATCCGCATCAGGTCGCTAGCTTCGCTCACCAGGGAGACATTACCGATCTGGGCCGACAAACTCAGACCGCGGCGACCGGCACGAGGTACGGGTTGTTCCCGGCGTAGGCTGCCGAGAAGAAGGAATCCCATTGGACAGCAACTAATTCCGAGTCGCGCGGGACCACCGGGTCATCGAACCACGCACGCGGCACCGCGGCCTCACCGCTGTAGTCGTATTTCAACGCACGGCGCTCGAAGTCCGGCGCGCAGGGATCGGTGACCGCCATCGCGCCCAGCACCTGTTCCAACCACTCCGCGAACCCGCAGTCCGTCGTATGAGCGGGACGATCCAACATGCCTTCAATTCCAGGTCGAGAAAGACTTCGATAACGCGATGGCCGCACCGATTGGGCGGATCATGTACGCCCAGTGAAGATATCAATCAGCACCGGCTCCGCCTCGCGGGTCATCCCCGCGCGGCCTTGACCGAATCGAGGTCGACATAACGTGAATACGAAAGGCCCTGCCGCAGCCGGGTTCATGCCACCCGACCCGGCGGCGGCCCGCGACCTGTCTCGCACGGCGCGCGTGCACACCCATGGTGAAGTCTCCACCGCACTGGCACTGCACAGCGACTTCGCATTGCGCGAGCTCATGGATGCGGCCACTCCGCTCGGTTCCGGAATCGGCGGGGAGTCGGCGCTACTGGAGATCGCCGGAACCCCGGTCTTCGTGAAGCGCGTGCCACTCACCGATCTGGAACGGCAGCCCGAACATGTGCGGTCCACGGCGAATCTGTTCGAGCTGCCGCTGTTCCATCACTACGGCGTCGGCCTCATCGGCGGTGCGGGGTTCGGGGCCTGGCGTGAGCTCGCGGTGCACACCATGACGACGAATTGGGTGCTCGCGGAACACTATTCGGGATTCCCGCTGATGTATCACTGGCGCGTGCTGCCGGACTCGACGCCGTTGCCGCAGGAGCTCGCCGATATCGATCGTGCCGTCGACTATTGGGATGGCCGAGCGCAAGTACGCCGCCGGATCGAGGCGCTCCGGGACTCTTCGGCGAGCATCGCGCTGTTCCTCGAGTACATCCCACAGACACTGCACGAATGGCTGAACAACCAGATCGATGTCGGCGGTGAGACCGCCGACCGGGCATGCGCCGTGGTGGAGCGGGAGCTGGCCGCGGGCACCGCGTTCATGAACAGCCGTGGGCTGCTGCACCTCGACGCGCACGTGTGGAACATTCTCACCGATGGCCGACGGCTCTACTTCGCCGACTACGGTCTCGCGCTCTCCTCCGGATTCGATCTCTCACCGCAGGAGGCCGCGTTCTTCGACGGGATACAGAGCTATGACCGCGGATTCACTGCCACCTATCTGGTGAACTGGTTGCTGACCGCCGTGTGCGGGGTGACAGGGCGCGAGGCACGTGCCGCGATGGTGCGCGATATCGCCGAAGGTAAACGGCCAGAAGGCATCTCGGAAGGCATCGCCGATGTCCTCACCCGGAACGCACCGGTCGCCGCGGTGATGTCCACGTTCATGCTCGCGTTCCAGCAGCAGAGCCGCAGGATCCCGTATCCGGACGAGGAGATCCGCCGTTTGCTGGGTAGTGCGCCGGTCATCGTTCCACCGCCCTGCAACTCGTGAAGACAGGTTGCTAGGCTGCCGTCGCCAAAAGCGTTCGGTCGGAAGGGTTGTCATGGGTGTCTGGGGTCCGGGAAATTTCGATAGCGATACCGCCGCCGACGGGCTCGGCGAGCTGACCGATCACATCACCGAACAATTCCAGGACCCCTCCGACGACACCGCGCTGCAACCCGACGAATGGGGCGGGGACATGGTCCCGGCCTGGCTCGAAATCCTCATCCAGATAGCCGAACCCACGCGGGTCGGCGTGAGTTTCCCTGCGGTGGCCGTGCTCAGCGAATGGCGCGAACGGTATCTGCGCGTCTGGGACGAATACATCGACGAACTCGGCCCGAGCGACGATTTCAAACTCCAGCGGCGCGCGGTCCTCACCGAAACATTCGACAAGGCAATAGCATTGGCCACCGAGCGCGAGCAGGACCAGCTCGCCTAGCGCGGCTCGCCGGATATCGGATCGAGTACCACGATCGGCACCGTCCGCCCCGCCGCACGCGCCGGCGCGACCAGAAACAGGTAGCTACCGCCCGTGCGCAGCAATATCCGCTGTAGCAGGCCGCGCGCCTCACTGCCTTCGGCGATCCGCGCCCGCATCGTGCGGGTTCGGCCACCGGCTCGGACCTGGACCTGCGGGTTCGCGGTGATGTTCCAGTACCAGGCCGGTTGGCTCCTACCACCGCCGTACGAGGCCAACAGGACGAACGAGTCGCCCCGCATGAGGAAACACGGCATGAGAACCGTCCGGGACAATCCCGTCCTGCGACCGATGGTCACCAGTTCCACCATCCGAATGTGCCCGAGCCGCAGGCGGCCGGAGGTCATATCGAACAGCGGCTGAAAAACGATATTCAGCAGACGGGCACCGCGCCAGTGCAGCGTCTTGGCAGGACTCCACGTCGATTCGCCTTGTCCGGCTGGCGATTTCACGCTGCCGGGAGTGGAATGCCGGCAGCTGATGCCCATCTGCATTCAATCCTGTCTTCAGAGTGTTGCCCGCCGGGGTCGGCGACGGTGCACAACGCCGCGAACCTTCAAATGTTGGCGCGACTGCGTGCGAATTCGATGAGCCGCTGCGGAATTCGGTCCGAGACCAAGGCGAAACCGCGCTCCACGCGCTCGGGAGCCAGCAGTGCCGCGCTGCTGCGGAGCAGCCCCGGGGAGAGGCGGTGCAACCCGAACATCAACCATGATTCGGGGCGAACCGGGACCACTCCCCAATTGTGCCGAGCGGCGCGGACTATGCCGCGCGCGATGTAGTCCGGCGAGGTCAGCAGCGGGCCGTATTTCTCCGCGAAGGCACCGGCGACCCGTTGCAGTTCGGTTTTGTTCTCCTCGGCCATGCCATCGAGAGACGAGACCAGCTGCCCGTTCGACAGCAGGCCGGTCCCACCCACCGCGCCGGGGCAAATCACGGTCACACCAACGCCTTTCGGCGCGAGTTCACTGCGCAGGCATTCGCTGAACATGCGAACCGCGGCCTTGGAGACGCAGTACGAGGGCACCATCGCGACGGGGATGTAGGCCAGTCCCGAGGAGATATTGACGATCTGACCACTGCCGCGCTCGGCCATGAAGGGGGCGAAGGCTCGGCAGCCGTTCACCACACCCCCGAGATTGACCGCCATTTGACGATCCCAGTCGGCTTTGGAGTGCTCGAGAAAGCCGCCCGCGATCCCGAATCCGGCGTTGTTGATGAGAATGTCGGGCAGTCCGTGGTGTTCGATTACGCTGCGTGCCAGCACATTCCAGGCATCATCGTCGGTGACATCGAGAACGTAGACCTCCGCACGCCCGCCGCGATCGCGAATCATGTCGGCGGTGTGCTTGGCGGTGTCGCCATTGATATCGGTGACGATGACCCGCGCGCCCATCCCCGCGTAGCGCAGCGCGGTGGCGCGGCCGATGCCGCTGCCCGCACCGGTGATCAATACCGAGTCGGGGTCGGATGCGCCTCGAAACATGGTCGGCTCCTTTGCCAAAGTCCTGCTGTCGCTCGCGCTGTATTACACAGCGAACTGTCTCAGACAGTAGCAGGTGCCGGAGGAAGTGCCAAGGGTGCGGCGTGGAATGTCCTATGCGCCAATTACTATGCCGCCGTGATCGACTTCGAAGCACTGGCCGCCGATGGTTCCTGGCAACTCACCTGGTCCGACAACCGACTGGAGGAAGCCGTCTTCCGGCTGTCCCCCAGTACCGCCGCCGCACGGGGCGCGCTGGTCGAACAGCTCGACGCGGACGCGAATGACCCCGAGCAGTGGGAGGCAACGCTGATCGAGGCGCTGCTCACCGACCCCACTTCGGCAGGTCTACGGCGACTCGAGTTGCACCTGAAGGACTTTCATCATTCCGCACGCCGGGCCGCACGGGCGCTGGCCGGATTCCGGCGCGAACAGCTGACCGTCCTGTACTTCGGGCACGACTTCGAGTGCCTTTTCGAGCCCGCCCCGACCTCGGCCGGAAGCACGATCGACCCGCTGGAATGGCTGCACGAAGGGTTCGTCGACGATATCGCGAACAACCTGTGGGAGGCGTTGCCCGCGTTGCGTGAACTCAGCGCCGAGGGCGGCCTGCTGTTCGACGACATCGACGGCAAGGCACTGCCCGAGCTGACCGAATTGCGTTTGCGTGGAGCAGTTTTCGCCGACGGCGCGGTCTTCCCGCAGCAGGTGCCCAGCCTGCGCTCGTTGACCCTGGAGTTCGGCCCCGACGTATTCGGCACCGTATGCCCCGGCGAGCAACTGGCGGCCCTCGACCCGGCCGGGTTCCCCGCACTACGCCATCTCGACCTCGGTGCCGCGGAGTTCGACACCGACGACTACGACACGCTCGTCACGCTGGCCGATTCCCCGTTGTTGCCCCAACTGGAATCCCTGACCCTCCGCAGCGTGTACATCCACGAGCACGACATCGAGGGCGACCGTCCGGCCGCCCTCGCGGCATTGGCCCCGGCCTTCGCCCACCTGACGCTCACGGTCGCCGACGGCACCGACGATGACGTCGCGGCCCTCTTCGGCATCGCCGACTGACAGCGGAACTGGCAAGATCGATAACGCCAAGATCGGTCGATCCTCGCGGACACTGAGGACCCTCCTCGAAGGAGATCGTGATGACGGATGCGTTCGTGCTCGGTGGCGTCAGGACCCCGTTCGCCCGCTACGGGGGTTCGCTGTCGCACATTCGGGCCGATGACCTGCTCGGAATGACCATGAAGGGCGCGTGCGAGCGCGTCGGCGTGGGACTCGACCAGATCGAGGACATTGTCGCGGGTTGCGTGAACCCGGCCCACGAAGGCATGGGCGATGTCGCGCGCTGGGCCGCACTGGCGGCGGGATTTCCGGACACCGTCGCCGGAGCGACGATCAACCGGTTCTGCGGATCCTCGCTGAGCGCGACGGTCAATATCGCGCACGCGATCAAAGCCGGAGACCTGGGCGTGGGGATCGCATGCGGCGTCGAATCGATGTCGCGGTCGGGCTGGGCGTACATGAAGAGTGACGCACCATTCGGGCCGCGCGGGCCGGTGATCCTGCTCGACACCATGTGGGCGGGTGCGGGCGGTCCGGCCAATCCGGCGCTGCTGGCGCGCAACGCCTACATCGGAATGATCGAGACGGCCCAGAACGTGGCCAACCGCTACGGGCTCACCCGCGAGGAGATCGACGCGTTCGCGCTCCGCACGCAGCGAAATGCCAAGGCGGCCAGGGATTCCGGACGGCTGGCCAAGGAGATCATGCCGGTCGAGATCGCCGGGACCCGCAAGGTGCCCGCTCGCCTGTTCGAGCACGACGAGTTCATTCGCGACGACACCACGGCCGAACGCCTCGCCGCACTGCCGCCGCAGCCCGGCACCACGCAGATGACCGCCGGAAACTCCACTCCCCTGACCGATGGGGCAAGTGCGCTGGTGCTGGCGTCGGGTGAGCGCGCCGCCGAACTCGGCGTCGAACCGCTGGCGCGGGTGGTGTCCTCCGCGGTGTACGGAATCGATCCGCTCTATATGGGTCTGGCTCCGGCATGGGCGCTGCCCTTGGCGCTGAAGCGGGCCGGACTGACACCCGAGCAAATCGACATCTGGGAAGTGCACGAGGCGTTCAGCGCCCAAGCGTTGGGCGTACTGCGCGAACTGCCGAATCAGTTGGGCGGCTTCGTCATTCCCGACGAGAAGTTGACGCCGAACGGCGGCGCGGTAGCGATCGGCCATCCGTTCGGCGCCACCGGCGCGCGCTATGTCCTGACCCTGGCCACCGAACTGCGCGAACGCAATGTGCGGTACGGGGCGATCGGGGTCTGCATCGGCTCCGGCCAGGGCGTCGCCATCGTCCTGGAAAACCCCTCTGCCGCATAGGAAGTCGCGGACGATCCAGCGCCGGACCGGGCTTTCCGGCCGATCAGTGCCCGGCGAGTTTCGCGACGACGGGAGCCAAGCTCTCGGCGACGTGGGCACCGAAGACGAAGTAGGAGAAGCCCATTTCCTCGCGTCGGCGCTGGATCTCCTCGATCGCGGCCGCCGGGTCATCCGGGAGTACGGTCATCGCGTCGGCCGCGCGCCACACGGCGGGGTCGGTGCCGGGACCCGCCATATGCGGCGCGACCGTATCACCGACCACCGGCACCGCGAGTGCGAGCTCGGTATCCGCGACAGCGCGGAAATCGTTTGCGAGCCTGGCTACTTCGTCCCGGGGCTGACCGCCGAGCACGAAGGTGACGGTATCGGCGACCTCGGCCGCGAGCGCCCGGGCCTTCGGACCGAATACGGCCATCGCGACCGGTGTATGTACCTCGGGGCCGTCGAGATCTCGCAGCCTCGCGACGACCTCACGGATCTGTCCCAGCCGCTCGGATGGCGACGGTACATCGGCAATTCCCTTGTCGCGCAACTCATCCTCGATTCCCGGGCGGCCAGTGCCGATGCCCATTTCGAATCGCCCCTCGGTCAGCAGCGACAGCGAATGCGCCTCCCAGGCCGTGAGCCAGGGCGGGCGGAACGGGGAGGCGTACACCCAGGTGCCCACGCGCAGGTCGGTCGTGGCCGCGACGGTGGCCAAGGTGGCGGCGGGGGCCGGCTGCGTCAGCGGGAAGTCGGGCACCAGTAGCGTCGAATAGCCGCTATCGGCGATGCGGCGCACACCATCTCGCCACGTCGGCAGATCTGTCATGAGCGGGGCGACAACCCCGAAACGAAATGGTCTGGTCATGTCCGGACTCCTTCAGTCGATCTATCCTGCTCCTCTGACGACGTATCCACCCGAAATTCATCGGTGGTCGCCGGATTCGCGATATCGCACTCGCGCGCGATCTCACCCGGCGCCGGGCGATGGCCAGCCCATGAAACTGAGGGCTCGGGAAGGCTTAACGCCGTTCGCGCTCAGCACGACTAACAAGGCATGAGCCTGAAAAACGTTTCCCTGCAACAATTCACGTTCCGTACGGGTGTGGTCGCGGCGGCGATGGTGGCCGTATGGAGCGGGTTCACCGGGACCGCCGGTGCCAACCCCACCGATCCGGTGGCCCAGTTCACCTCGACCCTGACCAGGGTTCCAGGATCCAACTGCGCCGCCATTCTCAACGCCGAGACCGTGGCCCAGCCGCAGTCCGGTACCTTCGGTGTTCGGGTCAAGATCACCCAGACCGGGCAGTCCTGCGGTGCCTACTACCTCACCGTGCATTGGAAGAACGTCGGCACCGGCCTGACCAGTGGACAGTCGCAAAAGGTCGAAGGCACCAGCGTGGTCGGCCTGCCGGACAACGTGATCACCGGCATGGGCATGGGCCCCGGCGCCGGGAAGGTGGAGGCGTGGATCGACACGTACTCCGAGGTCTATCCGCAGAACGCGGATCTCGAGCACATCGCGGGCCGCGCGACGTTCACGCTGGGCTGAGCGCGAGAAAGACCCTGGCGCCCAACATGTTCCGGTCGCCGCTGCGAATATGGGCGACGATCGCCCCGATGAAGTAGAGCACCAACCCGATCGCGGCGGCGATCGCGAACAGCGGGAACCGGATTCCCCATACGAGACCGACCGTCGCCGCGATCCGCAGACTTCCGAGTGCGGTGAGCTGTACCCGCGAACCAGCTGCCCGTTCCATCCTCGACCGGTGTCGCGGCTCAGGCCGCGGGCGTGACCTGGAACAGCGAGGCCTTCCATTGCCCGTCGCGGCGCACCATCACGGTGGTGGCGAGCATGCGTGTCGTGCGCGGCGGCGGTCCCGCGGAATCGATTTCGATCGTGCTGGAGTGCAGCACGACGTCGTCGCTCAGTCGGATCACGTGGTGATCGGACTGGTCGGTGCGGGTGTAGGGATTGTTGTTGGCCTCGAAGATCTTCAGGATCGCCGGCCGGTCGGTCATCACGCCCCACGGGGAGACGCTGATGACGTCGTCGGCGAGGTAGTTGTCGTAGAAGGCCGCGTCCCCGTTGCGGTTGGCTTCCCAGGCTTTTTCGGTCAGCTCGATAATCTCTTTGTCCACGGACACCACTTTAACCGGTGTCGTATAATGGATGCAATGGAGATGGTTCTCACCGGGCACGACGGACACAGTTTCGGGTTCGACGCGGGCGCACTGTCCTTGGAGTTCCTGCTGACCGGCTCGCTCGAACCGTGGGAGTCGCTGCACTCGCCCGAGGATCTGGCCGCGTGGATCCCGCAGGCGCGGTTGGGAATTGCGTCCCCGGTGGCAGTAACCGAGACCGAGTTGCGCACGGCCAAACAGTTGCGCGCGGCCATACACCGACTGGCCGTCCAAGCTGCCGGTGACACGGCCAAGCAAAACGGCCCTGGAATCTCCGAGCCCGCACAGTCGGCCCTCGGACCGGTAGCCACCCTCAATGCGGTGGCCGCGGCACCGCCGCTCGTACCTCTACTCGGCGAGGACCTGCACCACGGCTGGGCCACGCCAGTGCACTGCACGCAGTTCCTATCAACCGTGGCAAGAGATGCCATCGACCTGTTCAGCGGCCCCCAGGCAGACCGAATCCGAATGTGCGGCGGCGATCGCTGCTACCTCATGTTCCTCGACACCTCCCGCCCCGGCGCCCGCCGCTGGTGCTCCATGGACCGTTGCGGCAACAGACACAAGATGCGTGCCAGGAGAGCCAGAACCTAGCGCTCGAACCCGCACCTCCCCACGGTCCGGGTAATAACGAACGGACCGGCCGCTATTCGCCGACCGAGGTCGGGGGTGCCGCGGCGAGTACGGCGTCCAGCAATCCGGGGAAGCGAGCGTTGAGGTCTTCGCGTCGCAATTCGACGGCTTTGTAGCGGCCGATCTTCTGTTCGCGGGTGATACCCGATTCGCGCAGTACCCGCCAGTGATGGGTGGCGGTTGCCTTGGTGACCTCGACCGGGAAACTGCCGCAGGTGCGCTCACCGGTGGAGGTGGCGAGGTCGCGCACGATGCCGAGGCGCACGGGATTGCCGAGTGCGGCCAGCACGTCTTCAACGAGCAGTTCCTCGCGGCGGGGGTGGTGTGCGGTGGTCATAGTTTGATTGTACGTCTAATTACATACTTACGTACCGTTCCCGAACTACTGTACGATAAATGCCATACAGTCGTACTGAAGGGATGGAGCATGATGGATTTGGAATTGGCAGGCAAGACCGCCGTCGTCACCGGAGCCAGCCGCGGCATCGGCTTGGCGATCGCCACCGAGCTCATCGCCAGTGGCATGCGTGTCGGCGCCGGTGCGCGCACTCTCACGGACGGGCTGAAAACCAGTGGGGCCGTTCCGATCATCACCGACCTGACCGCCCCCGACGGCCCCGCGCTACTGCTCGATCAGGCACGCGACGAACTGGGCGGAGTCGATGTCCTGGTCAACAACCTCGGCGGGGGCGGTGAAACCGAAATGGCCACGGGCTTCCTGGATTCCACCGACCGCGAATGGTCGGAGATCTTCGACCTGAACTTCTTCAGCATGGTTCGCACCACCCGCGCCTTCCTGCCGGAGTTGATCCAACGCCGCGGCAGCATCGTGAACTTCTCGTCGATGACCGCGCGAATCCCGCACACCTCACCGCTGGCCTACGCCGCGGCCAAGGGCGCGGTGAGCACATTCAGCAAGGGAATCGCCGAGGAGTTCGGACCCCGCGGCGTCCGAGTGAACACGATCTCCCCCGGACCCGTACTCACCGAACAGTGGACAGCGCCCGGCGGCTACGGCGCGCAATACGCGGCCGCCCGAAACGTAACCGTCGAACAGGTCCTGACCGATATTCCACGCGAAATGGGCGTCACCACAGGCGCTTTCGCCGACCCACGCCAAGTCGCCGCACTGGTGGCCTTCCTGTCCTCGCCGCTGGCGGGAGCCGTCCACGGCGCCGATTACGCAATCGACGGCGGAGCGATCAAGACCGTATGATCACCTCCGTTCTCAGGTCGACAAACTAACTGCGGCACCAGAATTCCCAAGCCTGGGAATAGCTGTTTGTATCTGGTGTTGTATGGTCTCGGCAGGTGCCCGTTGGAGGATCTTGACCGTTTACGGGCCACGAATCGATCGCGACAGCGGCGCTGAACTATCAGCCGAATGTTCGGAGAGAACGTGTTTGTCGCTTTCGTTACGGTCAGCATCCTGGGCGTGCTCTTCAACGGCGCTGCGGCCGTCACGTATCTGATCGGCCACGACTACCCCAAAACCCAAGCGGATATGAAGGGGATCCCCCGCAAGTACGTGCCCGTCCTCGGTACCTTGCTTGCCGCAGGCGCCATCGGCCTGCTGGCCGGTCTCGCCGTGCCGATCCTCGGAACACTGGCCGCCATTGGCCTGGTGCTGTACTTCATCGGAGCCATCGCCGCGCACCTGCGAGTGGGCTCACGCAACATAATCGGCGGAATCGTCTTTCTCGCAACCGCCGTCGCGGTCCTCGTGTTGGGCCTGATTGATCACGGCGCCTGGTGACACGACGCCCGGTGAGATTACCGGCCCTGCCGACCGTTGTTGCGGCAGTTAACGTTCCATGACCCAGTACATCCCGCGACCGGATTCGGCGGGAGCACGCTTCTCACGCGGCTCGATCCGATCAAGGCGATAGCCGAGCCGACGCGCGACGGCCGCACTGCGGACATTTGCTTCATCGCAATGGATCTCGACCCTGTCAACGCCGGGCAACGCGAACGCGATTCTGGTCAGGGCAGCCGCACTGCGAGTCACAACCCCTCGACCGGTGTGCTCTACATGGCACCAATAGCCGATCTCGACGGCAGGCGGACCAAGGCAGTCGTGCAACCCGATCGCACCGAGCACTGAGCCGTCCCCACCGAAGATGCCGTAGTTGAAAGCCCGATCCGCGGTCGGCCAACTCTCGGCGACGATCTCACCGAACACGCGCTGCTGATCCAGGGTGGGCCGCTCCGCCAGCCACGCCATCCACGGATGGATGTGCTCGTACGACGCCGCGATAGCCTCGAACCGCGGCATGAAATCCTCCGGTTCCCACCGGCGTATCAGCATATCCTCCACCACAATTCGCTGCGGAGGACACACGCCCGGCGCCAGAGCCGCAGGCAGTTCGACATCCATGCGGCCGATACTGGCGGCCCACCCCTCACACAGCAACTCAATATCTACGGCCACTCTCCGACCCCGTCTGACCGTTGAGATGTTGGATGATGGCGATACCGACTGTCACAGAGGGCATTTCAGTGGCTTAGAGAAGCAATTCGACGCGATTGCCGTTTGAGCATTCAGGCGGTTCGAGGCTGCGACAGCCCATCTACTTCGCGACCGATTCGATCAGCAGGCAAAGCGGCATTTCAAGATCCCCGCTGCTACCTGTGTGCCAGATTGGTGCGGCCTGCTGCACCTCGACATCTGGTTCAACCACGCGCTGCTGGTCAGTGCTCAGCTTGACGTCAATTTCTCGCCGTAGCGAAATTGCCACGACGGCGAATCGCTCGGACTCTTCCATCAGCCCGCCCCACACTGCAGACTTGATGCTGCTCGTCAATCGCCTTTCGAGGTCATTCGAGATCGGTGAATGCACCCTGCTCATCCTCGTACACCAGGCCAAGCCGACATTGCCCGACCCAGAGCGCTTCGCCGGGAGATTGCACGTTATTCGACATTGGCGCGCACCGGCGTTTCCCCTCGGCCGGACACTAACTGGCTACTGAACTTTCGACCCACCTGAGGACTGATCGATCTTGCCTTCGCGCCCCTGACGTACGACTTCGCACCCTACGAACCATCGAACAGCCACCAGCGCCACAGACAGCACCACCAGCCCGCACACGACCTACAGGCGCTGGTCGGGATGACGTACGAACAAGAACATCGACGGTGCAGGCACGCGGGTTGTGTGTGGTCATTGCCGGGAGTGGGTTTCGAATCGGTCGTGGAGGGTGTTGAAGAAGGATTTCTCAGGGTCGCCGAACCATGGGAAGGGCTCGTCCTCGTCATCATCGACGATTGCCGTGGCAGGCCATGCGCCGGTGGTGACTTCGGCGAGTAAGAACTCGAGTAGATCGGTGAAGTTGTGCGCGCAGAGGAAATGGCGTTCCTCGTTGCGGCCGAAGTTGATGATCTGGCCCGGGGTGCCCGCGGGGCCGGGGTCGAGATCCAAACCGATGTAATCGGGCCGTGTCGGGTCGGACCACAGCGGGATCCAGCCCGGAGATGTCCAGAGCGGCTTGATCATTCCCTCGGCTCCGGGGTAGACCGCACCCGACTCCTGGAGTGATTCGGTGTCGGGGTATTGCTCGATGCTGCGCCAGAGCGTCCACGTCCGGCGAATCTTCCTGGTGGACATGAAGACCAGGGTCGGGATGCACGGCACGCCAGTGGTCGTAGTCGCCGACTTCGGAGGCCACCTGGCCGTTGTGCACGCTCAGAACAGCTTTCACCTCATCGGGAAGTGGCCGGCCGATGGTTCGTTCCAGCGCGAGAAGTTCCCGGGGACGAGCAGGCCCGGCGAGGTTCTCGTACGCCAACGGCACGTTCGTTCGAAGCCAGTTGACATAGTCGTTGAACACTTCGAGCACGCGCACGCAGTCAACCTAGCAAGATCGTTCCGGGGGTGTTGCAACGTAGCGGCATCACCGATTACCACGACATACATGGATATCCGGGTGGGCGTATCGCACGTAGCTTGTGGAACGCCCTGCAAGTGCGAGAGGACCGATACCGAATGCGTTACGTAGTCCACTTGACCAAGGTGCCCGATGGCCTCCCCTGCCAGGTGATCGGGAAGCTTCAGGCAACGGCGTGGCGAGTGATTGTGGGGGTCGGGAACGGCCATCTCGACGGTGGTGTCCATCAGGACTGGCTGGACGAAGACATGCCGCGCGAAATCCGTAGACCGAACGCGTTCTTCTACATCACGACTGACTACTCGGAGTAGTCAGTGTCGGGGTGGGTGCGGTTTACCGCCATTGGACGGAGGATTGCCCAAATCTGGTGCCGCCCGAAGGCCGATAGGCTGTTGTGGGGCGGGGCGGAAAGAATCGCGTGAGGTGGGGGGCTCTTGACGGAAAGGACAGCTGGAGAGCAGGTTTCGCTCACCGGGGCGAGTGCCGAGCATGCTGCTCGGCCACTGCGTCGGCAGCGAATCGTCTGGATTCTCGCCATGCTCACGCTGTTCGGGGCGGGATGCGCGGTGTTGCTCGTGGTTGACGTATCGCGGTTCTACCGGCTCGATTTCGTTCACCCATTGTTCGAACTGACCTGTTGGACTGCCGCTTTCGCTCTCCTTGGAATCTTCGCACCCCGACTGGCCGCCAAACGCGCGGTGCCGTTGATGACGCTCTCCGCCTTCCTCTGCATTCTGCTGTTTCCCTTGTGGTTGTACGCGCTGGAAGAGTCCGATCCGAACGATGTCACCGCCCCCAGAATTGTGGCCGTCCAGCCAAGTCCCGACGGCCGGGTACACGCCGTCACCGAAAGCTTCTACGGCATCATCGACCCGTCCTGCCGAGTCTTGCTCCGCGAACCCGACGGCCTCTTCGCCCGCCAGACCCTGATCTGGCAAATGACCGAATCCGGTTGCCCCCGTGTCTGGTTCCCTGACAACACCACCATCCGCATCGACCGGCGCAACGGCGAGCCGATGCAGATCTCCACTTTCGACCCCGACCGTATGCAGGTGACCGATACCTCGGTGTCCAACTGAAGGTGCCAGTGGCACGGCAGTCCAGGCACCTTTGGTGACTGTGGACCTCACAGCAGGAGTACGAGTCCCCAAAACGCGCCCACCAGGGCGAGAAGTAGCACCGGGATCAGACCCCCAATTGTCGGCCACGTTGGCCGCCAATAGCCGTGCGCAACAAGCATTGTCGTCAGCCTGCGGGCTAGCGGCGGGATGCGGAGGAGGATCACCAGCACCGTCATCAACGCGATATCCAGGACTGCCAGAATCAAGACCACGTTCGTCACTGTGGTCCCCCCTCTCCCGATTTGCCTTGCAGCCTAGTTGGATTGGCGAACAACTGCCGTTTGTTGGCTAGTGGTTGCAGTGCCCACCGGACAGTTACAGCGAGGGTGTTGCCTTGGCGTCCGTCCTCACGCTGAGCGCGCTGATCTGCTCGTCCCGAGTAGACCACCAAACATGTTGGCATGGTTAAATGTCCGGTTCGCTGGCACAGCCACGCGGGCCACCGGAGACGGGAACCACCCGGCTCCGGTCAGGATCGGAAGGATTTCTCATATGACACGGACACTGTCGCGACGTGCACTCTCCGCCTGTGGCGTGGCCGGCGCACTCGCCGGAGCTCTCGTCACAGGCGCGGGTGCCGCACACGCCGCCGACGTGCCCAAGTACGGCAACGTACGCTACGTCTTCTGCTCGGACTCCCAGGACAACAACAAGATCACGTACTACGACAACCTGGGCAAGCGCGAGGAGATCGCCACCTTCCCCGAGGCCAAAGAGGGCGGCACCTGGTGCCGTTCGGTCGACGTGTTGTTCGCCAAGGAGACCTACGTGTGGTCGGCTGTCAGCAACAAGGATGCGCACTACGCCTACGCCGCCATCTTCGTGAACGGTCGCATGACCGCGCGTGAGGAGGACCGCTCGGACTACGGGACCCACGCCCAGGCGATCTGACACCGGTCGAGCTCAGGCCGCGATCCGCGCCTGAGCTCTCCGACAATCGTCCGGACATCTCGGCTTTCGGACTGCACTTCGGGATCGTCTTCCTACCTGCGGAGAACGGTGATGAGTGACATTGCGCAACTGCTGGATCAGCTTGTTCTGCTGCCACCGGCCGACGTCGAGGACTGGCTGCGGGCACACGCGCCGTCGGCCGAATCGAACTGGCTCGGGCTCGCCGAAGTCGCCGGACACGAAGCGATGCGCATCCGGGACAACACCGCTCTCGACTGGGCTCGCGTCTCGATCGCTGTGCGCGAACTGATCGCCAAGGCGACCGGTGACGAGTCCTATCGGCAGACTCAGATCCGGAATGCCATGAACCTGCGTGTGGAAATGATCAACAGGTTCGGTCCCGCCATCGACGATCCGGTGCGCGATAGCACCTCCGTCTACCGATGGTTTCTCGACCGCCACTCCGGTCAACTTGCCTGCGCGACTGCCGATTCGTCGCACTGGCAGAGTCTGCCGATTGACCGGATCGCTGAGCTCCGGCGAATCAAGAACGAGCTCAACGTGCTTCGGAATCTTCAACACTCCAGTGCGGCTGAGGCAACCGAAGTTCACGGTTGGATGGAGGTCTGGCCACGGCTGCCCTGAGTATTGGACGGTGCTTGCGGCGCTGTTTGGTCCTAACGTGGGCTACCGGCCAAGTGAACGGGCCTGCGGCGGAGGCGTTCTCGTTCTACTCGATGCGCCCTTCGCGCAGCATGGCGGCTCATTGGCGGCTGTTGAGGTAGGCGATTGTCGCGAGGACTCGGCGGTCTCCGGTTCCGTCGAGGGGGAGTTTCGCGAAGATGCTGCCGACGTGTTTGCGGACGGCGGCTTCGGAGACGACTAGTTCTCGGGCGATTTGGTTGTTGGTCATTCCTTGCGCGATGAGGGCGAGTACCTGTTGTTCGCGCGGCGACAGGGCGGCCAACGCTCCGTGGTGGCGGGATTTTCCGATCAGGGCGGTGATCACGTCGGGGTCGATCACCGTCGCGCCGTGCGCGATGGTGAGCATCGTGTCCAGGAAGTGGCGTACGTGCGCGACCCGGTCTTTGAGGATGTACCCGAGGCCGCCTTGTCCGGTTCGAGCGTTCTTGTCGATGAGCTGGTCCAGGGAGGCGACCGTCGTGTACTGGGACAAGATGAGCACCGGTAGCTCCGGTCGGATTATCCGCAGTCGCACCGCGGCGCGGATCCCTTCGTCCGTATGGGTGGGAGGCATGCGGACATCGGTGATGACGAGGTCCGGATTGTGCGCTTCGGTGGCGTCGAGGAGGCCGTCCCCGGTATCCACCGCGGCGCATACCGTATGCCCGTCGGTTTCGACGACGGCGGCGATCCCGGCGCGTAGCAGCGGGCTGTCCTCAGCCAGGACGATTCGCAATTTCGTTGGCGGAGTTAGTTCTTCGGCAGTGGGCATCGCATAGCTATCTCGGTCGGTCCTCCGGGTGGGCTGGTAATCGTCAGCATGCCATCGATGGCCGCGACCTGGCTGATCAGCGAGTCGAGGCCGTGACCGGGCACGGCCGAGGCACCGCCGCGGCCATCGTCGGTGATGCTCAGGCGCCACGCTGATCGGGTGCGGTCGGCGGAGATGGTCACATTGTGAGCGTCGGAGTGCTTCATGATGTTGGTCAGCGACTCGGTGATCACGAGGTAGCCGGTCTGTTCGACCGCGGCGGGTAATCGATTCGGGGACTGCGTGTTCCGGAGATCGACGTGCACCGGCAGTGGGCAGTGACCGACGAGGTCGGTGACCGCGGCGGCCAATCCGTGCTCGCTCAGCGCGCGCGGCTGCACGCCGAGGATGACCGAGCGCAGCTCGGCGAGCACGGCGTCGAGTTGCTGGTGAGCCTGTGCTGCCAGCTTGCCGGTGTCGTTGTCGCCGTGGGCGGCTTCGGCGATCCCGAGAGTTACCGCGAGGGCGACCAGTCGATGCTGAACGCGATCGTGCAACTCGGCCTCGATCCGGCGACGTTCCTGCTCAACGGCTTCGAGCAGAGCGGCGCGCGAGTCGGTGAGCCGAACCACCTCGCGCCGCAGTTCGGAATCTCCGACGAGCGTGAGCCCCGCCAGCGCCGAACCGGCGGCCGCGAGCAGGCCGTGCAGATAGGCGGTCAGTGCCACGGCCAGAGCGCCACATGCCATCGCAATCCACGCCTGCGGCATCGTCTCGATCCGCCACCACAGGACACTGATCGGCCGGTCGTCGAGAAGCCATGGCGCGGCGAGCAACACCGTGTCGAGCCCGAGCATGAATACGGTCAGACAGAACGCGGCGGGGCCGATCACTACGGTCAGGAACATGAGGTAGGCGAGATGACGCAACGCGGGAAATCCGCCTCGGGCCATGGCCGCACGAGTGTCGCCGCGAACGCGATCGGACATCTCGGGGTCGATCAGTGCCAGGCGCGCCGCTTCCAACTCCAGCACCGGCGTCCAGATCGCGGTCCGGAGGTTGGCTGTGATGCCCACGAGTAGGAGTGGGATCAGCGCGACCATCAGGACCGCCGAGACCATTCCCGCGAGAATGTTGCCCACGACTGCCCGCAACGGCCAGGCGGTGAGCAGATAGCGCGGTCCGGTGAGCATGGCCGTGGCCACCGACGAGACCCCGTCGCGTGCGGGAACAGTCACGACCGGAGGCCCCGATCGGCATGGCACTGGTTGCTGGACACTCGCCCAGTGTGCCCGCTGGCAATGATCGCGATGACGAACGGGGTCAGTCCGGCGCACAGCAACAGCAGCAAACCGTTGGTGCCGAAGGAATCACCGAGGATCAGGTGCAGGCCCTGCGAGATGACGAAATTGCTGCCGGCGTGCAGCATCGCGCCGGGCCACACCGATCGCGTCTCGGACCACAGCCATCCGATGACGAATTCGAGCAGGACGCTCAACGGCAGCCACAGCAACATGGCCCACACCGCCTCCAGCACATCGGTGTTGCCGCCGAAGTACCCGACCCACGGGAGCGGCCAATGCCACACACCCCAGATCAGGCCGGTTAGAAATGTCGTCGCCACCGGCCGCCCCGGGACAAGCCGATCACGCAGATAGGCGGTCCAGCCGTACTCCTCGCCCCAGAAGAACGGGGCCATCACAACGCAAATCAGCGGACCCGCAAGCAGATACAGCCATGCCGCACCGTCCATGTCCAGATCGGACGGTGACCAGCCCACGGTGACCGCGACGCTCACCGCTACCGCCAGCGCACCCCACGGCAGCGTGATCGCCAACACCACGTGGCGCCATACCCTCCGAAGATCAAGCCGCAGACCGGAGTTCGCGAACCCCTGCCGAGTAATCCAGCGCCGAACCACACACGCCGCCAGTGCCGGAACAAACGCGGCGGTGACGAGCTGTGTGACCGGATCATCCATCGATCCGCCCGCCAGACGCACGCCGAGCCACGGCAACCACGCCCCGGCGAACGCCAGGAACAGGAACCACGACACACCACGGCGGCGGAACGCTGACGGCTCGGCGGCTGCCGCCGCTCCCGGGTGGACGGTTCGAGCGGAAGCGGGCTGAATACCCGCACTCGGAGAATGTTCGATCATGCTTCGAGCTTCATCGCCAACTCGGCGCTGAACATTGGCCTGTGCGCCCGTTGTCGGGTAGCGCATGCGCTACCCGACAACCCGCAACACCTACGTCATGCTCACCCGCAGCGCACGTTGCCACGCCTGGTCGAACAGCGCGGGCATCGCAACCCATGGGATCGGATGGGTGGGCCCGCTCAGATTGAGTTGGTGCACAGGGAGATAGAGCGGACGCTTCCACGCCTCGATGCCAGGTTTCGCGGTCCACCGCCCGGGTAGGAATATAGTCCGTCCCGCCCGGCGACCGGTGTCCTCAACGACGAGTCCGGCGGCGAGCAGCACCGCCACGGCTTGCCGATGTCGCGCGGGTTTCCACCGGTTCCAGGTGCGCACATTGCGATCGGTGGGCGCGGGCAGCGCCAGAATCTGGAGGTAGAGCGCGGCGGCGTCGGAATCGATGTCGAAGGATTCGCTCACGGTGGAAACCAGTTGTGGCGCACTGAGAGTCGGATCCGCTTCGTAGCCGTCCGCGGGAAGAGCCTTCGGCGCGCAGCGGGCGATCAGCTGGTCGGCGTCGCCTCCGAACAACCATCCCAGGAACTCGCGTGCCGGGCGTCCCGTCCTCGGGTCGAGCACGGTCAGCGGGTCATCGAATTCGGCCAGGCGCCCGGGCCGATAGGTAAGATTCCAAAAGCTCACCCACGCGTCTCGAAACGGCCAGGCCACCAGCGCTCCGTCGTCGTAGAGCCCGTCGCACAGCGGGTCCGGGCTACCCGACTCCATTGCGGCATAACGCAGTTTCTCGATCCGTTCGATGTCCATCCCATTCGCCCGGATCAGCAGGTCCTCGTTACGCATACGCGCGCGCAAGAGCTCGAGGGTGCGTGGAATCCCGGCGCGGACCGGATCACCGGCCGGGAGATTGCCGTATGCCCAGCGACACATGGTGATCAACGGCCGCCACAGCCGAATCAGGTCGTTGTAGATCACGTCGTCGGTGGTCGTGACGAGCTTGCCGTGATCGGTACTGAAATCGGGTGCGGTGCGCACATCGACGGTCAAGGCCGCGACCTCGTCGGGAGCCGCGAGAATCCGGCAGAGCCGGGTCGGCGCGGTGCCCCATTGACCGCCCCCGGGAGCGTGCAAGGCGGCTGTCACGGATACCGCTGCCCCGCACGTGGATTCCGGGAGCACCCGTTGTCGACCGCACTGTTCGATCCAGGCATCGGCCAACCGGTCGGCGAGGTCTCGTAACCCGTGGGGTTTCCAGAGTTCGGCCGGGTCCGGGGGCAATACTCCGGTGTAGCGGGACGGGATGGCGGTGAGCGCGCGGCCATGCAATTCCGAGAGATCCGATACGGCGTCGTACGCCTCGGCCTGGGTCATCCCCCGCACAACATATTTGTGTTTGTGCTGGGGCGCGGTCCCGATATGGCCCCACAGGGCGAGTCTCGCCGCACGCGATGTCAAACCGGTTCTGCGACTGAGGAGTTCGACAGCACCGGAATCTTCGGTGACCGGCCCGTGCTCATCGATCAGCGAGAGTAGCGTGCGCAACTGCTCGGCGTCGCCCCAGCGCAGTGCCCGGGGAGCGACCAGACCAATCACTCCCAGGGGCGGCGGGCCGGGTTCGCCGGTCCGGCGGTCGACGAAGAGCCAAGTTCCCGAATCGCGTGGGTCCAGTCGCACGCTGTATCCACCCGCGCTCCCAGCCACGACGTCCCGTGCCGCGACAGTGCCCACCCGCAACTCCGCCGTCCGATCGGCGAATGTCGTTTCCGCCCAGGTCTCGAGCAGGGGCAATAGACCGCTGCGGTCGAGATCCGTGGTAATCGGCGCGATTGCCCGCACGGCCGCGATCTCGACGCGCCCGATCAATGCCGCCCAGCGAAAGCTACCCAGCGAGTGCGGATTCCATTCGGCCACTTCCGGAATGGAGCCGGTGTGCAGCGCATCCGATACGGTGCGGATCGCCGTCAGCATCCCGCCGTGGCCACGCCCGGTGGAGGGAGCGATGGCAACGCCGCTGAGCGCCTCCAAGATTCGATAACTGGGGTCCACTGATTCCCTTTCCGGCGTGCTGCCGCCGTCTCGGCGGCGACACGGGAAGCGATGATGTCACAGCGGACCGACACGGCCTTCGGCATGGATTCGCCGAGCGCGAGGGCCGTCGAACCACTGTTCAGCCAGAACTTGGAGCGAGCTGACCGATGCGCCGTGTCGTTCGGGGCCGGGTGCGCGATCCTGCGATGATCGATGCCGGAAATGCTCAGATCCATGGACTCCACGAACGCGAGGAGACGGCAGCGATGCAGCAGCATAACGGTGGACGCCGCGGCGATGCGAGCAGGGCGGTGCGGCTCGAATCATTCGGTGGCCCTGAGGTATTGACTGTTCAGGAGGTGCCCGAACCGCAGGCGGGCGATGGGCAGGTCCGGGTTCGGGTCACGGCGGCCGGGTTGAATCCGATGGATTGGGTCATGACCGCGGACGCTGAGACCGCGGCGCGGTTCGGGCTGAGTCTGCCGGTCGGGTTCGGGACCGATTACGCGGGGGTTGTCGATCAAATCGGCACGGGGGTAAGCGGTTACGCGGTTGGTGATCGGGTGTTCGGGACGGCGCTGTCCCGGGCGATCGCCGACTTCGTCGTGGTCGATGCGGACGGGAATATCGTGAGTGGCGTCGCCCACCACACTCCGGACGAGGTGGATGACCGCACCGCCGCCACATTGTCGATCGCGGGCAGTACCGCTTCGGCGGCTCTCGATGTGCTCGATCTCGGTCCGCAGGACACGGTGCTGATCGGGGGCGCGGGCGGCGGGGTCGGGGTGTTCGCCGTGCAGTTGGCGCGAATCGCGGGCGCGCGAGTCATCGGGACCGGCTCGCCGTCGACGGCGGAATATCTGCGTGACCTCGGCGCCGAACCGGTCGCGTACGGCACCGGACTGACCGACCGCGTCCGCGAAATCGGCACCGTCACAGCGGCATTGGATCTGCACGGCACGGATACGGTGCACGCCGCCCGCGAACTCGGGGTTCCGGACAATCGAATCTGCACCATCGCGACCGTGATCGACGGGATTCCGGCCGCCAACGGAGCCAACGCCGCGCCCGGAGCGCTGGAGAACATCGCGCGACTCATCGCCGAGGGTCGGCTGCGGGTACCCATCGCGGCGACGTTCCCCGTCGAAAGCATCCGTGAGGCAGTCGAACTCCAAGCGGACCGGCATGTTCGCGGCAAGGTCGTGATCGATCTCTGATCTCGGCGCGGGCACCCGCGTCACCGAGCATGCGGTCACTGCCGGGCGTCATCGACCACCGTGGAGGTCGCGGTGTCGACTACGGCATCGAACGCGTCCAGCACCGGGATATGGAGGTAGGTGCTCTGTAGTCGAGTGCGGTCGGGGCCGGGGCCGGTGACATCGCGGCGGGCGCGGCGCAGATCGGCGAGGCAGGGTCCGAGGTTCGCGTCGGCGAATGCCGCTTCGATGCTGCCCTTTTCGGGCCGTTGCAGCGGTGTTGGTTCGACGGTGAAGCCGAAGGGTGCGCCCTCGTCGGGGCGCATATCGGCGGTATGTCCCTCGGTACTGGTCAGGCCGAGGGCGAAGTAGTCCGCACCCAGGGCGCGGTGCAGGTAGTACCCCATGGGGAATCCGGCCAGGTGCCCGTCGAAGGAGACGGGCTCCTTCTGGATGTGGGCGTTATGGGCGACCAGGACGACCCGGGTTCCGGGTGCGGAGCGCTCCAGCTGCCACAGCACCGAATCGGCCATGAAGCTGTCACGCGCCGAAGTGTCTGCGGCGAGCCCGGTTCCGGCGAAGAGATCGGCCATGGCACGGAAGGTGTAGTCGCCCGCTGCGGCGGCTTCGAGGTGACGCAGGGCGATGTCATAGCCGCGCTGATCGCCGCGAGCGACGTACAGCGATTCGACCGCACGGAAGCGAATGAGCAGGCGAGCCAGGATCGCGGTGAGCGCGTCCTGCTCGGCGGTCGGCAGGCGGGTCCACGCCGGTGCCGCCGTGGCCGCCGAAGCACCGGCGAACGAGGTGGCAATCCGCGTCGCCTTCTCGATCTCGGGCAGGGTCGCCGGATCAACCTCGCGCACATAGTCGGCGACCGGGCCCAGCGAGGGCAGCAAAGACCCACCGGCCGCGGGGATATCGATACCCGTAAAGCGCACCGGCGAAGCTGCCGATGTGTTGTGCTCGCGGATCCAGCGCAACGGCTCGCCGACTCCCACGGGGATCGTCCCCGCGAGATGAGTCGCCAATTCCGCATCGCCGCCGGCGCCTTGCACCCAGGCATCAAGGGGGAAACCCTCGCTGAAGCCGTATTCGAACGCCAGCACGGTGAAGCCGCAACGTTCGACAAGAAAGCGCAGCACGCGCTCGCGCATCTGCGCGAATTCGGTGATGAAGTGCGAGTTTTCGCCGATCGCGATCACGCGAGCCGCGCCGATGATCTCGCGCAGCGGTTCCAGATCATCGAGCGGTGCATCGGGGTCGAGAGTCGTCAGCGGTGTGGCACTGTCGCGAAGCCAATCCAGATTCCGTTGCATGAATCCGACCGTATTGGCAGGTCTCCGCAGCCATAAAATCTTGATTCATACAACGGGTTGGACCTCACGGTATCCCGATTCGCGTGTCCCCCACTGTGATTTGCCATCGCCGTTTCCGAGCGCCAGACCCGGGTTTCAGGGGCGCTCGAACGACTGTGAAACGAATGTCGGTCACATACGATCCGGCGCATGATCAACACCAGCCGGGCTGTGCGAAACAGCCTCCTCGCCGTCGCGGCCTGCGCCCTGCCGATCTCGTTCGCCCCCACCGCGAACGCGCAAATCGACAGCGTCAAGGTGATCCAATTGATGGACGGGGACTACTGCGGGCTCGTGGGCGCGGGATGCACCGTCGTCGCCCTCACCTCGGGTGCGGACAAGGCGAGCCCGGTCACGATGACCCTCAACGGCGCGCCGTTCAACCAGACCGTGCCGTACACCACCGGCGGAGATGGCACCACTTTTCAGGCGCGATTCACGTGGATCCCGAAACAGGCCGGTACCTACACGATCGTCGTGAGCCAGGGCACCTCCACGCGCACAACGGTTTTCACCATCTGCTCGGAATCGGCGCTACTGTCGGGCTCGGCGGCCGCCCAGGTCTGCAAGCTCACCGGCGGATCCAGCACCGGGTCCAGCTAGCGATCGTCACAATCCGTTGCGGCAGTCGGAGCCGCCACCGGAAACTCGCTTGCGGCAACAATTCTCAGACCTTAAGCTGATCCGCGGGCGCGAAGTAGCTCAGTTGGTAGAGCACCATTCGCACAGACGGGAAGGCGCGGGTTCGATTCCCGTCTTCGCGACCAAATACTTGGCAACTATCCAACGCCGCGCAGGTGCTGGCGAAGGAAGAGCGCCGCGCGATCGAGGGCCTGGTCGGCTTCATCCAGTGTGCCGGTGAAGGATTGGAAGACGTGGGGTACGTCGGCGGTGATGTCGAGGATGACATCCACTCCGGCGGCTTGCGCGCGCGCGGCCAGTCGGGTGGAGTCGTCCAGCAGCATTTCGTTGGTGCCCGCTTGCAGCAGTATCGGAGGGAAGCCCTCGAGGTCGGCAAGAGTGGCCGGGCTGAGCAGGGGTTGGCGTGGGTCTTGGCCCGCGAGGTACATCCCGCCGGTGTAAGCGAGGCTTTCGTGGCTGAACAGCGGGTCGATGCCCACTTTGGTGCGCATGCTTTCGCCGGTGTGGGTCGCATCCAGGCCGGGTGAGAACGCCACAATCGCCGCGGGCAGCGGCAATCCGGCGTCACGAGCCGCCAGGCAAGTGGTTACCGCCAGTCCCCCGCCCGCGGAGTCACCGGCGAATGCGATCGCCGAGGCATCCTCACCGCGGTCGAGCAGGGCACGATACGCGGCGAGGGTGTCCTGGATCGCGGCCGGGAACGGATGTTCGGGCGCGAGTCGATAGTCCACCGAGATCGCTCGAAATCCGGTGCGGGTCACCAGGTTCGCGGTCAGTGACATCGCGGTTTCGGGTGAGCCCATGACGAAACCGCCGCCGTGGAAGTACAGGATCGTCCCGGGGCGTGAGGCCTCGGCCGGTTCGACGAGCACGGCGGGCCGGGTACCGAGTGTTGTGGTGCGCGTGCGTATCTCGCTCGGCACATTCATCTGAGCCATCAGCGCCCGGAATCCCGCGCGGATGTCCTCGACCGATCGGGGCCCGGCCGGTGGCGGCTGACGCAGCAGTGCGTCGATCCTCGCGCGTTGCTCTCGACTCATATGCACCTTCCCAGGAAGTAGCTTCCAGTACACTATATGCCATGGAATATACATCCGCGGGAGAGGCCGTTGACCTGCCGAAACTGTTCTCCGACCTCGTCCGGTGCGAGACCCGGCTGTACAACGCCCTCAACGATCGCCTGCGTCAGCGGCACGGGATCGTCACCTCGCAGCTGGAATTCCTGCGCTTCCTGCGCGATCACCCCGGCGCCAGGGTTGCCGACCTCGCGACCGAATTCGCCGCGGGCGTCGGAGCGATCAGCAAGGGCATCGACCGCCTGGAGCAGCAGGGATGGGTTGCGCGCCAACCGAATCCGGCGGATCGCAGGTCGTCACTGCTGGCGCTGACCGAGGACGGCCTGCGCCTGGTGCGGTCGACGGACGACACCTTCACCGAATGTCTGGCCGAATTGCTCGGCGGAAACCTGCCGAGCTCATCGCTATCGACTGTCGCGCAGTCTCTTTCGCAACTGCGCGACGTACTCGAGCGTGCCGGAATCGGCACGCCCGCGGGCTGATCGCGGTTACCGCTTGCGCCCGACCCCGCCGACGATGCAGTGCCGCACCGCGCTGAGCATGCTCAGCCGCGGACCGTCCTGCCACCAGTCATCACACAGCACCAGTCCGGGTTCGATCATCTCCAGATCACCGAACATGGCCTGGATTTCCGCGCGGGTGCGGAATCGACCGCTGCCCATCGGGCTGTGAATGAACTTGTCCTCCATGTTCACCGCCAGCTCGCTGAGCTCGGGCTCGTCCGGATCCTGCGGATCGTAGAAGTGCGAGATCGCCACGAACGATCCGGACGGCAGCGCGTCGATATAGGTCTGCATCAGCTCGGCCGAATCCGTGCCGAGGTAATGGTGCAGCGTCCCCACCTGTAGCAATGCCAGCGGACGGGTGAAATCCAAATGCTCCAGCACCGAAGGATGTTTGAGCACTTCCAGCGGCTGGAAGATATCGGCGGTGGAAATCGTGGCCTTGTTGTTCTCGGCCAGCAACGCCCGCCCGTGCGCGAGCACCATCGGATCGTTGTCCACATACACCACGCGCGCATCGGGATTGACGCGCTGCACCACCTGATGGGTGTTCTCCGCCGTCGGCAACCCCGACCCCAGATCCAGGAACTGATCGATCCCCGCATTGCGAACCAGGAAGCGGCACACCCGAATCAAGAAGTCACGATTTGCCCAGGCCAGGTCGGTGGCCTGCGGCGCAACGGATTGCACCCGCGCGAGCACCTCCCGATCGACCTCGAAGTTGTCCTTCCCGTGCAGGAAGGCATCGTAAACCCGCGCGATGCTGGCACGGGTGGTGTCCACCCCTACCGGCACCGAGCTCGGGTAGTCGGACTCGGGCATCGCAGACTCCTGAGTGTCATGTGTCCAGTTCGCCACAAGTATGTAACAGCCCGGTGGCGAATTTCGCGCGAATGCGTTGATCACCAATAGCTTTGGATCTGCGGTGAGGCTGCTGGGAGCGTATCCGACCTGGTGAGGGACCGATCCTGGGCGATCGCCCGGTACAAAAATCTTACGCCGATGTCACTATCTCCGGCGATTCGAGATGATCTCTGCCCGTTGCCTTCCGGGTGAATATTGCGAGGCGACTGGTCGGTCCCTATTTGCGAACGCCCCTCTTCCAGCGCCATGACAATCGCACGTCGATGCTCGATCCAGAACCCAAAATCCCGCAGCCGAGCCGCGAGGCCCCAGCCGAGTCACAGATGTCCGCAGGCGACTCGGCGGCTAGTTGTTGGCGCGTTGGATGGAGCGTCGGACCAGACCGCGAATGCCGGGGAGCTGGATTGCGCGGAGCATCATCTCGCCTGCCCAGACATGGGTGCGGGACGGCGGGGCGAATCGGCTGATTCCTCTGCGCGCCAACGCTTGTCGCTTGATCACCTCCGGCCGCAATGCCGTTTCCCAGGCGTCGAGGGCGGCGGGAATGTCGTCACCGTGTGCGGCGAGCGCTGAGCCGAGCTGGTCTGCTCCATCCAGAGCCAAAGCCGCGCCGTAACCGGCGAAAACCGTTACGCACCACGCCGCGTCGCCGAGCAGGACGACTCGGCCCCGGCTCCAGCGGTCCATCACGATCTGGCCGACCGAGTCGAAATAGGCGATGCCGGGGTCGGCGTCGAGCTGGCCGAGTGCGTCGGCGACACCGCCGCCGAGATCCCCGAACGCTCGAGCGAGGGCGGGCGCGGCACCTAGAGCGAGGTCGGCATCCGAGTCGGGGCAGCGGTAGGCGAAGAACGCCGAGGACCTTTCCGGTCCCAGGTTCATCACCGCGGCGGTGCGGCCGGGACCGATGTAGGTGGTGCCGACGCCATCGGGCATGTGGGCGGGTGGCGTTTCCAGCGGGAACGCGCCGACCATATGGCCCAGGTCCACGAAATACTCTGGCTCGGAACCGAATACGAGCTCTCGAACCCGAGAGTGCACGCCATCCGCGCCGACGAGGAGGTCGGTGCGCAGGTGGGTGTCGTCACTGAGGGTGACGTCGACTTCCCCGGGGGTCTGGGCAATGGCACGCACCGTGGTACTGAAACGGATATCGGCGAATTCGGCGACGGCGTCGTAGAGCGCCGACTCCAAATCGCCGCGGAACAAGCTCAATGCCCGACCCCCGACAGCGGCCTCGGTGAAGGCGGCGGGAATCGTGAGCTTCTCCCGGCCGTCGGCGTGCACGAGAACCGAAGTGAAGAATCCGATATCGCGCGGGGTCAACGCCGGTAGCAGCCCGAGCCGCTCGGCTGCGGCATATCCGGGTCCGTGCAGATTCACCAGGTAGCCGCTGCTGCGGCGGCTCGGCGCGTGTTCGATCACGACAATGTCCCAGCCCTGCTGACGCAATCGCAGCGCGGCGGCCAACCCGGCGATCCCCGCACCGACAACCGTCGCCCGCCTGCCCGGTGACTCGGCATGCTGGCGCGCAGCGCTTTCGACGGCTTCCATTGCGACTCCTCGGTTCGATGTGATGTCGGCGAACGACAGTCGTGAGCGATCACCTTGCGTCAACTAGTAGTTGACTCAGGGCGAATCGTCAACTAATAGTTGACTCATGTTTGGACGGGTATTCACGCCGCCGAAGTCGGCCGATGACTCCCGGCCATGGTCATCCATGTAGTCGAACTCGAAGCGCTGCAATATTTTTCGCCGTCATCGACACCGAGCGACACGCAAACCGAAACGGGGGTGCATCTGATCGAGAGCGAATTCCGCACTGCCGTAAAGAGTCTCGACGGAAAGGCTCATCGGACGGAGCCCCCGTAGCCCGCTTTGCCCGATTATTGCCCTCCAAGAACAGTGGGGTTTATCCGCGAAGAAGCGGGGAAATCGACCCTGCGTCGGTGACAGGCACCGATGTTGTGGTTCCGCATTGACAACGAACTGGGAGGACTGATGATGACCGCAGCGTTGCTGTCCATCGGCTTGTTCTTGGTGGCCCTCGGGGCTTTTCGGGTGAAGCGTGAACCCCGCCGACTGTCGACGGGCTGGGTGCTGCTGGCCGCGGCACTGCTACTCGCGGCTGGATCGGCTGCCCTGATCGGCGACCTCACCGCGATCAGGATGACGGTGCCACAGATGGCGGGCGTCACCGCGTTCGTGTTGTGCGGCATCGGTATTGGCCTGGTGGCGAACGGGTTCATCGTGGTGCGGCGTGAAGGACGGTCACTGACCACGCTTTCCCCGGTCGCGGTTGGTGCGGGACTGATGACGATGGGCGTCGTGATCGCCGTGATCTCGATCGCCGTGCCCGCGCCGGTGCAACTCACCGCGCTGGCCGTGCTCGTATGCGCTACCGGCGGTTATCTTGTGCTGCACCTCATCGCGTTCGGCGGGTACGCCTTGCTCTACGGCACTCTTCCCGTGCGAACCGACGCCGACGCGATCGTCATCCTCGGTTGCGGGCTCAACGGCAGGTCGGTCACTCCCCTGCTCGCCGGCCGCCTCGACCGCGGAATCACCGCCTACCACGCCGCGTCGGCGGAGTGCCCGCAACCGGTGATCGTCACCTGCGGTGGTCAGGGCGGCGACGAGGGCACCTGCGAAGCCGACGCCATGGCCCGGCACCTCATGGACCACGGCATTCCGGCGCATGCCATTGTGCGCGAACGCTATTCACGCAATACCGAGGAGAACATCCGGAACTGCCTGCGCCAGCTCGACATTCGCGGCATACCGGCCGATAGGATTCGAATGACGGTCGTCACCAGCAGCTTCCACGTACTCCGTACTGCGGCACTGACCCGGCGCGCCGGAATCAACGCACAGGTGGTCGGCTCCCACACCGCCGGATATTTCATCCCGGCCGCTTTCCTTCGTGAGTTCGTCGCGGTGCTGACCACCCACTACCGCCGCACGCACCTCACCACCGCGGCACTCACCGTCGCCGCGTTCACCGCGGTAGCCGCCGAAGCCGCACTCCCGCCCCTCTGATCCGCACCCGCTCATCTCGCCGCAACCGGATCTTGCCGATAGATTGACCGAGACCGGCTGGCTGGTGTTTGGTATTTCGGGGGGGGGGGCGGTGTTGTGGTCGTCACAAACGCGCGCAGTCGTAGCACAGTCCCAGCCGCCGAAAGAGATTCGTCAGTCTCCACAGGAAGCAGTCGCGTTGTGATGAGCGAAGAGCCGACCATCGTCGAACTCGATGAGGCGGTCCTCACCGGACCGCCCAAGACCCTGGTCGGCGGACTGGTGAAAGCTGTGCGGCCACGCCAGTGGATAAAGAACATCCTGGTGCTGGCCGCGCCGCTGGCCGCGGGGACGATTCCGGGGACCGATACCTTCGCCATCTCCGACCTCACCCGCGACCTGCACATCGGTATCGCGTTCGTGGTGTTCTGCCTGGCGGCGTCGGGCATCTACCTGATCAACGATTCCCTCGACATCGAGGCGGACCGGGCACATCCGACCAAGCGCTACCGGCCGATCGCCGCCGGTGTGGTTCCGGTGAATCTGGCCTACGCGCTATCGGTGGTGCTACTGACCGCCTCGATTCTGCTCTCGTTCCTGGCGACGTGGCAGCTGGCCGTGGTGATGACGGTCTACGTCGGCATCCAACTCGCGTACTGCTTCGGGCTCAAACATCAAGCGGTGCTTGATGTCTGCATTGTGTCGTCGGGCTTCCTGTTGCGCGCGATCGCCGGTGGCGCGGCGGCCGATATCAATCTGTCGCAATGGTTCTTGCTGATCGCGGCCTTCGGCTCGCTGTTCATGGCCGCGGGTAAGCGCTACGCCGAGTTGAAGATCGCGCTCGACACCGGCGCCAAGATCCGAAAGTCGTTGCAGTACTACACGCCCACCTATCTGCGTTTCGTGTGGACCATGTCAGGCACGGCGGTCGTGGTGTTCTACGGGCTGTGGGCGTTCGAGGCCGATCACCAGGACAACCCGTGGTTCGCGATCTCGATGGTGCCCTTCACAATCGCCATCCTGCGATACGCGGTCGACATCGACGGGGCCGGGGCCGGTGAACCCGAAGAGTTGATGTTGGGCGACCGCACCTTGCAGCTGCTGACGCTGGCGGGTGCGGTGACAATCGGCGTGGCCGTCTACCTCACCTGAGCGGGGTCCACGGTCCGGGCGCGGCACGCGGTCGAGGTTCGAATCGAATTCGAAATACTGGCGTGTCGCATTCGGGGAGTGCCGATACTGTTGAGCGCGCACGGTTCCCACGCGCACATACGTCTGTCCACAGGGAGATGATCGGCAATGTTCAAGTCTCGGCGATTGGCGTTCATCGCCACAGCGGTCGCGGCATCGGCAGCGGCGCTACTGTCCACCGCACCGGCGGCCTCGGCCTACGTCACCAGCGTGACCGTAACCTCCACCAGCGGAGGCAAATACGGCACCGGCTGCTCCTACAAGGTCACCGTCAAGGGCAGCGCGAGCGAGTCCATCTGGCTCTACGACAGCGCCGCCTCCACCTTCAGCCCCCAGCAGTTCGCCCTCGACGCCACCGGCACGAGCACCGCGACCTGGACCCCGACGGCCACGGGCACCCACTACGTCCAGGCCTGGTCCTACAACGGATCCCAGTGGGCGACAATCGAAGTCGGCACCGGCACCAACCTCGGCAGCTCCTGCCTCGTCAGCTGATCCCAGACGTTCTCGTGGCCACGGGCGACAGGTAGGACCCACTCTCGCCCGTGGTCTATGCCAGACGGTCTGTCGACAGCTCAGTCCAAGTCGATGCGAACGGTCAGCAGTTCAGTACCAACCGCTCGTACCACCGCACTGTTGGCCCGCAGCAGTTCACGCAGCCGAGCTCGCGGATCGTCGCCATGCACCAGGTGAGCCGTGCCGGAGTACCACCGCCCACGAATACGCAACCGAACACGACTGTCCGCCTGGATGTTTCGAATGTACTGAGACTTCTCACCGAACTCGGAAACAAGCCAGAACGAGTCACCGCTCCGGCGACCACCGATCGGCGTAATCCGCGGCTGACCGCTCTTGCGCCCTGTTGTCTCGAGCAGGGTCTGAATCGGAAGCCGACCCAGGATCGGGTTACCGATATATCGTTGCCCTGTCGTCACCACTCGGTGTTGCAGGTCCCGCAGCTTGGTCACGCCCTGATCTTATTGAACAGTCAGTGCCTCGCCAATGAATTTCACCACGACGTCACACCCAAGCGTCCTCGACGCCCAGATCAGCACGGCCAGTTGGCTATTCGCCGCATCTCGTTGGCATCGAGTTCGATTGCGACCACTTCACCGTGCCAACTTCCACGATTCGAGATCGCCAAGCCGATCAGTGCAATGCCGCGGCGCTGTCACGCAGAGCGCGTAGCTCATGACTCTCATAGCCGAGTTCACCCAACTCGTCGCGGGGCCAGGCCCGCCACCGCAGCCTCCGCCAAGGTCTTCGGCAGGCCAGCTGTTAGGTCCTGTCAGCACTGCGGCATGGAGGGTGTGTGCCCGGTCCGGCCCAGAGATTGAGGGCTCAGAGCCACCGAAACTCCGGATACCTGCCGTGCCCGCGGTTTGTGTCAGTGGGCTTCTCTACGCTGCCCGCATGACCCGTTCCCGAACTGGATCGCATCACCCTGATCTCCCTGTGAGCATCGTCGCCTCGTCGTCTGGTCCTGCACGGCCGATGACGCTGCTGGGAGATGGCGAGTTTCCCTCGGCCAGGATGGTGTGACGTGTTCAGGTTCGAGCGTGAAGTCGGTGTCTCCTACAGTCAGATCTATGTCGAGAGTGTCGTAGGCGGCGTCAACTCGCGCATGCATGATGCATTCGCTGGGCAGAGGGCAGGGTTGTGCGGCGCGACGGTACCCGGCGAGCTTTTCCTGCATACCGGACTGCACAGCGGGAAGGTCGGCTTCACCGTCGAAGTACACGACCAGGCGCCCCCACTGGATCCGGAATGGGAAGACGTGGTGGAGGTTTCCTTCTACCCCATCCCGGATCAAAGTTTCCTGGTGCAGTGGGCAGGGGAGAACTCCTGGGAATTGGACTTGCGGCAAGGGCTCGACTATCGGGTGCGGTACTGCGCGCAGGGTATGGACCAGGCGCGGGAGAAGGACGTCCGACTCGACGGCGAGCCGGTGCTGGACCGGTACCTCCTGCAATTCTGGCCTGCCCCGCCCGAGCCGGACCGCGTCGTGCGCCAAACCTCGCACGTCGCGGCCTACTGGCACGAATATGCTTGTCAGCAAACGGATTTCGAGCCTGTGGTGCGAGCTGTCATGGCGCAACGACGGGCACTGCTGACCACCGGAACGATCGAATCGTTGCACGATGACGAATCCCCGCACGCCACCGCGGGCATGGTTGTCATCTCCCGCGAGGCCGACCCCGAGTCCATCCGAGAGCAATTGGCATCGCTGAACTCCTATCCCACTGCGCTGCAATGGGATTGGGTCACCGCTTTCGAGACCAAACATGCCCAGGATGATCGCGTCGGTTACCTCCAGGCGTTCCTCGAAGAGATCGGCGACCGCGCCTTCGACCTCGGAACCGTCTTGGCAGCATTGGATTCCGGCCAACACTACTACCTGACCTTCGTGACACCGCCCCAGTTCGAACAGCTCTCACAGCTTCTCACGGGACCGAAAGTGGGCGTTGAAAGCGTCCGAATCGGCCGATGGACGTCGCGTATGAATCGAAAGCAGAGCGACGCGATCAGAGCCTGGGCCAGAACCCACGGCCACAAGGTCACGGCATCGGGCAGGGTGGCGAGCACGGCGATGCCCATAACCTCTGCCGAACAAGAGGAGACCGAACTCGAACAGCGCACCTGACCCGTCCCCTGCGTTGTTGGCACGCCCATCGGCGAATGAGTGCACCGGGAAGCGCTGAAAGCCAACCAGATTGAACGGCCGACCGACGCTCGGGTCGCGACACGAGCGTGCGATTGCAGTCAGTTAACTCGCAGGTGATCGCGGTACTCACCCATCCAGCCTCGGCGCGTTTCGACATGCATGAGGCGCTGCGGATCCCATGTCAACGCTCCGCCTTGGTGGGCGGCCTCGAACATGTCGACCACTCGCTCGGGATCGGCGGCGGCCAACTCTGCCAGCTCGATCACCGATGCCGCTGTTGTGACCCCGGGCTCGCCGAACAACTCCAGCCCGAACCGGGCCGTGTACAGCTGAATCAAATCGGTGCCACTGGCGATCGAGCGGTATCGCCAGACCGGAACGTCGGGCCGGTCGTGCGGGACTGTCGGATCCCAGATCGGGATATGCGCCGCCTCCGGCGGAAGCTTCGCCCGCACTCGTCTCGTGTAATCCGATTCGTCCACGTCAGAACCTCGTTCTGCTCGGCTTTTCACCACAATAGCGACGATAGCCAAGAGGAAGCTACAGCTAGCTCGGAGACGTCGCGAGACCGCGTAATCGGCAGTAGTCGATGGTGGTATGTCCGAGTTGGATTCGCCGCCGAAGGGCACGACCAGGAAATCTCGAGGGTTCGGTCACGCCGCCGTCGGTCTGATCATCGACGGCGCGCAGCTACGCTGAGGCCATGTACGAGGGGGTCTGCCCGGTTTGCGGGCGAAACAGTCAGTGTCAGAAGGCATCGGCGATCTACGCCGCGGGAACGTCGCACGCGCGGGGGTACGCCTACGACGAGGGGCGTCGGCGCAGGACTACGACGGTCAATCAGTCAACGTTGGCGAAACAGCTTTCGCCGCAGGCGCTTCAGCCGAATCACGGGAGCCTGGGCAAGGGCATCGCGCTGCTGATCTTCGGTCTATTCCTGCACCTGTTCTGTTCCGTGATCATGTCTTCGACGGGCGCGTCGATCTCGGCGAGTATCTTTGCGCCACTTTGCATGACGGGCTGGCCGCTGGCAATCGGAACACTCATTACGGTTGCCGACGTCATCCAAGCGAAGCAGTTCAAGGCCGATCTACCGCGGCGGCAGGCCAACTGGCACGTGTGGAACACCGTGTATTACTGCTATCTGGACGATGTCGCCTTCGTGCCCGGCGGTCCGCCGTTCCACCCGAGCCAACTCCCAGGATTCATGGCGACGAACACCGGACCTTTTGCGGCCGCTGCCGTAGCCCGACCTGTCTCGCGCTCCGGGCTCGAAGATCGACGGTGACGACTCTGCCCAGCACCAGCTGGGCTCGCGAGCGCGAACCGGACGGCCGGACATTCAGAGGAGCGCGCCCCCGGAAACCTCGACGCGCTGGGCGGTCATCCAGCGCAGGCCCTGCGACGCCAGCGTGGCGATAGCGTCACCGATCTCCTCGGGTTCGCCGACGCGGCCGAGCGCGGTCTGCCCGGCCAGACCTTGGCGCATCTCGGCGTCATCGCGCATGGCACCGCCGTTGAAGTCGGTGGCGGTCGGCCCCGGGGCAATGGAGTTGATCCGGATGCCGCGGGGGCCGAGTTCTGTTGCAAGAGTGCGACTCAGGGCCTCGATGGCGGCTTTCGAAGCTGAGTAGACCGAGGTCGCGGGACTGGTGTGGCGAGTCAACGACGACGAGACGTTGATGACGCTTGCACCCTGCGCCAGCAACGGCACAAGCGATTGGATGAGGAAGAACGTGCCCCGCACGTTCGTGCCGAACACCGTGTCGAAGTCGTCGACGGTGACAGCTTCCAGCGGTCCGAAGACACCCACGCCCGCGTTGTTGACCACGATATCGAGCCGCGAAGCCCCCCAGCGCTGGAGCAATCCGTTCAGCTCGGACGTGAAGGCTCCGAAAGAGGAAACGTCGCTGATGTCGAGACGTACGACAGCGGCAGTCCCGCCTGCGGCGTGCACTTGCTGAGCCGTCTCCTCGGCCCCGGCCGCATCACCGCGATGGGTGACCACGACCCGCACCCCGCGCGCTGCCAGCGCAAGAGCCGTACTCCGGCCCAGGCCACGGTTCGCGCCGGTCACCAAAGCGATCCTGTCGACTGTCATCAACTGCTCCCTCATCGCACGGCACTCGAGCGCCGCAACCAGATGCGAGTCGATCGACTCGCCTTTCCATCGCACTGTAGGCACGCCAAAGAAGGCGAGTCAAGTGACTCGCCTCGGAGCTAGGGCATACTGCACGCATGGCAGCAGAGCTCTCCACCCATCACCGCCGCCTCGCCCAGCAAAAGCGCGAGGCGATCATCTCGGCAGCCACGGACGTCTTCCTGAACCGCGGTTACGACGGCACCTCCCTCGCCCGCATCGCCGAAGAGGCGGCAGTCTCGAAGTCCACCCTGTTCAAGCAATTCCCCACCAAGGCAGCACTTTTCGAGGCCATCGTCACCGAGTCCTGGCAGCGCGACGCCGCAGGCTCTGTCGCACAACCTCGGACCGGCGACCTGCGTTCCGGCCTGAGCACCATCGGCCACCGCTACGCCGACCTGATGGGCCGACCCGGTATGACAGCCCTGTTCCGCATCGTCATCGCCGAACTGCCCCGCTTCCCCGAACTGGGACGGATCCAGTTCCAGCTCGGCAAGCTGCCCTACTTCACCTCGGTCCAGCACTACCTCGAGTCGGAACACGAGGCTGGTAATGCCGACGTCCTGGACGCCGAGAGCGCCGCCAACCAGTTCCTCGGGATGATCGCCAACTACGTCCTGTGGCCCCGCATGCTGCTCACCGACTGGAACCCCGCAGCGTCTGACATCCGCTACGCCGTCGAGCAGGCGGTAGAGACGATGCTCGCCCGCTACGCCACCAATCGACCCGCCTGATTCGAACCGGAATTCTCACGCCCGCAACAGAATTGGAGGGCCGATCCGATTACCACTAGTCACAGCAGGGCATACGGCATTGTCGTGCAATCTCTTCTGGCGTGTGGAAACCGGCAGTCACGGATCTCGGCACTGAACACGTAATACGTTGCTACTGTTGGCCTTCGGTCAATCGAAGGAGCTCTGCCCTATGACTACCGTAACCGTCAGTCTCCTGACTACCAGCCGGGCAACCTCCGTCGACTTATCGGTCACTGGCTTGATCACGCCGAGCGCCTGCGAACCCAGCCTGTCCGGCGGCGGAGTGGTCGACTTCGGCAAGATTTCCGCTGCGGATTTGAACTCGGAACGAGAGACGAACGTCGGCACGCAGACGGTGCAGCTCTCGATTACCTGCGACGCCTCGAATCTCTATGCGTTGCAAGCCCTCGACCAACGAGCGAGTTCGGCCACACGGGCGGATGCCTTCGGTTTGGGGCGGACCGAGGACACCCGATCATGGGGCTGGTACGCCATCGCGCTGCGCAACGCCATCGCCGATGGCGTGCCGGTGCAACCGATCGGCTCCACCGACGAGGGTGCGACCTGGTACCACAATGACCTCTGGATGCCTGGTATCCAGATCGCGTTTGCCTCCATCACAGCGGCCAACCAACCGCTGCAAGTCCGGGAATTGACCATGGATCTCGATGTGAGCGCATTCTTTCCCCCGACCAGTGGCCTGACCCTGACCGACGAAATCGCCATCGACGGCTCGGCCACCCTGGAGCTCAAATACCTGTAGGACAACAGATCTCGCATCGGTCGCGATCCGCGTTTGATGGCCTCGGCATTTCAAGGTTGCCGGAACGAGCTCCGCTCGGGGCACCGTCAGCGATGCAGGATGGCGTCGCGTAAGGCGCTCGCCGCGTTGTCCTGTCCCTGTTTCATCAGACCTTCGATTGCCCGTTCCAGTGGATCGGCGGTGGATTTGGGTCCGGCCTTCAGGATCGCGACGCCGAGCAGGCGTTGGTCGGCGAATCCGGTGACACCGCTTTCGCCGGCACCGCGTACCTTCACCGGAGGCAACCGCACCGCAGTCGGTTTCGCGGCCGCGATGAGCATGTACCCGCCGGTCGAGAATCCGTCCAGGGTGCCCAGCGACCACTCCTCGAGCCGTCCCTGACTCGTCATCTTGATGCCGTAACCGGTTTGCACGCCCGCCTGGTCCTCGGTCGGCTTGTCGGTGCGCTGCGGGCCGGGCCACACGCCGCCGAAGGTCTCGTAGGTCATGATGTTGAGGGCCTGCGTCGGGTCGGTGCCGCGGGTGAACACCACGAAATCGCTCGTTTCGAGGGTGCCGAGCCGCTTGTCCTGGTCCCGCTGGACCTTGCTCAGCCAGCCCGCTCGCTGGCCATTCTCCTTGTCCGCCAAGAACTTCTCACACGTGGCGGCGTCGGCTTGCCATTTCAGCACCCGCGCTTGGGCCAGCCGGACCAATTTGCGGTAGGCATAGGCGACGTCTTGTTCGGTGAAGGTGTTCTCGGTGTCTTCGATGGCGACCTGGACCACGACCGTGAGCAACTTGTGTAGCGTCCCAGCCGATTTGGTGGGCGGATCGACCCTGTCCGCCAGGATCTTCGCCCCCTCGATGAAGTCCTTCTGCGGAAAGGTTTCCGTACTGCCGGATTTGGTCTGATCCGTAAGAACGAGCATGGCGTGCTCCAGTGCCGATTCATCAAGGGACACAATCAGTTTGCGCCGGAATCCGCACGGATGTGGGCACTTTGACCGGGACGGTGCCACGGGAGCGCGCACTCAGTTGGACGATTTCTCCGCGCGCTCGCGGGCCAGGCTCATAAAGCTGCTGCCACCGATGTAGAGCATGAAAACTCCGACGCCGATCTTGATCCAGTCGAAGATGTCATTGCCCAACTTCGTCTTTGCGAGTCCGCCACCATTCTTGGTGCCGGGATTGCATATCGCGTCGGTCTGATCCGGTGACATGTCGTACTCGGAGAAGTCGAGCACGAAGATATTCCAGTTATGGCAAGTCACCGTGCCATTGAGCAGCCCGGCGACTCCCCACAAAACCAGCCCGCCGGTGAGAATCACATACACGGCGTAGAAGAACCAATATTTCCGCAATGTTCCGACGATACTCGCGCTCACTTGTATGCCCCCAATTCCGCTCCGCCTCAACCTATCACCGGAGGCCGAACCACTGGCCCAGGCCACTGGCCGATGCCATACTTACCCTCATGCTCGAACTGCTGGGTCAGTGCATACCTAGCCCCGGGGTCAGCCGCCCCGGGGCTTCGTCGTGCACATGCCCCCGTAGCTCAGCCGGTTAGAGCAGGACGCTTATAACGTCAAGGTCGTGGGTTCAAGCCCCGCCGGGGGTACTCAGGCGAACGGAATGCGCTGCATACCAAGCGATTCCGCTCATCACATCGGAACGAACACAATACGATGCACGGACCCTAGAGGTCGATGTGTTTTAGCTGGCAGCTTCCAGGAGCAGTTCGCTGAGTTCGACGGGCATGGTGATCATGCAATCGTGCCCGGTCGGCAACTCTCGGACCCGTGCGGGAGAACCGTTGGGCTGGATCGCCGCGACCGGTCGGCGGGCGATGCCCTGCGGTTTCGCGCCGACGCAGTGAATGTGTGTGCGCGCCACGGCATCTGCCGACGGGTTGTCGAGGTGGACAGGTTGCTGCAGGCAGCGCACCGGATGATCCGACAGCATCGTACGCAGCCACGTGATGTCGGCCGGGTCGGTGACTCCGAACAGGCCCAACGGCGCCGGCAATTCGGTCAGCGGCGGGATGCGCCAGTCGGCGGCGGCGTCGATCAGGTGCTGAGTGATCGGTTGGACATCGACGGCGGTCTCGCCGTCGCGCGGGACCATCGCGTCGAGATAGACCAGGTGCGCGATCCGTTGCGGAATCTCATTGGCCACCGAGGAGATGACCAGGCCCGCATAGCTGTGCCCCACCAGGACGACGTCGGTGAGGTCCTCGTCCTTGATCAGCTCGATGATGTCGGCGACGTGGGTGTCCAGACCCACACCCGGTCCGAGCAGATGAGCCTTGTCGCCGTAGCCGCTCAGCGAGGGCGCGTACACCCGATGCCCGGCCGTCTCCAGTAGCGGGACCACTCGATCCCAGCATCGGCCACTGTGCCAAGCGCCGTGGACCAGCAGAAATACAGACATGTTCACCCCTTGTCGATCTGTGCCGCGGCACCCAGCCCAGCTGGTTACTTTTAATGCCTCGGTACACTTCAGGAACCACAGCAAGTGTGGTGCGCTCGATCCGAATCGGGCAATACGGCACATTCGTGTGCCTCGGTTCCCAGGAGGTAACCATGCACGTCGAGCCCGGCGAGTTGCCCCCGAGCGCGGCCGACGCGTGCCGGACACGGGAAGTCCTCGACATCGTCGGCGACAAATGGTCGCTACTGGTCGTACGCCACCTCAGCCAGGGATCTCGTCGCTTCACCGAACTCAAACGCGATATCGACGGCATCAGTCAACGCATGCTCACCGTCACCCTGCGCGCCCTGGAACGCGACGGCATCCTGACCCGCACCGTGCGAAACATCATGCCACCCCACGTCAGCTACGCACTCACCCCGATGGGCATGAGCCTGCGCACCGCGACATTACCGCTGCTGGAATGGAGCATCGCGCACGTGCCCGACATCGATACCGCCCGTGCACAATTCGACAACCGCACCGAAGCCGACACCTAGCCTCACGGTGGAGACCTGGTTGCAGGACACGATCGTCGCGACCTGTGAATGCGTGAGAACGGCCGCGCCAGAGCAAGATTCGCGCGCGGGGCCGTGACCGACGTGGCCTGTGCACACTCAGATGACTCGTGCGGCTACCAGGGTCTCGAAGGTGTAGGGGCGCAGGCCATCTGCGCGGTCGGCGAAGTAGCGCTGCTCGAGGTCCGCACGCGTGGGGTGGTCCATGACCTTCAGCCCGCATCGGCTAATCAGCTCGTCAATCTCCGATACGGGCCAGCCGGGCTGGAGAGGCTCGCCTACAGAAGCCGCGATCGGCGTGTAGATACGGGCGAATTCGATTCCCACGTCGTCGAGCACACTGTCCTCGGCGCGGTAGGAGAACACCACCTCGGACCCTGGGGCAGCCGCCGCGATCGTGCGCAATGCCGATTCGATCGCCTGTGCCGTCAGATAGGGGGCGACGCCTGTCCAGCTGAACAGGGCCGGCTGTGTCCAGTCGAATCCCGCTGGGCCCAAGACATCTCGAATCGAGTCGACCTCAAAATCAGTCGGCACGAACACCTGTGAGTCACTGCGCGGCAGCCCGAGCTCCTTGATCCGCTCGAGCTTCCATGCCTGGGAGGCAGGGTGATCGACCTCGAACAGCTTCAGTGAGCCGAGCAGGTCCGGCCGCCGCCACGCGAAAGAGTCAAGTCCCGCACCGAGAATCACGTACTGGGTGAAAGCGCCAGCGGCCAGCCGGTCCTCGGCGTACCGGCTGCGGGTGCAGACAGCCGCACGGGATTCGAGAAGGACCTGACGGGGGAACATCGGATCGAATCGGTTTCGCAACTGCTGCCAGACCGGGCCGACCAGCACCAAGGCCAGCGCATCGTCCAGTACCCACGGCGATGCCGTCTCCAGGCGAAACAATCCACGCGACACGGCCGCGAACATCGCCGTCCTGCTCGGCGCGCTTTCCATGTATTCCTCCCCCATCGGCCAGAACTCAGCATGCCAACCGCGCTCGTCGACTCTGTGCTTTTCACAGGATGCGCCCGAAATGCCGTGACGGCCATAGCCAGATGGCCCGGCTACCACGAGCTGCAGGGTCTTGCCGCATCGGGCCTTCTGGATATTGATGGTGAAAGATCAACGGCGTGGTCACTTTCGATGCCGATGTCACGCCCTATGACCCTGCGGGGTTCGCCAACTTCCGTGATGGATTGGGCTGGGAGTTCGAGGCTGATCGTTGTGCGGTTCTGGTGCATGATCTTCTCCCGTACTACACGGGCGTGCTCGCCGAACAGACTCGCTCGGCAGTCGTAGACCAGTGCCGAACGCTTGTGGATTGGGCGTTCGGTCAGAGCATGCCGGTCATCGCTTCGGCACCACGACCGGCGGCGGTGGTGCGGCAGCGCGGGCTAGGCGGGTCGCTGTGGGGGCAGGGGCCGAGCGCGGCTGAAGCGGCGCAGTCGTGTTTGGACGGCATGGACGAGCCCGCTGTGCCGTGGATTCGCAAGCGATCCCTCAGTGCGTTCTATGCCACCGATCTCGCCGTCGAACTAACCCGACAGGGCAAGGACCAGCTTGTCGTTTGCGGCGTCTTCGCGTCTCAAGGGATCGTCGCAACCAGCTTCGACGCCCTGGCGCGGGATCTTCAGCTCTTCGTCGTTTCCGACGCGGTAGCCGACTACAACGCTGTCCTGCACGAGCTGGCGCTGAGGCAAATTGCCCGATCCACCGGACAGATCATCCCTACGGCCGATTTGACCACAAGCTGAGTCGGCGGCCGACCTCACGCACCGCATGCTCCTTTTTACAGATTCGGCAGCTCGTCGTCGGCAGCCGGGTATCGATCGTTCTCCAACCTGAATACGTACTCCCTCAGATCGGTTTCGAGGTCAGTCGTCAGGTAAGCGAAGAAGTCTCGGACACCCTCTGCCGCTTCGCTTCTCGATGCGCTAGCACCTTCCTTGGTGTACTCGGTGAGCAACTGCGCAAGGTGCTCGGCGACTTTGTCGCGGCCGCTCCACCACGCACGAACAGCCGCGGGAGTCCAGCGCGAGTCCCCGTCACAGGCGTAGCCATCGAACGGATCGTCGTCCGCTGCCGCCAGCAGGTATTCGACCTCGGCGGGCGAGGTCGGCTGGCGATACACGAATTCGTTGTAGTACTCGCCGCCGTAGAGCACGTTGCGTGGCGCGTGAAGCCTTCCCGTCCAACATGTATCGGTCTGCGCCGTGTAGAAGGGACCTGGCACGTTCATCCAGTGCCGATCCTGCCACTTGTCACCGTGGTAGACGGAATCGTTGAGATCGCGGTGCACCGATGACATCGGATCCCAGCGTCGCGGTAGGTCGCTCACAACACCAGCATCCCCTATTGCACGACGGGCTAGTTGCGGCGAAAACGGTTCCGCCGCTCAGCTATCCACGCGAAATGGTCACGGTAGCCCCAATCGAACTGGGCAACGGCTTCTCGCCCTGGCTGCGGCAGCTCACCGTCGGTGTCGTAAATGTTGAGCTCGAACCCTTCCAATGGACCGGAGGGACCGACGAGAACCATCGACTGACAGATGCTGTCGTACAGCCCCTCCCACACGCGCACGAGGGTGTCGGTGATCTCGGGCTCGCTCAACGAACCGAGCGCACATTGGGCCAGAAACAGTGGCGCCACCTCACTGAACTCGGGCTCGGCGGCAAAAGTTCCAACCAGTGCCCGCTCGTCCTCACCGGTGACCGTGATTCGCGCGAGAACCGTTCCCTGCCGCCGTAACTCCCAGACAGCACCGATTTCCCTATCCACGGTGTGAGTGTAGATCCGGCGTTTGTCGTTACGGTCCTACCAGATTCGCGGGCTACCTCGTAGCACGCAGATCCCCGCACGCTCACCCCAGCAGTCGATCATGGTCGTCACCACGCCGCCGGGATCCAGTGCGTCGGACTCGCTGGCACTGCTCACCCGCTCGGCTTTCGTTGATCACGAATTCGAGAACGTTCGGCGATGACCACATCTATTCCGGCACAGTGAAAGCCTCGGTGATACCGCCGTCGAGCGGGATGGCGGCGCCGGTGATGAAGCCGGCATCGTCACTGGCCAGAAATGCGATGGTGCCGGCGGCCTCGTCGAGCGTGCCGAAGCGCCCCATCGGCCAGTGCACCAGGCGCTTCGCCAGCACACTCGGATTGCGTTGCAGGATCTCGCGCTGCGCAGGGGTCTCGATCGGCCCGAACAGCACGGCATTGACCCGCACTCCGCTGCGGGCGAGATGAACGCCGAGGTCTCGGCTCAATTGCACCACTGCCGCTTTGGCCGCCGCGTACGCCATCGGCGCGGTCGCTGACCCGACAGCAGCTAGGAACGACGCGGAGTTGATCACCGATCCACCGGACGGTTCGGTGTTCAACAGGTGCGGGATTCCGTGCTTGCAGGACAGGAAGATACTGGTCAGATTCGCATCCTGCGCGTCACGCCAGGTTTGCAGGCTCATCTCCAATATCGACCGATCACCGCGGTCCATCAAGCCCATGTTGTTGTAAATGACATCCAGGCGACCGTGGTCGCGAACAACGTCCCGGTACAACGCCTCGACCGCGGATTCGTAGGTGAGGTCGGCCTGCACCGCCTGCGCGCCGACCGAGTGAGCAAGTTTGTCGACGCCGACGACCAGCGCGCCCTCACTCGCGAAGCGGTCGGCAACGGCGCGGCCGATAAGGCTGGCGGCACCGTTGACGACGCACACCTTGCCGGCAAATCGTTCGGCCACTACGACCTCCACATCAACTCGACAGCATGCCCTCGCTCAATATCAGAAGGTACGTTCCCATGCTGGATCCGCTCGTGCGCGGCAACACCCTTGTGTTGATCTTCCTCGTTCGCGCGCTCTGCGGTCTTGCGCGGCGTTCGATCAGCGGTGCTCGGGTTGAGGATCTTCGTCGAATGCCTGGGCAACGGCGAGGCTGTCCTCGTAGACATGGTGGCGGGTGATGAGCCCGTCCTCGACGGTGAGGTGCAGAGCGAATCGGGAACGGTACGCACGCGCGGTAGGGCGTGCCGTCTGGCGAATCTCCCCCAGCACCACCGCGTCCGGGCCATCGATCAGAATCCGCTCGACCGTGGTCGCGGCGTGTTCAGGCACATGATGCCGAGCGATCTGGTCGTAATGCGCGGCGGCGTCGGCGCGGGTGGCGCGGGGACGAATCCACGGGGTCGCCGCTCGATCGTGCTCATGCTCAGGCCAATTCAGTTTCCAATCACTGACCGGGGCATACATCGCGGCCGTCGCATCCGAATCACCGGCACCGATTCGACGCAGCAGCTCTTCGACGACCGTACGGGTGGCGCTTGTTCCGACTTCGTTCATGCCACAATCCTGTTCGCCGCGGCGCGCATAGTCGATTACCCACGAGGTAATGCACCGCGCACGCCAGCCTGGCGCGTTCTCATCGGTTTCGGCATCGTTCTTCGACCATGTCGGCGAAGCTTCCTGCCAGCGGGCTGAGTGTTTCCCAGCGGCGGGCAGCCCATCCGACCGTCAGGGGTGGAAGGAATGGCAAGGGCTGAAATCGAATCGGTCGGTTCGCGGCGGCGGCGGAATCGTAGGGGAGGCAGGGAACGATGGCATGGCCCGCCCCGAGCTCAGCGAGCAGGACCGCGGTGTTCCAGTCTGCGACACCGCTTTCGGGCGCCAGTTGGATTCCGAGTCGGTTCAGTGCGGTGTCGAGATGGATGCGGGATACGGCGTTGTCCGGAAGTTGGATGTGTCGGATCTCGGTGAGATCGGCTGGTGTGATCGAGGACCGGTCAGCCAAGGGGTCGTCGTCTCGGATGGCCAGCACCCAAGGCAGTTCCACAACTGGGCGTTGTTCGATGCCGGGAATCGAATCGGCGATGGTTACCCACGCCAGGTCAACCACGCCCTCGGCGAGGGACTCGAAGCATCGCCGGCTGGAGATGATCGTGCGGAAATCGAGTCTCGCGTGGGGATGGCGTTGGCGGAAATCGACGACGGCTTCGGACATGAAATTCCGGATGGTTGTCGCGCCAGTTGTGATGCGGACGCAACCAACTTGGCCGCGGGCCATCTCACCGAGCTGGCGTAATGCCTGGTCCACCCCGACAATGCCATCCCGCGCTGCCGCGTACAGCACAAGCCCTTCCGAAGTGGGGGTCACACCATCGGGTCCGCGCTCGAGCAGACGCACGCCCGTTGCTTGTTCGAGCCGCTTGACGTGTTGGCTTACTGCAGGCTGGCTACACGCTAGGTCGCGGGCGACAGCACTGAGGTTGCCAGCCTGACAGACCGCCACAAATACCCTGAGGTCGTCGAAGGTTATCCGCACGAAACTCACCGTAATGTGTGCCCGCTGAAAGCTGAATCTTGGGGATTGCCAAGGTAAACCGAGGATTGACCGACCACGCACAGGTAGCTGATGATCTTTTCGGGCCCAGGGCGGCAACCCACCTCGCTTCTCCGGCTCATCCGGATCGGGACGGAGAATCAGAGGTGGGTGCCGACCCCCACATCGCACGACTCATCACCAATTGGCTCGGAGGGGATATGCACTCAGATGCTTCGCGACATCGGCGCTATGGCAGAGAAATGGTTGCGGATCGGTCGTCGATCCACCGGCGAGCGCTCATTACCTGGAGTGCGGTTTACCCGACCATCACGATCACGCTTGCGCTAATTGGACCCGCTACTGCCCACACACCGCTGCCCCTGCGCACGCTGTTACTCACCGTCATCGTGGTCCCAATCGTGGTCTACCTGCTGGTGCCGACCTTGACCGCCGCCTTCGATAGGACTGTGGAGAGCGCACATGCCCCGAAATGAACGGCCATCCGAAATCCTAAGTTCCGAAACGACATCGGACAGTCCCTTACTACGACGAGTCGGCATAACAAGTGGCGGTCGCCGAACCTACGAACCGCGCCTCGTCGAACTTCGCCGCCGCCTCGCCAACGACGGCGACGAGATCGTCGGGTGTTGGGGACTGACCGCGGCCTCTGCCGTGGATGGCTGTCGGTGGAAGCTGATAAGCCGACGCTGCGGCGGTCGTCACGCTCATCCTCGACGGCCTTCGCGCGCGCTGATTACACGACCCGCATTGCCGAGGTTACCGCCCGAACCAGCGCCGCCAGCCACCCCTTCGGCCGGCCTTAGCGCCCTGCGCGCGGGCCGCGAAGAAGTGCGGATCGGGCTCGCCGTATTCGTACTGCTGCCCCATTCCCCAACTGTCGTCAGGGTTCTTCTCGAACTCGTAGACCGCGCCGATCAACCCGGTCCCCGACTCCTTGTGCATCCCGACCAGCTGCACGATGGCCGCGTAGAGGTCCTCCGACAACTCGAGGTCGTCCCGGACGTCGGACGAGAAACCGATTCCGAGGGATTCGCCTTCGGGTGTCTGTTCGGGCCGGAACAGCAGCCTCGCTCCGGTGGCGTTCGCATCCAATAGCTCGACCGCGAGTTCGCCGATCGCGCTGTCAATCTCCATCTGCTGGAACAGATTCACCGTCCCACCCCCAACTCGTTCACGATGAAACACGTTCCAGGGATACTACGGATCGATCCGACCTATGAGGCACCCGATCGCTCGATGAGGTCGGCTACGGCGACGGGGTGGCTGAGGTACGGCGAGTGGCTGGTGTCCCAGGTCTCGGTGCGCGAGCAACGGGTGGCGAAGCGGTCCGGCAGGGGTGTGGCGATAGTCCGATCCTGTTGGCCGCGTAGGTAAATCGAAGGGGTGTCGTGCCAGCTCACGTGCGTGGGGGTGGCGGCGAAGATCGAGGGCGGTTCGGGGCGGAGCAAGTCGAGTGCACGGGTCGCTGTCGAGTCGTCGAGGTCGCCGTAGAGCTTCGCGCGGGCGTCAGCCGGGTCGAGGCGGAGTCGGCCTTCTGCATCCGGTGCGGCGAGTAGGCCCTCACCGGGCTCGCCTGGCGCCTGGGCGAGCAGCTCGGCGGGTGATTCGCCGACGTCGAGGATCCAGCTGTTGAGAAAGACCAATGCGGATGCGCCGCGCACGGTTCCCGCGGTGACGCCTCCGAACGAATGCCCCACCACCACAGGCGGTTTCGATGCCTCGGCGACGATGGCCTCGACCTTTTCGGTGCTTTCGGCCAGTGACAGTTCATAGAGGTCGGGCACCTGAACGGACAGGTTCCGGGAACGCAGTAGATCGGCGAGCGCGGCGTAGTGGGCGGGCTGATGCCAGGCCCCGTGCAGGATGATCACGTCGGTCACTTACGCACACTACCTCCGGAATGTCGGTGGGCTGCTGCATGATCAACACACACATCACCTCTCATGGATGGAGCGCCATGGCGATCACGAACAACCAGGTGGCGACCCGCATGTTCCTGCAACCGCTGTACGCGGACCCGTACTTCCCCGATCACGTTCTCGACAAGGGCACCGCGATCCTGCAACGCCTATGCGAGCGAATCGAGGCCGAAAACCCTTCGGATCTGGCGGCTTTGTACGAGCTCACCCAGGCCGCGACCGAAGAATTCAACGTCCTGGAAGCGGAGTTCGAGGCGGCCGGCAGCGAGATCGAGACGGTCGCGCGGGAGGAGATCGCCGAGGACTTCTCGTTCATCGCGGCCGCCTACAGTTTCACCGACGCCGATGCGGAGAAACTGATCGCCACCCGAGACTGGTGAGCGGGATCCGGTCCGGTGATACGGTTGCCACCTCGATAATCGTCCGTTGATTGACAGGTTGTGAGCTGGTTGGTGGCCGAATCCGTTGCTGTCGAAGGGGAATCCGGGCGGGGTGTGCCGCGGACTCGGCGGGGGGTGCGGACTCGGGAGGCGCTTATTGTCGCGGCTCGAGAGGTGTTCGAGCGGGATGGGTATCTCGATGCCCGGATTTCGGATATCTCCAAGGCGGCGGGGATGGCTTCGGGGTCGTTCTATACCTATTTCGACAGTAAGGAAGAGATTTTCGCGGCGTTGGTGGAGCAGGTGCAGGATGAGATGTTGCATCCGCATTTGCGGGAGCGCAGCGGGGTGACCGATGCTCGGACGCTGATCGAGATGGCGAATCGGGATTATCTGCTGTCGTACAAGCGCAATGCCCGGTTGATGGCGTTGTTCGAGCAGGTCGCGCATGTCGATGAGAATTTCCGGCGGATGCGGGTGGAGCGGGGTAAGGCGTTCGTGCAGCGCAATGCCCGGATGATTCGCGCGCTACAGGAGTCGGGGCAGGCGAGCGCGGAGCTGGATCCGACCATTACCGCGCATGCGCTGTCGGCGATGGTGAGCCGGATGGCGTATACGGTTTTCGTTCAGAATCAACGGATTTCGTTCGAGAAGCTGGTGGCGACGTTGACCCAGCTGTGGATCAACGGCTTGCAGTTGACCCCCGGGAACGACGGCTCCGTTTAGCCGATTTCGCGGGCGAAATCGATCAGAGCCGCGTTGACTTCGGTCGGACGCTGCTGCTGAATCCAGTGTCCCGCGCCGTCGAGAATGATCGAACCGCGCAGATCCGTAAGCACCGCAGGCATTTTCGCCAGCGGCGTGAATTGAATGACCGGATCGGCCGAGCCCGCGATGAACAGGGACGGCTGAGTGATTTTGGTATCGGCGAGATGCTCGGTGCGTTCCCAGCTACGGTCGAGATTGCGATAGTAATTGAGCCCGCCGGTGAAGCCCGTCGCGGTGAAAGTCTCTACGTAGTAATCGAATTCGTCCGGGGTGAGCCACGGCGGCAACGGCGGTTCGGCGGATTCGGTATCGAGGAAGCTCCGCGCGCTGAGCACCTCGTCTTGCAGCAGGGTGCGCCGCACGTCCGAGGCCAGCACCTTGTCCGCGACCCCGGGCTCCTGGAACCACACCATGTAGAAATCGTCGCCGAGCCGCGAACGCAGAATCGGCACCGGCGGCCGAGACGAGCGCGGCGTAGCCGGGACGCTCAACCCGGCGACCGCGCGCACCCGCTCCGGGTATTCGCGCGCCAGCTGCCAGACCACCGACGCACCCCAGTCGTGGCCGATGAAGATCGCGTCCTCGATCCCGCGGGCATCGAGCAGCCCGACCAGATCCGCGCACACAGTCAGAATGTCGTAGTCCTCGATCCGCTCGGGCCGAGAGCTGCCGCCATAGCCGCGCATATCGGGGGTGAGCGTGTGGAAACCCGCGTCGGCGAGCGCGAAAACCTGATGCCGCCAGGAGAATCCGAGCTCGGGGAAACCGTGGCAGAACACCACCGGAGCACCGTCGCCGTGCTCGACGACCCGCAGTTCGATGCCATTGGCCGCCACCTGGGCGCTGCCGAGTCGTTGCCAGTCCTGCCGTAGATCTCGTGCGGTCACGGTTGTCCTTCATCTCGCATGCTGAGCTACCGGTCCGGAGTGGAACACACGGTATGCAAAACTGACGCCGAGTTCAACTACGAGATGAATAGCGTTGTGCAGCAACGCTTTCACTGCGAGAGACTCCTACTCCCCCGTCCTGAGACCCTTGAATGCGGGCGCACGGGCGAGTAGACAGGCGAGATCATCAGAATCCGGGCACCGGATTCGAGCTTCCGACTCGACAAGGAGTACTCGTGCAGGTCGCGGGAAAGATCGCGGTGGTTACCGGTGGCGGCGGCGGTATCGGCGGTGCGCTGGCGGCACGATTGGTGCGCGAAGGGGCACGGGTGGTGGTCGCCGATCTCGATGCCGATGCCGCGGCGGGCGTCGCCGCCGCGATCAACCAGGACCACCCGGGAACCGCCGTCGCGGTCGGCGCGGATGTCTCCGATATCGCGCAGATCCAGGCGCTGATCACCCGTGCCGAGACCGAATTCGGCCCGGTCGACCTGTATTTCGCCAACGCCGGAGTAGCCGGACCCGTCGGCATCGGTGACGACGACCTGGCGTGGGCGACCACCATCGACGTCAACCTCCAAGCCCACGTGCGCGCGGCGCGGCTACTGCTGCCGGGCTGGCTCGAACGCGGCGAGGGCTACTTCGTCAGCACCGCGTCCGCAGCCGGTCTGCTCACCCAAATCGGTTCCGCCGCATACTCGGTCACCAAACACGCGGCGGTCGGATTCGCCGAATGGCTGTCGGTGACCTACGGCGATCGCGGCGTCCGGGTGAGTTGCCTGTGCCCGATGGGTGTGGAGACCCCGCTGCTGCGCGCGGGCGAGAACTCCGGCGATGCGCTCGGTGCGGCCGCGACCCGCGCGGTGACCTCGGCCGGTGCGGTACTGACCCCGGACGAGGTCGCCGAGATCGTGCTGGCCGCGATCGACGATGAGCGCTTCCTGATCCTGCCGCATCCCGAGGTGCTGGACATGTACCGCCGCAAGGGCGCGGACTATGACCGCTGGCTGTCCGGAATGCGGCAGTATCAGCAGCGCCTGCTGGATAGCGCGACTTCCTGAGAACCTGAATCCGGATTCGACATCCCGGATATCACCGCTGGTGAGCGCGCTACGCTGGCAACCATGTGTCGCGAGTCACAGACCCGTCCGCACCGCACACCCTTGACCCGTGAGGCCTGCGTCACGCATGGTGGCCATGACTTACCAAGCGCTTAGTAAGTGGCCCCGGCGCGGGTCGCTCCCTCGACGCGCGCCGGGTGCGCGACCACCCGGTCCGGATCGCCCGAACTCCGAAAGGACCACTCTGTGAACAGATTCGACGGCAAGACGGCGATCGTCACCGGCGCGAGCCGGGGCATCGGCCTCGGTATCGCGCAGCGGCTGGTGGATGAGGGCGCGAAGGTCGTGATCACCGCGCGCAAGCAGGAGGCGCTCGATGAGGCGGTCGCGGCCCTCGGTGGACCGGCGCACGCGCTGGCCGTCGCGGGCAAGGCCGATGACGCCGCGCATCAGGCCGAGACCGTCGCGCGCGCCATCGAAACCTTCGGCAGCGCCGATCTGCTGGTCAACAACACCGGCATCAATCCGGTCTTCGGGCCGATGGTCGACCTGGATCTGGCCGCGGCCCGCAAGATCGTCGAGGTGAACTGCCTGGCCGCGCTGTCCTGGGTGCAGCAGATCTACAAGGGCTGGATGCATGAGCACGGCGGCGCGATCGTGAACATCTCCTCGGTGGCGGGCACCAAACCCGCACCGGGCATCGGGTTCTACGGCGCGAGCAAGGCGATGCTCATCCACATCACCCAGGAGCTCGCGGTCGAACTCGGTCCCGATATCCGGGTCAACGCGGTCGCCCCGGCGGTGGTCAAGACCAAATTCGCCAGCGCGCTCTATGAAGGCCACGAAGCCGAGGTGGCGGCGAACTATCCGCTCAAGCGGCTCGGCGTACCCGAGGACATCGGCGGCGTGGTGGCGTTCCTGCTCTCGCAGGACGCGAGCTGGCTGACCGGACAGCTGGTGGTCGTCGACGGCGGCGTCACGCTGACCGGCGGCGTCTAACACCCCCTGAACACTCACTTTCCCCCGGAACACTCACTCGAGGAGAGAACACCATGAGCACTGAGCCCCAGCGGATCGCGATCGTCACGGGCGCGGCCCGCGGTATCGGCGCGGCCGTCGCCCGCCGCCTGGCCGATGACGGACTGGCGGTGGCCGTCCTGGATCTGGACGAAAACGCTTGCAAGACAGTCGTGGACGAGATCGTCGCCGCCGGTGGGCGCGCACTCGCCGTCGGCGCGGACGTCTCGGACGAGACCGCGGTCGCACAGGCCGTGGAGCGTGTGGCCACCGAACTGGGCGCGCCGACCGTTCTGGTCAACAACGCGGGCGTGCTGCGCGACAATCTGCTTTTCAAGATGTCCGTCGACGACTGGGACACCGTCATGAACGTGCACCTGCGGGGGTCGTTCCTGATGTCGCGCGCGGTGCAGGCCCACATGATCGAGCAGAAGTGGGGACGCATCGTCAACCTGTCGAGCACCTCGGCGCTCGGCAACCGCGGGCAGGCGAATTACGCTGCGGCCAAGGCGGGTTTGCAGGGATTCACCAAGACCCTGGCGTTCGAGCTGGGCAAGTTCGGCGTCACCGCGAACGCCATCGCACCCGGTTTCATCGAGACCGATATGACCGCGGCCACCGCCGCGCGTGTGGGCGTGCCGTTCGAGGACTTCAAAAAGGCTGTGGTGGCGACGATTCCGGTCGCGCGCGCCGGACAGCCGGACGACATCGCGCACACCGCATCGTTTTTCGTGAGCGAAGGCGCGGGATTCGTTTCCGGTCAGGTGATCTACGTGGCCGGCGGACCCAAGAACTGAATACGGAAGGACCTCGAGCGATGAAGACTTTCGATGGCCTGGGTGAATTGGAGAAGGCGGTCGGCACCCATCTCGGGTACAGCGACTGGCACACCATCACCCAGGAGCGGATCAACCTGTTCGCCGACGCGACCGGGGACCACCAGTGGATCCACGTCGACCCGGAGCGAGCGGCGGCGGGACCGTTCGGCACCACGGTGGCACACGGTTTCCTGACGCTGTCGCTGCTGCCGATGCTGGCCGGGGAGGTCTACACCGTCGAGGGTCTGTCAATGGGAGTCAACTACGGCGCCAACAAGGTTCGGTTTCCCGCCCCGGTCCCGGTGGGTTCCCGGGTGCGCGCGGGCATCGAGCTGATCTCGCTCACCCCGGCGAGCCTGGGGTTCCAGGCCGTGAGCAAGGTGACCGTGGAGATCGAGGGCGTGAGCAAACCGGCCTGCGTGGTCGAGAGCGTCGCGGTGCTGGTGCCGTGATGAGTTCAGCCGACACCGCTTTGCCGGGACTGGATCTCGATCGGCTCGCCGACTGGCTGGCCGCGCATCGGCCGGAACTGGCGCAGGGGCCGTTGCGCGGGGAGTTGATCGCCGGTGGGAAATCCAATCTCACCTATGCGATCACTTCTGGCACAACGTCATTCGTGCTGCGCCGCCCGCCGCTGGGCCATGTGCTGGCAACCGCGCACGATATGACCCGCGAACATCGGGTGATCAGCGCGCTGGCCGATACCGATGTTCCGGTGCCCGATACCTACGCGCTGTGCGAGGACACCGAAATCATCGGTGCGCCTTTCTATTTGATGGAGCTGGTGGCCGGGACGCCGTACCGACGCGCGCGTGAGCTCGAAGCACTGGGCCCGGAGCGTACGGCTGCGATCTCGGCCGGATTGATCGATACCCTCGCCGCGTTGCATTCGGTCGATCCGGTTACGGTCGGGCTCGGTGACTTCGGGCGGCCCGAGGGTTTCCTGGAGCGGCAGGTGCGGCGCTGGAAGAAGCAGCTCGACGCCTCGTACTCCCGGGAGCTGCCCGCCGCCACCGAATTGCATGAGCTGCTGGCCAAATCCGTACCGCCGCAATCTGCTTCACGCATAGTGCACGGGGACTACCGACTGGATAATGTGCTGGTCGATGCGAGCGATCGTGTTGCGGCAGTGCTTGATTGGGAAATGGCGACCCTGGGTGATCCGCTCACCGATATCGGCCTGCTGCTGGTGTACCAGCGGATGGGCACGCACCATATCCCCGGCGTGACCGATGTGGCCGCGGCGCAGGGCTTCCTGGGCGAATCGGAGATGCTGGATCGCTATGCTCATCGCGCAGGCCTGGATCTGACCCATATCGGGTTCTATGTCGCCTTGGCCTCGTTCAAGCTCGCGGTGATCGCCGAGGGCATCTATTACCGCTTCATTCACGGCCAGACCGTGGGCGCGGGTTTCGACACCATGGGCGACATGGTGGATCCGCTGCTGCGCGCCGGAATCGCCGCCCTCCAACAGGATCAGGAGTAGAGATGTTCGAGCTTTCGGACAAGGCCGTGCGCTACCGCGATGACCTGCTCGCCTTCATGGACGAGCACGTGTATCCCGCAGAACCCGTCTTCGAAGCGCAGATGGCCGAATCCGGTGACCCGCACTATCATCCGCCGATCCTCGAGGAGCTCAAGACCGAGGCACGCAAGCGCGGGCTGTGGAATCTGTTCCATCCGCATCCCGAACTCGGTGCGGGACTGACCAATTCCGAATACGCACCGCTCGCCGAGATCATGGGCCGCAGTGCGCATCTCGCGCCCGAGGCCACCAATTGCAGTGCGCCCGATACCGGGAATATGGAGGTGCTGACGCTGTTCGGCACCGAGGAGCATCGGCGCGAGTGGCTTGCTCCCCTGCTCGCCGGGGATATCCGCTCCGCGTTCGCCATGACCGAACCGGCGGTCGCGAGTTCCGATGCCACGAACATCCAATTGCGGATGGATCGCGATGGTGACGATTACGTGCTCAACGGCCGTAAGTGGTGGACCTCCAACGCATTACACCGCAATTGCAAGGTGCTCATTGTGATGGGCAAGACTGATGTCGAGGCGGCGACGCATCGCCAGCAGTCCATGATGGTGGTGCCGATCGATACTCCCGGGGTGACCGTGGTGCGCGGGCTGACCGTCTTCGGCTACCAGGATCGCGAAGGGCACGCCGAGGTCGTGTTCGACAATGTCCGGGTTCCGCGCACAGCGTTGCTGGCCGGGGAAGGTGACGGGTTCATGATCAGCCAGGCACGGCTGGGACCGGGCCGCATCCATCACTGCATGCGGGCCATCGGCATGGCCGAGCGGGCGCTGGACCTGATGATCGATCGGGCGCAGTCCCGCACGACTTTCGGTGCGCCGGTGGCGGATCGGGCCAATATCCAGGACTGGATCGCCGAGTCCCGGATAGAGATCGAGATGGTGCGGCTGCTCACGCTCAAGGCCGCGTATCTGATGGACACCGTCGGAAACAAGAACGCGCGCACCGAGATCGCTGCCATCAAGGTCGCCGCTCCGGAGATGGCGCTCAAGGTGATCGACCGGGCCATTCAGGTGCACGGTGGCGGTGGCGTGTCCGGGGACTTCCCGCTGGCCGCCATGTACGCGCATGTGCGGACGCTGCGGCTGGCGGATGGGCCGGACGAGGTGCACAAGCGCACCATCGCCCAGCGCGAACTGCGTCGCCGCGATCCGTCCTGGGGCCGGAAAGGCTGAGGGGCCCAAGTGAATTCGACTTATTCGACCTATTGGAGAAGGAGTCCCGCATGACGAAAACCCAGCAGGTACTGCTGGCCGAACGGCCGACCGGGCTGTCCACCGCGGACACCTGGAATGTGACCACGACCGAACTGCCCGCGCTCGAGTCGGGCCAGATTCTGGTGAAGATCTCCTTCATCTCACTGGATCCGGCCATGCGCGGCTGGCTCAATGACGTCCGCTCCTACCTGCCGCCCGTCGGTATCGGTGAGGTGATGCGCTCCCTCGACATCGCCACGGTCGTCGAGTCCACGCATCCGGACTTCGCGGTCGGCGATACGGTCAGCGGCACGTTCGGGGTCACCGAGTACGCCATCAGCGACGGCCGGGGCGTGCAAAAGGTCGATCTGAACGTGGCCTCGGGTCCCACCTGGCTTGGCACGCTCGGAATGCCCGGTATGACAGCGTATTTCGGCCTGCTCGAGGTCGGCAAGCTGAAAGAGGGCGACACCGTGCTGGTATCGGCGGCCGCGGGCGCGGTCGGCAGCGTAGCCGGTCAGATCGCGAAGGCCAAGGGCGCCACCGTGATCGGGATCGCGGGCGGTCCGGAGAAGTGCCGAATGCTCACCGAGGAACTGGGTTTCGACGCCGCCATCGACTACCGCGCGGGAAATGTGCTGCGGCAGATCCGCGAAGTCGCTCCCAAGGGCATCGACATCTACTTCGACAATGTGGGTGGTGAGATCCTCGACGCCGCGCTGGCGAACCTGCGCCGCGGGGCACGCGTGGTGTTGTGCGGTGCGATCTCGGCCTACAACGAGCAGAAGCCCCCGCCCGGGCCGTCCCGCTACATGTCCCTGCTGGTCTTCCGCGCGTCCATGATCGGTTTCGTGGTCTTCGACTACGCCGACCGCTACCCCGAAGCCGGTGCGCAACTGGCGCAATGGATCGCCGAGGGCCGCATCAAGAGCCGCGAACACGTCGTCGAAGGCGGTGTCGCCCAGTTCGGTGACACCCTGAACATGCTGTTCACGGGCGCGAACACCGGCAAGCTCGTCCTGGCGCTCTGATCCGGCAGCGTCCCCCGCCTACCACGCCGGGGGACGCTCCCCGCACACATCCCGCCTGACATGTCACGATCCGACCGATGGGAGACTGGCCAGGTGACCGAACCAGCCGACCGCTCGCGCGCGGACGACACCCGCGCCCGGCTGCTCGACGCCGCCGTAATCGCCTTCGCCGAACGCGGCTTCCACGGCTCCACCACCCGCGACGTCACCTCGATCGCGGGCCTGAGCACCGCCGCGATCTACGTCCACCACCGCTCCAAAGAGGAACTCCTCTACCAGATTTCGCATAGCGGCCACCTGCACACGCTCGAGCGCGTACGGACGGCGATCGCCTCATCCGAGGACCCAACCGAACAGCTCATCGCCCTCATGCGGGACTTCGCCATCCACCACGCCCGCGCCCACACCGTCGCCCGCGTCATCAACTACGAACTCGCCGCCCTCTCCCCCGAGCATCAGCGCGAGATCAAAGACATCCGGCACGCAATCGACACCGAAGTCCGCACCGTGATCGAAACCGGCGTAGCCGACGGCTCTTTCGACAATCCCAACCCGCATATGGCCACGGTCGCCATCCTGTCGCTCGGCATCGACATCGCCCGCTGGTATCACGACAACGGCCCCTGGACCCCCGAGGACCTCGGCGACTACTACGTGGACCTCGCCCTGCGCATCGTCGGCGCTCGGCCCCCGAACCAGCGATGAACCTGCTGTAGTCAACGTGGCTCAATGAGGGTCTCGAGAATTGACGCCGCACATGAACACGCGATCAATCCGGAACTCCGAGTCGTGACCTGAGCAATTGGACAAGCGGGCCGAGGTCGGCGGCGGGGAGTGCCGCGATCTCCGCCGCAAGACGCTCGAGCCGGGCTCGACGGTCCTCCGCCGGTTCCGATGGCATCGTCACCCGTTGCAGCACAACAAGTCCGATCATTTGCTCGGCGATCTGTTCGAGAATCCTGAGCTCGCGCCCCTTGCGGAAAGTGTCGGGCTGAAGCTCCAGTTCCAGCGCGGCCATCTCCCTGAGTTCCTTGGGTTTGCGGCCGCGCGTGCCCGGGCTCGGCCCGAACAGCAACAGACCGGCTCGGCCGAATTGACCACCGCCCAATCCGTCGATTGCCTGGCGTAACAACCGTTCAATGGCCGCGGGTTCATCACTGCCCAGCACAACTCGGGACACATCGGCGATCGTGGGCACCGGAGTCACACGCAGGCGCGTCATCCCGCGGCGACGTAGCAGCGTGAGCTCGTTGATGATGCGGGTTCTCATGTCCGCCACGTCGCTCGATGCCACGGTTCCCGATTTTGCCCCAGAAGTGTCCTGGTAGTGCCCGAAGCCGGGCCGAGCCGCACGTGCACGGTGGTTCTACACCCCGAACGAGCGGAGGAGCAGGAGATGCCGGAAGGTGCGACGGCGGGCGGTGACCACTCGATCGGTGCGGTTACGACCCTCCCCGGCGATCCCGCATATAGTCCCGATCCCGCTCGCGGGATCGGGACGGCGACCCATCTACCTGCAAATACAGCTTCAAACGGCCGCTGCGGGGATGCGGGGTCGGTGCGGGATGCGCCTGGGGCGGCAAAGGTTTCCCGTATGCAGTGGACTTACGGCGCCGACCCGAACGGCGTGCTGTCGATCTCGGACATCCTGCCGGAGGCCGATCGGCGTGCCGACTGGAGTCGAGTCCGTGCCCTGTTCGAACAGCAGATCCGGATCGCGGACAGCGGTGGGACGACCCCGGCGGAGCTGAGGGACGCGTTCTCCGATGCCGTCGAGCAGATCGCGACCAGTTACACCGACCGGGAAGCAGATCTTGCCCTCCATGCCCTGGCTGTCCTCGGCGATGTCGAATGCGCGGAGTTCATTGATGACGCGTTGCGCCGCAAGCACTATGACGACGACAGATTCGGGCGCGACACAGTGGCCGAAGGACGCCGTCGTCCGTCACCCTATGAAGCCATAGTCGAAACATGCAGGCGCGTTCGTGACGCGCGGCAGCTGTGCATGGCGCTGCGTGGCACCGGGACGTCGGGTCTGCTCATCGGGTCGGTGAGCTACGGGCGGTACCACAACGTCCGCGGCAACAGGCTCGGCACATCGGCCTCGGACCTGGATTGCCTTGTGATCGCTCAGGACTCCGAAATCCTGGACCGGATCACGACCGGAATCGCCGCCGTCCCGGGCCTCACCGCCGCGGAAGTCGATCGTTTCGATGACCGAACACGGTTGTTCCGCAGGGACTTCGATGACGGAAAAACTGTCTTCAGCCACAAGTTTCGGCTGTGGTCGGACACAACACCGGATGCGGTGCTACCGATCACGGTCGCGCCGGTCGAGTATCAGCTCAGCCTCCACATCATGAGTCTGCCTGTGCTGGAACGCATTCTCGTGTCCGGGACTCCCCGACTGTTGCGCGAACTGATGGGCGTTCGCCGGACGGTCCGGGACTATCGACAGACGCAAGCCACCCGGCAGGATGAAGTGTTCGACTTCAGTGGCCGACGCGACGCGAGTCCACTCGACGCCGACGAGGTGGAAGGTGGTTGGTTGATCGCGCCACGCGTGTATCACCTCGACCAATTCGACAGCTACTTCCCGGGGTTCTACCAAACAATGCTGTTTCCGCGGCCCACGACGCTGTGGGATGAACTCGGCATCGCCGCGGTTATCGATGAATTTCAGCGCAAGATCTCCGAACGCCTGCGGTACGAAGCCACGCGGCGGCCCTCCACACTTCTGCGGCACGATTTCGCCCATGTTCGGCGTACAGTGTTCGCGCCCAGTGTCATCCGATCTCTGCAGAGTCGAGATCACTCCTCATGAACCCATGCCGCCAGCGCTGCGGCCGATCTATCACCGGCTGCGATGGCTCGCGCGGGCCGATCACCGATTTCGAAATCGTTTGCCAGACCCAGTTCGGCGCGGGCATGAAGGACGAATTCCCTTTCCGCGGTCCAGAGTTCGGTGAACCGCTCGCTCGGGATGGAATCCAGGCCATGCGACGCACGGGCGGCTGCCAGCGCCCGGGCGCTACGTACCATCGAGTTCGCCGCCCGCACGGTGTCGGAGCGGTCAGCGGTCAAGCGCAGCGTGGTCTTGGTGGCGTCCAAACGTTCTCGGTAGACGGCACCGGACGCATCGAAGAACGGCATGGGATCGTGGGGCTCGATAGGACGCATCACGATGGTGATCGTCGTGGTCGGTATCAGGACATAACCGACGTATGCACGAACCGCGTTGACATGGTCCGTGTACGCGGCCAGACGAATATCGCGCCACTGCCGTTGGCGATCACGACGCCAAAGGCGGTCCTGCGCCCGGAGCGTGATCCAGCCGCCGAGACCGGCGGAAATCAAGGCCGTCACTGCCGTTACGATGACAGTCATCCACCACCCCAAAGATGTTCTACATGCGCAGATTCCGCACTTAGATACTACATCCGACCCTCGGTTTCCAGGGTCGCGAGCCGAGGCTCGGAGGTTCGCGTTTGACACATCGACAGTCGGTCGTCGAGCTCGTTCGTCACTATCTCGAACAGCACCGCCGTAGCCGGACCTACGATGAGATCGCCGCGGAGCTGCTCGATCGTACGGGCATCGGCAGTGACACCTCGATCAGTGCATGGCGCAAGGGATCACGTACTCCGGCCAAACAACAGGTTCAGGCGCTTCGCGAGATAGTCGGCTGTGCATGCCACGAATACGCCGAAGGCGCGATCGACGCGGCTTACCTCAGGGATCCCGGGAAGGCGACCACGAGCCGCGTGCGGAAGACCGGCAATCGGACGGCGCGGCGCGGCGCGGCATTCCAGGACCGGTCGCCCGCCACTCCTGAGCCGCCGGATGAGCGCGAGGACGACGGATCCGAATGGAGTCGGCTGCGCACCAGAGTGATCCGCGCCAACGAGGTGAATCGGACGACCGCGCGGCCGGACATCATCCCGAGCGTGGATCGCCTCGGGCAGTTCTCGGAAAAGCTGCGTTGTGAGCCGGATGAAGTCCGTAGTCCACTTGCCTTGGTCGGCGAGGGCGGCCTCGGCAAGAGCGTGCTTTTGGGTCAGCTGTTCGACTACCGCGCCGCCGGACACGGCAACAGCTCCACGTGGTTCCTGCCGTGCAGCCGCATCCCTGTTTCCGCACAGCTCGACACCTACGCCGATATCGATCGCGAACTAGGCGCCGTAGCGCTCGGCGCCCGCGATAGCGTGGGAGCGAATCGACTCGAAACATATTCGCTCACCGAACTTCTCGCCAATGTTCCGCCCGCCGAGCGGCCCCTCGTCCTCGTCGATACGGTCGATCTCGTCGTGCGGGAGGACAACGCCGACCACGTCGCCGATCTGCTCGCACAGCTGGCGAGATTGACACGGCTGGGGTGGACATGCCGTGAGCAGGAATGGAACGACTACCTCAAGAACGAGCGGGCTACGGTCGAAACCCTGTATCCCATGCCGACTCTCGACCGATCAGACATCGAGGCGTGGGCGCAAGCCTATGTGGGCGCGGCGGATGTTCCCGCCGAACTCGGGCGGTCGTTCGTCGAGAGCCTGATCGGTTCGCAAAGTCCAGCGGGCATTTTGGAAATCTGCGCCTCCCCGCTGCGCTTGGCTATGGCCTGTGAGATCTACGCAAAGACCGGGACGATACCGGAGCACCTCACGGTGACCAAGTTGTACAACCAATACTGGGACCGCGTGATCGCCGAGGACCGGCGGGGCCGTCGTACCGCTGGCGCCCGAGCACAGGAGGCAGTGGCGGAGGCGATCGCGGCGCAGATGTGGATGGCAAGCGGGTCGCGGCTCGCTGTGGAGATCGGGCCCGATGCCGTCTCCCGCGGTAGGCCGCTGCAACGGCTGTCGAGCGCAGGCGTGGTGACCTCGGTAGGCGGGCGCCTCGGGTTCTTTCACCAAACCTACGCCGAGTTCGCCATCGCACGGCATCTGGCTCGGGCCGGATCACCTGACGATCTCCGCCGGTTGCACGATGCACTGACCGGATCCGGGGTATCCGCGTTCTCGGCGGTGGCGCGGCACATGGTGATGCTCGAGTGCACCGACCACCGCTACGCCGAATTGGCGACCGGAATACCCGACACGACGGTCGAAGGCGTGCGGTTGCATTTCGCCGGTGCCTTCAATCGCGGCTCGCCCGAGCTCGTCGCACAGGTCCATTCGCGTATCGGGGTGACCTCACGGCCGCTCCTGCTCGACTGTGTCGACGTACTGGCCTCCGCGACTTCGAAATGCGCAGCCGCGGCACTCGCCGTCGTCGTCGACTGTTTGTCCGGAGAAACTACGCGCGACCAGGCGGCACCCGCCGACTCCTTGGTACATGCCGCGGGAAGGACAGCATCGACGCTGTATCGGCGAATGGATCCGGCGGAACAAGCCCACGGGCTGGCAAAGGCGTTGGACGGACTATTGGACGCGAGTGGAGGCGCCGACAAAGGAGCGCGATCCTCTGTACTTTCGCGTTTCGTCTCGGACGTACTGGCAGGTGCCATCGGAGACGATTCGCTCCGCGTCCTGATCGATCGATACACCTTGCTGCCCGAAGCCACTCGCGCACGCATCCTCGCCGCCATCGCCGCCCTGCCGCGAGATCGCGGGCACGACGAAAGCCTGTTGGCCGTCGCAGTCCAGCACGCGTGCCCGTCCGGCGCGGTCGATCATCTGGTCGGGCTGGTCGCGCGTAATTGGTCCGATACTGATTTGCGCGACACACTCGGCTGGCAGTCCTGGAAGGCGTTCCTGGACCTGCGGCTGAAGGAACGGTGGGATGCCTGCCAAGTTCGGGTCGTCTCCGGGATGTGCGCGGATCCCGTGATCGCCACGGAGGTTGTCGATACCTTCTTCGGTGCGGGCAAAGCTGTCACTGATCGGTACACCAACGTCGCGAAGTTCATCGCCGAGCACCATCAAGACCTCGTGGTGGACGCTGTTCTACATCTCGATGCCAAACTCGATGGAGCACAAGTGGGTCTGGCCTGCACCGTGCTCAACTTCATTGCCGACCGACTCACCTCCACCGAACGCGCCACCGCTCTCACACTGCTCGGCCACTGGCTGACCTACGACGAGCGGCGAGTACGCCCGACCATGATCAAAGTATCGGACTCGGAGATTCCGCTGCTGCTCCAACGCATTGCCGAACTGCGCGACCGGGCAGCCGCCGACAGCCATGCACACAGCGTAATCCGGAGTGCCGTAGACACTTTCATGAACGCGCTGCCGGATTCGGTGCTCAGCCGAATCGCGGACGATCTACGACCACTCGTCGGCGGCGGCGATCCTGAGGATCGGTGGCGGCGAGCCCGTCTGGACGGCCTGGTCGCGGCCTATTCCGATACCGCGCGCGAGCGAGCGGCCGCCGAGATCCGAGCGGGGGGTGTGAAGGGTGCCACCGCGGCTGCCAACGGCGTAGTCACCTCCGCAGCCGCGAGAGCCGAAACGACCCTCTCGGAGTCCGAAATTGATTGGATGGCAAAACTTTTGGAGTCACCGCACGCGAACGCGGTGCGGGTTATCGCCACACAATTGCACACGCTGCACCCAATCCGTCCGCTCTCCGGCAGGCACACCGAGCTGGTGGTGCGGCGGCTCACCAACGCACTGACACGCGACGATCCACAGACTGTTGGTGCGCTGCTGGATCTGCTCACCGATCTGGAACGGACCGTAGGCCTGCCCGATTCGACGGTGCTCCAGATCATCGACGCGTTTCGACATGAAGTCGAGTCTCGGTTGTCACCGGAGAGCCCATCCCCGCGGCGATCGGATCTGCCCGCTCTGTTCAATCAATACAAGCGGTCGGTCAGCGCTCTGGGCGTGCGCCACCTCACCAACGAGCAACTCGAGCGACTGGTCACCGAACTGCTGCAGACCGTCGATATCGGCAGAATCGCCGGGCGCACTGAGCGGGTGCTGGCGCACCTCCTCATCGTCGTCTCCGAGCGAGATCCACGGCTGCTGAGCGTGCTCGAGAGGTTGTGGCCGGACATTTCCGACGCCAACAAAGCCGCCATCGCCGAGTGCTTCATGGTTAAGGAGACCGGCTCGTTGGGAGTTCGCAGCCGTGCGCTGGCCGCCCGCTCCGACTGTCCCATCGAGGTGAAGAATGCGATCTATCGGAAATTCCCGTGACGGGCATCGATTTCGGATGCTAGCTCACGCTACGTGACACGTCCGAATCGGAATCGCGGCGCTGGCCGCGTTCCAGGTTCGGGCGCATTTCTGCTGGTAGCGGCTATTGTTGGCTTCGCTCACGCCTGCGGGCGGATTCTCGACTGTCTTGGGATTTGCCTGGATGCGATCGGAGGCCGCTGTGAACGCGTCGCGCGACTGGAGCGACGAGATGGTCACTTCGGCGCAATGGCTGTTGATCACGGTCGCGATCACGGGGGTCGTGTTCCTGATGGTTGCGTCGGTGCTGCTGCGGATGACGCAGTGGGGCAGGCATTTTCGCGGTGTCACCGGTGACTACTTCACCGGCGGGGCAGCGGTGCGGAGTCTGCCGTTCATAGGTGTGCTGCTGTTGAGTGCGGTGTTGTCGGTTCGGGTGAAGGTGTTGCTGTCCTATCAGGGCAACGATATGTTCTCGTCGCTTCAAAACGCGGCTGCAGCGATTGGGGGCGGAGACGGCGGGGCGCTGGACACCGCCGAACGCGCGTTTTGGCATTCGTTGATGGTGTTCGCTGTGCTCGCGGTGATCGAGGTGGTGCGGACGCAGCTGGACTTCTATCTCGGGCAGATATTCGAGATCGGGTGGCGTGATTGGTTGACCGAGCGCATGTCCGGGGCTTGGATCGATCAGCAGGCCTACTACCGGGGGCGGTTCATCGACGAGCCGATCGACAACCCTGATCAGCGTATTCAGCAGGATGTCGGGGACATGATCTCCGGGGCGCGGTCGTTGTCGCTGGGGGCGGTCACGGCGGTGGTGTCGGTGGTGTCGTTCACTCGAATTCTGTGGGATCTGTCCCAGCCGCTGAGTATCGCGGGCTTCGAAATTCCCAGGGCCATGGTGTTTCTGGTCTTCGCCTACGTGTTGGTGGCGACATCGATCGCGTTCCGGATCGGTCGCCCGCTGATCCAGCTCGGATTCGATTATCAAGCTGCGACAGCGAACTTCCGCTATGCGCTGGTCCGGTTGCGCGACAATGCCGAGCGGGTCGCGTTCTATCGAGGCGAGGAGACCGAAAGGCGTTCCCTGCGGGCGCTTTTCGCCGAGGTGCTGCGTGTCTATCGCCGTCTGGTGTACTTCACCACCCGGTTCATCGGCTGGAATCAAGCCGCCACCGAGACAGCCTCGGTACTGCCGTGGCTCCTACAGGCCTCCCAATTCTTCTCCGGCAGGCTAACTCTCGGCGATGTCCAGCAAACCGGTACGGCATTCGGGCAGATCCAGGGCTCACTGTCCTTCTTCCGCAACAACTACAGCAGCTTCGCCGCGTTCCGGGCGACGCTACTGCGGCTCGAGGGACTGCTCGAGGCGAGCGAGCAATCCCGCGAACTACCTCGGATTGGGGTGCGTGCGCTCGATCAGTCGGTGGAGCTCAGCGCGGTGCACGTCTATCGACCCGACGGCGGGATCCTGGTCCAGGATCTGAACCTGCTGCTGCAAGCGGGCGATGCGGTGGTCGTGCGCGGACTCTCCGGCACCGGTAAGACAACCCTGTTGCGCGCGATCGCCGAAATGTGGCCCTACGCAGATGGTGTCGTCGGCCGCCCCGACACCCCCGGCACCTTGTTCATCTCCCAACTGCCGTACCTCCCGCTGGGCGACCTACGCGCGGCTCTCACCTATCCCGCCCCACCAACCACCGCCACGGACCCCGAGCTGCAGTCTGTGCTGACCAAAGTGCAGCTCGGCCACCTCGCCGATCGGCTGGACGACCAAGCCGACTGGGCAACCATCCTGTCCACCGGGGAACAGCAGCGCCTGGCCTTCGCCCGGATCCTCCTCATCCGCCCGTCGGTCGCGTTCCTGGACGAGGCAACCTCCGCGGTAGACGAAGGACTGGAATTCGCCCTCTACTCCCTGATCCGCACCGAACTCCCCAACCTCATCCTGATCAGCACCGCTCACCGCCGCACCGTCGACCAACACCACACCGCCACCCTCGAACTCACCAGCGGCGGCGAGTGGTCGTACCGACCCTCACTCACGAAATGATTCGCACTGACCTCGCGCCGAAAGGGAACTCGACCGCGAGACAATCGAATCGTGAATCCATTGAGCCACAACGGTAATAACCGGGGCTTGAGTATCGAAGCTGTCCACTGGCACCTCGCGCGAGAGGACGCACAACGGGCTGCGGTCTCCACGCGCGCGGGAGCCATTCTGAGCGCGAACACCCTTGTCATCGCTGGGACAGCGCTTGCCTTTTCACTGAAAGGCACACGACCGCTGAGCATTTGGGTATTCGCGCCTGCGCTCGGTGCGCTCGTCCTGGTCGGAGGCTCCGTCGTCTGCGCGACGCAAGCACTGGTAATGCTGCGAAGTTCCGAACGACGGTTCAGCCAACCACGCACCGCCGCCTCAACGTTATACAGCCTGTCTCGTATCAGTCGAGAGTGGCCGACCTTTGAGGGGTTCCGAGCCGCGATGGTCGACCAATCGCCCGAGCAGCAGCTCCGCGGAGCTTTGGATGAACTCTGGCGTCACTCCCACCTCCACCTCTTCCGATACCGCAGACTTCGCCAGGCAACCTGGCTGTTGCTGCTGGCAATCAGCGTGCTCCTCGTAACGGTCATTTCGGCCGCGTTGTCGTACTGACGAGCGCGACCTAGGCGATGCTCGCCTGGTGGCCGAGCGCGGTTATCTGCTCAGAGCAGATCGGGTGGGAGGGGCCGGTGATGCTCGGTAGGGTCCGGTACATGGAGATCGTTTCCCTACTGCCGCAGCTGACGGCCTTTCGGTTTTCCCAGGTCAACGACCTCAATGTCTATGTGTGGAATGACGGCGGTGTGCTGACTCTGATCGACACCGGGCTGCCGGGGTCGGCGGATGAGATCGAAAAAGGGCTTGGGAGTTTGGGATTCACTCGTGAGCAGGTGCGGCGGGTGATTCTCACCCATGCCCATGACGATCACATCGGCTCGGCGGCCGATCTCGCCGAATGGGGAGCCGAGATCTGGGCACATCATGCCGACGCCGACATCGTGCGGGGCGACCGCCCGCAGCCTGCTCCGGTGCTGCGTGAGTGGGAACTTCCGATCGCCGAGGCTCTCGAGCTGGGACCGAGTCCGCGCCCGGCCCCGGTACACCGCGAGCTGCGCAGCGGTGAGGTGCTCGAATTCGGCGGTGGCGCTGAGGTTCTGGCGGTCCCCGGCCATACCGCAGGCAGCCTGGCACTCCACCTACCGCAACACCGCGTGCTGTTCACCGGGGACACGCTTGCCAACGTGCGCGGTCTCACCATGCCGGGTGTGTTCAACCTCGACAGTGCAGCCGTCGAGGCGGCCGCACGCCGACTCGCCGAACTCGACGTCGATGTCGTCTGCGTCGGCCACGGTAGTGAGCTCACCGGTGCGGCCCTGCGCGCCTGGCAGGGCCGGGAGTAGGAACTCTGTCGCTCGTCGCCGCTCTGGCGATCCTGTCAACGCAGCGGGATCTCGAGATGAACGGTTTGGAATCGGCGGTCAGGGGCGCGGTCGTCGTGGATGACGGTGCCCAGGGATTTCCAGAAGGCTAGTGCGCCTGGGACGCTCGCGTCGGTGTGTAGGTAGAGGCGCTCGAACGTTGGTGTGCGGCGGGCGAATTCGATGGCCATATGGACGAGGGTGGTGGCTAGGCCGTGGCGGCGGTGGGCGGGGCGGACGTAGACGCGGAAGAGTTGGGCGGTGGTGTGGTCGGGGAAGTGGGCGGTGAGCCAGGCGGGGTGGGGTGGGGTTTGGGGGCCTCGGGCGCGGATGGCGGTGGTGGCGATGACGCCGTCGTTGGGGTGGCGGGCTATCCATAGGCGCTGGTGGGGGTGGGAGAGGTAGGCGCGGGCGGGGTTGATGACGTCGTCGTGGTGGGCGGGGAGGTAGCCGTAGCCGAGGTCGGTGTAGAAGGTGTCGAGCATGACGCTGCGGGCGCCGGGGAGGTCCTCGGGCAAGGCGGCGCGGAGGAGGTAGTCGGTCATCGGAGGGCTCCCAGTTTGGTCGAGAGGACCTCGAGGCCCTGGACGGCTACCGGGCCGGGGCCGGTGTAGCCGAAGGGGACAGCGATCAGGTGGTCATCGCGAATCGCGGTGAGCGAGGACAGTTCTGGGCGGTTACGCAGAGCTTGGCGTACGGAGTCGGGGGTTTGGTCGCCCTGGGTCAGGACGATGAGGACGTCGGGGTTGCGGGCGATGAGGGTTTCGGTGTTGGCTTCGAAGTTGCGTTTGGCGACGTCGCCGAAGATGTTGTCCAGGCCCAGGATTCCCATTTGGGTGTGCACGGTGCTGGTGCTGCCGTAGGCGCTGAGGGTGGAGCCGTCACGGGACAGGATGAGGGCGGCGGCGGGACGGGTCGGTGCTCCCGGTCGGTGCTTATCCGATACCGCCGCGACGCGTGCACGCAAGGCGGCGACAGTGTCATTCGCCTGTTTCTCGGTACCGAAAAGCTTTCCGTACAACTCGATGTCGGCGAAAACATCCTCATAGGTGCCTGCGGCGTTCTTGCAGTAGCCGCGAGTGATCAGCAGCGGAATGCCCGCGGTGGAGAGGTCTTCGGGTTTGACGGCCGCGCCTTCGAAGCTCACCACTACGTCGGGGCTGCGGGCGATGATCTGTTCGCGGGCGAGATCGGCTGAGGGCGTTATCATTTCGGCGTGCTGCAAGGCGTCCGCGTACTCGCCGGGGAAGGGCGCGGTTTCGAAGGTTCGGGTCACGACGCGGTCCGCGGCCCCGGCGGCGGCGATGAGCGGCGCGGCGACCGATCCTACGGTCACCACCCGGGTGGGCGGGCGTTCGAAGCGTACGTCCCGGCCGCAACTGGAAATGGTGAGCGGGAACGCGCCGTCGGTAGGCGTGGCATCCACGGAATCCAGTGCGCCGCAAGAGGTCAAGGCGATGACCACGGTGACGGCTACCGGAACAGCGGGGAAGGCCCGAGCGAGCAGGGTGGAGACGGACATGTTCAGGGGTCCCTATCGGTTGGATCGGTCGAAATAGTTCAAGCGCTCGGCTCGCGAAAGCGGCGTACGAGCACGAGCAGTAGTGGCGCGCCGACAACCGCCGTGACGATGCCGAGCGGTAATTCCCTGGGCGCGAACGCGGTTCGAGCCACGATGTCGGCGATCACCAGGAAGATCGCGCCGAGGAGTGCGGACACCGGAATCAGTCGACGGTGTGCGCTGCCGGCCACCAGCCGTGCCGCATGCGGGACGATCAGGCCGACGAAACCTACGGCTCCGGCGACGGCGACCACCGCGCCGATGCACAGCGATACCACCGCCAGCGCCGCCACCCGCCACCGAATCGGTGCGAAGCCGAGGGTGCGCGCGGTGTCGTCACCGACGGCGAGCGCGTCGAATCTGGTGGCCATCAGGAACAGCACCACGGTGCATCCGGTCACCGCCGCAGCCGTGGTCGCGACCGCGGGCCAGGCCGCCGATCCGAGTGATCCGAGTAGCCAGAACAGCACGGCCCGAGCGCCTTCGGGCGAATCGGAGGCGAAGATCAGAAAGCTGGTCGCAGCCGAGAAGATGTAGCCGATGGTGACCCCGCCCAGCAACAACCGCAGCGATGTCAACTGCCCATTGCTGCGGGCCACCGCGAACAGTAGTCCGGTGGCGCACAGTGCCCCGGCGAACGCACTCCCGGACAGCAGCCCGCCCGCGCCCACACCGAACAGCAGCGACAGCGCCGCACCGGTCGACGCACCGGACGTGACACCCAGAATGTGCGGGTCGGCAAGCACATTGCGCACTACGGTCTGCAATACCGCGCCACTCACGGCCAGCCCGGCCCCGACCAGCGCACCCAACAGCACTCGGGGCACCCGGACCCGCCAGACGATGGCGTCCTGAGCCGCGGTCCAATCCCGCAGTGCGGGAACGCCGAACGTGTGATGCCCGATTATGCGCGCGACCGTCCCCGGCGGCACTCCCACCGGACCGATGCCACACGCGCACACCACCACCGCCACCAGCGCTGCCGTCAGTCCGACGATCCACGCCGCCGTCGTCCAGCGTCGCCGGGCATGCCCGAGATCATCGGGCTCCGGAGCGGCCTCCATCACATGCGTCAATGTCATTGCAGCACTGCCGTTTCCGCACGGTCACCGGTCTTCTCCGGGTCGGCTTCGGCATCGCGCTCCTGTGCAGGCATTGGAACGCCCGGACCGTGCTCACTCGGCGCAGACCGGCTTCTTGGCCCGAACAGCAGTTGGGTCGCACCGAAGGCCGACGAGCGGTGGATACGGACCCGGTACACGGGTTCGAGCACCTCCGGAGTCAGCACCTCATCGACGGTTCCCGATGCCACGACCTGCCCGGCGGCGAGCAGCACGATGCGGTCGCAGTATCGAGCGGCCAGGTTCAGATCGTGCAGGACGATCACCGTGGTGACCGCGAGTTCGCCGAGCAGACTGAGCAATTCGTGCTGATAGTGGATGTCAAGGTGATTGGTGGGTTCATCCAGCAGCAGGTGGTCGGCCTGCTGCGCCAGAGCGCGGGCGATGAGCACCCTCTGGCGTTCACCGCCGGACAGCGTGGAGTACGCGCGCTCGGCCAGCTCGCGCGCACCGACGCGGCGCAGTGCCGCCGCGGCGATCACGTGGTCGGCGCGGGAGTACCCGCGCACCGGCCCGGCCCACGGCGCTCGGCCCAGCATGACCATATCGGTCACGGTGAGCGGAGTGTGGGTGGGATTCTCCTGGGTGACGACGGCCAGCCGTGCGGCCAATTGTCTTCCGCGCAAATCCGATACGGCGATATCGTCGATCAGGACCGTCCCGGTGCGCGGCCGCAGCGCATGATGAATCACCCTCAGCAGGGTCGACTTGCCCGAGCCGTTGGGGCCGATCAGCCCGACCGTGGAGCCGGTCTCGGCGATCAACCCGGCACCGGAGACCACTAACTCTCCGCCGTACCCGAAGCTCACCTCTTGTGCGCTGATCATCGCGCGAGCACCCCCTGCCAATCCGGTGGGGCTGGACGCCAGCTGCGGTGGATGCTCACCTGCGTCGCGAAGTCCGACGAAATGCGTTGCGCTTCGGCGACTTTCCCTCGATAGTCCGGATCGTCGTCGGCGAGCAGAATGCCGGTGGTGGTGCCGCTGTGCGCGATCACCACCCCGAGAGCGCCCATGCGGCGCGCCGCAGAGCGGGCCGAGTCCAGATGCGGGCGTTCGCGCAGCACCGAGTTCATGAGCGCACTGCGGGTGGCGATTTCGCCGATTCCTCGGTGATCGCGGCGCGCGACGGCGTCGGTGAGTCCGGTGAGCAGCCGGGTGTACTCCCGCTTATCGGCTGCGGTGAAAGGCTTTTCGTGCCGGTTGAATTCCACGGTGTCGAGCTGTCCGCCCTCGTCGGCGAGCACGATGGTCAGTCGCGGCAGCTGCGCCAACCTGGCGAGCAGGCGCACCTCCCGGTGGTAGAAAGCCACCGCACCCGGATACATGACACCGTCCGAAGGTTCGATATCGCGCAGGAGATCCTCGATCTCGGCGGCGTGGATGCGACGGCCCTGCGCATCGGCGATGGCGCGCGCGGTGGCAACCAGATCGGCCGTCGAGCTGGCCAGGCCCTTACCCTCGGCGAGTTCGCTGATGATGGTGAGCCGCCCGCCACGCGGGCCGCCCGCACGCTCGAGCATGAGCTCGGCCAGAGCGCGGGACTTGACCTTGTGCGGCGGGATGGTGTCGATATCACCTTGGGCGGCAAGGGGTTCGAATACTGCGACCGAGCCCTGGCGAATGGGCAGTGTCACCAGGAAATCGCGATTATCGGCGGCGGTCACCCCCTGGAGCAGTTCACCGCAGCTGCCGAAGGCGCTGCCGACTCCGGCGCGGCGTAGTCCGTTCACCGCGTCCCGGACCGGTCCGGGCGGCGCGCCACCACATGCAGGCGATCACCGGTCAGCGCGGTGGACCGTACGCCATCGGCGGGCCACGCTGGATCGGTGAGCGGTCCGGGCTCGTCGAAGAGTGCGAGCGGCTCGAATCCGGCGCTGCGCAGCAGGTATCGCAGCTCCTCGGGGAACAGCAGCCGCCACGCGGTGTCCTGCGCTATCGGTCCGCCACCCGCCCAGGTCCATTCCCGTCGCCGCCGCAGCAGCTGCGCGGGAAGGTCCAGCGACAGCGTGGTGCGCGAGGTGTATGCCACACCTTCCCAATCGATTTCGCGCACGGATACCTCATCGAGCAGCTCGCGCCGTCCGCGATCGGTGAGCAGGAACGCGCCATTGCGCATTTCCATGACCAGCAGCCCGCCGGGCCGCAGGCATGACGCGAAACGATGCAGGGCGGCAACCACATCCGCGGTGGAGTGCAGGTGCAGCAGTGTGCTGCCCAGACAGGTGACCACGTCGACCGGTTCGGGTGCCTCGACCAGGCGCGCATCACCGACCTCGAAGGCGACGTTCGGATATTTCGCGCGGGCGTAGGCGACCATGCGCGGTGAGATATCCACGGCGGACACGGCGTAGCCCAGTGTTGCCAGGTGCGCGGCGTCACGCCCGGTACCCGAACCGACATCCAGCAGTCGCGGTGCGGTATCGCCGGGGGCACTGCCGAATTCGGTCACCAGGTCGTGGACGAAGCGGGCATTGCGCTCGCCGGTATCGGGGAAGGTCCGCTCGTACAGCGCGGGATTGTCGGTGAGCAGGTTCTCGGTGGCGAACACCGGTCCCGCAGTGGGACTGGTCATCGGGGTTCTCGACTTTCGGTTTCGGGGTGCGCTGCGACAGCGGAACTGGCCGTGGTGGGGTCGTTTTCGATAATCGGGCCGGGCATATGACCGCCGCGATACAGGACGGTCACCGCGAGGGCGGCCATTCCCCCGGCCCCCGCGCACAGGAGCGCGGGAGCCCACGCGAGCGGTCCGCCGCCGCGATCCACCGCCACACCGGCCAGCGAGGTCAACACCACGGTGTAGACCCCGGATACGAGATAGAAAGCGCCGAAATAGGTTCCGGTCAGCCGTTCGCCACCGAAGGCAGCGATCAGCTCATTGACGAAGGGCTGCACGATCATCACGCCGACGGTGAGCACTACGACTGCCCCGAGGATGGGGACCATCCGCAGTGCGACGGCCGGCACTCCGTCTCCACCCTCGGATTCGATGAAAAGCGCGCCCAGCGGGGGAATTACGAACGCGGCACCCATGATGGCCAAGCCCGCTGCCATGGCGGGCCCACGATCACCCCGCGCCATCCGCTGGGTGATCCCGACCTGCCACAGCAGAATCACCGCGGTGTCGACCAGGAACAGCGCCGCAACCGCACCGGTCCCGTACGGACCGGCTACACGCTGTGCCTGCAAGGTGAGCAGGAAGTAGCTCTGGCTCTGCAAGGCGAACATGCCCGCCAGCGCCGCCGCGAAAGCCCAGAAGACGCGGTGGGACAGCAGGTTTCGCATATCCCGCAGTACCCCGTGCTCGGCCCGGGGCACCGGCCGTGCCGGCAGCAGAATCAGCTGTGCCACGGTGAGTGCCAGGAAGATCGCGGCCGAGACCCCGGCGGTGAGCCGGAATCCCATGGCCACCAGCACCGTTCCGGCCAGTGGCCCGACCGCTGAACCCACATTGCCGAACACGTTGAACAGTGCGAACGCCGACGCGGAGCGTTCGGCGCTGTCACGAGCGATATAGGCGCGCACTGCCGGGTTGAACAGCGCCCCGGCGAATCCGGTCAGCACCGAGGCGAGCAGCACCATCGCCAGCGATCCGCCGATGGCGAACAGCGCGAAGCCGATCGCGCGAATACCCGCGCCCACGATGATCACCCCGCGCGCGCCCAGCCGATCCGAGATCGCCCCGCCCACCAGGAAAAGGCCCTGCTGGCTGAGATTTCGCACCCCCAGCACCACCCCGACCACAGCGGCCGACAGCCGCACATCGGTGAGCAGGTATCCGGCCAGGAATGGCATGAGCATGTAGAAGCCGATATTCCCGGCCAGCTGGTTCACCAGCAGCAGCCGCACCGAGAGCGGGAAGGACCGGAACAGGCGCAGGGTGGTCACGATTCGCCTCGAAGTCGCACGCCGAGTCCGGGTGCGGCCGGGCGGCACAATCGGGAGTCGATCCCGCCGAGCCCTTCCCAGGGGTCGTGGCACAGCAGCAGGTGCCCATCCAGATCCACCCACCGGGCCGCGCCGGACAGATGTGCGGCCGCCGCGATACTCGCGGACGTCGATACCTGGCAGCCGAGCATCACTGCGACCCCGTGCCGCCGCGCCCAGTCGATCATGGCCAGCGCCGCATCCAAGCCGCCGCATTCGGCGAGCTTGATATTGATGCCTCCCAGGCCCTCGGGCAGAGCATCGAGATCGGCCAGGGTTGCGGCGTCTTCGTCCGCGATGATCGGCAAGGGCACCGACTTCGCCACTGCTACAAGGGTTTCGGGATCACCGGCGGGCACCGGCTGTTCGACTGCGGCGATATCGAATTCCTCGAGCTCACACAGCACTGCAATCGCGGTTCCGGTGTCCCACGCGCCATTCGGGTCCAGCAGCAGCTCGGCCACCGGTGCAGCGCCTCGGATGGCTCGCACGCGCTCGATATCGTCGCGCGGGTCGGACGCGCCGAGTTTCACCTTCAGGGTGGTGAAGCCCCGCCGCGTCACCCGCTCCGCGGACCGGGCCGCAGCCTCGGCCGGGACTATGCCGATGGTGTACGCGGTCGGAACGCGGTCCCACACCGGCATTCCCAGTAGTTCATGCAGTGATACCCCGGCCTCGAGGGCGAGCCAATCGTGCACAGCGGAGTCGATCGCGGCGGCCACCGGCAAGGCGTGTGCCAGCCGATTGCGCAACTCGGGCAACCGTTCTCGCAATTCGCGAGGGTGCGAGGTGTCCTCGAGCCACGCGGCCGCAGTCACCAGCGCACGCTCGATCGCCGGAACGTCGAGCCCGAGTCGCGGGCTCGTCACAACTTCACCCAACCCGCGAATATCGCCGTGCGACATGGTCACCCACACCGCGTCCCGCTCACTCATCGACGCGCGGGAGATTCGCAATGGCTCAGCCAATGTCAACCGGGTGACACTGTGGTCCAGCCTCATACCGGCACCCGCGCCCCGGCCGGATCGCGGACCACACGACAGCGCGCCCACCCGTCGACTTCGACGCCGTCGGGGTGCGCGATCTCCACCGGGCGAGTCACGCCGGGCGTGAGTAGCCCACGCGTCGTGCACCATTCGTCGTCGTAGATGGTGCGCAGATAGCGATGCGGGCCGTCCGGAAAGACCGTCAGCACCCGGGCTCCGGGCTCGCGCCGCGCGGCCCATCCGGCGACCAGGGCCGCCGCGCCGGTACTCCAGCCGCCCGCCAGCGTGGTGCGGGCCGCGACGGCGCGGCAGGAGGCGACCGCTTCGGCCGGACCCACCCAGTGGACTTCGTCGTAATCGGGGTACCTCACATTGCGCGGCAGGATGCTGCTGCCCAAGCCGCGCATGTGACGCTGGCGGGCGGGCTGGCCAAAGATGCGTGATCCGACCGAGTCGACCCCGATCACCCGCAATCCCGGCCATTGGCGCCGCAGCACGCGGGTCAGTCCCGCGCAGTGACCGCCGGAGCCGACGGTCGCGACCAGGACGTCGACCCGGTCGATCTGTTCGATGATCTCGCGGGCCATGCCCGCGTAGCCGGAGGCATTGTCGGGATTGTTGTACTGGTCGGGCCAGTACGCGCCGGGCGTCGCAGCGAGAATATCCGCCAGGCGGTCCAATCGCGCCTGCTGCCAACCGCCCTCGGGATGCTGGTTTTCGACCACGTCCAGGCGGACGCCGAGAGCGGTGAACAGGGCGCGCATATCGCGCTCCAGTTCGTCGTCCACCACCAGGATGACCGGGTGCCCGAGCGCGCGGGCCGCCAGTGCCAGCCCGATACCCATGGTGCCGCTGGTGGATTCGACCACCGTGGCACCGGGAACCAGCTCACCCCGCGCTGCCGCTCCGGTCAGCAGCGCCATTGCCGCGCGGGCCTTCATCCCGCCGATTCCGGCGGACTCGATCTTGGCGTGAAATCCGGTGCGGCCGTCGTCGGCGGGTATCCACGCGAGCGGAGTGCCGCCGACCAGGTGCAGTAGCCCGGGATTGCCGAACTCTATCCGCGACAAGGAAACTCCTCGGATCGATAGTGGTAGTGCGTGCTGGGACCGCCATCGAGGGAGAAGAAGGGGTACGGCTCGGCCGCCACGGCCCTCAGGCCCGGTTCGCCGAGGAACCACGGCAGCACCGAGCTGCCGGTCTGGGCGAACATCACCAGCGGAATACGCTCTCGCCGTGCCTGTTCCAGTAGACCGTCGAAACTGTCATTGCCCAGGCACATTCCGGTGACCAGCAGTGCGTCATAGGGTTCGGTGACCGCGGCGATGCCGGTGCGCACCGGCTCATTCCATTCGGTGACACCGCCCGCCAGGTCGCACGGGATGTAGCCGATGGCGCGCTCACGCAGCTGTGCCAGTAGCGAATTCACCACACCGATCACCAGGACGGTGCCGGTACCCTCGGGCAGGAGGTCGATCACTCCGGCGGCCCGGATGTGCGACTTCGCCAGCGATGACTCCCCCGCCACCACGATCGGTGCACCGCGCACGGCTCCGGCGTCGGGATGTGGGCGGGCATGGGCGAGGTAGGCGTCCAGCGCGGCAATGCGCACCGTGCCCAGCGGGTGGTCCAGCAGTTCGGCGATACTCGCCCCAACGCAGGCGTCGACCGCGCCCGAGTGATCAGCGCGGGCGTCAGGTTCGAAGGCACACGATCCGACTCCGGCTCCGACGCGCAAGCTCAGAATCTCATTGCGGTACTGCTGATTTCGCCCGGCATGGCGGGTGCTGTGCTGGGTAAGGAAGGCGCTCGCCACCCGCACCTCGGCGGGATCGGGACCGATTCGCCCCGCTCGGACCCAGGATCGCAACTCTGCGATCGAATGCGGCCGGGTGCGCTCGTCACCGCTCACCGGTGCGGTTGTGCCGGCGGTCATCCGGGCACACCGGCTCGGTCGAAGCCGACGCGTAGCGATTCGATGAGTGCACGGGCCGAATCGCCTGCGGCACCGAACTTCTCATCGACGACCATGACGTGGGCGAGGTACCCGTTGTTGTTCTGCGCGGCCTGCACCCGTTTGCCCGAGGCCGCCACGTCGTAGTCCACGATTCGGGTGTCGAGCGGCCAGTCCTCGGCCCCGGTGATATCCGCGAGCACACCGCTCTCCTGCGGTACGAGGAAAGCTATTGCCGCGCTGGCGACTCCGGTCGAGGTAGTGCGGAGATCCGGTTCGCGGCCCAGCGCCAGATCCGCGCAGACCGCCGCCAGATCGATTCCGGTCACCCGACGCACCAGCTCGGTGATCCGATTGCCCGCCGGGCGAGGATTCACCTCTACCAGTCGCGGTCCACTCGCGGTCAGCTTGATCTCGGTGTGCGCCACCGTATTGTCCAGCCCCAGAGCGGCAATGGCCGCGCAGGCGACCTCGGCGATCCGTGTCTCCAGCTCAGGTTCCAGCGCCGCGGGGAACATATGCCCGGCCTCGATGAACCATGGCGCGCCGATCACCTGCTTGTCCGTGATTCCGATCACGGTGGTGTTCCCGCCGAAAGTGACTGTCTCCACACTGAATTCGGGACCGTTGAGACACTCCTCGACCAGCATCTCGGCCGCGCGCGCCTGGCCGCGCGCGTTCACCGGGAATCCGGCGATATCGGCGGCGGCCGCACGCAACTCCTCGGCGTCGTTCACGCGCCGCACGAACATGCCGCCGCACAGGTCGAGCGGTTTCACCACCACCGGATATCCGATTCGCTCGGCAGCGGCGATCAGGTCGGCGACCTGCGCGGCAATCGCGAATTCCGGGCCGGGAACCCCTGCGGCGCTACAGATTCGGCGAGTGCTCGCCTTGTCACACGCCGCCGCGACCGCCGCACGGCTCGGTCCCGGCAATCCCAGTTCGGCCGCCACCGCCGCCACCGTCGGCAGGTAGTAATCGCACGAGGTCGCTACCCCGTCGAATTCGAACACCTCGTGCAACCGCCCGAGCCAGGGCAACAGCCCCGCCTCGTCATTGGTCTCGGCGGTCACGATATTGGCCGCCCCGAGCAGTGGATGCCCGGTGGACGACCCCGCCCGCAGATAGTGCCCCAGGTCGCGGGTCAGGAAGCTGAATCGATCCCCACGCTCCCGAATCGCCTGTGGCAGCAGGGTACTCATCGAACCGACCCAACTCTCGATCATCAGCAGATGTCCCACTCGGCCTCCCTCGTTCCGCTTGACGAGCGCTAACGATAACGATTGTCATTAACGTTGTAAACCCGTAGGCTCACCCACCGCCGGGTCCGGCGGCAGGGCTCCCCAGCCCGAACCGATGACATCGCCCGTGCGCAATCCGCAACACCTGATGAGGAATTCGAGGTCCATTCATGGGGTTCACCCACCGTCCCGCACTATCTGTCGCACTGCTGCTCGCAGCCGCGTGCGTCACCAGCGCCACCGCCACGGCCACCCCGGCGAGCCCGGAACCGGCGCTGAACTACACCGCCACCGTCGACCCGACCAGCACGGTGATCCGCACCGACGCCGGATCGCTGGTCGCCGATGACCACACCTTCAAGATCGTGGCGGCGGACGGCACCATCCTGGGCGGCACCGAACTCGCCTTCCGCGTAGACGATTTCGTGTTTCCCATCACCGCGCGGATCGAGGACCGCACCGCGACGCTGACGCCCCGATTCGATCTCGCGCACGCGGTCTACCGGCCGGTGGCGCTGCCGTTCGAGAACTCCGCCCCGTGGCGCACGGAATACGAACGCGAACAGGCGGCGTGGAGCCGCATGACCAGCACCATCAGTTTGGGCGCGACCATCGGCACTTTGGTCGGCGGCATCGGCGGCGCTGCCGTCGGATGCCTGATCGGCGGTGCGGCCGGGGCGACCCTCACCGGCGCACTCACCGCCATGTTCGGCGCGCTGCCGGGCGCGGTGGTCGGCTGCATCGCGGGCACCGCGGCGATCGGTTTCCTCGGCACGCTCGCCGGGCAGCTGTTCATCACCGCGCCCGCCGCGATTCTGGGCGCGGCGCAATACTTCACCACGATCACCTCCCCACTCCAGGGGAAGTAGTCACGCGATAAATCGATGGCGGCCGCCGTGGGGCCGCTGTTACCGTTGCCGCCGCGCCACTCGGGCGCGTACGAATCGTCTGTGGAAGAGGGTGTTTTGATGACCCGGAATGCGCCGAGAGCGCCTCGCGGTGTGGCTCCGGCTCGAGCGATCGCTGCCCGCACCACATCTGCCGATAGTCGCTAGCGTCATCGAGGCGCTCTCGGCCTACTCCCGCTGCCAGCTTTCATGCTCTCGGCCTAGGAGTGAACCGAGTTGTCCGACAACACCTTTACCCATCATGACCCCAGTCCCGCACTGCGGACCGGGACCTTTTCCTGTATGCGTTGCAGTCTCACCGTGGCTCTACTCGGGCCCGACGGCGAGCGGCGCAATCACTGCCCCAGCTGTCTGCATTCGCGGCACACCGTCGACCAGGTCGAAGGTGGCGTCTCCGAATGTCAGGGGCGGATGGCTCCGCTGTCGATCGCGGTGTCGCGCAACGGCGAATGGGGCATCGTGCATCGCTGCACGCGCTGCCACGAACTGGCGCTGCACACGGTGTGCGGTGACGACAATCAGCTGATCCTCATGCGATTGGCCGTGCGTCCGCTTGCCGAACCACCGTTCCCGCTCGAAGTGTTCGGCGATCTCTAGGAGCCGGACATGCCACGAAAGAACAACGCGATTGCCCATCGCCGGCAACGCGGGAAATCCGTATTGCACGGCCCCGGTGGGGAATCCGGTGATTCGTTCCGATGCGTGGGCTGTCGGCTCGATGTCCCGATCACCGCTCCGGGGACCGGACATCGCAACCACTGCCCGCACTGTTTGACCAGTCGGCATGTGGACCGGGTACCGGGCGACCGGGCCGAATCGTGCCGCGCCCGCATGCGGGCGGTCAGCATGACCGTCCGCGACAACGGCGAATGGTCGCTGGTGCATCAGTGTCTGGCGTGCGGGACATTGAAAATGAACCGCATTGCCGGGGACGACAATGCACTGGCGTTGATGCGAATCGCGGTGCGCCCCTTGGCCGATCCACGAATGGGCCGGCGGGTACTGCGGTCGCTGTGAGATTCGGGGCGGTCGCTCAGTAACCGGCGACCGCTCCGTCTAGCGCTGCTTGCAGCTCGGCGCGGGCAGTACGCGTGATGTCGGCGGGTTGGGACGGCAGTTCGGCGAGCGGCATCCCGAAGTAGAAGCTGGCCGATCGGACATCGGCCTTGCTCAGTTCGGCTGCGGGATCCGGGCGCGGGCCGTAGCTGAGTCCGAGGCTGACCAGCACCGGGTCCGCACCGAGTTCGCGGGCGCGCCGGACGATATGCCCGATGCCGCCGCCGAGCTCGAGCACCCGTGTGTGGTCGACGGTGTTGCAGGTGCCCTCGGGGAACAGTGCGATGCTGTCGCCGCGTGCCATGACAACCGCACAGGTGTCGATCAATCGCTCCGAAGCAGCGTCGACCGGGTCGGTTCCGTGATCCTTGCTGCGGAAAACCGGCAGGCCACCCATCATGTCGAGCGTGTTCCGCAGTTTCGGGTTGGCGAATACCTCGTGTTTGGCCAGCACCCTGGTGTGCCCGATGACGGGCCGCAATGGACTGCGCCACGCCGCCGCGCTCACCGTATAGGGGTCGTTCTCCGACAGATGGTTGATGGATATGAGCAGTGGACGACCGTCGGAGACGAAGTCCCGCAATGCTTTCCGCGCACCAGGCGCGTAGTTCACCCGCGGCCGAAACCGACGACCGAGCAACCAGTACGCCGCCTTCGCCTTCAGCAGATTCTGCCGATGATCGCGGTAGTAGTCGTACACGGCGTCGAAGTTCTCGAGGGTGACCTCGGGCGGTTCCATAGAGATAGCGTATAGCCAGCAAATATTGTGCCCGCGACCCCCGCAGCAGTCGACAGCTCACGCTCCGCGCAGGTGTGATTTCGGGCTAACGCTCTCACCGATCACGGCGTTGGGATCGATGTGAGCGGCCGCGGTTGGCGGCCTCGGCCTATTCGTGTAGCGCGCAGGCGAGTTCGGCGAGCTGGCCGAGGGTGTTGTCGAGTTGCTGATAGCCGTGCTGTTCCAGGTTCTCGGTCACCTGATTGGTGATCAGCGGTCCGGAGAAGGTGAAGCCCGCGGTGATATTGCTGCCCGCGTCCGTGCTTTGCAGCCAGTAGGTCAGGTCGTACTGGATGCCGGTTCTTCCCTTGCCACGCAACGCGATTCGGTAGGGCTCGTCAAGCCGGGTGACCGTCCACTCGACTTCTTCGAGCATTCCGTGCAGCAGCACCTCGGCCACTACGACGGACCCTTCGACCAGCCGCTCGGGCGGCGTGCCGACGAAGTCATGATGCATGCCGAACCAGTGGTCCCAGGTGGTCGGCGCGACGATGGTGTTGAACAGGGATTCGAGAGTTCCCGGCACGTCCCTGCTGAGAAGTAGCGCTCCCATGGCGGCTCCTTGAAATATGTTGGCGGCGAGTCAAAACGGGTGCGCAACGCGGATTGCCGACTGCCTCCGACGAACTTCCCCCCGAAGCCGGTGCCGACGATCTTGACACACCGCAAACCAGAGCACAACATAGGCATTCAGCCTGGTTAACAGCGATCTTGCAAATGAAATTACATTGGCGTGAGTCAAAGCTGAACTGACCGTGTCGAGTTCGATTCCCGGACGTTCGATCAGGTGCGCCGAGCGCTACCGCTGCGCGCTCATAGCTCCCCGCTCCAATATCCTGAGCGTCTCGAGCGCGTCGTGTGGATCAACCGGGACTGGCGTGCCATCGAGCAAGGCAGCGGCCATTGCCCGGTAGAACGCGGGATAATCGCCGGGCTCGGTGGGAATTCGATCGGTATCGCCCTCGGTCCCCAATAGGCCCCAGCGATCGGATTCGACCGTGCCCCAGCTTTGCCCGTCTCCCGGGCGACGACCGGCGCGCAGATCCGCTTCCTGTGGATCGAGACCATCGATAACGAAGGCGCTTTCCGATCCCAAAACACGGAACCGCGGGCCGATCTGTGCCGACACCGCACTCATCCACAAATGAGACCGGACACCCGACTCATGAGTGAGCGCGAGAAACGCATCATCGTCGGCTTCCACTCCCGCACGCCGACGGTCACGTTCGCAATAGACATCGACAACCGGTCCGAACAGAATCAACGCCTGATCGACAAGGTGACTGCCGAGGTCATAGAGATATCCCGCGCCATCAGCAGCTCCCCCGAGCTCGCGCCACCCACCTTTGCCGACGGGCCGCCACCGCTCCATTCGCGACTCGAACCGCTGCACCTCCCCCAAACGGCCCTTCTCGATCAAGCTTTGGACCGTGCGGAAATCGCCATCCCATCGCCGGTTCTGAAACACCGACAAAGCCACTCCACGCCCCTCGGCAGCGGCAATGACCTGCTCAGCCTCAGCAGAGGTGACGGTGAGTGGCTTGTCCACCACAACCGGTATCCCAGCCTCGATCGCCTCCAGCGCAAGCGAAGCATGGCTGCGATTGGGAGTCGCGATCACCACCAGATCGATCCCGGACGGATCAGCGAACAACTCCGGGGGCGTGGCAAGGACCCTTACTCCCGGATGTTCCTGCCGCGCCTGTTCAGCGCGTTCAGCTGATGAAGTGACCACCACATCCAAGCGCATACGTGGTTCGGCGGCGATCAGCGGTGCATGAAACACCGACCCGGCAAGCCCGAAGCCCACCAGCGCCACTCGAAGTTCCGGCATCTCGCTCTCCCTTGCACCGATGGTCCGGCTTCCGCAGCCGCGGGATGGCTACGCCGGGAACTGTGATTCGCACATGCAACGCCAACTGGATTTCGTGAGCCCGAGTGTAGTTCCCGGCGGCAATCAATCTCTGACGTGCATGGACGGCTAGGCTGATGTCGGACTCACCCCATCAGGAAGGGCTACTCGTCCGATGCCCGAAAAGGTGTCCAAGGAAAAGGTTTTGGCATATATCGTTCGCGACGGACGACTGCTTGTGTTTCGTCACCTCGACCACTCGTGGGAGGAAGTCGGCGTCCAAGTGCCGGCGGGGAGTGTGGAGGCCGGGGAGACGCCCGAGGAGGCCGTTCTGCGGGAGGCGCGGGAAGAGACCGGGTTCAGCGAGTTCACGATTGTGCGCAAGCTTGGCGAGGACATCTATGACATCAGCCCTTACCGTTTCGAGATCCAGCATCGGCATATTTTCGAGCTCGAGATTGGTGGTGACACACCGGAGCGGTGGAATAGCCGGGAGGACCACGATGGTGTGGGCGAGCCGACACGGCTGGAATGCTTCTGGATTCCGTTGGAAGCCGCACACGTCTTGCAATCGGGGCAGGGTGCGCTGATCGGCCGACTGTTCGCCTGAGCGATCGATGCCTGATCCGGACCGTAGAGCGGTGAGCGAAAGAAGCGATCACGCGGCTCCGTGGCCGGATACCGATGTCGGTTGACGATCCGCCGCGACAGTGCCGGCGTAGAAGTCGAGGTGTGCGCGGGCGGCGCGATCCCATCGGAATTGTGCGGCCAGGGTGCGACCTGTGGTGGCGCGTTGTGGGTTGTGGGGCAACGCCTCTCGCAGGCGTGCGGCCATCTCGGTCGGGGAATGTGCGTAATGGACGGCGTTTTGGAAGACCTCGCGCAGGACGGGTAGGTCGCGGGCTACGACGGGGACGCCTGCTGCCAACGCCTCCATGGCCGCGAGGCCGAAACCTTCCTTGGTGGAGAAGAACGGGAGGACCTGGGCTGCTGCGATCAGGGCGGGTAGGTCGGCGTGATCGACTGTGCCCAGCAGAGTGACGTCGATGCCGAGTTCTGTTGCACGGGTGTCGAATTGGGTTCGGTAGTCGCAGTAGTCGAAGAGGGTTTCTCCGCCCGCGATGACCAGGCGCAGATCGGGGTGATCGCGGTGTAGTAGTGCGAACGCCTCGAGCAGATCGAGACTGCCTTTGCGGGGTTCGATGCCTCCTACCGCGAGCACGTAGCGGCCCAGGCGGGTGCGCCAGGTGGATCGGCGTGCGGTTGCGGCTGGGTCGGTGCTCGCGGCGGCGGCGAAGCGGTTGTATTCGACGCCGTTGGGGATGACGGTGGGGGTCAGGCCCCAGCCGGTGTGGACTTCCTCGGCGACGGCGGTCGAGACGCAGATGTGGGCGTAGGGGGTGGTGATGGCGGCTTCGTGGCAGCGGGCGAGTTCGGGGGTGGTGAAGCTGTCGAGGTGGTGGATGGTGCGGATGCAGGGGCCTACGGCGTTGGCGCTGATGCAGTCTTGGGCGTGAACGATATCGAAATCGGTTGGGGTGAAAGCGGTTCGGAGAGTCTCGATCGAGCGCAGGATTCTGGTGCCGACGTTTTCGCCGTCGAGCGCGGTGAAGGGGACGACGCGCACACGCACGGCTGGGTCGACGGGGCGGAAGAATGCTTGGTCGCCGCCTCGGCCCAGGGTCCAGACCGTGACCTCGGCTCCTTGGCCGGCGAGGGCTTCGGCGAGGTTGAGGGTGTGCACGACGCCGCCGCGGGGCTTGGTGGAGTAGGTCAGCAGGGCGATACGCATCACTCAAATCCTTTGTCGTGCAGGAGGTTGACGTAGGTGTCGGTGCGGCGTTCGGTGAGGTGGTGCAGGACGCGGCGGGCGCGTTGGACCTCGGTGGCGATGTCGATATCGGCTACCGCAAGGCCGCCTTTGGTCCAGGTTTTGGCGAGGATATCTCCGCCGGGGCCGACGATTTTGGCTTGACCCAGGAAGCGGAGGCTGCCGGTGGTGCCGGTTTGATTGGAGGAAGCGAGCACGATTTGGTTTTCCGCGGCGCGGGCTTGGTCGTAGAGGTCGAACAGGCGCGATTGACGGTCGTTGGGCATGCGGGAGGCGCGGTCGGTGGTGCTGGCGGGCCAAGCCGACAGGGCCGCGATCGTGTGTGCGCCGCCGAGGGCCAGTTCGCGGGCGGATTCGGGGAAGGTTTTGTCGTAGTCGATGAGCATGCCCATGCGGCCCAGCGGCGTGTCGAACGCGGAGAAGCCTTGTCCCGCAGCGTAAGCGAGGTGCTCTCCCGCAGGTTGATGCACCTTGCGGTGGCGGCCCAGCACGCCGTCACCACTGAGGCAGACCGCGGAGTTGTAGCGCAGGCCGTCCGCGTGTTCGGCGTAGCCGACGCATACGACCATGTCCCCGGCCAAGCGGCTCAGTAGCCGGATTTCCGGGCCGTCGCCGTCGATCGCTTCGGGGCCGGTGGCGGGGTCGGGGTTGCGTAGATCGCCGATGTAGCCGCCCAGGCTCGCATCGGGCAGCACCAGCAGTTGCACGCCGTCGGCTGCCAGGCGCTCGATGATTCCGGCGATCTTCTCCAGCGCCCGCCCGATGTCAGCGCCGAAATGTGCTGCGACAGCGGCGATTCGCGTGACCGGCATCGGCTACGCCACCGCTGAGGCGTGGACCCCGACGGTAATGCGGTCGGCGAGGTATTCCGCGTCGCGGGCGATCGCCGCGAACCGGCCCGAGCCCCAGGTGTGCAGCCACGGCAGGCCCAGGAAGTACAGGCCGGATGTGGTTGTCACGCCGCGGTTGTGGCAGGGGTGCCCTTCGCCGTCGAATACGCCCGCGCGTAGCCATCGGTAGTCGGTGCGGAATCCGACGGACCACAGCACCGAGGTGATGCCGTGGGCGGCGAGGTCGAGTTCGGTTGCCCCGGAGTCGGGTTGCCACACCGGGGTGTAGCGGGGTTCGGTCGGCGCGGTGAGGTGCTCGCGGGCGATGTAGGCGTCGATGGAGTCCTTGATGCTCTCGGCGACCGCGTCGGCGCTGTCGAGGGATGCGGCCAGCGATGAGTCGAAATATGCTGTGCCGCTGTTGATATCGACCAGTCGTCCGTACAGGCCCATTCCTTGCCGTGCGAACGCACGCAGGTCGATGTCCCGGCCGCCGTCCCGGCCGGTGACGTAGTGATTGGTATTCTCCCGCTTCCCCAGACCGCCGGGCTGATCCTGAATCGGTATGTCGTAGTGGCCCATATCGTGCAGCCATGCCACGCAATCGCGGCCGCGGTAGAAGCGTGCGACCCGGGGAGCGTTGCCGACCGCCAGGTGCACCTGCCGCCCCGCCAGATGCAGGTCCTCGGCGATCTGGGCACCCGATTGCCCGGTACCCACGACCAATACCGCGCCCTCGGGCAGGTCGTCGGCATTGCGGTACTCCGCCGAATGCAGCTGGGTGATCCAGGCGGGGAGCTTCTCGGCGAAGCGCGGAATGGTGGGGATATGGTAGCCGCCGACCGCGACCACCACCTGATCGGCGTGCATCGGCCCCACACTTGTGCCGAGTGCGAATCCGCCGGTGGGCGACACCGTGAGGTCGTTCACCTGCACGCCTTCGCGCACGGGTGGGTCGAAGGTTTGCGCATAGCCGAGCAGCCAGGCGTAGACCTCATCGCGCGCCATGAACCCGTGCGGGTCGGGACCGTCGTACCGGTAGCCGGGCAGCACGCACTGCCAGTTCGGGGTGACGAGAGTGAAGTTGTCCCAGCGGGTGTCGGACCATTCGTGGGCGATGGTGTCGCGCTCGAGCACCACGTGATCGACGCCTCCGCGCGTGAGGTGCCAGCTGATCGACAGGCCCGCTTGGCCGCCGCCGATCACGATCACATCGTGATGCTCGGTGGAATAGGTTGTCATGACCGGCCTTTCGGTGTCGCGGCGGCCACCGACGGCGGTGTCATCGACAGCACCCGCACGGTTCCACTGGACGAGAGTGCCTGCGCGGCAGTGGTTTCGATGGCTTCGAGGGTGGCCGCCGCGGAGGTGCACGAGAATCCGTACTTGGCGCGCACTCGCTCGGAGGCGATCGCGAGCGCGGTCCGGACGTGGGCGAGGAATTCTTCGACCGGATAATCGATGCCGACCTCGAGATGGTCGTGAATGACCAGCGAGGGTGAGTAGCAGTTCTGAACTGCCCCGTCCGGCCAGCGCACCTGGAAATGCATCTCAGGCATGTTCGACCACCAATCCCGCAGGCCGATCCGGTTGTCCGACAACGCCGTAGCGCTGGGTGACACTGTGATAGAGCTCGGGGCGGCGGTCGCGCAGGTTGTACATGCCGCCGTCGCGGGCGAGCGCCAGCACGTGGTCCAGATCCACTGTGGCAGTAGCCAGTCCGGCGCTGGTTCCGGTGGTGGCGAGCACATCGCCGCCCGGGCCGACGATTTTGGCGCTGCATACGAAGCGCAGCGATCCGAAGGTTCCGGCCTGATTGGAGGCGACCCACACCACCTGGTTCTCCACGGCGCGAGCGCGGTCGAAGATGTCGAAACGCTGTGTCCAGCGGTCGTCTTCGAGCCGGTCGGCGGCTCCGGTGCGGGCGGTGGGCCAGGCCGAGAGCGAGGTGATGATCTGCGCACCGTCCAGGGCCAACGCCCGCGCGGCCTCGGGGAAGGCTTTGTCGTAGCAGATTTGCATACCCATCCGGCCGACCGGAGTGTCGAAAGCGCGGTATTCGAACCCGGCTGCGTAGCAGAGGTTTTCGCCGAGTGGCTGGTGAACTTTGCGATAGGAACCCAGGATTCCGTCCCCGGTCAGGGTGACAGCGGCGTTGTAGCGGTCCTCGCCGTCGGCTTCACAGAATCCGAGTGTCACCACCAGATCTCCGGCCATGGCCGCGACCGTGCGCAGCTCCGGTCCATCGAGGGTGAGAGCCGGTGGCAGACTGCGCATTCGGCGGGCTCGGGCTTCCTCGGTTTCCTCGCCGCCGCCCAGGCTCGGTAGGTAGCCGCCCAGGCAGGCTTCGGGCAGCACCAGCAATCGGCTCCCGCGCGCGCGGGCGGTGTCGATGAGGGTGCCGATGGTGCGGTAGCAGTTCTCCATATCGCGGCCGAATTCGGCGGCCGCCACGGAGATGGTCAGGTCGTTCATGAGATCCCCAATCCGGTAACGGATCCCGTCACCGCGGTGGTCGTGATGCCGTCCGGCCAGCGCAGCCGGACGCCGGGGGTGGTGGTCAGTTCGCCGCAGATCGCCGAGGTCGCCGGGCTCGCGGCAGAGCTGGCGGGGGTGCCGGGGCGATCGGCGGTCAGCATGGCGAAACCGGGAAAACAGGTGAGCCAGTCGGCCATTGCGGCGTTCTCGGGTTTGGGCAGGCGCGCCAGATCGATCTCGACACCGACGCCGCTGGATTCGGCGAGCATTCCGGCGGTGCCCGCGATACCGGCCATGCTCACGTCCTTGGCAGCGTGTGGACGGCGCTCGGCGACGACGCGGCCCAAGGCGCGCAGCTCCTCGCCCGACCGATGTGAAGACGAATCCCATTGCCGCCCGTGGTATCCGGTGCGCCACCCGCCGTCGAGATCGGCGGTAAGCGCGAGCTGGTCCCCTACCCGGCCGCCACCGCTGGTGACCGGGCGATCGGTGCGGCCCAGCGCGGTGACCGACAGCGCCGCCGGAACCCCGAGCTGGGTGTGCCCGCCCAGGATGGGCACCTGCCAGATCGCACTGGCCTTGCCCAGTCCGCGCAGGATCCGGGTCAGCAGTGAGCGGGTGGGGGCGGCGACCGCGTCGAGCATCGCGACAGGTTCGGCACCCATCGCGGCCAGATCGTTGAGGTTGACCAGCACCGCGCACCAGCCCGCCCACTCCGGATCGCGTTCGACCATCGAGGGCACGATGGCGTCGCACGCCGCGAGCAGATCGCCGCCCGGCACCGGTGCGGCGTCGTCGCCGCGAAACCCGCTGCCGCCCAATGCCATCGGATGCACATCCAATGCCGCGAGCGCCGGTCCGAGCATGGATTTGGTGGCGTCGGCCAAACGCTGGATGCGATCGATAGGCCACCGCATACCTACATGCGGTACACCACCCAGGCTGCTCGGTCCGATCGGCGTCCAGCCCAGATCGGTGAACATCGCGGCATGGCGGGCCTGCACGGTGGCTTCGAAGCGCAACACGTTGTTGGTCTCGGCGTACGCGCATGCCGCACGTACGAGGGCTTTGCCGATGCGGTGTGTACGCAGCGCTTGGTCGACGACCAGACGACTGCCGGTCCACCAGCCGATATCGGCAGGTGTGGCAGGGGCCAGGCGCACGCCACCGAGCACCGTGCCGTCGGGTGCGGTGGCGACCAGTACTCGGGTGCGCGGGTCATCGTCGAGATCATCGGCATCGCTGCCGGTGAACAGGCCCTGATCGATGACGAAGTTCTCTCGGCGCAGCCGCCGATAGGCGCGCAGATCGCTCAACTCGGCCTCGCGAATCACGAGCCCGTCGCCGTGCCCGGCCGGATTCCCGGACAGCACACACGCTCCGATGCCCGGATTCCGCGCCTCGCCGGACTGAGAGTCCAGCCACGATCGCGGGGTTGCCTCGCGCTGGGAAGTAGCCATCTCAGCCCCCGGCGCTCTGCAGGACCGAGCACGCTCCGCAGGCCGCGCATCCGGCTTTCTGTGCGGCGCCGAGCATTCCGGCGCGCTGCAATTCGTGCGCGACCCGGCGGGTGATCGATTCCAGGTACTCGGGGTCGGGTGCGCTGGCGTGATCGATATCGACCGCGAGGGTTCCCGCCAGCGGCCGGAATGGAACGATGAATGGATAGACGCCCATATCGATGAGTTCGGTTGCACCGGAGACCAATTCGTCGGGATCCTCACCGAGACCGACAAGCAGATAGGTCGAGACTTGGTTGCGGCCGAAGACTCGCACCGCTTCGGTCCATGCCGCGCGGTATTCACTCAGCGGCACAGTCGATTTGCCCGGCATCCAGCGTGCTCGCACTCGATCATCGAGTGACTCCACGTGAATGCCGATCGAATCGGCACCGGACGCGTGCAACTCGCTCAGCGTCGACAGTTCGGCCGGGGGCTCACACTGCACCTGGATCGGTAGCTCCGGCACAGCTTGTTTGACCGCGCGCACGCATCGAGTCAAATGCCTTGCACCACGGTCTTTTCCGGCGGAGGTACCGGTGGTCATCACCATCTGCCGTACCCCGTCCAACCGAACCGCGGCCGCGGCGACCTCTGCGAGCTGCTCGGGTCGTTTCACCGCGATCGTTGACCCTGCCTCGAGCGAGGCTTCGATGGCGCAGAAGCGGCAGCGCTGGTCCTCGCCGTAGCGAATGCACGTCTGCACCACCGTCGTGGCGAGCACATCCGCGCCATGTAGTTTGGCGATCTTCTCGTACGAAATCCCGTCCGCCGTCACCAGATCGTAGAAGCGGGGCCGCTGCACCGGCTCGACCGTCACCCCCAGATCGGTGCCTTCGAATAGGAGCCGATTCCCGCGCACGCTGTATGGACTCGCGCGCCGGATGGGGATGGCAGCGCCGGCACCCCCGATCAGGACATGACCGTCATCGCTGGGACCGGCACCGGAACGGCGCTGCACCGGCACATCGACGCGAATTCCGAGCAGCGCCAGGTCTACTCGAGTGGATACCTCGGTCATGGCAGGCCTACAGCTGGTAGGTCGAGTTGATGATGGCGCCCTTGCGGGCGTAGTGGATCAGCGCGTCCTGCACATCGAGCGGATGCGCGGGAATGACGCCTTCGATCAGATCCTCTTCGCGCGCACCGTGCAGCGCCAGCCCGAACCGGCACGCGAATACCTTCCCGCCCTCCTTGATGAAGGTCGAGAGCGCGTCATTGATGTTCTGCTCCCCCGGGAACCCGCTATCGCCCGTGGTCGGAAAGCCGCGCGTGGCAATGGCATTGATCGCGCCGGGGCCATAGAAGTAGATGGCCGACTCGAATCCCTTACGCAGCGCCCGGGTGGCTTGCAGGATCGCCACGAAGCTCACCGACGACTCGTGCGCGATCCCGTGCACCAGCGTGAAATACGTTTCCCCGACCTCGGCCCGGTAGTCGGGGAAGATCTTGGTGGACCCGTAGATATTGGTCCCCTTCGGCAATGCCGGATGCGGAATCTCCGCCAGCGACGCGGCGATGTTCTCCTCGATCGCCTTGTCGATATCGACCGTGGACTGGGTCAGTTCGGACATGAGGTTCTCCCTGGAATTCGCGTGGACCGATGAGCGAGGCGAACCGGCGCGGTTCGGTGTGGGCACTTTCATCGGTGAAACCAGTTGACGTCCGGTCGATTTCGGAATGGTTACATCCGGAACATTTGCCGATGTCGAGAAGCTCACGGAGGCGGGATCGCGATCGATGTCGAAACTGGTTGCGCACCAGCCCTTTTAAGCCACATTGACAATCTGTGAATGCGCAGTCCCATTACATCGACCCCGTGCGGGGTAATCGCTTCCTCGCATTTCCTCCGACTGTGTTAAATACCGCCATCGACTAAAACCGCCTGCCGTAACACACCGGAAACCGTGGGGCACGCAATCACACACGGGTGCGGTAAGACTGGACGACATGAGCGACGTGAGGATCCGCACGGCCATCACCGCGGACGAGCCCGCACTATCGGAGCTCGTGCGGCGTACCTGGTCCCCGGCCACCGAGATCACACCCCAGCCACCCGCCGGCGAGCCGTTCTTCCACGAAGCCAGCCGCCCCGCGGACTACCTCATCGCCGAACTCGATGACCGTGTTGTCGCCTACTTACGCCTGGTACAACCGATCCCCGTCGACAGCTGCGCCCACGTCCGCCAAATCCAGGGCCTCGCGGTCGACGAATCCGCTCGACACCAAGGAATTGCCACCGCGCTGATCACCGCAGCGGTCACCGAGTCCCGCCGCCAGCACGCCTCCCGCCTGACCCTGCGTGTCTTATCGACCAACCTGGCAGCCCAACGCCTCTATGCCAGAATGGGTTTCACACTCGAAGGCACACTCCGCAACGAGTACTACCTCGAAGAGAAGTTCGTAGACGACCTGTTGATGGCGCTGCATATCTGATCCCCTCGCCGTCCATGCGGCGATTCCCATCGGGCTCAGATCGCGCGGGTGCCCAGGTCCTTGACGACCCGGGCCAGTGCCCGGATCGGTTCGGTGTCGCGGCCTGCGGCCCAGATCATCGCCCACTGCAAACGTGGGGCGTCGGAGACCGGGACGTACGTCAGGTCGGGGCGGGCGTGGAAGCGGGCAGCGTGCTCACCGAGCAGGTTCACCGAGCGGCCCTGGCTGATCAGTGTCGACAGTTCGTCCATATTGGTGACCTGGCCGTCACGTTCTACGCGGCGGCCGCGCGGTGTGGCGAACGGGTGGAATGCGTCCTGCCAGTAGCCGGGTTGATCGGGGCCGGTGGCTACGCTGAAGTCGCCCAGTACCTCTAGTGAGACCGAATCCCGTTGGGTCAGTGTGTGATCGGCCGCGACCGCGAGTACGCGGTCTTCGGTGAAGACAACGGGTCCGACGGTGAGATCGGGCTCTTCCACCGGGAGCCAGGAGATCAGCACGTCGATCTCGCCGCGGCGCAGGGGGCCGAAGGCGTCGACGAACGGATTGTGCCGCACGTCGAGCCGCCAGGATTGATGCCGGGTGGTGAACGTATCGAAGAACGGCCGCATATCGTGGGCGTTGGAGGCGATCACGCCCACGCGCAGTGCCGCGTGTTCCTCGCGAGCGGCCCGCTTCGCTTCGGCCAGAACCTCGTTCAGGTTCTCGTAGACCGGCCGCAGACCGTCGCGCAGCTGCTCGCCCGCGCGGGTCAATCGCACCACCCGGCTCGTTCGCGTGAAGAGCGCGGTGCCGATGGCGCGTTCCTGGGCTTTGATCGACTGGCTGACCCGCGGCGAGGTCAGGTGCAATCGTTCGGCGGTGCGTCCGAAATGCAGCTCCTCGGCGAGCGTCAGGAAGATCTCTATGTCGCGGAGCTCCACACCCCATCCTTTCTATTAATTAGCCGAACTTATCGTCCGTTTCGCGATGGCCGCTTGATCGGTCCCACCGGCGAAACAACGATGAGATGTCACATCGTCGTCAGAAGAGGATTCCCGATGAAGCAGCTCATCGTCATCTCCGCCATCACCGCCGGTCTCATCGGCTCTGCGGGTTCCGCGGTGGCACAGCCTGTTTCGGCGACCGAGGTCGCGGTGTCGAGTCAGGTCGGCGCGCCGGTGGCGGGTTCGTCCGAGGACGCGTTCTGCGCGATCATCCGATTCCTGAAGGGCGGCTGGGCAGGTCGGGCCACCGACTGCTCGTTCTGAGTGCACCAATCAGCGGAATACGTTCGACGGTAGGGGATTTCGAGAATGATCAGCAGGCGCGCCGGGTCGGCGATGGCAGTGTGGGCTGTCGCGGCATTGCTCACGGGGTGCGGGTCCACGACCGTGAGCACCCAGCCGACCTCCGGCACAGCGGCGGCGACGGTCACCACTGTGGCTCCGACGACCGCCGGAACCGGCGGTGAGCCAACCGCCACGCCGCCCACCCGGGACGATCCGACCACCACCGCAAGCCCGGTCGCCACGACACCGGCCACCCCCGCGGCTTCGGGCTGGGATCCGTGTGGGTTCTCCGAATCCGAGCTCAGCGCTGCCGGTTTGAGCGCTACCGGTAAGCAGCGGGTCACCACCTCGAAGTATCCGGCCTGCAAGTGGATGGCCGCCGACGGCAGCTTCGATCTCGTCGCGGTGGCCTCGGCCGATTCGCTGGACACCGTGCTGGCACCGGGCACCTACACCGATCTGCGGCGGTCGACGTACTACGGGCACGACTTCGCGGTGTTCCGCTCGGTGCAGGACAGCAACAAGATCGGCTGCATCACCGCCTCGGTGGCTCAATTCGGTACCGCCGTGCTCACCCTGCGGTTCCTCGGGGGTTCCACCGCGTCAGGCGACCCCTGCCACGCGGTCCAGAAAGCCAGCGCCGCCCTCACCAAGAATCTCCCCTGATCGGACAGCGTCCGGCTTCGTAAACCAAAGTCCGGGAGAGTTGCGGGAAAGCTCGCTTACCCCAGCACATTTCAGCTCGATGCGGCTGATGATCGTCTTGTCGAATCGCCGCGCTCCGAGGGTCGGATGGGTCAGAATCGAAGGGTGCTCTGTTGGGGCCCAAGCGATTTCGGATGACATCGGCGTCACCGCTTGTCCCCGTCCGGCCCCGTCGCGTCGTCGCGCGCGGGCCCTCGATCGCGCGTGGGTCCACGGCCCGCGCCGACCCTCCGGCGCAAGGATGAGAGACCATGACTCTGCTGACCTACACCGTGCTCACCGACCCCGCGGCCCTGGAGGCGTCGAAGGCGGGGCAGCCCAGTTCCTTTGGGACGGTGTATCTGCTGGTCACCAATTCCGGCAGCACCGCAGCCCATTGGTCCAGGAATGAGGTGAAGGTGCCCATCGGCAATGGCGCCGACCACCTGACGCCGGACATCAGCCTGGTCACGGCCAGCGCCGAGTTTCACGGCGCTCAATCGGGAGTGCAGTCGCTGAGTGTTCAAATCCAAGCCGCCGCAGGAACTTTCCAGATCTCCAAAGGCTCCCCGGGCAAGGTTCGTTTCGCTCCCGGCGATAACCTGGTGCTGAAGTTGGAGGATGTCCCCGTCGCCGAAACCGCCGGGCTGGCTGTGCTGAGCGTGCGCGAGTCCGCCAGCAGAGCACAGAATGCCAACCCGAGCAGCAGCGTCACCTCGGTGCCCCTGGTGAAGACCGCGCCGAAGTTCGTCGCGCCCAGCAACTTCCGTCCCGATCAGGCCATGGTGGACGACGGCGACGCCATCGTATTGCGTTGGGACGGACCCGACGATCTCGCCTACACGATCGGATTGCCGGACGGCACCCTGGCATCGGTCACCGCCACGGGCGAGTGGCGGCCCGACCCCAAGACCGGCCCGAAACGCGACGCCACCTACACCCTGATCGCCACCGATCCCGCCACCACGCGGCAATACTTCCTGACCACCACCGTCCAGGTGGCCGAACCGACCTTCGGGAGCGGGATCCGGACCGCCCGCGTCCATGGGTTGCCGGGGACAGGCAGACTCGAGTTCACCTCAGCCGGGGTGCGGGTCGCCGATCCGGTCGGATCCGATGGCGAGCTCACCGCGGCCAAGGTCGGGGCCGCGCTGGTGACCACCCAAAAGGTCACCGGGCCATGGGCGGCCACGGGCGCAATCGCTTTCGGGGCGAGCGGAATACTGGTCTCGAACAACTCCGGCGGTGAATCAACCGTCACCGCGGGCAAGATCGAGGCGGGCAGGGTCGCGACCGAGCTGGTGAACGCCGCACGCGTGCAGGGGCCGGGCAGTCGCGACGGATCGATCACCTTCCCCGAGGCCGGCATCCAGGTATGCAATGGCGCGTTCGACAACGCCCCGCGGTACGGCTATGTATTCGCCGAGTCGGGCATCTATCAGAATCAATCCTTCAGCGGGACAACGGAGAACCGTTGGATCGATCTGACGGACGGCGGGGAGGTGTCGGTGAAACAGCGGCACGCCGATGGGACGACAACCTACGGGACCATCAAGGTCTCCCGGATGGATACCGATTACGCCCGCTGGTGAACGGATGCCTCTGCTACCGATGGTAGCGACGGCGCATGGGTCTGGTTGCCGAGGATCCCGATGAATGGGATCTCCGGTATTTGATTCGGGCAAGAGCTGCTTCTGTGAGACGCGACACCCCAAATGTCCGGTTTTCGGCAGAACTGAAGTGGCTTTCGCCACGATGAAAGGCCTTCCCACCCATGCGCATCCGATCTCTTCGATTGTCCCTCGCGGTGCTGGCGACCGCGGTCGCGGCCGCCACCGCCACCACCGGCATCGCAACCGCAGGCCCCGATTTCGGCAGCTCAGGCAGTAGCTCCGGCAGCGGCGGCGCCAGCGAAATGACCATCACCCTGGTGCGCCACGCCGAGTCCCTCGGCAACACCTCGGGCCTGATCGACACCAAGGTGCCCGGACCCGACCTGTCCGCGCGCGGCCGGACCCAGGCGGACAACCTGGCCACCGTGCTGAACGACAAGAAGTTCGACTGCGCCTTCGCGTCCAATATGGTGCGCACCGAGCAGACCGCGGCACCGACCGTCGCCAAGAAGCACCTGAGCGTCAACGTGCAGCCCGGCTTCCGGGAGATCGAGGCGGGCCAGTACGAGGGCACCCCGGAGGCCCAGGCCATGGCCGGGTACCTCCAGGCGCCGATCAAGTGGATTTCTGGCGACACCAGCGCACGGATTCCCGGCTCGATCGACGGCAAGGAATTCGACGACCGCTTCGATCAGGCCCTGCTCGATGTGCAGCGTCGTAACTGCGCCAACCCGGTGATCTTCTCGCACGGCGGCACCATCATGTTCTGGTCCATGATGAACGCCAGCAACGCCGATAAGAGCAAGCTCGGCACCGATCCGATGCGTAACGGCGGCCGCGTGGTTCTCAAGGGCAGCCCGCAGAAGGGCTGGACGATCATCGAGTGGGTCGGCAACCCCGACCTCGGCTGATCCAAGCCTTCCGCGCCCCGGTGTCACCGAGTCGGTGACACGGGGGCGCACCCGTATCTCAGCTCAGAGTCCCATCGCGAAGGCGGATCGAAGGCGGTTCAATCCATCGCGGATCCGGCTTTTCACGGTGGCGAGCGGAATGTCGAGCCGGTCGGCCAGCTCGCTGTAGGTGAGCCCGCCGAAATACGCCAATTCGATGCTCTCACGCTGTAATTCGGTCAGGAGGCCGAGTCCGCGCAACACCGCGCGGCGCTCGTCACGCTCCTGAACCGCTTCGAAAACGAAGTCGCGGTCGATACTTCGCTGCATCTCGCCGTAGCGCACATCGCGTTCGAAAGCCGCACGGTCACTTCGTATTCGGTCGATGGCACGTCTTCGGGTCAGCACGATCAGCCATCCGATCGGTGAGGCCAGCCGCGAGTCATATCGCGTCGGTGATGACCAGACTTGTAGGTAGACCTCCTGCGTCACCTCCTCTGCTGCCGCGCGGTTGCGCAACATGCGCAGCGCGACCCCGAAGACTCGATGACTGGTCATTCGGTAGAGCTGAGTGAACGCATCGCGGTCCCGCGAGGAGATGCCCGCCAATAACTCAACGCATAACTCAGCAGTTTCGGCGGATGACCGCACGTCAGGGGAATAGACCTCGCTGATCGACGTCACGGCTTCGGATGGATCAAGCAGTTGCAGGGCACTGGGAGGGGCCTCATATGTCACGATCACCTGCGTTCCTCCCCAGCGGCAGGCCACTGGGACATTGGTAGGCCACCCGCCCTTCCAGCGAAGCAACCGTCGGTGCTCTCGGTCGTGTCTATAGGCGAGTTCGACACCGCGGGATGCCCGGTTTGGTAGCAAAGCGAGTTCTCGAGCAGGTCGCCTGTCCAGAACCTGTGGCGTTGAGGTCAGAACCAGCGTGCCAGCAGGGTCGCCAGCCCATCCTCGACAACGGGTAGACAGACTTCGTCGGCCGCGGCACGAACGACGTCCGGGGCTTGCCCCATGGCCACCCCGTGGGCGGCCCAGGCGAGCATGTGCAGATCGTTGACGCCATCACCGACCGCGAGGGTTTCACCCTGTGCGACACCGAGTTCGACCCTCAGCTTCTCCAACGCCGACGCCTTCGTCACCCCGGCCGCGGTAGCCACCAGCCACGGCGTGTCCAGGCTGATCGAGCATTCGATCCATGGCATCGACGCGACGGACAACGCGGCGGCCAGGTCAGCACCGGTTCGACCCGGCCAGTGCACGGCCAGCCGGGTGGTGCGATCACCGACGCCGTCGTCCTCGGCGGTGAACACCGCGCCGGGGAGCAACCGGCGGAACAAGGCCACTGGTTCAGCCGGGTCGAACACGATTCGGTCGAGAATCTCACCGGTGGCGGCGTCGAGCCGGATCGCGCCATTCGAGCAGATCGCTACGCCGCTCGACAATCCGAGTTCGCTCAGAAACGGACGCACCGACCGCACGGGCCGACCAGTGCACAGGACCACGTGAGTACCGGAGTGCGCCACTGCCGCCACAGCTGTACGAACACCGGGACTGATCATGGTGTGCGCCAAGAGCGGATCCCCATCCTCGGCGCAGATCGTGCCGTCGATATCCAGAGCCACGAGACGAGGCCGCCAACCTTGGGGACGAGCCATATCGCGCACCTCACCGATCGCGTACTACCGGCACGGAGTCGGCCGGTACCACGGAGGAGCGAAGCCCCCGATACCCGTGAACGATAGCGATCCGGCCCGACAAGCGATTCCGAAACCTCTTCCGGGACGACCGCAACTGCACGACTGCCATCGCCCGGCGCACGCTGAGCGCGACTAATCCTCAGGGGCCAGGAGTTCGGCGAGAGTGTCCAGACCCGGTAGGTCGAGGCCACCGCCCGCGTGGGTGGCGCGGCCCAGAAGTTGTTGTAAGCGGGTGTTGAGTGGGGCGGGGATGCCGTGCAGGCGAGCGAGGAGGGAGATTTCGCCGTTGAGGTAGTCGACTTCGTTGGTGGGGGTGCCGCGGGCGAAGCTCTGCCAGGTGGATTGCCGTCCGGCGGTTACGCCGGATCGCTCACTGAAGTGACCCTGGGCCGGATCCAGGATCAAGGCGGCGGTGTCCGCGGGGTCGAATCCAACGGCGGTGAGGACGGATCGGGCCTCTGCCGAGAGGGCTTGGCCGACAGCGTCTTTCGTTTGTCTGTCACCGGCCAGGACTTCGACCCCGTTTCGCACGCTGTGAACTATCTTCGCGGCCTTATAGGAGCGGATGTCGGTGACCTGCTTGATGAGGAAGTTCGCGTCGTGCAGGTCCGTGGTGACGACTTTCAGGGCCTGCTCGGCGAATTCGGGTGTGAGCGTGCTGGCGATACCGGCGATGGCACCGCCTATGTAGGGGTGTCCACCGACGCGGACCTCACCGGTGCGGGTGTGCTGGGCGGAGATGAGAAAGACCGCGCCCAGCACGGTGTCGAACCAGCGGGCAGTGGTGCGTTCGGCGTCCAAGCCGTTCTGCACGGTGACCACCGGGACCAGATTCGCGGCGATGCCCCGGACGGTGCCCTGTTCATCGGTCACCTCGCGCCATGTGAGGGCGGGTGCGACGGTCGGCAGGTCCTGGGATTTGACGGCCAGCACGACGATGTCACCGGTCCGGAGGCCCAGATCGGAGTCCAGCGCCACGGCCGGGAGCCGGACCTCCCGAGGCCCAGCATGCGAGTGGTACGACAGCGGTTGTGCCGCAAGATATTTCAGTGTCGCGCCGCGGGCCACCAGTACTACGTCGTGGCCGCGATCTCCGAGTTCGACGGCCAGGGAGACCCCGACCGCGCCCGCGCCGACAATCACATATCGGGTCATCGATCCGCCCGGCGCAGGAAGGTCTCACCGGCGCGCACCGGGAAATCGAGACGGTTCTCCGGCGGCGGCAGCGGGCACAGGTAGTGGTCGGAGAAGGTGCACGGCGGCAGGTAGGCACGATTGAAGTCCACGACAACACGGCCCTGACTGTCCGGAGCGGGGATGGTGAGAAATCGGAAGCGCTGGGTCTGGCTGCCGTTGGTGGTATCGGCGAAGGTGAGCTGAATGTCCCCGTTCGGGGCGCCCGCGCCCGACAGCACAAGCTCCCGGCCGTCGACGGTGATGCGCACGCGCACACCGGTATTGGTGCTGACGAAGCCGTCGATGTGGTCGAGTAGCAGTGGCGCGGAGCCGGTTTCGGCGACACCGTCGAACACCCACGCCCGATCCGGGGTGAATGCGTCGATCCCTTCCAGACCCGTGCGGGTCGACGCGTTCGGGTCGAATACCCGCAGGGCGATCTCACCGGCCCGAATCAGCGGTTGCAGCAGCAGATCTCCGCTGGGCGCCCGATCACCGGGTACGAGTTCGAGATGAAAGCCGGAGCCATCGCCGATGGCGCGCCCGTCGGCCGCGACCCACTCGCCGGGAACGCCGTCGATGCGCAGCGGGATATCGCTGAGCCAATGGGTTCCGGTCGCGGCCGCCAGGCCGTGCGCGTCGGTGGCGAGCGTTTCGCGCTCGGCGTGCCAGCGCTGCCAATCGGACACCCAGGTATCGGTTGCCGTTGTCATCGAGAATGCCTTTCGAGGGTGGATGGTTCCCGGCTGGACCGCGCTCGGCGTCCGGGAATCGCGGCGATCAGCCGCTCGGTGCGGGAATCCTGCGGATTCCCGAAAACGTCTGCGATCGAACCGGATTCGACAACCGTGCCGCTGTCGAGCACCGATACCGTGTGCGCGATCTTGGCCACCACCGCGAGGTCGTGGGATACGAACAGGTACGCCAGGCCGAATCGCTGTTGCAGATCCAGCAGCAGATCGAGAATCTGCTCCTGGACCGATACGTCCAGTGCGGACACCGGTTCGTCCAACAGCACCAGATCCGGCCGCAACGAGAGGGCCCGCGCGATGGCAACCCGCTGGCGTTGGCCACCGGAGAGCTCCTCGGGCAGGCGATCCAGGGCGGTGCGCGGCAGTGCCACCGCGTCCAGGAGTTCGCCGACGCGGGCGTGTCGTTCGGCGCGGCTGCCGAGCCGGAACGACACCAGGGGTTCGACAATGCTCTCGCGCACCGTGAATCGCGGATCCAGTGCGGCATAGGGGTTCTGATGCACCAGTTGGAACCGGCGGCGCAGCGGGCGTTGCCGCCGCCAGGAGAGTCCGGACGTCTCGGTGCCATCGAAGCGCACCGTTCCGGCGGTCGGGGTCTCGAGGCCCATCGCGATGCGCAGCAGCGTGGACTTTCCGGATCCGGATTCGCCGACCACCGCGTGGGTGCGACCGGCGGCGACCCGCACTGATACATCGTTCAGCGCGACCACCGCCCGGCCCTTCCGCCCCCGGAATTCCTTTGTCACAGCGTCTATTTCGAGAATGGCCGCATGGTCGGACCGGTCCTGACCGCTCTCCCGGAAGCGCGGTTCCAGTACGCCGCCGTTCGCGAGTGCCGGTGCGGCCGCGATCAGCCGCCGGGTGTAGGTATCCGCGGGGGCGACGAGAATCTCTGCGGGCGTTCCGGATTCGACGATTCGGCCCTGCCGCATCACGATCACCCGATCGGCGCGGTCGGCCGCCACGGCGAGGTCGTGGGTGATGATGAGCAGAGCGATACCGCTCTCACGCACCAGCGACTCGAGGTGATCGAGAATGCGGGCCTGCACGGTCACATCCAGCGCGCTGGTCGGTTCGTCGGCGATGATCAGCTCGGGCCGCCCGGCCAGGGCGATCGCGATCAGCACCCGCTGGCGTTGTCCGCCGGACAGCTCGTGCGGATAGCGGTGCACGTGCTGGTCGGCGGCGTCGAGCCCGGCGGTGCGCAGCACCTCGAGAACTTCGGCATGCACTGCGGGACCGCGTATGCCGCGCAGCCGCACGGCCTCCGCGACCTGGGTTCCGATCTGCTGGGTCGGGTTCAACCCGACCATCGGGTCCTGTGGGATCAGGCCGACTGTCGATCCACGCAGGGATCGGATTGTCTTCTCGCGAGCTCCGACGATCTCGACACCCTCGACTCGAATCGAGCCGCCGGTGATCCGCGCGTTGTCGGACAGCAACCCGATCACCGCGTGCGCGGTGGTGGACTTGCCGGAGCCGGATTCGCCGACCAGCGCCACGATTTCGCCGGGTCGCACCGCCAGCGAAACATCATGCACGGCCGTCACCACGGTGCCACCGGTCAGGTAACCCGCTGAGAGACCGGAGATTTCGACGATCGGCGAGCCGGTGCGGACGATGGTCGTGGACGCCGTCATCGACGTACCTCCCGCAGCGTATGCGCGATGTGGTTGAGCGCCAGCACCGTCAGCGCGACCATCGCACCCGGCAGCAGCGACACCCAGGGCGCGGTCACCAGGAAATTGCGTCCGCTCGACACCAGCGACCCCCATTCGGCCCGCGGCGGTGCCGCCCCGAAACCGAGGAAACTCAAGGCCGCCACCGCGATGATCGCGGTCCCGAAATCCAGCACCGCCAGCGCCAGCACCGGACCCCACGAATTGGGCAGTACGTGCCGGATCAGCACGCGCGGCCACGATCCGCCGCCGGACCGCGCGGCCTCCACGTAGGGCAGTGTCTTCACCCGCAGCACCTCCGCACGCGTGGTGCGCGCGAAGCCGGGCACCGTTCCGACACCGACCGCGATGGCGACGGGGATGGTGCCGAATCCCAGGGCGGTGACGATCGACAGGGCCAGCAGCAGACCCGGAATCGCCAGCTGCACATCGACCACTCGCATGATCAGCGCGTCGAGCACGCCCCCGAGGAATCCGGACAGCACGCCCAGCACCAGTCCCGCGCCGAGCCCGATGGCAATGGCGATGAGGGCGGCCTTCACCGTGAGGTCCGCACCGTAGAGGGTGCGGGTCCACAGATCGCGCCCGACATCGTCGGTACCGAACAGGTGGGCGCCGCTGGGCGGGCGCAATCGCTCGGCCGGCGCGGTGGCGTATGGCGCGTAATCGGTGAACAGCGTGGGCGCGAACGCCGCGACGATCACGAAGGCGACCAGCAGACTCGCCAGCACGAACCCGGGTCGGCGGGCCAATCGCAGCAGCCGCGAACCGGTCCGGCGGGTGTTCGCGTACGGTTCGCTCAGCACCTCGACGACGGCCTCGGTGGTTGTCAGCGTCTGCACCATCTCACTTGACCTCCGTGCTCGCGGGATGGGCGATGCGTGGATCCAGCAGCGGATACAGCAGATCGACGATCAGATTGATGAGCACGAACCCCGCCGCCGCGATCACGACGATCGCCTGCACCACCGGAACATCCTTGGCGAGCACGGATTCCTGGGCGAGACGGCCGATACCGTTGCGGTTGAACACGGTTTCGACCACGATCGCGCTGGTGACGGTGAGCCCCACCAGAACTCCGACAATGGTCAGCGCCGGCAGCGCCGCATTGCGGAAGGCGTGCCGCAACTGCACGGCCCCGCGGGAGAGGCCCTTGGCGCGGGCGGTCACGATATACGGCTCGCGCAGCGTGTCGTGGAAGCTGCGACTGAGCACCTGCGCCAGCTGCGACGCCCCCGGCAACGCCATGGTGATCACCGGCAAGACCAGGTACTTCCAGCCGCCCGAGCCCGACGAGGGCAGCCAGCCCAGATCGAACGAGAAATACTGAATGAGTCCGAGCCCCACCAGGAATGACGGGACCGCGACTCCCAGCGCCGGTGCGCGGTCCAGCAGAATTCGCACTGGCCCGATGCGCACGAACGCGGCCAGATACGCGACACCGGCACCGAGGACGATCGCGAGCATACCGGCGATCAGGCTCAATGTCATTGTGCCGCCGAGCCTTTCGGTGAGCAGGTGGCTCACCGGCACCTGTTTGGCGATCGAGGTGCCGAAGTCGCCGTGCAGCGCGCCGATCAGTGCGGAGAAGTACTGGTCCGCGACCGGTCGGTCGAGTCCATATTTCGCCTTGGCGGCCGCCAGCTGCGCCGGTGTGAGGGAATCGGTTTCGATTCCGGCGGCGCTGAGCTGAATCGACACCGGATCACTCGGCAGCAGGTAGAGCACGACGAAGGTGAGGGTGAACGCCGCCCAGAGCACACCTACCGCCTGCACCACGCGCCCGGCGATATAGCGGATCACGGCTGGATCCAGACATCGTGCAGATCGATGAAGCTCTCCGCGGTGAAGCGGAAGCCGTTGACCCGGTTACGGATTCCCGCGTATTGCACCCGCTCCGACAGCGGGAAGGTGATGCCATTGTCGATCAGCGTGCGCTGCAGCTCGGTGTAGATCTGCTCGCGTGCCGTCGCATCGGTGGACTGCACCGCGCGGGTGAACAGATCGGCGATCTGTGCGGCCGCGGCGGGCTTCTGGGCATTGCGCGCCAGCGCCTTCGAATTGGCCAGCGCTTCGACCAGAATGAATTGCAGTGCACCGGGATCCGCGCGGGTGAAGTATCCCTCGACGAGGTCGTACTGGCCGTTGGCGATGACCGCGGGGCGCTCGGCGGCGGTGACGGTCTTGAGTTGGAGCTCGATCCCGCTCTGGCGCAACTGATCCTGGATCAGCTCGGCTCCCACACTGGCAGCGCTCAGCGGCTGCACCAGGGTGAGTCGCTTGCCGTCCTTGGAGCGGTACTGGTCTCCCGGGGCGATCTTCCACCCCGCAGCGTCCAGAATGCGTCCGGCCTGCGCCGGGTCGTAGGTGAGCTTGGCGCTCTGAGCGGCGTAATACGGGGTGGTGCTGTCGAACGGCCCGCCGACCACCGGGTAGTCCGCACCGAAGATGGTCGCGGCGAAGGTCTTCAGGTCGATGGCGTGGTAGAGCGCCTGGCGGATCTGGTCATCGGCCAGCGGGTGCCCCTCGGATACGTTGGGGTACAGCGTGTAGGAGACACCCGGCAGCGGGCGCGAACGCAGGTACGCGCCGGAGCGGCCGATCAGGGTCCGGTCCTCGACGGTGAACGGGTTGCGCGGCCAGGCGATGTCGATCTGTCCGCTGACCAGGTTGCCGGTGCGCACGCCGTCCTCGGCGACGTAGCTGACCTTGACCTTGTCCAGGTAGGCGTCGCCGGTGTTCTTGTTCAACGGCGAGGGCCAGTGGTAGCCGGTGCGGCGGCTCAGCGTCACTCCCTGGTTCGGGGTGTAGTTGTCGAGCGTGAACTGTCCGGACCCGACGACGTCGCCGAGGCAGCGCTGCTGTGCGGTCTTCTGGAACGAGGCCGGTGACAGCAGCGCCAGGTTGGTGGTCGAGGTCGCTTGCAGGAATGAGGAATTCGGCTTGGAGAAGTGGAACCGGACCGTCTTGGCGTCGACCACCTGCGTCGACTCGAGCCCAACGATGTAGCTCGCGCCGTAGGCGGTGCCGCCCGAGGTGCGAGCGAGATCGGCGAATCCGTCGAAATTGGTCTTCACCGCCGCGGCGTCCAGCGGCGCGCCGTCTGCGAAGGTGACACCGTCGCGCAGGGTGAAGGTGTAGTCCAGCCCGTCGGGACTGATCTGCCACGCGGTCGCCAGCCATGGCACAATCGCGCCGGTCTCCGGGTTCTGATCGGTGAGCGAATCGGCGAAATTCCGGATGAGCGAGCGGTGTTCGATCCAGTAGGTCTGGAATGGGTCGATGCAGGCGAAGGCCACATTGTCCGGGAAGAACGCCAGATTCAGGGTGCCGCCCCGAACCGGTTCGCGGCCTTCTCCGGACGGGCCGCTGGCCGCGTCGGTGGTGCCGCCGCAGGCACCGGTGAACAGGGTCAGTGCCGCGACAGCCGCTGCGACACCGAACTTTCCGAATGTTCGCGGACTGCGCGCGGGCCGCGTGGTGGTCATCATCGCTGGGTGTGTTCCTCGGGTGTGGGCCCCGGGCACGGGGCTGTCGACAGGTGGTGGCGCGGTGGCGAATCAGGTGTGCGGCAGCAGCACCGCACGACCGGCGCTCAGTACTGCGGTGTCCTCCTGCGGAGGATGCACGCGCACACAGAGCACATCGCGCAGATGACGTTCGAGCGGGTTGTGCCGCGTCAGCGCGGCATTGCCCAACGCGGCGACCGCGGTCTGCACCGCCGCGACCACCGATCGTGCGATGAGTACTTTGACCACCGATAGCCGCTGTGCCACATCGTTTTCGCCGACCTCGAGGCGATGTAGCGTGCCGTACAGCAGGGTTTCAGCCTGCACGATCTGGGCCTCGATCTCACCGGCGACCGATTGAATCCGCTCGGTCTGGGCGATCGGTTTACCGAGCGCGGTCGGCACGCGAGTACGGGCGTACTCGGCGAAGGCCGATCGTGCTGCCCGCGCCACGCCGACGTACAGCGCCGCATGCCCGAACGAGGCCGGACCCGACGCGGCCGCAGGATCTCGGTAAACGCCGTCCTGGAAGGGGATCTCCGAGAAGTTCTCCAGGGGCACTCGAACATCGGTGTAGCTGACGTCATGGGTGTTGGAGGCGCGCAGGCCCAGATGATCCCAGGTGTGGTGCCAGGTGATGCCGTCGGCGTCGGCGGGGACGATCAGATGTCCCACACGGGCCGGGGATTCATCGGTCACCACCCACACCAGGTGGTAGGACAGTGCGGTGCCGCCGGTGGCGAAACTTTTGCGGCCGTTGAGGATCCAGCCATCGGCGGTGCGACGGGCGAGGGTCGCGGGCAGACCGCCACGCGCGGGCGCACCCAATTCGGGCTCGGCACGGATCGCGTTGATCAGGATCGGCTGCTCGCTCGAGCGATCCAGCACCGCGCGGTACAGCTGTTCCGGCCAGTTCCCGGCCGTGGCCTGTGCGAGGTGCGCCGCCAAGGTATTGGCGACGATCAGGGCCACCGACGGATCACCCTCGCCGATCGCCACCAGCAGCCGCGCCACCTCTGCGTGATCCAGCTGCGGTCCGCCGTACCTCGTGGATACCGTGGCCGTGAGATACCCGCCGCGATGCACCGCGAGCAGCCCCGCCTCGGGAATATCCCCGCTGCGATCGTATGACGCTGCGGTAGAAGCGATTTCAGAGGTCAGGGCGGCCAGAGCGGCCGGTGAGGTGTCGGGCACGGTCAGCACGGGACCGGCGGTGGCGGTCATGAGCGGCCCACCGTGGCCAGCGCGCCCGGGTAGTCGGCTTGCAGCCTGCCGCGCTGACCGGTCGCGGCGCGGTGTTCGAGCTCCTGCCGGACCAGTGGCAGAACGTACCGCCCATAGTCGATGACGTCGTTGAGCGTGTCGTATCCACGGATGGAGACCAGGCTCGCGCCGAGATCGATGTAATCCAGGATCGCGGCGGCCACCGTCTCGGGGCTGCCGACCAATGCCGTCGAGGCACCCGCACCATTCGTGGCCGCGGCCGTCCTGGTCCAGAGCGCGCGGTCGTAAACCTCTTGGCGGCGGGCGAATTCCAGCGCCCGCTGGGAGCCGACGTTCTGTGGTTCGGCCGCGCTCACCTTGCGGTACGCACCACGCTCGAAAGTCTGTGTGATGCGCTCGACGTAGTCGTACGCCTTGGCCCAGGCCAGCTCATCGGTGCGGTCGACAATGGGGCGGAAGGTCACCCAGATGCGCGGGCGAGCGGTGCGACCGGCCGCGGCGGCGATGCCGTGCACCCGGGCGATCTGGGATGCGATGTCCGCCAACGGTTCTCCCCAGAACGAAAAGATGTCAGCCTTGGCGCCACCGATGTCGAACGCGGCATCGGATTGGCCGCCGATCGAGATCGGAATCGAGTCGGCGTACGGCGGGAAACCCGGCCCGAAGTCGTCGAATCGATAGTGTTCGCCCACGTGGGAGAACGGTTGCGTCTCGGTCCACGACCGGCGCAGCACATCGATGAATTCGCTGGTGCGCGCGTATCTTTCATCCTTGGTCGCGTAGTCGCCCTGCCGGGCCTGTTCGGCGTCATTACCCCCGGAGATCAGATGCACCAGCGCGCGACCCTCGGTCAACTGATCCAGCGTCGCGAGCTGTTGCGCCGCGACCGTGGGGAACACCGTGTTCGGGCGGACCGCGACAATCGGCTTGATCCGTGCGCTCAGCTGGCCCACCGCCGAGGCGAGCACGAACGAATCCGCGCCCGCGGAGCCGTACGGCAGCAAGGTGGCATCGAATCCGCCGTCCTCCAGCGCTCGCACGTACCGCCGCACGAACGGCAGGTCGATCCCCCGGGACGGTATCGGCTCCAATTCGGTCGAGGCATTGGTGTGCGTGAGGCTGATGAATTCCACCTCGGTCGCGGCGGTTCCGGGCACCGCGTTCGATTCCGGATCGGCAGTCATAGGGTTCCTCTCGGCGAACAACACTCGATAATTCGTCATGCTAGGGAGACAACGCCGGCGGAAACAGAGTTCTCTTCAGCGAATTCAATTCGGATAGCCGATCGCGACCGATAGTCGAAATGCGTTCGCCGCATTCGAATCTCGCGGATCGAAAAGCTACCCGAATTACCGAATAGACCGTTCGGCAGCGCGCACCGAGTCGATCGCTCAGCGCGTCTTCCTGGTCAGTAGGCTTTGCCCGGGTTGAAGATTCCCGCCGGGTCCAGCGCCCGCCGGATGGCGTGCTGCACCCGCAGCGCATCGGCTCCCTGCTCACGCTCGAGCCACTTGCGTTTGAGCACCCCGACGCCGTGTTCGCCGGTGATGGTGCCACCCAATTCCAAGGCTGCGGCGAATATTTCGTCGGCGGCCGACTCGGCCCGGGCGCGTGCCGCGAAATCGCCGTCGGGCACCACGATTATCGGGTGTAGATTTCCGTCTCCGGCATGGCCGAACGTATATATCCGGCTGTCGAATTCGGCGGCGATCGCGCTGATACGGCGCACCGCGTCGGCGATCCGTGACCGGGGGACGGCGATATCCTCGATGAGCGCCCGACCGTGCCGCTCGAGTGCGGGCAGCGCCGCCCGGCGGACCGCGAGCAGTTGGCTCGCCGCGTCGGGATCGCCGCCGACCTCGATGCGAGAGGTGAACTGCCGCAGCACATCCACGATCAGATCGGCTTCCGCTCGGGAGCCGAATCCGTCGGTCTGCGCCACCAGGAAGGAACCGGCCGCGTGCCCTCGCACGCCGAGCAGGTCCTGCGCCTCATGCAGCGACGCCGCGTCGAGCAGTTCCAGCATGGCGGGACGTACCCGTGCCGCCAGCACTCCCGCCGCCGCGGCAGCGGCCTGATCGACGTCGTCGAAATATGCGGCGATGGTGACGGTGTCGACCGGAATGGGCTGCAACCGCAGCACCGCCTCGACGATGACGCCCAGGGTTCCTTCGGAGCCGGTGAAGAGCCCGGTAAGGTCGAGTCCCGCAACGCCTTTCGCCGTGCGACGGCCGGTCTGGACGAGCGTTCCGTCCGCCAGTACGACACTGAGCCCGAGCACCGCGTCCCGGGTCACGCCGTATTTGACACATCGCAGTCCACCGGCGTTCGTGGCGATGTTCCCCCCGATGGTCGAGATGGCAACGCTCGCCGGGTCGGGCGCGTATCGCAGCCCGTGCTTGGCGGCTTCGGCGTCGAGCGTGGCCGCGCTCACTCCGGCCTGCACCACGGCCAGCTCGTCGACCGGCGAAATCTCGAGAATCCGGCGCAGTGCGCTGACATCGAGCACCAGCGCACCCCGCCCCGCGCTCGCGCCACCGGCCAGCCCGCTGCCGGCGCCCCGGACCACCACCGAAAGTCCCTGTTCGGCAGCGTAAGTGACCGCACGCCGCACATCATCGACATCGGCGGCGATCACCACCAGCTCCGGCGTTCCCGAGGGCTCATACCCGGACCTGTCCACCCGGTAGGTGTCGGCGATATCCGGCCCGGCCAGCACGGTTCCGGAGAACAGCGCCGCCCCGGTAGCCGACAGCGTCACCGGATCCGGACTCACCGCGTGGCTTCGGATTCGGTCGCGCCGGTGGCGACGGGCAGGGCGGGATCCGAACTCCATTGCGACCAGGAGCCCGGGAACAGCGCCGCGTCGATACCGAGAACGGCCAGCGCGGCGATATCGACGGCCGCGGTCACGCCGGATCCGCAGTACACCCCGACCACCGGGGCATTCGAGATGCCCGCGCCGGCGAATCGCTGCTCCAATTCCGCTGTCTCCCGGAAGAATCCACGCTCGTCGAGCAGCGATCCGCTGGGCACATTGCGCGCCCCCGGAATGTGACCGGCCACCGGGTCCAGCGGTTCGGACTCGCCGCGGAACCGCTCGGGAGCTCGCGCGTCGATCAGCACACCGCGCTCGGGAACCTCTCCGGCCTCGGAGGCGGTCAGGGTGGCCAGCTCGCCGTCGTAGAGATCCTCGCGTTCGACGACGATATCGCCGGGGACCGACACCACCGCACCGGTATCGAGTGCGCGCCCCGACGCGGTCCACGCGCTCAGGCCGCCGTCGAGAATGCGCACATCGTGGATTCCCGCCGCGCGCAGCACCCACCACGCGCGTGCCGAACCGGCACGATTCCAGTTGTCGTACAGCACAATCGAAACCCCGGAGCGCACACCCCAGGCACGCGCGGCGGCCTGTAGTGCCGCGCCCGAGGGCAGCGGATGGCGGCCGCGCCCGGTGATCGAATGGTCGGTCAGCTCGCTCTCGAGATCGGCGTACACCGCACCGGGAATGTGGCCGAGCGCGTAGTCCGCACGCCCGTCCGGGCGATCGAGCTGCCAGCGCACATCGAGCAGGGTCGGCGGTTCCCCGGCACGCACTCGCTCGGCCAGCTCGTCGGCGGTGATGAGAATGCTCGCGCGCAGTGCGCTACTTCGGATCGTCATGACAGAACTCCTCTCCGAGGACGAGCAAACCCGACCCCGGTGGCGCGGTGAAGTCTTGGAATCAGGGCAATCCCAACGTCTGCGCGCGGTGCACGAGCGAGCGTACGATCGCCGACCACATCAGTCCGGGAGTGCGGGAGCGACCATGACAACAATTGGGCAGCAAGATAATTCGGAAGCGACACCGAGCGAATGGCGCGATCACGGAGTCCGGGTCATTCGATCGGGACAACTCGACTCCAATACGGCGCAGACCCCGGGTATGGACCGTGCGGCGGCGATCAACGCCGCCCGGGTGGGTGCACAGCAGATCTGGGCGGGCACGGTCACCATCCATCCGGACGCCAAAACCGGTGCTCACCACCACGGTGCGCTCGAGAGCGTCATCTATGTGGTGCGCGGGCGCGCTCGCATGCGGTGGGGAAATCAGCTGGAGTTCGTCGCCGAGGCCGGGCCGGGCGACTTCATCTTCGTCCCGCCGTATGTCCCGCATCAGGAGATCAACGCCAGCACCGATGAACCGCTCGAGTGCGTGCTGGTGCGTAGTGACAGCGAAGCGGTGGTGGTGAATCTCGATATCGAGCCGGTCGAAGCGCCCGAGACCGTGCATTGGGTGGATCCGATTCATCCGCACCCTTGATCGTCGAAAGGTCACGCGCTCCGATCAGAACTTCCGATCTCTTTCGATAATCGAATTCGATCGATCGAATTGAATTCACGTGATCGCAAATGATTGACCCAAACACGTTCGGCGGGTTGAGTTTTCATCGGTCGGCGGGGTGTCGGTTCCGGCCGAACTCACACTTCGACGAACGGGTGACATGTCTACTCATGAAGAGGCCGATCGTCCGGCCGCACGACCCCTGATCCGTTCGCGGCGACGGCGCACCCTCTGGATCGCAGCGGCCGTCGCGGTCGGGGTTGCCGTCGCGGCGGGCGTGGTTGCCGGGCTGTCGGGCAGCGATGCCGACGACGCCGGGCCGATCACCGAGAACGGCACGCTGGTCTACGCGGTGGCGGGCACCCAGGTCTCGCTCGATCCGGCGGTCGCGGCGACCGCGGTGACCAGTCTGGTCAATCGCAATATCTTCGATTCGCTGGTGGCGCAGACCGGTCCGGATTCCTTCGGTAAATGGCTGGCGGATTCGTGGACAATCTCGCCGGACGGCAAGACCTATCGGTTCGCTCTCCGCGCGGGGGTGACCTTCCACGACGGCACGCCGTTCACCGCCGACGCGGTGCGAGCCAGTCTCGATCACATCGTGGATCCGAAGACGAAGTCCGCGTATGCGGCATCGCTGATCAGCGCCTATCAGGAGACACGGGTCATCGATCCGCTCACCGTGGAAGTCGTTCTCAAACAACCGTTCACACCGTTCCTACAGGCACTGTCGACACCGAGTCTGGGCATCCAGAGCCCCAAGGCGCTGGCGGATCAGACCTATCGCCCGGTCGGCACCGGTCCCTTCGCCTATGAGAGCTGGGAGCAGGGCAAGGCCGAAACGCTGACCCGGTTCGACGCCTACCGCTGGCCCGCCCCGGGCAATGCCCATTCCGGTGCGGCGCGTCTGGGCAAACTGGTGTTCCAGTTCATCAATGAGGACGCCACCCGCTACGGCGCGCTGACCAGCGGTCAGGTGCAGGCCATCGGTGGCGTGCCGCCGGTCTCGGCGGACGATCTGGCCAAACGCGAGAACTTCACGCTGCACTCGGACGAGACGCCCGGCCTGAACTACAACGTGTATCTCAATCAGTCGCGTGGGCCGCTGGCCGATCCGCTGGTGCGCCGGGCGCTGACCGCATCGGTCGATGTAGCGAAGCTGGTGAAGAACATCTACTTCGGCCACTATCCGGTGGCGGACAACGCGATCAGCGAGGTGACCGCCGGATATGACGCCTCGGCGCGCAAGGACCTGACTGCCTTCGACCCCGACAATGCCAAGCGGCTGCTCGATCAAGCCGGATGGAATCACACCGATTCCGACGGCTTCCGGGTCAAGGACGGCGCGCGGCTGTCGCTGATCTGGCCGTACTGGCCCGACGGCACCCGGGAACAACGCGATGTGGTGGCGGACGGCATCCGCGCCCAGGCGCGCACGGTGGGCATCGATATCCAGCGGCCCACCGTCGACACCGGCACCTACGTCGACAAGTACCTCATCGGCGGCGGCTATGACCTGGTGGATGTCAGCTTCGCCCGGCCCACGCCCGACGTACTGCGATTCGCGTTCTTCTCCGCCAATACCTACGCCAAGGCGGGCGGCAATGTGGCACTGGTCAATTCGCCGCAGCTCGACTCCTGGGTGACCGGCGCCGCGGCCACCACCGACCCCAAGCAGGCCGCCGGAAACTACTCCTCGGTCCAGCACGAAGTGCTCTCCCAGGCATACATCATCCCGATCTACACCCCGGTAAGCCTGACCGGATACGCGAAGTCGGTGCGCGAGTTGACCTTCGACGCCCAGACCTACCCACGGTTCTACGACGCCTGGCTCGCGGCGTGACGCAATCGCCCGGCACTCCACAGCCGGGGTCGGCACCTGAACCCTCTCAGCAGCTGTCCCGACTGGCGCGGCTGACTCCCGACAACTCACGACGGCTGATTCGACCATCGCGGTGGCTGCCAGACGCGCTGCGGCGGTTGCCGCAACCCGTACGGTGGCTCGTCGGACGCCTTGCTCTCGCAGTGTTGGTGATCTGGGCGGCCGCCACACTTACTTTTGTTGGGCTGCAAGCTATTCCGGGGGATCCGGCGCGGGCGATCGCGGGTGGGGTGGCGGCGACCAGTTCGCCGCAGGTGCTTGCGCAGATCCGGTCGGAGTACGGGCTGGATTCGCCGGTCCATGTGCAGTACGCCAGGTTCCTCGGGCGTCTGGCGCATGGGGATCTCGGAACTTCGTATCAGCAGCATCGTCCGGTGCGCGCACTCATTGCCGAGCAACTGTGGCCCACTGTTGAACTCGCGGTCGGTGGGCTGGTGCTCGGGCTCGCGGTGTCCGTTGCGGTGGCGATGTTCACCGCTCAGCGGCCGCGCTCGCGGGCTGTGGCGCGGACGGTCGAGTTCACCGCGCTGTCCATGCCCACCTATTGGGTGGGGTTCGTGCTGCTGGCACTGTTCTCGTTCCATTGGCAGGTGTTCCCGGTGGTCGGCGCGACCGGGCTGCGCGGACTGGTGCTGCCGTGGCTGACGCTCGCCGTTGCTGTGGCCGGGGTGCTGTCACAGGTCACCCGAGACGGGCTGGAGCAGGCGCTCGAGCAACCGTTCGCGGTCACCGTACGAGCGCGCGGCGCGACCGAACTCCGGGTGCGAGCCGGGCACGCGTTGCGACATGCGGCCGCTCCGGTGCTGACGCTCTCGGGCTGGATGCTGGGGAATCTGCTCGGCGGTGTGGTCGTGGTCGAAACGGTCTTCGCGCGAAAGGGTTTGGGCCAGTTGCTGGTAACCGCGGTGCGCGGCCGCGACTATCCGGTGGTGACCGGCACGGTGGTGCTGACCGCCGCGGCGTTCGCGGTGATCTCGATCGTGCTCGACCAGCTTTACCGGCTGGTGGATCCCCGGATTCGGGAGGTGGCTCGGTGAACGCGCCATCGACACGGACGCGGGAGACATCGGACCGGCCTCGGCCGCTGCGACATTGGTTTCGGACGACGCTGAATCGTCTGCGGAACCGACGTTACTGGCTGCGACCGGGGAGAGCGGGCACTGCGATCGTGCTGGCGCTGGCCGCAATCGCGGTTATCGCACCTCACCTGTTGGCGGGCTCACCGGAGGCCATCGACCCCGGCATCGCACTCCAGGCCCCAAGCGGCACACATGTTTTCGGCACCGACTGGCTGGGTCGCGATGAATACGCGCGCGTCGTCTACGGAGCGCGCGCCTCACTGCTGGTCGGGATCGGGTCGACATTGCTCGCGACGGCCGCGGGCACGCTCTGGGGATTGGCCGCGGCGCTGGGCGGACCGGTCGCCGATCAGATCGGCATGCGGGTCGCCGATGTGCTGCTGGCGTTTCCGACCATTCTGATGGCACTGCTCGTGGTGGCGGTTCTGGGTCCGGGAACCGGCAATGTGGTGCTGGCCATCACCATCGCGCTGACTCCGGGTTTCGCCCGGCTGGTGCGGATTCGCACCCATCAGGTACGCCGATTGGCTTATGTCCGTGCGGCATTGGATCTGGGCATCACACCGTGGCGGGTCACCGTGCGTCACATCGTGCCCAATGTGCTGCTGCCGCTGAGTGTGCTGGTGGTGATCAATATCGGCACCGCGATCATTATCGGCTCCTCGCTGAGTTTCCTGGGACTTGGACCCGATACCGCGACACCGGAATGGGGCGCGATGCTCGCGCAATCCCGGAACTATCTGAGCGCCTCGTGGACGCTGGCGTTGTTCCCGGGGCTGGCGGTCACCCTCACCGTGATGTCGATCAGTGTGGCCGGTCGCGCCCTGCGCGAACGCGTGGAGGGAGTCGCTCGATGAGCGAACGGCTGTTATCGGTGCGGGCGCTGTCGGTGACGTTCGGTGACACAGTCGCGGTGCGGTCCGTCGATCTCGACGTCGACCGGGGCCAATGTGTGGCGCTGGTAGGCGAATCCGGGTCCGGCAAGAGTGTGACCGCACGGGCATTGGTCGGGCTGGCCGGAGTCGATGCCCGGGTGCGCGCGAGCGAGCTGACCCTCGGCACGGACGACCTGCGCCGCGCCGGCAACGCACGCTGGCGTCGAATCCGGGGCCGCCGTGTGGGTTTCGTCTTGCAGGACGCGCTGACCTCACTGGATCCGTTGCGCCGCATCGGCTATGAGGTCGCCGAACCGCTCGAAATCCACCGGCTCGCCAATGCCGACGAACTCGACGACGCGGTGTTCGGGCTGCTGCGGCGAGCGGGCATCGATGATCCGGAGCGGCGCTGGCGGCAGTATCCGCACGAGCTGTCCGGCGGTCTGCGCCAACGGGCGCTGATCGCGTCGGCGCTGGCGGCGGGACCGGAACTGCTGATCGCGGATGAGCCCACCACGGCGCTGGATGTCGTTGTGCAGCAGCAGATTCTGACGTTGCTGCGGGATCTGCGCGCGGCCGGGACCGCGGTGCTGCTGATCAGCCACGATCTGGCGGTGGTCGCCGAGTCGGCGGACACGGTCGCGGTCATGTACGCCGGAATCATTGTCGAGCGGGGACCCGCCGAGGTGGTGCTGGGTGCGCCCGCGCATCCCTACACCAACGAATTACTCTCCGCCGCACCGCGACTGGACGGACCGGTGCTGGCCTCCGCCGCACCGCGCTGGGCGGCACCGGCCGAGATCGGATGCCCGTTCGCACCGCGCTGCCCACTCGCCGACGCCGACTGCCGCGCGGGGATTCCCGAGCCGGTCGCGCTGGCCGACGGACGCACGGTCCGCTGTCTGCGTCCGGGCCTGGCCACGGCCCCGGTGACGCCGGTGTCCGCGCCGCCCGAACCGGTCGTCCCGGTGAATAAGGTTCCGCTGCTGGAGTTCCGGGGCGCGAGCAAGCGCTTTCGGTTGCCCGGTGGTGACCGCACCGTGGGGCTGGAACCGGTGTCGTTCACCTTGAATCCCGGGCAGGCGCTGGGTGTGGTCGGCGAATCCGGTTCCGGCAAGAGCACCTTGGCCCGGTTGGCGCTCGCGCATCTGACACCCGACAGCGGCGAGGTGCTGCTCGACGGCGCGCCCTGGTCAGGTCTGCGCGAACGCGAACGCCGACCACGCCGGCATCGCGTGCAGCTCATCGACCAGGATCCGTTGAGCGCCTTCGACCCCCGGCACTCGGTCGCGGCAATCATCGGTGAGGCGCTCGCGCGTATCGGGTCACGGGCCGCCCGCGCCGAGCGCGTCGACGAACTGCTCGCCGACGTCGGATTGCCGCGCGCGCTGCGCGACGCCCGTCCCGCGCGCCTGTCCGGCGGGCAACGCCAGCGGGTGGCCATCGCGCGAGCACTCGCCGCCGCACCGGATCTCATCGTCGCCGATGAACCGGTATCCGCGCTCGACATCACCATCCAGGCCCAGATCCTGGATCTGTTCGATCGGGTGCGGCGCGACAGCGGAGCCGCGCTGCTGCTCATCTCCCACGATCTGGCGGTGGTGCGCAGGCTGTGCCAGCGAGTCGCGGTCATCCAGCACGGACGCATCGTCGAGATCGGTGATACGGCAGCGGTTTTCGCCGATCCACAGCACGACTACACCCGCGAGTTACTCGCGGCTGTCCCGCGACCGCCGGGCCCGGCTACGGCGTCAGACCGCTCCTCCGGTCGCGACCGCGACCTCAACTCTGAGGCGACCCACGAACCTGCACAGTCTCCGCCCGAACACTCACTCTCGAAAGGAATCGCATGACATCGACCGACGACCCCCGGGTCGCGATCGTCACCGGTGCCGCGTCCGGCATCGGCCGCGCCACCGCGGAATTGTTCGCCGAGCGCGGACACCGAGTGGTCGCCGTGGACGTCGACGAGCGCGGCCTCGCCGCGCTGTCCGGCGATCCGGTGACCCTGACCGGTGACGTGTCCGCCGAAGCGGCGAATCTGGAAGCGGTGCGCACTGCCCTGGACCGGTTCGGCCGGATCGACACCGTGGTGCTCAACGCCGGGACCGGCGGCACGCCGCCGTTGGAGACGCCCGGCGCTGTCGATGCGGCCGACCGCATCTTCGGGGTCAATCTGCGGGGGCCGATTCATGGTCTGCGCGCGGCGATTCCGGCCCTGCGCCAGAGTGGCGGATCGGCGATCTTCACCGCCTCGGTGGCGGGCCTGCGCGGCGATCCGGGCAACTGGGCCTACAACGCGTCGAAGGGCGCGCTGATCAACCTGGTGCGCGCGTTCGCGATCGACTATGCCGCACAGGGCGTGCGGATCAATGCGCTCGCACCCGGCCTGACGCGGACCGGCATCACCGCGAATGTGCATCGGGATCCGACGCTGCTGGCGGCCATCGAACGCCGGATTCCGCTGGGCCGCTTCGCCGAACCCGTGGAACAGGCCGAAGCCATCTGGTTCCTGGCCTCGCCCGCGGCGGGCTACATCACCGGCACCACCCTGGTCGTGGACGGCGGTCTCGATGCCAACCTCGGCATTCTGCCGCTACCCGGCCAGGGCTTCTGATCTGCCAGACCGATTTCCGATAGATCCATCACCCTCACGAAGGAGCACATGATGACCACGATCTCTGCCATCGAGGCCAACAAGGCCGCCGCCCGGCGGTTCTATGACGAGGTGGTGTCCCAGGGCAAGCTCGAGGTGCTCGACGAGATCATCGCCGAGGACGGCCGTGACAGCGCGGTCCCGGCCGGGAACATCAAGGGCCGGTCCGGATTCGTCGAGCACATCACCTGGCTGCGCGAGAATGTCGAGGGCGTGACCGCCACGGTCGACGATCTGATCGCCGAGGACGATCGGGTGGTTGTGTACTGGACCATCGACGGCGTGCAGCGCGGTGAGATCTTCGGTGTGCCGGACAGCGGCGCGGGTCGCCGGTTCACCGGGGTCAGCATCAGCACCATTCGCTTCCGGGACGGGCGCATCGTCGAATACGGGGTGCTGCCGGACCGGTACGGCATTGTCGCCCAGCTCGCCCGCTGAGCTTTTCGATACAGCGAAGCCCGGCACGGATTTCCGTGCCGGGCTTCGCGTTTCAACGTGGCATTACACCTGGGCGGCCGGACTGTCCTGCACCGCGACCTCGCGTTCCAGGTTCTCGATCCACGTCCGCAGGGCGAGCGCGGTCGAGGTCGCGTCCTCCTCGAGCACCGTGAAATGGTCGCCCGGAATGTCGGTGGTGCTGTGCGGTACCGGCCAGAACGCGCGCCAATCCCGGGGCCCGTCCGTGCGGGTGCCCGGCAAGGGAGTCTCCGAGCGCAGCAGGTGAATCGGCGTGCGCACCGGGGCGGCGCGCCAGTCCAGAAACACCCTGTTGTAGGTGCCCATGGTGGTGAGCCGCTCGTCCTGCACCGCCAAATCGAACCGGTCGACGCGCGCGAGCATGCCCCCGATCATGGCCCCGGTCCACCACTCCATGCCGGGTTCCAGCGCCGCCTCGACGGGATAGCTGTCCACCAGCAGCAGCCCGCGCGGCGCACGCCCCTCCGATTCGAGTGCGGCGGTTACCGCGTGCGCGACACAGCCACCCATCGAGCGGCCCAGCACCACGAACGGACGATCCCCCACCACCTCGATGAGCGCCTCCACGCCGAGTTGCACCAGAGTGTCGACCGAATCCGGCAGCTCATCGCTGCCAGCGGTGAATCCGGGGGCGGGCACCACGTATACATCGCGCTCCCCGCGCAATTCCTGTGCCACCCGCGAGTATTCGTGCGGACCGGAGATCGCACTCACCGCGGGGAAGGCCACCACCACGGTCTCCCCCGGCCCTTCGGCGAGCCGTATGGGTGCCAGCGCATGTCGTGCGCGCTCGTCCACGCTGAAGGTCGTGCGCGCGTGCGATGCGGCAATGAGCAGTTGCGCGGCCTCGAAATGCTTTCCGGCATCATGCATCGCGCGGTGGATCGCGGACAACCCACCCCCGGGGGCGGCAGTCGCCGGAGCCGATTCCAGGTCGGCCCCGATCTGCTCGCCGACGAACTCGGCAATGGCCTGCGGAGTCGGATAGTCGAAGGTGAGCGTCGCGGGCAACCGCAGCCCGGTCACCCGACCCAAGCCATTACGCAATTCCACCGCACTGAGCGAATCCAGCCCGAGCTCGACCAGCGCCCGATCTCCCGCGATGGACTCCGGAGACGGATGAGCGAGCGCCACACCGACTTCGGTGCGCACCAAAGCGAGCAGCGCCCTCGCCCGAGCCTCACCCTCGAGCATCGCGATAGCCCGCAACGCCGAACCCGAGTCCGCATCGCGTGCCGCACTGCGCCGCCGCACCGGCACCAGCGACCGCAACACCGGCGGCAGCGCATCCGTCCGCCGAGCCAGCGCCCGCCCGTCGAACCCGGCCGCGACCACCACGGCGGGGTGGCGCACAGCCGCATCCGTCGCACCGCTCGTCAGCTCTTTGCCCGCAACACTTTCCGCAAGGTCGACCGCGGCCTCTTGGGTGGGGTTGCCTGCCGCGCTCACCGCGGGGCGGCCCGCAGCCGCGTCGAGCAGCGCCAGCGCGGTCGGGGTGGGCAGCGCGCGGAGCCCGTTCCTGGCTATGCGCGCGCGGTCGGCGGCCGAGAGTGCCGCTGTCGTACCACTCGTGCGCTCCCATAGGCCCCACGAAATGGATACCGCGGGTAGGCCGACAAAACGTCGTTGCGCGGCAATGGCATCCAGCTCGGCGTTTGCGGCAGTGTAGGCCGTCTGGCCGGGGCCGCCGAGTTGCGCCGACACCGAGGAGAAGAGCACGAATCGGGTCACGGTCGGGATCGTGCGGGTCAACTCGTCGAGGACGCGGGCGCCGCCGCTCTTGGGAGCGGCAACCGCGGCGATTCGCTCGGGGGTGATGGTTTCGAACAGTCCGTCGTCGACCAGGCCCGCCGCGTGGATGACGGTGGTCAAGGGTCGATCCCCAGGGAGGGCCGCCAACACCGCTTCCAGCGCCGAGCCGTCGGATGCGTCAACTGCTGCGAGAGTGACTGTGGCACCGCTGGATTCGAGTTCGGCGACCAGTTCCTCCGCGCCCACGGTGGCAGCGCCGCGACGGCCTGCCAGCACCACCGACCGCACGCCGTGTGTGGTGACCAGATGGCGCGCGACCTCCGCACCGAGGCCACCGAGACCACCGGTAATCAAGGTGGTGCCCGTGGTGTCCCAGCTCGAAATCTCGTCGGCGGCAAGCGGATCCCAGCGCCGCAGCCGGGGCACCGAGAGCCGCCCGCTACGAATCGCGGTCTGGGAATCCCCCTCGCCCGCCACGGTCAGGATCGCGGCCAGCGCGGCCCAGGACTCGGGTGCGTCGTCGATATCGCTGAGCAGCAATCGATCCGGATGTTCGGCTTGCACAGATCGGACCAGACCCCACACCGCGGCGGCGGCCGAGTCGGGTGCGTCGGTCTCCGACACGGAGACCGCGCCACGAGTGAGCACGACGAGCGGCACGGTGAGGTTTTCGGGATCGGCGAGCCAACGCCGCAGCACCGGAAGCAGCGAATCGATGTCGGCAGCAGCGACTACCGCGGCTCCGGCGGTGGACTCGCGTGCGACAGTGCCGATCTCGGACGACAAGCCGTCCCGGGATCGCGGACTGCCGCCGGATTCACCCCCAACGGACTGACCGGCGGTTCCACGATCGGCGAGATCGGCGCGGTGGCCGCCTGCGCGCAGGGCGTCGAGTACCGAGAGGGAGTGGGTACCGCCATCGAGCACCAGCCAGTGGCCGGGTGCTGCGGAGGCTGTGAGTTCGGTCCAGGTGACCTCGAACAGAGTGTCGCGCAATTCCGCACGGGCCGAGCGCAGTTGCGCGGTTGATACTCGGCGCGCAACGAGGCCGTCGATGCTGAGTACGGGCGCACCGGTCGGGTCGGCGGCATCGATGGAAACGGTGTCCGCGCCGGTCGAGGCAATGCGGACGCGTAGCGCCACAGCACCACCGGCGAAGATCCGGACTCCATTCCAGGCGAAGGGGAGCCGGTTTTGACCGGGTGGCACGTCGGCCAGCGCCCGTAGTGCGGGTAGGTGCACGGCGGCGTCGAGAAGTGCGGGGTGGACGGCGAAATCTTCGGCAGACGCCGCTGCCGCCTCGGGTAGTTCCACCTCGACGAAGAGCTCACCCTCGCGCTCCCAGGCGCGGCGCAGTCCCTGGAACGCGGGACCGTAGGCCAGACCGGTTTCCAACAGCGTGGGATAGATGCCCGTCACGTCGACAGGGTCGGCTCCCGGCGGCGGCCACGCGCCCAAATCCACAGTGCTCGTATCGGTTTCGGGACCGACCACGGCGGTGGCGTGTCTGGTCCAGGCGTCACCGGCACCGCCCACCGGCCGCGAGTGGATCGCGACCGAGGAGGTGCGGTCCCCATTTGCGCTGACCGACACCTGGAGGTCTACGGCATTGTCGCCCAGCACAAGTGGCGACTCCACGATCAGTTCTTCGATCGCGGGCAGCTCTACTTCCTCACCGGCACGCGCTACCAGCTCGAGTAGCGCGGTTCCGGGCACGATGACCGTGCCCAGGACCGCATGGTCGGCCAACCACGGATGAGTGCGCAAGGACAGCTGCCCGGTGAGCAGTAGACGATCGCCCTCGGCTGCCGCGATCGCTGCCGATAGCAGCGGATGGTCCAGGGCCGTCGCACCGGCGCTTGCGCCGCTCCGTGCCCTGGTGACCGGTTCGGCCCAGAAGCGCTGCTGTTGGAAAGCGTAGGTGGGCAGAGTGATACGGGCGGCGGGCGGCACGATGGCAGACCAGTCGACCCGGTGGCCGTGGGCGTGGGCGACCCCGGCGGCGCTCAGCACGGTGGCGACCTCGGGGCGGCCGCCACGCACCAGCGCCGTCACCGCCACCTGCTCCTCGGCCAAGGTCGCCGAAATCATCGGTGCGAGTACCGCATCGGCCCCGATCTCGAGGATGAGGCCGACACCCTGCGCGCGCACCGTGCGCACGGCATCGGCGAATCGCACGGTGCCGCGCAGATGCCGGACCCAGTAGTCGGGATCGGCCAGCTCCGCACGACCGAGCACCGCGCCGGTGCTGTCCGATACCAAGGTGACGCCGTCGGGCTCGGCGAAATCGAGTTCGGCTACCACACTGGCGAATTCGTCGAGCACGGGTTCCATGAGCGGTGAGTGGAAGGCGTGCGATACCGCCAACCGCTTGACCCGCCGCCCCGATCCGGTGAGCTCGGCGGCGACCGCCACGACCGCGTCTTCGGCCCCGGACACCACCGTCGCATTCGGTCCGTTGACCGCCGCGATCGACACCCGAGGCGAATTCTCCAGCGCCACAGCGACACTGTCACCGGTGTGTACGACGCTGCTCGCGCGGGCGGCGACCGTATCGATGACCGCGCGCACCTCGGCCTCGGTCGCCTCGATCGCGACCATGGCGCCACCTGCGGGCAACGCGCCCATCAATCGCGCACGGGCGGCGACCAGCCGCGCGGAATCCTCGAGCGAGAGCGCCCCGGCCGCGTGCGCGGCCACGATCCCGCCGATGGAATGCCCTGCGACAGTGCCTATCTCGATACCCCATGACACGAGCAGCCGGTACAGGGCGGTCTCGAAAGCGAAGATCACCGGCTGGGTGTAGAGAGTCGAATCGATCAGACCCGCGGTGCCCGGTGCGCCGAAGGCGACATCGCGCACCGAATGTTCCACGGCCGCACCGAGGTAACGGTCCAGCGCACCGCTCGCCGCATCGAATGCCGCCGCGAATACCGGAAAGCGTTCGTACAGCGCGGTTCCCGCACCGGCGCGCTGGCTGCCCTGACCGGCGAACACGACGCCGACTCCCCCGGTCGCGTCCGTGGCGAATGCCGCGGCGGGGCTGATACGTCCCTGCGCCACCGCGTCCAGGGCCGCGACCAGCTCGTCTCGGTCGATCGCGACGATGACCGCGCGGGTGTCATGTGAGACCCGGTCTCGAACCAAAGCCGAAGCAATCGAGGCGGGTTCGACGGTTGTGGCCGAAGCGAATTCGGCGAGCTGCGCCGCCTGAGCGCGCAGCCCGTCAACTCCATGGCCCGAGACCACGAACGGCAGCTGTCCGGCGGTCGGCGGCGCGGTTCCCGGTTCCGGTGCGGTTTCCGGTTCCGGTGCGGTCCCATCCGCGTCGTACTGCGGCTCGTCCACCGCTTGCTCGACGATCACGTGTGCGTTCGTGCCCGAGACCCCGAACGCGGAGACTCCCGCGCGCCGGGCCCGGCCGGTCTCGGGCCACTCGCGTGCCCGCGACAGCAGTTCGACGCGGCCCGATTGCCAGTCCACGAGAGTGGACGGCGTTCCCAGATGCAAGGTTTCGGGAAGGTGGGCGTGCCGGATGGCTTCCACGAGCTTGATCACGCCCGCCACACCCGCCGCCGCCTGTGCGTGGCCGATATTGGATTTCAGGGAACCCAACCACAGTGGCTCACCGGTGGTGCGTGATCCGTAGGTCGCCAGGATGGCCTGCGCCTCGATGGGGTCGCCGAGCACCGTACCGGTGCCGTGCGCTTCGACCGCGTCGACATCGCCGACACCCAGTCCGGCATCGGCGAGCGCCTCGCGGATCACGCGCTGCTGCGCGGGCCCGTTGGGCGCGGTCAGACCGTTGGACGCGCCGTCCTGGTTGATCGCGGTGCCGCGCACCACCGCCAGCACCTGGTGGCCGTTGCGGCGGGCCTCGGAAAGCCGTTCCAGCAGTACGATTCCCACGCCTTCGGACCAGCCGGTGCCGTCGGCATCATCGGAGAACGCCTTGCAACGGCCGTCCTGGGCCAGCCCGCGCTGGCGGGAGAATTCGGTGAATCCGATCGGGGTGGACATCACCGATGCACCACCCGCGACCGCGAGATCGATCTCGCCCGCCCGCAGCGCCCGCACCGCGAGATGCAGCGCCACCAGTGAGGACGAGCAGGCCGTATCGACGGTGACGGCCGGGCCCGCGAAACCGAAGGTGTAGGCGATCCGGCCCGACACCACACTGCCGAGGTTGTTGATCGCGAGGTAGCCCTCGAGATCCTCGGGCACCGGGTCCAGGCGCGAACCGTAGTCGTGGCCGGCGAGTCCGGCATATACACCGGTGCGACTGCCCTTGAACGCGTGCGGGTCCAGGCCCGCGCGTTCGAACGCCTCCCAGGTCACGCGCAGTAGCAGTCGCTGCTGCGGGTCCATCGACAGTGCCTCGCGGTGCGAGATGCCGAAGAAGTCCGGGTCGAATTCGGCTGCGCCGGTGAGGAATCCGCCTTGCCTGGCATAGGAGGTACCGGGCACGTCCGGATCCGGATCGTAGAGCGCCTCCAGGTCCCAGCCGCGATCGGCGGGGAATGCCCCGACCGCGTCGCCGCCGCCCGTCACCAATTCCCAGAGCTGCTCGGGCGAGGACACTCCGCCCGGGAGCAGGCACGCGGTGCTCACGATGGCGATCGGTTCGCGGGAGCGGGCCTCGATCTCGTCGAGGCGCTGTTGCAGCCGCTGTTCCTTGGCGATGGAACGTTTGAGATATTCACGGAGTTTGGCTTCGGTGGCCATCGTGCGTCAGTTCCTGTCTACCAGGTCGAATAGTTCGTCATCGGAGGCGGAGTCGAGGTCGAGCTCTTCCCCGGGCGCTGCCAGGCGATCGGCGAGCGCGCGCAGCCGCTCGGCGACCGCGTCGCTGTCGGCCGCGCCGCCGGTCAGTAGTTCCTCGAGCGCGCGCAAGGCGTCATCGGCATCGATCGCGCCGCGATCCGCACCGTCCGCGCTGGGCAGCGCGGACGCGATGAAGTCGGCGACCGCCGCGGGCGCGGGATGGTCGAAGATGAGCGTCGCGGGTAGCGCGAGTCCGGTCGCGGACCGCAATCGGTTGCGCAGATCCACCGCTGTCAGGGAATCCAGGCCAAGTTCACGGAACGCGCGCGTGGCCGGGACATCGGCGGCACTGCCGTGTTTGAGCACCGCGGCGGTTTCGGCGCGCACCAGTTCCAGTACCGCACCGCGCCGCTCGGTCGCATCGAGACCGGAGAACCGATCCAGCACAACGGGACTCGTGATGTCGGCGATCTCGCTCGGTGCACGGCCGGGTCGGTCGCCTCGGCGCGAGGCTGAACGGTCCGCGTCGATCCAGTACCGGCTGCGCTGGAACGCATAGGTGGGCAGGTCGATTCGATGGCCACGGTTGCGCAGCAGTGCCTCACCGTCAACGGCCAGCCCACGGCTGACCGCCGTGGCCACCGAGAGCGCGACACGCTGCGGACCGCCCTCATCGCGGCGCAGCGTGCCCACCACGACCGTGGCGGTCGTGTCCGTATCGGCGATGGTCTCCTCGAGCACCGACGACAGCACCGGGTGCGGGCCGATCTCCACGAAGGCCCGGTACCCGTGTGCCATGAGCACTCGGGTGACTTCTTCGAATCGCACTGTGCCGCGCAGGTTCTCGAACCAGTACTCCCCGGTCAGCTCGGTACCGTCGAGCCAGTCCGCCGACACGGTCGACAGCACCGGGACGGTCGCGGCTCTCGGCCGCACCGGCTCCAGTTCGGCGTTCAAGGTCGCGCGCAGGTCATCCATCTGCGCCGAGTGTGAGGCGTAGTCGACCGCCACCCGCCGATTGCGCACTCCCTCCGCGTCCAACCGGGCCAGCAGCTCCTCGATGGCATCCACCGCACCGGAGAGCACCACCGACGTGGGCGAATTCACCACGGCCACCGAAATCCGTCCGTCGAACTCTGCGACCAGTTCGGAGGCGGCTGCCGCAGGCAACGAGACCGCCGCCATCGCACCGTGCCCGGCGTGCGCCGCAATCGCCTTGCTGCGCAACGCGACCACCCGCGCGCCATCTTCGAGCGAGAGGGCTCCCGCGACCACGGCCGCGGCGATCTCGCCCTGCGAATGGCCGACCACCGCGTCCGGCCGCACACCGTGTGCGGTCCACAGCTCCGCGAGCGCGACCATGATCGCCCACAGCGCCGGTTGCACTACATCGACCCGATCGGCGTCGATGTCGGCGCGTCCGAGCAGTACCTCGAGCACCGGCCATTCGACGAACGGCGTCAGCGCTCGCGCGCATTCCTCCAACCGGTGCGCGAACACCGGTGCGGTGCGATACAACTCGGCGGCCATACCCGGCCACTGCCCGCCCTGCCCGGGAAATACGAACACCGTCCGCCCGGTCACATCGGCGGTCCCGGTGACCACATGAGCGGGCAGCGCCGACCCCGAAGCGAGCGCCTCGAGCCCGGTACGCAGCTCGTCGGCATCGCCCACGATCAATGCCCGCTCCGCGAGCGCCGCGCGCGAATCCCACAGCGTGCGTGCGATATCGACGTCGGCAAGTTCGGTCCGAGCCCGCAGATACGTCGCCAGCGCAACCGCCTGGCCACGCAACGCGGCAGCGTCGTGCCCAGACAGCGCCCACACCACCGGAGTCTCGGATTCCGCAGTCGCGGAACCGGTTCCGAGCGCGGTGGACTTTCCGATAACCCCCGGTGCGAGTGCGGTCGGCTCCTCGATGATGACGTGGGCGTTGGTGCCGCTCACGCCGAACGAGGAGATGCCCGCTCGGCGCGGCTCGGTCCGCGGCTCCCAGGGCCGGGCTTCGGTCAGCAGCCGAACTGTCCCCGCGGTCCAGTCCACATGCGAGGTGGGCTCGTCGATGTGCAGGGTTTGCGGCAGTCGTCGATTGCGGAGTGCCAGAATCATTTTGATGATTCCCGCGCCACCGGCGGCGGCCTGGGTGTGGCCGATGTTCGATTTCAGCGAGCCCAGCCACAGTGGCTTATCCGGATCGTGCTCGGCGCCGTAGGTCGCGATGATCGCCTCGGCTTCGATCGGGTCGCCGAGCCTGGTACCGGTTCCGTGCGCCTCCACCACGTCGACCTCGCTCGCACGCAGGCCGGCGTTGGCCAGCGCCTGCCGGATCACGCGCTGCTGGGCCGGGCCGTTGGGCGCGGTGAGGCCACTGGACGCACCGTCCTGGTTGACCGCCGACCCGCGCACCACAGCCAGCACCGGATGACCGGATCGCTGTGCGTCGGACAATCTTTCAAGCACGAGCATGCTGACGCCCTCGGCCCAGCCGGTGCCGTCGGCCGCGGCCGCGAACGCCTTGCAGCGTCCATCGGTGGCCAGTGCGCGCTGGCGCGAGAACTCCACGAAGGTGGCCGGGCTGGCCATGATCGCCACCCCGCCCGCCAGCGCCAGATCGCTCTCCCCCGAACGCAGCGACTGCGCCGCCAGATGCAGGGCCACCAGCGAGGAGGAGCACGCGGTATCGACGCTGAGCGCGGGCCCCTCGAAACCGAAGGTGTAGGCGATGCGGCCGCTGGCGACGCTGCCCGCGCTGCCATTGACCAGGTAGCCCTCCAGATCGGCGGGGGCGTCCTGAATATGCGGGGCGTAATCGTGGTACATGGTGCCCGCGAATACCCCGGTCCGGCTGCCGCGCAAGGAAGTCGGGTCGATACCGGCGCGTTCGAGTGCCTCCCAACTGGTTTCGAGCAGCAGCCGCTGCTGCGGGTCGGTGGCCAGGGCCTCGCGCGGCGAGATCCCGAACAGGCTCGCGTCGAAATCGGCCGCGCCCACCAGGAATCCGCCGTGCCTGGTGTAGGAGGTGCCCGGGTGCTCGGGATCGGCGTCGTAAAGCGATTCCAGATCCCAGCCTCGGTCGGCCGGGAACTCGGCGATGGCGTCCCCGCCGGTGTCGAGCAGCCGCCACAGCGCGTCCGGTGTCTCGATGCCGCCGGGCAGGCGCAGAGCCATGCCCACGATCACAATGGGATCCGCCTCGGCGGTGTCCGCCGTCCGGGCGGCGGCGGGGCCGGTATCGGTCGCCCCGGACAGCCGCGTGTACAGCAGATCGGCAATGGCCTGCGGGGTCGGGTGATCGAAGGTCAGCGTGGCGGGCAGGCGCAATCCGGTGGCGGCCGCGAGCCGGTTGCGCAACTCCACCGCGGTGAGTGAGTCGAGTCCCAACTCGGTCAGGGCACGATCGCCGCGGATGCCGACGGGGTCCGGGTGGTCGAGTGCCACCGCGGCCTCACGGCGCACCACGTCCAGCAGTAGCGCCCGCTGCTCGTCGGCGGACCGTCCACTCACGGCGGAAGCCAGTCCCGAATCCGGTTCGCGCACGCTCGATTCCGCCCGGCGGCGCTGCGTGCGCACCAGACCGCGCAGCAGTGGCGGGACGTCGCTGCCGGGTCGGTCGAACGCCGACAGGTCCAGGGGCGCGGGAACGAGCAGCGGGCTGTCGCGGTGGAATACGGCGGCGTCGAACAGATCCAGTCCATGCTCGGCCGAGAGCGCACGCACGCCCTGGCGGGCCAGTCGAGCCCGATCGGCGTCCGTGAGATGCGCTGTCACGCCGCTGGTTTCCGCCCACAGCCCCCAAGCCAGCGAAACGGCGGGCAAGCCATCCGCGTGTCGGCGGGCGGCGAGCGCGTCCAACCCGGTGTTGGCGGCCGCATAGGCGCCCTGCCCGGCCGTGCCCAGCAAACCGGCTATCGACGAATACAGCACGAACGCGGCCAGCCCGAGCTCCCGGGTCAGCTCGTCGAGCAGTTGTGCCGCAACCAGTTTCGGCGCGAGCACCGCGTCGAACCGCTCATCGGAGACGGTATCGAGCACACCGTCGTCGACGATTCCCGCCGCATGCACCACGGCGGTGAGCGGATGCTCCGGGGTCACCGCCGCCAGCACTCGGGCGACGGTGTCACGGTCGGTCAGATCCGCCGACACCACCAGCACCCGCGCCCCCAGCCCCCGCAACTCGGCCGCCAGCTCCGAGGCCCCGGGCGCACCGGCTCCCCGGCGGCTGGCCAGTATCAGATGCCGAACACCGTGGCGTCGCACCAGATGCCGGGCCAGCAGCGCGCCGAGACCGCCCGTGCCACCGGTAATCAGCACGGTGCCCTCGTGATTCCACTCTCGGAGCCCAGCGGCGACATGCGTACGCACCGAACCGGATTCGGCGGCGATGCCCTGCTGCGGTACGTGGGGTTCTGTCGCGACGCCCGCACGAAACGGCCGCGGTTCAATGGCGTCGCGCGCACTCGCCGACTGGGATTCGGGCGGGCGCACGGGCTGGGGCTCGGCGACGGTGTTCGCGTATATCAACCGGGGAACGTAGGCGCGGCCCGCACGCACCACCAGTTGCGGTTCGTCCCGGGTCGCGGTCAGCACCCGGGGCAGGACGTGCTGGGACGCGGCGTCGTCGTCGATGTCGACCACCGTGATCGTTCCCGCACGTTCGGTGGCCGCCACGCGCGCCAGCCCCCAGATCGGGGCGGCGCTGGAGTCCGGGCGGTCACCGGGGAGGGCGGCGATGGCGTTGTGGGTGAGCAGGATTCGCTCGTCCACGTCCTGATCGCGCAGTACGGCCAGGGCCGCGTGCGCGGGGTTGTGCAGACCCCGGGAATCCCACACCCGCTGCGCGTCGATCGATATCGCTTCCGGCAGTGCATATTCCACCCACACCGGCTCGTAGAGCCCTTCGCGCGCCGGACCGCTCCCGGCCTGGCCCGCGCGCAGGACCAAGTTGTCGACCGAGAGCACGGGGGCACCTGCCGGATCGGTGGCGACCAAATCGCTCAGGCCGTCGGCGGTTACCGTGAAGCTCACCCGCAGTGCGGTAGCTCCGGCCGAGTGCGCTCGGAAACCGCTCCACACGAAGGGGATTCGCGGTGTCTCGACATCCGGCGTGGTGATCGCGACCGGGTGCAGTGCGGCGTCGAACAGTGCGGGGTGCACGACGTAGCCTGCTGGGTCCGCGAGGCCGGACTCCGGCAATGCCACCTCGGCGTAGCGGGTGTGCCCGCGCTGCCAGATCGCGCGCACGCCTCGGAAGCTGGGGCCGTAGTCCAAGCCCGCAGCCAGCAGCCGCTGATAGGCATCGGTGAGGTCGACCGGTTCGGCGCCTGCGGGCGGCCATGAGTCAGGCACCGCCGCAACAAAACTCGTCCGCGAGCTATCGAGCCTGCCGACAGCGTGCCGGGTCCACGGTGCGTTCGAATCAGTGGGTGGACGGGAGTGGATCTCGACAACGTGATGCTCGTCGACCCGCTGGGCGCTCACCTGGACCTCGACGGCGGACTCGGGGTTCAATACCAGCGGCGTCTCGATCACGAGTTCGTCGACCGCGTCGGCACCCACCGCGTCCGCGACATGCACCGCCAGTTCGGCCAGCGCGGTCCCCGGAACGTAGATCCGCCCGGAGACGACATGCTCGGCCAGCCATGGCTGATCCGCGCCCGATAGCCGTCCGGTGGCGATGACCCCGTCACCCGAGGCGAGCCGGACGGTGGTGGCGAGCAGTGGATGCGCGCCCCGGCCCGGTTCGGTAACGGCGGTCGTGGTGGCCCAGAAGCGCTCGTACCGGAAAGCGTAGGTCGGCAACGCTATTCGCCGCTGCGGCGGGACGATGGCGGTCCAGTCGACCCGGCGGCCGTTGGCGTGCACGGTGGCCGCCGCCGACAGCACCGTGGCGATCTCGTCGCGCCCGGTGCGGACCGCGGCGACCGCGACCCAGGGATCGGGGTCATCGGCCAGTGTCGCGGACACCATCGGAGTGAGCACCGCGTCCGCGCCGAGTTCGACGATGATTCCGACGCCTTCTGCCCGCAGCGCGGTCACCGCGTCCGCGAAGCGCACGGTGCCACGCAGATGCCGCACCCAGTAGGCAGGATCGGACAGTTCAGCTGCCGTAATGGGCGCACCGGTGACATCGGAGACGAGAGTGCAGACCAGGGGTTCGGTGACGGTCAGCTGCGCCACCACATCCGCGAAGTCCGCGAGCACGGGATCCATTGCCGCGGAATGGAAGGCGTGCGAGACCACCAGCCGCTTGACCCGGCTGCCGGATCCGGACAGGCGCGCCGCGAGCTCGAGCGCCGCCTGCTCGGTACCGGAGATCACCACCGCGCGGGGGCCGTTCACGGCGGCGATCGATACCGTCTCGCTCGCACCGGCCTGCTCGATCACCGCGCGGATCTCGGCCTCGGTGGCTTCGACCGCGACCATCGCACCACCTCGAGGCAGCGCGCCCATCAATCGGCCGCGCGCGGCGACCAAGCGGGTGGCATCGGTCAGCGACAGCGCGCCCGCCACATGCGCGGCCACCACACCACCGATGGAATGTCCTGCGACCGTGGAGATCTCGATGCCCCAGGATTCGAGTAGGCGGAACAGCGCCACCTCGACGGCGAAGATCACCGGCTGGGTGTAGGTGGTGTCGTCGATCAGCCCCTCGGTACCCGGTGCGCCGAAGGCCACATCCTTGATCGAGAACCGCACCGCGGCAGCGAGTTGCGCGTCCAGCAGGGCCACTGTCGCATCGAAGGATTCCCGGAAGGCGGGAAACCGTTGGTAGAGCAGCCGTCCCATGCCCGCTCGCTGGCTGCCTTGACCACCGAACACCACGCCCACCGCGCCGGTGACACCCCCGCCGACCGTAACGCCGGCCCCCGCAGTCCCGTTCGCCAGCGCCGACAAACCCGCGATCAGACGGTCGCGATCGGATGCCGCGACTACGGCCCGAGTCCCGAAGGTGACGCGATCACGGATCAGCGCAGACGCGACAGGGCTCAGCTCCGCGGCGTCGTCATCGGCGAGGTGACGTGCCAGCGCCTCCGCTTGCGCATGTAGGGCAGCCTCGGAGGTTGCCGAGATCAGGAAGGGCAGCACGGGCCCCGGTGACTCCGATCGCCGCGCTGTGTTGTCGGAGAGCAGTGCATCCAACGGCTCGGGTTGCGGTGCCGCGAGATCGGCCGGCCGGCCGTCCGCCGGTAGCGACGATGCGGTATCGGTAGGACGAGCGTCCGGCGCCTCGGCGGAGGTCCTGGAATCGATGGCCTGTTCCAGAATCACGTGCGCGTTGGTACCGGAGACTCCGAACGCCGAGATGCCCGCCCGCAGCGGCCTGCCCGCGGAGTGCCAGGGTCGCGACCGCGTCACCAGTTCGACCTGACCTGCGGTCCAATCCACCAGGGTGGAGGGCTTTTCCGCGTGCAGGGTCGCGGGCAGCGAACCGTGGCGCAGCGCCAGCACCATCTTGATGACCCCGGCCACGCCCGCGGCGGCCTGGGTGTGGCCGATATTGGATTTCACCGCACCGAGCAGCAGCGGTTCGGCGCGGTGACGGCCGTAGGTCGCCAGCAGCGCCTGCGCCTCGATCGGGTCGCCGAGTTCGGTTCCGGTTCCGTGCGCTTCGACCGCGTCCACCTCGGCCGCACTCACTCCGGCATCGGCGAGCGCTTCTCGGATCACCTGCTGCTGGGCGGGTCCATTGGGGGCGGTCAGCCCGTTGGACGCGCCGTCCTGATTGACCGCGCTGCCCCGGATCACCGCGAGCACCTCATGGCCGAGCCGCCGGGCGTCCGAAAGACGTTCCACCAGTAGCACTCCCGCGCCCTCACCCCAGCCGGTGCCGTCCGCGCCATCGGCGAACGCCTTGCAGCGTCCGTCCACCGATAGTCCGCGCTGGCGAGAGAACTCGATGAAGATCGCGGGGGTCGACATGATCGTCGCACCGCCCGCGACGGCGAAATCGACCTCACCCGCCCGCAGCGCCCGCACCGCCAGGTGCAGTGCCACCAGTGATGACGAGCAGGCCGTGTCGACGGTGAGCGCGGGGCCCTCGAATCCCAGGGTGTAGGCGATGCGCCCGGACAGGACGCTGGCCGCGGTACCGGTGACCAGGTAGCCCTCCACGCCGGTGGGCACCTTGCCGCTGCCGGTCACGTAATCCTGGCCGTTGGTGCCCACATAGACGCCGGTGCGACTGCCGCGCAACGAACGCGGATCGATGCCCGCGCGTTCGAACGCCTCCCAGGTGGTGTGCAGCAGCAGTCGCTGCTGCGGATCCATCGCCAACGCCTCGCGCCGGGAGATGCCGAAGAATTCGGGATCGAAATCGGCTGCGCCGTCGAGGAATCCACCGTGCCGGGTGTAGGCCGTGCCGGGATGATCGGGATCGGCGTGATAGAGGTTCTGCAGATCCCACCCGCGATCGTCCGGGAATTCGGATAGCGCGTCCCGGCCCTCGCTGAGCAGATCCCAGAATCGTTCCGGGGTATCGGCTCCGCCCGGGAAGCGGCAGCCGAGCGCCACGATCGCGATCGGCTCCTGCTGTGCGGCGGTGACCTCCTGCAATTGCTGGCGGGTCTTGTAGAGTTCCTCGCTCACCCGGCGCAGCAGGTGCCGGATCTTGTCGTCGCCGGTGGCGTCGTCAATTGCGTTCACAGCGGTGCCTTTCACTTTTCGCGGGCGGGTCAGGAGATGCCGAGCTCGGAGCCGATGAAATCGATCAGATCGGCGTCCGTGGCGGACTCGGACAGGGCCGAGGCGCTCTCGGGTTCAGTTGTGCTGCTAGTGGATTCGTCGATCAGACGGCGGAGACGGTCGAGCGCGACGGTCCGCTCGGCGGCGGGTAGATCCACGGCCGCCAGGCCCGCCGCAACGCGTTCGAGATCACCGAGCAGCATGTCCAGTCGCGGCGGCTGAGCCGGAACCAGCTCGGCGGCAATGAATGTGGTCAGCGCCGAAACCGTGGGATGGTCGAAGACCAGGGTGGCGGGCAGGTCCAGACCGGTGCGCCGGCGCAGCCGATTTCGCAGTTCGACCGAGGACAGGGACGTGAATCCCTGATCGCGCAGTCCTCGATCGTCATCGACCACGCTCGAGTCGACGTGGCCCAGCGCGGCGGAGGTCTCCTCCCGCACCAGCGCGTGGATACGGCGTTGCCGTTCGGCGTCGTCGAGGGCCGCGAACTCGTGCGTGGGGTCAGCGGCGGTCACGGATTCGACAACCGGCAGCACCTGTGCGAGCAGCCGGGCGTGAATCGGATCGGCTGCGGCCCAGTCGATATCGGCGACAATCACAGCGCCTGCACCGCCCAGCACCGCGTATTCGAGTGCGATCAGTGCCGGTGCCGGATTCATCGCCCGCAGTCCACCGCGGCGCAGCTGCCCGGCCGCCGAACCGGCGATACCCGCACCCGCCCAGTGCCCCCACGCGATAGATGTGGCGGGCAGCCCAAGTGCTCGGCGATGTGCCGCCAGTGCATCGAGCACCGCGTTGCCCGGCGCGTAATTCGCCTGTCCCGGAGCCGGAACGACACCGGTGACCGAGGAGAACAGCACGAACGAGGACAGTTCGAGATCCCGGGTGAGCTCGTGCAGGTGCAGCGCCGCAGCCACTTTGACCCGGTGTACGCGCTCGAGACGTTCGCGGTCCAGGGCCTCCACCAGCGCGTCGTCGAGCACGGCGGCGGTGTGCACGACATCGGTGAGCGGCCGGTCGGCCGGAATGCCCGCGATCAGGGCTGCCAGCGCGTCGCGGTCGCTGACATCGCAGGCGGCGATCACGGGATGCGCACCGGCGGCGGACAATTCGGCGATCAGTTCGGCCGCGCCGGGAGCCTCTGGTCCGCGTCTGCTGACCAGCAGCAGATCGGTCGCCCCGTTCCGGGCGAGGCGTCGCGCGACATGTGCGCCGAGTGCTCCGGTGCCACCGGTGATCAGGACGGTTCCGGTCGGACGCCACCGGCCGGTGGCGCGCAGAGTGTCCGCGTGCACTCGCTTCACCCAGGTGTGATCACCCCGGATCGCGAATTCGCGTTCGTCGCTCGGGTTTCGAAGTGCTGCGATGACCTGTTCGGCGGTTTTGTCGTCCGGTTCGTCCGGAACATCGATGACCGTACCCGTGCCGAGCCCGCCCTCCGTGGCTGCGGCGGTGGTGAATCCGGCATGCCATGCACCGGAGGGATCCGAACCGGTTCCGGCCCCTGCTGCGGGCGCTGCCCGATCAATGTCGATGGAGGCCACTGCCGCGCCGGTCAGGACAGCGAAGGCGGTGACTCGCGCTGTGGCGGCGGCGGATTGAGTCAGAGCCGCCGTGGCGGCGGCGAGATCGAGGTCGAGCGCGGAGCCGGTGGAGTGCGTGGTGAGCGGCAGCAGCGACACCACCGCCAAGGTCTCACCCTGCACCTCGGTCAGCGCAGTCTCCAGCGCGGATCTCGTTGTGGTGGACGGGTTCACACACAGTTCGGTGACGCGCGCCGTGCCGAGAGCCACGCGCAGTGCCCGCGCCCACTCGTCGGTGGCGCCATTGTCCGAGCTAACCAGTACCCAGGTCGGTTCCCGATCGGGTGTCGCGCCGGTCGGATCGAATCGCTCCCATCCCGTGCGGTGAATCCATTCGGCGGGCACTTGATCAGACGCACTGCCCGGGGTGTCGATCCAGTAGCGCTCACGCTGGAAGGCATAGGTGGGCAGGGCAACCCGCCCGAAGTCGGGCACGATGGCGGTCCAGTCTACGTGGTGGCCGCGGGTGAACACGGTCGCGGCGGCGGTCAGCACGCCGGTGACCTCGTCCCGGTCCCGGCGCAGCGCCGGGACCACGGTGACATCGTCGAGGACGCTCGACAGGGCCGCCGCCAGAACGGAATCCGCACCCAGCTCGACCACCGTCCCGATGCCAATGGCGGCCAGAGTGCCTGCGGCATCGGCGAAGCGAACCGTGCCACGCAGGTGCCGGACCCAATAGGAGGGGTCGGCGAGCTCCGCACCGGTCACCTCGCGGCCGGTGTGATCGGACACGATGCGCGGGCCGGTGACCTCGGCGAAGGTCAGCTCGGACACCACTGCTCGGAACTCGTCGAGGACCGGATCCATTGCCGCGGAATGGAAAGCGTGCGAGACAGCCAGGCGCTTGACCCGGCGCCCCGCCGCCGACAGCTCGGCCGCGACCCTCGACGCCAGCTCCGACGGCCCTGAAATCACTACCGCGCGTGGACCGTTCACCGCTGCGACCGACACTGCGGTGGGAGAGCCGGTGGCCTTGGCGGTCGCGGAGTCGACAGCAGCGGTCGTGATTTCACCGTCGGTGGCAGCGTCGGCAGCGGTGACAGCAGCGATCGCGGCGAGCACCTCGGCTTCGGGCGCTTCGACCGCCACCATCGCACCCCCGGACGGCAAGCCATCCATCAGCCGCGCACGGGCGGCGACCAGCCGAGCCGCGTCGTCGAGGGAGAGCACTCCCGCCACGTGTGCGGCGACCACCCCGCCGATCGAATGCCCGGCAACCGCAGCCACTTCCACGCCCCAGGACTCCCACAAGCGGTAGAGCGCGATCTCTACGGCGAATACCACCGACTGGGTGTAGACGGTCCGGTCGATGAGGCCGTCGGTGCCGGGCGCACCGAAGGCGACCTCACGCACCGAGAAGTCGACCGTCGCACCGAGATATCGGTCCAGTAGTTCCACCGCTTCCTCGAAAGCGTTGCGGAACACCGGGAATCGTTCGGCCAGCTGCCGGCCGGCTCCGGCCCGCTGACTGCCCTGTCCGCCGAACACCACTCCCACCGCACCGGACGAGGAACCAGGCCCGGTTATGACGTTCGCCGCGACGAGTCCGTCCGCGAGCGCTCGTACGCCCGAGCGCAACGCCGCGTCATCTTCGGCGATCACCACGGCGCGCGTGGAGAATCCGGCGCGGTGCCGGATCAGCGAGGACGCCACCGCGGCGGTCGCCACCGGCTCGGCTCCGGATATGTGCGTGCTGAGGCGATCGGCCTGCGCGCGTAGGGCAGCCGGAGTACGTCCCGACAGCACAAATGGCAAAGGCCCCGGCGTAATCGGAGCCGACTCGACGGCCGGGACGGCGGGCGCTTCCTCGATGATCACGTGCGCGTTGGTGCCGCTGATCCCGAACGACGAGACCGCCGCTCGCCGGGGCCGTGAACCCCGGGGCCACGGTCGCGGCTCGAGCAGGGGTCGCAACGATCCGTCCAACCAGTCGACGAAGGGGGAGGCGGGTTCGGCGTGCAGGGTCGCGGGGATCAGTTCATGCCGCAGTGCCAGAATGGTTTTCGCGACTCCGGCGGTACCGGCGGCGGCTTGGGTATGGCCGATGTTCGACTTGAGCGACCCGAGCCAGACCGGCGTGGCACGGTCGCGACCGTAGGTTTCCTGGAGTGCCTGGGCCTCGATGGGGTCGCCCAGCGCGGTGCCGGTGCCGTGCGCCTCGATCAGATCGACGTCGGCAGGTTCCAGACCCGCGTCGGCCAGCGCAGCACGGATCACCTGCTGTTGCGCGGGGCCGTTGGGCGCGGTCAGGCCATTGGAGGCTCCATCCTGGTTCACGGCAGTGCCGCGTACTACGGCCAGCACTTCGTGCCCGAGCCTGCGTGCGTCCGAAAGCCGTTCCACCAATACAACACTCACCGCTTCGGACCAGCCGGTCCCGTCAGCCGCCGCGCCGAACGCCTTGCATCGACCGTCGGCCGCCAAGCCACCCTGTCGCGCGAACTCGGTGAACATGCCCGGACCCGCCATCACCGTCACGCCACCGGCGATCGCGAGATCGGCCTCGCCCGCGCGCAACGCACGCACCGCCAGATGCAGTGCCACCAACGACGAGGAGCACGCCGTGTCCACGGTCAACGCGGGCCCTGCGAGCCCGAAGGTGTACGCCACCCGGCCCGACAGCACACTCGGAGAGGTGCCGGTCAATCCGAATCCGGCTGCCGCACCGCTGATCTCATGCAGCCGCGGACCGTACTCCGACGGACTCGCACCCAGATACACGGCGGTGCGAGTGCCGCTCAGCGACTGCGCGACGATGCCCGCACGCTCGAACAGCTCCCACACTGATTCCAGCACCAGCCGTTGCTGCGGATCCATCGCGACGGCCTCGCGGGGTGAGATTCCGAAGAACTCGGCGTCGAAATCGGCTGCCTCACCGAGGAATCCACCACGGGCACCCCCGTCGCCGAGCACATCCGCGAGTGCGGCGAGATCCCAGCCACGGTCGGCGGGCAAGTCCGCGATGGCCTCACCGCCGGCCGCGAGCAGGTCCCAGAGCGCTTCGGGGGACGCGTGCCCGCCGGGAAACCGTCCACTCACCGCGACAATGGCAATGGGATCGGCGCCAGTGCCTAGCGTGTCACCATCCTGACCGCCGTCTCGAGCGTCAGTGCCTCGAGCATCGATGCGCTGAGTGACATAGCCTGCGGCGCCCTTACCCGGAGCCGCGGTGGCAGCGTCCTCATTGCCCCCACCACTGGTGTCCGCAGCGTCCGAAGGTTCCACACCACCGCCCGGATTGGCATCACGGTCGGTGAACGAATCGCGTGCGGACCGCCTACGAAGCCGGTCGGCCAGGTGCGTGGTGAGCGCGTCGGGAGTCGGGTAGTCATAGACGGCGGTCGGAGCCACCGTGAGGTCGAGCTCCCCGGTCAGCAAGACCGCCAACTCTCGCGCCCCGAGCGAGTCCAGACCCAGGTTCTGATAGGTGACCTCGGTATCGACCTGCCGCGAATCGGTGTAGCCCAGCACCGAGGCGGTCGCCTCGCGCACGGTGGCAGCGAGGTCCAGTTGCAGCCGGGCGGGTGTAAGTCGCACAACACCCGCCTGCGCGGCGGGGACAGGCCCCACGGCGGCCGCTTGCTCGGCAGGTCGAGATCCAACGGCAGCTGCCTGTGCGGCCGGGTCGGTTTCCAGGGCGCGGTCCAGTGGCGCGTCCAGCCAGAACCGACCACGCTGAAAGGCATAGGTGGGCAGGTCGATCCGAGTCGCGGGTTCTACCAGCGCGGCCCAGTCCACCCTGTTGCCATTGGTGTGGACCGCGGCGGCGGCAGTGAGCAGACCGGCAACCTCGTCGCGCCCACGACGCAGAGATGGGGTAGCGACGGACTCGCCCGGATCGGGCAGGGCCGCGATCACCAGTGGCGTCAGGACCGCGTCGGCACCGAGTTCGAGGAAGGTGCCCACGCCCTCGGATCGGAGGGTGCGCACCGCGTCGGCGAAGCGGACGGTGCCACGCAGATGTCCGGACCAGTACCCCGGGCCGAGCTCTTGCGCGGAGCCGATCGGCGCGCCCGTCGCATCGGACACGAGAGTGAGTTCCGGTGTGGACCAGTGTAGTTCGGCAATTGCCGCCTCGAATTCGGTGAGCACCGGGTCCATCGCTGCGGAGTGGAAGGCATGCGAGACCGCCAGGCGCTTGACCCGCCGCCCGGACTCGGACAGCGCGGCGGAGACGGCTGAGACATCGCTGTCGGAACCCGAGATCACCACCGCCCGTGGCCCGTTCACCGCGGCCACCGCAACGACTCGCGACAGCCCGGCGGTCTCGATCGCGGCCAGTACCTCCGCCTCCTCCGCTTCGATGGCCACCATGGCACCACCGACTGGCAGCGCGCCCATCAGGCGCGCACGCACCGCGACCAGGCGGGCCGCGTCCGGCAGGGACACCGCACCGGCCACATGCGCGGCGACCACACCGCCGATCGAGTGCCCGGCTACCGCCGCGACCTCGATCCCCCATGATTCGAGCAGCCGGTACAGCGCGACCTCGACCGCGAAGATCACCGGCTGGGTGTAGGTCGTCCGGTCGATCAGTTCCTCGGTGCCCGGTGCGCCGAAGGCCACATCACGTATCGAGAAGTCCACCGCCGCACCGAGATACCGATCGAGCAGCGTCACGGACTCGTCGAAGGACGCGCGGAATACCGGGAATCGCTCGTACAGCTCCCGTCCGGCTCCCACACGCTGCGAGCCTTGGCCGCCGAACACCACGCCCACGCTGCCGCGTGCGCCGGACCCCGTGATCAGGCCGGGGGTCGTGCGCCCCTGCGACAGTGCGCGCAGGCCTGCCACCAGAGCATCGGCGTCCTGCGCCAGAACGACAGCGCGACTGTCGAATTCGACCCGATCGCGGATCAGCCCCGAAGACAGCTGCGCGAGATCAGGTGTTCGATCCGCCACGAAATCGGCCAGCTGCTCGCCCTGCGCACGCAGCGCTCGGCCCGAGCGCGCCGAGACCACGAACGGCCGCACCGCACCTTGGTCGGCGCACTGATCGGTGTTGCCGCGTCTGCGCCATTCGCCGGTCCCGTCGGGGGCCTGTTCGACAATCGCGTGGGCATTGGTTCCGCCCATTCCGAAGGAACTGACTCCGGCCACCAGGCTGCGCTCGGGATGCGGCCAAGGCTGCCCGCTGGTCACCACACGCAGGTGCGAGCTCTCGAGATCCAATGCGGGATCCGGGTTTTCGTGTCCGAGGGTTGCCGGAAGTTCGCGATGGCGCAGGCTGAGCACCGTCTTCAACAGGCCCACCAGCCCCGCCGCGCCCTCGAGGTGCCCGATGCTGGACTTGACCGAGCCGACCAGCAGCGGTTCGGCCGCCGTCCGGGTGCGCCCGATCGTGTCGGCCAGCGCCGCCGCTTCGATCGGATCACCGGCGCGGGTCCCGGTGCCGTGCAGTTCCACGTACTGCACATCCTCGGGGGCGATACCCGCCCGCTCGAGAGCCTGGCCGATGACAGCGGACTGCCCGGCGGCGGTGGGCACCGTGAACGATTGCCCGCCACCGTCATTGGCCACGGCGGTGGAGCGGATCACCGCGTGGATCCGATCCCGCTCCGCGACAGCGCGATCCAGCGGTTTGAGCAGCAACACCACCGCACCCTCACCGCGCACGTAGCCGTCGCGATCGGCATCGAACACCGAGGCGCGCCCGGACGCGGAGACGCCACCGAACCGTTCGGCTATCCGCGCGCCCTCTCGGGTCAGATTCAGGTTCACCGCGCCGACGAAGGCCGAATCCGTTTCCCCCGCAGCCAGACTCGTGCATGCCAGATGCAGCGCGGTCAGGCCGGAAGACTGCCCGGAGTCGACGGTGAAGCTGGCGCCATGCAGGCCGAAGACATAGGAGAGCCGGTTGGCGAGCGCACCGCGACTCAGCCCGGTGAGCGTGTGGCGCGTGAGGCCCGCGGCACCGCTGTCGTGAACCAGCCCCGCGTAGTCGGCGGCCATCGCGGCGGCGAATACGCCGGTGGCAGACTCCCGCAGATCGGAGAGGGGAATGTTCGCGTCTTCGGCAGCTTCCCAAGCCAATTCGAGTAGCAGGCGCTGCTGCGGGTCCATCAGCCGCGCCTCGACCGGGGAGATACCGAAGAAGGCGGCATCGAAGCGATCCACCTGCGACAGGAAGCCGCCGATCAGGTCATCCACCTCGCCACCGGCCGCCGCACGGGCGGCCGTCGGCGCTCCGAGCGAAATTCCCGCCGTTTTCAGGAGATTCCAGAATTCACCGGGATTGTTAGCTCCGGGAAGCCGGCAGGAGACGCCCACTATGGCAACCGCGCGGGACAATCCCCCATACCGAAAATCGTTCACAAGATCTCCTTTTGATCCGGAGAAGAATTCGAGTACGACCCCCGCTCGAAAGCTCCGTGAAGTTATTGTGCGAGCCCGATTAACGAACCAACAACCGGAGGTGGCAGAGGTCACATCGAGCGGTGCACGTCGAATTACACTGTGCACCAAGTGGTTTCACTGCTCGATCGGCATATCCGATATGGAGCCATCAATGAATCCGATCGATTGCCGCACCCGCGTGCGGCGTTATCGGAATTATGGTCGCAATTCATTGCAATCTCGGAGATTCAAAGGGCGGCAGCCCGATTCGATCTCCGGTTAGATGATGTTTCAGCGTCGACCAACCCGAAGGTGACTGTACGGTATGCCCGATCCGCTGGATTTGCTGCATTTGCGCACACTCGTAACCATCGCCGACACCGGCGGCTTCCGGCGCGCGGCAGACGCGTTACACCTGAGCCAGCCCACCGTGAGCCAGCACATTCGAATGCTGGAGCGCAGGCTCAAGTGTGTACTCGTCGAAAAGAACGGCCGCACTTCGCGTTTCACGCCCGAGGGCGAGCGCCTCGTGGTGGAGGCCAGACGCCTGCTCGCCGCGCAGGACCAGGTGCTGGCCCGCTTCTCCGAATCACCGCGCCCGCAGATCAATATCGGCTCCACCGAACACGCGGCCGACGGTTTGCTTCCCGACCTGCTCGGCGTGCTGCGCACCACGTACCCGGAGGCGGGCCTGCACTTTCGCATCGACCGGTCCACAGCGTTGACCGACGCGGTCATCAAGGGCGTACTGGACCTGGTGGTCGTACTCGGCGGCAACACCGCCGAGCCGGTGGGCACCGAGGTCGGCGTGCTGGACCTGAAATGGTTCGCCGCGCAGAACTGGCAATTGCCACCCGCGCCCGGCCCCATCTCGCTGGTCGCCTTCGCCGAACCCTGCGGCCTGCGCCGCCGCGCGGTGCAGGCGCTCGGCGAGCGCGGTTACGAGGTCTCGGTGACCGCCGAATCGGGCAACCTCGACGGCCTGCTGGCGGCGGCCAAGGCTGGTCTGGGCGTCGCCCTGCTGCCCTGTCTGTCCGCCGGGCCATGTGATCTCAGCCCGATCGGCGGGCTGCCGGAAGTGGGCGCGATCGATGTCCGGCTGGTCACCCGGCGGGGACTCGAGGACCACATCGAGAACATCGCGGTCCAGGCCATCACCGCGCACTACCGCACGATCTCCGGCGGCGGACTGCGCGGCGTCGCCTGAATCGACTGCGCGACTTACTGATCCGAACACCACCTCGTCGAAAGTAGTTGTCCCATGACAGATCTCGCCGTAGCACCGGATACGGAAGTATTGACGCCCGGCGTCCTGCCCGAATCCCTGCTGCACCGGTTTCACCGGCGCGCCCCCGAATACGATCGCGACAATCGGTTCTTCACCGAGGATCTGGACGAGCTCCGCGACATCGGCTACCTGCGCGCGGCGATCCCGGTCAGCCACGGCGGACTCGGGTGGACCCTCACCGAATTCAACCGCGCCCAGCGCGCACTCGCGTACTGGGCGCCCGCCACCGCGCTCGGTGTGAACATGCACCTGTACTGGACCGGCCCGCTCGCCGATCGGATCGCCGCCGGGGACTCCTCGCTCGATTGGCTCGCGCGCGAGGTCGTGGCGGGCAAGGTCATCGCGTCCGGTCACGGTGAACGCGGAAACGACTTGGCCATAGACGATTCCACCACCAGCGCGGTGCCGGTCGAGGGCGGCTATCTCGTCAACGGGCACAAGATCTTCACCTCGCTCTCACCCGCCTGGGACTGGCTGGGCATCCACGCCCGGGACGACAGCGATCCCGAGCATCCGCGCATCCTGCACGCGTTCGTACCGCGCACCAGTGAGGGCGTGCGCACGGTGGAAACCTGGGACACCCTCGGTGTGCGGGCCACGGCCAGTCACGACACGGTGCTCACCGATGTGTTCCTCGCACAGGAGCATGTGATCGACAGCTACGAGCGCGGCGCGAACCCGGGGCCGTTCATCTCCTCGATCCTGCCGTGGGCGATCCCGGCACTGGTCAACGTGTACCTCGGAATCGGCCGCCGCGCAGTCGATGTCGCGCTCGAGTCGGCGCGAACCCGGAATGTGCTGAGCCTGGGCGGCAAGCCGGTCGCGGGCAAGCCGTTCGTGCAATACCACGCGGCCGAAGCCGAATTGGCACTGGAGGCGGCGACCGCCCACCTCGATCACATCACCGAGGTGCTGGCCCGCGGTGATGATCTCGGCGACCGGCTGCTGCTGGCGCTGTTCGCGGTGAAGGAGAACGGCACCCGTACCGCGCGCACCGTCGTGGATCTCGCGCTCGAGATCGGCGGTGGCGGTTCGATCCATCGCCGCAACGAATTGGAGCGCCTGTACCGCGACGTCCGGGCGGGCAGTTTCCATCCGCCCAGCAGCGACAGCGTCCGCGAGTACATCGGCAATTTCCTGCTCGGCGAGTGAAAAAGGAGTTCGGACAATGACATTGGCACACATCGGCAATCGGGCCGATCGTGAGACCGAAGCCGCCGCGATCTTCCAGCGCGCCGGAATCACGGTCGAGCGGCTCGGTGAGCACATCGGCGCACGAATCGGCGGGGTGCGGCTCGGCGGCGAGCTTCCCACCGAGCAGGTCGAAGCGATCCGGCTGGCCTTGGCGATCAACAAGGTGGTCGTCTTCACCGGCCAGCACCAACTCACCGACGAATCGCAATACGAGTTCGCCGAATTGCTCGGCACCCCAACCGAACCGCACCCAACCCTGACCTCACTCGGTACCCGACTGCTGACAATCGACGGAGCCGCCAACAGCTGGCACACCGACGTCACCTTCATCGACCGCATCCCCAAGGTCTCGATCCTGCGCGCGGTCATCCTCCCCAGCTACGGCGGCGCGACCACCTGGGCATCCACCGTCGCCGCCTACGAACAACTGCCACCCGCGCTACGCGCACTGACCGAACAGCTCTGGGCCACCCACAGCAACCTCTACGACTACGTCGGCCAGACCGGCCAGTCCAACGTCGGCAAGCAGTACGACGAATTCACCAGCACCGAATACCAAACCCTGCACCCCGTCGTCCGAGTACACCCAGAAACAGGCGAACGCTCCCTACTCCTGGGCCATTTCGCCAAGAGCTTCCGCGGCCTGACCACCCCCGAATTCCACTCCCTCTACCAACTGCTCCAAGCCCGAATCACCAAACTGGAGAACACATTCCGCTGGAACTGGCACCTCGGCGACGTAGCAATCTGGGACAACCGCGCCACCCAGCACTACGGAATCGCCGACTTCGGCGACCAACAGCGCAAACTACACCGCATCACCCTCGCCGGTGACGTCCCCGTCGACATCACCGGAGCCCAGAGCGAAGTCCTCCAGGGCGACGCCTCCCACTACAGCACCATCCTCCCCTCACCCCGCCTGAAGTTCTTCGAGGTCTGATACGCCCCGGCCCGGAACACACCGATTATGCGCCGTGTCGAGAAAAGTTGGTCAGCGGCGCAACATCACCGAACCCCGAGGATATGCTGGCAAATACCAAAGATGTTGCGCTGCAATGACGGAACGAATTCGGACCGCCAGCAATGCCGACACGGCCGCTGCCTCGGCGCTACGACGAAGGCAGGGTGCTCGAACCTTTACTTCCCTAGCCTTCGTTGAAGGAATTCCCATGGCGCCCACCACTCCTGACACTTCTGGTTCGATTCCGGTCTCGGCCCTCAAGGCCCTGCACGATGACGGTCCGACGCCGCCCGCCGCCGGATCTCCGACGGTCAACGGCCAACCCGTCGACCCGCTGGTCGTGGCCATTGTTCCGAGTCAGGTCGACCAGAAACCGCAGCAGTCGTCGCCACCGCCGGTCGGGGGCATCGGGGACGTCGTCGGCGTTCTCGATGCGAGCCCCACCGGAACGACGATGCTGCCGTCCAAGACCCTCATTCACAACGATGTCACGAACGACAACAATGTGCTCACGACCCATACGACGATTGTGATTCCAGGCCAGTCGCCCACGTATGCCACGAATACACAGGATCTGACGCCATATCTCAGCGGCAGCCAAAAGCTGCCGACCGACGACTCCGCATTCAACCGCCTCTGGGATCAATTGACCCCCGAGCAAAAGATGCAGACGTTTCAACATGATTCCGGCCTGGGTAACCGCACTCAGCTACCACTGGCGACGCGAGACTATTTCAACCGGTTACACGACCAAGCCGAGATCGCGAACTATACGGCGCAGGTTCAGCAGATGCGTGCCGATCATCCCGACTGGGCTCAGGAAGAAGACGACGGTGCCGGCGGCTACTCGTACATGGATACCGACGGGTCGCGCACACGATGGTTGGAAAAGTACAACGCGGCCAAGAACACGCTGGGCAGATTCACCGAAGCGGGCAAACCCGGAACGATTCTGATCCAACTCGACGACAACGGTAACTCCGTGAGCGTCGCGTTGCCCAAAGACGGCCAGATCCCGGCGAATTCCGCTGTCGTCCAGCCCTCGGCCGCACCGGCGAGCGGGCCGGGCGCGACGGACGTCGGCGGCGCCGCGTTCCCCGGCGCCATGGGTACCGTCCTCGATGCCCAGATCGCGATGGAGCGGAATCGGCTGGAAGCCAACCACATACCGGTTCCGGGGTGGATGCAGGAGATAAAGATCGGCAGCACGACCGTCGGGGGAACGCCGGTAGGCACCGCCGCGAGCGGAGGACTGGGCATGGGCCTTGGCCTGCTCTCCGATATGGTCGGTGACGGCAACTCGTTCGACAAGGCAATGGCCAGGGAAGAGGGGGCCCTGGTGGCGTTCAACGTGACCCAGGGGGCCGTCCTCGCCGGCACGTCGGCGCTGACCGCAGTGCTGGCCGGTTCCGAAACCGGTGCGGCCCTGGGCTCGGTGCTGCCCGGTATCGGCACCGCGGCCGGTTTCCTCGCCGGTGCCGTGGCGGGCTACCTCACGTCGAGATACATCAACAATCACTACGACGTGCCTGATCACAGCAACGTGGTCTTACCGGCCTCGGTCCTTCAGCCACCGCAACAGCACGCCACGGGCGGCGCGATCAAGGGCCCTGGCTCGTCGATAGGCGACAAGATTCCCGCGTACTTGTCCGACGGCGAATTCGTCGTGAATGCGGCCTCTGCGGCCCAGAACCGTCCACTCTTGCAGGCAATCAACGGCGACCCGGCATATATGACGAAGTACGTGCAGCAGATGGAACATAAGGTCGCCGAAGCACTGGTCAAGGTTCGGGCCAGACCGAATGCGGCCGGTCAGAGCGTAGATCGGTCGATGTCCGTGCACATTTCGGCGTACGACGTCCATGAGGCGTTCGCGAAAGCCAAGCTGTGGGAGCAGCGGCACACGATGACCGACTACTGACACCGCCTGGCTCGGCGACTGGAAATGCTTGCCCCGCAACGAAACGCACTACGATCCTTATCTACGGCTACGGCCGGTCGGTGGTCGATCGTGCTCGTCGCCGACGAGGAGCGGAGGGGTCCATGACGCGGCGAAAGTCCGACAGGCCAGTGGGATTCGAGCCGGCCCTGGGCCGCAGGTGGAGGTTCTCTCCGATCTATCCGCTGGCCGGGATCGCGTTCTTGACAATGGCCGTGTTCGGCGGGCCGGGTGACGGTCGGTTGTTCTTCGTAACCCTCGGTCTGGCAATGGTTTCGATGTTCTCTACTGCCGAGCGTCCCGCCGTATCAGTGGTGGCCGGGCGTGCGGTCCTGCGATATCGGCCCTGGCGTACCCCGGTGGGACGATTCTTCATCCTTCTCACAACCGCTGGCGCCACAACTCTTTGGTACGGCCTAACCGGAGACGCACCCCGATGGTTCGTACCCGCCGGGCTCATCCTCACGTTCGCGAGCGTATTCTTCACGCTGCTTCTTCTCACAGGGATCGAGCGGCACATTACCTTCGGGGAACACACATTGCATGTGTCGTACGCCGGGTTCGACTGGGAGCTCCCCTGGGAGGCGATCACCGATGTGGGGACGAAAACCAAGCGTGTGGAGCGCAGCGGCTCCTACATGGAGATCGTCCTGACCTGTCCGCCAGGGGCGGTAATCGACAGATCGAGTCCGAAATCGGGGGCGCGACAGCAGGATCCGCGGGGTCAGTGGACGGTGCCGACTAGTGCGTGGACCGTGGAGCCTGCCGCGTTGTCGGCGACCATTCGATTTCTGGTCGACCATCCCGACCAGCGGGCGAGCATCACGCCCGAGCAGGTACGAGCCATGCTGACCCCGCCTACAGGAGGCGAGCGGGCGCGAATCGCGCTGCAACACAGGCTCGATGAGTATCGGGCGAGTGTCGACTCCCCAGATAGCAAGAACGGCTGATCGCCATAGCTGAGACCAGCTTTACGTGCAGGTGCTGCGGGGACCGGCGGTTCGGCATTGCGGCACGAGGGAGCAACAGACGAAGGTGAGATCGCCAAAGTCACTGTGAGTGGGGCGATCTGGTCACCGAAGCGCTAGCCGAGTTGCTCGGTTCGACCGTCCGCAATCCCGCGAGGATCTGGAGCGGGCGCGCTCGCGTTGTGGCCGCGTTGGGCGTCGCGGTCGAAGATGCCCAGGATCTCGCAGGGGCCGCCCTCGGCACCGATGGCGTGCGGGAGCATGGTCGGGAACTCCGCGGCCTGGTTCGCTTCGACGCGGAAGCGCTTGTGGCCCAGCATGAGGATCGCGGTCCCGGACAGGACGACGAGCCACTCGCGGCCGGGGTGCGCGCGCATGCGGGCGGGGTTGTCCGGCGGCGGTTCGGTCATGCGCTGGCGGACCACGCTCATGCCCGGTTCGGCCTTCATCGACCAGCGCATCAGGCCGTGTGCGGCGTCGATCATCGGGCTGGTGACGATATCGTCGGCGGCGGTCTCCACCAGTTGGTCCAGGGAGGTGCCCAGGGCGCGGGCGAGGGTGACCAGCTGATCGAGAGCGAGACGGCGTTGACCGTTCTCGATGCGCGAGAGCGTGGACTGACTCAGGTGCGCGCGGGTCGCCAATTCCTCGAGCGACCAGCCCTGCGCCACCCGCAGAGCCCGGATGCGTTTGCGCACGAGGCTGTCCAGCTCGCCATCATTTTGCGTCATAGGCAAGATTGTATGCCTTTGAGGCAAGAGCGGCTTATGGTGGGCAACGCCACCGACCCGAGTGCGCGGTTGTGAGGCCGCCAGCGGGCCTTTGATCCATCAATTCAGCGGCCGACGATGCTTCGGCGCTGGCTTCGCATGCTCATTCCGAGAGGAAACCCATGACTACGAACCAACTTTCGCCGAACTCGGCTGCCGAAGGCGGCGGGGAAGGTGTGCCTGGTGCGCGTGAACTTCGCGCGATCCTGATCGCCGTATCGATCGCGCTGATGGCCGTCATCGCGTCGGTGTCCGGGCTGAACGTCGCCCAGACCCACCTTGCCGTGGAGTTCAGTGCCTCGCAGAGCACGGTCCTGTGGATGATCAACGTTTACACCCTGGCCCTGGCCGCGCTACTGCTGCCGCTCGGCGCGCTCGGTGACCGCTGGGGCCGCAAGCCCATGTTGATCGCCGGGCTGGTCGTGTTCGGCGTCTCGAATGTCGTTGCGGCGCTTGCCCCGTCGGTGGCGGTCATGTTGTCCGCACGGGTGGCGGCGGGTGTCGGGGCGGCGATGATCATGCCGATCACCCTGGCCGTTATCACCTCCACATTCCCAGAGGAGCAGCGTGCGAAGGCAATCGGGGTGTGGACCGGTGTCGCCGGTGGCGGCGGGATCCTGGGCATGTTCCTCTCGGCCCTGCTCGTCGATGTCGCGGACTGGCGCTGGCTCTTCGCGCTACCCGTCGTCCTGGTCGTCGTCGCCCTGGCCATGACGCTGAAGTCGGTTCCCAACTCTCGCGAGCGCTCGGCTCACGCCTTCGACACGGTTGGCGCGCTGGTATCCGCGGTCGCGGTGGTCGGGCTGATCTTCGTCTTGCAGGAGGGACCCGAACGCGGCTGGACCGCACCCCTGACTCTTATCAGCCTGGGCGTCGGTGTCGGGGCCACGGTTGCCTTCGTGGCGTGGGAGCTACGCCGCCGGGAGGCATCGCTGCTGGATGTGCGCCTGTTCGGTGAGCGTGGCCTCGCCGGGGGTTCCCTCACACTGCTTGTGCTTTTCGGGGTGCAAGCCGGGATCGCGGTGGTCCTGTTCCCGTTCTTCCAGTCCGTGCTCGGATGGTCGGGACTGTTGTCCACCGCGGCGATCATGCCGATGGCGGTGATGATGATGGTGACCTCCGGACTTGCCCCGCACTTGGCCGCACGCATCGGTTCCCGCGCGACCATGGCCACCGGCATCGCGTTGGCCGGTGCGGGTCTGGTGCTGATGGCCGCGATCGTCTCGGTCGACGGGGGATTCTGGTCCGTTCTGCCCGGCATGACAGCCATGGGCCTGGGCATGGGGCTGGCGATGACGCCCTCCACCGAAGCGATCACCAGTTCCCTGCCGCGCGAAAAGCAAGGCGTCGCTTCGGCACTCAATGACGTCACTCGCGAGTTCGGTACCGCGCTCGGTGTCGCCCTGCTGGGCGCGCTTGTCGCGACCGGCTATCGCAACGCCATTGACGACAAACTCGATGGCATCCCGCAAGACACCGCCGACACCGCACGGGAAGGCATCGCCAACGCGCTCGACACGGCAAGTAGCGCAGGCTCGCGCGCTCAAGACCTGGTGCACGCGGCCCAGCAGTCCTTCGTCGAGGGTTGGCAGCAGGCGATGTGGGCAGGCACCGCCCTCATGGGCGCACTCTTTCTCTACATCGTTGTTCGTGGTCCGAAGAACCACCGACCGACAGCGCACGACGATGTCCAAGCGTCCGAGGCCCTCACCACCCGGTGACCCAGTACCCGCTGGGCAGAAGCAAATAGGCGCAACCGAACAGACGCCACCTCATCGCGAATCATGTTGTGCGGACAGGTATGAACGCGGGTCGGACATGATCCAGAACCTCGTTGAACTCCGTGGTGGGCTGTGGCTTACTCCTAGGATGAATTCGGTCTCGACAGTCGAACGGTCGTCGGGGCGCGCGCTTCCCCGCTGGTCGGTTCCGATGGTGTTCATCGTTGGCGCGACCTCGCAATATGCGGGTGCCGCGCTCGGAGTGTTCTTGTTCGATACCACCGAACCCGCGACCGTCGCCTGGTTGCGGGCCGCTGCGGCGAGCGTGGCATTGCTGGCCTGGCGGCGGCCATGGCGAGTTCACTGGACTCGGCGGACGGTCGCCGTGGCGGCCGGGTTCGGCATTGTCACGCTGTCGATGAATATCGTGTTCTTCGAGGCGATCGCGCGTATTCCGCTCGGCACCGCGGTCGCCATCGAATTCCTCGGCCCCGTTGCCGTTGCCACGCTCGGGTCGCGTCGGGCGCGCGACTTGCTCGCGGTCGCTTTGGTGGCCATCGGCGTGGTCCTGCTGGCCGGCGTCCAAGTCGACGTGGAACCTGTCGGCATAGCCTTCGCCCTTGCCGCGGCCGTCCTCTGGGCGGGATACATCCTGGTCGGCAAACGAGTCGCCGACGCGGGCGACGGTCAGGACTCCCTCGCGGTGGGAATGGCCGTCGCCGCGATCCTCGTCGCGCCCTTCGTTCTCATCCCCCAACTCGCTACCGATGCAACGGTCTTCGCCGACCCACGCACGTGGCTACTCGGCATCGGCATCGGCATCCTGTCGAGCGCGGTGCCGTACGCCCTCGACCAGGTAGTGCTGACCGCAGTAGGCCGGGCTCGCTTCGCGCTGCTGCTCGCCCTGCTCCCGGCCACCGCGACGGTGGTCGGCGCGATCGCCCTCGCACAACGCCCGACGGTGTTCGAACTGGCGGGCATCGCGTTGGTCATGCTGGCATTGACCATCAGCGCGATACCCACGCGCCACCCGGCACCGGAACCACCCGTGCCGCTGTAACCTGCCAGGATGCACGGAATGAGTATGGAGCGTGCGGGACTCGTCATTTGGGAGGTCGACGGCACCCTTATTCCGGCCCAGGATGTCGAAGAGTTTCATCAGCAATTAGATGACGTTGCGGCGGAAGGGGAATCGCAGTCGGCACGCGATCAACACGCCTACCCGGGCGCGGCGGACACCCTGGAAACCCTTGACGCGCATGGATTCGTGCAGACCATTCTGACGGAGAATCCGCGATCCGCCGCCGAGCTTGCTCTTCGGGCCGCCGGTTTGGACCGGCACATCGATTTCGACATAGGCGCTTTCGGGTCCGAGGCGCCAGACCGATTCGACCTGCCTGCGATCGTGGCCGAACGGTTCAAAAGCAAATACGGCAAGCCACTCGCCCCGGCGCACACGGTTGTCATCGGCGATGCGCCCCACCACATTGCCTGTGCCAGGGATGCCCGGTTCGGTGTCATTGTCGTCGCCCATCGGACCCCTCGCGAGGAGCTGGCTCAGCATTCGCCGGACGCAATCCTCGACATGTTGAATCCGAATGTTGTTGTGGCCCTCGCGCAGTCACTTACCAGCACATGGCCCCACTGACCATCAAGCAGCCGATCTCACGCCCCGACATGCCGCCCTGCACCACACCTTGGGCGACACCCTAGAGCACTCGGTCTACTCTCGATGCGCCGTCGGGGAGATATCGAAAACGGCTGCGACGCATCTCCAGAACAGTGGGACCGCTTCACCGACCGGTGCGATGATCCGATCGGAGTGACCGGTGTCGGACAGGCAGTCGATCATCACGCTGCCTGCCGGCGGCGGCTCGAGTGAGCCGGGCGCTCGGACGACGACTTCCTCGTAGGGAGGCTTCAGGATCGGTCGTGTGGTGACGACCAAATCGTGCATCGAGGTCTGTCCGGCCAGTCTGTGGTCGTGGCCGGACAGCAGGATGCTATCGACGATATCGCTCAGGTACTGGAAGTCGCTGTGGCGCAGTGACATCACTCGGAGCTGCTGCTCGACTTCCGTCCATGGCACGTCGTGAAATTCTCCGGCCCATGCGCGCAGGTTGGCTGTCATGTCCATCACCGCCTTCGAGATTTCCGATCTGCGCCGTTGAGAATAAGCCGAACTCGGCGACAGCGTGGTCGACCGGTGCTCAGCGCTGTGCCGGCGAGCGGGTACTCAGGACACGGGCAGCGGAGGCGGCGGCTTGCAGTTGTACCAAGCCTCAGCCCGCCACTGGCCTCCGGAATGCCCACTTCCGTAGAGCACCGTGTGCAGGTCGTAACCGTACGAGCAGGAGATCAGCGCGAGCGCGGCGGCCCTGGCACTGTCTCGCGTATCTCCGTACGCCGCAGCCGATTTCCATCCCGGCTGCGGTACGAATCCATCTTCGTCGGACAGGTCTCCGGTATCGGTCCCCGCGTTCACCACGGCGGGGCCGCCCCCACCTCCGACTACCTGTCCCAGCGATCCGTCGCCCTCGCTGGCACTCTTCGCCCCCGGTTCGTATCCACCATGCTGCACACCATCGGTGTGCGGTTTCACCGTCTCGTGCTTTGGTGACGATCGGCGACCCCGGACGAGCCGAGCCAAGTTGTCCCAGATGGTCATACCTCAGTATCGCTGCCAGCGGGAACGGGCAACATCAAACGCCGACTACTTGTGGATTTCACGACGTTGACGATGCCGCTGGCGCCTGGTCGATACCTGCACACAGGATGCGGGCCGGGGGCTTCGTAGCCAAGGACTGGATTGAGGGGTGCGGCGCTGGCGGCTGAGCCGAGGACGGTGAACAACCGTTCTGAAATCGGCAGCAATAATTTCGGCGATTTGTAGGGAGATCTCACAACCGGTGTTTAGTTCAGTGCACGGGTGTTACGTCTCAAGACATGGCGGAACGGGGCGCTCGACCGAAGGTATCGCGTGGGAAGCTGTTGCTGCTGCGCGCTGTCAGACATCTGTTCACACCGCTGCGGCCCGACGATTACCTGGAGATGATCAATCCGCTGTGGACCACGCGGGAGTTGCGTGGGCGCGTGGAGAAGGTGGTGCCGGAGGGGTCGCAGGCGGCGTCGGTGTTCATCCGACCCGGGTACGAGTGGGGTGGGCACCGGCCGGGGCAGTATGTGCGGCTGGGTGTGCTCATCGATGGCATATTCCATTGGCGCGCATACTCTTTGACCTCGGATCCGGAGGCGGCCGACGGGCTGATATCGGTGACGCCGAAAGTCGTGGAGGGCGGGGTCGTATCGCCGTATCTGGTTCGGGAGATTGAGCCGGGCGAGGTGGTTCGGCTCGGTGAGGTCGAGGGTGTGTTCACGCTGCCCGAACCGACACCCGCGAAACTGCTGTTCCTAAGCGCTGGAAGCGGTATCACGCCGATCGCGGGCATGCTGCGTAGCTTGGACCGGCGTGGGGCGCTCGGCGACGTGGTCGTCGCGCATTCGGCGCACGAGCCCACGCAGGTGATGTTCGATGCGCTGCTGCGGGATCTGGACCAACGCCATAAGGGTCTGCGGCTGGACATTCGGCTGACCGGCGAACACGGCAGACTCACGCCAGGCGATCTGGACACCCTGTGCCCGGATTGGCGTGAGCGCGAGGCGTTCTGCTCCGGGCCGCCGGAGATGCTCGACGCGCTCACCGCGCACTGGGACGCGCACGGCATAGCGGACCGACTGCATATGGAACGCTTTCAGCCGATCATCGGCGGCGCGGAGCACAGCGGACAGGGCGGGCTGGTGCACTTCCGGCGCAGCGGCATCGACGCCGAATGTGACGGCGGCACACCGATTCTCGTCGCCGGGGAACAGGCGGGACTGGATCTGCGGCACGGCTGTCGGATCGGCATCTGCCATACCTGCACCGGTGTCCTGCGCTCGGGCAAGCTGCGCGATCTGCGCACCGGGGAGATCGGCGAACCCACCGGCCAGGCGGTGCGGATCTGCGTGAACACCGCCGAGGGCGATATCGATATCGAACTCTGATCGAAAGGATCGACCATGACAGCACCCAATCCCCTTGCACACCTTAATGATCGGCAACTGCAACAGCTCGCCGAGGAGTGCGACGCCATCCACGCCGAGGTCTACGCCGACCTCGGTGACCGCGACCGCCGCTACATCAAATCCGTGATCACCACCCAGCGCCAACTCGCCGTCGCCGGCCGAACCCTACTGCTGGGATCGGTCTCCCCCCCGGCCTGGCTGGCGGGCACCGCCTGCCTGGGCATGGCGAAGATCCTGGAGAATATGGAGATCGGCCACAACATCATGCACGGCCAATGGGATTGGATGAACGATCCCGATATCCACTCGACCGTGTGGGATTGGGACACCGCCTCCACCGCGGACGCATGGAAGCACTCCCACAACTACATTCACCACACCTTCACCAATATCCGTGGCAAGGACAAGGATCTCGGCTACGAGATCATCCGGATCGATCCGAACCAGCAGTGGAGCCCCTTCTACCTCGCCCAGCCGTTCTACAACGTGCTGCTCATGGCCTTCTTCGAATGGGGAGTTGCGTTCCACGACATGGACATCGAGGCCGTCCGTGCCGGGGATAAACCGATGCCTGAGGTCTGGCGGGATCTGAAAGGCATTGCAGGCAAGGCGCGAGCGCAGATCACCAAGGACTATCTCGGTTGGCCACTGGTGAGCGCGGCAGCGTTCGGCGCAGCCCAACTCGTACTTCGCGGACGACTGTCGCAGCCCTCGACATCACGAATTGGCAAGGGCCTCAGGGCAATCAGCGGCAAGCGGCGCATCAGCAGGACGGCAAATCTGCTAGACCGACTGCTCCCCGGAATGGAACGCACCTTCCTGGCCACCGTCGCCGCGACGTTCACCGCCAACATCATTCGCAACGTGTGGGCGCACGGCATCATCTTCTGCGGCCACTTCCCCGACCAGACCTACACTTTCAGCCAGGACGAGGTCGACAACGAGTCCCGCGGCGGCTGGTACGCCCGACAACTGGTCGGCGCGGCCAACATCGAGGGCGGCCCCCTGTTCCACATCATCAGCGGCAACCTCGGCTACCAGGTGGAACACCACCTGTTCCCCGACATGCCGAGCAGCCGCTACGCCGAAATCGCCCCTCGCGTCAAAGATCTCTGCGAACGCTATCAACTCCCCTACAACTCCGGACCCCTCACCCGGCAATGGGGCATGGTCCACCGCACCATCGCTCGCCTCGCCCTCCCCGGCGGCGAACCCCGCCCGAAACCCGGACCCTATCACCGCGATACCGACCCGTTCACGCCGAACGGCCTCAGCGAATCCGACCGCTTCCGCAACCGGATACCGGCCGATGACAAAGCGTGAGTTCGCACTCTGATCCTAAAGCGAAGGCGGGGGGGTGAGCTGCGGGAATCGTTGCGGGAGTTCCGCTTTGGTTGCCGACTTACCCCGGTATTGGGGACCGATACAGCGAGGCCGCGACGGGGGCAACGCCGGGAACCTCGAGGAAGTAGTGGCGACGATTGCCATCGCTAGGACAGATCCTTCGGCATCACCTTCGTGCTCGACACCGATCGGGTAAGAGGTTGCGCAGCCGCGTGTTCGGATGATCACCTTCTGGGGATCGGCTCTCGCGCGCAGGCGCGACAGCACGATCCTAGGGAGGGGATTCTCATGGATCGACGGACATTGCTGACCGCGCTGGTGACGGTGCCGGCTGCGATGGCACTGCTACCCGCGTGTTCCGGTGACTCGCGGACGAAGCCGCGCGGGCCCGATCTGTCGGGCGCGGATCCGGGGGTGCGCCCGCAGGACGACCTGTATCGCCATGTCAACGGGAAGTGGTTGACGGAGTATCCGCTCGAGGCGGACGCGACGGTGTACGGCACCGGAGCCGAAGTCCAGGACCGTAATACGTCGTGGCTGCGCGAATACATCGAGGGTATCGAGCACCCGGTAGCGGGATCGGACGAGCAGAAGGTGCGAGATCTCTACGACGCGTGTCTCGATACCGCCGCCGTCGAGCGGCTGGGACTGGCTCCGATCCAGGACCTGATCGACGATATCGACAGTGCGGCAACGAAATCCGATCTGGCCCGGCTGATGGGCGCGGTGACGATCCAGATTCCGCGGCGCGGTGTACTGGATCCGTGCAGTCTGTTCTGTGTGCTGGTGCTACCCGACCCCCAGGACGCCACCACACATACCGTCGTGCTCGGACAGGCGGGGATCGGGTTGCCCGCCTCGGTGTATCTGCGGCCCCAGTTCACCGCGCAACTCGACGCGTATCGAATTCTGTTGCAAAGCCTCGCCACGGCGGCCGGGTTCCCCGATCCGGCCGGTGCCGCGCACCGGGTGCTCGAGTTGGAGAAGCGCATCGTCGCCGAACATTGGGACGAGGTGCGACTCAGGGATACCAACGCTTTTCTCAACCGCTTCAAGTGGAGTGAGCTTTCCACTCTCGCACCGGGATTCGACTGGGAGGCATGGCGCACCGGACTCGGCGCGCCCACCGAGCGCCTCGGAGCGGTCATCGTCGGTGAACCGTCCTATTTCACCGCGGCGGCGAAAATCTGGATGGACACCGATATCCCGTTGTGGCGGGAGTACTTGAAGCTGGGAGTGGTTCGTGAATTCGCGGGCTTGCTGAGCACCGGTTTCGCAGACCCGGACTTCGCGTTCACGAGTGTGCGGACGGGACTGACCAAGCGGCCTACACGCTCGGAGTTCGCGTTCGCCATCGTCGAGCGGTACCTCGGCGATGTGCTGAGCAAAGCTTTTGTCACGCAACATTTTTCGTCGGAGACGAAGAGACAGGTGGAGGAGATCGTCACGGGTATCCGCAAGGCCCATCGGGACGCTCTGACCGATTCCGCCTGGATGACGGCGGACACCCGGGCGAGCGCGCTGACCAAACTCGATCGCATGGGCGTCGGGATCGGGGGCCCCGATTCCTGGCAGGACTATTCAGGTATGACGGTCACCGCGGGGAGGTTGGTCGCCAGCATCCGGGCAGCGATGCGATTCGGCTGGAAAGCGTTGTTCGAACTCGCAGGAACACCGGTACGCCCCTCGGAGTGGAGGTTGCACGCCCACACCACCGAGGCCATGTACCACCCCAATGCCTTCGAGCTACCCGCTGGAATCCTGCAGCCGCCGTTCTTCGATTCCGGGGCGGAACCCGCGGTGAACTACGGTGCGATCGGAACGATCATCGGTCACGAGATCGGCCACGCCTTCGACGACCAGGGTTCGCATTACGACGCCGACGGCAATCTGCGGGAATGGTGGACACCGGCGGACCGAACCGAATTCGAACGACGGCTACACGGCCTGATCCCCCAGTTCGACGGCCTGATTCCCGAGGGTCTGGAGTCACCGAATCGGGTCGACGGCACGCGGACGCTGAGCGAGAATTCCGCAGACCTGCGCGGCCTCATCGCCGCGCTGGCCGCGTTCCGTCATGCCGAACAGCTCAGGGGCATAACCGATCCCGACTTTGTTCCGTTCTTTCTGGCGTATGCGAGAGCATGGCGGCGAAAGTCCCGGCCCGAAGTAGTGGCGAACCAGCTGGCCTCGGACGGCCACGCTCCGCCCGAGTTCCGGGTGAACCAGATTGTCCGCAATGTTCCCGAGTTCTACACCGCGTTCGGGGTGCGCGAGGGCGACAAGCTCTACCTCGCTCCGGATCAGCGAATCACGCTGTAGCGGAGAATCATCGAGCGGCCCGGTCGATCGGAATGACAAGTCTGGTCCGGCCGGGTGTGGTCAGTTGAGGCTGCGTAGTGCTCGGTCGTCGGTGCTGCCGGATTCCGGGAAGTAGATGTAGAGCATGTGGCCCTCGGGTCCGGCGGCGGCGAGTGTTTCGAAGCTCAGGCGCAGGATGCCGAGGCCCTCGATGCGCAGTCGTTTGTCGCCGGTGACGCGGTCGTAGACGTCGTGCGAATCCCACAGGGCGCGAAAGGTTTCGCTGCGTCGGCGCATGTCGGCGATGAAGGGGGCGAGTTCGGTAGCGCGGGTGCCGGCGGTGGCGCGCAGGCCGGCGACGGCTTGCCCGCTGATGTCGTTCCAGTCGGGGTAGACCTGAGCCGCGCGCGGGTCGAGGAAGGTGAATTCGATCAGATTGTGTCCCGCGCTCCATGCCGGGTTGACCCTGGGGGCGAGCGCGGTGGCGGCCAGCACGTCGCGGGCCGGGTTGACGACGAACGCGGGCAGGTCACTCCAGCGTTCGAGCAGGCGAAGCAGTCCGGGTCGCACCGTGGATTCGAGGTCGTTGCCGGTGGGAACGAGCGGTGGTGACGCGAGGGACCACAGGTAGGTCCGCTCGGTGTCGTCCAGTCGCAGCGCGCGGGCCAGCGCCTCGAGGACCTCACGGGAGGGGTGCCGGTCGCGGCCCTGTTCGATGCGGGTGTAGTAGGAGGGGCTGACCCCGGCCAGCAGCGCCAGCTCCTCGCGGCGCAGTCCGGTGACCCGGCGGCGCGCGGTGTGGACGACGCCGGCCGAGGCGGCGTCGACTTTCTCCCGGCGGCTGCGCAGGAAGGAACCGAGTTGGTTGTCGTCAAGAGCCATCTCCGGCGACTCTACCGGCGGTCGAGTTCGCGACGGTGTCCCTGCCAGAGCCACCCTCACGGGGGTGTGGCGCGGTCGCGGGCCCGCTGGTGCCATGAAGGCATGTCGAACGAATCACAGATCCAACGAAGCGTTGACCGTGAGCACGGACCTGATGAAAGCAGCAGCGGCATGGGCGCTTTCGTCGTGATAGGCGCCGGTCCGGGCCTGGGCGCCGCGGCGGCCCGCCGGTTCGGCCGCGCGGGGCATCCCGTCGGCCTGATCGCCCGGGACGCCGAACGCCTGGCAGTGATGGCCGCAGACCTGAGCTCCGAAGGGGTCACAACCTCGACCGAGTCCGCCGACATCACCGACCGCCGAGCACTCGAGGCGGCCCTGGGCGCACTGCGCGAACGACTCGGTCCGGTCCAGGTGGCGCTGTTCAGCCCGCGCCCGAGCCTGTCGTGGATCAAGCCGGTGCTCGACACCGAGCCCGCCGACATCGCGAACGCGGTGGCGTTGAACCTCGTCGCCGCCGCCACGGCCGTGCGCACGGTCCTGCCCGACATGCGTAACCAGCCGCAGAGCACCCTGCTGTTCACCACCGGCGGCGCGGCCGTCGAACCCCACCACGACCGCGCGGTATCGGCGATCGCCTACGCGGCCGAGTCCGCCTACGTGCGCATGCTTCACGACGCACTTGCCCACGAGGACATGCACGCCGCACAAATAACGATCGTCGGCCCCCTGGGACCCGGCGCCCAGCACGAACCGGACGCGGTGGCCCAGCAATTGTGGCGCATGCACACCGAACGCGACCAGCCACTGATCGTCCTTCGCTGACCCCGCTGCCGCCGGTTCAGGGCGTCGTATGCACCAGAATTCCGACCTGCAACATGACCTGCGACTATGGGCCAATCCTTGCGCCCCGGCCAGAGATACGAAATGGCCTGTCAGGTGAAGAGAAGTTTGTCAGTTGGTATATCGGCGCGCCCCAGGCATGGCGGAGCGATTTCACCTCCGACATCCGCAGCCGCACTGAATTCGGCATGAGCATGCGTCCTACCTCAGACGGCTGCGCCCGTAGATCTTCCCGCAGTGCGGGGCTGGTCTGTTCGGTCAGCGCGGGAAGCGGCATGTGCGCGCCCGTAGCGTGGTTGCGCTCCCGGCCGGTTGCGACTCGTGTGGACGCCCGAAACGTGAAAGGGTCCACGCGGAAGAACCGGATGAACATCGGGATCAAATGACAGGACCGATTCTCGCGAATACAGAAGCGAACGACGGACTGTCAGCCTTTGTCGATCGCATTGTCAAAGACTCGGAATATCGTGACCCTGGCCTGGGATTCGCTCTCAGTAGTTGCGACTGGTGCGATCCACGTCGTATTCGACCGAAGGGCCCCCGCAAGTTGCGAAGGCCGGTGCGGGTGACGTGTGGTGCGGGGTTCAGGCAGGTGCGCCCAGAATGCGCTGCAAATTACGCAGCGTGACGTGGATGTTCCCGCGCTGGAAGTCCGCGAAGCTCTTACCGCTGGTGACGATCCGGTCGAACACGGCGGCGACGCTGTCCGGCCATCCGGTGCGATCGTCGTTCCAGGTTTCGGTGACCCGGGTGCCGCCCGCCTCGGGTTCGAAGCGGTATTCCCAGTTCGCGATGGGTCCACGCAGGGATGGGGTGCGAAGTCCGATCGCGTGCACCCGGAAGGCGAAGCGTTCGCCGGGGTCGGCTGCGGTCACCGTGCAGCGGGTCGTCCACCGCGCGATCCCGCGCTTGTTGTGGCCGACGAACATCATCCCGACGTATGCCGATTCCCTCGGCTCGGCGACGGTCGCGCCGCGGTTCTCCGGACTCCACCCGCCCATCTGCGTCGGATCGCTGATGCGTTCGTACAGAGCGAGCGGATCGGCGGGGATCAGGATGCTCTCGGACACGGTCATCGTGCGCGCTACCACAGTCGTTCTCCCATACGGTCGTTCGGAACGCCCACGGTATCCGCGGCGGCTTCGGGTCGGCGTGATCGGCCTATCACGCGATGCACATCGCGGTGAAGGACCGACCGCTCACTACGATCGAATCGATCAGGCGGAGCCCGGCTGCCGCGGCGAATCCGCCGACCGCGTCGGAGCCTACGCGCGACCAGGAATGCCACGCACCGACGATGTGGTCGCTCTCCCATCGCACGTGCTCGGTGCGGAACCCGGACTGTGCGGGATCGACCTCGGCGATCACCAGTCCGGCCGGGGTGAGAAGTTCTCGCGCCCGGCGCAGTATCCGCACCGGATCGCCGCCGATGCCGATGTTCCCGTCCGCCAGCAGCACCCGCCCCCACCCGCCACGGCCGGGCAGCGGCGCGAAGGCATCGCCGCGGAGCGCGAATCCACCACGGCGAGTGGTCATCTCGACCGCCACCGCGGACAGGTCGACGCCAAGGGCGGGGATGCCCCGTCTGGTCAGGGCAGCGGTGAAGCGTCCGGGACCGCATCCGAGATCGAGTGTCGGCTCGGTGCACGCTCCGACCACGACCTCGTCGGCGAATCGGTCGGCGGGCGTGGAGGCCGAGCCTCCGAGCCACCGGCCGGCTGGAAGCCGGCGGCGACGCCCGAACGAGTCGACGGCCCAGCAGCCGATGCCCGCCGACATCTGCTCATACAGCGCGTCGATCGCGCTCTCGTGCGGTGCACCCGGGGTTCGCATCAGCATCTCTTTGTCGAATAATGCTGCAGCACAAGGCAACTGCGACGGATTCGGAGATCCGTACCGATCAGAGCCGAGCGGCGGCGGTCGGCCACTACTTGGTGTTGAGAGTGATCGTGGCGATTCCGACCAGCAGGCCCGCCTTGACCGCGTCGGTGTTGAACGTCTTGTTCAACAGGGCGGCCGCGTCCTTGGATACGAGCACCCGGGTGCCCTGGAGGATGGCGGTATTGTCCGCTCCGTTCTGCAGCGGCTTCAGGGTGCTGCCGTCGAGATTGAACAGCAGGGCATGCGTTGCGGCCAACGTGCCGTTGACGCTCACATCGCCGTACAGCACCGAGGTGCCCGGGTCGATATCGAAGTTGGTCAGTTGCACCGCGGTCGGCCCCGCGGTCAGCGACAGGCCGCTGCCGTTGTGCGTGATATCGCCCTGCACATAGGGATTCACCGTGCCGGGGGTGTAGTACTTCACGTGACCGCCGGTTATCGGGAAGACGACCGATCCGTTGTCCAGGGCGGCGGTGCCGACGACCCCGGGGGCCAGACCTAAGCTGGTGAGCGCGTCGGTGAAGCCTTTGTCGAGGGCGACGGCCGTGCTCTTACCGGTCAGAGTGTCGATCTGCGCGACGGGCTGCGGAGCTGCCGTGGCGGTAGTCGATGAACTGCTGGAAGAACTCGAGTTATCACTGGAGCATGCGGATAAGGGCACAAGCGTGAATGCGGAAATCGCGGCGATCACAGTGATTTTGCGGTAGTTGACCATCAGGTCCCCACCTTTCATTCGCATCGGGTGTAGCGGATACGAGTAGTTCGCCCCGGGGCGCGGGACAGACTGGACAAAAAGCGCAAATACCACAAATTTCCGGTGCTGAGCGTTCCCCCGTTTAGGGCTTCGATTTTGGGGTAAACATTCTGAGTTTGCCGCGAATCTCAGCGGTCGCATACGAGGACGAATTGAATTTTCGCCGTGCGCAGTACAACCCATCCGTCGGCGGCTATCCGGACCTCGTAACCAAGGTCGAGATAGAAATCAAGGGCCGCGCAGATGTTCCGTACCCGAATGCATCGCAGCCCAGATGGCCACGGATCGATTTCTGAGGTACTTGCCACTTGGGGAGAGTGAATTCCGATGCCCACGATAATGTCCTTCGCCGCCGCGTCGATTGCGTTGGGACTGCCGGGGTCAAGGACAGCAAATCTTCCGAGGCGTAGGACTTTATCACCCGCACCGGACCAGGTGCGGCTCTGAACCGGAATAATCGGACTTCACTCTCATAAAGTTCTTATTACTCCGGGCCAAACCGCAGGGCCATCAGCTCCGATACTCTACCGTCCGGTCTTGTTCGGCCGCCGGAGTTTTGGCAGCGCTCGATTGTGCAGTGTCCGCTCAATCCTCAGACCGAAAGGGGTCACTTCAGTGCCCGTTGTCCTTATCGCGCTCGCCGCCATCGTTATCGGCTTCATTCAAGGCCAGCACGACGATCCTCCCAAACCGGCCGACCCGGCCGCGCACGCCGCCGTCAAATAACCTGCTGTGTGCCGGAATATGTTGGCCCACAGCGGAGTTCGTGAATCTGTCCGGGCTTCAGCGCGGCGAGCCGGGATGCTGGTGGGCAGCGCCATACTGCTGGTGACGCTGGGCGCGGGGGCGGCAACGGCGCGGCTGGATCCCGTCCTGCCCGCGAACGACCCGTTCTACGCGGCGCCCGCCAATGTCGCGGACTACGCGCCCGGCGCGATAATGAACCGGCGCGAGATATTGATGTTCGGTCTGCCACTGCGGGTTTCGGCGTGGCAACTGCAATACCGCAGCACCGGTCCAGGCGACCGGCCGGTCGCCGCTGTCGCCACCGTGCTGGTCTCCGCAGCACCCTGGGCAGGTCCGAACGCACGACCGGTGTTGTCGTATCAAATCGCCGAAGACAGCTTGGACACCCACTGCGCCCCCTCGTACGCCCTGCACGGTGGGCGTGATTCGGCGATCTCGAGCACAGTGATCGATACCCCCTTCCTAGCGGACGCGCTGATGCGCGGTTGGGCGGTGGTCGTTCCGGACTACGAGGGGCCCGAGTCCCGATTCTTCGACGGTGTGAATTCGGGTCGAGCCGTGCTGGACGGTATTCGCGCCGCCCGTGGCTTCTCAGCCGCCGGGTTGAGCACAGCGAGCCCTGTTGGAGCCTGGGGATATTCCGGAGGCGCCTTCGCAACGATGTGGGCGGCCCAGTTACGCCGTACCTACGCGCCGGAGCTGTCCTTCGCGGGCGTCACCGCGGGCGGGATTCCGACCGATATCGCAGGGATCGCACGCAACGCCGACGGCGGTACCCAGGCGGGGCTCAGCATGCTGATTGTCCTGGCGTTGATGCGAAATGCCCCCAACTTCGAGATGTCGGCAATGCTCAACGACCGCGGAAGAGCCGAAATGGCTACTGCGACAACGACATGCGGAGTCGACATGCTGGCCCGGTATTCCGCCGCGCATGTCGACGAGTTCTCGAAGTCACCCGATCTGCTGTCACAGCCGATGTTCCTCGCGGCGGCGCGCGAACAGGAACTCGGCGACGTCGTCCCCGATATGCCGCTGTACCTGTACCACAGCACCACCGACGAAGTTGTTCCCGTCGCCGGATTCGATGCGCTGTTGAATCGCTACTGCGGCTCGAAATCAACTGTGATCGCACGTCATTCATCGGCATCGGGCCATAACGGCACGGCAATCGCCGAGGCTCCGGGAGGAATGGACTTCTTGGCCGATCGGTTCGCCGGAGAGCCCCTCACACCCGGATGCTCGCTCTCGTAGAACGCGTGGCCGAACCCCGCGGGTTGTGTGCGCACAGCCCGCGGGCCGCCTTCTCCGCGAACCGATCGCGCCCAGCGCAGGTCGCAATCGTGCACAGAGATATCGCTCTGCTGGTCAATGCGCACTCGACCCGCTCGTACCGGGGCAGACGGGGTCGAGGCACTGTGACATGCGGACAGAAATCAGTGTCCACCGAAGCCAGCTACACCTGGCCAGTCACGGATCCCCGCAGGACCATACGGCATCTCCGGGGAACGAAAGGATCAGCCATTGCCCGCTGGCGGGTATTTCCCGGTCGTCACCTACTCCGGTCCCGGACGGGATGAGGCCTCGATAATCGGCGGAAAGTAGGTTCGCGCGAACCAGCGTGCCCGATCGTCGGTATCGATGGGTAGGACATCGGTGGGGACCATCAGCAGGGATGCGGTGACGCGCACAAGCATTTCCGCGGCTCGCAAGGCACTGTCGAGGGGTAGCGAATCGTCGGCGATGGTCATGGCGATGGCCGCGCGGATCGGCTCCATCGGCGCGGCGCTCTCGGTGAAAAACGATGTGAGCGTGTCGGGTTCGAACTGCCGCAGTGCGATCACCAGAGGATGGCGGCGGCATTCGCGGACTCCCAGGACAAACGCTTCGGCGGCGCGGTCCGCCGGGGCGGTTCTGGTGAGGATTCGGCCGCTGACCGAGACGAAGAAGGACACCACTTCTCGCACCACGACCTGGCGCACGATGTCGTCCTTATCGCCCAATCGTCGGTAGATGGTCGGTCGGGACACCCCGGCGCGGTGAGCGATGTCTCCGACGGAGGTGCGGCGGAAGCCGTGTTCGATGAACTCGGCGCGAGCGGCATCGAGTAGTCGGCCGTGCTCGGCATCAGTGGCAAGCCCCGTCCCGAACAGTTGCTCGATATCGAGGCCCCGGTGCGTCATGCAGCGAGACTAACGCCCGGTAGACCGCTGATGGGCAGCGATAGCTCCGGACACTTGGAGATTTTTGTCTCAACGCCCGTGCGGGGTCGGTTAGCGAGCAATACTCGGGCCATGGCACGGATGGCTCGATCGCGCGCGGGGCGCGCCGCACAGTTGGGTGGTCTGGCGGGTACGCAGGCAGCACGGCTCGCGGTGCAGAAGACCGGGGATCTGATGCGTTCCGATGCGCGTGCCGAGGCCGCCGCGCACGCGCGGCGAGCGCTCCTGGCACAGCAATTGGTTGCCACGCTGGGGACCATGCGCGGAGTCGCGATGAAGCTCGGTCAAATGCTCTCGCTGGTCGATATCGGCATTGTCGGTCCCGAGAATCGATCGCTGTTCCAGTCCGCGTTGTCGACCTTGCAGGACAGTGCGCCCACGGTGCCGTGGAGTGTGATGTCCGGGCAACTCGAACGCGCACTGGGCGCACCGCCGCACGTGCTGTTCACCGAATTCGACGCGGATCCGGTGGCTGCGGCCTCGATCGGCCAGGTGTACCGAGCGCGGCTCGCGAACGGCGCCCGGGTAGCGGTGAAAATCCAATACCCGGATATCGAGGCCGCCGTGGTGGCGGATCTGAAGAATCTGCGCACCCTGCTGAGTGTCTACCGGTTGATCCATCCGGCTCTGGACACCGCGGCGCTGGCAGACGAATTCGAGGCACGGATCCATGAGGAACTCGACTATCGAATCGAGGCGGACCACACCGGATTACTGGCCGAGGCGCACCGCGGCCATCCCTTCATCCGGATCCCGGAGGTCGTCGAATCACTCTCGAGCCGAACGGTTCTGGTGACCGAATGGCTCGACGGTAGACCCCTGCGCGAGATCTACACCGCACCCCGGTCCGACCGAAATCGGGTGGCGGAGATCGTGTTCCGGTTCTACGCCGGCACTCCGTACCGCCTGCACCACTACAGCGGCGATCCGCATCCGGGCAATATGCTGCTGCTCGACGACGGCGCGGTCGGGTTCCTGGACTTCGGTCTGTGCAAACGGATCGATACCCGCACCGCCGAGACCGAATTGGCGGTCCTGCGCGCTGGAATCGACGGTGATGCCACACGCGTTCTGGACCTCATGGAGTCGCGTGGTTTCGCCCGCGGTTCGACGCTGTCCGAGCAGGCGGCCTATGACACCTTTCTCCGCGTATTCGGCTGGTACCTCTGCGACCGCGAGGCGGAGATCGGACCGGACGATGTGAAAGAGCTGATGGCGCTGATCAGTCGCGCCGGTGACTCGGCGGGCGTTTCGGTGCGACCCTTCAACCTTCCGGCCGATCACGCGTTGCGCGGGCGCGCCGAGTTGCAATTGCTGGCCATTCTCGCCCACCTGCGGCCGCGGATGAATCTGCACACAATCGCGCAGGAGTGGATTTTCGACGCTACGCCTGTGACCGAACTCGGCCTCGCGCAACGTAACTGGGAACTGCGCCGCTGACTGCCGGGCGGCGCTACGTCGCGCCGAGGCGTTCGACGCGCTCTCGACTCGAAAATACCTCGCCAAGGACTGAACCGAACAGCGTGGAGACAACACGGTCTTGACCGCAGTGTTACAGAGACTTACTTTTGTATCACTGTAACTCGAAAGGCTGACCATGAAGACCTTGCACCACCTCGGCCCCTCACCCGAACACGACCGAAGCCGCGCCCTGCTACCGGAGTTCTGGCAGCGGGTCGACGAGCAGGAACGCCAAGCCCTCGCGCACGGGCTACCACTGGACGGACTGGGGCAGTTCTGCCGAAACTGGTTCGACGCCTGGGGCACTCAAAGCGTGTCGGCGCTGGCCGACTGTATGGCCGAGGAGTGCGACTTCATCGACAGCACCACCTTCCAGAACATCCGAATCGGTAAGCAGGAAACCCTCGACAACTGCGCCGCCTGCTTCGAAGCGTTCCCGGATATGGCGTTCTACCCGCAGGACGACACGCTGCGCTCACTTCCCTACATCGACACCTCACACGGCCAATTGCGGATGGCGATCCCGTGGCGCGGCATCGCCCGCTGGACCGGGCCCCAACGGCTACCGGGCACCGATATCGTGCTGCCGCCGACCGGGCGCTGCCTGAACTTCATCGGCGTAGACCGCTACGTGCTGACCGAGGACTTCAAAATCAGTCATATCGATACCGACTGGGACATGATGTTCATGGGAATTCAGCTCTCCCCCATCAATATTCGCGCACCTCGACTCGGCACACTCAAGGCCGCCTCGCTCGCCGCCCGCGCGCTGATGCCGCTGCTGCGGCTCGCCGGCAGCGGCGGCATGCGGGAGCCCCGCCGATTCGATCTCCCCATCCCGAGCATCACCCGGGTCGATCAGCGCCAGGGCTCGCACCGCCTTCCCACCGAGAAGGCCACGCGTAACGGGGTATCGGCATGACCTCGACGCAGCACACCTCCGGCGCCCAGACCGGCGCGGACGTCGTACCCTTTCCCGGCGTACAGGTGCGCGCGGGCGGCAAGCCACGCACCAGGCGCAGTCTGAGCACTCTGGGCCGCTCCCTGGATACGGCGTTGCCCGGCCCGACCGGACTACCGGTCATCGGGGTTCTGCGCGAATTCCGCAAGGACCCTTTCGAATCCGTGCGCGGGTGGGCTCGCGAGTACGGCGATGTGTTCCACGTGCCGATCCCGCTCTGGAATCTGGTCATGGTCAACCATCCGGATCTCGTCAATCAGGTCATGAACGATCGCGATGGCCGCTACAGCATGGTCGGCCCGCTGGAGAAACCACTCGCCTCGACCATCGGATCGATGCTGCCGATCATGGAGGGTGAGCGATTTCGCAAGCGTCGCCGCATGCTGACGCCGATGTTCGGCCGCAAGCATCTGGCGCGCATCGCCGACACCATCGTCGACGAGTTCACCCGCCGCATCGAGCGCTGGGATCACTACGCCGATACCGGGCGGGTGGTGGACCTACAGCATGAGATCGTGCAGGTGACACTGCCCGCCTTCCTGCGCGCGATGTACTCCACGCGCCTGTCCGATGCCGAACTCGCGCAGATCGATGTGGACATGCGCCTGATCATGCGCACGATCGCCTCGGGTGTGCTGCTCGCGAATCCACCCAGCCCACTGCCTATTCCGGGTACCGAGAACCTTCCGCTGGCCACCTATCGGCTGGTACGGCTGGTGAACCGGCTGGTCGCGGAGCGGACGGCGACGCCGACCGAGGACGTCGACCTGCTGGGCCTGCTCCAGGCCAGCCGCTATGACGACGGCACGGGTCTCAACAGTCGCGATCTGCGGGTCGAACTGATCGGGCTCATGGGTGGCGGCTACGAGACCGTGGTGGCCTCGCTTTCCCATACCCTGGCGCACCTGTGCACGAATCCCGAACCGGCACAACGCCTCTACGAGGAGATCGACGCACTCGGCGATGCCGTGCCCACGCTCGACGATCTGAGCGGGCTCACCTGGGCCAAGGCCTGCTTCGACGAGGGCCAGCGCCTGCAGGGCCATCCGATGAATCCGCGACTTGCCATGCGCGACAGCGAAATCGGCGGATTCCATATCCCGCGTGGCACCCTCGTCGGTGTCCCCGTCTATACCCTGCAGCGTGACGCACGCTGGTGGGTCGATCCGGATCGTTACGACCCCACCCGCTTCACCGATCCCACGCACCCGCCCCGCCCGAATTCGGCGTTCATTCCGTTCGGCGCGGGCCCGCACCACTGCATCGGCTCGGGCCTGGCCTACATGAACGCACAATTCCTGCTGGCCTTGATCTTTCAGCGCTACCGGCTGCACACCCCGGCGGGATGGAAGCCGAAGCACGCCTCCACCTTCTCGATCACTCTCGAGGGCGGTCTGCCGGTCACCATCAGCAAGATCGGCAAGGAGCGCCGATGACGACCATACGTGTCGAGATCGACCAGTCCCTCTGCCAATCGGCCCGCTACTGCCTGCGTACCGCGCCCGCGATATTCGCTCTCGGCGACGATGACATCGCCGGAGTCAAGGACGCCGATGGGCTGCCGATCGCGGGACCGATCGAGGTGCCCACCGATCAGGCCGGGCTGCTGGAATCCGCGGCATGGGAGTGTCCCGCCGCCGCGATCAGCATCACCTGAAGAACGCCACCAAATCCACGGTTGACCTTTCGCTCCAAAATTGACAACATCTGATGTCATTATCGCGTTCGGCGATGGTGATATGCGGAGGAGCGCGAGATGGCCGGGGACATCGTTGTCGAGGTCGACCAGGAGCTGTGCCTGGGGTCCGGGTTCTGCACGAGGATGGCACCGGAGGTTTTCGAGCTTCCCGATGACGTGGTTGAACTGCGCAATCATGCCCGCGGTACGGCCGGTCCGGTCGGAGTTCCGGATCGGCTCGCCGAGGCCGTGCATGCCGCGGAGCTGGGTTGCCCGGCAGCGGCGATCGCGGTGCATTCACCTCATTAGACCGCGCTAATAGACAACCTTCGTTGTAAATCTTCAGAAGTACCTGGAAGGACACTGCAATGGTGCAAGTGCTGGCAAGCAGCTGGGGGTCGCCACCGATCACAGAGGCGGGGACGGTGGCGGCCTGGGTGCTGCTCGGGGTGGCCATCGTCTCGGTGGCGGGTGCGCTGATCTTCGCGGCCGGACTGGTCATCGCCAAGGACCGGGAGACCTCGCTGCTGTTCTGGCTCGTCACGGCGGGCGCACTGGTGGTGTTCTCGTTCTATGTGGAGCCCTGGCTCGACTTCATCGGTGCGACAACGTATCTCACGAACGTCTTCGATCCGGTCGTGACCATCGTGGACCGTCCGATCCCCTGGCACGTGGTGCTGACCTACAGCGGCGGCATCGCCCCCGCGACGATCGTCGCGTACCTGATCATCAAGCAGGGCCGACCCGCCAAAACGCTGTTCGCCTGGGCCGCTTTCATTTCCGTCACCGAGTGCGTCGGCGAAATGATCAGCTGCCACTACGGTGTGATGCTCTACTACAGCAATGACGCACTGGTGCTTGGCATTCCGATGCCGAGTCTGGTGCAGAACGGCGGCATGTTCGTCCTCATCGGCTGGGTGATGGCGGCCATGCTGCCGCAGCTATACGGCTGGCGGCGCATTGTGGTGGTGCCGTTCATCGCTCCGGCGGTGTACCTCGCCTACACACTGCTGTGCACCCTGCCGAGTTACTACGCGATTCACAACAATGCGTCCCCCGCGGTGTCGTGGGCACTGGCGATCGTGTCCACGGCCCTGAATCTGGGAGCTGTCGTCTTCGCCGCGTACGCGCCGACCGTCACCCGGCTGCGCGACGCCGCCCAGTCCGGCACCCCCGCGAAACACGCTGTCGCCCCGGCCATTCAGAAGTCCGGGGCACCCGTATGAACACTCCACAACGAGACAGGTACGCGCTGACACGCAATCCCGTACGCGCGCTACGCAAGTCGATCGTCGCCAAACGCCGCAATCTCATGTTGCCGCCGGGACCGGTTGGCCGACCGGTGACCGGCGTACTACGGGAATTCAAACGCGATCCGTTCGAGTACCTGCGCGGTTGCGCCGCCGAATACGGCGATATCTTCCGGCTGCCGACACCGGTGCTGGATATGGTCGTGGTCAATACTCCCGACCTCGTCCGCTACATCATGAGCGATGTCGAAAAGTACACGATGATCGGGCATTACGCGCCGGCCGCACACCGGATCCTCGGCCGCACGATCCCGCTGCTGGAAGGCGATCCGCTTCGCCAGCGACGCAAACTCATCACGCCCATGTTCAAACACAGCTCACTCAACGAGCTGGCCGATGAGATCGTGGACGAATTCGCCACCCGCATCGACAGATGGGGCGAGTGGGCCGACTCCGGCGACACGATCGATCTACAGCACGAAATCGCCTGGCTGACCATGCCCGCGTTTATGCGCGCCATGTTCGGGATCACGCCCTCGGACGCGGAGATCGAGCAGCTCGACCATGATCTGCGCCTGCTGCTGAGCTCCTTCGCCGCCGCCGTATTCCTCAGTCCCATACCGAAAATGGTGCCCTTCCCCGGCCGGGACACCCTGCCTGCCGCCTGGTGGCGCATCTCGCGATGGATCGAAGATCAGATCGAACGCCGCCTGACCCAACCGGTCGACAAGGTCGACATGTTGCAGGTGCTACTGGACGCCCGCAATGAGGACGGCACGCCGATCAGCCGCAAAGATCTGGTGGCCGAACTCGCCATTCTGATCGCGGGCGGCTACGAGACCGTGGTGGCATCGGTGTCCTGGACCCTGGCATTGCTCGCCGAGGATGCCGAAGCACGCGAGCAGCTCATCGCGGAAGTTGATGCGTTACAAGGTGATCGGCCCGAATACGCCGATCTGAAGCGGCTCGAATGGGTCAAAGCCTGCTTCGACGAGGGTCAGCGCATGCAGGGGCATCCGTTCCATCCGCGCATCGCCCTGCACGACGATGTCATCGACGGGCATTTCATTGCCCGCGGCACCATTATCGGCGTCTCGGTCTACGCCTTACATCGTGACGAGCGCTGGTGGCCCGAGCCGGACAGGTTCGATCCATCGCGGTTCACCGATCGCGCGGTGGTCGCCGCACGCCCGGTCAATGCCTTCATCCCATTCGGAACCGGTCCGCATCGCTGCATCGGGTCCCAGCTCGGGTATATGAACGCACAGTTCATTCTCACGCTGTTCTTTCAGCGATACCGGATGAAGACCGCGCCCGGATGGAAGCCCAAGCACGCGTCCACCTTCTCCACCACCATCGAGGGCGGCCTGCCGGTCACACTCGAGCGGGTGCCGGCGACTCACCCGGCATGATCCCGAAACCACTGGGGCCGATCGTTTTTCACGATCGGCCCTACGGCGTTTACCGGCACAGCGCTGTTCATTGCCGCTCCGGGCCGGTGACCTTCCGCCGCCAGATGACGGCTTCGTCGATGAAGGTGATCAGATAGTCGACCAGCTCCTCGGCGGTCATGTCGAGTCGATCATCGACCCATGCCATGAGCACCTCGGCGGCGGCGCCGGCCATGGCGATGGTGGTGATATCGCCCATGACCGGGTCCACGGCATCGGAGCCACCGTTCATGAATTGCGTCAGCATCGGCATGGCGGCCACGACCGTGGTGTTGGATTCGGGGTTCTCCAGCCACATGGTCATCAGCCAGGTGGTGGCATACAGCATCTGCTGGCGCAGCTTGGCCAGCGCGCCGCCGGCCCGTTCGGTTTCGACGAACAGGATGCGTCCCACCCGGTGGTCTTCGTCCATGATCGTGACGAGTTCCTTTGCCACCGCCCGCAATCGGGCCTGACCCTCGTCGATGCCGACCGCCTTGAGAAATAGCCGTCCCGCGACTTTCATCGCCACCGATTCGACGACGGCTTTGGCGAAGGTGTCGAGATTCTCGAAACTCTCGTAGAAGTACCGTTCGGTGAGCTCCGCCCTACGGCACACGTCGCGAACCTTGGTCTCCGCGATCCCGGACTCGCCGATGACCGAAATGCCCGCCTCCAGGAACGCCTCGCGGCGAGCCTGCACGCGATCCTGTTTACTCATACCCGCGAACCGATGGGGCCGGCGGGCGGCGCGGGTCGGTTGCGATGTCATGAGGTCGATTATCCCCTATCGCGGCGTGGTGACGTGGAGGGTGACCGCACCGGGCACCGCGACTGCGGCCAGCGCCGTATCGAGCAGACGGCTGATATCGATGGTTCCGGACGAGTTCGCGGCCGCACTGATCCCGGGTAGCGCCGAACCCGCGAGGCCGCGCACATCGGGGCCGACCTTGTCCTCGAAGCCCTGCAGCCTGCCGAACAGGACCAGCGGCCCGATCTGCACCACCCGTGGATAGTCATTGGTCTGCATCATTTGGACCGCGGTTTGGGCCAGGGTCGCGAAATTGACCCCCAGCATCCGCCCCGGATCGCTGACCGCGGCGATGGTGGGACCCACAGCGCCACTGCGCTGCAATATCACCTGTCCGTCGACGAGCAGATCGCGGATCGAGCCGGTGCTCATCAACAGGGTCGAGGCCAGCAGTGCGCTGGCGCGGGACAGGTTGTGCACCACCGCGATATCGGCGGGCAGCGCCGAGTCCAGTTCGCCGACAAGGGAGTTCGCGGTGTCCGGTGCGACGCCGTTCATCATCCGGGTGAGTGCGGCCGACAGGTCGCCGAAGGTCCGCGGCGCTGTTGATCGGCGGGCGCGAATGTGCTCGTTGTCGGCGAAGTACGGTCCCGCCACAGTTTTCGGCAGTACCGCGATATAGCTCTCTCCCAGCGCGGACAGGCTTTCTATGCGGAAGTCGCTGTCGGCGGGAATCCGATAGCTGTCGTTGTAGCCGAAGTCGATCTCCACTCCGTCAGCGGCGGTTTCGACCGCACGCACCTGACCGATGGGGACCCCGCGCATCAACAGCTTGGAACCGGCGACGATCCCATCGGCATCGCTGACGGACAGCACCGCATGGCGTTGGTCCGACGGCGGCAACCAGCGCACACCCTGCCTGCCGATCGCCACGACCGAAAAAGCGAGCAGCGCAACCAGTGCGGTGACGGACAGCATGTTCTTGAGTTTCACCGGAGGGCTCCCAGCATTCTGAGTACAGCGGTGACGGCATCGAGCTGCTCGGTGTCATCAGCGGTGACGAGGGAGGTGACATCGACCCTGGGCTTGCTCAGCAACGGCATCAGCGTGGTCCGCAGGAAATGCTGCACGCTCGCACCGGTGCCCGCGAATCCCACTCCTGTGCCGGAGGCATTGTCGAGGGTGGTCGCGAGCGAATCGATCACCGGCACCAGCCAATTGCCGCCGGTGTAGACGCTGCCCACCGACGGCAGCAGGATGCCGATATTGGCGATCAGCAGCCGCAGATTGGCCCACAGCTTCATGGCGTGCGGCGACAAGATGTTCTCCAGGTCGGGTGCGTGCCGGTTCACCGCCTGCGCGATACCGTCGGCGCTGGCCAGCATGCGGTCCAGGTCGTTCGTGTCGGCGGCGAGGGCGCGTACATCGGCCGCCAGGGTGCCCGCGACCTTGCGCACCCCGTCGGCGGTCGGTGGCAGCGCCGCGTTCATCTTTCCGATGGTCTGCTCGATGCGCTGCACCGAGCCGGTGCCGAGGAAGTTCGCCAGCACCGCGAGGGTGTCCTCCAGCGGTGCGGGCGACACCGTGTGATCGCGGTTGATGCGCGTATTCGGTGTCAGCGCGGCGTTATTCGCGTCCGCACCCGGCCGGTCGATCTTGATGTAGGCGTCGCCGAGCACGGTGTCCTGTGTGATGGTCGCGGTGCTGTCGGCCGGAATCGCGATACCGTCATCGATTTCCACCTCGACGGCCACCACGCCGGCACGCAACTCGATGCCGCGGACTGTTCCGACGCCCGCGCCGTCGAACGACACCTTGGCTCCGGCAGGCAGATTCAGCGCATTGGCGAATTCGACGGTGAGTGGATATCCGTACCGGATGAGATCATCCGGCATCGGCAGATCGGCTGGATTCGCCGAGCATCCGGCCAGCGCCGTCGCGATGACCACGGCGAGGGTATGGCGCATATTTCTCATTGGGGTGCACCACCTTCGAGTACCAGTTGCAGCAGCTCGGTGACCGACAGTTCCGGCTGCCCGGGCACCGCGGTCAGCCGGAACCTCGGTGCCACGACCGAGATCGGCTGACCGGTGCGGGCGTTGGTGAGCGCGCTGATCGAATCTGCCAGTACCGGAAGGGAATTGGTCAGTGTGACGATACTGTCCTGTCCCGTGGCCGCGAGGTGCAACGCCGCGGCGACGGTGTCGAGTCCGGGCCACAGCAGGTTTCCGTAGCGCTGCGCCAGGTCCAGGCACAGATCCATGGCGCCGGGCAGACCATCGAAGATCTTGGTGATGGCGGGGAAGACCCGCATGGCCACCGCGTCGATTCCCGGTGGCGCTGCCGCCAGCGCGGATTCGACGTCATCCCAGTGCGCGCGGGTCGCGGCCAACAGCGGCGCGGTGTCCGCGAGCAGCTGACCGAGTGTCGCCGTCGCATGGTCCGGGTCCGCGACGGCGCGCGCGAGGCTCGCGACCGCGTCACCGGCGGCCACGCCATTTCCCGCCAGCTGGCTCGCGAAACCGTCCAGCGCCCGGCTCGCGGTATCACCCGCACCGGATCGGGTGACGCCGTCGATGAGACCGGCGGTAGCCGCGGTGATCTCGGAGATGCTCTTCGGAGTCGCGTTACTGGACAACGGTATACAGTCTCCCGGCACCAACTTCGTTCCGGCGCCGTCGCTTCCGACAAGTTCCAAGCTGCGATCGGCCAGGATCGAGGTCGACCGCGTCACCGCCTTGACCGGACCGTGGATCGACTGATCATCGTCGAGCGCGAAGGTCACCTTCACCCCGGCGCCCACCGGATCGGCCCGCTGCACCGTTCCGATTTTCACCCCCATCCTGGTAACGAAATTGCCGGGGTACAGCCCGATGGTGTCCGGCATTATCGCGCAGAACCCCCGGGTGCTGCCCGAACTCGTATCGGTGGCCACGGTGAGCCCGACCGCGAGGGCGAGGGCGGCCAGGGCCGTGAGCACCAGTGGTCCTCGGTAGCGTCGCGCCATCAACAGCTCCTTCCGGGAATCGGTACGCACAGGTCGGTGGCCAGCACCTGATCACCGCCGGCGAGGCGGACTCCATCGGGGCCGAGCAGCGATTGCAGGTAATTGATGAAGGTCTGCACTTGGCCGATGAGGCCGGGCAGGTCGGTATCGACACTCCGCGCCGCGGCGTCGAGCTGCCGCACCGCGCCGTAGAGTTCGTCACGGTGGTTCGAGTAGAAGGTGGTGAGCACCTTGACCTTGCTGAAGATCTGCGCCAAACCGTCGTAGGCATAAGCGAATTCGACGTGGGTGTCTTCGAGGACCCGCAGCACGATCGCCGCCTTGCGCAGCATAGTGAACAGCACATCGCGCTGATCGCTGAACTTGCCCAGATACTCTTGCGTCACCGCAAGGCTCGTTCCCACCTGGTCGCGCTGGTGTTCGAGCACCCCGGCGAGTGCCTGCACACTGTCGATCATGGATTTCACCGAACCCGGATTCGCCTCCAGCGCCGCGGCGGCCTTGTCGAGGTCGGCGCCGATGGTGGGGGCATCGAGGTCGGCGATTTTGGGCGGTGCGTCATCGAGCAGTTCGGGTAGGCGGTAGGGCAGATGTACCCGAGTGGCGGGAATCGTCCGGTTGCCCAGCGCCGCATCACCGGTGGATACCAGCGCGACGTAGTAGCCGCCGACCGCGGTCAGCATTCGTATATCGACGGCGGTCTCAGCGCCCAGAAATATTGAATTGTCGACCGCCAGCACCACTTCGACATGATCGGGCAGCAACCGCACATCGCTGACTTTGCCCGCCGGGGTTCCGGCGACGCGCACCTCCTCCCCAGAGCGCAGGGCAGCCGCGTCGGTGGTTTCGAACACCACTCGCCGCTGCTGCGGCGGGTGCAGATACAGCGCACCCGCGGCGACTGCGACGACCACCGCCGTCCCGAGCGCGATCACGCCGATGAGCACGTGCCGCTGGTCGGAACCGCAGGCGCTCAGATATGCCCGCACGCGACGCACCAGCCGAGTTATCGGTTGCACAGCACCACCTGCTGACCGGCGAGCAGCACCTGCACGCCTCGCGGCAACGCCGCCGGGCCATTGGTGCAGCGGGTGTCGACCTTAGCCGCGGTGAGCTGCTGTAACCCCGACAGCATGGGCGGGAGCATGCGCAGAGTCTGCGGAGCGTCCTGTAGTTGCGCGAGTGCGGTTTTCAGCAGCGCGTCCATGTCCGTGCCCTCGCGCAGGCCGAGTCCGTCCAGCAGCCGGTTGACCGCGTCGACGAACGCCGGTCCGTAGGTGGCGGTCGCGTAGAACTGGTCGAGTACGGTCATCGTCTTATCGAGGGCGAGGTCGAAATTCTCGATGAATTCCAGCACGCGATCCGACTTTCCCTTCATGGTGTCCGAGATCGAGGCGATGTTCCGCACGAGCGTGGATACGGCCTGTTGCCGGTCGGCGGTGTAATCAGCGATCTTCTTCACGCTTGCCACGAGATCGGTCGCACCGGCGCCATCGCCCGCGAGGAAGGCCGAGACGTTGGTGGCCAGCGTGTCGATCTCGCCGGGGTCCAGGGTGCGCAGCACCGGTTCCAGGCCGTGGAACAACGTCGTGATGTCGAACGACGAGGTGGTCATCTGGGTGGTGGCGTGCCGCACCGGCGCGCCGGGAGTATCTTCGTTGAAGTCCAGATAGCGTGCGCCGCTGAGGTTCTGGTACTTCACCGCCAGGTGCGAGGTTGTGGTCAGGCGATAGCGCTGTTGCATGGCGAATCCGACAACGGCGATATTTCCGCCGCCTTGACGCTGAATGTCGATCGAGGTCACCTTGCCGATCTGCACCCCCCGCAAGCGCACGTCCGAACCGACTCGGAGGCCCGAGACATCGATGAAATCCGCTGTGTAGGGGAAGGTGTCACCGTGTACGGGATTGCGTAGCGCATTGCCGACGCCGACGAACAGCCCGGCGGTGACAGCCGCGGCGATCAGCAGCCGCCACAGCGCTTGGCGTGGTGTGGTGCCCATATCAGTTCCCTCCGGGCAGTGGCAGCGCCGCGGCAAGGGCGGGCAGCTGGTCCAGGACAATGCGTAGTTTCAGCGATTTGTCCTGATCCGTTCCGGTGTAGGCGGATTCGAATCCGGAGAGCACCTGATCGAGCCGGGAACCGAGCTGCGCTTTGCGCAGGGTGACCGAGACCAGATCCGACACCGTGCGCACTATCTCTGTCAGCGGTGTGAAATCTGCGGCGTGCGAACCGAGCAGCGCTCCCAGCGGACCGAAGAATCCGGTGGCGATCAACTGCATGGTGTCGTTCATCGGGCCGAAATTGTCGATGACCACCTCGGCGCTGGGCACCTCCCGCACCGCCTCGACCGCCGAGATCGCATCGTCGGTGAACAGCAGCAGCGGATCGAGCAGCGTATTCAACTGGCGCAGTGTGACATCCGGCATCTGCCGCTGGGTTTCGGCGACGGCGTCGGCCACGGCGAACCCGGCTTCGATCAGCGGCGCGAGCGCATCGGTGTACTCGGCGATGCGCCGCACCACCTCGACCATGTGATCGGTGAGCACGCCGTTTACCACCGTTGAGGTGCGGCTCAGCAGCGAGGCCATGGTGAAGTCGCCCTCGGGCGCGCGGTCCAGCCGCAGACCGTCGGTCAGCGCTCGTCCACCCGGGCCGGGCAGCAGGTTGAGGGCGGAGACGCCGAAATAGTTCATCGGCCGGTAGTCGAAGCGCACCGTATCGGTGAGTCCACCGATCTGATTGCGCCGCAATCGAATACCGATCTCCACCCCGCCCGCGTGGCCGCCGTGCACCGCGTCGACCCGGCCCACCTCGACACCGTGCAGGACCACCGTGGAACCCGCGGTGATGCCGTGCCCGAGGTAGGCGGTTCGGAGCGTGAGGTGTAGGACGCCCTCAGGCTCGCGGCCGCTGATCCGCACGGCGGCGAATACCGCGATCAACAGCACCATCACCGTGACCACCCCGGTCACCAGCAGCACTCGCCGTTGTCGCTGTGCCGATCCGGCCAATAGTTCAGACATAGTCAATTCACCCCGTGAACACGAATTCCGGTGTGACCCCCCACAACAGGACAGTCAATATCAAATCGAGCATGATGATCGCCACCAGGCTGGCGCGGATGGCGCGCCCGCTGGCGATACCGACACCGGCCGGACCGCCGGAGGCGAAAAAGCCGAAATAGCAATGGATGAACGTGACCACGGCACAGAACAGCACCGCCTTGATCGTCGAGTAGATCACGTCCACCGGGTCGAGGAATTGCTCGAAGTAGTGGTTGTAGGTACCGGCGGACTGGGAATGAACCATCGTGACAACCAGGCGGCAGGTGACGAAACTGACCAGCAGCGTCACCAGATAAGCCGGTGCGACACACAGCATTCCGCCGATCAGCCGGGTGCCGACCACGAATGGCACGGTGCGCACGCCCAGCGATTCGATCGCGTCGATTTCCTCCGCGATGCGCATGGAGCCGATCTCCGCGGTCATCCGGCATCCGGCCTGCGCGGCGAAACCGACTCCCGCCACGATCGGGGCCATCTCACGAATGTTGGCCATCCCGCCGACCACGCCCGAGAGCGCGCCGAATCCGATGAGATCCAGTCCGGCGAACGCCTCGATCGACACCATCGCACCGATGGCGACACCGAGAATCAGCATGGTGGTGACGACGCCGCCGTCAACGATGAGCGAGCCTCGGCCCCAGGCCAGATTGTTCAGCACCCGGAAGGTCTGGGCACGGTACTGGCGCACCGTGACCGGCAGCAGCCACAGGGTGTGACCCACGAACACCGCGGCCCTGCCGATTTCGGCGAACAGGGCTGCGCTCGGGCGCGTGATGCGCCGGCCGATCCGGGCGATTCGCGGCATCGCATGGTAGCCGGACGGAACGGTGGTACTCATGCGAGCTGACTGGGCAGGAACATGGTCTGCAGTTGCGTGATCAACAGCGTGGCCAGGATGATCGCCGTAACGCTCAGCACCACAGAGGAATTCACCGCATCCGCGACACCGCGCGGTCCGCCGCGCGTCTCCAGTCCGCGCAATCCGGCGACGATCCCCACCAGTACGGCCGCGACCAGCGTCTTGATCACCGCTACCGCCAGATCAGCGGTGGTGGCGAACGCGCCGAACGAAGCCCAGAAACTGCCTCGGCTGACACCGTTGAGTTCGACGGCGACGAGATAGGAGGAGCCGACGCCCACCGTCACGATGGCGATCAGCAGCATTGGCGAAATGGCAAGCAGGGCAAGCAAACGCGGCACCAATAGCCGCTGCACCGGATCGACTCCCATGACCCGCATGGCATCGAGTTCCTCGCGGATGGCCCGAGCCCCCAGATCGGCCGCGATCGCCGAGGCCGCGGCACCGCCGAGCAGCAGACCGGCCGCCAGCGGCGCGCCTTCGCGGATGATGCCCAGACCGCTCGCCGCACCGGTGAGCGAATCCGCGCCGACCTGGTGGACCAATCCACCGACCTGCACCGACACGACCGCGCCGAACGGAATCGCCATCAGGACCGCCGGAACGGCTGTCACCTTCAGCAATTGCCAGGCCTGCTGCAGGAATTCGCCGAATGGAAACCTGCGGCCGACGAGGTCTCGGACCAGATGGCGAATCATCGAAATTCCCAGCAGGACCGACCTACCCAGTGTTGCCGCACTCGCGCGGCCGATACCCACCACATGATCGACCGGAACGTCGAGCAGGTGGGCGACTTTGGCGAGCGACGATGCGCTGTCGAGTTCTTCCATGAGGTCTACGCCGTCCCCTTGTGCGTGAATCTATTTGCCGCTCATCGCCGAATCGATGCCGCCGACATCGGTGATCTTCCAGCCCGCGTTCTTGTCGATGGTGACGGTGTAGGTCGCGGTCGACTGGACGCCCGCGGGTGCCTGGGTGTTCTTGGTCATGACGCTGACAAAGCAGGTCACGACGTAAATACCGCTCTGCTCCGAGCGGATCGACGCGGTGATTGGGGTGGGCGTCGAAACCCACTGCAACGGCACGATGATCTGTTCCATCGAGGACGCCGCCTGTTTGAGCTTGTTCGCCAGCTGCGGTGACGTATTCGCGGTCAGCCGCTGCGACCACGACCCGAGATCCTTGAAATCCATCTGGGCGGCGCCCACCGAATAGTCGCTCGCCACCTGCTCGGCGTGCTTGCCGTCATCGGCTGTCGAATGCAGCGCGGCAACCTGCGCGCGCGCCGCATCGCGCTCGCTCCCCCGCTGGAGTGCCAGCCAGCCCAGTGTGGCGGCGGCGAGCAGCAATACGGCTACCACGCCGAGCAGCACCATGGTGCTGAGCTGAATCGACACCGTGCCGCCGGTCGTCAGTTGCCGCATTCGGTGCGCGGGACCGCGGCCGACCTCGGACTTGCCGGACGCCTCGGAACCGGCGACGTCCCCCTCGCTCGCTTCGTCCTGGTTCTCGGGACGTTCGATCTCCGCCGTCGCCGCCTGTTTCGACATCGTCCACCCTCCATCGGTCACCAGTCGACCGAAGGTCGAAAACTGACAACACTGCATGTCATTTAGTGTGCCCAAGCTAACAGCCAGACCTCGGGTTGACTAGGGGAAGTCTCGATATTGCATGTTTTTGCAGGAAGCGCGGGTTCCATAGCCGCGCTACTAGTTGACGACCGTTCCCCGAAGCCATTAAATGACAATCGCTGCTGTCATATTTGAGATCAAGAAGGCTGGAACAGATGAGCGAACCTGTCGGCGAGTTGACTCGCCTGCTCGCGGACGACACCGGAGTGGTCACCGGCCTCACCCCCGAACAGGCCGAGATGCTGCTCACATCGCTTCGGCGTCAACGGGATTCACAACACCGCGAAACCATGGCGGCCATCGATCAAGCACTGGGAATCCTGCCCCGCCTCATCCGTATCCCGGCGAAGAAGATCCTGTTCGGTTAGGACGCAACACAATGCACACTCTGATCACCGAGGTCCAGCTACAGCTGCTCGCGCACACCCTGGGCATCGCTCCGGAGGAGATCAGTACCTTCGAGAACCTGGGAGCCGAGAAGATCCAGGCGCTGCGGGAACTCGTGTCCGGCTATCTGTTCGATGAACTCGCACCGATCTTCGGCCGCGTCGCGAAGCTCGCACCGCTCGTTCCCGACGCATTGGTCACCAAAGTCGCGGAACTGGCGGTGCCACCCATGGTCGCCGGGCGGGCGGCAGGAGCACTCGGTATCGCGCACCCCCATCGAATCAATGCGATTCTGCGCAGGCTGAGCCCGGGCTACATGGCCGACTCCGCCCCGTCCATCGACCCCCGGGTCATACCGCGCATATCTGCCGGCTTGGAAATTCCACTCCTGATCCCCGCGGCGCGAATTCTGCTGACACGCAAGGACTTCGCAACCGTGACCCTGCTACTCGGCAGCGTCGACAACGACCAACTGTTCACCGAACTGATCGAGGCGCTCAGCACGGACGGCGAGCACCTCGGCACAATCCTCGAGGCGCTGGGTTACGCCACCTCCGACAGCTGGCTCAACGAGACCCTCCGCCGACTCCGCCGCCCGCTCCTGCACGAACTCTTTACCCCGGCGGCCGAATCCGAAACCCTCGCGGCGCTGTCGGTGATCGCCCGCCTCGACACCGACCTGCGGACCGAGGTCGCCGACCGTCTCTTCGACAGCCTCGACACCGAGGGACAGCGAACTCTGGCCGACACCGGCCTTACCCGCGGCGCTCATTCCGAACTCCGATCGTTCGCCGACGCACTCGACGGACACCGCCGCGAAGAATTCGAGTCCGTCACCGCGGCCATCGAAGGAACCATCCGAATTCACCGCACCGGCGTACCGAAAGGGCAACCGCCGCAGCACATGCCGACGAACCGGGATTGAATACCGTGCTGCCACGCGGCGGTGACGACGGCGTCGTGCACAGCGTGACGTGCCCACCGTCCGCGCTATTCGCAGACCCCTTCCGACTCAGCGGATTCCGCCGTGGCCGGTGACCAAATTCCCATCTCGCGCTGTGCGCCGCTGTGGTCGGCGGGTGGTGTCGAGCAGGCGCACGATGCGCAGGGCGAGATAGAGTTCGGCGGCTGCCTTCGGGTCTGAGCAGCTGCGCCCGGTGAGTGCCTCGATGCGATGCAGCCGATGGTGAATCGTGTTGCGGTGGTAGTGCAGCCGGGCCGCAACCGCCGAACTCGAACCCGCGCATTCGAACCACAGGTGCAGGGTATCGAGCAGCGTGTCACGGTCGGTGGGGTCGGGCAGTGCGAGCACGGGGCCGAGAATCGCGTGTGCGAGTTCGAGTCCGGGCTCGGGGGCGCGGGCGACCAGCAACGCGATCTCCGCGGGGTTGTACGAGGTGACCGAGACGGACGGTCTTGTACAGGGTCCGAATGTGAGCACTGTCCGAGTTACCCAATTTGGAGAGCGAAAACCATGCGCGGAATCGCATACATGAGCAAAACCCTTGCCGGTGAACGGCGTTCCGAGATCGAACACCAGATTTGGGACACCGCAACACGATTCGGCATTGAGTTGACGATGATTGCCTACGTTGAAGCACCATCGATTGACCCGGTTGAACGTCTGGAAACCCTTGTGCGGACCGATGACCCCTCGTATGTGCTGGTGCCCGACCTGGCGCACCTCGGCGACCTGGATCCCGTCGAGATCGACGGCTGCCCAGAGGTCTATCTGCTCGCCGAAAAACGCCTGTACACGATCTACCTCGAAAACGAGGCACAACCCGAGGGCACTCCGAGGATCATCGAACCCTGGACCGGACCTGGCGAACGATGACGTATCCGCCCGATAGTTCGCCAGCACCATCAGCACTACGGGTGGGCACTGATCATCCGGCCGCCGTCCGGGGCGGTCGCCGAGGGTGCGGTGCGGGGCCAGGTCCAGGCGGATCGCAGGATGAGGGCGAGAAGGATCAGTTCCAGGACGACGCCGAGGCCGTAGAAGTACAGCCATGACGCGCCCGCCAAGTTGAATACGGTGACGGGGATGTAGAGCGACGCCACGATGAGGTTCGCGATGCGGGTCATCGTGGCGGGCAGCGTCATCGACAGCAGAATCATGAAGATCGGGACGGCCATGAGGGTGAGTGCCGTGGTTGAAAAAGTTTGGGAGAGAGCGAATTCGAAGACCTTGCCGTTGAGGATGTCCTGGACGGCGCCGGGTGTGAAGAAGTTGAGAATGTCGACGTATGCGTACAGGAACATGAAGCTCGTCCACGCTGCGGCGAGCTTGGCTCGCAGCGGGATCGGCTGATCTGTCAGTGGGGTGCTGCTTCGAGGTGTGCTCATCATGGGCTCCGTTGTGTTGCGGATCGTTTGGTCCACGATCGCTGAGCACGGCGCTGGGCACACCCGCCCGGAGGCCGGAGTTCACCTGGCCGATGGCATGATCCGTTTCTCGTTCTTTCGGCTGGTACGCCCGGGTGCGCCGATCTCTAAGCTGGAGCTGTGATCACTGTCCGGCGCTCCATATGGCATGGGCCGCGGCCTGCTGATGCCCCACCCATCGGTCGTCGCGACTGGCTGCTGGTGGGTGTGTTCGCGGTGGCGGTCGCGGTCGAGAGCATCGTTCGGCCGGGGTTGGCCTGGCGGCCCCTGGTGGCGTTGCTCGGCCTGGCGCTTGTACCCGCTCTGCTCTGGCGGCGAGGCCGGCCCCTGATTGCCGCTCTGGTCGGGTGGAGTGTCGCAGGACTGCTTTCGATCCTCCAATTGACCACGCACGGTGGGGATCTCGGCCTCTACTCCATGATGGCTATCCTGATCCTGCTCTACTCCCTGGTGCGGTGGGGCTCGGGACGAGAGATAGTTGCGGGGATTGTGTTCGTGGCAGTTGTCGTCGCACTGGGGATGTACGCCTCTTCCGCGGGTGGGGCCGACATTTTCGGTGGAAGCGTCCTCGTACTGCTGATCGTCGCGCTCGCGACGGTGTTCCGTTACCGCGCGGACCTCTGGCATCGTCAGCGGCGCGAGATCCGCAATCAGGAGCGGGTGGCGCTGGCGCGCGAACTGCACGACACTGTCGCGCACCATGTCTCGGCCATCGCGGTGCAGGCTCAGGCCGGTCGCGTGGTCGCCGGCGTCCAGCCGGAGAAGGCTGTCGAGGTACTCGCCGTGATCGAAGCTGAAGCGTCGAGGACCCTGGCGGAGATGCGATCCATGGTGCGGGTGCTGCGCGAGGAGGAAGCCGTCGCCTACTCACCGCAGCGGGGTGTCGCGGACTTACCCACACTGGCACGCACCGATACGACGCTCAATGTCGAAGTCTCACTAGGTGATTCGCTGACCCGACTGGCACGACCCGTGGACGCCGCGCTCTACCGGCTCGCGCAAGAGTCGCTAACCAACGCCGTACGGCATGCCCGGAACGCAACCCGCATCGGGATCGACGTCCGCCGGGAGGGTGACGCCGTCAGGCTGCGCGTCAGCGACGATGGACAGACCGAGCCGGGGCCGGTCCCGTCGCCCGGGTTCGGTCTGCTGGGCATGGCCGAACGCGCCCAACTCCTCGGCGGATCGCTCACCGCGGGGCCGGGGCCCGAGGGTGGTTGGGTCGTCGAAGCGGTACTGCCGGTGCGGGCATGAGTATCCGTGTGGTCGTAGCCGACGACCAAGACCTGATCCGGACCGGACTGGTGATGATCCTCGGCGCTCAACCCGACATCGAAGTCGTAGGTGAGGCAGCCGACGGGCTCGCAACGCTTGACCTTGCGACCCGGCTGCGTCCCGATGTCCTCCTCGTCGACATCCGAATGCCCGAGCTCGACGGCATCGAGGTGACTCGACGCCTGGCCGGACCGGGCGTAACGGACCCGATGGCCGTTGTCGTGATCACCACCTTCGACCTGGACGAATACGTGCTCGGCGCACTACGCGTCGGCGCCCGCGGCTTCCTACTCAAAGACGCCGGACCGGAACTCCTCGTGCAGGCCATCCACGCGGCGGCCAACGGGGACGCATTGATCGCCCCCAACGTCACCCGCCGACTACTGGAGACCTTCGCCAACCAAGCACCGCTGGTACCGCTTCAGCCCACCGACCCGCTCACCGAGCGGGAAGAAGAGGTGCTCGCACTGGTGGCACGAGGCCGGACCAACGCCGAAATCGCCACCGAACTCTTCATCAGCCTGAGCACGGCTAAGACCCACGTCGCATCGTTGCTGACCAAGCTCGGCGCCCGCAACCGCGTCGAGATCGCGATGTGGGCATACGACACCCGCCGCATGAGAACCGATTGAACCGTCACGGGTTCGGGATGGACCTCTCCCTGCATCATCAGAACGACCCTGCCCAGCATGTCGGCGGTTCATGCCACCACCGTGTTTGATTGTCGAGCGCCGCAACGAGCGAAAACCCTTCCCACACATCGATTTCCCGAGCGACGAACCCGAGCTGGTCGCAGTAAGTGGCTTTGGAAAGGTTGCGTGCCTCGTATGTCAGCGTTGTTCGACAACGGTTGGCAGTGGGGACGTAGTCCCTGTGGCAGTGCGGGAGAAACAGGGCGAGGTTCCGCCGAGGATGAGAACGTCGGGGCCGACCCCGTCGTCGGTCGCGTTGCCGTGGCGGACAATCAGTTGATAGCCATCGGAGGTGGCGGCAATCGACTGCACTGCGAGTTCTGTCTCGGTGACGTTCCATCCTTGGCTGGCCCAGTACTTCCGTACGTCGGTGAAGTATTGGTCTGCCTGCCCGGACGCGATTCCCGATACGTAATACACGACCTGTGCCTTCACCGGCCCGGTCGTATCGTTCAGATCGCCGTCGCACGGGGCTGTGGCCATCGGCTGTACCAACTGATCGGCGGAACGGCCTTCGACCAGTCTTTCTGGAGCGAGAGTGAGACGGACCCCTCGGGGCAATGCGTTCAGCGTCGCCATCATGTAGGACTCGATTCGTTGACGCGCATTGGCCTGCGTCAAAGTCGGCGGCGCCGATTCATCAGCGTTCGAGGTGCAACCCACTGTGAGCGCCGTGATGACCACCGCTGTCAGAGCGGCCGCCAAGCGGCCGCGTCGAGTCGGGCGGACTCCGACACTACTGGCCGGGTTGAGGGATGACCGGGACAATGGCTCCCATCCTTTCCAGTTGTTGTACCTGATCGATCGAGATGTCGGCCCACTCCGACGGCTGTCCGACGATCATCGTGCCCATGCCGTACATGAGCGTGCGGACCTGGAACACCGGTTCGTAAGTGACAGCCAGCGTGGGGTTGCCGTTGAGATCCATCGATGACAACACGATGGGTTTGAGGCCCACGATCCGTAACTGGACCTTCTTGGTGATGTCGATGGCGAGAGAGTTGTTCTCGGCATTGGGCCCCTTACCACCGGTGGGGATGGAGATTCCGGTCTGGCCGGTAATGGGATCCGGTTTCAACACGTTGCCAGACCACGGGCCTGTAGCTGCCTCGACGGTTTCGGGATCGAGAGGAATCGTAGCGGCGAAGCCGCTGAATGGACCGCGACCCGGCGAGTAGACACCCGGGATTCCCGGGTTGTCATTGAAGTTGCGCGTCGACCAACCCAGCGGCGCAAACACCCCTGGATACAACCGGGTGATACTGAATCGGGAGGTCAACACCGGTACGCCGGGGGGAGGAGGCGTTACTGGCGGAGCCATCCCCGGAAGCGGGTCATATACCGAGGGCGGAGGTACCGCTGGTATGTCATCTTTGACAAGCGACACACCAGGCATGTTCGAGGACAGTCCGAAGCGAGATCGCCGCAGCACTGGCGCGAGGAACGCAGCGACGCCCGCAAGCAACAGCCACGGGATTCGCTCATCGCCACCATCGGATATGGGCGCTGACGACACGGGAACATCCTGGTTCACTGGTACCGGCGCTGTCGTCGCGGGCACCGGAGTTTGAGCCGGGCCAGGTACCGCATCGGGCGCGGGACCATCGTTGGGTGGCGGGGCCGCCGGAATCGTCTCCGGTACAGGCGATATCGGCAACTGCTGCGGTGCGACCGGTGCCGAGGGTTGGTTGCCGGGCAGGGTCGGGGATTCCGCGCCCGGGACCGGCACGATCGGTGTGCCGTTGCCAGGCTCGATGGGCGGCGGGGTGAGCGCGCCCGCGCCGACCCCGCCGCCACCACCGGGTTGGGACGGTATACCCGGGGCTTGCGAGGGCAGCGGGGGCGGGGTGGACACCGTCGGTGGGCCGCCCGGCGGCGGTTGTGGGGTATCGATGCACGGCCAGCCGGGGTGCATGGCCTGCCACTGCGCACATGGCACATACCCCTGCGCGGAGGCGGACGGCGCGCCCGCGAGAGCCGTATAGCCGATACCGAGTCCTGTGGCGGCTGCGGCCAGCGCGAGCACCGCGAGGCGGGCTCGCATCAGCGGCCCCGCAGGTTCTTGACCTGCTCTCGCAGGGTGTCGATACCCCACCAGGTGAGTCGCCCGGCGACGGACATGTAGAGGAAGAAGACCAGATAGACCACAACCGCGCCGTAGTTGTCGGCCCAGCCGGGGATCCGGTCCATCTTCGCGAACGCCACGATCAGCAGGGTCAGTCCTAGTGCGAGACCACCGAGAGCGACGACGGCCTGGCTCGGTGGTTCCGGTGCCGATCCTGCGCGATGTGACGCGGCTGCCTCGACGGCGGGAGTTGTCTCGTTCATCAGCGGTACTGCCTTCCTGAGCTTGGGCTGCTGGCAATTGGCGCTAAAGACTTGGGGCACTGCATTTTTCACAGCCAGATGGGGTCGCCGTAGACGGTCACCGAGTTATCGGCGGTCGGAGTCGAGATGCGGACCGTCGCGTAGGAGCGCAGGGTCACCGGTCCCATGCAGGCGTCGATCTTGACTTCGACCTGGTCGGCAGTGATCGACGCACGGTTGGTGGCCAGAGGTTTGGTGCCGAAGTCGATGGTGGCGATCGAGCCGGGTCGCAGGGTGGTGGAGATGTTGGGGTTGACCGCGGCTTGGCCGCCGATCGTGGCACCTGGGAATTGGGAGATGGTGACCGAGGCGTTGGGGCCGATGGAGAAGCCCATTCCTAGGGTCAGGCCGCTGGAGACGTCCACTTGGCAGCCGATTTGATATCCCAGGGTGAGGCTGCCGGCCGAGACGGGTTGGCGGCCAGTGCCGTTCACTTCGGCCACGGCCTTCAGTGCGACGAATCCTTCGCGGGTGAACATGGTCGAGGCCAGGTTCGGATACCGGTCGAGGTTCTCGGCGGTCTTGGTGATCGAGAGCTGCCAGCCGTCGTCGGTGTCGACGACGCGGTTCTTGTCCGGCACGGTGTCGGCGCCGGCGATGCCCACACCCGATGTGAGCGTGCCCGCGGCGACGGAGGCGAACAACGCGGTGGTGAATATGGTGCGTGCGGTGACCATGTCCTCGCCTGCCCCCTTCTCGGTGAGACCCGCCCGAACCCGGCGGCGTTGCACGGGTTCGGAGCGGGGGTCGATGAGTCGGCGGTGAGCGGACGAACTTTTCTGCTCGTCCCCGCGTCGACTCGGCAACTACACCTGGAACCCCTTTGGAAACGGAACCCCGACCGCTGTCACACCACGATGTAAACCCGCTGTCATACCGAGGTTTACACAGGTCAGGAATCAGACTCTCGTCTGGAATCGGCCTGAATGACCCACGACACAGTGACACTGCGGGGCCTGGAGTTCATTTCCGTGAACCACCACGATCAAGGCCGAGAAGCATTGCCTGCACATCTTCAGCTACTTCGCGGGAACATCCAGAGTTGAGCCTGCGTGCCATCGGCGACCACGTACAGCTCAGCCACGCCGCCCTGCGACTCTGGGCCTCTTACGCCCACGTGCACCCGCCGTGATCCGGGGGCACCTTCAGGAGGCGGTCCAATAGTCCATCGCGCCCTGTAGCACGGTTCGGAACAGTGCGAAGTCGACCGGTTTGTAGATGTAGCTGTCGGCGCCGGCGGAATAGCAGCGGTCGATGTCTTCGGCGGTGGTTGAGGAGGTGAAGACCACCACGGTGAGGTCGGTCAGGTCGGCGTCGGCCCGAATCTGTTGCAGCACACTCAATCCGCTGATGCCGGGCATGTTGAGGTCGAGGAATACCAGTCTCGGGCGGGGCAGAGTTTGGTCCCGCAGGCGGGTCAGTGCGGATCCGCCGTCGGTGACGAATTCCAGGCGTAGGTGGGGATGGGAGGCGTGCAGGGCGCGTTCGATGGCTTCGCGGTCCTCGTCACTGTCTTCCACGAGCAGCACGGGGTGCTCGATCAGCTGATCAGTTCGGTCCATGCCGAGGCTCCGTTCTTCGCCGCTTCCGGTCCGGCCGGTGTGATGTCCAGGCGTGTCCACGCGGCGTCGCCGCAGACGCGCAGATGTATCGTGTCTATCCCCGCGGCCAGCGATTCCCGCAACCGATCCTCGAATTCCCTTGGTAGCGAGGGATTCTCCGCGCCGGTTCGCAGCGCGGCGACCGACTCGACCGCGATGGCGAGCGCGTCGGACGTCGCGACGCGGGCGTCGAAGGCGACCCGCCCGAGGTAACGCAGGATCAGAACGGCCGCATCGTCGTGCACGCGGAATCGGCCGACCCCGTCGGTCAGGGCCGTGGCCAGTTCGCCGGGTGGCAGTGCGCGCAGACCGGTCAGCGTCGCGGCGAGTTCGGGTTCGAAGAACCGCCGGGCGTCGTCGCGCGCCTCGGACAGACCATCGGTGTAGAGCAGGACACTGTCTCCTGGCAGCAACCGGACCGTGGTGGGTTTGAGGGAGAGCTCGGGCAGATACCCGACGAGTTTGCCGGAGCAGTCGGCCTCCTCGACCGTCCCGTCCCGCCGGAGCACCATCGGCCGGGGATGGCCCGCGGCGAAAAGCTCTGCGCGGCACTCGTTTCCGCCGTTCGAATCGCCGCTCAGGCTCGCCACCGCCATGGTGAGGAAGCGGGAGATCTTCTCGTGCACCATCTTCGCGTTGAGCGCGTGCAGTGCTTGCGGGACGGTGTGCCCCTCGGTGAGCAGGGTCTCCACCGTGTGCCGAGCCAGTCCGGTCAAGGCTGCCGCAGCCGCGCCACGGCCGCACACGTCACCGATCAGTGCGTGCAGGCGGGCGTCGGGCGCGAGGACCGCGCCGTAGAAGTCACCGCCGACCTCCAACGTGTCCTCCGCGACCCGATAGGACGACGCGATGTCGATTCCGTCGACGCCGGGCAGGGTCGCGGGAAGCAGATGCTGTTGCAGCAGCAGCATGTCGCGGCGCTGCCGATCGTGCAGCGCGGCATTGTCGACGGCCAGGGCCGCCCGCCCGGCGAGGTTGTGCAGGAACTCCACCGGCACGGTCCGAGCCGAGCCCTGTCGATGGAACACGCTCAGCAGGCCCACCTCGCGGCCGTGCGCGCGCAGCACCATCGTGGCCATGGTGTCCAGGTTGGCGTCCGAGGGGAGATCGGCGGGCCGGGGCAGCGCCGAGTCCGGTACACCGGCCTCCCGCCCGTGCGTCGAAACGCTTCCCGCCCAACGACCTTCACGCAGATACTCCGCCAGCCGAGCTTCTCGGCGGGCATCGACGTGCGCCACCGCGACCGGCACCATGCGGCCGTTGCGCTCGATGTGCACCGCCGCGCCATCGGCGATGGCGGGCACCACCATGCGCACGATGGCACGCAGTGTGTCATCGATGTCGAGCGATGAGCTCATCCGCAGTGACGCCTCGGCCAGGATCGCGTCCTGCACCTGACGCGAGACCTGCTTTCCGCGTTCGGCCCGCCCACTATCGGCCGCCGCGGCGATATCGCGCACCTGTCGCACCGCGCTGACGACTCCGGACCCGATGGGTGCGGCGGTGATCACCCCGATCACCGCGTCAGCGCCATCGGCCCGGCGGTAGGCGGCGAGCACGGCGTAATCGGCTGCGCCCGTGGCGAATCGGTCACCGTCGTGCCCCACCATGAGATCCCGCAACCGGTCCGGAGGCAGTTCGACGAGTTCGTTGTCTGCGGCCGCGTCGAGCAGTCGCGCGGCCGATTCCGCAGCGAGCCTGTGTGTTCCGTCACCATCGACCCACAGCTGAGCCATGGCGTCCGGGCCGCCGACGATGAAGGCCGACGCCACCTCCGGCCGATCCCGCAGGCCGGTCAGCATTTCCGCGGTCGGGTCCGCGAACTCGGACAGCGCCGACCACCACTGGTGCAGTCGAGCCGACCACGGCAGCTGTTGCATACGACCTCGCGCTCCCTTCCGGGAGTCGGGGACACCCGGCTCCTACTGTAGGGTCCGCGACGAGATCGTGATCGTGCGGCTTGCGTCCCGGGCCGCCTGCGCCGGGAGGTATGCCTGTGGATCGTCCACCTGTGGACCGGGCTCTCGGCGACGACGCCGGGTGGCTGCCCGAGGAACGGGTGCGGCTGGCCGAGGCGGCGGTCGGGCCGAGTTTCGATCTGTCGATATGCCTGAACGAGCCGATCCACCAGCTCGGCGGCATCCAGTCCTATGGCGCTCTGCTCGCGGTGGACGACACCGGTGTCGTCACCGTCGCCAGCGCCAATTGCGGCGCGGTGCTTGGTGTTTCGCACGACGAGCTGGTTGGCTCGCCGATCGAGGCGACAATCGGCACGGACGGCATGGCCGCGGTGGAGTCGACGCTGGCCGCGCCCACCGGTGACCGCGGCGTGACGGTGCTCAGCGTTGCGGGCACCGAATTCGACGTCACCGTCTACCGATCCGATCACTATCGGGTCCTGGAATTCGAACCCGCGTCCACCGGACGCCCGTTCACCTTCTCGCGCTTCTATCCGAGTCTGCGCGCCACGCTGACCCGGCTGCAGAGCGGGCAGGGCGTGCTCGACGTGTGCGCGACCGCGGTCGCCGAGATCCGAGCACTGACCGGATACGACCGGGTCGTGGCCTACCGTTTCGAAGGACGCGACGGCCCCGGCGAGGTGATCGCGGAATCGGTGTCCGATCAGCTCGACCCGTGGCTCGGGCTGTGGTTTCCGGCCACCGACATTCCTCCGCAGGCGCGAACACTCTATGAGCGCAACTGGATTCGGGTCATCGGCGACGTCGACGACGCGACCGCCGCGCTGATACCGCCGGTGCTGGCGCACACCGGGCAGCCCTTGGATCTCTCGGATTCCACCCTGCGCACGGTATCGGGCTTCCATCTCGAGTATCTGCGCAATATCGACGTGGCCTCCTCGATGTCGGTGTCACTGTTGCGCGAGGGCAGGCTGTGGGGGCTCATCGCCTGTCATGGACTGGTTCCGCGGCGACTCTCGCCCGAAATCCGCGCGGCCTGTGAGCTTTTCGGAGTCATGCTGTCGCTGCAACTGGCGGCGTTGCAGGACGCGGAGTCCGCCCTGGCCCGCCAGCGTGCCCGGCAAGCGCTGTCTCGCTTGGTCACCGCTCTCGACGCCGATATCCACGCCTCGGTCACCGGCAACGGGCGGCTGCTGGGCGAGCTCGTCGACGCAGACGCCGTGGCGCTGTACACAGACGGTGAAACGACGCTGGTGACCGGTTCGCCAGACCTGGTCACCGTCGAGGAGCTGGCCGTGCTGCGCCGGCATCTGCCTTCGCTGGACGCCGGAAGGGTGTGGAGCAGTGACTTTCTCGGTGGGGACGCGCCGGAGCTGGAGTCGCTGGCACCGGCGGTCTGCGGCGTGCTCGCACTCGGGGTGAGCGGCTCCGACGACCTCATCGTCTGGCTGCGCAGGGAACGGCACACCGCCCGCACCTGGGCCACGGATCCGGCGGCTCCGGTACGCCTGGGCCCGCACGGCGAACGACTCACCCCGCGTGGGTCTTCCGCGGTGTATCGCGCGATCGTGCGCGGACACAGTGTGCCCTGGACCACTGCGGATGTGGCCGTGGCCGAAGAATTCGGGCATGCGGTCACCGAGGTGATGGCACGCCAGAGTGCGCGCCTGGCCGCGCTCAACGCCGAGCTGAGCCGCGTCAATGATGATCTGCACACCTTCGCCCACGTCGCGGCGCACGAGCTCAAGGAACCGTTGCGCGGGATCGCGAACTCGGCGACATTCATCACCGAGGACGTCGCCGATACCCTGGACTCGGTCACGGTGCGTCGGCTCGACACCATTCGCGGACTCGCCAAACGTATGGATGAGCTGATCAACTCGCTGCTGCATTTCGCGCAGCTCGGGCGAGCAGAGCTGCATCGGGAAGAAATCGATCTGCGCCAGGCGACCGAGCGAGCCCTCGAAATCGCCGGGGCCAGGCTCGACGAGCAACGCGTCACGCTGACCCTGCCCGAGCCGGGCCTCATGCTGACGGCCGATCCGGACCGCCTCCAGGAAGTGTTGATCAACCTGCTCGTCAACGCCGCCAAGTATGCGCGCGAGGAGGAGCCGCGCGAGATCGCGGTGGGTGCGGTTACTCAGAGTTCGGGTGTCTACGCCTTTTTCGTCGCCGACAACGGCATCGGGATTCCCGGTACCGATCAGCAGGACGCGCTGCGGCTGTTCCGGCGACTGCATCCGCGCGGCACGCACGGCGGCGGGCACGGTGCGGGCTTGGCTATCGTGGACCGCATCGTCAACCGGCATGGCGGCAGGCTCTGGCTGGACTCCGCTCCGGGGGTGGGCACCACGGTGTGGTTCACCCTCGTCGCAGAGCCGGACCAGGGGTTTTCGCACCTCGATCGCCCCTAGACGGATACGGACCGTAGCCGTACGGGCCATCCGGATATGCTGAGGGGCACGGCGATTGAAGCAAACAGTCGGCGACGTTATCTCCGGCATACGGTTTAGCAGCCGGAGACCCGGGCACCCCAGCAATCGTGGGGCGGCCGCATGATTCGCGTGGCCCAGCGGGTTCGGGCCGGCGGATGATGCAGAGAGGTGTGTTTTTGTGCGATTGACGGACCAACAGCGTGGGTTCGATGTTGACGTGGTGTCGACCGGCTCCGCCGTCGTGGTGGTCGCCACCGGTGAAGTGGACCTCACCACCGCCCCGCGCCTGCACGAGGCTATCGAGCACGCCCGCGCGCAGTACACCGGAGATCTGGTGATCGATCTGTCCCGAATCGAATTCTTAGACTCCACCGGACTGAACGTCTTGCTCACGGCGGCCGGCTCCGCCAGCGCCCCGCTCCGACTCGTACCTTCCTATGCGGTACGACGCCCACTCGAAGCCACCGGACTGACAACGGTTTTCGAGCTGTACGACTCCCTGGACGACGCGATGGCCGCCGGACAGGCCTGACCCAGGTAGGCACTTTCACCGACCACGAGGACATGATGGACGACTCTGATCACGACACGCGAAGGTTCGACATCGAATTCCGTGCCGTCAACGAGGAACTACAACGAGTACGGCACGCCCTGCGAGACTGGCTGCGCGACATCATCACCGACGAGCGCCGCGCCTACGATGTGCTGCTCGCCGTCAGCGAGGCCTGCACCAACTCCGTCGAGCACGGCCATCACGGTGACGGCCGCAAGCTCCGGGTTCACGCTTTCGCCGACGACCGAGAGCTCCGCATCACCGTCATAGACGGTGGCACCTGGCGCGTGCACCGCTCCCCGCCCACGACCGCCCGCGGCCTCGGTCTCCAACTGATGCGCGCACTGGTCCCCGAGGTAAAGGTCCGCACCGGCGGCGATGGCACCGTGGTGGAATTCGCCGCACCGATACCTGCTTGAATCCGTTGCACGGCAGCAATATTCGATTCTATCGGGGTGTGAGAGTCGGGAGCGAGGAGCACAGGTCCGACACCGTGTTTCCGCAGGTCTGCACGGTGCCGTCGGGTCGGATGAGCACGGCACCGGTGCGAGATGCGCGCAGCCAGCGGTGCAGGGCAGTGCCCGGGGTGAGGCGCACCATTACAGCGCCGCGCTGCTCGACGGTCACCGAATCCGCCGGTGCCGGGTCGACGATGGTGAGGATGGCGTAGCGGCCCGAGATGAGGTCGTCGAGGCGGCGGCCGTCGGCCAGTCGTTCGTTCGGAGCCAGGCGGCCGGCCAGACCACCGCGTAGGCGTGATGCGGTGACCAGTGCGGAGCGATGCAGCGGTGGGGACTCGCCGCTGAGCAGCGTTCGGGTCAGACCGGGCACACGGTGGACACGTGGAGCGAGGACGCCGCGCAGTCGATTGCCCAGTTCGCCACCCGCGGACATCGTCAGGCCGGTGAGCTTGGCCAGTCGGATCATCAGGTGCGCGTGCGGTTTCCGCTCCCGCTCGTAGGTGTCGAGCACTGTTTCGGGCAGCTCGCCCCGCAGTACGCCCGCCAGTTTCCAGCTGAGATTGGCGGCATCGCGCATGCCCGCGCCCATGCCCTGCCCGATGAACGGCGGGGTCAGGTGGGCGGCGTCGCCGAGTAGCAGTACCCGTCCGGCACGCCAGCGGTCGGCCAGTTGCGCGCGAAAGGTGTACTCCGCCACCCGAACCAGTTCCGCACGCTCGCGGTCGGCAGCGGTCAGCCACGGTGCGAGCAGCGGCCACAGTCGTTCCAGGTCGCGGTAGTCCTCGGCGGATTCGCCCGGCCCCAACCGGAATTCCCATCGGTGGCGCGTCGCGCCGATCCGCATGTATGTCGCGGCTCGACGCGGATCGCACACCTGATGCACGCCGCCCCAGTGCCCCGGATCGGCCGTGGTCGCCAGATCGACCACGAGCCAGCGCTGCTCGAATCGCAAGTCCCGCATATGCGCGCCGATCGAGGAGCGCACGAGGCTGTTCGCACCGTCGCAACCGAGCACGTAGCGCGCACGCACCGACGCCGCCGCACCGGATGCGCGATCATCGAAATCCACTCGGACACAGTCTGTCTCCGCGGCGATCCCGGTGACCTCCACTCCCCCGCGGAGCGAAACTCCGCGGTGCAGTGCCAGATTGGCACGCAACAGTGCCTCCAGCTCCGGCTGATCGAACAGATTCGCCTCCGGGAATCCGTTGCGGTCCCCTGCCGGATCACGATCGAACTGCGCCAGCACTCGGTGCCGCGGATCCACCAGACGCAATCCCAGTGCGGGGCGCGAGATCGCGTCGAATCCCGCTCCGATACCGAGACATTCGACGATGCGGCGGACCTCGCCGTCGAGGTGGACCGCGCGCGGCTGCGGATAGACGCCTTCCCAGCGTTCGAGCACCAGCGATTCGATGCCGTACCGGGCCAGCAGCGTGGCCGCGGTGAGCCCGGACGGGCCCGCACCGACGATCACCACCGGAACCGTCGACGCGGTCATCGGACCGTACCCGTCGACGGGGCCGCATACTGGCCGGTACCCGAGGCGAGAACCTCGACCGCCGCCGAATCAACGTCGAGAATCATTGCCGCACCTCGATGTTCGAGGAGATCGCGTAGCGCCCCAAGATCGCTGCGATGCCGTCGCGGACGGCCTCGGAGTCGATCGTGACGGTGGCGGTGACCGCACCGTCCTCCACCGTGGTCGCGATGTCGGACACCCCGGTCGTCCCGGCGAGCGCGTCGAGGAGTTCGCGGCGAACCGCGTCCGCGCGCAGCCCCAACTTGTACGGTTTGCCCACATCGGTGACCGGCAGCATGTCCAGCACGGTGACCGTTTTGGGCGCGGCGGCACGCTCGTGCACCCGTTGGGCGGCCCATTGCACCAACTCGCCCTCGGCGATGTCGGCATCGGGAGTCAAGGCGACATATGCGACCGGGACCTCACCAGCGTGCACATCCGGACGACCGACCGCCCCGGCCGCACTGACCTGCGGATGGCTCAGCAGCACGTCCTCGATGCTCGCGGGATCGATGTTGTGACCACCACGAATGATGAGATCCTTTGCGCGACCGTGCAAATGGATGAACCCGTCCTGGTCGATATGGGCCAGGTCGCCGGTGCTCAGCCAGCCGTCGACGACGGTCTCGAGTGCCTCGAGGCGGTGGCCGCGGTGGTCGCGGCCGGTCACGTATCCGGCGAAGACCGTGGGGCCGCTGATGGCCAGAACACCTGTCTCCCCGGCGGGGAGTCTGTCCCACGCCTCGTCGTCAGCCGAGCGGATGACCGCGACCCGCTGATAGGGCATGCGCTGGCCCACCGCGCCGGGCCGGGGTGCGTCCGGGAAGCTGCGCGCGGTGGCGCACGTCGCCTCGGTGAGGCCGTAACCCTCCACCAGCGTGACCCCGGTGTGCTGTTGAAAATTCTCGCGGACCGCGGGCGGCAGCGGGGACGCGCCGACCATCGCGTAGCGCAAGCTGGTGATGTCGGCGTCGATCGGGCATTGGGCCAATACCGCGTACACCGTTGGCACCGCGCTCATCGCGGCAATCCGGTAGTGCGCCACGATATTCCAGAACTCCGCGTAGAGCGTGAGGTCCCTGTATCCGAGTGGACCAGCCCACACCACCGACTGGCCCCGGAACAGTGGCGCGAGCAGGGTGACCACGAGCGCGTTGACGTGGAACAGCGGCAGCGCGGCGAAGACCACCGCGTCCTGGTCGAGCATCGAGTTGGCGGCGATCATCCAGGCGTTGGCGACCTCGCCGGAGTGGCGGTGCGCCGCGAGCTTCGGCACACCGGTCGTACCGCCGGTGTGGAACAGCGCCGCCAGATCCGATGCTTTCGGCGATTCTCCGTAGTACCGGGTCGAATTCTGTTCTGCGGCAAGCATATCGAGATAGCCGATCCGGAGGCCGTCAATGCCCGGCAGGGTCGGTGGCGGCTCCGAGGCTCCCGACGGGCGCAATACCAGCAGGGCGTCCACCAGCCCGCGCGCCGCGAGTTCGCTTGCGGCGCTCCAGATATCGGGCGCGAGTTCGGGACCGGCGGCGATCAGGACCCGCGCACCCGAGCGGCGCAGCAGTTCGGCGACATGCTCGTGCGACAGGCCGCCATTGATCGGTGCGGCGATACCCGCCAGCTGTGCGGCGAGGGTGGCCGCGATGAGCTCCGCGCAGTTGGGCGCGATCAGCGCGACCGCGTCGGTGCGCCGCACACCCAGCGCGTGCAGCAGGTTCGCGTACCGGTGCACGTCGGCGAGCAACTCGGAGTAGTTGCGCCGCAACGGCTCTCGCCATCGCGTCGCATCCGGCAGCACGGTGATCGCGGTGCGCTCGGGCCACCGCGTCGCCGCGCGCACGAGCAGGGCGTAGGTCGATTCGGGCAGGCCGCGTGCCTCGAGCGGCACCGCTTCGATGGCGGCCAGATCGTCGGGACCGGCGTACCGGGGCCAGAGCGCATCCTCGGCGGAGGTCGCGAGCATTGGGTTGCCGGTCATCGGGCGTACCTCACGACGGTCCGCTGGCGGCCCAGGTCCAGGGCACCGTCATCGGTACCGATCGCGGCCTCGACCACGTCGCCGTCTTTGAGATACTTCGGATTCTTGGCCTGGCCCTGGAAGAACATCTTCCACTTGATCTTCGGCGGCAGCAGCGCGCCGATGATCTCCACCGGCTTGGGCGGGGCACTGAGCGCGGTGCCGATCGGGGTTCCGGTGAGCAGCAGATCCCCCGCGTCCATGCGCTGGAAGCGGGACAGCGCGCGCAGTGTCTCGACCGGGCGGTAGATCATGTCCGCGACCGTCATGTCCTGGCGGACTTGCCCATTGACCCACAGCCGCAACCGCAGATCCCCGAAACGCTTCAGCTCCTCGGCGTCCAGCAGCACCAGCGCCGGACCGGTCGGGGTGAAGCTCGGATACGACTTCGCTTCGTAGAACTGGGTTTTCGGCAGCTGCACATCGCGTGCCGAGACGTCGTTGGTGATCACCAGCCCCGCGACGTAGTCCGCGAGGTTCTCCGCCGACACTTCGGACCCGACAGGCATATCGCGACCGAACACCAGCCCGATCTCCACCTCGTAGTCGAGCAGCCGTACATGCGCGGGCCGGATGACATCGTCATGGGGTCCGCTGATCGATCCGGATGCCTTGCGGAAGAACGTCAACGGCACCGTCTCGGGGTCCATGCCCGAATCCTTCACGTGGGAGGCGAAATTCGTCATCTGCGCCACCACCCGGCACGGCGCGGTCACCGGTGAGATCAGCGAAAGGCTCTCCACTGCCACGGTTTCCGCGCCGGAGGTGGCCGCTGCGATCGCCGCACGGTCGGCGAGTAGTTCCCGCGTGGTCGTCGCGGGGGTATCGATGCGCGCCGCACCGGCGGGTGTGCGCACCCACCAGGCGTCGGCGGTGCGAAGAATGGATGTGCTCATGTACTGGCCACTTTCAACAGGCCGCGCAGGCGGCGGAGATCGAATTCGTTGTCCTCGCGCAGCGCCGCGGCGATCGAGCGCACTTCGCGCAGCGATTCGGCGCCGGGTGCGATGCCGAGGAAGTCCTTGGTCACGGGCGGACCCCATTGCGCCAGACCGGAAGCGCTCATCGGCGCCCAGCCCGGTTCGAGGGTGCAGTCGAACATGTCTCCGTCACTGAAGTGTTCGACCATGAACCCGTCGGGATCGCGCCAGTAGTCGAAGATCTGGCTGCCCTGGATATGGCGGCCGATCCCCCACGATCGGCGATAACCCTGTTCGCGCAGATACTCACCACCCGCGGCGAGCGCGTCCAGGTCGGCGACCTGATACGCGGAGTGCACGTATCGGTTCGACGGTCCGAGTGTCAGCGCGAGCGTGTGGTGGTCGGCCGGTACCGAACCGCGGTCGCAGCGAATGAAACTCATGACCGGGCCGCGCTCGCGCTGGCCCGGGTAATAGAGGAAGTCGCTGACGATCAGACCCAGATTCCGCAGATACCAATCGAGGGTTTCCCGGTATCGCGTCGACTGGATCACCACGTGTCCGAGCCTGCGCACGCGTGCGGGTGCGCGCGGCGGCCGCTGTGTCGCGTTGACCCGGTCCACCTCGTGCCCGAAGTTGAAGAGGTGGGGCTGCTGCGTCGGCAACGGTTCCAGTTCGTGGGTGTCGGCGACCACTCGCACGCGCAGCGCGCTGGGATCCACGAGGTCGACGGTCAGTCCGCCCAGCGATTGCGGTAGCGGCACGGCTCGCGCGCCGGCCGCGGCCGCCAGCCGCAGTAGATCGGCGGAGTCGGCCGCACGAAAGGCGGGACCGACGAAGCGCGAGCGACCACGCCGGATGAGCACACACGGCCCGCCCGGGTCGGTCCCGCGCAGCTGCAACTCCTCGGCCGTGCGCATAGCGGTTGCGAATCCGAAGGCGTGGCCGAAGGTCTCTGCCCGGTCCAGGTCGGGTTTCTCGAACTCCAGCCAGGCCAGATCCAGCACCTTGACCACGGGATTTCGGGCCCGGCCCGGATGCTCACCCGTCCGCGCTCCCTGCTCGCTGTGCAGACCGGCGTGCACATCGTGATGGCCGCTCATCGACCACTCCTTCCGATTACTGACGATATCGTCACTTACGAGTGTCGCGTCAGTCAATACCTTCTGACGATTCCGTCACTATTGATTCGAGCGGCTACGATGATGAGCCGGAACAGCAGGAAGGTGCATCGATGACCGCGAGCAACGGGTCCGGACCCAATCGTCTGGAACGCCGCAAGGCCCGCACGCGCGCCGCACTGGTCGGCGCGGCCCAATCGCTACTGGCCGAGGGCAACCTCAACGTGCCCATCCTGGAGATCACCCAGGCCGCCGACGTCGGCATGGGATCGTTCTACAACCACTTCCAGAATCGCGAGGAGCTGTTCCACGCCGCGGTGGAGGAGGCGCTCGACCGTCACGGCGCCTTGCTCGACCTGCTCTGCGAGGGCATCGAGGATCCGGCCCAGGTCTTCGCGCAGAGCTTCCGCCTCACCGGCCGCCTGCACCGCCGACACCCCACCCTCAGCAAAGTCCTGCTCAATGACGGCCTGCGCCTGACGATTTCGGATCGCGGCCTCGCCCCCCGCGCGCGGCGCGACCTCGAGGCCGCGGCGGCAGCCGGCCGCTTCGATATCCGCGACCCGGAACTGTCGATGACCATCGTCGCGGGCGCGACACTGTGCCTGGGGCGGCTACTGCACGACCACCCCGACCGCGACGACGCCGAGGCCACCGATCAGGTGGCCGAGGACCTGCTGCGCATGTTCGGCCTCCCCGCCGACGAAGCCCACGAGATCTGCCGACGCCCGCTGCCCGCCCTCGACCTGCCGCGCACTGCATCGACCGCATAGCCCACGAACCGAAAACCCCTGCGCCGGTAGTTATCCGGCCGATACTCGACGTGTCATGCCCACCTAAATGAAGAAATCGTCATCATTGACCCGATTGTTCAAGTGGCTTAGTGTGCGAGAACCTTCTGACAGGATCGAGTTCCAGTGCCGAACGACAATGCCGCGCACAGCATCGGATTCATCGATGTCCATGCCCACTACCTCACCGAGTCCTACCTCCGGCGCGCGCGGGCGGCGGGGCACGAGCTGCCCGACGGCATGCCGGCCTGGCCGACCTGGTCGGCCGAGGCGCATCTGGCGCTGATGGATCGCAGCGGAATCGCCACGGCGATGCTGTCGCTCTCCTCACCGGGAGTCCACTTCGGCGATGATCGGCAAGCCCGTGCGCTGGCCCGCGATGTCAATAAGGAAGGCGCACAAGCGGTTCGGGAGCACCCCGGCAGGTTCGGATTGTTCGCTTCACTGCCGCTGCCCGATATCGACGGGTCCCTCACCGAACTCGCCCACGCCCTCGACGTTCTGCGCGCCGACGGAGTGATCCTGATGACCAATGCACACGGCGTCTACCTCGGCGACTCCCGGCTCGAACCGGTATTCGCCGAGCTCGACCGTCGCAACACCACCGTGCTGCTGCACCCGACCTCGCCGGTGTGCTGGGAACACACCGCGCTGGGGCGACCGCGGCCGATGCTCGAATTCCTCTTCGACACCACGCGGACAGTCACCGACCTGATCTTGGCCGGGATCGTGGAACGCTATCCCCGAGTGCAATTCATCGTCCCCCACTGCGGGGCCGCCCTGCCCGTGATCGCCGACCGCATCAACGGTTTTCGACTCCTGCTGGGCGACCCCACCTCCCCCGATGTGGTCGCTCAGCTACGGTCCCTGCACTACGACACCGCCGGAACCGCGTTCCCCCGCCACCTGGAGGCACTGCTGCGGCTGGTGGACCCCAGCCAGTTGCTCTACGGCAGCGACTACCCGTGGACACCCGCACCGATCGCCGAACTGCATACCGCAGCGTTCACCGCGTTTCCCGGACCCTCGACCGCTGAGTCCTGGCTCGACCTCACCACCGCCAACGCGTCGCGGCTCTTCCCGCGACTCGCGAATCCCGAACATCTTCGCGCGGAACGGTTTTCATGAGCTCGGTCCCAGCGGGTCCGGTTGCCAACCGTCGCTGAGTTCTTGCTCTGCTTAGCCGTTGTTCATGGGAGGGGCTGAGCCTGCGGGAAGGTCCAGGTGCCGTCGAGGACGTTCTGGTGCGGCTGGTAGAGCCGGACCATGTAGTTCCAGCCGGGCATGGTCGGCAGGCAGTTGGGGATCTGGCCGTCGCAGCCGCCGAACTGGATGTCGACCGAACCGTCGGAGCTCTTCTTGGCGGTGACATTGTTGATCGAGTACGCATTGAGCGGGTTGGCCTCGTAGTACCCCTGGGCGTTGTAGAGGCTCACCGACCAGAAACCGTCCACCGGAACGTCTTTCACGTTCAGTTTGTAGTTGACTTGCCCGCTCTGGTCGGGCGGGGTGACATTGAGGTAGAGCGCGTCCTTCTGCGGGTTGCCACCCCACGCCGACGCGGAGGTTATTAAGTGGCGGACCTCGTCGACCTGTCCCCTGGGACCGAAGGAGTTCTTGGTATCGGGCAGGGTCGAGGCAAGGGTGAGCAGAGCGTCGCGGACTTTGTCCTGGCTGGGCTTGTCCCACTGCGGAATCTCGAAGGTCCCCTTGGAGGCCTGCTTGACGGTGACGGTGTCCTGGAGCTTGTGCACGGCGTCCACGTCCGCCGGGTTGCCCGGGTCGACGAAGGTGCGGATCCCCACCATCATGTAGCGCGTGCCGATCTTGTCGCGGTCATAGGTGTAGGTGCCGGGCTTGTAGACGACCTCGGGAACGTATTCGTCCTCGTCGATGATCTGCATCGACATGAACCGCTTACCGGCATCGGGCAGGGTGATCGAGACCGGGCCGGCATCGAGATCGACGACCGCCGAAGAGTAGAGGGTGTCGCGGTTGGCGCGCACCACGGTCTGATTGTCGATCGGCATGGGTTCGCGAATGTGGTGGGTATTGCCGATCCCCACCTCGCCGACGCTGATCGCGAATTCGCGATCGCTCTCGGCCCGGGCGAAGTTGTCCGGAGTGACCAGGACCGGCTGATTCAACGGATACACCGGTGCCGCTGACGTGCTCGCGCTCGGGCCGCCGGTGGTGCCGGCTCGGTTCGCCTCATTCGAGTCGTTGCCACACCCGGTCATCGACGCACTCGCCACAGCCGCGCCGATCAGCACCGCACACCATCGCAGAGGTTTCACCTAGCGTTCCTTCCTGGGCCGCCAATTACGGCGGGATGGCAAATATTCAGCTATCGCACCGATGGTAGGCAGTACAGACATGAGACACGTGACATTCGAGGGCGTGTCTCGGCCGCTCCGCCCCATCGGACCGACTCCGCACGATGGGGAGTCGGTCAGCGCGGATACCGGCTGTCACACAGGGCATTTCAGGCGATCCAGAACGTCTGCCCGAGAGAACCGGTCGATCATCCGCGCGGTGACGACTCAGGTCCGGCCTCAGGGGACCGACAATCGTCTCCCGGTGTCCGCCGAGCTGGCGATGGTGTCGAGCAGGCGGTGCACGCGGACTCCGTCGTGAAAGGTCGGGACCGCTGTGGTGCCGGTCCGAACATCCTGTGCCAGTGCCGCATACAGCCGTGCCACGTTGTCGGCGTCGGTGCCGAGCGATAGGTCCGCCGGCGAATCCGCACCGGACACTGGCTCCCAGTCGCCGTCGCCGCGAGAACCCAGCAGGTGCAGCTCGCTCAGCGAGATACCGCTCCGGCTGTTGGCACCGGAGACGATCGCGAGATCTCCTGCGGTGCCCGAGATCTCGATCCTGGTGCGACCGCTGGAGACCTTGGAGTCGTGGATGTGGGCCGAGACCACGATTCCCCGCGCCGTAATGGCGTCGAGCAGAAGATGGTTCGGGCTGGTGACCTCGATCCTCTCGCCGGTGTCCTCGATGATCGCCTGGCGATGAGGAGTGGCGAGCCGGGCCGATACATCGACGACATCGCCGATCAGGTACTGGACCAGATCGAGCGCGTGGCCGCCGAAGACCTCGACCACACCCGCGCCGGTGCTGCGATCGAGGGTATAGGCCGCCCAACCTGGCACGCCTGTGCCTGCACCCAATTGCCGTGCGCCATATACCGTTACCGAAACAGGCTCTCCCACAAACCCTTCCGCGAGCAGCTGACGGGCACGCGCGACGGCGGGCGCGTATCGGGTCTGCAGACCGACCACATGTCGCACCCCCGCGTCCTCGGCGAGTCGGGTCAACGCGTGAGCCTCGGAGAGGTTCAGTGCGAGCGGCCATTCGCAATAGACGTCTTTTCCGGCCGCCACGGCGGCGCGGATCAGCTCCGCATGCGCGGGCACCTTCACCGTGATCGCCACCAGATCGACCTCGGGATGCTCGGCCAGCTCACGGGGATCGGTGAACGCGTGCTCCGCGCCGAACAATTGCCGTGCCCGCTGCGCACTGTCGGCGCGGCTGGTGCCGACCGCGGTGATCCGGAAGTCCGCGAGCGCCCGCAATGCGGGAACATGCGCACGCGCGGCCCAGCCGCGGTCCGGGCTCGCGCCGACGATGCCTACTCGAATGGGATCCATTGGACACTCCTCACATAAGCGGACTCTCAAGGTCCGTTTATACCTAAGCGGACCCGGCGAGTCCACTTGCTAAGCTGGCGGACGTGACCAGTGCCGTCGACCGACTCCTGTCCAGTGAGAGCGGTCAGATCCCCCGCGCCGATGCGCGCCGCAATGTCGAGCGCCTGATCACCGCGGCACGCTCAGCTTTGGCCGAGATCGGAGTCGAGGTGACCGCGCAGGAGATCGCCCAGCGCGCCGGGGTCGGCAAGGGCACCTTTTATCGGCGAATCCCCTCACGGGAAGCGCTGCTTCAGGTGGTGCTGGAGGAGGTGCTGAACGAGATCATCGGCACCGCCGATAACGCGCTCGCCGACCCCGACCCCTGGCACGGATTCACCGAATTCGCCTCGGTCTATGTGCGACTGCGCGCGGAGAGCTGCGGCGTCAACGACGCGCTGGGCGGCGCCGGTATGCCGGGCCTGGATCAGCTGCTCGCCGAAATACGCACGCGGATAAGGCTTCTGGTCGAAGGCGCACAGTCCGCCGGGCAGATGCGACGAGACATCGTTTGGCAGGACGTGGCGTTCCTGCTGGCTGGGATCTCGACCGACGCGGGCACCATCGGCCTTACGCCCGACGCAGACCAATGGAGCCGCAACCTTCGCATAGTCCTTGCGGGACTGAGCAATCACGACCGCTGAGCACATGTTCGTTAAATAGCTCATTATTTGCCACAGCTGGCTAGTCTGGGTCGATGGACAACCGGATGGTTGCGGCGGATTTCGAATGGTTTCGTCATGACTGGTTGATCGGATTGGCCGATATCGCCTATCTGTGGGTGGTCGCGCCATTGCTGATCGCGACCGGAGTGGTTTTCACGATCCGAACCAGGGCGGTTCAAGTGCGCCGGTTCATCGCGGGCGCGCAACTGTCCCTGTCGATGGGGGTGTTCACCAAGCAGGAGCAGGCGCAGGCGCATACGGGGATCTCCGGGTTCGCGGCCTTCTGTGTGGGTTTGGCCGCGCGCACGGGGACCGGGAATGTCGCGGGGATGGCGGTCGCGCTGGTGGTCGGCGGGCCGGGGGCGATCTTCTGGATGTGGGTGGTGGCGGTTTTGAGCATGGGGTGCGCGGTCGTGGAGAACACGCTCGGGCAGATCTACAAGCAGCCCATGCCGGACGGGTCCTTTCGCGGCGGACCGGCGTTCTATCTGGAACGCGGGCTCGGCGCGGTCCGGCTGGGGCAGCTGTTCGCGGCATTGTTCGTGATCGCGGTGGGGTTCGCGTTCGTCATGGTGCAGGCCAATACGATCGCCGATGCCATCAGCGGTGTCGCGTCGGTCGATCCGCGCACGGTGGCGGTGCCGATGGCGGCGTTGACCGCGTGGGTGATCTTCCGCGGCGCGGCGGGGACCAGCCGGTTCCTGGGCGCGATCGCGCCCTGGGTGGCGGGGGCGTACATCGTATTCGGCCTGACGGTGCTGTTCCTCAACATCTCCGGGATTCCGCACGTACTGAAGCTCATCGTGCAGTCGGCGTTCGGAGTCGGTCCGGCGGCCGCCGGATTGGCGGGCGGGATGCTCATCGCGGTGACCACCGGTGTGCGGCGCGGGCTGTTCTCCAATGAGGCGGGAATGGGTATGTCGCCCAACGCCGCCGCCACCGCGACCTCGCCGCATCCCGCCGATCAGGGTATGGCTCAGGCCTTCGGTGTGTTCATCTCCACCTATGTCATCTGCACCCTGTCGGCGCTGGTGGTTCTGCTCGCGGCTGGTGCGGCATACCAACCCGGCGTCGAGGGCGGGCTCAACGGGGCGCAGTTGGTCAGCGTCGCGGCGGGTAACCAATTCGGCGCGGCCGGAACGGTTTTCATCGTGGCGGCGCTGTTCATGTTCGGGTTCAACTCGATCATCGCGAACTACACGATGTGCGAGGGAAACGTCACCAACGTGTTCGGCTGGACCGGCCGCGGGGTGCTGGCGCTACGCGCATTGATCCTGGCGGCGATCCTCATCGGTGCGGTGCTGGCCCTGGACGTGGTGTGGGCGATCGGCGATATCGTGGTGGCCGCGATGGCGATCATCAACCTGGCGGCGATCCTGCTGCTGTTCTCCCGCGCCCGCACCGCGATCGACGATTGGGACCGCCAGTACCGTGCCGGGAAACGGCCGGTCTTCACCGAACAGACACTCCCCCACGACCTTTCCACGGTCTGGACCACCACGGCGGCAGGGTCTGCCGCGCACACCGACGGGGAGCGCTGATGGACGATCCGGTAACCGCCGCACTCAATCGCGTGATCGATCGGCACTCCGGCAACACCGGAGGTGCGGTCGCGGACTACATCCCCGAACTCGCCCGCGCCGATCCGGAGGCGTTCGCCGTCGCCACCACCAGCATCCACGGCGACACCTATCAGGCCGGCGCCTATGAGGACGAGTTCACCATCCAGTCGGTGTCCAAGCCGTTCGTGTTCGCACTCGCGGTCGCCGAGCGAGGCCTGGAAAACGTTGCCGCCCATGTCGGTTTCGAACCCAGCGGCGAACCGTTCAATGCGATCAGCCTCGAAGAAGGCACCGGTCGCCCGGCGAACCCGCTGATCAATGCCGGAGCCATCGTGACGACCTCGCTGGTCCCGGGCGATCCCGCCGAGAGCTTCGAACGCATTCACACCACCCTATCCGGTTTCGCGGGGCGCACCCTCGCTGTCGACGAGGATGTCTTCGCCTCCGAATCCGCCACCGGCGATCGTAATCGCGCGCTGGCCTATCTCACGTTGTCCCAGGGCACGCTGGGCCGATCGGCGCAGGAGTCGACGGACATCTATTTCCGCCAGTGCGCACTACAGGTCACCGTCACCGACCTCGCCGTGATGGCGGCGACGCTGGCCAACGGCGGCGTCAACCCGGTCACCAAACGGCGCATCGTCTCCGCCGATATTGCCCGAATCACGTTGTCGCTCATGACAACCTGCGGCATGTACGACCGCAGCGGCGAATGGATGGTGCGGGTGGGCCTGCCCGCCAAGAGCGGAGTCGGTGGCGGAATCGCCGCGGTGTCACCCGGCGAGTTCGGCATCGGAGTCTTCAGCCCGCGCCTGGACCAACAGGGCAACAGCGTGCGCGGACTGGCCGCACTGACCGAGATGTCCGAGCGGCTCGGACTGCACGTCTTCGCCGGCGCCGCCGACCAGCGATCCCCGATCGCGGCCAGCGATATCGACACCGGCATATTGTCGGTCCGCCTCAAGGGCGAGGTGGATTTCGTTACCGCGGAACGCATTACCCGGCACCTACAGGAAATGGCCGCCACCTACCCGCTGCACGAGATCGTGCTCGACACCGAGAACGTGACCGCGATTCGCCCGGTCGGCGCCGAACTGGTCGCCGCGACGATCGCCGATCTGCGCGATCGCGGAATCGCGGTGAATGCACTGGCATCCAGCCAACGATCGGACCCCTTCGGCGCGTAGCGCCACGGAACCTAGCGGGGCGGTCCAAATATATTGCGCGGCAATCAGTTCGGCGTACTCGATTCCGTTTGCCGATTGAGGGTCATCGCGAGGGTGGGGTGAAGCCACGAGCGTGGACCAGCTCGTGGGTGAGTCGGGTGAAGGCGCGGGTGGCGGCGCTGAGGTAGGCGCCGTCGCGGTGCAGCAGCGCGACGGTGCGGGTGGGTAGGGGCGGATCCAGGGCGATGGGGGTCAGGTGCGGGTGGTCGTGGGTGATCGCGTCGGGTAGGACCGTAGCCAGTGCGGTGCGTTGCACGATTTCGGTGAGCGCCTGAATAGTGTTGGCCTCGACACTGATTCGTGGGGCGATAGCGTGCGCGGCGAGGTAGTCGTCGATGTGCCCGCGGGTGGCGAAGTCACCGCTGAGCAGCGCCAGCTGCTCGGAGCCGAGGGCCTGCACCGGAAGGGATTCGGCCGCGGGGAGTTCGGTGCGGGAACCCACTACGAGACTGAGGGTTTCGGTGAACAGCGCGGTGGGAGAAATGCCGGGCAGATGGGGTCCGGCGAAGGCGATACCCAGGTCGAGATCATCAGCGAGCAGGGCTGCCTCGATGCGGTCCTGCGAATCCTCGGTCACGCGCAAGGTGATGTTCGGGTGGCGGGTGTGCAGTTCGGCGGCGAGCGAGCCGACGAGGTATGCGGTGAACGTGGGCGTGACCCCCAGGCGCACATGGCCCTGGGACAGGTCCCCGACATCACGCACCGCACGCTGCGCGGCACCCAGCTCGCTCAGCGCGCGACGCGCGTGCGCGGCGTACACGGTGCCGGTGTCGGTGAGCCGCACCGTGCGCCCGGTGCGGTCCAGCAGCTGGGCGCCCACCGCGCGTTCGAGCTGTTTGATCTGCTGCGACAGGGTCGGCTGGGAGATGTGCAATTCGTCCGCGGCGCGGGTGAAGTTGCGGTGTTCGGCGACCGCGAGCAGATAGCGCAGGTGTCGCAATTCCACGGTCGCCATCCCACCATCATAGATACCAGCAATGCATTCCATTGATATCAAGTCTTGGACTCTATAGCCGCAGGTCGGGGAGAGTAGGTCGTGCCGGCCCGCACGGGTCGGCGAGCACCGAAGGGAGTGACCCATGCAGGATCTCGCCGAGGGCGTCGCCCGTTTCCAGCGCGATATCTTCCCGGCCAAGGCTGACCTGTTCGCCCACCTGGCCACCCACCACGCCCCGCACACCCTGTTCATCACCTGCTCCGATGCCCGCGTCGTCCCGGAATTGATCACCAGCGCGCAGCCGGGTGAGCTGTTCGTGATCCGCAGCGCCGGAAATCTGGTGCCCGCCTATCATTCCGCCGCCGACGCGGTGACCGCGAGCATCGAATACGCGGTCTCCGCGCTCGGGGTATCGGAGATCATCGTGTGTGGCCATTCCGCTTGCGGGGCGATGACCGCGCTGGCGCACGGCGACGATCTGAGTGGCGCACCCGCGGTCGCGGCCTGGCTGCGGCACGCCGACGCGTCGGTCGCCCGTACCGCCACCTCCGGCGACGTGCCGAACCTGGTGCGCGAGAACGTGCGTGCGCAGCTGGCGAATCTGGCAACCCACCCCTCTGTCGCGCGCGCCCTGTCCGAACACGGACTCGCCCTGCGCGGCTGGGTCTACGACATCGGCAGCGGCGACATCGAGATCGTATCCACCACTGATTCAGGCTCGACAACTGCGGCCTGAACCCTCACTGCCGGTGCACCTTTCGGGGCCAACACCCCTGGCGCACCGTCATCACCGAATGCTTCCGCGCCTGCGGAAGCAGCCTCCCCACGAAAAGGATGTTCCGACAATGATCCACTCCCAGTTCGATCCCACCGCTCGTCAACTGCTGGCCAACGCCGCTGTCGAAGCCAAGATGGTCAAGGATCTGTCGTGGCAGCAAATCGCTGATGCGGCAGGGCTTTCCGTCGCATTCGTGACCGCCGCGGTCCTGGGCCAGCATCCGCTGCCGGCGGACGCGGCCACGGCGGTGACCGAACTGCTCGGCCTGGACGCGGACGCGGCGCGACTGCTGCAGACGATCCCGACCCGCGGCTCGATCGCCGATCGCGTGCCCACCGACCCGACCATCTACCGCTTCTACGAGATGCTCCAGGTCTACGGCACCACCCTCAAAGCCCTTGTCCACGAGCAGTTCGGCGACGGCATCATCTCCGCGATCAACTTCAAACTCGACGTGCGCAAGGTCGCCGACCCCGACGGCGGTGAGCGCGCGGTGATCACCCTGGACGGCAAATACCTTCCCACCAAACCGTTCTGACACCTTCGGCACACTCGGGAGCACATTCATGGACTTCGCTCAGCACACCATCGATCTGGCCCGCCGCAATGTCGACGCGGGTGGGCGGCCGTTCGCGACCGTCATCGTCAAGGACGGCGAAATCCTCGCCGAGAGCCCGAATCTCGTCGCCCAGTCCGGCGACCCGACCGCACACGCGGAAATCCTCGCCATCCGCCAGGCCTGCCTGCGGCTGGGCACCGAGCATCTCACCGGCACAACCATTTACGTGCTGGCCCATCCCTGTCCGATGTGCCTGGGCTCGCTGTACTACTGCTCCCCCGACGAGGTGGTCTTCCTGACCACCCGCGAGGCCTACGAGCCGCACTACGTCGATGACCGCAAGTACTTCGAACTCGACACCTTCTACACCGAATTCGCCAAGGCCCCCGACCAGCGCCGTCTACCCATGCGCCACGAGCCGCGCGAGGACGCTCTCGAGGTATATCGGTTGTGGCAGAACCACAACGGCGGGCAGCGCCGCGTTCCCGGTGCCCTCACCGCCTGAGATAGACACGAGGCGGCGAATACCAGTCAGAGGGCTGCTCACGACCGGGTGGTCGAGCAGAGTCAGCCGGGCTGTTCGGTCAGCGAGCCGGGATGGAGACCTTGGTCAGTTCTTCGGAGATCTTCCAGATGCGTTGTGCGGCTTCGACACTGGCCAGACGCGTGTACAGCTTCTGTTCAGCGGGAGCGCCACCGAGATGCCCGGGTCCGCTCGGCCCGTACAGACGGCCACCGAGGGCGTCGGGGGCGGTTGCCGCATACAGGGCAGGGAGTTTCGCGGTGTCGACGGTTCCGACCAGGATGCCGCGGGAGGACAGCGCGCGGATGAGGCGCACCCCCACGGTGTCTCGATCGCGGCCGACCTCCGGACGCGCGGCGAGCAGACTCGTCGGTGCGACACCGGGGTGCGAGAGGTTGCTCGTGATGCCCCAGCCTGCTTCGGCGCTGCGACGGTCGAGCTCGAGACCGACGAGCCCGAGGGCGATCTTCGACTGACTGTAGGCGTTCTGGCCGTTGTAGGAGCGTTCCCAGTTCAAGTCCTGCCAGTTGATCGCACCGCGATTGGCGGAGATGCTGACCTGCGAGGTCACGCGGGCCTGCCCGGCGCGCAGCAGTGGCAGCAGGTGGGCGATCAGGGCGAAGTGGCCGAGGTGGTTGGTGCCGAACTGCAGCTCGAACCCGTCGGCGGTGGTCTGCCGCTCGGGCGGAGTCATCACACCCGCGTTGTTGATGAGCAGGTGAATCGGACGGCCCTCATTGCGCAGGGTCTCGCCCAAGGCCGCGACGGAGTCCAGCGCGGACAAGTCCAGCGAGTGCAACGCGAGATCTGCGTGCGGGGCCAGCTGCTTGATCTTGGTGATCGCTTCCTCGCCCTTGCGCGGATTGCGCACCGGCAGTAGCACTTCGGCTCCCGCCGCAGCCAGTCTGGCGGCGATTCCGAGGCCGATACCGTCACTGGCCCCGGTGACGACCGCGCGCTTTCCGGAAAGGTCGGGAATCGTGATGTCCGCGGGTGTGCGTGCCATGGGTTGACTCCTGTCGTTGGCTCGCTGATCGAGGTCGAGTCGTGAAAGGCAGTGGCACAGCTTCCGACCACACACCCTATAATATCAGGCACCTGCCTGATTTAACTGTCGGGGCAGGTCAGGGAAGGAACAGGGCATGCGCCAGGGACCGGGACGGCCGAAACGCGAACGCCGGACGCCGGACCACGCCGAATTGATGCACAAGGGCCTGCGCGCCTTCGCGGAGCTGGGCTATGACGCGGTCTCGGTCCGTGTGCTCAACGACCGACTCGGTATGGGACACACATTCATCCATGACCGATACGGCTCCAAGGATGTCTTCTGGCGGTCGGTCGTGGATCACGAATTCCAAGCTCTCAGTGGCCAGTTGGCACCGGCACTGCTATCCGAGCCCGAAGACGACCTGCACTGGTTGGCCGAGGCCGTTCGCGTCTTTCACCGGGCCAGCGCCGAACATCCCCATCTCAATCAGGTGATCGACTATGAAGCGGCCCGCGAATCGGATCGGCTGGACTATCTGTTTGCACTGATCGCACCGTTCACCACGGCCGTCCAGCCGGTTTTCGAGCGACTCGTCGCCGCCGGGCGCATCCGCGACATCCCTTGGCACGTCTTCTTTTTCGCAATCACCAAACCGGCGCTGCTGTATGGGCAGGGGCCCCTGGCTCGGCGATTGGGCCAACCAGACGGTAGCGACGACAGCGGCACTATGGCCGAGACGATCCTGCGCGGACTGATCACTTGATCGCCGTGTACGTGCGTGCGATACCGAGAACGGACCGGGCACCCGCTGGCGGGCATCCGGTCCGTTCGAGTTCCTCAGGCGCGCAGGCCGTTACTGCCCTTGCTGATACAGGCGCTGGCGCTGCTCGTTGACCTCGGCTTCGAGGCGAGCTTTCTCGGCTTCGGCCTCCTTGGCCGCCGCCTCGCGCTGGGACTCGGCCTTGTCCTGCTGAGCGCTACCTTCCTGGCGCAGATCGTCGTTCCCCACAACCGCGCCGGCGACCTCCTTGACCTTGCCTTTGACCGCTTCGACGACCCCTTCAACAGCTTCGAGGGGACCGCTCTTGTGCTCGGACATCGCATACCTCCGAAATATGTTGCCGCACATCGACAAACGAGACCTACCCGGCCAAACGGATGCCAATCGCGGGCCGAGGAATCGGTCCATGCGATCCCAATCACACCCGTGCGTCCCTTGTTCGGCACAGGGGCACTGGTTGCGCTCGATGGAAACGAGCGACGCCCACCGCCGGACAGCACGCCGGAAAGGACCGGCCGGTGACGTTGTGCGCACGATGACGGACAGTCAGTGCCAGGAATGCGCAGAGATCGGAGTGTCTGGTGCATTTCTGGCTACTATTCGAGTGGGGATCAGCAACCGCATGCCGGATTCCCATGACGGGCTTTCCTTGCCGTCGGTGGGGGGCCGTTCCGCCCAAGAGCGGTCCCCCTTCGGCAGGTGATCTCCGATCAAGTTATGCGATAGCAAACAGCCGACCCCGCTTCGTGAATGACAGTGACCAACAGTTCTCATCGACGGCGGCTACGACCTCGACCGCAGCCGTGCGCGTGGGATGTCGGCGCGGGCGCGGTTAGCTTGGATTTCGTCGTGGTTGTCGGCGGCCCAGCCGATGAGCTGCATGACGATGTCGTGCAAGCCCACGCCGAGCGGGGCGAGGGCGTATTCCACCCGGGGTGGCACTTCGGCGTAGGCGGCCCGGGTGATCAGGCCGTCCTGCTTCAGCTGTTGCAGGGTGTGGGTGAGCATGCGCTGGGAGATGCCGGGGATCTGACGCTGCAGGTCGGTGTAGCGCAGGGGGCCGTCCTGGAGCACCGCGACGATGAGCATGCTCCATTTGTCGCCGACCCGGTCGAGCACCTGCCGGATGAAGGCCATGTGGTCGGCGGGGATCCCCGCGCACGGCCCGCTCGCGGCCGCCATCTCGATCGCGGTGTTGTCCTGCATGGCACCCATCCCACTCCGTCACGCACACCAAAGTGCCTTTTGTACCGCCTCCAATACTGGCGCATCATGGCGCTACGAACAAATCGTATGAATTGCAGGTAGGGGTATGCGGGTGGAGATCTGGGCAGTCATCTCGCCTGTACGGGCTCGGCGGTCACAGCTTCCCCTCGCATCCCGCCCCTGCAGTCCCTCGGAAAGGCACACCCATGACATACCTGCTGCACATCGACTCGTCCTCGCTCGGTGAGGCATCGGTCTCTCGCCAGGTCGCGCAGTCCTTTCTCGACCAGTGGCGGGGCGCCGTCGTCCATCGCGACCTCGCTGCCACCGCCGTGCCGCACCTGAGCGCCGCAGGCATCACCGCCCGTCTCACCGACCCTGCCGACTACACCCCTGAGCAAGCCGCGGCCGCCGCGATGCAGGACGAGTTGATCGAGGAATTCCTCGGTGCGAGCGCGTACTTGTTCACGGTGCCGATGTACAACCTGACGATGCCGTCGGCATTCAAGGCATGGCTGGATCAGATCATCGTCGTCGACCGCACCTTGAACATCACCGGTGCCTCACCCGTCGCGGGTCGTCCGGCCGTGCTGATCTCCGCGCGCGGCGGCGGCTACGGCCCCGGTACTCCGAATGAAGGGCTGGACTTCGTGGTGCCCACGCTCGAGGCGGTGCTCGGGCGGCTCCTGGGGCTGGAGGTGATCACGGTAATTCCCGAGCTCACCATGGCTCCTCACAACCCAGCACTGACCCCGCTCCTTGCTCTGCACGAGGAATCCATAGCCGACGCCCACGAACGAGCTCGCAGCCTCGCCGAAACCGTCACCTCTGCCCGCGCCGCATAACGTCAATCTCGATGACGAACCTGCTCGGGCGAAGGCGACCGGTAGCCGTACAGCGCTCTGCCCGTTGATCTTTCGAGGCCTCGCGCTGACCGGTTCGGTCAGTGCGGTCAGCGGCATAGAAGGACACCTAGGCCTCACGTATGGACGTCGAGAACGTCTTCCTGATGCGCTTGTCGGGCTTGCCGACAAGCTTCGGCATTCGGATCCTCACTCTTCATCCGACCCGACTCCTGGATCGACGGCCTTTCCGATCTCGGAGCGGCTCCGCTCTTCGGGTTCGGAGCGCCCCAGCTCGATTTGAGTGTCGAGTGAGCAGCCGCAGTACCAGTGTTCGATCTCGTCGACCTCGGACCAGCCCGTGGGTTCGGCCATGCGTATCCGGTCGCGCGTGACCATCACCTTGGTAATCCCACCGCACTCGTGAAACAGGATCAGCTCGACATTGTGGCTCCATGACGAAGTTTCGTTCAACGCCCGCTGTAGGTCGAGAAAGAGCTGATCGTCCTTGGCGCCGTAGAACTATCGGCAGCCGAGGCAGTCCGTCCCCGTCGTTGCCGAAGTGCAGGTCGGGATGGGCCTCGACGAACCATGATGGCAACGCAAACGGCAGATCCTCAGAGATCACCACGGTTCTAAAGCCCACACCGACCCTCGTCTCGTTCGTACGCCAGAGGTTTGGGTCTATCTTGCAACTAACCGAATTCACCGGTCATTCTGGCGTCTCACTATTTGGCGACGGTCGCGCTGATGTGATCGGCGGAGTAGGGAAGGCCGGCAACAACCCGGCCCGGCTTCCAAACCGGCGGTTGCGTCGCGAAACCGCCGTCGGGCTGCAGCATCGGCAGCTGTTGCTCGAACTCACCGGGCATGATGACCGTGGGACATACCGCGATCACCCGAGCCGTGTCATGAGCTCGGACGTAGGTGGTCGCCGCGGCCGTCGACATGGCAGGGACGCCGGTCGGTGCCCAGCAGGTCACCATGGACTCCACGCGATAGGCGACGTCGGTGTCGTTTCGGCAGGTAAACCCTTCGCAGGACACCCCTTCCGCCAGTTCCCGCGCATTCGCCGTCGACGCGCTGACCCCGAGGGCGGTGGTGAACAGCGCAGTGGCAGCGACAACACCGAGCATGCGGCGGCTTCTCATATAGCGAGCTCTTTCTCTTCCGTTGTTCCGACCGCCCGGCATACCGTTCCCGGACGCCAATTCGTTTCACTAGCTATCGAACTTCTTCCAGCTAGGCGAAACGGGCGCGCGGGGTTGGGCTCAGGCGTTCGCCCGCCAATGCCATAGGTTCGCATCATGAGGGTGCGCATCCAGGCTGGCGACCAGCCGATGACCGTGACGTTCGAGATCCAGGGCGACGAGCGACAACTCGCAGCGGGTGACTACATGATCGTGGAGTACGACGGCGCCAACGGTCTCACCGACGACGTTCATGTGGAACACAGTCAGGAAGGCATCATCGTCTACATGCCATCAAGCCGATGGCGAGTGTGGTCTTCCACTGGAATCGAGATCACTCCCTAACCGCGTCACTGACCGACTCGGTCAGATTACGAAATGCCCTCAACAACGAAACTAGCGGTCAGCGCCCAGCTGAACAGCGCTGCCCGCCACATTCGTGTTGTGTACCGAACAGACCCACCAGCAGTCGTCTCGTTCGGTGAAAACCCATGTGCCACGGTTGGTTACCGAGAAATCCGGCGTCCGCAGCGTCTGCTCGACAGTGACGATCGCATGCCCACCCCCAATAAGCCGCACAGCCAGAATCGTGTAGTGCGCCTCTGCGTCCGGACTGTTCCGCATCGCCTCCAGGTGGTAGGCGTGCAGTTCATCCCATCCTTGAAACACCGAGCCCGCAGGATTGATGAAAACCACGTCATCGGTGAAGACCCTGTCGAACGCGATGGCATCCTTTGCCACGAGCGCGGTTTCGAGACTCCCGAACACCTCTGTTATCGCAGCCACCGCGCGCTCCGAATCCGTTGCAACGGCGGCTCTCGGACGCTCCCGGTATGAATCGACAGTCATGGTTCCAACCTACGTGTACCCGTAAGGGCTCTCATAGCTGTTCACTATCCACTCGAGGGCCCGATGTGGACTTTGTCGGCTGTCGGCCCTGGCCCGTAACCTGTAGCGGCACAGTGGAACTTGTGAGGCTGCGGAGGCTTCGTGTCGGACTCAACCCTCAAATCGGCTACCGAGTCACCGGTTATCGCGATGGCTCGCGAGATCTTCGAGCACAGAACGCAACTGGTCGACGCGGTTCAGGTCGCGATCGACGACCCGGATGCGTACGTAAAGGACCGCCCATGGATGGGCGGCGCAGATCGCGACGACCTCGGCTGGGAAGCTCTGATCGACCAGATGCAGGAACCCTGCGACGCAGGCGAAAATCGCCTGGTCACCTTCGATTGGCAGGCATCCCCCGACTGGATCCGCGAGGGAGTGCAGTGGTTGATTCACTGCTTCACCGACTACGGTCCGAGCTGGGACTGGTTCGATGCTCGCGTAGCAGACCTGATCGAGAAGGGCTGGGACTCAGGCGATATCGCCTACAATCTGCTCAAGGAATGCGGCCAGCGCAGCCTTGAGATCGGTCTGGCGCTGATCAGCTTCACGCGGGGCGACTCCAACGAAGTAATGGCTACCAACATGCACCAGGCGGATCTGATTGTGGATCTGGCAACGCAAGCCGGCCATGGACGGGACATCGTTGTGCTGCGCCGGACTTAGTTCCTGTTATCGTCTCGTTCAATCTTGAAGTTACGGCTCACGCTGGCTCATCGGCATTTCAGTGCATCAGGAAGACGCTGAATCGGTAGCGCCCGTTGATCTTCCGTCGAGTCACACCGGCCACCTCGCGATTCCGTACGTTCGGTGCACCAGGTGCGATCCGTGTCGTTCCCACTCTCGATCGCGGGTCACCGCTCCCATTTGAGGACGGCGATGTGGTCGGATTGTGCGATGGCCAGGCGCGTTCCGTCCGGATGTGCGGCGGCGACCGGTGTGGGGATGTGTCTGACCCCGTAGCTACCGTCCTTGGTTCCGGCGTCTACGTCAGGCCATTCGATGAGCGTTCGCCCCGAGATCGGATCGATCAGGCGCGGGTGACCATACAACGACATGACGTGTTCACCACAGGCGATCATTGTCCCGACCCTGTGGTTTACGCGAGAGCGATGAAGCCAACGAGCCGAGCCCGCGGACCAGATGCCCAGTTCCCCGGGCGCGAGCTTGCCGGAGTCGCCCTCGAATGGATCTTCATTCGAGGCGGCGATCACCACACGATCGTCATCGAGCCAGCACGCGGATTCGATCTCGGCGTCGGATATGTCGGCGGGCAGGATTCCCGCGCCGTCGAGCACCGCCGGGTCCTGCACCGCTGCAGTCAGATCGAAAATCATCGCGACACCGTATGGGTGCCACACCCAGCCTGCGGCAAGGAGATATCGGCCACCGGGACTGATCGAGAGTCGCGAGTGGAACATGTCCCGCGGGGTTCGGGGTCCATCGGTGAGCCGCTGACCGGTCTCGGCATCCTCGATCTGCAGAACGTTGTACTCGTTGGGGCAATGCACGACGACTTCGCGCCCATCGGGCAGCGCACCCAGCGCGACCGGATAGTCGAAATCCTCTGCGTGGTAATAGCTTCGATCGAGTTCACGAACCAACTCCCCATCACGCAGTAACAGGGCCTTGGTGCCGCGTTCGGCATACAGGACTTGAAATCCGCTCGATGGCGAGAACGCCGCATGATCGAATGACCCGCCGAACATACGGAAAATCTGTGGCGAGTCGGCGGTGCCGTCGGCTGTCCACCGGGTCGGGCCATGGAAAGGGTCGACCAGATCGTCGCCCTCCCAGGACAGAGCTGATACCCGTCGCTCGGTGGTAATACGTTGTGCCTGCACTGATCTCCCCTGAAATACAACCGGATCGTCACGCTACCCGGCAGCATTGCGACTGTCTCGGCATAGTTGAGTGGACATGTCGCACTACGTCCCGTCAGAGAAGCAGGTATGTTTCTGATCGGGCTGCCCTCGTAGCTCAGGGGACAGAGCGACGCTCTTCTAAAGCGTGGGTCGCAGGTTCGAATCCTGCCGGGGGCGCCGTCAGGACATCGCTCACCACGATCAATCAACGGTTCCGGTCCATCGATGAGCTTGTGCGGCAACGGAAACGCTGCGCAAGGCCTTCCCGCTTACGCGCGCGTCACGACGTAATCCGTTGGATTGAAGCGTGCGGTCATGCGGCGCAGGCGGCGGGCCGACCAGGGCCAGGAGAAGCCGTTGCGCCCGTTCTTGTCGAAGTAGTAGCTGCGGCATCCGCCTGAGTTGTAGACCGTGCTTTGCAGTGCGGCTTGGACGTCGTTGTTGAACTGCCGCATTACCTGTGGCCGGACTTCCAGCGATTGCGCGCCGCTGCGGCGCAGATGAGATAGCGCTTGAATCACTTGCTGCAGTTGGGATTCGATGATCAGGAACCCCGATGCGACCGCAGAAACGTTAGGCCCGAAGAGGATATAGAGGTTCGGGAAGCTGGGCACCGTGGTCCCGAGGTAGGCCTGTGGGCTGCCGTCCCAGTGCTCGGACAGGGTGCGCCCGTCACTGCCCTTGACCTTGCCCGCGATCGGCATATCGAGGATCTTGAATCCGGTCGCCATGATCACGACATCGACTTCGGTTTTGGAATTGTCTTCGCCGACAAGGGTATTACCCCGAACGGCGGTCAGGCCGGTCGAGACGACCGAGACGTTCGGGCGGGCGAGCGCCGGGTAGTAGTCACTCGACATCAGCAGGCGTTTGCAGCCGACCGACCACTCGGGTGTGAGGGCCGCACGCAACGCGGGGTCCTCGATGGCCCCGTGGATGTTCTGGCGTCCGAGCCACTTGAAGGCCGCCTGACCCCAGCGATGGTTGAACGCGATATTGGTGAGTTCGAGGATCAATTCCTCACGGCGACGGTTGAATTCGTGCACCCATCGCAGGCGATGCGCGCCCAGGCGGCGCAGGAGCCGGGACGGTGTGGGCTCCATCTTGGGCACCACCCACTGCGGAGTCCGTTGCAGGACATGGAGTTCGGCGACCTGTTCGGCAATGCTCGGCACCACCTGGATCGCCGAGGCTCCGGTTCCGACGATCGCCACGCGCTGTCCGGTCAGATCGACCTCGTGATCCCAGCGCGAGGTGTGGAACACCGGCCCGGGGAAGGAGTCGAGGCCGTCGATGTCGGGCAGGCTCGGCTCATGCCATGGTCCGGCGGCGGCGACGAGTGAGCGGGCGCGGATCTCGCCGTCGCTGGTGTCCAGCACCCAGCATCGCTGCGGTTCGTCCCAGCTTGCCTCGAATACCTCGACTCCGAGGCGTAGATGCTCGCTGACGCCGAAGCTATCGGCGGTCTCGCGCAGATAGGACAGTATCTCCGGCTGCGGTGCGAACTTTCGACTCCAGTTGTCATGGGGTGCAAAGGAATACGAGTAGGCGATGGACGGGATGTCGACCGCGCACCCCGGATAGGTGTTGTCCCGCCACACGCCACCGACACTGTCGGCCTTCTCCAGCACCACGAAGTCGGTGATTCCCGCCTCGCGCAGTTTGATCGCGGTACCGAGACCGGAGATACCGGCGCCGATCACGGCAACCTCGAACAGGGGGGTCATGCGTCCTCCAGGACCAATTGAGCGGCGCGCTCGCCGATCATCATCGACGGCGCGTTGGTGTTGCCACCGGGAATGGACGGCATCACCGATGCGTCGGCGACGCGCAGTCGCTCGATGCCGCGCACCTTCAAATCGGGGTCGACCACGGCTCGTTCATCCACGCCCATACGGCACGTGCCGGTCGGGTGATAGACGCTCGAGATCCGACGGCGTGCGTCCTCTCGGGCGGCCGCAGGCGTGGTGCCGGCGCGGCCGGGGGCTACTTCGGCGCGCACATAGGGCGCGGTCCCCGGGTGTGCCATCGCCTCGCGAACAATCTCCAGTCCCGACATCAGGACGTCGAGGTCCGCGGATGCGCTCAGGTAGCGAGGGTCGATCACGGGCGCGGCATACGGATCGCGCGATGCCAGCCGCACCGTGCCCGAGCTCTCCGGATACAGCAGCACCAGATAGACCGTGAAGCAGGCGCCGTCGATATCGGGGTGAACTCCCGGGATCGTGGCATCGGCGCCGCGGCGACCGAGCGGAGTCGCGAACAACTGCAGATCGGGCACGCCATCGGCGAACTCGGACCTGAGGTGCGCGATGCCCTCCATGTACGAACCGCCCAGGAAGGTCGAGTTCGCCCGAATGCGCTCCTTTGCCATCGCGGCAACGAATTTCGCCGGACCCAGGATCGGCCCTTCGGTCACGTTGTAGACCACGGGGACAACGGCATGATCTTGCAGGCCCTCCCCCACCGGCAGATCACCGAGTACCGCGATCCCATGTTCAGCCAGGTGTGCGGCCGGTCCGATTCCCGACAGCATGAGCAGTTGAGCCGTGCGGAACGAACCGGCGCTCACGATGACTTCCTGGTGTGCGACAAGACGTTCCGTGCCTCGCTTGGTCGCGATTTCGACGCCGACGGCCGCGCCTTTGTCGATCAGGATCCGCGTGACCTGCGCACCCGTCCGCACCCGCAGATTCGGCGGCGCATCGCGCAGGTACGCCTCCGCCGAACTCTGCCGACGCCCACCGGCCGCGTTCCATTGGGCGACCGAAACGCCTTCCTGCTCAGCCGCGTTGTAATCGTCGTTGCGGGCAACCCCCGCGGTCGTGGCGAGCGAGCCGAGGAAGGCTTCGGTCACCTCGGCGAGATCGCGCGCCCGGGTGACACCGATCGGGCCCGAGCCGCCGCGGTAGTCGTTCGCGCCGTCCTCGAACGCCTCCATGCGCTTGAAGATCGGCAGCACATCCGCATGACTCCAGCCGACGCAACCGGCCGCCGCCCAGTCGTCATAGTTCTTGTGATGCCCTCGGGACCAGATCATCCCGTTGACAGCACTGCCGCCACCGAGTCCGCGTCCGTGCATCTGCGATACCCGGCGGTCGGCGGCATGCGGCTGCGGGCTGGTGCGCGGTTGCCAGGTGACGCTGCGCTGTAGCGCGCCGACCCCGTGCATCGCCCCGACCATGCCCGGAACCCGGACAAGCTGAGAGTCGTTGCGGCCGCCCGCTTCCAGCAGCAGCACCTCGGCACCGGCATCGGCGATCCGGCGTGCGGTGGCCGCTCCGGCGCTGCCGCCGCCGACCACGATGTAGTCCGCGGATGTGTCGCGCGGTAATTCTCGAACCATGGGTCAGTTCTCCTTGTCGGATCGCTCGATGGCGACGGACGGATAGTTACGGCGAAGTGCGACAAGGGCATTGCTCAGTTCGATCGCGGCCTGCAAACGAGCGTCCTCGAGCTCGGGTCGCGGCAGGACTTCGCGCAGGACGGCCTCGCCGTCGAACATGTGCACCAGCGAGGTGCCCATCAACCGGAGCACCGCGGGATCGACTCCCGCGCCCACCGAGGGCACCACCGCGAGCTCGTCGACGGCGGCGTAGAGCCGGGCCGCCACCGGAGTGAGCTGCTCGCGCAACTCGGCATCCGTGCGCGCGGCGATCAGCAATTCGAACCAGACCGCGTTGATCTGCGCGCGCGACTGGTTCCGCGTCAACACGAGCATCTCACCGACGGGCGCGTCACCGAGGGCGCGAAAGCCCGCGAGGTGTCGACGACCGACCTCCTCGGCGACTTCGACGACCAGCGCGAGCCGCGAGTCGAAGTGACGGAACAGTCCGCCCTTGGAAACCCCTGCCCGGGTACAGATCTCGCCGAGGGAAGCACGGTAGTAGCCGATCTCGGTGATGGTCTCGATCGTCGCTTCTACCAATGCTGCCTTCGTGGAGGCTGTGCGCTCGGCTTGGGTGCGGCGCACACGCTGGGTTTCGGTCACACAGCAGATTGCAACCAATCGGTCTCTATATGTCAATAGGCCGAAGGTTATTGCGGGACATAGGTATTCGAGCGGAGCAGCTCAGCCGGAAACCATCTCGGTGACCGGGACTGTCCCTTGCCACCGAGATTCTCGAACCGAGTGAACCTAGGGGCTTTCGGCCAGCCAGGCTCGGCCCGCGTCGAGGATGTCTCGTTCCTGATCGCTGAAACGGGTGGGGAACGGGCCGGTTACCGTGAGGCCGGTGCGTTCGAGTAGGTAAGCCAGCGCCGCGTATTCGCGGGGGTGACGGTGCAGGGTTTCGGCATCGATGGGCTCGGCGCCGGAAGTACCGAAGGGGTAGGCGAATCCGCCCATGTCGTAGATTGAATCGCGGTGGCAGATGCGCCAGATGCCGTCGATGCGCGCAACGCGGTCGAGGAAGCGATTGTGAACTGTCGCACCGAGATTCGCGTCCAAGTGATCGGCGATGAGGATCGTGTTGGTTTCCACGAACGCACGATCACCGGCGAAGCGGATGGCCGGGGAACCGATGAAATGTTTGCTGCGCAGTGGACCGGCGCTCATGCGGCGCGAGCCTTCGATGAAGTCGCGCGCCGGGCCTGAGAACCAGAGGATCCGAACTGTGGCATCGGCGTGGAATAGGCGAGCCAGCTCATCCCAGTCCTGTCGGTCGCGATGAATCCAGCCTGTCATCAGTTCGCCGATCGCCTGTCGGTCGGCAATTCGATTGTCCTGCATGCTTGTCAGCCTCCTTGTGTCCAATGCTGTGTTCAGGACGCGTGCCGGGAATGCACGAGCGCCGCGGCGAAGGCGGCCATGACCGTGAAGACCGCCAAAGTGGCGAAGGCGGCGGTGAATCCGTGTGCGTTCGGCACATCACCGGGACCTGCGATCAAGGTGGCCGCGACCTGAGTGCCGATCGCGCCACCGATCATGCGGACGACGGTGTTCATACCCGCTGTCTCCGCGACATTTTCGACCGGCACCGAATGCACGATCAGGGTCATCAGCGTGGGAAATGCGACGGCGAAGCCCAGGCCCATAAGGCCGAGGCTGATCATCATGTCGTAGGGATGATCGCTTCGCACGGCCATATAGGCGAATCCGGTTGCGGTGACCAGGGTTCCGGCGATCAGCGCGGACTTCACTCCGATTCTCGCGGCCAGACGCCCGGCATACGGACTGATCACGATCGAGGCGATCGACATGGGCAGGAAATACACGCCGCACTCGAGAATCGAAGCGCCGTAACCGAATCCGGCATGCACCGGCAGCTGCGCGAGAATCGGATAGATCGCGAATGCCCCGTACATGCCCGCACCGAACAGGAACGCCACGACATTGGTGGTCCACACCCCGCGCACACGCATCAGCCTCATGGTGATCAGCGGATTACTGCTCGACGCCTCGGCCACGACCCAAATACCGGACACCACAACGCCTCCCGCGATCGTGGCGATGGTGCGCGCCGAGGACCAGCCCCACGTCGCACCCTCACTGATCCCCAGCACGACGGCCGTGACTCCGACGACCATCAACGCCGCATCGATCCAGTTGACCCGGCCGCCGGGCCGCACCGGTGACTCCCGGACCAGCACCCACGTGGCGGCCAGTGTGATCAGCGTGAAAACCATTGGAATCCAGAACAGCCAGTGCCAGCTCAGTTGCGGCATGATCAGACCCGGCAGGAGGATGCCCACCGAGCCCAGCCCGATCGTGGCGGTCACCGCGCCGATGCCCGTTGAGACTCGCTCATGCGGGAACTCGTCGCGAATGATCCCGATCGCCAGTGGGAACAGCCCACCCGCGAGACCCTGCATCGCCCGCCCGGCGATCTCCAGTCCGAGCGAGTTCGAGACCGCGCAGACCAGCCCGCCCGCCGCCATCACGGCCAGCACGATCAACAACATCCGCCGCTTGCCGAACATGTCGCCGAGTCGGCCGATAACAGCCGTCGCGGCCGCAGCGGCCAGGAAGTAGGCCGTCAACAGCCAGGTGGCGCCGTTCTCGTTCGTGTGTAGGTCCCGTTGCAGCAGCGGCAGCGCCGGAACCACAACCGATCCCAATACGCCGTATGTCAGCGTCCCCAGCATGAGCGGCACCAAGACCGGCCATACGCGTATCTCGTCTCCGTGCCCCGCGCTCAGTGGTGTTCTGGTCGTCGTAGTCGACATTCGGCTATCCCTCTCGGCAGCATCCGCGATACCGTCGCGGTTATTAGGGTTACCTAACTACTCTGGGCTGGGTGGACCACTCCCGCTACCGCTTGCCGGACAGCCGATTCCGGATTCCCGCCAACATTTCCCCACGCAGCCAGGTGGGCCGGAAATCGGTAATCTGAATATCGATGCCGGAACGCCGCCACACCCACTGGTCGGGCGACGACCCCGTCCAAGGCCGATGGTCACTCGCACACGGCGAAGGGGTCGCCGCGCACACGCACGCGCACGGACAACTGCTGTACGCGGCCAGCGGCGTACTCGCCACCACCACCGAACGCGGCACCTGGGTGTCACCGACCGACCGAATCTCTTGGACACCACCGCATTTCGAGCACTATCACCGCGCCTACGGCACCACCGAGATCAGCATCCTCGAAGTGCCCCACGACCTGTGCTCCGCACTGCCCACCCACCCGAACGTCTTCGCGGTATCGGCCCTGCTCCGCGAGGCCGTGCTGAAACTGACCGCGGGCAGCCCCCTGCACCCCGACGCCGCGGACCGGCTACTGCGGGTGGTCGTCGATGAACTGACCGACCTGCCCGAACAGTCGCTCTACCTCCCCGAACCCACCGACGACCGACTCCGCACGGTCACCGCCCTCCTACACGCCAACCCCGCCGAACCAGCCACTCTCGCCGAACTCGGCCGCACCGCCGGCGCCGGCGAACGCACCCTCAGCCGCCTCTTCCGCAACGAACTAGGCATGGGCTTCCACCAATGGCGCACCCTGCTCCGCGTCCAACACTCCCTCGTACATCTCGGGCACGGGCATACGGTCACCGACACCGCAATGCGTTGCGGCTGGGCCAATCCCACCAGCTTCATCGAAGCCTTCACCGCGATCATCGGCCAAACCCCCGGCAACTACCAGAGCGATCTCCGGCACGCGCGACAGCGAAACACCTTCCAGCCGTCCGCATTTGCTGCGGCTAGAAAGTCCTGAATGCCTCGCCGCGAGATCATCGACGGCACCGGTACATATGAAGCCAGGTGCCCGACTCGGAACACTCAATGGCTCGCAGGATGTTGCCCTGCGAAATGCCTCGAAATCGTCGCCGAGCTAGGACGGTAGCTGTCCTAATTCGCGGACATACTCAACTCATGAGCGAAACCGAATCGACTGTGGGACAGACCGATCAGGCCGACATCACCGACTACGACGATCCGAACGCGCCGTGGAATCAAGCGTGGGACCAGGACGGCAGTATCGGCAACTGGAATGCTGATGTGATCACCGAGTTCCGGGAGAACTCGGGCAAGGTGGGCGGTGCGTATGCGGGCGGGAATCTGATCCTGCTCACCACCACCGGAGCCAAAAGCGGTAAGGCGCACACGACTCCGCTGGGTCCGTTGTATCGGGGCGACACCATGTATGTGAGCTCGTTCATCGAGGACAAGTACCCGGCTTGGTGGTACAACATCAAGGCGAATCCGCAGGTCACCATCGAGCTCGAGGACAAGACCTATCGGGCGAGTGGCACGGTGCTCGAAGGTTCGGAATATGACGAGTTCGCGGCCTGGGCGCTGGCGGAAAACCCGTTGCTGGCGGACTTTCAGTCCAAGGTTGACCGGCCGATTCCTTTGGTCGTGCTGACCCTGCTCGGCGAGGGCTGAACACCCGCGAAGCGAGGCGCCCCGCTCCCCCGCATCTGCTGCGGGATGCGGGATGCGGGACGCTCAGGGAGCGCGCTGGGCCCAGAGGCCGGAATTGGCTCGCGTGGCACGATACTCGCTCGGTGGCACCCCGTACGTCGCGCGGAATGCCCTGCTGAACGCGGCGGCATCTCGGAATCCCCAGCGCGCGCCGATCGCGGCGACCGGGCGGTCGAGCAGGCGTGAGTCGAGGAGGTCGCGGCGGCAGTTCTCCAGGCGTCGATGCCGAATCGAGGCGGCGACAGTGTGGTCCTCACCCTCGAAGAGCGTGTGCAGCGTACGAGTCGAGATGTGGTGTGCCGCAGCGACGGTGGCGGGTGACAGGTCGGGGTCGCCGAGATGCTGCTCGATGAACGCCTGCACCCGCATCCGCATGGCCTGCTGCCGGGTTTCGACGGGCACGGTCGCGACCCGATCCACCCGCGAGGCGACGGCCAGCGTCAGCAGATCGAGGAAGGCGGTGCCGATCCGAGCGTCGGTCGCGCTGTCATAGGAATCGAGATGCGCGATCAGCTCCCGGCTCAGCGACGCGACCAGCGCGGCATACGGATCATCCGCCGCGAACCGGACCGCGGTGATCTCCCGAATCCGATTGTGGTGCACCGGAAGCAGTCGACGGGGGAACATGACGATCGAGATCTGCTGCCATCGCTCGATGGCGAGATGACTCGGGCGGGCGAGATCCATGAGCACGAATTCGCCCGGCAGCACCCGGGATTCGCGGCCCTCCTGCTCGAAGATCCCCTCGCCGCCGATCGAGAGATTGATCTTGCACATGTCCGGATCGGACTGCCCGATGAGCGCGGGGGTCCGGCTGACCTGCATGGCCGAGGCATGGAAGCTCATCACGCTGATCGGTCCGAGCTCGGCCTGATGGATGTGGCCGCGCACGTCATTGCCGGGGACGCTGACCTCGATGGGCGCCAGCGCGTTGGACAGCACATTCTTCCAGTAGTCCAGGCGTGTTCGCGCGGGCTCGTCGTCAGATCGGAACTGTACGGACATGACCGATCCTCCCCGTATCACCCCCGCGCGCGGACACCGGCACGTCGACGACGTTATCAGCGCAGCGGAAACGCGGCCCACCGCGTGGCCCGCGGCCGGTTGCGCACGCATTGCCAAGAGCGCCGCGCTGACTGCCAAGGACGGCATCGCACGGTGCGGTCGATACTGGAAACGGATTGTCATCCAGTCGTAAGGAGCACCGCGCGCCATGTCGTCTTCCGTGGGCACCGGCATCGAAACCTTTGTCGCCCTGTTGCTTTCGCACCTTCCGTCCGACCGAGTCGTGAGCGATCCGGCGGCGATCACCGGTCTCGTGCGGCCGTGGAACGCGCAGGTCCGCAGTCGCCCGGCCGTGGTGGTTCGCTGCCAGACCACGGCCGATGTGCAGGCGACGGTGCGCGCGGCCCAGTCGGCGAACCTGCCGCTGTCCGTGCGGGGCGGGGGGCACGACTGGGCCGGTGGCTCGATCCGCGACGGCGGGGTGGTGGTGGACCTGACCACGATGCGGGAGGTCGTCATCGACGGCGACGAGGCGCTGGTGCGCGGCGGCGCGACCGTGAGCGACGTCCTCGATGCCGCGCGACCGCACGGTTTCGCGGCGGCCGTGGGCACCGTGAGCACTGTCGGATTCGCCGGATTGACACTCGGCGGCGGCTACGGAACGCTGATCGGCCTCGTCGGGCTCGGGGTGGACAACATGCTGTCGGCGGAGGTCGTGCTCGCCGACGGCCGGGTCGTCACGGCCGATCCACACCACGAGCCCGAACTGTTCTGGGCGTTGCGCGGCGGGGGCGGGAACTTCGGTGTCGTCACCGCGATCCGGACGCGGCTGCATCCGCATGCCACGGTCGTCACCGGCACTATCGCGTTCGGGTGGGATCAGGCGCGGTCGGTGCTGCGAGGCTGGCGAGACCTGACGGCGTCGGCGGACGACGCTCTCGACGTGATGTTCGGTGCGATGCACACGCCCGCCGGACTGGTCCTGTTCACCGCCCCGACGTGGGCGGGCGATCCGGAGCAGGGCTTGCAGCAGATCGCCGCGGTGCGCGCGCTCGGCGATCCGGTGCTCGACGACGTCGATCGGCGCGCACTGGCCGACACCGTCCACGCCCTGGACGAGGCATTCCCCGCCGGACTGCACTACCGGCTCGGCAGCCGCACGCTCCCGGGCCTGACCGACGCCGCCATCGAGGATTTCGTCGGTGCCGCGGAGGCGATGCCCGCCACCTGCGTGCTGAATGTGCACCACGCACACGGCGCGGCGACCCGCGTCCCCGTCACCGAGACGGCCTACCCCTACCGCGACGATCACCTCGTCGTGGAGATCATCGGCGCGTGGGCCGAGGGCGACGGCGTCGCCGAGTCGTCCTGGGTCGACGACACCGGATACCGTCTGGATCCGTACGCCCTGCCAGGTGGCTGGGCGAATCTCATGGAACCGGATGATCCGCGCGCCCGGGATGCGTACGGGGAGAACACCTCTCGCCTGCTCGCGGTCAAGGAATCCTACGATCCCGACGGGGTGTTCACGGCGTTGCCGCTGCCGAAATGAGCGCAGGACTGCTGGATACGACGGGTTCGAGTCAGGAGGAGTGGTCATGGAGTATCGACGGTTGGGCGCCTCGGGGCTGATCATGTCGGAGTTGAGCCTGGGCACAGGCACATTCGGTGGTCTCGGTGAGCTGTTCGGTGATACCGATGCGCAGGCTGCCCGCAGGTTGGTGGATATCGCCTTGGAGGCGGGCGTCACGATGTTCGACACCGCGGATGTGTACTCCGACGGTGCCGCGGAACAGATTCTGGGCGAGGCGATTCGAGGGCGACGCGATCGAGTGTTGTTGTCCACCAAGGCATCCCTGCCCACGGGCGAGGGTCCCGCCGACGCCGGTTCGGGCCGGTCCCGGTTGATCACCGCGGTGGAGTCCGCGCTGCGCCGCCTGGGCACCGACTATATCGACCTGTTCCAGTTGCACGCCTTCGACGCCGGAACCCCGGTGCAGGAGGTGCTTTCGACTCTGGACGATCTGGTGCGCGCAGGCAAGATCCGCTACGTCGGCGTCTCCAACTTCGCAGGCTGGCAGCTGATGAAATCCCTCGCGGCGGCGGACCGGCACAACCTGCCGCGCTATGTCGCGCATCAGGTGTACTACTCGCTCGTGGGCCGCGACTACGAGTGGGAGCTGATGCCCTTGGGTATCGATCAGGGCGTCGGCGCGGTGGTGTGGAGCCCACTGGGGTGGGGACGGCTCACCGGGAAAGTCCGTCGCGGACAACCGCTTCCGGACGGCAGCCGCCTGCACAAGACCGCGGACGCCGGTCCGCTGGTCAACGACGAGCTGCTGTACACGGTGGTCGATGTCCTCGACGAGATCGCCGCGGAGACCGGGCGAGCCGTCCCGCAGATCGCCCTGAACTGGCTACTGCGCCGACCCACCGTCGCGACGGTCATCGTCGGAGCCCGCAACGAAGCACAACTGAAACAGAACCTCGGCGCGGTCGGCTGGGAACTGGACGCGAATCAGATTGCCCGCCTGGACAAAGCAAGCGCGACCACCCCTTCATACCCGCATGAGCCCTACCACCGCCTACCGCACTTCACCCGCCTCAGCCCACCCGCCATATAGCGCACAGGGTGCCGGACGCTCTCCGCCCACGACAGCTATGACCACGAGTCACGGGTGGAGGACGCGGCCCACGAGGGAGCTCCCGCAGCCAAGGACAACTGGACCGGGTTCGGCAGATCCGTCACCAATACCTCAATTCATGATGGTCTTTGCCATGCCCCCAAGACTTGGGGCGATCTTGAATCAACACGCTGCGGTACCGTCCATGCGATCGCCGCACCCTGGTCGGCGCGCAGAGGAAGCACGCCACATGTTCATCAAATCCTTTGCGGCCGCCGCACTCTCGGTGAGCGCCGCTGCCCTTGTCGCGGCACCGCCCGCTGCCGCCGACCCGGTCAGCTGGGGCGCCGTTTCCCTCAGCGCGTGGGGCAACGTCTTCGCGTTCTCGGTCAATCACCCGACGGAAGCCGACGCCATTCGAGCCGCCGACCGAGCGTGCAAGGGTCAAGGCATCATCGACTGCCGGATGATGGTGACGTTCGCGAACGGCTGCGGTGCGGTCGTGACGAGTCCGCTCGCGATCGTCGCAGGATTCCCGATCGTCGGCTTCGGCAAGGGAGCAGACCCGGGAGAGGCATACGCGGACGCCACCCGCAACCTCCCCACCGGCACCGGAAGCGTCGGCTCGTTCAACCGCCAACATGCCTGCACCCAGCCTTGATCCAGGTCCAGCACAGTTCTCGACATTGGGCGCGTTGCCGGAGGTTTAGATGACCTCGGCCTCAGTCCTCTTCGGCGTAGTGCCATTCGAAGGACACCTTCGCGGATTGCACGGCCTCTGTCACCTGACGCTGCAATGACTCCTCGAAGGTCGGGCGCCACTCGTAGAAGCGGCTGAAAACCACTAGCTGTTCGGAGACCACTCGAACATCACGAGTCCCATCATCGTTGTCCCGAAGCGCGATGATCACCTCGGGCTCCAATTGCGTTTCCTTCACAACCTTTTCGAACAATTTGTAGATCACCTCAGCGTCCTCAACTTTGAGGTCGTAGACACTGAAGCAAACACCGATATTCACAGACACGCTGACAACGATAGGCCCCGGCGGTGACAGATCGATCTTGTCGCGGCAGCACCTCGGACCGGACATCGACCGGCAGATCAGCGCGTTCGACCGACACCAGATCAGCTTGGCCCGTTGACCTTTGACCGCCCGCACTGGCCGGTTCGGGCAGCGCGCCAGGTAGGCAGTAGCGGATGCGTATCGGGCACAGAATCTCCCCAAGGCCCCCGCAGCGCCCCCACAAGCGATGATTACAGTCCGAGACCATGATCAAAGACTGGCCGGTGCCATCCGCGGTGATCTACATTGTCGGCTCGATCTTGATCGGACCGGCAATCGCGGTAGGTGGATACGTGATCACCTCGGCCAACGGTGACTTCTGCGATCTGGGTCCGCATGGCAGCTCCGGGCAACGTGATCGCGATTACGCTGTCGTCGAGGGCATTCAGATCACAGGTTCCATCGTAATGCTCACTGTCGGCTTGTTCCTGCTGATCGCCCTGTGGGCCAATCATGTTCGCACGCGCAGGTCTTCACTGTGGCTGACCAGCATCGGAATTCTGCTCATGATGGCCGGGTATCTCCTCGTCCTCATCATGGGCACGGTGGCAGACCCACGCTGTTGATGTTCCGCCGATCCCAATTCGGCTCTGCCGGTTGATGTTCGGCCGCTCCGCGCCAGGCACAGCCGATTGGACCAGTCGCTCCGAGCGAGATAGCTCCGGCCATCGCGCCTTCGCCGCCCCGCGACATCGAGATGGTCACACCATCGTGGTGAATCGTGAAGTGCCGCGGCGCAGTGGTTTTCGTATTCATACGAACCATGTTGGATCGTTGACCCTGCGTCAGGGTCAACGATCAAAGCCGTGCGGACTCCGCGCACCACACCGTGCGTCGGTGATTACCAGCCGGGTCGGCCGGTGAGAGGAACGTTGACGAAGCTCGGTGCGTCGGGGTCGAGTTGGATGTGTTGTGGTGCGAGTTGGGAATCAGCGAGCACGAGCCCGGGCGGGAGGCTGCGGGGGAAATTGCTGGCGAAGACGTCGACGCGGAGTCGGTGGCCCGGTTGCAGGATCGCTTCGACAGCGTTGAGGCGAATGTCGAGCGTCGTGGGCTGGCCGGGGATGGTCGGTTGCCGGTTGGTAAGGGATAGCTCCGGATAGGGGTCGGTGTAGTCGCCGTTGGGTGAGCGGGTGGAGGCGGTGTCGTCGATCTTGCGCAGCGAGGCGATCAGTTGGCCGGTACTGAGTGCGGTGGATTGGCCGTCGGGGGCAACGTCGTTGATTGTCGCGGTCCAGACGCCGTCGCTGGTGTCGTGAACAGTGTTGAGCCGCAACGCGATCGGACCGGATATTGTCGTCGGTTCGGCTACCGGGGTGCTGGTGAAGGTGAGTGCGTTGGCTTCGGCGACACGGCTGTCTCGTCCGCAGAGATCCAGCGCGGCGATGGCGCCGCCGCTGATGATCGCGCCGTCGCGCGAGCAGATGGGCAGTATGCCGGGGCTGATGGTGAGGCGTGTCCGGTCCTCGGTCACCGCCGGGGTGAGGCTGCCGTCGTGCACCACGGGGAACGGGTTCCCACTGGGGGCCGCGGAGAGATACATGCGCGTGTATTCGGCTTCGGGACGAGGGAATTGGGGTAGACCGATCCAGTCGCCGCCCTGCTGCTTCACGACATACGGGTCGTAGGTGTCGATACCGTTGTCGATGTCCTTGAGCCATTTGTCGAACCAGGCACGCTGCAACACATCCAAGCGCGGCGGCAGGCCGGGCGCGCCGAAGTTACTGCCCCCGTTGAAGTGATAGGTGTCGGCCATGATCAGCTTCTTCTGATCGGCGGGCAACGGAATGTTGTTGAACGCGCGGACCTGCGAATAGGTGAACAGGTCGTGCCAGCCGCCGACCATGAGCGTCGGAGCCTGGATCTTGTCGGTGCCACCCGCCCAGGCGGTGCGCAGCGTGCTCGATGGTGTGAGAACATCCTTCGTCGCCTGCGGCATCATGTCGGGATTGAGCGCGAGAATGTAGCCGAAGAACAACTCGAGCATGCTGAAGGGGCTACTGACTCTGTCCTGGAACCATTTCCAGTCGAATTTGCCCGAGAGCACCGCCACCATATCGGGAACGAATTTGGCCGCGTTGACCACGGCCAGCAGTCCGGCGAGGAACGGCATTCCGAGCGCACCGCCGGTGGCGATGAAGTCCTGAGTCAGGTCGTTGCCCGCGTTGACCGCGAACAATGCCCGCAAAGCCGATGGCTGCTGCTGGGCGGTCTGGAGCTGGCTGATCCCGGTGTAGGAGTAGCCGGTCATACCGATCTTGCCGGTCGACCACGGCTGCCGCGCGGCCCAGTCGACGATTTCGGTGCCATCGTGCTGTTCGGTCGGGCTGAAGGCGGTCCACGAACCTTGGGAGAAGCCGGTGCCGCGGGCGTCGACGACGATCTGGGTGTAGCCGCTCTGGATGAGCTTGCGGTCCACGCCGGCGAACATTCGCGCGGCCCCGCCGGGCACGATCTTGAGCATATCCGTCAGCCCGCCGAGGCCGACCGCGGAGAAGTCCAGCATTCGTGCCAGCTGGCCGATCGCGTCGTAGAGCACCGGAATCGAGACCGCCGAGTCCAGCAGCATCTGCATCAGCTTGGTGTACGGAGTGATGCTGACGGTCGTGGGAGTCGGCTCGGTTATCGGCCCGTTGGCGTCGGCCGGGTGATAGATGTTGGCCTTGAGCACGGTGCCGTCACTCATCGTGATCGGTACATCCCAGTCGATGTAGACCGACGGATATTTCGGCGGCGCTTCGTAAGTCGCCAGCCACGCGGCGGCCAGGTCCCCACCGTCCGGCACTGCGCGAGCCGGAACGACCAGCCCCGCACCGATAAGGATCGGCGCGAGCAGCACGATCGAACTACGCAGGAGCAAGCGGATCCACCGCGTCATTCTTGTTCCCCCTAGACGGGCTGTGCGAGCTCCGATATCCGAGAGCCGCTGTGGCGGAACGGACGCTAACACAGTTTCATTCACTTGTGAATCAAATGCACTACCGAATCAGACGGTGGCGTATGTTTGAGACTGTTGGTCGGTCGAGCGAGCCGGACCGTCCTCGGCTCGGCATCGCAGTACGCCCTGTCGGTCGAGATGCGCTCTGCCCGTGGATCTTCGAGCCCTCGGTACAACGGCACTTCGAATCGCGCGGGTCGACACAGTCATCTGAAAGACTCGGTCGCATGTTGCAGGTATGCCTGAACGGTGTCCGAACCCGTGACGAATGCGCCTCCCTTCCAGTGACACCCGCCGAGCTGGCCGTAGCGGCCCGGGACGCGGTTCGCGCTGGAGCCGCGGATATTCATCTGCATCCCAAGGACTCTGCGGGGTACGACACCGTGGAGCCCTGCCATGTCGCGGCCGCAGTGACGGCCGTGCGTGCGGCGGTGCCGGGCGTCCGGGTCGGTGTGACAACGGGGGCGTGGACTACGCAGGGTGCCGAGCAGCGTCTCGCGCAGGTGCGCGGGTGGACCGTGCTGCCTGATCACGCATCAGTGAACTGGCACGAGGACGGTGCCGTCGCGGTCGCAGAGACGCTGCTGGACAAGGGAATTGGGATCGAGGCCGGGATCTGGTCCGGAACCGATTCCGCCCAAAGGTTTCTCGACTGGCCGCACGCGCATCACGTACTGCGCGTATTGGCTGAAGTCACCGACACCGACCCGCGCACCGCGCGGCAGACCGCCGCCGTTCTTCTGGACTCCTTGACCGCGGTGCCCGGCGTACCGATTCTGCTTCATGGTGAGGACAGCGCCGCCTGGACCATCCTGGCCATGGCCGCCGCCCGGGGCCTGGATACCCGGATCGGTCTCGAGGACGTGCTTTTCCTGCCGGACCAGTCCCCCGCCGAGAGCAATGCCGGCTTGATCCGGGCCGCTGAGGACATCATCGGCCAGTCTCGATAACCGATGGCGCTGTCAACACCACGATCGCACCGAATCTCAGATCTCGAGTTCATCGCCGATCTTGCGCAGATGATGGCGTGCGAGAGCGAGATTGGCGCGGACTCGGTCCAGCGCCAGGTAGAGGAACAGGCCATTGGATCGCTGGGCGCCCAAGGGACGCAGAATGTGGTACTGACCCGAGAGCGTGATCAGGATGTCCTCGATTCCGTCATTGAGGCCCAGCTGTTCGATCGTGCGAAGTTTGGCCCGCATCACCTCGGTGCTGCCTGCCGCGCCGATCTGAAGATCCAGTGTCCGAGAACCTCCCGCCGTACCCAGGGCCATTCCGCTACTGGCGTCGACGACCGCTGCGCCCAGCACACCGTCGATGTTCATCATGTCCTTCAATGCCACATCCAGGTTCGACATCGCGCACCTCTCTGACGTATTGCGTTGCGGCTCAGTAGGTTTTCTGATCTTCCGGACGGGAACCGTTGGACGACAAAGCGAATCCAGAAGTGGTCATCACTGTTTCGGCCGGAGCGACGGATTGGGCCAACAGGTCCGCGATCACTCGCGCCACCGGACGCGCTTCCAGGTGCACCCGGGCCAGCACTGCGTCGGCGGCGGTCAGCACGGTCAGCAACGCGGTCGGACCTGCGGAATACACGACCACATGTCCGGCGCCACTGTCGATGACCACCTCGTGCAAATCCATGCCGTGGGTCGTCGCGACGAATGTCAGCGACAGCGACAGCTGCGCGGCCGCCAAGGCGGCGATACCGGTGGGCTCGATCGACTCGGGTAAATCACTGGCGATCAGCAGGCCGTCGCTCGACGCCACCACCGTGCCGATCAGGTACGGAAGGCACTGTCGTAGTTCAGATAGTCGGACTTCGATTTCTTTGTTCGGCGGCGCCTGGTGAGAGTGCAAGCTATCACCCCTTTTGGATTGTTCGCCCGGATCATCTGCCCCGCCACGCGACCGACGCCGACCATTCGGACACCACACTGTGCCGATGGGGGCGACTCGGGCCACAACCGTGTCACCGCAGAGCGAATCCTCTTGGCTCGCTGTGCCATTCGTGCGTTATAGGAGACTGGTTCTTCCGAATCCGGGACCGACAGGACCCGGGGACAGCATCGCTTCCAATCATGCCGACAACCCAGACAGGCAACTCGGCAACCGATCAGTACCTTTGGGGCACTGACCCTTTCGCTACGGTAGCTACGTATTTACAGCATAGCGGGACGATGGCGAATGCGGAGCTACAAACCCGGATAGAGCAGGAATCAGCACGGGCGAGGCCGCTGCGAGAAGTTCAGAATCCGCAGGGTGTGCCGACCTTGTCCATGGCATCGCTCAACGCGGCATCTCGCGCCATTCGATTCAAATCGTCGCGGTCCCGCGCGGTCGCGAGTCGATTCATCTGTACCGCAGCGATACCGAGTGCATCCTTGAGCGCGCCGGTGTCCGCTGCGCCCGCGGCGGCATCGAGTTTCGCCGCGGTGTCGGCATATATCGGCCGCAGGTCCTCGACCGAGCCCTTGCCGCCGAGTGCTCCGAGCCGCGCATTCAAATCGGTCCACGCCGCATCGACCGCGGCACAGGTCGCCTTATCCTCGACCGCGCCCGCGTTACCGGCCACCGCGGTGAGCCCGCCGTTGACAGCCACCAGCGCCATTACGACGAGAACTGTTCTCCGCATTGATATTTCTCTTTCCTCACTTCGAACCCGTGACCGGTGAGGCCCAACAGGGCTGTCGATCGGCGCGGCATACCACCAGAAACTACAAGCCGAACCGAGTCGGCGGTATCGGACAAATTACCCAATTTGTGCCGATCGCCACCGCCACACCCTCCTTCGACCCGAGTCGGCGATGGTTGGGGCTAGCGTTCCTTCCCATGGTGAGCAAAGAGATTGTGGTGACGGTCGGCGAGGAGGACTGGCGCACATTGATAGATGCTGCCGAGGCCGCGGGCATGTCGGTGGAGGCATACGCCTCATGGTGTATTCGGATCATCGCGGTGCAGGCCCGCCCGGGCGGCGGGAAACGGGCAGGCGAGCTCGGTCAGGCGAAGTCAGCCAAGCGCGCATCGGAGCGCGACGACGAGTCCGAGTCAGCCGCATGGGCGGAAACTTTCAGCGAGCGGCTGTCGAATCGTACTGATCGCAGGACCGAACCCTGACCCGACTCATCATCGGATAGATGCGGCACAATCGCTCAACCCACCAGTTAGAGGAAAGGACTCACGTGTCCGACAAGCTCGATGATGGACCGTTCTTCCACGGCACGATCGCGGATCTGCGCGTGGGTGAATTGCTGACCGCGGGCCGCCGATCCAACTACCGGCCCGAGATCGTGATGAACCACATCTATTTCACCGCGCGTGTCGACGGGGCTGGCCTCGCCGCGGAGATCGCCGCAGAGCTGACCGAAGGTGACGCGACTCCCCGGGTCTACGAGGTCGAGCCCACCGGGGAATTCGAGAACGATCCGAACGTGACCGACAAGAAGTTCCCCGGTAACCCCACCCGCTCGTACCGCAGTACCGCACCGCTGCGCATCGTCAGCGAGATCACCGACTGGACCCGCCTCACGCCCGAAGAGCTGCAGACCTGGCGCGATCGCCTGTCGACCGTGGTGCGTGGCGAGATTCTGAATTGATGGGCTGGAACCGGCATCGGTTCAGGCCTGGAGTTGCTCTGCGACCCAATTCGCGGTGTCGGGGCTCGAGCGCAGGGTGGAGTGCCCGACCGGGGCGGCGCCCGGGAACAAGTCCTCGTAGAAGTTCATGTTCACACCCGGTTCGGTGAGATTCGTGCACACGGACGCCGGTGTCGCGAGTTCGTCGTTGCGGGTCGACAGCACCGAATAGTGGACGCCCGGTTGGGTGATCTGGCCGTTGAAGACGGCCTGGTAGACCGGTGAGGAGGGCAACATTTGGACGAGATTGGCCTTGTCGGGGGCAATGGCCGCGAGGACGGTGCCCAGAAACGGTAGGGCGGAGAGCATCTGGACCGGGCTGATGGGTGAGTTCTTGATGCCGAGCGCACTCAGGAACCCGGCACCGTCGCAGCCTCGTGCTTCTGGGGTGAGCAACACCGCACGCGCGACGACGGGGGCACCGCCGAGAGCTTTGAGGAAGTGGTTGGCGACGATCGTTCCGGCCGAGTGCGCGACGAGGTCGACCTGATCGGCCCCGGTCGTCTGACGCACCTCGGTCACGAAGTCCGCGACTTGCTGTGCGGCGCTGGGAATATCGCCGGACCAGCGGTTGCCGTTGATGACTCCGCCCTGGAACAGGAACGCGCAGTAGCCGGCGGCGCGCACGGTGGTCAGCATGGTGTTCCATTGGGTCGCGGTGTCGGAAGTGGTTCCGTCCGCGCCCGGTAGTACTACGACCGGACGGGGGTGCGCGGAGTCCGGCGTGCAATCGATCGACGGTTCGATCGTGGTGCCCGCGGGCACAACCGCCGCCCCGGAACCGGTGTCCGGGGCGGCGGCGGCGGGTCCCACCGCCACCATTGCGACCATGCTCGCGCTGATCAGCGCGGTCGTGAATTTCGCGGCGATTCTCATGCCTGCAACAGCCCCTTCGGCATCATCTTCGTGATCGACCCCCGACCGAGTGCGAATCCCGCACCAGCACAGGACGATACACACTTTTGGCTGCTGTCGGGCAGCGGCGTACTCAGCCCTCGGTCGTTCCCGGTTGCGTTGCGGGCAGGGCATTGTCGATGAGCACCGCGGCGATGGCGGCGGCGGTCGGGAGGGTCTCGATGTCGAGGGCCCGGGTGCGGGCCGAGGCGCCGTCCAGGAGCAGCGCCAGTTGTTCGCCGAGTTGTTCGGGGTGGGTGGCGCCGGCCTGGCGAGCGGTTTCGGCGAAGCGGGCGGCGACCGAAGTCTTGTAGTCGTGCGCGCGGCGACGTGCGGGGTGGTGCGGGTCGGTGATCTCGACGGCGGCCGCGATGAACGGACACAGCGGCGTCACCTCCTGCGGTGGTTGCAGCTGCGACGTGTCGAACGCGGCGAGCAGACGTTCGCGCGGGGTGAGGTCGGGGCGGTCGAATACCTCGGGCATGGTGTCGGGATCGAGTCGGCGCAGATACTCGGTGACCAGCTCGTCTTTGCCGGTGAAGTGTTGGTACGCAGTGCGTTTCGACACCTGGGCGACCGCGCACAGCTTGTCCATACCGGTGTTGTTGATGCCTTGTTCGCGAAACAGTCCTCGTGCCGCGTCGAGGATCCGTTCGCGCGCACCCCTTCCACGACGTTGGCCGCGGGGGCCTTTGTCCAGCTCGGTCATCATTCGATACTACCGCGTGGGTAACGGTCGGTGTACTTAGCTTGCGCAGCCGTCGAGCAACCGCTAGCTTAAGTACACCGAACCGTTTACATAGTTTGGTTTACGCCGCTAGAAGCAGCATTTTCGGCCGCTGCAAGTGAAGGAGTGATCATGGGCAAGCTCGATGGCAAGATCGCGGTAATCACGGGCGGATCCAGCGGTATGGCACTCGCGAGCGCCGAACTGTTCGTCCAGGAGGGCGCGTACGTCTACATCACCGGCCGGCGAAAGGAGGTATTGGACGAGGCTGTGGAGCGGATCGGGCGCAATGTGACCGGCGTGCAAGGTGATTCGTCCGACCTGGCCGACTTGGATCGTCTATTCGAGACGGTCGAACAGGGACATGGCAGCATCGACGTGCTGTTCGCCAGCGCCGGGATGGCCGTGCCAGCCAAGCTCGGCGAGATCACCGAAGAGCAGTTCGACACCACTTTCGGGCTGAACACGCGCGGAACGTTGTTCACCGTGCAGAAAGCGTTGCCGCTGTTCAACGATGGCGGATCGATCTTCATGACCGGGTCGATCGCCTCGGTCAAGGGCTGGCCCGACTACAGCGTCTACGCGGCGAGCAAAGCCGCACTGCACGCACTGGCCCGCGTATGGCTATACGAGTTGAAGGACAGGCAGATTCGGGTCAATGTGCTGAGTCCGGGCCAGATCGCCACACCGATCCAGGAACAGTTGTTCGACGCGCAGACCAAGGCACACTTCGAAGCCTTGATTCCGCGGGGCAAGATGGGACGGCCAGAGGAAATCGCCTCGGTCGCACTGTTTCTCGCCTCGAACGACTCATCATTCGTCAACGGCATGGAGCTCGCCGTCGACGGCGGCACCTCCGCGATCTGAACCGCTTTCCAGCTGGCGACGCACACTCGAGGACGCTGCGGGCGGCGTGGCCCGAACCCACACCGCCGCAACAGCTTCGAAGGATTACTTCGAAACCACGCGAGCACTGCGACCGGCCACGCGCCGCAGTGCTCGCTTCTCGCAACCGGGCCTACCGCCGAACGAGATTGTCAGTAGGAGGCATTGGCCCCATACTCGGCCTGGGCGCGCGTAAAGCCTTCGTACACAAGCTGATCGATCAGTCCGGACCGAGAGAACGAGGTGTAATCGAGGTACTGCTTGGCGCACTTTGCCGCCTGCTTGTTCCAGTCCACATTCAGGCTGTCCACTGCGAACGTAGCGTCCGCGGTGGAGAAGTCCTCGTACTCGAGCTGGTGAATCAGACCGCTGCGGGAGAAGGCAGAGTAATCGAGGTACTGCTGGGCAGCCCGGATGGCGTTGCGCTGACTGGAAGTGATGTCCTGCTTGGCCGGGGAGAATTCGACCGCGAGCGTCGATACGGACGCCGCGACATCCGGCTGAGCGACCTCGGCCGCAGCCGGAGCACTGTTCCCTGCGGGTGCCACCAGGGCTAGAGCCACGACCGGGGCGCCGACCAACCACACCCATTTCTTGTGCTTCTTCGGCACGTCCGCGGCCGACAGGTAACGGGGCTGTGGGGCGGGGAACGGCTCGACGCGGGTCGGTGTGTTCACGGGTGTCCATTCGTCAGGTGATGGGTGGAGCATCGTGCAGTCGTGCCATCTGCTGACGTCAGAGTGTTGTTAGCCGGTTAGGTGCGGTGGGTACCGGTTAGGCACAGGATGTCGGTGGGATGGCAGTCCATGTCCCCCGGGTATCTACGAGACCCGCGCGGACCCGACGAAACACGGCACTCGGCCCAACCAGGCGGCCTGCGAATGTGCTCAGAACCGAACGGCCGGTTGACCTTTCGCCGTTCGGTTCTATCCGAACTGCGCAGCGAATGTCTCGCCAAGTGGTTAGCTTCGACGAAGCGGCCCGATATGGATCGTGGCGCGACGGACACGCCTCGGCCATTTGCCGATCCGTAGTCGCGACTAGCATCGGCGTCCATGTCCGAGCACGAACATGTCCTCGACTGGCTGCAGAGCTGGTACGCCGCGCAGTGTGACGGCGACTGGGAACACGGATGGGGTGTGCGAATCGAAACGCTCGACAACCCCGGCTGGCTGGTCAAAATCGATCTCAGGGAAACGCCGCTGGCAGACCAGGAACATCCCCGACAGAAGATCGATCGGAGCGAGCACGACTGGGTGCATGGCTGGACCGCCGGGCAGACGTTCCACCTGGCCTGTGGTCCAGGCAATCTGACCGAGGCGCTCACGCTGTTTCGTGCCTGGGCATCGACGCGGGCCTGAAGGCGCGAATGCGTCCGTACCGATCATCGGCTGTTCAGTACGTTCGGCCCGGCCGAGATCGCCTCGGCGCGTTGATCTTCGGACCTGCCGCGTGGCCGTCTCGAACCGCGCGGCAGAAGCGGATTTTCCGCGTGATCAGCCTTCCTGATCTTCGGGGCCGTCCTCGGGATCCATCCAGTAAAGGTGTGCTGAGGCTCCTGGAGAATGCTCCGATACCAACCGTTCTACGGCCTGCTCGACCTCAGAGGTCCACTCCGAAAAGCCGCGGATGCTCAAGAGTGAGCTCACGACCGAGATCGTGACCGTTCCGTCCCCCTGGGGTTCGATGGTCCCTTCGTTCTCAATGTCCTTCTGACTGAGCAGTTCTCTGAGTGCCGGCACCAGCTTTGCGGCGTGATCCATACTCGCGACATCTTTGATGAACAGGTCGAGAACAACGCATACAGACATGTCATGCACCTTAAAGCGATGGTCCGACAGTGACTTTGGGAAGACAGCGCTGCCGGACAGGCACGTCTGCAGATCTGGATCTGCACGGCCGGTCGATCGTCAACTCCGGAGCTAGCCGGTTCGAACAACACGATCGGCGGCAGTTGAGGACGTTTGATCATCCCGAGGCGGATAGCCCGGCTGACCCCAGTCGCACCCAACAGCTTGGCGGTGGCCCGCTTATCGACAACCTGACGGGTGACCACTGCGGTCGGCAGCAGGTGACGCGGACGCGGAGTGACATCCGGAAATCGGGGCGGGCTCGGGCGGTCATCGTGCACTGCCGAAGACCGGGCGGTGTTCAGCCTGCTGGTCTTTCGGGGTGCCGGAGCCGTTCGGTCCGCGCGGTATGCGGCTGTTTGGTGCAACAGGCTGGTCCTTGGCGTTGGTATGCGATCCGCGTTCGTATGGCCGATCATGTGCAGGTGGATGTGGATGAGATTGGTCGTCGCAGCGAGGAACTCGCGGCGCGGCTCGGTGTGCGAGCTCCCGACGTCGAGTCGGGCGGTGTGCCGCCGTGGTGTGTGAACGGTTTGCGGTTGCGTCGAAGCAAACGACGCATCGTGCTGGTGGTCGGGGACGCGTTCGATGGTTTGTCAGCCTTCGAGCAGGAGGGCGCGCTCGCGTATGTGGTCGCGGCAGCGGGCGATGCCGCCGCGGCGGCGGGCAGCAGGAACACCGGGTTCAATCGGATATTTCGACTCATCGGTTTCGTTGTCGGGGTGACTATTTCGCTGACGGTTTTTCTCGCTGTGATCGGCTCGCCGGCGGTGATGGGGGCTGCGGCGGTCCTGGCGTTGTCGGGATGCACCGTTGTCGTGGTGAGCGTGGTGTGGACTCGTCGAATGATCCTTCGGACAGATCAACTGATCACCGAGGTGATGGGTCGGCCGACGACGGACATGTTGTTCACTCGCGAACGCCGTGGACCGCGCCCTCCGGGGGTTCGTGGCCTGTATTCGAGGGTGGCTGTTCCAAGCGATCGGCAACGTCTGGAACGTATCGGCGTAGGTGCACGTTAGTCGAGCGTTCTTGGCCGGTGGGGCGGAATCAGGCAGTCGTCCTCCGAGGTGCTGGCCCAACGGATACCTCTGACCCTCGACCGCTACGAAACCATCACTGAGAGCACAGAGAATTGAGCTCGCCTGTGCCGCAACATGTTTCACCGCCCTCGGACCTTCCCGCACGGTTCAACCGAAAGTTCGTGGTTCTGCGTCTCGGGCCAGGTCATTCGCGGCTGGTTCTGCGAAGCACCGGGTTCGACACACCCGGCTGTCTCGAGATCACCTTCGGTGGCGTAGCCGCAATGAAACTGCACGCCTCCTACACGCCCCTGACCGTCGATACCGCGGACGCGGCACAGTCCGAGGAGATGTCCAGGTTTTCGGGTGCGGGTCCGCGAGCGCGCGATAGGCAGCTCTGTTTCGCGCTCAAGTCCGATCGCGAAGACGGGCTGGTGTTGTGTGAGAGCCTCGGTATCTGATCCCATCCCCGAAGCGCGATAGTCGAAGGGCAATACACCGTTCCTCATCCGGACTCGGAGTTGATCCACTCGAGCGTTCGCCCGTTCTGTTGACACTCAAGCCGTCGATCGAAGTGCGCCGTGCCAACCATCGAGGCCAACTCACGACCGCATTTCGCCCGTCGCGGCGACTCGCCACAGTCTGTAATCGGCATGTTGGTGCGTTCGGCCGGCACCAGATCAGCTCGGCCCGTTGACCTTCGCCCGCCTGCACTGGCCGGTTCGGTCAGCGCGCCATGCGGCAGTTGAGCGCGTTCGCCAGTGGCTGGCGTGGCATATGCCGGGCCGTGTTGCTATCGCGCAGAATGGCATTGCCCACCTAGAGGTTGTTGGGCTCGCGAGGAGAAGGCGGTATTCGAGCATCTGGAAGGTGGCGGTCAACGGTGATCGTGGGCGATCCGGACCGGTTTGCTGTTGAGTTCGAGCTCGATAGCAGCAGGATGTCCGAGCCGGACTATTTCCGATGGCTGTGGGGGCGCATTCGCTGGTGGTGCGGCGGTCAGTCGGTCGGCATCTTCGAGCCGCAAGCCCAGCTGATCGATGCCGTCGTCCCCATGGAGATTCACCTGCGTCGAATGGGAGGAGGCCAGGGCGAGGAGCTGATCGACGAGCCAGCCGAGGTCGCCTTTCGCACGGTGATGGCGGCGATATATGAGGACCGCGGACAAAGCTTCGAGCAAATGCACGAGGAGGGGGCGCCCGTAGGGTCGGTTCCGGTCGGACCGCAAGTGTACGAGTTCGATCCGTGGCGGTTGTTCCTGTTCGAAGACGACACTCGTGGGCGGTTGTTATGGAAATCGCGTGATCACTATGAGTTCGATGTCCTGGTGTCCGGGGTGCCTGTTCAGGAGGTCTGGTTGAGGGCCGGGGAGTTCGACGGAGTCCAGAAGAGGTTCCTGGACGAGATCGCAGCCGCGGAACGCGAGTTCGCTTCACGTAACGGTCAGTAATCCAGAAACCGTCAGGCGCAGCCGGTGCACCGCGCGCGGGTCGCGGCAGATTAGTGCGTTCGTGCCTATTCGACGGGTGGGTCGGAACTCCTGGTTGACGGCTGACCGGACAGCCGGTTGAAATGGCCGAACCATGACAGACCAGGACCCGACCGAACTTACCCTTGAGATCGCCCGCCAGCTCTACCCGGTCGGACAGCACGTGACCGGCAAGGTCACGCTGATCCTCCGACCGGGAACGGTGGGGTTATTCGTCGACCTCGGCACGAACAACCCGCCATGGGGGTTCGTCGACGTACTCCATCTTCCTGACAATCCGGACCAGTGGCCGGCCCCCGGCACCACCACCGAGTTCGAAGTCGTCCACCACACACACGAGGGTCATCAGGTCAGACTCGTCCCCCTCGACCCGGAATATCGTTCGCATCCTCGACTACCAATAGACGAGCAACAGCTATACGAGCTGAAACGGCGCCTTTCGGGCGATCACGCCTAACCACGCCCGGAGCATCGCCATGGCCGGTTCAGTCAACACGATATGCGGCAGTTCCGGATGTTTGGCAGCCCGGGGTTAGGGTCGATGATCATGGAACTTCTCTTGACGATCGCCGTGATCGCCCCTGTGCTGGCGGGGTGTTGGTGGGTGTTCCGGAGTGTTCGGCGCAGGCAGCGACGAGGTGCATTGACCAACGCGCCCCCGATTACGTATGGGGACGTGATGCTGCCGGGGTATGACCTGACCGACAGTAGAGCCGCTGAGATCCATATCGAACAGGTCGACAACGACGACTGGTCTCCTCGATATCGGCTGGACGATAAATGACCCCGTTCACCCGCTGCTCATCAGAATGTGCGGACGTGCGTCCAGCCGGGCTGGATGGCCACTGCCAGTTGATCTTCTGACGCCTCGCACTGGCCGGTTCGGTCAACGCGGGAAGCGGCAGGAGCGTGCACAAGATCGAGCCGTCGCATGCAGGTCGTTGGTGGGTCGGTTGGTTCGGTAGCTGTCGCATACTGGCTGGTATGCAGGACACCAGGACTCAGGGCATTTCGTCGGAGGGGTGGGGATTTCGATGACGCGGTTTTCAGATCGTCTTGCCCAGTGGCGAGGGGTGCGGTGTGAACGGGTGCTTGGCGTCGAGTACGAGGCGCCCTCGATCGAGTTGATCTTCGCTGTGGGGACCGTCATCGAGTTCAGCGACGGGACGAGGCTGTCGGCCCAGTTCTGGCGGTTGACGAAGAAGGGCCGACCGGAAGTCAGTATCTTTGATCATCGTCGTCAGTATGGTCTGCCCGCGCCGATCGACGCGTTGAGCGTTCTGCGTGGTGAGCTTGTCGGCGGGCAGTTGCTGACAGCGGAGATTGACCAAACCACCGCGGACCTGAGGTTCATGTTCGACCATGACCGCGGACTGGAGGTTTTCAACTTCACCGGATTCGAAATCTGGGAGTTCACGTTCCCCGACGACACCGGCCAGTTGTCGAATTACGCCCTCGAGGATTAATCGAAGCGGGACCGCCGCAACGACATCAGATGTGATTCGCTGAAGGCCCGTGGCAGAGTCAGGCGGGAGCGGACGACCTGAGCGCCCGGATCGGCGCTGCTGGTTGATCTTTCGCAGCATCACGATGGACGATCGGATCAGCGCGATATGCGGTGCGGGCTCAGGCGGTCATCGTGCAATGCCACGACCGAGCCACTCGGCAAACTCCTGAACCTGGTCGGCGAGTGCCTTGTCCTCTGCGACTCCTTCAGGAATGATCTTATGGCCGTATCGGCGGATGAGATTGGCTGCAGCGGCAATGGTCTCGACATCCGTGGGGAACTGGCGTCCGTACTCGGCAACCTGGCGGTCGAAGGCGGCCTGATCGAAGGGCTCACGCGATCCGTCGGTAGGGACCGGAGTTATCGTGACCTCGTATTCGCGGTCCTCATAACTCGCGGTGAACCTACCTAGACCGCGGAAGCTATAGACAGCACAGCCCTCAGGTTCTATCCCGCGTCGGATGACACCGACGAACTCAGCAAGACGACCATCGCGCCACCCTTCGTTCATCTGCCCAACCTACCTAGCTCTCGACGTTGAGCCGCTCGGCGCGTCGCATGGTCGATCCGTGTTCATCCTGTCCAGGGTCCGTACGGCCATCGTTCGGCCTTGCCTCAACCGAGCCACAGCAGACATCGAAGAAGTGCACTGCACTCGGCAGTTTCGGACGCTCCGGATGCGGGAACGACCCGAGATGATCTCGGGGCGTTGATCTTCCGGCTGTGGGTTCGTGTGATGCGAACCGAAACCTAGCCTGCGGGGTCGGAGAATTCCCTCTTCCCTTGTGCGGGTTCTCAGTTCGAGAAGCCGTGGATCTTGTGCGGGATGATGCGAACGATTACCCGTACGGTGCCTTCGGTGTCCGCCGGCGGGTCCTGTCCCAGGTATTTGTGCGAGACCTCGCGCTGGACAGCGCGATCGCGGTCCTCGACGAGCTCTGCGGTGCCGCGGATCTCTACCGTGCGATACGGATTGGTGGCGTCCAGGACGGTCAGGCTGATCCGAGGATCGCGGGTGAGGTTGCGGACCTTCTGCCGTTCGGTGGTGCTGGAAAACATCACCGTGTCGTGCTCACGCAGGATCCACACCACCGACGTCTGCGGATCGCCGACAGAGTTCAAAGTCGCCACCGTGGCAAAGTTCTTGCCGTCGAGCAACTCTCGCGTCGCATCATCGAACGTAATCGGCATAAGCTGCTGACCTCCATTGGTGCATGAGTTGTTACCGTGATCATGATTGGCGATTGCGATCCCCGGCGGAAGAAGGCACATTCATGTCACCGCGTAACAGCTGTGTTCCCGACCAGGTCAACGGCGGGGAAGCGTGCACAGTTCTGGATGTCCTCGGCCGTGTGAGTGGCAAATGGAGCATCGGCATCCTGATGGAAGCGACCCGCGGGCCGGTGCGTTTCACCGAGCTCGAGCGCGCGATCAATGGCATCAGCCGCCGGATGCTGACGTTGACCCTGCGTAACCTGGAGCGAGACGGGCTGCTGGTTCGCACCGTCTATCCCACTGTTCCGCCCAAGGTCGAATACGTCGCCACCGATATGGCGCGCGAGCTGTACGACCACCTGCTCGGCCTCACCGACTGGGCAGAACGCCACCGTCCTACGATCGCCCGCGCCCGCGAAGCCCACGACAACTCCGTCCCACAACACCGCTCATAGGGCAGTCGGCTCGCAAACAAACATCGCGACGGTGAGCAGTGCGGAGATCGCGAGATCGGTTGTCGCGGAGTTGTTCCCGCTCGAAGTACATCGATTGATCAATATGCGGCAGATGCGGACGTCCTGACCCGCAACAGCTCTCGCCTACCAGCGCGAGTGGCCTCTTCTCTCAGCAGGTGACGAAGCAATGTGCAAGATGATCGAGCACCTCACCAGCTGGACCCGTGAACTCGACCGCGCCTATATCACGTTGGCCAATCATCAGGCGATCCGCGCCAATTCGGGCACGCACCCACCAACCCGCAACCATGGTGCCGACTGTCACCTGTTCGGGAACCACCGACATCGGTTGCCCCACAGGTGAGCCGGACCTGCCCACATCGATATGGCACCGCGGGTAGCACCCCGCAGGGGCATGAAGAACGGAGTCGCCTCAACCCCCTCCCCTGACTAGAACATTCGTCTTGCACGTATGTCTTGCACAAATGTCTCAATACTTGTAATGTTCCGGGCATGAACAGAAACGACCTCACCCTCAACGGCCGCCGCATCTCCTACCTCGACGCCGGCACAGACGGCGCACCGCTATTGGCCCTGCACGGACACCTCGAAGAGGGACTGAGCTTCGAGCAGCTGGCCACCGATCTCGCACCGCGGTGGCGGGTGATCGCACCCGATCAGCGCGGGCACGGCGATTCCGATCGCGCCCCCGACTACTCCACCGACGGCTACGTCGCCGACGCCGTCGCGGTGATCGAGGCGCTGGGCCTGGGGCCCGTCGCGGTGCTGGGGCACTCCGGTCGCGGCATCACCGCGATGCGCTTGGCCGCCCAGCGCCCCGATCTGGTTTCGGCACTGATCGTGGAAGAGATCGGCGCGGTCCACCAGAGCACGGGTTCACTGAATTTCGTGCTCAGCTGGCCCTCGCACACCGCGACACGTCAAGAGTTGCTCGACGCGCTCGGGTTCGCGGCACCGATGTTCGCCGACGTACTGCGCCAGAACCCGGACGGGAGCTGGCGACTGCCGTTCGTACCGCAGGACATGGTCGACTCCGAAGCACTTGTCAGCGGGGACTATTGGGCCGATTGGCTGGGCAGCCAGTGCCCCGCTCTGCTCATTACCGGCAACAAGGCGCCGTGCGTGGATCCCGTACTCGCCCGGGAAATGATCGACAAGAGGGCCGACGCGGAGTTGGTCGTTCTGGACACCGACCACTTCGCGCACAAGGGCGACCCGGCCGGATTCGCCGCGGCCGTCCGCGAATTCCTGCAGCGATAACCGATCCAAAGGTGTGATCGAGCGGGCCACGATGGCTTCGTCGACCATCGCGCCGCTCTGGAGAAAATCGTCGCCACAGCGAAGTCTGTCGGCATGGCCACGCCGTCCCCGGCCGCCGCTCCTCGGCGTCGGCGCCGGACGGGGCCTCGTGGAACATCATGGGCAGCGGCACCGAACCGATTTCGGCGGGCTGCGCGGGGCGGGTGCTGTCCTGAATCACGGTGGAGTGGAACGGAATTCACCCCGGCACCCACATCCTGCACTTCACCGAGGGCCGCTACCTCGGCACCTCGACTGCCAAGCCCTACGCCTACACCGAGGTGCTCGGGCGGACCCGCGACACCATCGCGGTGCAGTACCGCTGGGCCGACGCCGACGATCCACTGTGCTGCCCGCAGGGCGGTCCGAGCACGGTCACCTTCGCCCTCGCCAACTGCCGGGTGATCGCGAACGGCCAATTCCCGCCGGACAATTGAGCCCGCCCGGAAGTTCCAGCGATTCCCCCACTGAATAACTAACCGCGCCATCGATACCCGACCGGCCTCGGCTGGCTGGCCCCTCTACGAGTCAGCCAAACACCCTCAATTCGGCACGAGCGCGCAATCTCCGTGATCGGAAGGCGCTGTGCCCATACGTGCAACCTGTGTCTGCCGCTTCGGTCAGCGCCGGCATGCGGTAACGCGGCACTCGACAACCTCGCTGCAGATGGGGTGCCCCTTGCCATGGTGTGAAAGCCCGCCCTGTCGGTGGGATATGTTGACGCGATGCCGTACTTGCAGCGTGAGGGACAGGTTTTCATCCTCCAGTTGGGCAACCGGGGGGACCGCGATACCGAGAACCGGTTTCATCCGGATTGGGTTGGCGAGATGGACGCTCTGCTGGATGAGGTCGCTGCGATCTCCGGCCCCTGCGGGCTCGTCACGATCGGTGACGGGAAGTTCTACTCCACCGGCTTCGATGTGGAGTGGGCTGCGCGAAACCCGGAGCGGATCAACGAGAATGTTGCCGGCCTGCTGCGGTTGTTCGCCAGAATTCTCACACTGCCGATACCGACTGTCGCCGCGATCAACGGTCATGCCTATGGTGCCGGGGCCTTTCTCGCTGTCGCACATGATCACCGGATAATGCGCCGCGATCGTGGCTATGTGTGTTTTCCCGGCGTCACGCTCGGCGTCAACTACGCTCCCGGGATGGTGGAGATGGCGCAGTCGCAGTTGCCGCTGCCTGTGGCACGTCGTGCTCTGGTCACAGGTCACCGCTTCGGCGGGACGGAAGCGATGACGACGGGCTTGGTCGACTCGGTCGCTGATGAGCACGATCTCCTGAAATCCGCTGTGGAGTACGCGCAGCGCCTGGCCTCGACCAGCGGGCCCGCCCTCGGCCACGTCAAGTCGTCGCTCTATCGCACTGCCACCGCCGCCCTGCTCGGGTCTGTCGCGGAATACAACCACGATTCCGCTGCGGGCTGAGGGGTCGCGCATATCGCACCGAAATCGGCAGATCAGTGCGTTGGACGGACCGAGATGACCTTGCCGCGTTGACCTTCCGGCGCACCCACTGGTCGGCCCGAAACACGCGGGTCGCGGTAGATGAGCGCGTTCGGTCGTCACGTCATCACAGGGTGCGGTGCTCCCAGTCACGCCCTCGGAAGGGTGAACCGGTCGACCAACGGCCGTATTATTGGCCCTGGCCATCACGGCCTGGCCGAACGATCGGAGGGTGGAGGTGAAGCAGTGACCGACGAGGAGATCATCGTTTCGTTCGCCCTGACCAGACTGGACAACGCGAACAGCGACCTCGATCTGGAAGACGTTGCCGCCCTGGTAGTTCGCCGCCTAGGCCCCGACCAGATACTCGACCTCGCCACTCGCACCCTCGCGGCACGAAACGAGCTACGGGGAGCAATGTTCGAGTCTGCGGTTGAGCATGTGCTCAGGACCGTTCTGACGGCCCGAGGGCCTGTCGACTGACACATCGACATCCCTTCGGACTGTGCGTCGAAATGAATCAGTCAACCAAGGTTTGGGTTCCGAGGACGATCGCCAGCGCTAGACGTTCGGCGTCGATCGTTTCCGGAGCGGCGGTGTAGATCATGATGCGCAGGTCGTCGCCGGCGACGATGAGCGTGTCGCAATCCACCGTGACGCGACCGACGCCGGGGTGGTCGATTACCTTGCGTCGCCCGTGGTCCTGATGGTCGGCGACGCGGTCGGAGTTCCAGAGCTCGACGAACCGAGGACTTTGTGCGCGCAGATCGTCCACGAGGCGTTGTAGCCGCTGATCGGCGGGATATCGAGCCGTCGTCAGGCGTAGGTCGCCGACCAGGGCGGCTTCGAATTCGGCCTGCTCCTCGCGCGTGTGGACCGCTCGGGTTCCCGGCCCGATGAGGTTGCGCCACACGCTGTTTCGTTCGATTCCCTGCCAACTCGTGGTCGGGCCCATCAGCGCGTCGTAGGGCGCATTGGCGACGATCAGCGTCCACGTCGCGTCGTAGACGGCGACCGGGTTGCCTGCCAGTCGGTCGAGCAGGCGTTGCACGCTGGCCGGAATGCGCATGGAAACAACGCCGGAACCGGGCGCGGTCTGCCCGGCCAGTCGAAATAGCAGGTCGCGTTCGCTGTCGGAGAGCCGCAGCGCTCGCGCCAGCGCCTCGACGACCTGCACCGACGGCGAGGTGGAGCGGCCTTGCTCGAGGCGGGTCAGATAGTCGACCGAGATCCCGGCCAGATCGGCGAGTTCCTCACGACGCAGTCCACTCGCACGCCGCCGGGCACCTACCCGAACGCCCGCCGTGTCGGGGCTGACCCGGTCGCGCCATTTACGTACTGTCGTACCGAACTCCCACGAGTCCATTTCTCCATGGTGACGCAAGCCCTACCCGTTGTCCTGGCCCTCCCAGTCCTACGACAACCGGGCGACTGCCTAGCCGAGCGCGGCCGGCCGAGACTCGAGCAATGCAGGTCCGAACCTGACGTGCAGTCCAGCAGACGACGAACGGAGACAACCATGAACTCGATCTCTTCCGGCACCGTGCTGATCACCGGCCCGACCGGCAGCCTCGGTCGCGCGGCGATGCTGGCGATGGCCAACCGTCCCGCCGCGCAGCGCCCGGATCTGCTGCTGGTCGGCCGGGCCGGCGCGGGACTGACCGCCGTGGCCGCGGAAGCTCGGGCGGCCGGAGCCACAGTCGTCGAGATCGGCTGCGATCTGGCTCGGCTGGCCGATGTCCGCGCGGCGGCACGGCAGGTGATCGACCTGCTGGCCGCGGGCGCAGTGCGCCCGTTGCGGGCGCTGGTGGCCAACGCGGGTGTATCGGTCGCCGACACCCACAAGGCTTCGGCGGACGGCTTCGAGCTGAGTTTCGCGGTCAACTATCTGGCCCATGCTCAGCTCATCGACGATCTCCTGAAATCCTTTGCCGCCCCGGCTCGAATCGTGCTGCTGGGCTCGAATACGTACTACCAGAACACGGTTCGGCGCATGATGGCTGTAGCGCCCGCCGATTGGCGCGATCCGATCGAGCTGGCCCGCCCCACCGCCGCGGACGTGCCGACGAGTGTGAAGCTCAGTGGGACAGCCTATTCCAATTCCAAGCTCGCGATCATCTACTACGCCCACGAATTGCAGCGCCACGCACCGGATGGAGTCAATGTCGTGGTCTTCGAACCAGGTTTCATGCCCGGAACCGGTTTGGCGCGCGACCACGGCAAAGCGGCCGAGACGATCGGCCGAGCCATGGCGCACCTTCCTGGCATCTCCACACCCGAGACATCCGGGCCGGCGCTCGCGTCCATCGTTCTCGACGACCGCTGGGCACACCTGGACAACGGTGCGTTCGTGGTGAAGGACAAGCAGCGCCCCGTGCAGCCGTTCGCCAACGACGCCGACCGCGAGGCGCGACTCTGGACGGCGACCACCCAACTGCTCGACTCCGCAAGCTGAGCGGTCGCGATAGGAAGGCGGGCGGCGGTGTCCTTGGCATCCGGTCACGCATCAGCCGCGAACGATCGATTCGGTTCGGCAGCAATGGGTTTCGGAAGAGAGTCGTCGCCGAGCTGGACTGCTCGGCGTAGATCGGCCGCGTACGCCTCGGGCTGTTCCCACGCTGCGAAGTGGCCGCCCGCAGAGTGTTCCACGTAATCGCGGATGTTCAGGAACGCCTCGGCGTAGCTTCGAGGCTCCGGTTTGATGTCACGTGCGAAGACGGAAAGCACTGTCGGCGTGGCGATTCGGTCAGGGAGTCTGGCCGGTTCGGCGTAGGTGGCGAACGAAGTGCCGATCGTGCCGGTGGCCCAGTAGGCGGTGACCCAGGTGAGCAGTTCGTCCGGCGTGAAAGCTGAATCGTCGGACCAAGATTCCAGCTTCTCGACGATCCAGGCCGCGAGGCCCGCAGGTGAGTCGCCGAGCGCGATGGCGAGAGTATTTGGCCGCGTCGACTGTTCGGCAATGTATCCGCCCTCGGTTCGGAACCAGTGCGCCGCCCGGTCGAGGTAGGCCACCGCGTCGGGGGCGAGCGTCGCGCGGTCCGCCGTGAGTGCACGCAGTGGGGCGATGTTGGTCAGATGCAGGGCGGTAACCCGGTCAGGGTGTTGTGCCGCAAGGATTTCCGCGACGGTGCCACCTACGTCGCCACCTGACACCGTGTAGCGGGCGTAGCCGAGCTCGGCCAGCGCGTCCGCGATGATCTCGGCGATCTTGTTGACCGACATGGCCGAACCTTCGAGAGGGATCGCGAACGGGAAGCCCGGCAGCGCGGGGACCACCACGTTCATGTCCGCGAGCAACGGCAGGACTCGCTCGAATCGCAGCACCGAGTCGGGCCAGCCGTGCAGGAGCACGACGACCGGGGCGCCGGGAGACGCGGACCGCTGGTGGATCACCCGCAGTTCGACATCGCCCGCTCGCACTGTCACCCAAGGGAACTCGGCGATGCGGCGCTCGTGCACGCTCCAGTCGTATCCGTTCACCCAGCGTTCGAGGAGCTCATCGAGGCGAGTTCCGGTGATGCCCCGCATATGATCGGCATTCCACGGTGTCGTGACACGTCGCGTCCGCCGGAGTCGTTCCCGTAGGTCATCGATCATGTGTATCAGCGTACACATCGATGTGTATGCTCGTATACATGACTTTGCGCAACGCGGCCGCCACCAAACAGCGCATCCTGGAGCATGCGCAACGCCAGTTCGCGCAGAACGGGTATGCGGCGACCACGGTCAAGGGAGTTGCCGATGCGGCCGGTGTGTCACCCAACCTCATCACCCGCTACTTCGGAGGCAAGGAAGGCGTCTTCTTGGCGGCAACGCGGGTGGAGATCCCGGTCTCGGATTCCTTCGACGGCAACCGCTCCGAGCTAGGTTCGCGCCTCGCGGCGAGCATCGTCGAGCGCTGGTTCGGTGCGCCCGAAGAGGATCCGCTGCTCGTGCTGCAACGCGCATCCGGCGAACGCCCGGAAGCGGCGGAGGCGCTAGCGGTGTTCCTCGACACCAACTCGCTGCAGCCGCTGTACCGCTACCTGCGCGACAGCGGCCTGGACAACATCGACGCCCGCGCGCGAGCCGCGGCGATCGACGCCTTCGTACTGGGCGTTTCGACTCGTCGACGGGTTCTGCGTTCAGAACTCGGCGACCGTGCCGAACTCCAGGCGTGGCTGAGCGCCACCATCCAACGCCTCACCGACGGGTGATCCGAGAGGTTCCGACTCCCGGTTACCGGATACTCGTGACCTCGAATTCGCCACGCTCACCCACCGAGCTGCGGGTGGTCTCCCGATGCCATTCGCCGACCGCTGCGGTCAGCGCGCTGGGGCGAAGTCATCCCCGGTCCCGCTCCAGTTAGCATCGGCGTTCATGTCCGAGCATGAACATGCCCTCGACTGGCTACAGAGTTGGTACTCCGCGCAGTGTGACGGCGATCGGGAACACCGATGGGGTTTGCGGATCGAGACGCTCGACAATCCCGGCTGGCTCGTCGAGATCAATCTTGAGCAAACGGACCTGGCAGAACGGAAAAATCCTCGACAGCAGATCGACCGGAACGAGCACGATTGGGTTCATGCGTGGACTGCTGGGCAGACCTTCCATCTGGCCTGTGGTCCGCGCAATCTGACCGAGGCGCTCACTCTGTTTCGCGTCTGGGTATCGGCGCGAGACTGAACAGCCCGGCCATACATGCGCCGTCGGCGGGCGAGTAGGCGGAGCACATCCGGAATCGGCAGAAGAGTGCATCTCCCTGCGGCGCCCGCGACAGATTCGATCGAGCACATCGAGTGCTCGGCAATCGGCAGGTGTTGCGATAACCGCCTGAGCCCGCAGCCAGTATCGCGCGTACGCCTCCGCATTTCGGCTCGGCGCGAAATTCGGGTGCCGATGAGATGAGCTGGGTGTTACCGTCGCCCGGTTCACCCGATCGACCGAGGAGGTCATCATGTACCACGACGAGTTCCAGACTTCGTTTTGAACGAACCAGCAAGCGCCGCAAGGGGTTCCCTCTAGCGAGTCCAACGTCAAGCGAGGCGCCCGCATAGTGGGCGACGACACCGAGCTCATCGAAAAGCTCGGAGGCAAGGACCCCTGCCCCTGTGGCTCCGGCCGCCGGTTTCCGCCGGTGCTGCCGTCCCGCGGGTCGTTACGACGACACAATGGGCCACTACTACGTCCGTGACTGACTGGCGCGTTGATCTTCGGTCCTGCCAACGGCGGCTCGCCGCCGATCGGGGCATTCGACAGATGCCTCCGTGGAGCGCCGGGGCCGAGGGTCAGGCTCAGCTGAACGCACGGTCCTTGCCTATTCGTAGGAGGCGCCGACGATCTGTTCGGCAAGGCTGGTCGGCATGAATGTCACTGCGTAGCAGTCCGATTGGGTGTCGACCGCCAGTAGTGCAGTTCCGTGGTCGTAGGCTCGGGCAGATCCGTTGTTGCGCAGAATGTTTGACACTGCATCAGAAGCGGGGTTCTACCGCCCGCTGGGTTCGGCGACGCCACCTCCAGTGCAGGTGGCGCACCGCTCAGTATATGAAGGTGACCAGGTGCGGATTATGTTTGCGCATCGCATCGAGGACGGCTTCGGGCGAGGCAGGCAGTTGGTCTACAGCGATGTCGAGTGTGGGAGCGGATGCAAAATCCGGGCCGGTGTCATTGAGCTGCACACGGATCGGCGTCAGGGGCTGATCATCTCGTCCGAGCCGTACCCACACATGATCTACTGCAGTCCACGGGACAAGTCCGAATTCCCGATGACTGATGCCCTGGTCAGTGACTACGAGCAGGGGCTTGTGGCGGATCAGCCGCCACGCGGGCCCCGCGATCATCGCCAACACAAAGGCGATCAACAGGCCGCCTACTATCTGCCCGAACATGCCACCGAGTAGCGCGACACCAAAGAGCGCCACACCGCCCAGGCCAGTCAGTACCGTGTAACCCAACTCGTTCTCGAAGTATCTGGTGTCCTTCCGTCCGAAATCATCACCCGAACTCGGGTTTACCAGCTCCATCCGGGGATCCTATACAGCTGCCCAGCTTGGTCGGACGGCCGGATGAATCGAAACGGGACCAGGACTACACGTTTCCGGGCCCCCAACCCTGTCCGCGGTTGGTTGGCAGTCAATAACCCAGTGATGATCACAACAGTCCTCACGCTCATCGGCAGTACCGCGCATAGCCGAAGGCCCAGCACGGTTCAGCCCGTTGATCTTTCAGGTGCTGGGCTGGCCGATTCAGGCAACGCGGCAAGCGGCATTATCGTGCGTCGATGGTGGCCGCCCTGCGCACTCACACTGACTAGCCAACGATCGTGCGTGAACGGTTGTCTTCGTTCATCGCTAGTAGTCGATGCTCGCGAACCGGCCTGGTTGCGTGGCCTGATCAGCGGTGGGGAGCTTCCCGGCCTTGATCGCGGTGGTTCACGAAAACGAATGCTAGGGCCTGCGGTGTCACTGTGGCGTGGATCATCCAGGGCGATTCCGACACGAAAATCGTGTTCTTACCTGTGTAAACCTCGATATGACAGCGGGTTTACATCGTGGCGTGACGGCGATCGGGGTTCCGTTTCCAGAAGGGTTCCAGCTGTAATTGCCAAGTCGAAGCGGTGACGGTCCCACGTCGCCGACCGACCAGGCCACACCGCCGCCCCTCGAGGTCGGGCCGCCGCAACAGGTCTATTGGCCATGGTTGAGATTCACGGTCAACGATGGAAAGTCCAAGGACTGGGTGGGTGATTGTGGGCAATAGCTCACGGTAACTGCCTGAAGATCAAATACACGCGCATTACACCGGCCGCCTCGTGGTGGCCCGACACGTACAGTGGAGGCAACTGCCAATGAAAGTCTTGGAGTTGTATAAGGCTGGTCGCGTGGCCTCATATAAAACGGTGTGGCGAGCAACGGCCACTATCGCTTCGTTAGTCTTTCTGATTTTTGTGGTGTTCGCGCTCACGTGGCACACACGGGGATCGATGACAGGCTTCCTGGCTCGGACCTTACCGGCCGCCATCTGCATCTACATTTTGTGGATCCCCATAACTATTCGCTGGGCGAGAGCAGATCAGGTGGAGAAGAAGGATTAGGTGATACCCGAACCACGATGGGTTCTGCTGAACTGTGCGAGCTGGAAAGCCTTCACGGTATGCGACCGGCGTGTAGCCGCCGGTTGGCGGCGCGGTTGCGAAAGGAGACGTTATGACCAACGAAGACACTGATCCTATTCCGGGGTGGGATCTTCCAAATGTCGGCGTCTTCCTTGCAGCTGGAAAAGACTGCAACAACCTGGAACTCGCTAATCCCGCACGAGGATTTCAGTCGGATTACCTGGTTCGAGCCTCGTTGGCCAGCGGATGTAATCATGTTGACCAGCAATCGAGTTGGCGTGGGACGGGATGTGGATGAGTAGTCAAGAGTGGGACAGTTTCGCGATGAATCTTGCGGGAGTGTTGACTGGGAGTCCGACCTACACCGTAATGAATCTCAACACGGCTTCGAGTTCGCTGGGCATCACCAAGAATGACGACCTCAGTCTCAGCCTGAGTGACAATGTGAGCGCATCCGGGCGGCAGTACTTGCGCGATACCGGCTGGGCCGGACCGGACTCCGATGGCCTGTGGTGGTATCGGATCCGGGAAACCGGATTCATGGCCTGCCGCGATATCGCGAGTGCCGCAACCCGGGTACTGCAGTTGGTATTCGAGGTCGGCTTGCCAAGCGACCTACAGGTCGAGGCGTGGGTCGATGCGCACACCGACGCGCAAGTGCCCCTGGGCCAGCTGCGAGCGAGCAGTCCAACTCCGGTCGATGACGAGGTAAGCGCGCTGCTGCCCGTCGCCGAACTTCTGCTGGCCGACTACCCCTGGCTCGTTGCCACTGTTCGCTACAGATTGACCGATTCCGACCATAGCCACGACTTCGCCCTCTGGCCGGGATTGCTCAGTGTCCTGGGAGAGCCATACTTCGGTGGCCTGGGAATACTCGCGCAATGCGACTGGAAGCAGGCGCCAGACCAAGTGCGTGACATGTTGCAGCGCTTGCCATCGCATCCGACGACGTTGGCGTGGGACTGGTACGCCGAATTTCTCGTCTCCACCGCGGACTGGGATGCCGGTGACATCACCGAAGCCTTGCTCGACCGCGTTGGCAAGCACTGCGACCCTCTCGGGGTCGCTCTAATCTCAATCGAGACAGAAGGCGACGCCTACGCAGTGACCTTCATTCCCCTCGACCACGTGGATCGACTCAGTGCGCTCACTGCCCAGGTCGGCCGACGAGTACAGACGCTACCGTTCGGCCGATAACCATTCGCGATCAAAGGGATTGCCATCCACCTCGCCCGGTATTCGGCATATGCGGATATCGGAACGGCCCCGAGTTGCCTCGGGGCCGTTGATGTTCTGCAACAAAACGATCCCCTGACCGGAGTGTCCGGTCAGGGGGATTGACGTCGTGAGCCACCAGGGCCCGAATCCCTAACTCGCTGAGGAGGATACGCGGTCTTCTTGGCTCGTTTCCGGTCAGGAGCGGCGGGGCGAGGGCGGGCATTGCGGGGCGGCGCAGGGGCTGGTTCGCCAGCTGGGGCGGCGCTGGAACGGCGGCGGAGGTGGCGTGGTGGGGCGGGTGTCGGCGGGCACTGGCTTACTCCTTCGGATGCCTAGTTGGCAGTGGGGCGAGTGGCTAGGACTGCGGCGGTGGCCAGCAGGCTCAGCGCTGCGGCGAACCACAGGACGGTGGTGAGGGGGAAGGTGTTGGTGAGGAGGCCGCCGAAGAGGGCGCCCAGGGCGATGGCGAGGTTGAAGACGGCCGTGTTGAGGGCGGTGGCGGGTTCGGCCGAGTCGGGGGCCGCCCGCAGAATCCAGGTTTGGACACCGACGGGGATGCCGCCGAAAGACAAGCCCCACAAGAGCATCAGGAGAGTGCCGGCGACGGGGCCGGTACCCGCGAGAGCGATCAGGACCAGGACGGTGGCGAGGGCGACGCTGATCGCGATGATGGTGGCGCGGACGTTGCGCCCGATAGCCGCGCCGGTGGCGAAGTTGCCGATGATGCCCGCTACGCCGAAGGCCAGCAGAACCGGGCCGAGGAGAGCCTTGTCAATTCCCATGTGCTGCTCGACGATCGGGGCCGCGAAGGTGAAGGCGGCGAAGTGGCCGCTCACCAGAAGGAACGTGATGAGGACGCCGGTGCGGACCACGGGGTTGCGGAACTGATCGGCGAGGGTGTGCAGATGGATGGCGGTGTCGGCGGGCAGCGGCGGCAGGAGCCAGAGCAGTGCGGCGACCACCAGCAGGCCGAGACCCCCGAGCAGGCCGAAAGCTATGCGCCAGTCGGTGAGTTCGCCGATCAGAGTGCCCGCGGGGATACCCAGGACATTGGCCGCGGTGGCGCCGCCGAAGGCGATCGCGGTGGCCTTGGGAACGTATTCGCCGGGCACCATGCGGACGGCGATACCGGCTGCCAGCGACCAGAATCCGCCGATGGCAATGCCGATCAGCAGGCGGGAGATCAGCAGGACCGCGAAGTTCGGGGCGAAAGCCGACAGCAGGTTCGCGCCGACCATGAGGGAGATAAGGCCAAGCAGGACATGTCGGCGGTCGAGACGACCGATGGCGACCGGCAGTATCGGCGCGGTGGCGGAGGCGACCAGTCCGGGCACCGTAACCATCAGGGCCGCAGTGCCTTCGGAGATATCGAGGGCGCTGCTCACCGAGGTGAGCAGCCCGACGGGGAGTTGTTCGGAGGTGACGACGGCGAAGGTGCCGACGGCTACGGCTCCGACACCGAGCCAGCGGGTGAGCGATACCCGCTCATCGGTGCCCGAGGGGGCAGTGGTGGTGGTCATGGTTGTGCTCCTTGATGGTGAGATATTGCTGTCGCGCTCAGGCGATTCCGCCGTCGACGCGAATGACCTGCCCCGAGATCCAGGTGGCGGCCTCGCTCGTCAGCCATGAGACGACCGAGGCGACATCCTCCGGTTGGCCGAGACGGCTGCGCGCCGAGGATGGGAACGGGACGTCCGCCGCAGAGTAGATGGAGTCCGAAACAGGCCCGGGGGCAACGGAATTGACCGTGATATCGCGGCATGAAAGTTCTCGCGCGGTCGCCGACACGAGGTGCTCCACCGCGGATTTGGCCGCTGCCGACATTCCCGACGCGTGTGTCCCGGTGTCGACGAGCGCACCGGTGATGACGACATAGCGGCCGTTGTCCGCGAGATGCCGCGTCGCGGCCCGCAAGGTGTTGAATGCGCTGCGCGTGTTGTGGTCGATCAGCAGATCGAAGTCCGCGTCGGTGTGCTCGGCCAGCGACTTGTGCACCACCGCCCCGACCGCGTGGACCACGATGTCGAGTTGGCCGTGGCGGGCGGTCACACCTTGGAAAAGGCGTGTGACATCACAGGATTGGATGGCGTCGGACCGGATCGCCTCCGCCCGCACCCCGTAGCCTTCCAGCGTGGACAGGGTTCGTGCGGCGGCGTGCTCGCCGTGGGCGTAGCTGATCACGGTGGTTGCACCGCGAGCGGCGAGCGCCTCGGCGCAGGCGGCCCCCTGATCGTGACTGCCGCCCACCACCAGCGCGACCTTGCCGACGAGATCCATTGTGCCGGTGTGCCTTTGCTGCTGCACGAGGGCTGTCGTGATGGGTCGCACCGGAGTTCCTTTCGTAGCGGTCGGTGTGTTGCCACAAGCCTGCTGGGTCCGCGCGGAAAGCGGAAACAAAAGAACTCGGTGCCCGCCACCGGGGAAGCCGGTAGCCGAGCGAACGATAGGGTGGCTGCTGTGATCGACCTGGATATCCGTCAGCTGCAGTCATTTCTGGCCGTCGCGGCCGAACTCAACATCACGCGTGCGTCCGCGCGCCTGCACCTGAGCCAGCAGACCGTCTCCACCCAGATTCAGCAGCTCGAACGAGCGATTGGCGTGACACTGCTGGTCCGAACCTCGCGAGGAGTCCTGCTCACGCCCGCCGGCGAGGAACTCGCGCGCGGCGGCAATGCCGTCGTGGCGGACCTCGGCGATCTCCAAGACCGAGTCCGCGCCGCCGACCGCGGCCGCCTCGGCCGATTGCGCCTGGCCTGCTGCCCGTATGCCACAGCGCTTTTCGCCACCGAGGTCGCCGATGCCATGGAGGCCGCGGTCCCCGGGCTCGAGGTCGACTTGACCACTGTGCACACCCCACCCGAGGAACGCGCGCTGCTCCTGTCCGGCGAGGTCGACGCCGCATTCATGTGGCTCCCGCTCGGCGACGACCGATTCCAGCACGCGACCGTCCGCAGCGACCCGCGCATGGTGGCCTTGTCACCGAAACACCCACTGGCTCAGCAGGAATCGGTGTCACTCGCCGAACTGGCCGACGAGCCCGTCCTGCGCCCGGACATCTACCTGTCCGAACAGAACCTCTGCCACTGGCTCGCCGACCCGCGCCCGGACGGCACCGCTGCCCTGCGCGGCTCGGTCGTCGACAAGGTCGAGGACGCCCTGATGATGGTGGCGCGAGGCAAAGGCGTCTGGCTCGCCCCCGAACCGTTGACCCGCTGGATCCCCGGTACCGCCGTGGTGTGGCGCCCGGTGGTCGACGCACCCGCGTCCGACCTCGCCATCGTCTGGACCGACAGCGCCCCACAGCATCTCATCGCCCGCATGATCGCCGAGGTCCGCACCATCATCGGAAGCACCGAAGCCGCCCTCGTCTGATCCCGGATCGACACGGCCGGTGGAGCTTCCGCCGTGCGACCGGTCAGCGCGGCACGCGGCAGTTGAGTCCGTTCGGCGATCACCAAGGCGTGGTGCTTCCGATGACGAAGGAGCACCCGCTTTTGCGATGGGTGCTTCCTTCGCATCAGGGCAGTTGGCTGGCTCTGCGTTCAGCGCGACTGTTCGCGGGTCGCGGGGCCCTCGATCAACCCGTAATCCACTGCGGCGGAAGTGGTGAGGGCGCGTTGCTGCTCGAGGTCATGACGGATCTGGTCTATGTCGCGGCCGGTGAGTTCGGCCAGTCGAGCAACGAGTTCGCCGAACATGGCTCGCGCGTGTTCGAGTCGCGGTTCGACACGACTGAATCCACCTTCCAGATGCACCGACGGTTCCCGCAACACGAACTGCGCAGTTCTGTAGCCGTAGCGGTGCTTGCACGCCGCGAGCATTCCCAGCGCCGCCCCGGCGAGTGTGCCGCTCACGTACGCGCTTACCGGTGCCCGGAGAACGTCCAGCACATCGGTGACCGCGCTGGCGTCGAGCAGATCCGCTTCCAGCCCATACATTTCGAGACGGATCGGTTGGTCGCTCTCCGCGTCCAACGTCAGCAACCGAGCGCACAATTCGGTGGCAGTGGCGGAATCCAGGCGACCGTGCGCGAAGACCGTGCGCGGGGTCGCCAATGGTTCCACCGGATTGTCCGAATGAGGGTCGATCCACACATGCGTCGGGGGCTGCGCGGCCGGAATAGACTGCGGCTCTTCACGTTTGGCCGGATAGAAAGTGGGATACTCCGAGGGCCACGGCTGCCAGTGGGAGGTGGGCGTGCTCGTCTCGATCCTCAAGACTGATCTCCGATCCGATTCGATTCAGCTGTCGCACTGGTCACGTGCGAGGTGATCCGGCTACCGACCGCGGCGGCGTACCGATGCAAGGTCGAGGTTCGTACATCGACGTTCTCGGTCTCGAGCCGCGCGACCGCCGACTGCGAGGTACCCATACGAGCGGCAACCTCGGTTTGAGACAACCCAGCCGCCCGCCGCCGCGCTGCCAGTTCCGCAATCAACCGGGCCTGATCCTGCGACATCTTGCGTAACGCCATTTCCCGAAACCCGGGCAGCGCTGGGAGGTTGTCCTCCTCCGGCGATTGGGTTGCCTCGTCCTTCATACCTACAACGATATCTCATATTAGGTATATCGCTAGGTCTTGCACGACGCGGTTGGGCAAAATGACCTGGAGGAAGCCGCGAAATCCACCTGATCAGCCGCTGCGGCCCTACGCACGCTCATCGGCTATAGCGGACATACTCGTTGACCCCAAAGCGACTCTGCCGGTTGATCTTCGGCCGATGCGCTGGCAGGTCAGCGCGGTACGCGGCTTGTGCGGGTGAGAAGGTTCGCTTCCGGGCGAACGACTCTAATCGCCGGTCTGGCCGTCAATTCGTTCACGGAGAAGGTCGGCGTGCCCGTTGTGACGGGCGTATTCCTGGATCATGTGAGTGAGGATCCAGCGCAGGCTGTATCGGTCGCCGGTTGGCTGGTGCACTCCGAAGGTGTCCAGCGACGCGCAGGCATCGGCTATCGCACGCGATCGAGCATATGCGCTGTGCCACAACCGAAGTGATTCCTCCACGTCGGCGTTGTCGACGTGGAAGTCGGTGCCGTCCGGAGTGTCGTTCTGCCAATACACGAACGGGGTATCCGCGCCGGAAGGATGCGGGTGAACCAGCCCAGTTCGACATCGGTCAGATGGCGGACCAGTCCGATCAGCGACAATCGTGATAGCTCCACAGCTCGCAGGCGAAGCTGGTCGGCGGTGAGTCCGGAACACTTGCGAGCCAGTGTCTCTCGATGGAATTCCAAGACGCCGGTAAGGGTTTCGCGCCCGCCGGCCTGCTCGTATGTCTCGTTCTGCTGGGTCGATTCCACTCGTCCATCGTGCCGGGTTTATCCGAGGGCCGCTGATCGTCCGCACGAGACTCGCCGGTAGTGCGCGTTCAGTCCCGACGATGGCGGTACTTATGCTCCCTCTTGAACCCCTATCCCCCAATCTCTTTCACGGCTAGGACGCACATGGGAACATCTCGACGCTCCCTGAGAATCGCGCATCTCATCGGCATCGGCGTGGGCCTGTTGTTGCTCATTGCCGGAACGGCGCGGCTACTACTGGTACCGGTGGAATGCGCAGGACATCACATGGAGTCCGATCATGTCTGCACCGACACCGAGAAGGGCCACACCGTCACTAGAACCTTCGATCAGCAACGGTCTCTTCGTAATTCGACGGATGGGTTCCTGATCGTCGGCGGACTTGTCATCACCACGGGATCGGCCGTGCTCATGCGTAGGGAGAACAAGCCAGCGGGGTAGCCATCCAGGTGAGCCGAGATGCCGAGGGCCGTTGATCTTCAGCCAGGTCCGGCTGGCCACTTCCAATTACGTGGGACGCGAAATGAGCGGACTCTTGCCGTGGTCGCCGCTGGCTCTTGGTCGGACCCGGACCGTCATTGTCGAGTTGCCCGGTGCACCGTTGACTACCTACCGTGAGCCGTTGACCCAGTCCTCCGCCAGCGGATTGGGGCCGGTCAAGTGACCGATCGACTTGGTCGGCCGGAATCGGACGAACGCCGAATGATGATGGAATGGCTGTGCCCGGTCGGCCTCGAGAACCTGTGTGTGGCCGCCCGCGGCGTAGGCGTATTCACGCAAATCGGCGGCCGATTCCCACAGCGAGAAGGTTGCCACCAGCGGCGGACGGGCGATGGCGGTAGCCCAGATCAGGCCGGTGGCCGATTTCGCGTGCCGTTCGGCGATCATGCTGAAGCGCCGAAAGCGAAGGGCTTGGCTGTTTCGTAAGCGGCCCAGGGTCAGAACGGCTGCGGGCGACTGTGTGTCAGGGCCATCGCTCGCGACAATGTCGGGCAGTCCCGGCCAAGTGCCGGTGGCTCGAATCGGCTCGAGTCGAACCTGCCAGCCGTCGGCCAGTATCTCGGCGAGCGGATGGGTATTTTGGAAGGTCTCGAGGGCCGAATCGTCGTCCCAGAAGCCTACAAACGCCAACCGGCTCACCGTGAGTTTCGGAATGAACGCTCCGCCGATATCGGCCGCGAAGGCCGTAGTGCCGAAGCGCAGTCCATCCACCCTGCCATCTGGACGAATTCGCAAAGCGGACAACGTCTTACGCGTGCCAACGTCCGCAAAATGGACCGTTGCGATCACTGCCGACCCCCCGTCGAACCTCGCGAGACACCCTCGACTACTACCTAGCGTAGTAGTTACGATCGACTGTATTCCGAAAGTTCTGGTTGCGCAACGAACTACGGGAATACGTTCAGCCCGACAGCTGCGGTCAACCAGCTAGAAGCGCAGAAAGCGGCTGGTCATCGCGGGCGTCTTCTACTACCAGCACGGAATACGGCAGAGCTGGAAGCCCTGTGACTCCGGAGCTCGCTAGGCGGTCAAGCGTTGACCGGCTTGCGCCAATAGAAGTAGTGGCGTCGCCACCACCCGTCAACCGTCGAGGTGACCAACTCCCAGCCGTCCTGGGACATCTCATCGAGGTGCCCGAGGATGTGCTTGTCGCTGGGGCGGATCAGGCTACCCACCTGGTACTCCCAGCGCTGTTGCGGCGCGGTCGAGGAGTTATAGGGCGCCTGCAAATTCTCGATCATCAATGTCCCCCAACGATTGAAAGTATCTGCCGTTCATGCATACACGGACCTCCCGAGCCTCGGCAACAGCTTTCCCTTGTGAGCCAGCGGCTGCTAAACCGTTGCGGCAGAGTTCGAGCTCCGACTCGGGCCCGGTTGGGGAACCGACCTGTGCACACTTCCGAAGACGATGCCGGGTATGAATTTGCTTCTATGCCGATGATTGCCCAACGGTGGCGGCGATCGTCACGAATAGTGTTCGGACACAGTCGATGTCGTCAGGGTGGTGGGGCTGTTCGCGAGATGCTCTCCGATGCTCGGTTGCCCTATTCGCCTGGCAGTCGTGCCCGGGCCGAGGCTTAGGAAGGATCGGTGATGGGTGGAGTGAGTTCACGGTGGCGGTGGGCGCTGGGTGGGGTGCCGGTCCATCGAGTGAAGGATCTGCTGAATGCTGCGGCGCTGGTGTAGCCGAGGCGGGTTGCGGTCTCTTTGACTGTGAGGTCGAGGGTTTCGAGCATGTCGATGGCCAGTGCGTGGCGGGTCTGCTCTTGGAGGTTCCGGAAGTTGGTTCCTTCCTCGGTGAGTCGTCGGTGCAGGGTGCGGCGGTCCATGTTCAGTCGGGCTGCGATTTCGATTGCGGTTGGCGCGGTGTGGATTTCGTGTAGGAGTATGGCGCGGATTCTGGCGGCGAGTGGGCCTCGGTCGAGTCGGTTCCGCAATAGGTCGAGGCAGTGCTGTTCGCACAGGGCGGCGGTCGCCGGATCCGGCATCGACATTGGTTCGGCTAGAAGGTCGAGGGGGAACGTCAGTTCTGTGGTGGGGCGGTTGGCGACGATCCGGAACCGTCGCATCGGGTCGTGTGCGAGGTCGGCGAGCATCGTGGTCATGCCATCGATCACCTTCGCCGTGCGGTCGTCGGGAAGTGCGAGCTCCAAGCGCGTGTCGCCGAGGCGGTGGACGAGTTGTGGGCTGAGGCAACGCAACACGATCACGCCGAAGATGAGGACGAGGTCGCGTTCGAGTAGGAAGGCTCGGACGTCGGCGGGAAGGTCCTTGTGCTGGAACGTGATCCGCCCTGTCGTTTGGGTGAGGCCGGCGGTGATATCGATGAATCGGTTGCCGATCCGCAAGGTGCGCAGTGCGATTCGGAGAGCGTCACCGGCGGTGGGGCTGCTGAGCATCGCGAAGCCCAGTAGGCCGAAGTTCGCCAGCGAGAAGCGCATCGCGACCTCGGCGCCGAGCCCGGGTGGGTCTGCGAGCGCTTGCACCAGATTACGCGCGGCCGAAAGCTCTTGCACGGCTTCGACTTCCAGGTCGGCGGCGTCCAGATCGGCGAGAAGAAGTCCCGTCGAGGCGAGTAGGCGACGCTCCGAGATCCCGTGATCGATTCCCACCTGGACCATATGCCGGATTCCGACGACGCCGCGTCGAAAATCCCACGACATTCCCTCCACCGTGCCGAAAGTATCACGCTTCCGCCCCATCGGGTCATTCCGGCTTTTCCTTGCCGCTCATACGGTGACCTGAGGCCGTCCAGAACGCGGCACATATGCCGGGCACACATAGGGCGATTCGATCCCGGTTCCGGCGCGATACCGTCCGCCACAGACAAGAAGGTCCACAACCGATGCGTTCCAAGATGATTCGATGGCTAGGGCTGGCAGCCCTGTGCTTTGCCGAGTTGCTCGTGTTCCTGGACAACACCATCGTCAATGTCGCGCTGCCGAAGATTTCATTGGATTTGAATGCCGGCACCTCCGGTTTGCAGCTGGTGGTGGACATGTACACACTCGTATTCGCCGGCCTACTTCTGACCGGCGGGTACCTGGGTGATCGCTTCGGCCGCAAGAGCGTGCTCCTGATCGGAATCACGGGTTTCGCGGTGGTGTCCGCGCTCGCGGCGATATCGCAGGACCTGGGGCAATTGATCGCCGCACGAGCGGGCTTGGGACTGTTTGCCGCACTTGTATTTCCAGCCACCCTCGCCATCGTGGTGATCCTGTTCGACGACCTCCGCGAACGCGCGATCGCGGTAGCGACGTGGGCCGCGGTGGCCGGAGTCGCCGCGGCGATCGGCCCGGTAGTCGGCGGTTGGCTGCTCGACCACTACTCGTGGAGTTCGATCTTCTGGATCAATGTTCCCGCCGGTGCCATCGCCCTGGTCGCGGTCGCGGCGCTTATTCCGCCCAGTAGAAATCCCGACGCCGGACGCTTCGATCTCGGCGGCATGGCGCTGTCGATGGCCGGCATCTCGATCGTCGTCTACAGCGTGATCGAGGCCCCGAACCACGGCTGGCTGACCACCCGCACCATCGGCGGAATCGTGTTCGGCGCAGCGGTTATCGCGGCCTACGTGGTCTGGGAGAGTCGATTTCCATCGCCACTGTTCGACATCCGCCTCTTCCGCGACCGAAACTTCGCCGCGGCGGCACTGCTGCTGACATTCGGCATGTTCGCGCTCATGGGATTCGTATTTCTGATGACTCAATATTTCCAAGGCATCAAAGAGTTTTCGCCTTGGGAAACCGGCCTCCGAACACTGCCCTTCGCCATCGCGATGACGGTATTCGCCGGACCGAGTATGTGGTTGGGATCGAAGCTCGGAGCGGGTCGTACCGCCGTGCTCGGATCGCTGGTCATGGGCTCGGCCTTCTGGCTGACCCTGCGGTACGACGCCATCACCTCGTACTGGGGCGTGATCGTGCCCGTCATGGTCACGCTGGCCGCAGGGGTGTCGCTGGTCGCGGGACCAGCGACCTTGATGGTGCTCAACGAGCTCTCAACCGGGCAGGTCGGTGCGGGGTCCGCGGTGAACGATACGAGTCGCGAACTCGGCGGGACTTTGGGAGTCGCCGTACTCGGCTCGATTCTCGCCTCGGTCTACTCCGGGAAGATAGCCACCGATTCAGCCGATATCCCGTTGCCGCAGACCGCACGCGATGCGGCGGCGAACTCCATGCTGGCGGGGGTTCAGGCCGCTCGATCCGTTCCGGGTCCCGCCGGCGCCCAACTCGGCGATGTCGTCAAAGATGCCTTCCTCCAAGGCTTTCACACCGCAGCCCTTGCCGCCGGAGGTGTTGCGGCAGTAGCCGCTATCGCTGGCTGGCTGCTACTCCGGCCCAGCGCAGGCGGCGAATCATGAGATGTCCCGAGGATTCGGCGAGACCGCGCTTCTCGACTGCGGCGCGATATGGGAAAACCTTGGCGCGTTGCCCGTAAAACGCACCGTATCCGTTCTATCCCAGAGCTCCATGCCAGCGGTCGCGGAGTGACAGTTACGAATACAACGCTCGACCGCATGTCGCACCTGCGCATCCAGGTTAAGCGTATCCATCTCCGATCGAATTCCGAGTACTGCCGCCCTGTTGTCTTCAACGCGAGATTCGATCAACTTCCTGACTTCGGCAACAGCATCCTCCAAATTCAGGCCCGAGTGACGCCGAAGCACGGTGACCAGATTAATAGGATCTTCCGAGACCGTTTCGACGGAAAGGGAATGGAGATCATTTATCCAGCACATGATATCCGCCGTGGTCGCGATTATTTCCTGATAAGACGGGCCGAAGTACAAGGCGTCGGGAATGACAGCTCGTTCGGCAATTTCCGTGAGATCGACGGTGGGCAGAACCGTGGACGCATCCCGGCGCAACCGCGCATACTCCGCGAGTGAGGGCGTCGTTGCGCTATAGCGGAACACGTTTTCCCTCGCATGTCCCACCAGCCATATCTCGAGATTCAATGCGAATCGACGAGCCGCGTCCGAATTCTGCCGCGGAAAAGTCCGACCGCACAGGTTCTCCAGTGCCGCGATGACCGGCGGATTGTCACCATTGCGCCGTGGGCGCCGATGGACGACATCGAGGGCCGCGTACCGGAGCGCATCGTATTCACCGACGTTGTCCGTCATCATCGCAAGATCTTGTAAGTCATCGAAGGTGAAGAAGAGTGTGATCCATTCGACGAGCAGTACAAGATCGACAAAAGCCGCAGTCGGGCACCAGTACGAGGCGAACCGACCGTACCCGAGGGTGTCGAATCGCGATTGCGAGTCATCATCGGGGAGAAGCTCGAATCGAGTCGCCCAGGTCCGCGCATAGCATTGCGCCCTGGTTCCACCCGGATGCCTGCGGGGCCGAAAAGGAAGAATGATCTCCATCTGCTGAAGTTCGCGTTCGTTCATGTTCAGGACCCAGATTCACTCTAAGCGAGGCCGCCGCCCCCTCAGGTGGTCGGGTCCTCGTTGTGGGACGAACCGCACGCAACCCCGTCGTTGCGGCCCGCTCTCAATGATAACGACATTCAGGACAAATTCCGCGAATTTGCTCGGTTGCGAAGCCCCGAAGTCGATCAAGCGATCGGAACATACCTTCAAGTCGGAACGATATGTTCGCTCAAGTCCGCGAAACATTGTTGCTAGCCGGTGCGCGGTGGGAGAATGCCACCGTGGAGCAACCCGTCGTCGGAGCCATCGAGGTCTCGTCTTCACCAACCCTCGCACCCCAGCGAGCCTTCGAGCAGTGGGAGGCGGTAATGGCCGACGCGGTGGCTCCGTCGGTAATCGAACCGCTCGCCGAAGGCCCCTGGCGCGGCCATTTGAGCAGCGCACAATTCGACAGCTTCGCAGTCTCACGGATGCAGGCCAGTGCACAGCGCGCACTACGCACCGGACGGCATGTCGCCCGCTCGAACGAAGAGTTCCTGCTGGTCAATATCATGCTGGAGGGAACCAACTGGACCGAGCAGGGCGGCCGGATCGCGGTCTCGACCCCGGGCACGATCACCTTCTTCGACAGCGGACTCCCGCTCGAAAGCCACACCAGCAACAACAGCGTTTCCGCGATGGTGCGCGCTCCCATGCAACTGGTGCTCGACCATGCCGGACTCAACCGTGATCAGTTGCCCACTGCCGCAGCGATTCCCGCGACCGGCGGACTCGGCGTGATCGCCGGCTTCTTCCGCGGTCTGGCGGAGTTGCCGACCGGCGAGGTCGACAACGCCGTCGCCGTGCTCGCCAGCGATGCTCCGGGGATGCTCGCCTCCGCAGTACTGCTGACCATCGGAAAACCGGCACTGTCCTACTCGGACACACAAACACTGCGGCAGCAGGTAATTTCCCACGTCCGCAAGCACTTCATGAACCCGGAACTCACCGTCGACGAGATAGCACGGGCGTGCCTTATCTCGCGGCGCACCCTGTATCGGGTGTGCGACGGCTTCGGCGGGCCGGGGTCGATCCTTCGGCGCATCCGAATAGAGCATGCGAGGAGGCTGTTGCGGTCCGATCCGCGACGCGCCTTGACCGGCGTTGCCGCGGCCTGCGGATTCTCCACCGATCGGCATTTTTACCGCGCCTTCAAGGAAGAAACCGGCCTCACGCCAGGGCAGTTCCGCGACCAGCAACATTGCAAAACGTCAGTTCTTCATGATTCGGACCGTATCGAACCCGCGGAGAACAAAACTATTCTTGCCGGCAACGCCGCACCATAGCGAAATCCTTTGGTGCGATGAGAGTTTCGGATCGGCACACTCTCCTTCAGGGATGTGACAAGGCCAGGGCGACCGTGGTCGTGCGTGGTGCGTGAACCCGGAGCCGGACTCTGAGAGCGTCGGATGAAATCGAATCCTCAACCCCGGCCGGTACATGCCATCGACGCGATCGCCGAGGCACACCGGTCGACGTGGAGCTGGTTGCTCGACAGTGGACTCGTCACGAGGGCCGCCACCCGCGAGCGCCTCGAGCGCGACTGTCCGGCGTGGTGCGCGGCAATCCGCTATCCGCACACAGACGGAATCTCCCTCGCAACCCAATCTCGCTATGTCGCATGGACTTTCGCGCTCGATGAAGAGTTGACGCACGGCGAGTCGGCTCGCGACCCGGCCACCTGCCGGGCCACGGTCGAGGCCATCCTGGCCAACCGCTGCGATCGGGCATCGGCGAACCCGCTGGCCACCGCGTGGGGGAACCTGTGGCAGGACCTCTCGTCGGGGCGTTCGAATGATTGGCGATCAACGTTCACGACCGGTATGACGACATGGCTGTGGGATGCCTATTCCACCGTTGTCGCCAATAGGTCCGCTCGAGGTGCACGCTGTATCCGTAGCCACTCCCCCGTCTATCAGATCAATCTGGTCGATCTCTGCGAAGTCAATGACGACCACGATGTCCTCACCGAGATACGCACGTTGCCCAGTTTCATAAGGCTTCGCACATCGGCCGCGACATATCTACAACTGCTGAATCATCGACGCTTCCTTGATCACTCGCGTTATCCGGAATCGAATTCCTCAGATATCACCGACCCCTACGAAGTTCCGCCCAGTCATCCCATATCCAGCCTAGGGTCGACCATCGGCGTGTGTATGCGAGAGATATATCTTGCACGAGAGGCACTTCCGAAAGACCTGGCGGTCATACCCGTTCCAGAAACGCAATGGATAACTTCCCTGGTCGCCGCCGACAATATAGCCAATCTCGCGATAGGGAATCTCTACTACTACTTCAACTTTCAAGTCGGCATTGATCAGCGACGGTAGGTAACGCGCCATTCCACTGCGGTTTCCTCGCCGACTTCGCCCACAAGTAGCTGTCCGCCGCCGATCAGGCGCTTCTCGATCACATTCCCAGGGTCACTCCACGGTGTAGCTGGAGGGCCCTCGGTCGTTACCCCTTCGATATCCCAGTCGACCTCTCCCGCCAACGAGCCTGAGGGAGAATGAATTTCTCGGCGGGCAACACAGGAGGACACCTCCGAGGACCAAGGGCGTTGTGCTGGCACAGAGCCACATCGAATCGAGCGCCGCCGATCATGGAGCCATCACGACATCACCGTTCTCGATTGCCCCTCGTACTCCGGGTTGAATTCGCCGCTCGGCCGCGCGCGAGAACATCCTCTACCACCCTCGTCAATGCATGTATCGAGGGAAGATTTACCAGCTAGGAGAGCCAATGAACTCGCAGGCTCACATGAGTGAAATCTTGGCGGCAGTCCAGCGCCTGCCACATGAGTCAGTCGTCCCGAGTCCACAAATGGATCATGTTCGGAAGCAGGTGCTTCGATGGGCACGCCAGTACGGTCTCGATGCCGACGGGCATTTCGAGCAAACATGTTGCTGGAGTTGCGCTGCATATGCGCTACCGGGAGCACCCGCCGTGGTTATCGAGTTGGCAGCGAAGCTGATCGGCTGGATGTTCGTCTTCGATGACGAGTACGGGGAAGGCACCGATCCGACCGCGGCCATGGAGATCTTCGACGGGTGTGAGCAGATTCTTCGCCATGGCGGCACGCCGGGCAAGAACGCATACCTCATGGCGCTGAAGGACTTCCGCGACCAATGCGGCCGACTCGCCAGTGAGGCCTGGATGGACCGATTCGCGACGAGTATGACGCTCTTCTTCCACGGCTGCCTGTTCGAAATGCCCTATCGGCAAACGGCTCTCGTACCCTCCCCTCGCGCCTACCGGTACCTCAGAACACTCAGCATCGGCCTGTTCCCTCCCTTCGACCTGCTCGAGCTCGCGTGGGGAGAGATCCAGGACTCGCATGTGCGACTGTTCCGAGAGGTACGTCAGACGAGTGCCGTGTTGTGCGCGATCGTCAACGATCTGTATTCGGTTGCGAAAGAGGAAGACTCGCTGAACTTCGTGACGGTCATGAGTGCTGATCGGAGTCTGGAATCCGTACTGGAGGACAGCGTCGCGATGTACACACACCTGCTCGCCCAGCAGGACGACCAGATTCGAGCCCTCCTCTCGCTGACGGAACTGACTCCGGCCGAACGCAAAATCGCCCGCAGCCTGCGGGCGTGGGTGCACGGCAACTACGCGTGGACCAAACTGTGCGCCCGCTACAAACTTCCGACAGCCGTCTAGCTCGCTGCGATCCGAGCGCTCAGGGGTGATGGCCGGCGGTGAGATCCTCGATTTCTCCGGTGAAGACGACTTACGATGTGGCGCAGGCGGCCTCGAGAGTGTCGAACAGTGGGAGCACCTCGTCCATGCCTGCCACCTCGATCAGTCGGCGTACCGGCATGGACGCCACGATCCTGAGTTCGGTGTCCGGGACCGGCTCGGACTCTCCCAGCAGCGCGCTGATACCGACCGAACCGCAGAATCCGACTCCGGCCATGTCCACCACGAGCACCGCGGGGTGCTCGGACAATGCCTCAGCCAGTGCGGTACCGAACCGCGGCGAACTCACCAGGTCGATTTCACCGTCAACTTTCAACACCGAAATCGAGCCCACACGTTGCAGCGACGTCGTCAACGCGGTTGCCGATGCGCTCATCGCCCCTCCCCAGCCGACAGCACGACACCACGGTCGGCGTTCATGAATTCGCGGCGGTGACACTCGGAGCACAGCGGCGTGTGACCTACCGGCCCGACACCCGTGCTGCCCATTTCACTACCTCCGACGTCGTGGGATCTTGCGCTCACGTAGCCTACCCGGCTACAGCGAAAGCCCCGCGTTTCGGACCACTGTCGCATCGATTCACCTCGTGTGCTCAGTGGGCGCGGTAGAGCAGCAGTGCGATATCGTCCTCGCCGGGACCGACACTGTTCAGCCGAGCGCAAATATGGTCGACGGCGGCCTCGGGATTCAGTTCCGCCGACTCCGCCAAGGCGCGACCGGCTTCGTCGATACCGGTATCGACCGGTTCCCGTCGGCGTTCGACCAGACCATCGGTGTACAGCAAGAGCGTCGAGCGTGCGGCCAGGGCGGTGATGGCCTCCCGCCGAATCAGCTTCGCGCGCACCGCCAATGGTGGCGACTGCGCCTGGTCGAGGCGGTGCACCGTACCGTCGGCCGCCGCGAGCAGCGCGGGCAAATGACCGGCGCTGGCGTATCGCACCTCACCGGTCACCGCGTCGATCACGGCGCAGAACACGGTGGCGCAGTAGGCACCGGTGACAGTCGCGGCGAAGCGATCCAGGGCGCTGAGCACACGCGCGGGGGCGTTGCCTTCCAGCAGCAAAGCTCGTGCAGCACTGCGCAATTGACCCATCGCCGTCGCGGCGGCCAGCCCGTGTCCCACCACGTCGCCGACGACGAGACCAAATCTACTGTGCGGCAACTCCACTACGTCGTACCAGTCGCCACCGACCTCGAGCGTGGCGGTGGACGGCTCGTATCGGACGGCGAATCCCACCGGAAGGTCGAGCGGGCCGAGAATCGCGCGTTGCAGCGCGAGCGCGATCTGTCGTTGCTCCTCGAGGGCCCGCGCCCGCGCCAGGGCTCGTTGAAAATGACCCGTGAGCTGAAGCAGTAGCGCGCGGTCATCGACGGAGAACGGGTACGGGCGGTCGAACTCGAGCCAGACCGCCGCGTGCTCGGCGCCGTCGTACAGCGGCGCCGCGATCGACATGATCGGTTCGCCCGGCTTCATCGTCGCTGACATGGGAACGGTGAAAAGGCTTCCCGCACGCAGGATTTCGGTTGCACTTTGCCCCGGCGACGCCACGGTGCCGAGAGCGTCCGGATCGGTGGTCGCCATGACCGTGAACGGGTCGGCACTCCCGTCCCGCATCGCCAGCAGCGATGCACGACCGGCCTGCCAACACCGTCGCAGCTCGCGCAGACCCACCGCGATCACCTGACGACTATCGTCGACTCCGGCAAACGCGGCAGTCAGCCGTGCCACGGCGGCATCACGCTCGGTGGCGAGCTGTTGCGCGGTGACATCACGCAGCGTGCCGACGAACAGGGTGTCGTGCCCGGACTCGTCGCGCAGCGAATCGACAACGGCATCCACCCACAGCCGATGTCCGTCGCGGTGGCGCAGCGGGACAACGAATCGGCCTCGCCCCTCCGCCCGAACCCGGGTCACCGCCGCCCGCACCATTGCCAAGCCCGCCGGATCGTTCTCGGCCGTCGGCCACCACGGGTGCGGGGTGGCCGACGGAAGATTCGACGACTCGTATCCGAGCAGTTCGGTGAATCCGGCATTGATCTCGAACACGGTGAGATCCGGTCCGGCGACGAAGAACCCGTCCCGCATCGCATTGACAAGCGTTGTGCGCCAAATCGATTCGTGGTTTCGCAACCGCGCCAGATTCAGATTGGAGCGCACCCGTGCCAGCAGGTCGGTGGACGTGAACGGTTTGGTGAGATAGTCGTCCGCACCCGCTGCCAACCCTGCCGCGGCCGAATCCTCACCGGCGCGCGCGGACAGGAAGATGACCGGGATGCGGGCTGTGCTCGGGTCGGCCCGCAGCTCACGCAGCAGCGCCAAACCGTCCATTCGAGGCATCATGATGTCGGTGAGCACCAGATCGGGCCCGATGTCCCGGGCCGCCGCGAGCGCCTCGAGGCCGTCCGTGGCAAGAGTGACGGAGTACCGGGGTGCGAGCAGACCTGAAAGATAGGCTCGCAGATCGGCGTTGTCCTCGGCGATCAGGACGCTGCCACCTTCAGCCGCCAGAGCCGGTGCGGGACCTTCCGCCGCACTCCACTGCAATGCCTCGGCGAGATAGTCCTGTACGGCACTGCTGGGCGGAGTATCGAAGGCTCGCTCGGGGGTGAGGTGCGCCGGGAATTCAACCGTGAACACGCTGCCACGCCCGAGTTCACTTGTGACGGTGGCTGTTCCGCCGTGCAGCGCCGCCAGCTCACTGACCAGAGCCAGCCCGATCCCCGAGCCTTCGTGCGAACGCCCGCCGGAATTGCGGACCTGCCGGAACCGTTCGAAGATATGCGGGAGTTCGTCCGCCGGTATGCCTATGCCGGTATCGCGGACGGTGAGCTCGACCGTCGCACCGACCCGGACCCCGATCTCGATTTCGCCATCGACGGTGAACTTCACCGCGTTCGAGAGCAGGTTCAGCACGATGCGCTCCCAATGCACGGGATCGACGAGCACGGTCGGCGAGCCCGGCACGGACTTCACGACGAAGTCCACACCGGCACGAGAAACCGCCGGCGCGAACGATTCCGCGATACCCCGGGTCAGCGCACCCAGATCCACGCCGACCGGTTCGAACCGCAAACCCTGCCGCGATTCGATACGGCTGAAATCCAGCAGGGTGTCGACCATCCGGCGCAGTCGGCCGACGTTGCGCCGCGCCATATCGATGCGCGTGCGCTGATCGGGTGCCAGTGGTTGCCGTTCATCTGCGACCGAATCGTCCAGGGGACCGGCGATCAATGTCAGCGGGGTACGCAGCTCGTGGCTGATGCCGGTGAAGAAGTCCGTTTTGGCACGGTCCAGCGCCGCCAATTCCTCGGTACGGCGGAGTCGGGCAGCCTGCACCTCCGCATCGCCGATCGCGGTGGACACATGATCGGCGACCAGGTTCAGAAAACTCCGGTAGGCGGCGTCGAAGACCAGGTCGTCCACGACCCCGCACACCAGCACGCCATACGCGTGCTTACCCACAGCTGAACCGAGCGGCAGTGCGACGGCACCGGCCCGCGCTTCATGATCATCGTGCTCGAACCCTGAAAGGCGCTGTCCTGTAAGGGTTCTGCCGGTTCCCGTCAGCAGCGCCTGCCAGATCCAGTCGTATCCGGTACTCGCGCTCACGGTCGGCGGCAGCCGGAGTCGCACCGGTGCGGCCGCTCCGAAGGAAGCCACCAGCGCGGCCTCGACTCCCGAGTCGTCCATGAGGTAGATCGCGCCGAAAGCGAGGTCCTCCGGGCAATCCGCCAGCACCGACGCGGCCGTACGGCACGCCTCGTCTACGGCGACGATCTCTGCGGACCGGCTCTCCCCCAGCGTCTGCAGTGTGGCCATGCGCCGCGCGTTCAGCACCTGGTCGGTGGTCTCGGTGACGACGGTGAATACCCCTCCGGCCACACCCGAAGCGACCGGGATCGCACTGTAGGCGAAGGTGAAATACACCGTCTCGTCGAATCCGTACCGGTGAATCGTCATGGGCAGGTTCTGGTGATGAGTCGAGCGGCCGTGCTCCAGCACATCGATGATCATGTCGCCCACCACGGTCCACGCATCGGACCAGACCTCGGCGCAGGGTTCCCCCAGCGCGGGATGCTTTGCGCCCAGGATGGGCACGAACGCGTCGTTGTAGATCATCGCCAAGTCCGGTCCCCACATGATCAGCATGGGGAATGGCGAGTTCGCGCAGATGCCGACCGCGGTGCGCAACTCGGCGGGCCACTGCGTTACCGGGCCGAGAGCTGTTTTTTCCCAGTCGGTTTCGATCATCAATCGACCCACATCGCTGTCCGCTTCGATCGGCAGCAATTCGGCGGGGAACCGCGCGGGTGGTGAGCGGCGCGGATCGGCCTGCGCCGGCCGAGCACCATCGAACTGGCCATTGGTCATGTACGCCGCTCCTCAACCATTCGCACAATCGTCCCATGGCCTGCCAGCCGCCGAGGTGAACACCCGGCCGCCGAGTCGGGCAGCTCTACCTCTGACCGACGGGCTACTTCTGCACTGTGCGGGCGAGGATTCCGAGGGTGGCTCGAAGTGCAGACTCGGGGATGATCGGGAAGATGGCCGCTTCCCGATAGCGCGGCGCGATCTTGCTCCAGTCGTAGTACGAGGTCACCAGTGTGCCGACGTCGCTCGCCTCCAAGCGGTAGCCATACAGGTGCTCGATCGGCGGCTGAATGGTGCCCGAGATCGTCCATTCGATCCGGCGGTCCTGCTCGAACTCGGTGATGATCACGGTCACGTCGTACTTGCCCATCGGAAGGTCATTGAGCGACTCCCGATCCATATGAACGATGAATTCGTCGCCGACGCCGGTGACCGGCTTTCCCTCCGCCGATTGCAACATTCCCGAACTGTCGATCGCCACATGCCCTTCGGGCGAGCACAGTAGCGCGAAAATCTCCGAGGGTGACGCGCTGATCTGCCGCTGAACTTCGAACCGTTCTACCGTCATGTCCCCCACCCTCGCACACCGCGCACTGACGCGGCCGCACGCCTCGGGCCGATCCCAGCTCATCCGCCAGCTGCCGATGAGCTGGGATACAGACCGCGGCAAAGCGATTCAGCGTATACGAGCAATTCGGTTGGAGGCGCACAGCTGGGCGGCCCGCATTCGCCGCCCCGGAGTACTGTCGTTCGGATGGAGGTCGCCACCGCCTGTCACACACCGAACGGCCATATCGCAATCGTTTACGACGCCGACCATGATCTCGTGGAGAAGGTTGGCGCAGTACTGGCAACCGGATTGGCCGCCGACGCCGCAGTGCTGGTTATCGCTACCGAATCGCACCGAAATGCCTTGGTGCGGCGACTCGGTGAGTACGACATCGATCTGCGCACCGCGACTGCTACCGGCAGATTTCGATGTCTCGATGCCGCTGAGACCCTGTCGCGATTGATGGTGGACGGTGCACTGGATCGGAATCGCTTCGCCGAAGTTATCGGTGGAGCGATCACGCAAGCCGGTGAAGGCGCCCGGCCCGTGCGGATATTCGGGGAAATGGTGGACCTGCTCTGGGCCGCGGGCGACGTGAACGGCGCTTTCGAACTCGAAGCCCTCTGGAACGAAATCAGCGGCGACCATACGCTTTCACTCTGTTGCGCCTACCCGCGGACAATGCTCGCCCGAACCGGCGATCTCGCACTCGCACAACAGGTGTGCGTCCACCACTCATCCGTGATCGCTCCCGGCGGCTACCTATCCGGCACCGCATCGGCGAACCTCTCGGAACATCACTTGGACACCATCTACCCGCCGGTCCCGGAGGCCGTCCCCGCCGCCCGGCGTTTGGTGACCGATCAACTCCAGGCGTGGGGCCACCCCGCGCAATTCGTGGACGACGCCGCGCTGGTCGTCTCGGAGCTGGTGGCCAACGCGGTCATCCACGCCGGCACCATGTTTCGAGTATCGATCACTCGATCCGACACCTCGGTGACGATCACCACCGAAGACCTGAGCTCCAACCAGCCGGCACTCAATCCACACCGCGCCCGTACTTCCACCGGTGGCCGGGGACTACTACTCATCGCCGCGATCAGCAGCCGCTGGGGAATCGATCCGGTACCGCACGGCAAACGCGTCTGGAGCGAAATCGCCTGCACCCCTGTCCAGCAATGAGCTCTCGCCCTTGGTAGCCGAGCCTCGGATTCGTTCGCGCCCACCGGCCCAGTTACTCGGAATCGGTGGTCTCGAACTTGACCGGTATCGAGCAGGTGGCGGAGCCGACAACGAAGGTGACGACTGACGGTTCCGGCGAGGCGTTCGCACTGGCCCTCACCTCGATGTAGAGCTCCGGTTTCGACGCCGAGTCAATCGTGACGGCATCGAAAGACAAGGTGTCCTCGCGGGAGTCGGTGCCCGACGGGTAACTGGTCTCGTTGTTGTCCATCAGCTCGCTGCGACTGAAGCTCAGACCCGATTCGGGACCGATCCCGACAACCACACGCACCGTGCCGACCCCGGCGTCGTCGATGGGCAGCACGCGCACACCCGCACGCACCGGCTCACCACCCGGGACCACGGTGATCTGCTCCGCGCTGGGTTCGATCGTGAATGGATGGTTGAGGTCGCCGGTGAGTCCAGTCGCGCCCATGTTCTGCTCCTGACCTTGGTTCATTCGATGAACATCGGTCGATTACCCCGGGCCGGACGTCCTATTCAGCGCCCGGCCGCCGCCGATGACCATCTCAGGACACGGCCTGCTCGAGCAGATCGTCGAGTTCGGCCACCGCTACGCCGGTCGTTCGGAAGCGTTGCTGGTACTTGCGTGGCGAAATGCCCACTCGGGCAATGAATGCCCGGCGCAGCGCCTCGCTGTTGCCATAACCGGCGGCGATCGCGGCCTCGGTCACCGTATGTCCGCCGTGCAGGAGATCACGGGCGGTGCAGAAGCGTACGAAGGCAACGTATTCGGCGGGGGCGTGTTCGAGTTCGGTGCGGAACAGCCGGGTCAGGTGCCGCGGGCTCACCTGCGCGTACGCGGCGAGGGTTTGCACGGTGTGCGGGTGGGCCGGGTTCGAACAGATCAGATCCACCACTCGCCGCACGAGGGTACTGCGGGGTATCGGCCCGTTGAGCGAGGCCGAGAACTGCGATTGTCCACCGGCGCGCTGCATATAGACCACCAGTGACTGCGCCACCCGGCGGGCCACATTGGCTCCGTGGTCCTCCTCCACCAGTGCCAGTGCCAGATCGACCCCGGCGGCCACTCCCGCTGAGCTGTACAGGTTTCCGTCGCGCACGAAGATGGCGTCGGCCTCTACGTTCACCTTCGGGTACCGGTGGGCGAGTTCGCGGGTGAACTTCCAATGGGTGCTCGCCCGTCTGCCGTCGAGCAGCCCGAGCTCGGCCAGCACGAACGCGCCGCTGCAGATCGAGGTCAGTCGGCGGGTCCGAGTGGACAACGAACACGCCGCTGCCAGAACCTCATCGGTGACGAATCGTGCGGGTGGCAGCTCACTGCCGGGTACCACGATGGTGTCGAAGTATCCGGAGTCCGCGGCCGCGTGATTGACCTCGATCCTCGAGCCGATCGAGGTCTGCACGGGACGACCATCCGGGGAGAGCAGCACGACTTCATAGTCGGGGACGGTCTGATTGGCCTCGACGAACACTTCGGCGGGTCCGGCGAAATCGAGCAGTTTGACACCGTCGAAGACCAGGAACCCGATGCGCTTGCGCGGCTTTCCGACATTTGAGGACATGGCAACCATTATTATGGAGGCGTCCCTCCATAATCAAGGCGGGCCCGGCGTCGTCACACCACGATTGGTACGGTGAGCCCATGGGACGGCCACGACGGTTCGACGAATCGGCACTGCTCGACGCCGCGATCGAACAGTTCTGGTCCAAGGGTTTCGACAACACCTCGGTGGAGGACATCTCCGCCATCGCCGGCATCGGCAACGGCAGCATCTACGCCGCCTACGGCAATAAGCGCGGACTGTTCCTGGCCGCCTTCGACCGGTACTGCGATCGTCGGGCCGCGTTCATCCGCGACACCGTGCTCACCGCCCCCGGCTCCGCGCGCGCCGCGATGCGGACACTGCTGCACGCGGTCATCGCGGACTGCGCCGCGCAACCGGGACGACGTGGGTGCTTGATGATCAACGGTGTCGCCGCATTGGCCGGACGCGTGCCCGAGGTCGCCGATACGGCCGCCAAAACCACTGCGGCCATGGAACATAGCGTCGCGGAGCGACTTCGCCGAACCGCCACCGATCATGACGACGCCACCATCGAGGCGCTCAGCGCCCACGTCATTCTGGTGGCGCAGGGCCTGATCCTGTCGAGCCGTCATGGCGCCGACGTAGACCAATTGCACGGTATCGCCGAAATCTCACTGGCCACACTGCCTCCGGCGTGGGCAGACCGGGCCGTTCAGTCGGCCGATACCGAGGCTGCGCTCTCGCGCTGACCGTTCTCGCGGTACACCCCGATCGGGTCGGGACTGTTCTCCGTGCACGAATTCCGCTGCGGCCGCGTCTGTTCGACTGTGCGCCCCACATCACACCCCGCGATCTCCGGCCGGAGTACGTGGCGGAAATTGCGGGATTCGTGGCGCGCAGAGGGGGGCGCACGCTCCGGGAAACGCGCAGACTGGTTCGGAGCTCATCGTTGAGAAGCTCTGTGGTCCAACAGGTTCCAGCTGTCACCCCAAGCCCTCGGGCAATGCATCCGGTATTCGATCAGAAGGAGTCCCACATGCCTGTCATCACGACATCGGACGGCGTCGAGATCTACTACAAGGACTGGGGAACCGGGCAACCCATCGTCTTCAGTCACGGCTGGCCGCTGTCCTCGGACGACTGGGACGCGCAGCTGATGTTCTTCCTGGCCAACGGTTTCCGGGTCATCGCGCACGACCGGCGCGGACATGGACGTTCGGCTCAGGTCGCCGACGGCCACGATATGGACCACTACGCCGACGATCTGGCCGCGGTCGTGAACCACCTCGATCTGCGGGACGCGGTGCATATCGGCCACTCCACCGGCGGCGGCGAGGTCGTTCGCTACCTCTCGCGGCACGGACAGGACCGCGCGGCCAAGGCCGTGTTGATCAGCGCGGTCCCGCCGATCATGGCCAAGACCGCCGATAACCCGGGCGGACTGGACAAGTCGGTGTTCGACGGCATCCAGGAACAGGTTGCCACCAACCGGTCCGATTTCTTCCGCACGTTCGCCGAGGGTCCGTTCTACGGCTACAACCGGCCCGGCGCACAACCGTCGGAGGGAGTGATCGCCAACTGGTGGCGCCAGGGCATGGCGGGCGGGGCCAAGGCCCACTACGACGGGGTTGTCGCGTTCTCCCAGACCGACTTCACCGAAGAACTCACCAAGATCACCATCCCCACCCTCGTCCTGCACGGCGAGGACGATCAGGTGGTCCCGATCGCGGACAGCGCCATCCGCTCTGCCGAGCTGCTCCCCAACAGCACGTTGAAGACCTATCCCGGTTTCCCGCACGGAATGCCGACCACCGAGGCCGCCACCATCAACGCCGATCTGCTGGCCTTCATTCAGTCCTGAGCAACGAGTTCGATGATCGCTCGCGGCTGCCAGGGCAGTGGGCCGCTGGGGAAGGTGAATTGCACCAGGCGGTGAGTTGCGGCCGCTTCGAAATGGCAGGTGAACGGCGGCAGGAAGCTCGAGACCACCTTGTCCAGCAGCGCGTTGATATGGCTGAAGCTGGGCCGCAGGTTCACCTGCCAGACGTCCATCGAGCCCGCGGGCACCGTGATGGTCATGCGCTTGTCCACCTTCGCTTCCAGCGGCCAGGAGATCGAGAAGGCAAGCCACAGATCGTGTTTCGATTTCGCGCCGCGCCGGAAGTCCAGACCGCGCAGCAGGGTCAATCCGCCCAGTAGCGGCATGACCCCGGGTGGGAACGGGGCGATCTTCCCGCCGAACTGAATGTGTTGCGTGTCAAGGAAATAGCCCTCTTCACGGGACACCATGCGGCCTTGGTAGTAGGAGGCGGCCTGGTAGCTCTCGGCCTCGATGCGGCCGTGCACTCGGCGGATACGCTGTTCGACCTTGGCACGGAAGGCCTCGTCCGAACCGACCTCGAGAGATGAGATGTAGCAGTCACCGTCGTGCTCGACCACGGCGGTGACCGGATTACCCGTGGGACTGTCGGTGAGCCGAATTCGATAGTGGGACTTTTCGCCATCGGTGATGCCGGGGTCGCGGAAGGGGCTGGCCATGGCAATCCTTGTCGTCGGGACCGGGCCGCCACGGGCCCGGTACAACCATTCAGCTAATAGCGGGGATGAACAGAGTTACAACTGCGCGGTCTCGGCTCGGACCGCATCGGCCGTATGTTCCTTGGCCCACTGCACCGTGCACCAGGCGATCAAGTAGGTCGCCCACGTCACCGGACCGATTCCCGGAATGTAGAACGAGATGAAGCCGTTGGCGGCGTTGAACGGTCCGTAGAGCGTCGTGACGCCGAGAATGGCCGGGAACTGCGTCAGCACTCCGAGCACCGCGAGCCAACTCAGCCATGTGGGGAATACACCTGCGCGACGGCCTATTACGGCGACGGCGATGATGTTGGGAATCCACAGCGGACCCAGCATGCCGCCCGCCGCGAAGGCCTGGACGTGCAGGACGTGGAGCAGTTCATCGGAAATGTGCCCGTAGAGCACAATTGGCGCGGCCGCGAAGCTGACGTACATGAGAATCGCTGTGACAAACGCGATGTCGCTCACGATCGCGATCCACGAGAGCACATGATTCTTGCTGGTGTCGATGCTCCAGAAATACGAGGCGGTCGCGCCGACGATGGCCAGAAACGGGATCGCCGCGGTGCCCAGGACGATCATCCCGATCTTGCCGACGAGTTGATATTTGCGATAAAGGTCCACAGTGCCTTGCTGTTCCCAACTTTCGGGAAAAACGTAGGCGATGATCAGGGCGGCGGCGATACCGCCGATCACCAGCGTTATGGCGATCAGCACGTACACGAGCCGTGCGACCGAGGGTTTGGCCAGCCACGACGCGAGTCGGTTCAGCACAGCGGCGAACCATGAGGACGATGAGCGTTGCGGGACAACAGCGGTGTGAGACATCGACATTCCTTGATCCGTGGCGGGCTATCGGGTGCGCGGGCGGGCCGGGGATGACGGCAGATACTGGACCGCTTTTCGGGCCGTGCCTTCGGCGAGTGACATCGTGGGAATCGCGCAGATTCGCCGCAGCAGCCCGGGTGAGATCCGATGCAGGACCCACGCCGCGGTGGCATCGAAGTTGACCGGCACGATGGCGAGATCGAAGCGGATCGCGAGTTGCACCGCGCGCGCCACCAGATCCGGGGAGGCCAGTCCGAAGCGATCCTGGATCGATTGGAAATCCGCGCGCACCGATTCGGTGGTGTCCGCGTCGGAGGTGACCAGCGTCGCGTGGGTGGCCAACTGGGTCCGGGTAGCGCCGGGGCAGATGGCGCTGACACCGATGTTCTTGGGACCCAGTTCAGTTCGCAATGACTCGGTGATCATCAGCGCGGCGGCTTTCGAGGTGGAATACGAGACCGCGACACGGTTCGGCGTCCACGCGGCTCCCGAGACAATGACCACGATATGACCCGGCCGCCCGCTCGCCAGCATCTTCGATCCCACGATCTTGCTGCCGTGAATGACGCCGTAGACGTTGATGGACATCACTCGGTCCCAGTCCTGCGGCGTCTGATCCATGAACGCGCCGCCGACCGCGATGCCCGCGTTGTTCACCAGGATGTCGGGGACACCGAAGCGGTCGATGATTTCATCGGTGAGCGTCTCCCACCGTGCGGGGTCGCGCACATCGAGTTCGTATGCGTGGCAGTCACCTTCGGCGAGAGTGGTCGTCTCCTTGGCCGCGGGTAGGTCGATGTCGGTGGCGATCACTATGTCGCCCGCCGCGGCCTGGCGCAGCGCGATCGCGCGGCCGATGCCGCTGCCCGCGCCGGTCACCAGCACCACTCGACCGTGTTTGTTCGCTACCGGTCCGGTAAATGGAAGTCTCATCGTTGAGTCCCTTGTCGATCGATTGTCTTGTCCGACAGGTCAATCCGCCACGGCCACACGGGCCGCTATCGAATTCGCGGACCGCCCATTGCCGTTCGCGCGCGTGGTGGGCAGCGCGCGGAAGGTGTAGTCCTGCCGCGGATCGAATCGTTCGCTGTGGTTCCACAGCGAATTCCGGAATCCCCGGGAGGGGCGCAAGATTGGCACTTCGCCGCGCGCGTTGGAGAAGTAGCTGCGCACATTGTGTCGCTTGACCTGGCGTTCGACCAGGTACTCCTGTGCGACCAAGGTGAACGGGCTGGTGACCATCATCTGATGCCAGGCGTCGTGCGCGGCCTGGGTCACCTCCACGATCTCGGCGCCCTGCGCGCGTGCCTCGGTGAGGACTCGCGCGACGTGTAGCCCGGCGGTCTCGCTCATGCTGACGAAGGTCACGCCGTTCCAGCCGTACGGTCCGTAGATGGACCATCGGTTCGGCAAGCCGGGGATGGCGACACCGGCATAGGCCTGCATGCCGTTGGCGCGGTAGAACTCACCCAGGTCCACCCCGTCACGGCCGCTGACCGTGCCGACCGGGAAGGATTCGGGTTCGGAGGCGACGCTGAAGCCGGTCGCCAGCACGATCATGTCGTAGGCGTGGTCCACACCGTCGGTCGTTCGGATTCCGCGCTCGGTGAATCGCTCGATCGGTGTGGTGAGCAGATTTCCGTTGTCGCGGTTGAAGGATTGCAGGAAACCGCGCCCGAAGGTCGGCATGTTAGCCATCAGTCCGTGCCGGGGAACCAGGGCCGCACGGACTTCCGGATCCTTGACCTGGAAGCGCAGGTACGCGCGATAGGCCGCGCGCAACGCATTCTCGAATTTCTCGATCGCGGCGAGTGTGACGCGTTTCGGCAGCCGCTCGGCCGCAACGACCACGGCTTGATACACATACCAATTGGCCATGTACGCCACGGTGTGGAAGCGCCGCGACCGCAGCAGCGCGCGTCCCAGACGGCCGAAGGCGAAGTCCGGCTTGGGGCCGCACCAGGTGGCGGTGCGCTGGTACACATCCAGCTGGGCCACCTCGGAAACGATCGACGGCACGATCTGCATCGAGCTGGCTCCCGTGCCGATCACCGCCACTCGCTTGCCGCGATAGTCGTAGTCGTGGTCCCATCCGGCCGAGAGCATCACCTTCCCGGCGAACTTCTCCACATCGGGGATGCCCGAGTTCGAGCGCGGCTCGAGGAAGTATCCGGTGGCGTTGAGCACATAGCGCGCCGTCAGGGTCGTGCCATCGTCCAAATACATTGTCCAGAAGCCGGTTTCGTCGTCCCACACTTCACGTTCGACCGAGACGCCGAACCGGGCACGCTCGTACAGCCCGTGTTCACGCGCCACCCGCTGGCAGTACTCGCGCACCTCGCCGCCGGTCGCGAACATTCGAGACCAACTGTTCGGCGCGAAGGTGAACTCATACGAGGTCGAGGGCACGTCGAGCGCGACACCGGGATAGGTATTCGCGATCCACGTACCGCTGAAATCGCTTCTGCGATCAATGATTACGAAGTCGTCGATACCGGCACGCTGCAGTTGGCAGCCCGCCCCGATGCCGCTCACACCCGCACCGACCACCACGACTTCGAACTGAGGCTGAACCCTTGCAGCCGTTGGGTTTTCAACGTTCTTGCTCAAAGGATGACTCCTCACTCGATGATCGCCGGATGGTCGGCGATCGGACGTGCTCCCCGGCCGATTCCCCCGGGCGTGGCGTGGCGGCCGGTACGTCGCCGTCACTGTCTCAGATAGTTGCAGATTTCGGATATGCTGGCAATCCAGCTGGCAAATAAATCTGAATAACGATAATATTTGAAGAGCTGATCCGACTGCGCCACGTGGAGGTTGCGACTCGATGCGGGCTACACGAACTGGTAAGCGGCCGAATGCCACCGAGCCCCAACCAGTTTCGACTGGTTGGGGCTCGCGATTGCTGGTTCTTTACTTCACGTCGGTGGGGTCGACCAGTGCGGCACCCGCAGTGTTGATCTACTCGAGGGCGCCGAGCGGCGGGTGCTCGAGCACCTGAGGTTTGTACTCGACCAACTGGATACGGCCATCGAAGGTGCGGTGCTCGATCATCTCGAGGGCGACATCGGGATAGCCGTCGTAGATGCGTTCCGAGCCCGTGGCACCGGTGATCACCGGGAACATCACCACCCGGAATCGGTCGACGAGTCCGGCTCGAAGCAGGGACCGGCACAGGCTCAGACTGCCGATCGTGGTCAGGAGCCCGGAGCCGGTCGATTTCATCGCGCGCACCGCTTCGATCGCGTCTTCGCGCACGAGCGTGGAGTTGGCCCACGCCAACGGCCCCTCGAGCGACGAGGAGAACACCACCTTGGGCGCTTTCGTGAGCTCATCGACGGACGCCTCTTCTTCGGGCCTGAACTCATCCTGGCCCGAGGGGACCTCGCCGGCGGCAAAGCCCGACATCAGCCGGTAGGTGTTCGCTCCCATCAGATGTGTGGCCGCGGGCTGCGCACCAAGCCACGCGAGGTATTCAGGACCCTCGAGGCCCCAGAATCCGGGCCATCCCTCCCCTGAGGCGTAACCGTCGAGCGAGGTAATGAAGTCAACGAGAAGCTCCGACATAGCGATGTCCTTTCCTCGGGTGTCACAAGCTCTGACTGACCGGGAGCCGCAAACTCATCGGCGATCACTGTGCCACTCGCCCTCGAACGGGCAGTTGATGTTTGTCGAATCGACTCTGTCCAGCTCGGTCCACGCGCCATGCGACATCATGAGGCATCCGGTGGTCGGAACTGTGCGATGTAGGCGCGGGCGCGTGGCCGAGGGTCCTGTATGAATTCTGCAGGGCTGCGGTGCCAATGACGGGCACAGAGCTCGTCCAGATCCATTGCGATCGGCCGTGAGTGATAGTCGGCATCGGGCTCGGCCGCCCTACTCACCTCGAGCAATTCGGTCAGCGGTGTCCATCCGCTGTGGTCGAAAGCCCAGGTGCCATCGCTGGCGTAGACGTGGCTCGGATCAGCAGCGAGGTGCGGCCACAACCCGAATACGTTGAAGCGGCCAGGATGCTGCTCGAGGAATACGTAGGCCAGGATGTGACACGCGCCGGCGGCGAAGAACCATTGGTCGTGTCGATACCAGGCAAGGTGTTGGTCGAATCGTTCCAACGGCGTGCGCCGGAACACCGCGCAGGGGACGTACATCTACCCAGCGTGATCGACGTACGCCGCGCTCGGCTCAAATCGACAGCGGCCAAGGAACTTTTACGGGCCCAACGCCGAAACGATTGCGGTGTCGCTGATTTCGAGCAGGCGGCGGCATGCTTTCGGGTCGGCGGCCTGTGCGTGTGGGTGACTCGGCCTGGTGCCGTCGAAGTACCGACCTGTGGTGTGCGACAGGCCCGGATCGCAGATCAGGCGGAGGGTCGCGTCCGCGCCTTCGGTGAGAGTGCTGAGTGGTGTCACACCGGCGTCCCGCACCATGGTTGTCGGCATGAGGGTGGCCGGGTGCAGGGCGTTCGCGGTGACACCGGTTCCGGCGAGTTCCTCGGCGTACTCGATGGTCGCCATGATCATTGCCAGCTTGGAGCGGCAGTAGGCGGTGTATGCGTCGTAGCCGGTCTCCGGGGTTGGATCATCGAGGTTGATCTCGCGCTGCCCGGCGGAGGCTACGTTCACCACCCGTGCCGGAGCCGAGGCCCGCAACAGCGGGAGCAGGCGCCGCGTCAGCCGATATGAGGCCAGATGGTTGACCGCCCAGAGTAATTCGTTGCCGTCGGCGCTGAGTTCGCGTTTCCCGTCCGATCGGCCGCCGGTGCCGGCATTGTTCACCAGCACATCCAATCGTGAAGTGCGGGCGATGATCTCGTCGGCCAGCCGGTCCACCTCTGTGAGCCGCGACAGGTCGGCCAGGATGATCAGTGGCGCGTGGCCGCCTGCGGCTGTTACCTGGGCGGCGACCGCTGCGGCCCGATCGGGGTTGCGGCCGTGCAGGATCAGCCGGGTGCCCGCTGCGCCGAGCCGCATCGCGAGTTCGCGGCCGAGGCCGTCCGTGGCACCGGTGATCAGCACGGTGCGATCTACCATGTGATCGATATCGTTGTCGCTCATAGCGTTTCCTTGAAGTGTCATTTCCCGTCCTCGGTCCGGATGCTGACCGAAGTGGCGGTCAGGTCGAGCGCGACGTGCGTGCCGAGAGGCGTGTGTGCGACGCGCGGCTCGCCGGTGACCGGCATCGGCATGCCGTTCACGGTGACCTCGACCCAGCGGACGATCACGTCGCCGTCGTGCCGCGAATGACGAACAACCTTGACATCACAGGGGATCGACTCGGTCATCGACGAATCCACGTTGGCGGCGGAGCCTGCGATTCGAATCGAAGTCACTGCATTGACTCCGCCGTGGCGACGAGCGTGGCTCGGCCCAGGATGTGCCCGGCGATCATGAACCCGAGCAGAGCCGGCGTGGAGTCAGACGCGATGCCGATGTCCTCCACATCCAGAGCGTGCACGGTGACGAAATAGCGGTGCCTACCGTGTCCGGCCGGCGGGGCCGCACCGATGTATCGAGGGAGGCGTGCGTCGTTCGGCAGCTGAAAGGAGCCGACCGGCAAGCCGTTGCCCGCGTCGTCCCCGGCACCCTCGGGAAGCGTCGTGGTCGTGGCCGGAATGTTGGCCACAGCCCAGTGCCAGAACCCGGAGCCGGTGGGGGCATCGGGGTCGTACACGGTGACGGCGTAGCTCTTGGTACCCGCTGGGGCACCAGTCCAATTCAGCTGCGGGGAAACGTCTTTGCCGCCGGGAGCGCCGGAGGACCACTGCGCGGGTGACCAGGCGGCACCGTCGCTCACCGTGGTGCTGGTGACCGTGAATGCGGCTGCTTCGGGGAGGCGGGCGAAGGGGTCGTTTGCGCTCATGGTGTGGCGCCTTTCGAGTCGTACTGGATGGCAAGATCGACGATAGCACCAATAATCGATTATTTGCCAAATCATCTATGATCGAGCGATGACCCGGACAACCCCAACCCCGCCGGCGAAGCAGATGCTTTCCGAGCAGGTCTACGCACAACTGCGGAACGCGATCATGCGCGGCGAGTACGCACCCGGTGACGCGCTCAAGCCGCAGGATCTAGCCGGGCAACACGGTGTGAGCCTGGCCGTGGTGCGCGAGGCGCTGGTGCGGCTGGTCGGCGAGGGCCTGGCCGAACGGCTGACCAATCGCGGTTTCGCGGTCCCAGCCTTTTCCGCTCACCGCTGGCAACAGATCGGCGAGGCCCGCCGGACCATCGAACCGGTCCTGCTGCGCATGTCGATCGAACGTGGTGACGTCAACTGGGAAGGCGACGTACGAGCCGCCCACCACCGCTTGGCGCGCACACCGGCATTCACCTTGGAAGAAGGCGAGTACTACACCGAAGAATGGGCCGAGGCCCACCGGGTATTCCATCGCACACTCCTGGAGGGGTGCGGAAACCCGGTGCTACTGGAGACCTTCGACCGCCTGTGGGTCTCGAGCGAGCTGGCTCGCCGCCTATCCGCACACCGCAACCCCGAGCGCGACGGCATCGACGAACATCGCCGATTGGAGGAGGCCGCGCTGGCCCGTGACACCGACACCGCCGTCGACATCCTCACTCAGCACCTCACCCAGACAACGGCCGCGCTGAAAGAGCACCAAGGCTGACTCGCTACTGACGAACAGACTCGATTCGTCAGTAGCGAGCGTTCGGCCAGCCCGGATAGCCACGGGCAGTTCATCTTCCGATTCACCGCGTCGCCGGTTCGGTCCGCGCGGTATCCGCCTTTGGAGTGCGTTCGCCGACAGCTGCGATCTACCCGACGGCAGCAGGGGCGACGGTTCGTACCGTCGTAGTGCCGTTGTCGAAGAGAACTGCGGCGGCGGCTACCCGGAACCGGGGGTCGGTCGCGTCCCACAGTTCGGCCAATGGATCGGTGGTGCCGAATTCGATCCGCGTGAAGTGGTAGTTCGGTTCGATTGTGCCGCCGTCGGATTGGTAGGTGGACATCATGATCCAGTCGCCGATGCTTCCGGTCGTGGACTCGAGCCGCACCAGCATCGGTTCTGCCTGATCGTCGGTAGAGGTCGCGGCGTTGATTGATGCGACGATCCGCCCGGCGAGTCGGTCGAAGGTGACCGCCAGCCGTGAGGTGTTGGTGGGTGGGTCCGGTTCGTAACGGGTAGCCGCGATCTGGTCGTCGAGAGTCCTGTCACCGAGTGAGGCGTGCAGGGGCACCGAGTGGTCACCGTTGGCGATCACGATCCCGGTGGAGTCGGCGACCACAGCTGGATAGTGGCGCAATTCGTCGTGCGGGTCGGCGGTAGTGGCGCGCGCTCGCAGCATTGTCGTGCCCTGCCGGGCGGGATCGAGCACCCGGGCCTTGGATGCGGGGCTTCGACCGGTCAGCATGATGACGCTCTCGAGCTGTCCGGGCTGGGTCGACCTGAATCCGATCACTCGACCGGGGTAAGGGTTCTGCCCGATGAATTCGCGAACATCGATCGGCATCGCATTTCCTCCGACTGTGTGGATTTTCCGGGACGAAGCTTACGTAGCCAACCGAACCCGCGACTCTCCCGGCACGTTGACCTTCGGAGCATCACGCCAGCTGGCCCCCCAACCGCACGGGTTGCGTTGACGCGAGTCAGCTGAACTCAGGGCAGTCCCCCGACGATGCGGGCATCAACTGCTGCAATGTGCTTACCGTTTTCTCCAGGTTCGACTCCGTGGCGGTCACGCAGTCTGCGAGGTAGCCATCCGGGCGGATGAGGATCAGTTCACCGGGCTCGGGCGTATAGAGCTGCTCGAATTCGCTGTCCCTGTCGACGATTCCGTCGCCGGGAGTACTGGTGATCCGGTACACGTGCAGCTCATTGGATTCGAGGCTCTTGATGAGATCCTTTGCGCTGTCGGCGATGTCGAAGGCGAGCAGGGTCCACTGCGGGCCGCGGGTGAGGTCGAACAGGGCGAGTGTGCCGTCGCTGCCGTGCAACCCGGTGACATTCGGGGCACGGTCACCGGCGACCGGGTGCGTGTGATCATGGGTGACGGTGCGCTCGCCATAATGGATGCCGAGCCCGGTGGTCAGTTCACTGTCGGCGAGCGCGGACAGCGCGTCGGACGCCTGCACGATATCGCCGTTCGCGGCATCGGTGACACGGTCCAACCGCTGCGTGCTCAGTTCCAGTACGGTCCGGGCGACCGGAATGCGTTCGGTGGCATAGCTGTTCAGTAGGTCCGGGGCCGCGCCCGCGATCACCGCGCCCAACTTCCAGCCGAGGTTGTAGGCGTCCTGGATGCCGGTGTTCATGCCCTGTCCGCCGGCGGGCGAATGTACGTGCGCGGCGTCGCCGGCCAGCAGCACTCGGCCGCGGCGGTAGTCCTCGACCATGCGGATGTTCACCCGGTAGATCGAGAGCCAGGTCGCGCTCGCGAGGGTGATGCCGGCGTTGCGGTCGTCGAGCAGGCGCTGGTACAGCTCGAGCGACGGCTCGGCCGGGTCCGCATCGTCGGGAATCCGGTTCTGGAACTGCCAGATATCGGTGCTGGGCAGGGGGGTGAGGACCAGCATGCCGGAGTCCGAGGTGAAGACATGTATCCGGTCGCGGGGCAGTCCGGGGACGGTGACATCGCCGAGATACCAGCGCTCGGTGTCGCGGGTCTCACCGTTCAGTGGGAGATCGATCAGATGGCGGACGGTGCTCTTGCCGCCGTCCGTGCCCACGGCATAGCGCGCCTCGACCGCGCGCTCCCCCGCCGCGGTTCGCACGGTCACCATGACGTGGTCCGAATCCTGTTTCAGGGCAATCGCTTCCGCACCGTACTCGATCGTGCCGCCCAACTGATACAGCCGCTCGCGCAGCGCGTGCTCGACATCGAACTGCCCGATCCAGAGCATGTTGGGGTACGGCGTGTGGAAGTAGGGCGCGGCCGGGATGGTGACCGGCGGGCGATCGACGGTGGCTCCGGACGGATCATGGAAGCGCACCGGCAGCTCCGCGATACCGTGCCGCACAACGTAGTCCACGGCACCGAGATCATCGAGCACCTCGAGCGAACGGGACTGGATCCCTTTGGCTTTGGAGGCTCGGCTGGGTGCGTCCACACGTTCGATGACGTGGCAGGCCACGCCGCGGCGGACAAGATCGCAGGCGAGGGTGAGACCCACGGGGCCGGCGCCGATGACGAGGACTTCGGTCCGAATCATGTTGTGTGCGTTCATGACTTCCTCCACGAGCAGCCTTTAGATGCAGATCAGCATCTTATGAAATCGAGCGTACTGCGCTCTGATAAGATGCGCAAGTGCATCCTAATGAGGTTCAGCCGGTCCAACGCCGCCGCGGCGCGGCCCTGGAAGAAGCGCTGCTCGACGCTGCCTGGGCCGTGCTGCGCGAGCACGGCTACGCCGGGTTCACCCTCGAAGCCGTCGCCGTCCGCGCCGGGACCAGCCGCCCGGTCCTGGCCCGCCGCTGGGCGGGTCGGCACGAGATGCTGCACGCCACCATCGCGCACGCCAGCCGGATGCGACCGGTCCCGACACCGCACACCGGAACCCTGCGCGGAGACCTCATCGCCCTGCTCGGCGCACTCAACAACTCCCGCCTCGACCTCGCGACCGTCATGGGGGTGCAGCTGGGCGGCTACTATCAGGAGACCGGCGACACCCTCGCCGACATGCGCGAGATCTCATTGAGCGGGCAGCCGCCGACCGTGCTCGACGAGATTCTGGCCGCAGCGGCCGAACGCGGTGAGATCGACCCCGCCAGGCTCACTCCGCGACTGCGCACGCTGCCCGTGGATCTCCTGCGCCACCACATCTTCATGACGATGCAACCGATGTCCGACGCGGACATCGAGGACATCGTCGACACTATATTTCTGCCGCTGGTCCGGCCCGGCGGGCAGGATCCGCGGGGCTGAATCCGATTCGACCGCAATACTTTTCGAGAGCCATCCCCCTTGGCGGATAGCCCCAAACAGCGGGCGTCGAGGAGCAGACCGCACCAGCCCATCAGTGACGGTTTGCATTCGCAGACAACACCACCCCGATTCCGCCTCATGCTGGATTCGTCGGCAAGATATAAGCCATGTCCCACTCCAATCCGATCAGTGCATGGAAATCGCTCCGCGAAGGAAACGAGCGCTTCGTCAACGGTGAACTGCTGCATCCCAGCCAGGGCGCCGCAGACCGCGCGAAACTCGCTGGCGGACAACAGCCTTCAGCGATCTTGTTCGGCTGCGGCGACTCCCGCGTCGCCGCGGAGATCATCTTCGACCGCGGCCTCGGCGATATGTTCGTAGTCCGCACCGCAGGGCACGTCGTGGACAGCTCAGTATTGGGTTCGATCGAGTACGGCGTTCAGGTCCTCAACGTCCCACTGATCGTGGTGCTGGGCCACGACAGCTGCGGCGCGGTGCGTGCGACCATCGACGCGCTGGACAACGGCGCGGTGCCGGGTGGTTTCATCCGCAGCATCGTCGAGCGGGTCACCCCATCCATCCTGCTGGGCCGCCGCGAAGGCCTGACCACCGTCGATGAACTCGAAGGCCGACACGTGGAGGAAACCGCACGCCAGCTCATGCAGCGCTCGACCGTCATCTCCCAGCGCGTCATGGCGGGCGAATGCGCCATCGCGTGCGTCACCTACAACCTCGCCGACGGCGAAGCGAAACTGAACAGCGTCTTCGGCAACATCGGCGAAACCGTCTAACTCACCGGCCGTGGAGTGCCCATGCGGCGGCCCGAGGTACAGCAACCCCGTACCCGGTCGGACACTCCACGGCCACAACAACATTGGGACCGAGCGTGAGCTGTCGAAGCGGTTCGCCCGCCCAAAGGTCCCGCGCGCGAACAGGATCGACGGCAGCGGTCGCAATGGCCCCGGAGCAGATCGCAACTGCGATCGCACAGCCCGCGGTCGGATCCTTTCGACTCACGCCGGGCCTCATTTCGAGTGCCCGCCGGTAGGCGGCTTTGTCCAGGTCGCTGAGCGTGGAGGGACGTTCGGCCGGGCTGTTCGTGGTGCTCTGCATGATCGATCCGGGACATCCGTGTGCCATGCCCAGAGCGTGCCCGGATGAGTTGCGACTGCGTCCATCGACCGGATCAGCACTCAGCGGAAGCTGCTTCGTGTGGGCCATACGTCGGCGTTTCCCGGACCGGTCCAACGCTCCAGCAAGCGCTTCGTGGCGTACTCCGCGATTCCGGGCAAAGGTGAAGGACCGATATGAACACTGGGGCGGGGATGATCCGGGAATCCAGGATGGTCGTCCGCGAGCAGTCGGAACGGCAGGAAAGCTCGGACGCCATCGGTGCCGGGCACGAATCTGAGCTCCCCGTCGTCGGGTTCGGCATCGAATTTCAGTAGCCGCCACTCCATTTCGGCATGGAACGACGGATTCTTGATGAACAGCCCGTACAGCCGCAGCTCGCTGAACAACATCTGTGCCCGCTCGGCGACCATCTCGGCGACCGTTTCCGCCTGAACCGGTCCCGTCGCCGCCAATCCCGTATCGAGCAATCCCAGATGATGTTCGAAGAGTTCGCTGACGAGGGCGTGCATATCGTCCTCGTCGTAGATGCACTTCGCGAGATACCAACCCTGTCGATCGGCAGCGGTCCGAATCATCTCGAAGGGCACCCCGAGGCACACCCCACCGCGCGGCCCGTAGGCCCGCCACTGGGACAGTGAGTCACCATCAGCGCTGAACGACACCAGATACGGTGCACTGCCCTCATGCGCGTGCCCGGCGTAGATCTGCTCTGCCACCACCTTCGCGAACATCTCCGACACCGGAGTGGCATCGGGTGAATTATGTTCGCGGGCAATCCATTCGAGCCAATGAAAGGCCCGAATCTGCTCCTCGGCATCATTCATCTGTACTGGCAGCCCGGCCCATAGTTGCCGACTGTCGATAATCGAGATCAAAGCCGCGGCGCTGGTGTAGTGGTACAGCATCGGGGGCGGATCGGGATAGAGCAACTGTGCCGCTGTTGGTAGCCGGGCGATATCGCGCACAGTCCATTCCCCTTCCATACGCGCACTGACGCGTAGCTCGAGCCCGTAGTTGGCAAATAGACAGTAACCTCGACAGTCGTAACCAGCCTTCAGCGCGCTCGGAATTTCAGCCGATCTGAAAACGCGCGCGAGGTAGATGCCATGTATAGATCAAGCCGACAGCAGCCGTTCCTGGACCGCATGACGGCCCTGTCAGTGATGCACGCGGAATGCGCGTGTTGATGTCCCTCCACCCTCGCGACCTTTCACCGAGCTGACTATGGTTACGGACTGCTGTTCTCGGCGGTGGGTCGCGGGGGTCGAGCGGTGGGCGTTGCGCGGCGCAATCGAAAATAGGTGATGATGCCCTGCACCGCGACGGCGATTGCCAGCGCTGACACCACACCGGCGGGTGCCGTTCCCGCGGCGACCAGCAGACAGCAGAGGACGACGCCCAGTCCTATCGGCAACATCGAAGCGACGGCGACGGATAGGCGTGCTCGATGATTCATGGAGTTACTCCCTTGCACTGCAAATGATTTCGGTCGTGGCGGCTATTCGTGGGCGGGATCCTGGCGCGCGTGGTCGAGATAATCCGCCAATGCGCGCCACTCATCGGCGGGCGCGGCGGGATCGCCCGACATGGCAGCCGGGTTCTCACGCCAGGCATTGCGAACTCCCGCCGACACCTCGGCATCGTCACCGGTGAACAGCGCGCTCAGCTCGTCCATGCGGTGCGCCAGACGCCGAACTCGGTCGTCGGTGGGATCCACCCCTTGCCGCCGGAGCCGATCAGCTCTGCGATAGAGCTCCGGCCATTCGATCTCCAACAGATAGTGTTTCGCGGGGCCGAGCGCCGTCGCCCGAGCGTCGAGTCGTCGTCTCTGATCGGTATCGAGATGCCGACTCAGTACCTGCTCGCTCGCCGGGCTCGCACCGCCGATCGCGCCGAGAGCGTCCAGCAGGGTCTCGGGTGTCGCGCCGTGGTCGGTCGCCAATTCGGCAGCGAGCCGTATCAGTTTCTGCCGCACCGCATCCAGTGCCGCGAGGGCCGCCTCGACACCACGCAGGTGATCACCGACGACCCGGGCCGAATCGACGCCTGTATCCAGGCAGACAACGATCGTCTCCAGGCCCAAACCCAAACTGCGCAGCGCCAATACCTGATACAGACGGACAAGATCCTCATCGGTGTATTCCCGATATCCACCGGGCGTGCGCCGAGACGGACTCAAGACACCGATCGCATCCCAATGATGCAACGTCCGCACCGTCACACCACTGGCCTCGGCGAGCGGTCCGACTGTCCAGCCTCCGGAAGTATTCACTTCCTCACCATGCACCCTCACGCCACGTCAGGGTCAAGCAGCGAAACCGAGCTGGGATTCGACGCCCCCAGGGTTACCGTTATTGCGTGGCACCGTGACATGAAAACAGGGCGATGACCAAGGAATCCGAACCCATCCCTCTCCCGTCGGCATCGCCGATTCGCAACTCCGCTGACGCGTCGGTAGCGGGGCACCTGGTGCAGGCGGGGGTGGTTCGCGGTGATGTCCATCTGCACGGAACGGCACGGTCCATCCCAATTCCACGCCAATTACCCTGTGCACCAGGTTCATTCGTCGGTCGATGGCACGAATGCTCGCAGCTCGACGCTGTCATGGACAGTCCCGGTGCGACCGTCGCGGTCTCGGCGGTCACCGGGGCCGGCGGAATCGGGAAGACTTGGCTCGTACTGCATTGGGCCCATCGGCATCTCGATCAATTCCCCGATGGGCAGCTGTTCGTCGATCTGCGGGGCTTCGCGCCGTCGGGGCAACCGATGCCGCCCGACACAGCGGTTCGCGGATTCTTGGACGCGTTCGGGATCGAACCAGCTCGGATTCCGGTGGACATCGATGCTCGAGTGGGGCTCTATCGCAGCCTGGTCGCGAACAAGAGATTGCTGATCGTGCTGGACAATGCGCATGACACGACGCATGTCGCTCAGCTGGTTCCCGGCAATCCAACCTGTACGGTGCTTGTCACCAGCAGAAATCAATTATCGGGACTGCTCACAACACATTCCGCACGCCGACTGAACCTGGACGTACTCGATGTGAACGAAGCCCGCGAGCTCCTCGCCGCACGACTCGGACAGACACGGATCGATGCCGAACCCGACGCCGTCACCGAATTGTTGAGCTATTGCGCGGGATTGCCTTTGGCATTGAGCATCGTCGCCAGTCGGGCGGCTGCCCACCCGAGTTTCCCACTGGCAGAACTGACTCGGGAATTACGAGATACCGCTGTTCGATTGGACGCCCTCGATGATGGCGAGGCCGCTAGTATCACGCGGGTGTTGTCGTGGTCCTTCGCCGCATTGCCACCGAGGCCCGCGAAGGCTCTCGAAATGCTGGGACTCGCACCGGGACCGGACATTTCATTGTCGGCTGCCGCCGTGCTCATCGGATTGACCGATACCCAGACCCGGGCGGTACTGCGGACCCTGGAACGCGCATCCCTACTCCAGCAGCAAGTTCCGGGTCGATGGCAGATCCATGACCTGGTCCGTCTCTACGCGGTGCAACAGGCCGAGCTCGACCAGTCCGAAGAAGACCGGAATGCCGCACTTCGACGATTGATCGACTTCTACCTCCGCACAGCCCACTCCGCCGATCGACTCATCAATCCGCGCCGACCACCGATCGATATCGACGAACCGCTCGATACCACCCGCACCCACCCGTTGCACGATCAAGAGGCGGCCTGGGCCTGGTTCGATGCCGAACTCATGTGCCTCGAAGCCAGCGAGCATCTCGCTGCCTCGCGGTGGCACCACGCGGCCTGGCAGCTGACATGGGCATTGGACACCTTCCGCTACCGCCGCGGGCTGCTGCTGGACCGAATCGCCGCCTGGCACAAGGGATTAGCGGCCGCCCAACAAGACGGCGACCCGAACGGCACCTTCATCGCACATCGACTGCTCGGCCACGCATACATACAGATCGGCCACCACGACGAGGCCCTCGAACACCTCGAGCACGCGCTACGTGTCGCAGGAGAGGCCGGTAATCTGCTCAACCAGGCCCACACTCACACCTTCTTGATGAAGGCTCGGCAGGAACAAGGCAGCGACCAGCGGGCGCTGGAACACGCGACCGAAGCCCGACGCCTGTTCCAACTGCTGGGCCACCCGATATGGGAGGCACAGGCGCTGACCTCGATGGGAAAGTTCGCCGCCCGCCTAGGACAGCATGCCGACGCCCGCATCCACTGCGACACCGCGTTATTGATGTGTCGCCGCAATCATGACGGCCAAGGCGAGACCGAGGCACTACATAATCTCGGCTACCTCGAACAGCTGGCCGGCGACCACCACCGCGCACTGGACTATTACCGGCAGACCTTGGACCAATACCGTCGCCTCGGCCATACCTACTACGAGGCCGATGTTCTCGATCGCGTCGGAGAATCCCACGTCGCCCTCGACCAGCGCGACTCGGCTCGCACTGCGTGGCAGCAGGCAGAGCGGCTCTATGCCGATCAACATCGCACGGACGACGCCGAGCGGATCCAGCGCCGACTCTCCGAGCTGGACGCTTCGCTAGGCTGAATCCATTGCCAGAGAAGGCAATTCGCTAACGCAGATCGATGTCACCATCGATGGTGTCCGCCTGCACCACATGACCGTGGACGGTGCCCATGATCGTATTGCCTCCCGATGAGGGCGCAGGAGTGGACGGGCGCGGGAAGAAAGCAACCAGAGCGATACCCACACTGATCAGGCCACAGAATGCACCGATCACGCTCGCGACTTTGTCGGCATCGTCCAGTCCGATGCGAGCGAGGTAAATACCCAGGCCCACCAAAATGGCCACGCCGATGAGCCCGGCAACCACTCCAACCATCCTGCGCCCCAACGGCATGCCTCCCAGTATGCGCCCGGCATCACCCCGGATGAGCTCTTTGCCGGCAGCAGGGTGGACATCCACGGCGCGGCGCGAAATCTCCGAGCGAGCGGCACCGCCCAACTCCTCTACCGACACCAGACCGAGGACGTCACGGCCCGCGAACTCACCGGACAGGAGAAGACCCAATTCCTTGATTCCGGAAAGTCCTGTCACAGCGTACTGAACTGCCGAATGTCTTGCGGTTCACAGTGATCGGTGGACCTATGGTTGCCGGCTGGAACAGGAGGTCGATCGTTCAGGCTGGAGATCCACCCGACTCCCGAGTGCTATTCCATACCGGTCCGGCCGGGAGTCCAGAAGGGCTTGGTGCGAATGTTGCGTCGGTCCCAGCCGTGAACATCGATCAGAACACGCTTGAGGGTTTGGATGGTGCGGGCTTCACCGGCCAGGTATGCGATGCCCTGTCGGTCGGGGAGCGGGAGATCACGCAGGGTCGCGGCGAGCACCGGCGAATCGGCTGCCGAGGCGTCGCCGCGCTCGACTCGCGTCAGCTCTCTGGGGAGCGTCAGGTGGTCCGTTTCGGTGGCGGCTTCGACCACGCCGTGCACTTCAGCGGACATCGGTAGCGACCGCAACATCGCCGCGAATGCGACCGAGGCTGTTTCCTCACCAGCGAACACGTGATACTCCGCTCGAGGCGGCGATGTCAGTTTGCCCTCCGGGCGGGTGAACCTGACCGTGGAACCAATCTGGAGATCACGAATCCAGCGACGAGACGGAGTGATATTCGCTGGTTCGGCGGCGTGTTCGAATCGCACGATGTCGAGGGTGCCCCGAACTGGATCGGCGTCGTAGATGGAGTAGGCCCGTAGCGAGTCGTGGGGAGCCAGCCGCAGTAGTGTCTCGGCAAATCCGTCGACCTGCACACGGATATGTTGTCCCGCTGACCATTTCAGGCCTCGTAGCCGGGGGCCACTGAACCGGATGCGCTGTAGGCGGGGCGTGAGTTGCTCGAACTCGCTGACGGTCGCGGACAGCATTATCACGTCGCGGAGTGAACCCAGGAAGGGAACGGTGTCTTCAAGCGCCGCCATGGGTTCTCCAGTGGTTAGGTATCTGATTGTGTTGTGCAACAGCGTGTTTCGACTTCGTCCGCTTGAAATCTCGAAAGTGTCGGCGCGAGAGCAGTCGGGTGGGGTCGACCGATCTCACACTCAAAGATGTCTGTCACGTGACGTAATAGAACGAGGGTCAGGAGTGTCGGACTGTCGTTGTCCGTCGGTGAATTCGGTGGTCGGTGGAGACCCATGAGTAGCATACATAATGAACAGTCATTATGTAAATGGGCGTGTTCGGCCACCGACCACCGCGGTAATGGCAGGTCACTGTGCCGCTTGCACCGCACAGACCTGGTGCTGCAGGCGGCTGAAGCGCCGATCGTGCCATAGGAGCGGCGTTCCTTCACCGGTATGCGTCGCGACGATGCGACCGACCACCAGCGCGTGGTCACCATAGCGCCTGACGTCATCGACCAGGCACACCGACCAGGCGAGGGTTCCCCGCAGAATTGGAACGCCCAGCACCGTGGTGTATTCGGCGCTGCCGAATCGATCGCCGCCCCGACCTGCGAAGTCCTCGGCCAGCGACTGTTGCTCGGCCGCAAGGAATTGCACGCCGAATGCCCGGCTCCGCCGCAGCGCCGCCAGTGTTCCGGAACCTGTGGCCAGAAACGCCGACAGCAGCGGCGGATGCATCGACACCGAGGTGACCGATGAGGCAGTCATACCCACGGGCCCTGCCGGGCCTTGCGCCGACACGATGCTCACGCCGGCGGCGAGCATGCGGAAAAGCCGTCGGCAGCGCTCGGCTTCGGGACCGGGGACGTCTGCGAACTCCGTGAATTCCGTGACCGCGAACGGGTCGAGGGCAGCCCGGTCAGACATGGTCCGGCGTCACGATCGTGACCTCGCCGAGCAAGCCGGTCAAGATCACGGTGATGTTCTCGCGCAGTGCGGATTCCGCGACCGGATCGAGGATTTCCGACAATGAGGGCATGCCGAGATCGAAGCGTGCCGTGAAGTTCACCGCGGTACCGGATCCGTGGGCGCGCACGCGCCACGAACCGTTGAACTCGGCGAAATCGCCGGAAGTCTGTTCGAAGTCGATGACGCCCTGCTCGGGGTCGAACGTGTCGACCTCGGTCCACCGCAGCAGGCCGCGGCGGAACTTGACGGTCCAAGTCGATTCGACCCGTTCGACATCGACGGATCCGACCTCGACAGAGACGACGGTGTCGGTGAACTCGGGGTAGCGAGCGAAGTCGCTGATGCGCGAGTACGCGAGTACGGAGTCGATAGCCGGGGCCACGAGATGAAGATCGATGGTGCGCATAGGAATTGGCTCCTTCGTCGGGAGGGGGGCAAGTAGCGATCAGAGCGCCGCAGCGAGCGCGGTCTCGAAGGCGGTCAGGAAGTGCCCGATTTCGGAATCCTCGAGAACGGCCGGTGGGCTGAACCGCAGCACCGTTGAGGAATTGAGGGAGTGATTGGCCAGCACGCCCTGCTCGATCAAACCGAGGAACAGCTCGCCGACAGCGGCGGGCTCGCGGAACTCCAGTCCGATCAGCAATCCGCGGCCTCGGATCTCGACCCCATCGCCCGCGGGGTGGCGGGCGATGATGGCGGTGATCTCCCGCAGTAGCTGTGCACCGAGGTCTGCTGCTCGGGCGGTCAGATTTTCCTCGCGAATGACCGAGATCGCTGCCTCGGCCGCGGCGCAGGCAAGCGGTGAGGCCGCGAAGGTTGAGGTGTGCAGATACGGGTCGCTGGAGAACGGCTGGTAGACAGCGGCGGTCGCGACCATGGCGGCGATCGGGACGACACCGCCGGAGAGCCCCTTGCCTACCAGCAGAATATCCGGGACCACGTCTTCGACATCGATGCCCCACCAGGTTCCGAGCCGGCCGAGTCCGGTTTGGATCTCATCGACGATCAGCAGGGCGTCGTGCGCGCGGCATGCGTCCGATACCGCGCGCAGATAGCCCGGTGGCGGAATGCGTACTCCGCCTTCACCCTGCACCGGCTCCACGATCACACAGCCCCGCCCCGGGACGACGGCCAGTGCCGCGGTCAGCGCGTCGATATCACCGAAAGGAACTGTGGTGACCTCGGGTAGCAGCGGCCGGAAGGGGTCCTGGAATATCGGCTTCGCGGTGACGCTCAGCGCCCCGAGTGTCTTGCCGTGAAAGCCGTTGGCAGTGGTCACGATTGCGTTCTTGCCGTTGGCGCGGGCGAGCTTGAGCGCGGCTTCGGTGGCTTCGGCGCCGGAATTGACGAAGTGCACCATCTCCAGCGGGCCGGGCGTGATCGCCGCCAAGGCCGCCGCCGTCCGAGCGGCAACCGGTTCGAGAAAGACCCGCGTGGCCATCGGATGCAGGTCCAGCTGGCGGTGCACCGCGGCGGTCACCACCGGATGCCGGTGACCGAGCAGATACACCCCGTACCCGCCGAAGTCGAGGTATCGGCGGCCATCGCTGGCCTGCACCCACGGGCCGGCGCTGGAGATCTCGACCATGCCGCCGAGCATCGCGCCCAGCGAGGCTCGTGTTGAGCCGAAGTGCTTGCGGCACAACAGCTGTGTCTCCGAGTCGAGAGCGGCCGGGTCGAAGTCCGCATAGGTGGTCGTCATGCGACCCTCGCCTGGTCGGTGCGGCCGAGGCCCTTGGTACGAGCCCAATAACGCAGCGACTTCGCGGTGGCCTCGAGCAGCGCTCCCCGGGTAACCTGCGGGCCGAAACCGAGTTCGGACATGGACGTCGGCAGCGGCTCCGGAGTCTGGAACAGCCAGGTGAACTCCAGGAAGTCACGGAACATGGCCTGCGCGTCGGGCGGCAGCGCGTCCTCCAGCAGTGGCAGCAACAGCCGGTCCACCGCTTCGCTCGGAACGAAACGCGGTGGTGCGCTGGTGATCCCGAGTTCCTCGCCGATCTCGCGGCACAGCGTCAGGATATCGCCGGCGTGCAGCGCCTCCGGGCCGGCGGACAGCCAAAACTCGCCCTCGACGATATTCTCGCGCAGCAGCTTTCCGAGCACCGCGGCCACCAGGTCCTGGGGAATGGTGTCGATCAGGGAGTCCGAGTCACACGGGATGAGCGGCACTCGTCCACGCACCACTCCCCCGAGCACTCGATGCAGCCCTTGGAACGCCGACATCCTGCCGTCGACGGTACTGCCGGACACGACCGAAGGACGCACGATGACGGTCTGCGCGGGATCGTCGCGCACCAGCTGCTCGGCATCGATCTTGGACTGCACGTACGTCGCGGCCCCCGGGAAGCTCGAGCCGTCACCGGGCGGGTTGGCCACGAACGCGGTGCTGAAGAAGTAGAGCGGGACCTCCGCGTCTCCTGCCAGCCGCAGCAATGCGCGCGGCCCCGCCAGATTGGTTCGGAGAATGGTCTCGGGATCTTCTTTCCAGCTGGTCACGGCCGCTGAATGCACCACCGCGTCCACTCGCTGAGTGAGTCGGCGATAGTCGGCGGTGTCGAGTCCGAGTGTGGGATGGGCGAAATCGCCGGAGAACTCGCTGATGCGCGGATCGGCCACCGGTGTGCGGTGCCGCATGCACACGATGTCGAAGTCGTGGGCGAGCTCGTCGATCAGCGCCCGGCCCAGAACGCCGGAGCCGCCGGTGAGCAGGATGGTGCGTTTACGCCAGGTCATGTCGATTCGTCCTTTACACGATGCGGAGCGTGGAACCGGTCAGGTAGTCGATGAGCGAGCCGGCCATACGCGAGCGCGCGGGCGGGTGGAAGCCGAGGCCGTTCACAGCCGCGGCGAGGTAGCCGATATCGTCACCGGTCATGAAGTTCAGGCCACCGAGCAGCTCGATCGCCCGAGGAACCACCGCGGCGATGGCGTCCTGAACCGCATACCGCACCAGAAGAGCATCGGCGAGTAGGTGCTCGTTCTGCTGTCGTTCGGGAACCTGCCGAGCGATGTTCTCAACCGCGGCCATGGCGCCCTCGATGCCGGTCACCAGGCGCAGACGTTCGTCCACGCCGACCTTGTCGAGCGTGAGCGCGCGTTCCACCAGGGCGGACGCGGCGCCGAGATAGGAGCCGGTCATCAGTAGTTCGAACCAGACGAACCCGGCCGTCTGCACCTCGTCGAGGCGGCCGGAGTCCACGGCGCCGGTCAGCACGACGAGATTCGGCGGCACCAGCACGTCGTCGACCGTGACCTGCTCGCTCTCCGCGCCGGCCAGCGCGAAGCTGGACCAGAACGGCGTCACGGTGACCCCGGGATCGGTCGAAGGGATGAGCGCGACACCCAGTTGCTGACCACCGTCGGTGTCGGGGACCAGCACGCTGGCCGTCAGCAGATCCATCGAGCGGGCCAGGCTGCACGGACGCTTCACGCCAGAGACCCGGATACCGTCGGCACTGGCGGTGGCAGTCATCGTCGGCGCCAGGATTCGTCCGTCCGGGCGTCCCTCCGCGAATCCGGATGCGACCAGCATCCGTTGTCCCGCAATGGCTTCCAGCAAAAGCCACTCCTGTCCGCCCCGATCGGCGACCAGAATCAGACTCGAGATCGAGAAGTGGTGCATGGTGGTGGCGACGGCCAGCGACGGTGACCGGGAACCGATCGCCCGCTGGATCCGGACCGCTTCCAAAGGTGTTGCGCCACTGCCCTTGTAGTCCGACGGAATCACCAGACCGGCACCGCCGGCCTCGCGGAACAGCTTGATCCCCGGCGTTTCCGGAGATTCCAGCTCTCGCAGCGGCACCTGGGCCAACTGCGTGTCGAGTCCGGGGAGATATCGCTCCAGTACGGCGCGTTCGCGCTCCAAGATTTTCATGACAATCCCAACCGAGCAGAGCCGGGCTCGAGCCGGGCGGTGCCGGGCTCGAGCGTGTGCGAAGTGCACGTGAATTGGGACCACAACCGACCACACGCGAACCCGAGATCCGTTGTGCGGCGGGCGATCCGCCCCCTGGAAAATGCGTCGAGCGTCCTCGGCCGACTGCGATGTGGAGCTTAACCGGAGCGCCGCCGAGTCGGTCAACCGTGAGCGCGGTCACAAGTTAGGTGAGCATTTGCTTGGTCCCGTCGACGCGACGGCGATAACCCGGAGCTGGCAACTGTACATCGTAAATCGGTCGGCACCAGCTGCGATAACTCACAATTGCGAAGAGGTATGTTACCGAAGAGTAGACCAGTTAACATCAGGCAATCCACGACCGTTCCTGCTTGCCGGATGATGCAGATCACATGGCTGGAAATCGCAGATCGGATGACTTAGCGTTGCCTTGTCGATCGGCGAATTGATTGCGCCTCTCGAGCTTGGTGGGGATTGTTCACGCAGGGTGTCCGTACAGGGGCGTTCGGCACCGAATGCGACATAAGTGCAGCTTAATGGCATATTTTCCGAGAGACCCGAGGGGGGTCCGTGGGTAGAATAGCGATCGGTCCCGCTGTGGGCGGGGCTTATGAATTTGAATTCCAGGCGAATTTTTCTATCGATTCGGATCGTGAACGGTTCGTGATTCTTCGGCGAATCAAGGAAATTTGCATCTGAATCCGCCGGGTTTATTCTCGCTTGCGCATTGGAACTATTGCCGCTCTAGTCAGAGTTGCTGCGCATAAACCGATGATTACTCAATTCGCTCGCAGGCAACGGTCGAGTGGATGGTTATCGGTCATTTTTCCCATTTCTTTTTTGTTCGATCTCAAGTGAGGAACATCTGTGAACACTGTCATCGAGAAAGAGCTCGTCGAGATCGTTCGTGACGATCTGGCGGTATCGCTGCCCGACATCGACGGTGCATCGCGCCTGATCGACGACCTGGGACTGGATTCGGTCGCCTTCGCCGTTGCGATCGTCGCCATCGAGGAACGGCTCGGTGTTCGACTCACCGAACAGGAGCTCGTGAACTGCGCGACCCTGTCCGATGTCGCGTCCGCGGTGGCCGGCCGCCGCACTGCCGCGTCCGCCGAACAGGCGTGAGGAGCCCAGCCATGGCACTGCTGCAGGAGAACGCGCTCGCGACCGCGGTCCGCGAAGCGCTGAGTCAGGGCGCGGATCTGCGCATTCTGAACAAGGATGAGAATCGCTGGGACATCAAGCCCTGGGGCGAGGTCCTCGAACACGCCGAAGGTATTGCGGCACATCTGCAGAGCCTGCAGGTGAACTCCGCGCCCACACCGGTGGCGGTGATCGGCGAACCGAGCTACGAAACCGTCGCGACCGTACTCGCGGCCTGGCTGGCCGGGCGCGCATCGACGATCTTGCCGGGGCCGAACCGCTTCGCGAGTCTCGAGTCGTGGGCGGCGCGGACCACGACACAGTTGACCACGCTGGGGGTCGACGAGGTGTTCTGTCAGGGCGCCGCGCTGCGGGCACTGACCTCGGTCGCGCCCGGTTCCGTTGGGCTGCGCGTCGCCGACCTGGACGAGGTCAATCGATGGCGCACCGCGCCCGCGGGTTTCACGCCCACGACGATCTCCCCTGGCACGGTGTCGATCTATCAGGGCACCGCAGGATCGACCGGTATTCCCAAGAGTGTTGCCCTGACGGCTCCGGCCGCGCTGGCCAATGTGCGGGATGTGCTGTCGCGACAGCGATTTCGAACCGCTGACGATGTTCTGTGCAGCTGGCTTCCGCTCTATCACGACATGGGCCTGATGATGCTACTGGCGGGTGTTGTCACCGGTGCGCCAACCTGGCTGGCCCCGACCTCCGCATTCGCCAAGTCACCCTTCGACTGGCTGGAATGGCTCACCGCCAGCGGCGCGACGATCACCGCCGCACCGAATTTCGCGTACGCGCTGCTGGGTCGGTACGCGCGACTCGCCGGCGGCGCCGACCTGAGTGCGTTGCGCGTGGCCATCAATGGCGGTGAGCCCATTGATGTTTCAGCGACGCAGCGATTCAGCGAGCAACTCGCGCCTGCCGGGTTCGACGCCCGCGCGGTGTGCGCGTCCTACGGCCTCGCCGAGGCGACCTGCGGACTCACCATGCCCGCGGCCGCAGCCGGCCTGAGCTTCGACGAGGTGGCCGGACCGAACGGAGCCCCACATCGTGCCGCACTGCTCGGTGCCGCGCTCGACGGCGTCGAACTGCGGGTCGTCCCCACCACCCACCGCACGGACTTCGACGCCGAACGCCCGGTGGGTGAGGTCCAATTCCGTTCCACCGCACAGATGATCGGCTACTTCGGCGATACCGCTATCGCTCCCGGGCAGTGGATAGGCACCGGTGACCTGGGCTACCTAGTCGACGACCAGCTGATTGTGTGCGGGCGAAGCAAGGAACTGATCACCATCGCGGGACGGAACATCTTCCCGCAGGAGATCGAGCGCGCGGTCGCGGGCGTGGCAGGGGTGCGCCCCGGCGGAATCGCTGCCGTCAGTGGCGGCGGCACCGCCACCCGACGCGATCAGCTCGTGGTCGTGGCCGAGTATCTCGGTGATGACGAGCCCGCCGCGCGGCGGTTGATCTCCGAGCGAGTCGCTGCCGAATGCGGCGTCACGCCCGGACTCGTCGACCTGGTTGCCGCGGGCACACTGCCCAAGACCACATCGGGCAAGCTGCGGCGCGTTGAGATCGCGGCCGGATATCGATGAATCAACCCGGAGCGGAGAGGTATTCGGCGATGACCGACACCATGGAGTTCGAAAAGCTACTGGATCAGGTTTTCGACACCGAATTCCGGGTCCTCACCGAGGAGGCGGAGCAGAAGGGCAGATTTCCCCGTGAGCTGATCGAAAGAATCGGCCGCGCAGGGATTTTCCGCGACAAGTGGAGCCGGGGGCATCGCCCGGATATCGGGAAACTGGTGCTGCTGTCCGAGCGGCTGGGCGGTCTCGGCTCGGCCAGTGCGGGAGTCGGTGTGAGCCTGCACGATTCGGCGATCGCGGTGCTACGCCGGTTCGGGCGATCGGAGTATCTCCGGGATATCGCCGAGCGCGCGATCTCGGGCGAGGCGATCGTGTGCCTCGGCGCTTCCGAGGCCGGCGGCGGGTCCGATCTACAGGTGGTCTCCTCCATCGCCGAACCCACCGCCGACGGCTATCGGCTGCGCGGTGCCAAGAAGTTCGTCTCGCTCAGCACCATCGCCGATGTAATCCTGCTGGTGGTGCGGTTGGCTTCGGAGGATCGCGACTCCGGTGACGTCGCCTTGTTCGCCGTCGAAGCCGACCGGATCTCGATCGGCGAGCCGTACCAGAAACTGGGCGCGGGCTTTCTCGATACCGCACCGATCGAATTCGATGTCGAGGTATCCGCCGATGCCATGATCGCCCGTCCTGGCACCGGTTTGGCCGTGTTGAGCTGGGGTTTGGCGAACGAACGACTCTCGGTCGCCGGTCAGGTGGTCGGTGCCTGCGACCTCGCGCTCGGGGTGAGCATCGCGGAAATGATGCGCCGCACCCAGTTCGGCAAGACCCTGTTCGAACATCAGGCGCTGCGGCTGCGGTTCGCAGATCTCCAGGCCCGCGTGGATCAGCTGCGATACGCCCTGCGCGGGATCGCGGCGTCGGGGTCGACGCCCGACATCCGAACGGCCTCGGCGATGAAGGTCACCGCGGCCCGACTGGGGGAAGAGGTGCTGTCCGAATGCCTGCACGTCTTCGGTGGCACCGGCTACCTCGTCGGACCCGCGCCGGTCGAAAGGTGGTGGCGGGATATGAAATTGGCACGCGTCGGCGGTGGCGCCGACGAGGTGCTGTGGGAGCTGGTCGCGGCGGGCCTGCGGCCTGACTTCGCCGGACACGATCGGTGGGTACGGGCATGAATGAGCGGCGTTTCAGCGTTCTGGACGAGTTCTTCCTGCAGATCGAGACCCCACAGCGGCCAACCCACTGGGCGCTGGTGTTCGAACTCGAAGATGGGGCTGCGGCATCGGTCACCGCTCTGCGCGAGCGAGTCCGCGAGCGAGTCCGCGAGTATCCCTCCCTGCTGCTGGGCGCCACCGACTCGAGCGGCTCGGGGCCGATGCTGCGCGAGTTCGATGTCCAGGACGCCGTCGACAATGTCGATGCGGCTACCGTCGCCGATGATGCCGACTGGCACGACCTGCTGGGATCTCTACTGGCACAACCACTTCCACGTGATCGGCCGTCCTGGCGGCTGGTGCGGGCATGGCAGCGGGACACCGGCGTGGTCCGTTTGGTGCTGATGGTGCATCACAGCCTGGCGGACGGCATCGCCGGCGCCGGTTACGCCGGACTGTTCATCGACGGTGAGTCCGGCCAGCTCGCGCAACTCGATCGCTATCTCCTCAGCGATCGCTACGCGGCGCCCGCGGTGTCACCGCGCGAGTTCTTGTCCGCGCTCAAGGGATTCGCCGGTGGATGGGCGGGCGGGACCAGATCGCGGCGCATGCCGCAGCTCACCGGCGCGGGTCGACGCGCGGTTGCCGCCGTGCACGTGTCCACCGGGCAGGTGCGGGCGATCGCGGCCCGAAACGGCGCGGGCACCGCGGAGTACCTGATCACGGCCATCGGCGAATCGTTGGCGACTCGGACGAACGGGCACCGTGTGCTGCGCGCTTTCGCCCCGGCCACCCTCGACCGGTCGCTCCGGCACTCGGGTAACGCGGTGTCGATCGTTCTGGTCAACGTGGACGGGGAGGCGCAGGAACTCGGCGATCGACTGACCGCTACCCGGGAACAGCTCAATCGAATCTCCGATTCGGGTGCACCGCTGGCTCTTCCGGTCATCTCCCGCGCCGCGAGCGTGCTGCCGTGGGCGCTGCGCCGAGCGGCGGCCCGTACCACCCTCGCGATGCTCCGGCCCGACGTGCACATCGGGGTCAATCCGGGATACCTGAACCTGAAGACGGTCTTCGGTACGAATATCGCTGCGGTGCAGCCATTGTCGCCGTTGCTGGGCAATGCGGTGTCGTTCACCTGCCTGGTGCTCGGCAAGGACGTTCACATCGGCATCGTCTGGGATCCGGAGGCGGTCGGAGACCTGGGCGCGGACGCGGCACGTGAGCTGGCGGCGCGGCTCGAGGTAGTCGCCGCGGTCGGCGCCTGATCACCTCCCCTTGCCGTGACGGCGATTATCTGGTTAGGCTAACCTGGCTGAAAGTCACTACTAAAAAGAACCTGACTTTCAGCCATTGGCGACGACGCCCTTCGGGCGGTTCCGGATTGGAATGCAATGAGTGACAAGCGGATTCGATATCTAACGCTGGTCCTGTGGCCGGTGGTCCTAGCGCTGCTGGCCATACCGGCCGCGCAGATGACCGGCAAAGCCGGGGAACCCAACCTGCGTGTCGACGGCAGCGCCTCGGCGGCCGCGGCCGAGCGGACCGCCGCCCAGTTCGGCACCGACTCCTCGGTGGCCGTGCTGCTCAGCGGTCCGGAGCGGGACATCACCACCCAGGGCCGCGCGCTGGCGAACGCGCTGGCCGAACGCGAGATCGGCAGTGTCATCACGCCGTGGAGCGACGGTGGACCGGGCAAGGAGCTGCGCCCCGATCCCGAATCGGCGCTGATTCTGGTGATGCCGCGGGCGGCCGGTGGGCCGATGAAGGAATCGCAGCTGGTGCGCGAGGTCGTCGAGCAGACCGTGCACGACCCCGTCAGCGTCGCGCTCACCGGACAGGGCGTAGTCGGTGATGCGTTGCAGCAGGCCGGAGTTCGCGAACTGCGCCGTGGCGAGCTACTGGCCCTGCCGCTGCTGCTGGTGATCCTGCTGCTGGTGTTTCGCTCGGTGCTGGCCGCGGCCATCCCGATCGCCATCGGCGGCACCGTGCTCGTCACGACCACCGGGGTGCTCAGCCTGGTCGCCGAGGTGGTCGCCATCGATACCCTCGCTGTCAGTATCGCCTCGATGATGGCGCTGGCGTTGGGCGTGGACTATTCGCTGCTGATCGTGTCCCGCTTCCGGGAGGAGCTGGCCAAGGGAGCCGACCGCTGGAGTGCCGCGGCCACGGCCCGCCGCACAGCGGGCACCACCGTAATCGTCGCCGGTGGCGTGTTGCTCTCGGCAGTCGGTGCGGCGCTGCTGGTCGCACCCGGGCCGTTCCTGGTGTCGGCCACGGTCGCGGTCGGGTTGTCGGCCATATGCGGTGTGATCTGTTCGGTGGCTCTCGTTCCGGTCATCCTCGGCCTGGTCGGCGAACGCATCAACAGTAAGGTGCTGCCCGCCCCACGCGGTGGCGACGGCCTCGTCGTGCGCAGCTGCCGCATGGCGCTGCGGCGTCCGCTGCCCATCGGCCTGGTCGTGGCCCTCGCGCTGCTCGCGATCTCGCTTCCGGCGTTGTCCATGCGGGCCGGAACACCCGGGGTCGAATTGCTGACGGGCGGCGACAAGGCACTCAGCGACTACCGCAAGATCAACGACAAGATGGGCCCCGGCTGGGCCGCGCCCTTCGTGGTCCTGGCCGAGAACCCGAACGGTCCGGTGACCACCGAGAAGGGCTTGCAACAACTGTCGGCCTTCGAGAACGAGCTTCGCGGGCTGCCGGGCGCCGCCGCGGTTCTAGGACCCGGTGAGCTCGAAAAGCGACTCGACGCATTCGGCAAACTCGGTGGACCACAGTTCGCCTCGGCGGCTACCGCAGCCGGAATCGATGTCGGCGCGATGATTACCGATACCCCGCAGTTCAACAAGTCCGGCTACCTGCGGCTCGCCGCACTCGACGGTGCCCGACCGGAATTGCGCCAGATGATCTCCTCCGTGGTCAACATCGATCACGGCGGTTCGGCGGTTCGGCTGCTGATTGTGCCGACCGGCGCCGCGGGACAGGACTCGGTGAACCAGCTCGCCACGGAACTGCGCTCACGCGCGGATGCTTTCGAAGCGTCCTCGGGGCTGCGCGTCAGTGTCGGCGGGCCCGGACAGCTGATCGTCGACTTCAGTGGCGAGATCACCCGCCTGGTGCCGCTGCTACTGCTGGCGCTCTCACTCGCGAGTCTGATCGTGCTGGTGGTCCTGCTGCGCTCGCTGCTCGTTCCGCTGGTGGCGGTGATCCTCAACGTGCTGACCGTCGGCGCGGCGTTCGGTGTGCTGGCCCTGCTCTATAACGGCGATGTCGGTGCCGACGGCGTGCCGAGCTACATCGCCGGCACGGCGGTCCTGGGAATCATGGGCATCATGTTCGGCCTCTCGATCGACTACCAGGTCTTCATGCTCTCGCGCATTCGTGAGGCCTGGCAACAGTCGGGCGACCCCGACGTCGCGATCAACGACGGCATTGTCGGCACGGCGCGGGTGATCACCGGCGCGGCACTGGTGATGATGGCGGTGTTCGTCGGTTTCGCAGTCACCGACTTCCCGGTCAACCGCCAACTCGGCGTCGGGCTCGTGGTCGCGGTGGCGGTCGACGCCACGCTGGTGCGACTGCTACTGCTGCCCGGCGTGCTGAAACTGCTCGGCAAGCGAGCCTGGTGGCCCGCGCCCCGGCCGCAGGTCGTCGCACCCGCGGCAGCCGTGGAGCACGAGCATGTCTTGGAAGGACAACCCGCATGAGCGAACTCCGATCATCGAATCTGACGGCGGAATTGGGTGCGCTCGAGCCGGAGGCCCGCGCCGATCTGTCCGCACTGTTCGAGCAGGCCTGTGCGAAGGAGACGAAGGAATTGACCAAGGCGGCCTATGCCTCGCTCGACCTGGTGCCCGGTCCGCTGCGGCGTGCGGTACTGAAGGTGGCGGGACTGTGAGCGCGTCCGAGTTCGGCGCCGAATTGCGCAAGCTGGCTCGGCTGCTCGGGGTGACCCCCGAACGGATCGACTACCTCGCGAGTGTCCCGCCCCAGCGCCTCGCCGCGATTCGAATCGCCATGGGACAGGAGCTCCTGGCCCGCAATGCCGAGGGTCTGACTCGCATCGCGGGTACCGCCAAAGTGCTGCCTACCGCCGTGGTCGCCAAGGTCACCGAGCGCAACGGACATGCGCTACTGACCGCGCGGCTCGCGGCGATGATGGACAGCGGCCGCGCCGCGGACATCGCTCGACGGCTCTCGGATCGTTATTTGGCCCAGGTGGCAACGCATTTGGACGGCCCGCAGGCCCAGCAGGTCATCGCGCAACTGCCGGATAAGGTGCTCGACGCCGTGCGCAAGCAGCTGACCGCCACGCAGGACTGGCTGACGCTGGGCGCAATCGTGAGCTGGCTCGGCACCGACTCCGCGGCAAACCTGTTGCGGGCGATGGGATCCGACGCGCCCGCGGTCCTCGACGCGGTCGATGCTGTCGATCGCGAACGAGTGCGGGCCACCCTCAGCTCGACCCGCTAGACCCGCACGGCCGATTTCCTCCAGCCGATCAAACCCTCGGGGCCCGGAACCGTCATGACGGTTCCGGGCCCCGAGTTGTCCTGTCGCCGAGTGGGATTCAGGCGGGCACACCCAGTATCGCGGCCAGCGAGCGATGCACCAGGTCGATGGCACGATCGAGAACCTCACCGAGTGGTTCGGTGTACCCATTCTCGACCCAGTGATCGATGGCGGCGACGAAACTCCAGACGCCCTGCGCGGCGATCACCCGTGGAATCAGGTCTTCCGGTGCGAGGCCGAGGCGGGCAGCGAACACCGCGCGCACCTGCTCCTCGACTTCGCGGACCTGGCGTAGTTGGCCCAGCCGGACATCCGCTTCGGTGGCCATGAGCCGGGTCCGCAATTGGATTCGTTTCTCATCGCCGGTGCCCATGATCGCCATGACCAGCAGCCGGGCTCCCGCGGTGGCCTGCTCGAGCAGTTCGGCCGGTGTGATCACCTGCGCGTCGGCGGCCAACAGCGTGAGGATCTGCGGGTCGATGTCGTCCCAGATGACCAGGCGCTCCTTGGTCCCGAAGTAGCGGTAGACCGTACTCGGTGACACGCCCGCGGCCGCCGCGACCTGTTCCACGGAGACGCTGCGGTACTCGCCCTCCTCGAATAGTCCCAACGCCACCTCTTGGATCTCGCGCATGGCCTGGGTGCGGCGACGCTCCATCATGCTCGTTTCGGCGCGCTTGGTCTGGCTCACGGGACAAATAGTACGCGGATAACCGAATCCCTGACAGTCACTTGCAGCTTCAGAGTCACTTGCGTTAGGCTTGGCTAATAAGAAAGTGACTTTCTTTCCAAAAGTCACGTTCAGTCGAGGGAGTGGTCATGTCGATCGTGGATGAACGCGCTGTCCTGAAACTTCGAACCAGCTACCGGTCGATCGTTGTCGCGGTCGACGGCACGCCGCGGTCATGGCAGGTGGTGACCGCGGCCGCGCGGCTGGCCAAGGACGCCTGCGCCGCACTGACCATCGTGGGCGCATACGCGCGCAATGGATCGGCGCCCAGTGCACTGGCCGCCGATCTGCTGCGCGGGGACGCCTACAGCGCCAGCCCAGCCTCGGGCATGGACGATGTCCTCGGTGACGCCATGGCCAAGGCCCGATCGGCCGGCGCACCACTCGTGCATCGGCGCAGCGTGTCCGGGACTCCGGTCGACGTGCTACTGGCGGCGGCGGCGAACGCGGGCGCCGATCTGATCGTCGTCGGCGAGCGCATGTTCGACACGCCCTGGGGCCGCTTCTTCGGATCTTTCCCCGCGGAAGTGGCCCGTCGCTCTACCGCAGACGTGTTGATCATCAACGGTGCGCACGCCTGACCCATTGGGCCGGGGTATCAGCCCATGACCCCGGGGACCTTCGAATCCAACAGTCGTAGAACAGGATCGAGCGCCCCCGGGGCTTGGGCCAAAGCGTTGCTACTGAATTCGATGATCGACAACTCGTGGCGCAGGACATAGTCGAAGAATGCCGATTCCGGGGTGTCGGCGTAATGGGCTGCCAGCCGATGAAACGCCGGCAGGTATCGCGCGGTGCCCTCTCGCACGGCTCTCAACTGGAACCCGTAGGGCAGCACGCGCAACCCCACGGCACCCGCTGTGCCGACCGCGCTCGCCAGTGAATTGGCGTGCGCGATCTCGAGACCGGCGCGTTCGAGGAAGGCGCCGACGCCCGCGTTGGTTCTGATCTCCAACTCGTGCAAGGCATTCCATGCTCGGCGTTGAATGTCGTCCGTGGCCAGTCGCTCGGCTGTTCCGAACATGGAAGCGCCGAGTTCCTCGGATTCGACGAGGCGTCGGAGATCGGCGCGGACGATGGGATCTATCACTGAATTGCTCACGGTTTCACCGAGTCCTCAGATGTTGGGGATTGTGCGTTCAGAAAGCTCTCGATGAGTGGGTTCACCGATTCAGGACGTTCGATCATGGCCAGATGCCCTGTGCCGGGCAGGATTTCGACACTCTCGACACAGCGAGCGAGCCGGGCGAATCGGCGCAGATCGCCTTCTGGAGCGATCCGGTCCTCGCGACCGCCGATGACCATCGTCGGGCACGACAGGGCGGCCAGGGCGGGACGGAAGTCGTAACCGAACCCTTGGCGCAGGGTGGCGAGCGTGCCCGAACCCCCTGAGCCGGCGAGGATGTCGCGCACCGCGGCGGGAGAGAGCGAGCCGGGATCCGGCGTGTACGGCGACAGTGCGAGCCGACGCGCCCACCGGTTCGACACCACCAGATCGACTGCCCAGTTCGGCAGTGGAATGCCCACCGTTGCGGCCTCGATCAAGAAGTTCGCCAGTTGAGGGTTACGGAACAGCGTGACCGCCGGCGACCGAAACAGCTCGATGACCGACAGGATCGGTCCGCCGACCAGCACCATGCGTCGCACCATCTCCGGGCGGCGAGCCGCGTACTCGCAGGTGAGCAGGGTGCCCATCGAATGACCCACCAGGTCCACGCGATCGGCGCCCACGCTGGTTCGCACAGCGTCGATCACCTCTACGATCGCGCCAACCGTCATGTCGCCGGAGTGCTCCGATCTGCCGAATCCGGGCAGATCCAGCGCTATCGTCCGGCCATGCGGCGCCAAGGCCGTCAGGGTCGGAGCCCAATGTCGCCAGCATCCGCCCAGGCCGTGCACCAGAATCCGAACCGCCTGTCCCGCTCCGGTTTCGGCGTAGGAGATTCTGTGCTGGGCGACGACGACATCGTGATGACTCACCGCAGGCTCGGTCATGGTCGGCACGCTACATAATGAATATTCATTATGTTTGCGAATTCGGCCGATATTGTTCGAACCGTGCAGCAACGACGAACGCAGGCCGAACGGCGCAGCGAAACCCGTGGGCAACTGCTGGCCGCCGCCGCGACGGTGATCGCACGCCGCGGCTATCTCGCGGCATCGGTGTCGGAGATCGCCAAGGAGGCAGGCTGTTCGACCGGAGCGCTCTACGTCCACTTCGCGGGTAAGCGCGAGCTGTTTCTCGCACTCTTCGACGCCGCGCTCACCGACTGGGCCGACGGCTACCTCTCTGCCGTCACCAACGTCCAGTCCGTCGACTCGGTTGTGACCGCGGTAGGCGCTCGCTGGGGGAAGCTGCAGGACGAAACGCCCGAACGCACGCTGCTGTTCATCGAATTCTGGTCGGCGGCCGTCCGCGAACCCGAGCTGCGGGCCGAATTCGTCCAGCGACACGAGACGATTCGGGCCACGATCACCGCGCTGGTGCGTACGGTGCGAGCGGTGACCGGCGTAGAACTCGCGCTCTCCGACGAGGAGTACGGATCGATCATCACCGCACTCGCGGACGGGTTCGCCCTGCAACGCCTCGCCGATCCGGCGGCTGTTCCGGACTCACTGTTCGTCACCGCGGTCAACTCCGTGCTCGGCCTTCGGTAGATGCCGCACGCTACTTCGGGACGTCGATGGTCCAGTCCATCAGCCGAGTGTGCGCCGTGGAAAACCGGCCCGCAGCGCGGGCCCGCTCCAGTGGGAGTTCGAGAGCGTCATCGTCGAGGTCCATTCCGTGCGGAACGCTTGAGAACACAACGCTCAGCGTGCGGGTCTGTCGCGGAGGATGGCGGTCAGCAGGGCCGCCAATGCCGCGATGGCCGCGGTGACGGTGAAGGCGGTGCCGTAGGCGTGGGCGAGGTGTGCCGGGGTCGGGTGGTTGCCGGAGTCACCGGCCGCGGTGGTGACGGCGAGTAGTCCAGCCAGCCCCAGTGCACCGCCGATTTGACGGGTGGTGTTGATCAGACCGCCCGCGAGTCCGGTGTGTTCAGCGGGTACGCCGGTAGTGGCTCGTGCGGTGAGAAGGACGAATGCGATGCCCAGCCCGGTGCCGATCAGTAGTGAGGGAGCGGCGATGTCGGTGAGGAATCGACCGTCGACGGGGGTGCGTGCGAGCCAGGCCAGCCCGGCCGCGAGCAGCGCCAGTGCGGTGGCCAGCAGAGCGCGGATGTTCAGGTGCCGAGCCAGTTTCGGCGTGATTGTGGAAGCGGTGGTGATCATAATCGCCAGTGGCAGCTGGGTGAGACCCGCTCGGATCGGTGTGTAGCCGAGCACCTTCTGCTGGTAAAGCGGCAGGAAGAAGAACAGTCCCAGCCACACCGCGCCGAGCAGTGTCATGACGATGTTCGCGGTCAGTACCTCGCCGGTGCGCAGAAGCGCGGGGGCGACGAGCGGGTGCGAGAGGCGCCGCTGGGATACGGCGAAGAGTACGAGTAGCAGTACCGCCACGATCAGCGGGGCGATGACGCGCGGTGTGGTCCAGCCGTATTGTCCTCCCACCGATAGTGCGTAGGTGAGTGCGGCGAGTCCACCGGTCACGGTGGTCGCGCCCCACAGATCGATCCGCCCGCCCGCGGGAGAATCCGCGGGCACCAACGACATCGCGGCGGCGAGCACCGCGATCGCCACCGGCGCGCCGATGAGAAACACTGCGCGCCAACCGAATACGCCGGTCAAGAGACCACCCGACACCACACCGGCAACGCCGCCGATTCCAGATACCGCGCCCCATACGCCGATGGCCCGTGCGCGGCCCGCACCCGCGGGAAACAGTGTCAGCACCAAGGCGAGTGCGGTCGGGGCGAGCAGCGCCGCGCCCACCCCCTGTCCGACTCTGGCAGCGAGCAGCACCACGGCGGTCGGGGCGAGTCCGGCCACGATCGAACCGGCCGTGAAAATCGTTGTGCCGATGAGAAATACGCGCCGACGCCCGAATACGTCGCCGAGCCGACCGCCGAGGAGCAACAGGGCACCGAACGCGAGTACGTACCCGTTCACGACCCAGGACAGACCTACGGGCGAGAGGTCGAGCCCACGCCCGATATCGGGCAGGGCGACATTGACGATCGAGGTGGTCAGCACGACCAGGAACTGCGCGGTGGCCAGGACGGTGAGCCCGATCCATTCCCGGGCAGTCGGCATATCGGCGCGGGTTTCGGGAGTGAGCCGTGGTTGGGGGTTCATGAGCTGTCTCCAGTGCGCAGGCGGTCATCCGACGGCTCACCGGCCATCGGACGACCACGCTACGAATTCGGTTGTACCGCAAACAGAAGTGACGATCAGTCCGCGATCCAGGACCCGTGGATGCCGCCGGGCACGTGCCGGGGCAATTCGACGGCCGCGACCGGCGGCGCGGTGAAGTCGCGGGCGTCGAGGACGAGCAGTTCCGACGCTGTGCCGGCGCGATCGCCGACGAGGGTGAGCAGATAGCCGTCGTCTTCGCTCGTGGCGTTGGCGGCGGGAACGAAAACAGCTTCACCGGGGATGCGGCCCGCACCGGTCGGGGCCAGCAGACGTGCGCCGGTGTCGTTGTCGTACTTGACGATTCCGACGCCGTCGAATCCGGAGCCAGGGTAGGCGACCGCGTAGCTGTAGCGGTTGCGGCGCCCGGCATAGTCGTCGTTGATCGTCGGGAACTCGGTGACCAGCGAATCCAGCATTTCCTCGCGTGCGGTGCGCTGACCGGGTTCGAGGACCCAGCGGTACTGCAGAGCCCCGGCGACCGGATCGGCCGGGTAACCGGGTGCGCCGATCCACCACTTCCACGACATCTCCCAGGCCGAGCGGTCCAGCCGCGGACCTTCCACGACGACCCGACCGGCCGCGTCCTCGTAGGCATTCGAAACATGCAGCATCGCAGCGGGTTCCACGTCGAACCACTGCACCGGGCCGGTGGCGGTGCGGGGCAGAATGCCCATGCGCGCCTGGTAGGCGTCGTCCCACCGGTAGGGGATGCCGGAGGTTTCGGCGGGGTTGAAGGTCACCGACAGATCCAGCCACACCGCGTAGTGCTCGGTGATCGCGAAGTCGTGCATCATCGACGGCCCGGCCCCCTCGACAACCTGCTGATGACGAAGGTCGCCGTCGGCGGAGGCGATGTAGTAGATCAGATGTGGCGCGACCGGCGAGTAGGCGAAGAAATGCAGGTCGCCGGTGACCGGGTCCACCTTCGGGTGCGCGGTCATCGCGGTTTTCAGCTTGCCACCGAAGTCGTAGGCGCCCAACGTATCCAGCTCCGGAGTCACCTCGAACGGCAGGTTCGCCTCCTGCAACGCCAGGATGCGCCCGGCGTGCTCGATGATGTTGGTGCCCGCCACACTCGCGGTCAAATCGATGCTGCCGTCCTCACGGACGTAGGGTGCGCCGTCGAGCGCGGGCGTCTTCACCCACCGGTTGCGATACCACTCGGCCTGTCCGTCACGCAGTCGCAGGCCGTGGAGCATGCCCGCACCTTTGAACCAATGTGTCGGTGTGTCACCGGGTTTCGGGTTGTGGCCGTTGCGGAAGTAGCGGCCGTTCAGTTCGGCGGGAATTGTCCCGCGCACGGGCAGGTGGTGTGCGGTCACCTCGTCCGGCACGGGTTGGTAGTGGCCGGTCAGGTAGGGCTTGGCAAGGGTGATGTCGCTGTCCATCGGGGTACCTCGCGATTCGATCGTATGGCGGGTCGCGTTACAGGAATGCTTCCCTGCCAAGGGTTTTCGTCATCAGTTCCACCGGTCGGGGCCGGGATTCACCGCATTAGATAGACGCGTCTTTCTTACTGTGCCGACGATAAACCGATAGAATAAGAAAGGCAAGTGTATCTAAATGGAGGTTGGGTGATGGTTCAGCGCCGCAGAGGAGCCGAATTGGAGAAGGCGCTCCTCGACGCGGCTTGGGAGGAACTGGCCGACAACGGCTACGCGCGCTTCACCATGGACGGTGTCGTCAAGCGAGCGGGCACCAGCCCGCCGGTGCTGTATCGGCGCTGGTCCGACCGGGACGAACTCGTCCGGGCGACCATCGTCCACGTCCTGCATGAGTCGCGCCCCGCGCTACCCGACACCGGCAGCCTGCGCGAAGACATCCTCACCCTCATGCGCCAAATCAACACCGCCCACGTGGAATTGATCACCGTCATGTACTCACACCTGGCCAGCTACTACCGGGAAACCGGCCGCAGTCCCGCCGAACTGTTCGACCCCAGTGCACCCGGCCGCGACGCGTCCCTGAACACCCTCTTCGACCGCGCCGTCGCCCGCGGCGAGATCCCAGCCGACCTACCCACCGAACGCATCAAGACCTTGCCCTTCGTCCTACTCCGCCACGAGATCCTCTCGGCGTTCGCCTCGGTACCCGAACACGTCCTCGAGGAGATCGTCGACACGATCTTCCTGCCGCTCGTGCACTGACCCACCGCGGTCGCCAGCGAAACCTGCTCGAACTCACCGGGCATTTCACGACCCGGGCGCACCGGGTTGGGCTCAATGCCGAGCCCGCGATGACGCTCGACGCATGAGCAAGCGTTTCCCGAATATGGGTGTTCGAACCGCTCCCGGCCCAACCGTTCATCCCGCCTCGACGACACCTGCCGAGTCACAGGTGTGGCGATGACCGCTCGTTGTGGCAGTACGAGATCATCTAATATTCTTGACTACCAACGACTTACACGCATATGAGGGAACGTGAGAACCGACGCGAGACGGGCCGCTCCGGAAGACAGCGAGCTGGATCCAGGATTCTTCGATGCCGATGCCCAGCAGTCCGCCGCCTGGCGCGCGTGGAGCACCCCGGAAGCGATCGATGCCCGCATCGATCGGTTGTTCACCGAAACGCTGCCCCGACTCGAAGCGGTACGGGGCACCGACGGCCGCCCATCGCTCGACGGCCGATTCAGCGTCGCCGCGTTCGACTGGATCACATCGCTGATCGATATCGCGGTGCGCGGTGAGGATGGGCGGTACGATCCCGAAAACGCTGCTCTCGCAGACCAATTCATCACCTATATCGGCGAGTGGATGGTGCAACGCGTCGAGGGTGTCTGGTTCAACTCCCCTGGAAATGGTGCACCGATCTTCGACCGGTACGGTCCGGCGGTTGGCTATCGATGGTCGCAGGAGTCGACGAACGACCTGCTGGCGCCGCTCTTCATGATGGCCGTGAACAGCGACGACAGCTCGTATGCGTACTTCGTGGATCTACTGTGCGAGCGTGGGCTGGAGTTCGCGCAGGAGCGCGGCAAACCAGATCTGAAAGCAGAGATCTTGGCGTAGTCACAATGAGGGCTTCGTCGCCTGGACCGTATTTCGTTCCTCCCTTCTCAGTTCGTCGCCGAACGACGGGCGTACATCCACACCGTAGGCGGCGTCGGCCGACATTCGGTAGCGTCGCGTGTGATGAGCGTTGACTTTCGAGCGGACCGGATCGGTAGTGCTCTTCGTGGCGAAAACCCCACCGTAATGCGGCGACTGGATGCCGGGTTCGCCGTGATCGGGGACGTGCAGTTCCTGCCGGGGTACTCGGTCCTACTCACCGACGACCCACTGGCGCAACGACTCTCGGACCTTCCCCGAGGCAGGCGGCTCGCCTACCTGGCGGACATGGATCGATTGGGCGAGGCCGTCGAACGCGTCTGCACCCGGCTCGATCCGGCCTTCCGGCGCGTGAACCTGGAGATTCTGGGAAACACCGACAGCTTTCTGCATGCTCACGTATGGCCACGATTCGATTGGGAACCAAAGCATTTGGTGCACAACCCCGTGTGGTTGTACCCCAGCGAACACTGGAGCGATCCGCGCCACGCGCTCACCTCCCAGCACGGGGGCCTCCGGCAGGCGATCGGCGAAGAGTTGGATCGACTCGCCTCCGTCTAACCGAGAATCGGCATACGCGGACGGTTGAGAAGTCATGTGGCAGAAGCCATGTAAGCGGCCAGGACGCAGTTCGGATGCCGGTCGAGCCCGAGCTCAGCCACGGTCGTAGCGCGTCGTGCGCGGGGTCGGCGTGCCGGTTTCCTGCACCTTGGCGCCGAATCCGCTCGTGCTGCCGTGGATTCGTGTTGGGCCGAATTAGAGGTCGTGTGCAATATCGATATCCGCGGAGGCATACCTTCGGCGGCTTTTAACCCCGCCGATCTGGTGACTTTCGGGCACCTGGGTGATATACGAGCGATTGTAGCCGTAGTTTTAGCTCTGAAGCGTGCGCGCGAGAGCTCTGCTGATTCCGATAGGTAACTCGATCAGCAAACACCCGAACCTCAAGGGTGGCGTGTGCCATGCCGATCGATCCGGCCAGCGTGATGCAGTGAAAGTTCCAACCGGCCAGGGTGATCCGGTGCTGTCCGATCGCACTGAACTGCCGAAATCAGTGCATGAATATACGGGGGCGGCATCGCGCTAGCATGGCGCGCGTGTGGTTCAAGAAGTACGTGATCGTGTTCGGGGTGCTGTTGGTGCTGTCCTGCGGGTTGTGGGTGTTCGGTAAGTGGGTGGAGAATCCCGCCTTGTTCGACTTCTCGGACTGTTCGGGAGCATACTGTCCGCCGGAGATATACCAGTCGACTGCCGCGCAACCGACCGTGACGACGGGGCCGGATGGGCGCGGCTACGATACGGCTGCATCGGTTTCGTGTTGTCGATGATCTGCCCACCCCTTCCCTAGGGCATCCTGCCAGCCTCCGTACGAAGCATCGACCGACTTTCCCCTCACCATGCCGAATGTCAGTGTGTGGGAACGAGCCGGTGCACTCGGGCGGGAAGGCACTGTTCGTGTCGGTGCTGCGGTGAGCTATCCCGGTTGGACCCCGGTGATCCAGTACGACAGCGTCGTGCCTTGCGGGCAGTCGGTGTCGACCGACAGAGTCGAGCGTGGTGCGACCGTCTGGCTGAAATGACCGGTGGTCGTGGTGACGGTGCTGACGGTTTCGCCGGGCGGGAGCACGACATTCATGCAGGTCACCTCCCAGAGCACGACATACTGGTCGTCGGTGTCGTTGGTGCAGATGCGCCCTTCGCAGGTAACGCCTGGCGCGAACTCCTGCGCGGCCGCATGCATCGGATTGAGCAGTGCGCCTGCGGCGGCAATCGAGATGCCGAAACCAAAAATACTGTGTCGCTTCTTGTTTCCCTCCCCTTGAACCTCGCAGCCGAGATTACGGAACGCCCCGTCGAGGTGCAATGCGGTATCGCCGGCTGTCGGTGGCGATCGCTATCTTTGCCTCAACACTCGAGATGAGACTGGAAGAGATGTTGGAGCAGCAGAATTCGTTGGCGACCCGTATCCCCGACGCCGACTCGACCGACCTACCTTCGGTTTTGATCGAGCCGTTGTGGACGCAACCACGACGACGACCACGGCCGGTGGTCATCGCTGATATGGCAGTCGAGCGGCCGATCGAAATCCATTGGGCACCTGGCGAACAGGAGGCGTGGGCCCAGGTGGTGCTGTGGACTTGGGGCGGCGACGCTGACGCCTGGTACACGTTCACCAAGTGGGAGGGAACGACCATCGATGACCCCACGTGGCCCGCTCGCATTGCCCAGATGGTCGCTCAGAGGTCCCCGGGGCTGGGAAACGTGCTGGCGGTCGCTCCCGAAGAACTTGTCCGACCACATCTTTCGACCGCTCGTCCCGGCTATATGTCGAGCGCTGAGCCTGCCCGGCGAATCCTGGGGTTATACGGTCTGGCAGCAACGGATTTCGTAATCGCGGTAGCCGCTCAGAATCCAGGATTCTTCGCCTATGTGCTGGCACCGCTGGAGGGGACCTCCATCACCGCCCTGATGCTGGACTGGGTCAACTACAAACGCAGCCGCGAGTCTGCCCTGGCATGGTTCCGCCGTCATCCGGGTGCGGCAGCCCTGGATTTGGTTCCCCTGGCGCTATCGGCACCGGGGAAGCAACGCCGCCGGGCCGAGACGCTGTTACGGCTGCTTTCGGAGGACGGATACGGCAAGGAGATCGACACGGCCGCAGCGACTTTCGGTGAGGTTGCAGCGGCGGCGATCTCGGCGGCGCTGTCCGATGACCCATTGCTGCGCCTTCCTGCAAGGATTCCCGCGTTGCCGAAGTGGCTGAATCTTGCTGTGCTGCCGCAGATTCGACTGCGGCACATTGACCGGGCACTGCCGCTGGCGGCGGTCGCGGACTTTGTCACGATGTTGGCAATGAGCAGCCCGGGCAATGTCTATCCCGACGTGAGGGTCGTGACCGAGGCCATTGACCGGACCTCCGGGGCCCAATTCGGCTGGGCGCTGTTCGAACTCTGGGAGAGCGCAGGCCACCCGGCGAAACACGCATGGATATTCCATGCGCTGGGTCTACTCGGTGATGACACCGTAGCCGAGCAGCTGCGGCCGATGATCCAGGCATGGCCGACCGCGGGTGCCAGTACACGCGCCGCAGACGGACTTGCGGTTCTCGCAATGATCGGCAGCGATGTGGCCCTGGACCAGTTGCGCATAATCGCCGGCGAGAGTAAGTCCGGGCCGCTACGCCGACGTGCCACCGCGAAACTCCGTGCCCCGCAAGCAGATCACTAACCCGCCTTCGCCTCACGAAAGCGAGTCGTTGCCGAAGATCGAAGGCTAAGAAAGCATCTCGGCAGTCATGGCCGGGCATGATCAGTGAAACCGGTCCGTTCAGGGCCAGGTAGTTGACCTATCGCACAACCGAAAGCGCTCATGTTGGTCGAAACTGAGAAAGTCGAGCACATCGCCACTGTCGCGGCATCGTTCGACTGGAGCTGGACCGAGGATGACCTCACCCCTGTATGCGACGCGCTCGGGTGGGCGGTTGTCAGCCGAACCGGGCGAACAACGACTCTCCGCACCGATCTCTCAGCGGCGCAGTCCCAGGCATATTGGCGCGAGTGGGACCAGGGCGGCATCCGTGAGCTGATCATAGTCGTCACTGACCAGGTCAATGCGAACGACGGCGCGGCAATGCAGCGGCTGCAAGGCGAATACGACACTCTGGTGGCGCGCTTGGCAACTGGGTTGGGCCCGCCCCACGATGTTCAACGAGGACCGGAACCAAAGGCGCGGTGGGACCACAACAATCTGGTTGTCCGGCTCTATGTGCTGCGCGGATACATCAACCTCTACCTGGTCAACCCCGCCTACCAGCAATGGCTCGACACCCCGGACGACTTCGCGGCGTACTGAGCTGGCACGAATAGGTCTCGCGCAACCGAAAGATCAGCGGCCAGAGGTCACGTATGGCCGCGGTCGTTGGATCCGATCCTGATACCCGTTTCTTACTTGCCGCATCCCGCGCGGTTCGAAACGGCCACGCGGCAGGGCCGAAGATCAACGCGCCGAGGCGATCTCGGCCGGGTCGAACGCACTGAACTGCCAAATTCAGTGCATGTCGATCGCGCGCGATGTCGTTCGGAACGATGTGGCGCCGTCCGGGGAGTTCTCCGGCCAGTACGGGACCGCGTGTCCGCCGCCGTGTCCAACGGATCTGGTGTTCACGCTGACGACTTCGTTCTCCACATCGAGCCACCCGCTTCGAACGAAACCACGAGTTCGACCACGATGATCGCCGCCAGTAACCAGCACGCCGGTGGGACGAGGAAATCAACCGAAGTACGGCGAAATTCTAAGATCGCAGTTGAAATGCTTTGGCTCGTAACCGAATCCGCGAGGGTTCAACACAACTTCTCCACATGCTCACCGGCATTTCTATGTGGGAGAGCTGATAGCGTCAGGGCGCCGGGACGCGTTGACCGGAACGAGGCTCGGGGGCGGATGAGAAAGTTGATCGGCGACGCCACGGCGCTATTGGCGGGCTTGGTGATTGGCTGCCTGATCGTCGTGGGGGCATGCTGGGCGCTGTTGTACGGCCTGGGTGTGGAGCTCTCGCCCACTTGGGACGGAGATGTGCATTTCATCGTGAATTTCACACCCGATCATGCGAATGATGGGCACGCGTACACCGAGTACGGGCTCCAGAGCGTACCTGAGGAGACTCCGAGTCTGGCTTCACAGGGAACGGCGGGTAGTTCTATCGAGGCGTGGTTGGAGTCCAGTGAGCTACCTGGCTTGCGAGTTGGGGATCGAGTGATCTGCGTGCTCCATGTTCATGAGTCCGGATGGGGAATAGGGGCCGCACGTGTCTGGTCAGTGGACCACTGTCGGCACTCTTAGGAACGACAACCATGTCGTGACGAACCTGCGGACCAGCGGACCTCGAGGTATCCGTTCTGGTTGGATCGCGCGTATGGCAACCAGTGTGTGCATCCCCGGCCTGGCGCTCACCGAGCACGAGTTCGCCGTCCCCCTAGACCATTCCCGCGCTGACGGACCGAAGATCACCGTCTTCGCTCGGGAGGTCGCCGATCCGGATGGGCTCGACCGGCCGTTTCTCCTCTATCTTCAAGGTGGGCCGGGGCACGAGGCGCCAAGGCCGTCGCTCGGGGCTCCGAGTTGGCTGCCGCGGGCATTGCGGGAGTACCGGGTGCTGATGCTCGATCAGCGCGGTACCGGACGGTCCACGCCGGTCGGCATGTTGTCCGGTACTCCGGCCGAGCAGGCCGAATACCTCACCCACTTCCGCGCTGATGCGATCGTCCGGGACGCGGAGTTCGTGCGGCGGCAGCTGGGCGTCGAGAAGTGGAGCGTGCTGGGGCAGTCGTTCGGCGGGTTCTGCACGCTCGCATACCTTTCCCACGCTCCCGAAGGCCTGGCCGAGGCCTTCTTCACCGGCGGGCTACCGCCGATCGCGCGACATCCCGACGAGGTCTACACCGCGACGTTCGCCAACCTGATCGAGCGCAATCGCCGCTACTACCGGCGCTATCCGGGTGATCGCGGCCGGGTGGAGGCGCTGCTGCCGATGCTCGACGCCGGGGTCGTCGTGCTGCCCGACGGCAGTCCGCTCACCGCGCGGCTGTTCCAGCAGCTCGGATATCTCCTCGGTGCCAGCGGCGGCGAGGAAGCGCTGCACTACCTACTCGAACGTGACCCGAAGTCACCCGCCTTCGCGCACGACGTCGCCAATTCGCTGCCGTTCACCGCACGCAATCCGCTGTATTCGGTGATCCATGAGTCCTCCTACTCCGACGGATTCGCGACCCGCTGGTCTGCCGAGCGCGTGCTGCCGGACGAGTTCCGCACCGACCGGACGCTGTTCACCGGAGAACACGTATTCCCCTGGCTCTTCGACGACTTCCACGGTCTCCGGCCGATGAAGCAGACCGCCGAACTCCTCGCGGCACACGAGTGGTCGCAGCTGTATGACGCCGACGTGCTGCGCGAGTGCACGGTCCCCGCCGCGGCCGCGATCTACGCCGGCGACATGTACGTCGAGCGCACGTTTTCCGAGGAAACCGCCCGGTTGATCCCGACACTACGGCCGTGGATCACCAATGAATACGAGCACAACGGTTTACGCGCGTCCGGGGATCACGTGCTCGGGCGGTTGATCGATCTCGTCCGCGGTCGGGTCTGAGGGACCATCGCGAACTTCGATTCGAGAGAAAGCTAATCGAGTCGGCCTACGAGCCGATGAGCGGGAGCTGTTCTCGCCGCAGCGATTTCGCCTTGCCTGACGTAAGAATGTCGGTTGCGAATCATGCTGGTCGATTGGTGACCTATAGAACGCTCCGACGGTCGTATGGTCCGCTGATATCCGCATATGTCGTGTAGCGCAGTGTTCGAAGTGGCCACGCGGCGTGCCGGAAGATCAACGGGCACAGAGCAATTCAATCCCAGCGGCGCACTTTGATGTCGATTGCACGGTGTTGTCCGGAGCAGGCACAAGCCGAATGAGGATGCGGAGTCCGTTCTAGTGGCTGCGATTTCAGTGTTCTTCTGGGTCGAGAGGGTGTCGATGATGTTGTGCGTTCCTGATCGATCGGCGATGCGGAGGACGCGGTTCAGGTCAGCGTGGCGTACCAGGGATTGCATCCGTTACCGGGAGACGAGCTGCGCGACTGATCTGCGCCTCCGTCGAAACAAGCTGGGGCACAGAGCAAGACGCCGCCGTTCGCAAGGGGGTCTCTTGCTTGTTGAATCATGGTGAAGGGTCCAGAAGGTGCGATACCAGCCCCGCCACAGAGCTATGGTCGACACGGCATGGATGAGGTGATCAATGGGCTCGTAGTGCGGGCGGCGCGCCCGAACGAGGCCGGGCTGCTCAGTGAATTGGCGGTGCGGTCCAAGGCGGTGTGGGGCTACGGTGACGACTTCCTCGCACAAGTGCGTGAGCAATTGCGTATTCGACCCGAGGAGGTCTTGGTCCGGCGTGTAGCGGTCGCCGAGTACGAAGGTCGCGCGGTAGGTGTGGCCACGCTGGAGGGCGAGCCTCCCGAGGGCGCGTTCGGCCTGCTTTTCGTCGAGCCCGAACTGCTGCGCTGTGGTGTTGGGCGGGTGCTTTACGAACACGTGCTCACCCGAGCCGGAATACTCGGGTTCACCGTTGTGAATGTCGCCGCGGATCGGCACGCTGTGCCGTTCTATCGGGCAATGGGCGCCGAGCGGTCCCAGGTCGCCGATGCGGCTGATCTTGTTGGCTTCCATGCCTACCCGATCTCTCCGGAACCATCCTGGGTCAGAGCATGGAACGGCGGGACACGCCCGGTGATGGTGGGCAATGTGGCGGAGTTCCATGGGCAGTTCACCGGTGTCCGGGCCGAGCCCGACCACTACTCGTGCCTGGCCGCGTTTTGCGGACCGGAACCGGCCAAGGTGCTACTGCCATTGCCGGTCGCCGATTGGTGGAGAGAACACGTCGCCGAGACGCTCGGTTGGGACGAGCTGGCGGTGGGCGCACTCACTGAGCGCAGTATCGGACCGGGCGTGCGGCCATGGGGGTGGACCTCGTCCTGGGCGCCGCAGCACTGCGAGTTACTCAGGGCGGTGCGCCATTTCGAGTCGAAGCGGCATGCGAACGCCCTCTTTCATGAGCTGGCCGGACAATGTCGCGGGATCGTCGTGCCCGCACAGCGATCGCTTCGCTCGGCGCGGGCACTGCACAAGGAATTGGCCGAGGGCGGACGGGTGGTCCTCAAACGCGAGTACGGAGCCGGTGGATCCGGCACGATGATCGTCTCACGCGAGACGCCCGGGTTGTACCGGCTGCTCCGGGAGTGGTCCAGGACAGGGGTTTTGGTCGAGGAGTACATCGACGGGGTTTCGACTGGCCGTGACGTCACTTTCGACGCGGTCATCGACGCGCAGGGGTGGGTGTATCCGGTCGGCGTGGCGGAAATGGATGTGGCCGGGACGGCTTACATGGGAGCCACTGTCGGTCCTGGCGTCGTGCCCAGGGATCTCGACCGGACGGCTTCGCGGTTTGCGATGATGGTGGGCCGAGTGCTGTCAAGGTGGGGGTACAGGGGGTGGTTCGACGTCGACTTCGTCGTCACGGCAGCAGGTGCGCTGGCACCGATGGAAATCAATCTGCGGTTGACCGGACCGGCCGTGACGTTCCACATACGAAACACCTTGGACAGGCTGCACGGTGGACGGCACTTCGTCCGGACGTTGGACTGCCTTCGGATCGGTGCCCGACTGCCGGACCCGGCGCTGCGCGCGCATGTCGGCGGACTCGTCGAATCGTGCCGGGCTCTGGGCGTCACCTTGCTGGTCACGATTCCGACGGCCGCCTTCGATCCCGCGCCCTATCTCGGGATCGCGCTCGCCGGCCGTTCCCTGGAGGCGATCGGTGCCGCCGAGGCCGAGGTTATTCGACGTAACGGCGACCTTTGGCGGGTCGTATCCGCCCGAATTCCCCAGAATCCGAACGGGTTCAGTGACGGCGTGGTGCACTGACGACGAAGGCGACGACCGCCAGCGCTGCGAGCATCAAGGTTACGTTGAAGCCGTACACCAGCGCTGCCTGCCGCGGCCAATCGTTCTTGGCGGTCAGCCGGTAGAAATTATCCTGCGGCCACCAGGCCAGCAGGAGCCAGGCGATCGCCACGAAGGCGAGCAGGGTCCGGCCGAGTGGGCGTCCGAGCCTGGCCATCGCAGGCCAGGCCAAGAGCACGAATGCGACGCCGGCCCCGAATGAGATCACCTCGGCGGCATAGAGTCCCCGGAACCACCACGACCACGGCGTGGGCACCAAGGCCAGGTCCGTCGAACCGGGCCACAGAGTTCCGGTGAACGCAAGCGCGAACACGGCGAAGATCGCAGTGCAGATGACGCCACCGACCACGCGCCCATCCGTGGGAGAAAGCCCTGCCTTGCCGGCGGGTACGGCGCAATGGATCGGCGGTAGCGGAAGTGCCTCACGGTCTACTTTTCCGCGAAAGGTGCGCGGCAGCGCGGTCATCATGACCACGACCTGAGGCAAAACCCTCTGCGAAAGTCCCGAGTCGCTCAGGAACCCCTGGATCTGCTCGCTGCTGAGGCTATCGGTCTCGACGTAGGCGATCACGTTTTTTTCGCCTCGACCGGTGGGGACACTCAGCACCGCACTCGCGCGAATCTCTGGATGGCGTGCCAACGCCTGCTCGATTTCATCGTGGCCTGCCATCAAACCCTCCCGCCACATCACTGCGTCCAGCACAGGATCGTACGGCGGTGTTGACAGAGCCGCAGCGTGAATGATGGTGCTGCTGGCGATGAATCATGCCCGCATCCTGAAGCGCAGAGCCATCACCACCCGAGATGGTGCCGGCCGCAGGCGAAAGGCTGTTCAGTGTTGCGGGACAGTGGGATTGAGGCAGATCGGCATGCCCTCGGGATCGCGATCGTCGATGGCCGACTGCCCGGCTCATCCGGTTCGGCGCCGGGCTGGCGGTCGTCCCGCCCGGCCTCCCACCTGCGCCGCTGCCAACAGCTCATGGCACAAACGACCAAATCAGCCGCTGCGAAGGCACTCTCATACCGCTTACAAGCGGTTCGGACCGACCGCAGCCGCATCAATTGTGTTGCTGCGCAACAGAGTTGATCGCTCACTCTGAAGGCGCGTTACGCTACGCCCACTCCCAGTCCGGCAAAGGCAACAAGATTCGCGCCCCGATTGGACAAAGCGATGCACCTTCGTCCAGGATCGGCACGGCTTTGTTTCTGAAGCTATTGGCCAAGGGGAGAATTCACAGTGTCTATTTCATGGAAGGCCGCTGCGTACGCAGCGGCGGGGGTGGCGTTCCTATCGGCGGGTGCGCCCGTTGCCGGTGCGTCCGGGTCGTTGCACGGCTCAATCGCCGTCGACACCAAGATCAATGGAAACCCGCGCGCCTCGTGGGGTGCGACCTGGAACTATCCGAATCAATCGGCGGCCGAGAATGCCGCACTTCGTGAATGCGGCGGGGGCTCGTGTCGGGTGATCATCAGCTGGTCCGACGGATGTGCCTCCGTCGTCGGGAGTGACGGTGAAACGACCGTCGCGGGCGGTGTCGGCGCAACGCCCGCCGAAGCCGAGCAGAACGCGATCGCCAACATCAAGGTCAAGGATCCCATCCTTTTCACGCCGCAACCGGCGACGGGAAGTGTTGCGGGCACGCCCGGAATGACACCCCACGTCATCGTCACCAAATGCACCGGCTAGACCACAGCCCGTTACTGCCTGTCCCGGAAAGGAATTGAATCGATGTCGGCGGAGAGCGAAGATCGCGCACTCGATCGGGCGGTAACACACCTGGGGCTGGCGGGCGTCATCGCGGTGGTGGCGGTGGTGTTCTTCCTGATCGGCGCCTGCTCGCGCGGGGACACCGTGTCCTGCGGTGGGCAGACGATGAAGTCCGGCGACCGGTGCGGCGGCTACAAGAGCACCAGCCAAAGCAACTCCTACGATGAGGAATTGGCGTGGAAGAACAACCCTTGGCGGATGATCATCCCCGGTGGTGTGGTCGTTCTGTGCGTGGTGTGGGCGGGTGCGACCCTGGCCGTCACGCGTCGCGTGGTTCTGCGGGAAGTCGAACAATCTCGGGAGTAGATTCATCGGCTTGGTGAACGGGGCGGCGGGCTGGAGGTCTTAACCGTTTTCGACACAGCTCACCGACGTCGGTACGGCACCGCCCACATCCAGGTTCGAGCCCAAGCCGCCAGCGGGTTGCGCTCCCCCGTTCGACATTGCGGCACAGCATCTCCCGAACGCCCGACCACGCGCGTGGAGCACTGTCCGGGCCGACCAGCTACGGAAGATCAACGGCCCGAGGCAAATCGGGCCGTTCTGGCGTCCGCAAATGGCTCCATTACGGGAAGCCCGAAGCGATTCCTTCCTCGATGCGGAACACCGCGGGATGCGGTCAGCGGCGTCTGCAACCGTTGCGGACTCGGATCATCGACCAGTGATCTGTGCAATCCAAGCCCGCGCCCTCAGCCGGGTCCGCGCCGCCTGTTGCTGGCTCCGACGACACAAACCTACGCCCGCCGAATCGACTCCCAGCGAAACCTACTCCAGCACAACGAAATACAGCTGCCGCACCACATGTATTCGGCCAGAACCTCACGTGCCGAGCTGATGGTCATCGGATTGCTGTCGGCCGGAGTGCGCACTGCGGACGTCCAGCACGGATTCGGTCAGTGGCGCGGCGTCGGCCGAGCCCGGGTCTGCCGTGAACACCACCGCCCTCAGGTCGCCGTCGGGAATGTGGACGGTGTCGCAGTCCAGTGCGATCTGCCCCAGATTCTCATGCTGCAGCAGCATCCGGCTGTCGTGCTGCCCGGTGGTGGGTGTGCCGGCCCAGAGCTCGGCGAACACGGCGCTGGCGCGCTGGAGGTCGGCGGTCAAAGACGCCAGGTCTTCGTCCGCGGGATAGCGGGTCGAGGCCGTACGCAGCTCGGCGACCAGCAGGCGCTGGAAGCGCGCGTCGTCACGCGGCGACCGCGCCACCCGGCCGCCCTGGCCAACGAACACTCGCCAGGCGATGTTGCCCTCGCGCGGGTGAAGTGAGGGCACGCCGCAAGCCAGCGTTTCCCACGCCCGGTTCCAGCCGACGACCGTCCACGTGGCGTCGAGTACGCACACCGGTGTGCTCTCTATCCGGTCCACGAGTCGGCGTGCGCCATCACTGAGCCGCCGTGGTACCCGCCCGTCGACCGGTGCGTAACCGGCCAGTGCGCACAGGTGCTCGTACTCCGCCCTGCTCAGCCGGAGTGCCCGGGCCAAGGCATTCAACACGCCAGGCGAAGGATGTCGGCGACCCTGTTCCATCCGCTTGAGGTAATCCGTTGACACGCCGGCCAATTCGGCGAGCTCTTCACGGCGCAGGCCGCCCGTGCGTCGGCGGCCATGACTGGCGACGCCCACGTGTTCGGGTCGGGTGCGTTCACGTCGCTCCCGCAACACCGTTCCCAAAGTGTTCGCGTCCGACATGGCCGAAGGGTATCAGCGGCATCGGCCCGGGAGGGGGACATCTTGGCCCCCGCTACGGCGGCCGAAACCCGGAAGAGTAACCACCATGATTGATGTCAACCAATTCGCCGACCGGGTCGCTGTCACCGAGACCGTGGCTCGCTTCGCTTGGTCACAGGATCTCGAAGATTGGGACGGTCTGCGTGCGATCGTGGCCGACACCGTGACGATGGACGTTTCCGAGCATCTGGGCGCGCCGTCGCAAGAATTGAATGCCGATGAATTCGTGGCCGCATGCCGGGCGGTGCGGGAAGGGTTTCAGAGTACTCACCATTCGACCTCCAACGTCATTGTCGAACTCGAAGACGACCACGCTATCTACCGGAGTTTCGTGGTGGCCTACCACCATGTTCCCGCCGACGAGGTCGACTGGCTCGTGATGCGTGCTTTCTGGCACGTCGACCTGCAGCGGGTCGACAATGAATGGCGAATCAGGCGCATCCGCGTCGTGCGGAAAGCCCCGTTCGCGGGCAATCCCGACCTCTACACGATCGCGGACAAGGCGGGCGTGAAATGAGCGCATCGACCGAAGAAGTGCGCGCCGTTCCGTTTCGCATGGCCGCCGCGATGTCCGATCGTGACGTCGAGAAGCTGGTGGTCAATTACACCGATGACTTCGACTGCGTGGTGCCGGTACACCCCGATCGCTCCTTCCGCGGCGCCGGCCAGGTTCGCGCGAACTACACGATGATCTTCGCCCGGTATTCGAACGGCCTGGACGCGCGGGTCATCGACTGTGTGGTGGACGGTGACCGGGTGTGGACGGAGTGGGAGATGATCGGAACGCGGGCCGACGGGGTGGTCGAGACCATTCGCGGCACGGTCATCATCCGGGTCGAGAGCGGTCGCGCCGCAGCGGTCCGCTTCTACCTCGATCCGGTCGATGCCGCGGATACATCGACACAGCTGAACATCCTCGACTGAAATGCGGCTCGGTAGAACGCCCGCTGAGCGTCGTCACGGCTCGGTGCGGAATTCGGCGGTGTGACGAGCCCGCCGCGCGAACTGAAAACATCCTGCGCATTGACCCTCAAGGAGTCGAATCTTCATGCAGCTCACCGTTCTTGCCGCGTCCGGCCCCACCGGACTCTCCCTCACCCGGCAGGCACTCGCGCGTGGCCACATCGTGAGGGCCATCGCCCGCAATCCGGACCGGATCACCGTTCTGGACGTCCCGGGGCTGACCAAGATCGCCGCGGACGTGTTCCACACTGACGAGATCGACTCGGCGCTCGAAGGCAGTGAACTGGTGCTGTCCGGACTGGGTGTGCCCAAGGGGACGAAGCCGGGCGTGCTGACCGCAGGCGCCCGGTCGGCGGTGGCGTCGGGGGCCCGCGTCATTTGGCTCGGCGCCTACGGCACCGGCCCCTCGGCCGCGGTGGCAAGCACGCTCAACCGGCTGGTCCTCAAGGGACTCGGTGCGGAGGTCGCCGACAAGGTCGAGTCCGACGCAGTGGTCACCGAAGCCGGCGGGACGGTTTTCCACGCCGGACCCCTGTCGAACAAACCGATCAGCCCGAACCGGCGCACCGTCGGGCTCGACGCCTCCCCCAAGAGCATCTTCCGAATCATGGTGAGCCGGGACACCGTTGCCGCCGCGATGCTCGACGAAGCGGAGAACCCGCGGTTCCCCGGCCGGATCGCTGTTCCACTCGCGCGCTGACCCGAAGGCCTATGAGCGGCTCGCCTGCAGATCGCTCACACGCCGCGCGCGGAATTCGAAGACCCTCGGTCCGTGTCACATCCGATACCGCCGAAGATCAACGCGCCGAGGCGTTTTCGGCCGGGCCGAACGCAATGAACTGCCGAGTTGCGTGCTTTCGCGTTCTGCGGCAGAGGATCTAGTCCCACCAGAACGTCCAGTGAGTGCGGCCGATCAAGTCTGCGGCATACGACTCGATTGGGTCGCAGGCGAGGTTGTCGGGGCAGAACGCCAGATGTTCGGCGGCCACTTGCAGGGCATGCTCACGGCTGGTCGGCGGTGCGCCCACAGACAGATCCAAAGTGTCCCACCCAACTTTGATCACCCGTACGCCGAAACGCAGCTCCCACGATCGCAGGACCGCAGAGACCTCTTCGGTGAAATTCGTATGGTTGAGCTGTCCCCACCAACCGCACAGACTCAATGCGTCCGCACCGCGCGGGGTCGGAACAAGTCCGACGAGGCGATCACTCTCGTCAGCAAAACGGCGCGCCAACTCCCACGCTGTCCGGTCGGGATCTGCGCCACCGCGACTCGGTACCGCCAGACCGGGCCACTGCTGCGGTATAGGCCTCGGATCATCGTCATCGATTTCTGGCCATAGACCCCGCAATACGGTGTCAGCATCGAGTGCATTGATCTTCTCGATGGGCACGAAGCGCAGATTCTCGTTGCACCATGGGCGGTAGTCGCGCTGCAACACAGCACGTGGTGAAGAGTCCAGAGCGTCAAGCAATAGCGGGTACAGACCGGTTTCGAGGCGCTGTTCATACAGAGACGCCCATAGCGCGCCTGCTCGCGGCAACCGCACGTCGGTCACCCACATCACCGCGCGGCCATCCGAGCGTTCAGCATCGATGAACCGTCCAGACGGCAAACCCACGGGCAAGACAGGAAATGCAACAGAATCCACCACGGCCAGGAATCTAGTGTGGGACACCGACATCGGACACGACAGAATGTCGTCGATCGCGATGAGATGCATCGACCATCACCGTCATCAAGGTGGCACGTGAATCGACAAATGCGCTGGCTTCAGGTGACTTGAGTGCGCGCTACTTCCGCATGGCGCGCTAACCTAACCGGCCAGCGTGGTGCGTCGGAAGATCAACGGGCAGTGCGTTTCACGGCTGCCAGCCGTGCGTACTCATCCTGTTTTCGTGTGGGTGGCATAGTCTGCGGCAATGCCCAAGCTCATGCTGTCCAACCCCTTCGCCGAGAAGACAATTACGGTCTGGCTGGAACCGTGGGGACGGGACTACTGGATGCGCCCAGGGGATGTCTTCATCGTCGAATTCGAGGAAGGCGGGGATTCCGAACAGGACAACGGTGCCCCGCCGTTCGAGATCTCATGGCTCGACAACGGCATCACAGTTGCAGTGTTGGTTGAGAGCACTGTGCGTGATCGGAGCGGTGTCGAACTCGACTGCGGCCACCAACGACCTGTAGACCTCGACCGGCAGTAAATCGAGATCGAAGCGGGTCGATCCCGCAGGTGGGGAGGCGGTGATCAGGGAACATACTCAATTGCCGCGACCTGCGCATCTGTCGGCTGTCCAAACCGGTTGGCCGACAGCAGCTTCCCAACGCACCGGCTTCGAGGCAACCGACTATCGTGCCGAGCGGGCGGAGTTGGCTTCCGGCTTACGAGTTCTCCATCCTGACCGGGGGCGTCGGCCCCTCGTCGATCGAGCACAGGAGCATGCGGTGAAACTTGTTGGGCCCATATCGATCTCGCTTATCACGGTTGCGACGGCCACTGTGTTGGGCGGATGCGGAACCCCGTCGCCGGGATCGCCGGCAGGGACTACGGCAAACGGCCGATTGGCCATCGCGAGCAGCGATGCCGCGGTCGAACTCGTTGGCCCGTGTTCGAATTCCGATGGAGCTACCGCTCCCGGCACCCACCTCGTCGCGTTGCTCGACCTGTCAGTGGACAACACGCTCACCTACAGCATGATCCAGCACGTGAGGCTGCCCGGAACGCAGGGTGCATTGGAGCCATGCGGCGACCGGATGACCGTACGAGTGTCCGAACGCGTCGCCATCACTGCCGAGCACGGCACAATTTGCCGCAGTGAGTCCAGCGGTAGGACCTCGTGCACTCTCGATTTGATGAAAGCCACTGCCGCCCAATGGGGACAGGTCACGCCCATCGCCCAAATCCTCATCGATGCCGACCACATCGTCCAGATCGATGAGGTCTACAACGGCTGATATCCGCATCTGCTTGGCGATGGGGTTGCTGGCCTTCCCGATTCCGTACTGCGCCAATGGTTTTCCCGAACGAGCCCACTCCTCGATGGCAGGTCATGACAACGCTGAACACCGCCGACGAAATGTGCCTGGCCCAATCTGCCCCAGGAAACTCCGGACGATTGCCGCAGAGGCGGAACGTAAGATGTAGCGCGACAATGGATCTCGAATACCGGCCTGCGGAAGCATGAGCAGACTACGGTCCCGCGGTCGGAGCCGTTCAGTACGTGAAGGTCGCGCATCGCACGTGCTCGTCTCCGACCCATTCCAGTACCGACCGAGTCAGACCTGGCGGCGCGCACAGGTGGAAGCGCCGCCGCCCAGCGGTGCCTGCGGATCGGACGTCGGTCGGCTCGATCCGTCGGGTGTGGACGCGCGCGCCGAGCTCGCGCAGTTCCGCGATTCCCAGCTCCGATCCGGTGCCGCGGGTGACAAAGAGGTCGGTTACCGCTGCCACTTCGTCGAGCGCTCCCAAGACCTCGACCGCCAGCGGCAGGTCGTCGGCCCGCACGCTCCATAGGAGCTTCAGTCGCCGGTCCGCTGCTGCCGTGGATGCCGCTTGCGCCTGGGCCATGAACGGTGTGATCCCGACCCCGGCAGCGACGACGACGGTGTCATCGTCAGGGGCAGAACCGAACTCGATCTCGTCGCCGCTTCCGAAGCCCAGCACGGCGACGTCGACCGACCGGCCCGGACGCCACCGTCGGAGGAAGTCCGTCACCGGCCCCTGTGCGCGGACGGTGATGTCGAACTCGGTACCGTCCAGCACCGCCGAGCGGTCCTCGGGCTGTGCGACGGGCCGGCTCGAGATTGTGAACGACCTGATGTGGTCGTCGTTGAGCGATCGCGGATCATGGTCGCGCATGTGCGACCAGCCGCGATCGAGGTGGGCGGAGAAATCCAGCGTGACATGCTGCCCCGCACGCCACGGTGTCAGCTGTGCGAACGCGGCTCGCGAGGACGCGGTCGACGGATCGGGGCCGAGCCGGAAAGTATACCGCGAGATGGTCGGCGTGACGGTCGATCGGCGCAGCAGCGTCGCCGTGGCGACGGCCACCGGCTTCCCGTCGGAAGCGGTCGTTCCGATGGCGGGAGAACCGCCGATTTCCTGAGCCAACCGGTGGACTGGCGGGTTGTAGGGTGACGGATCCAGCAGAGTGCCGCGGAACGGCAACCCGTCCCGTACGAGACGGGCCGCGTCGACATGCACGCGGACGGCAAGTCTGCTGTGCGGCAACAGGTTCGCGGCATCCGCGCCGACGAGGATGTCCGCGCGTCCGCTGAGGTACAGCACGGCACCGGTTTCGACATCGGGGAAGGTCACGCCGACCGCGGGGTCGGCCCGCAGGTTGCCTAGGGTCTGGAAGAGGCGGTTCCCGGAGTATTCCGGATAGACCAGCGTGACGCCCGCCGCGGCCGAGTTGGCCAGGACCCGCACGAACCCGGGCGCCCCGCCCCGGACGTTGGTGTCCATGCTCGCCGTGCCATGGCGGCTGGAGATGGCGAACAGGTCGGATCTGCCGATGAGGTCGACCGCCTCGGGAACGAGCGGGAGTCGCTCGCTGACCAGCGTCGGCGACGCGTCGTAGGGCCGAACCGCCTTGCGGTTCAAGTACTTCGGGCAGTTGCCCAGTGTCTCCTCGACGGCGACTGCCAGTTGCACATCGGCCGATGTCCCGGTCTGCGGATCGGTCGCCACGACGGCACCGCCCAACACCCTGCCCGAGAGCTTGACCCGTGACCGGGTCTCCAGATCGATTGCCAGCCCGCCGACCAGCTTCCCGCCGCCTTCGTGCCTGGCGATCGCGCCGTCGCGCAGATCGTGCCCGGCGAACAACGCTTCCAGCACAGGGTCCAAGCCGAGCAGTGGCCCGCGCGAGCGGGCGTGCACGCCCAGGACACCGGCCGCCACGGGCCGGACCACTCCGGCGTTGCCACCGAGCACGGTGGTCCACACGCGGTCGTGCTCATCGACCGTGCCCAGCATGAGAAGTGGGCTCTCGGCCATCCAGCGCCCGTATGAAATCGGCAGACCAGCCATGGTGGGGTTGTCGCCGTGCACCACCCGCAGGAGGCGGTGCATCGCCTGCTCGCCGGGATGCCATGTCGCGGTTGCCGGATCCGTAGCCATCATCGCCTCCTACCGCGCCGTCTGCTGGAGTGTCGGCTGGGCCGACCCCGGTGCGCGGAGCGCGTCGCGTTTCGGGCGTTGTAGCGCCAGCACGACCGCGGCGAGCACGGCGAACCCGGTGCCCGTCCACATCGCCACCGCTGGGTCATCGCCGAACGCGCCGATCGTGGCCGCGCTGACGGCCGTGCCGACGGTGATGCCCAGCGTGATGATCGAGGTGTGGACGGTACTGACGAGGGCACCGCTGCCGCCCACCTCGACAACCCGCGTGACCAGCGGCGGATTCATTGTGACACCGGCGAATCCGACCGCCAGAACCATGACCAGGACCACCGGCCGCGCATCACTGGCGACCGCGATCACGGCCAGCGAGACGGCGAGCACGGCGTGGCCCGCCCGCAGGACACCGACGGCGTGGCGGTCGGCCAGCTTCCCGACGGCCAGGTTCCCCACCAGTGCGCACATGCCGTAGGCGAGCAGAATCAGCGTCGTCGCCGATGAGCTGAATCCGGCGCTCTGCTCCAGCAGCGGGGTGAAGTAGGAGAAGGTCGCGTACGCGGCACCGATCGTCAGAAAACTGACCAGGTAGCGCGACCACAGGCGGGGCAGGCGGAGGTTGCGCAGGTCCTGGGCGGCGTCGTCGGCTGTTGCCGCCTCTCGCGATGGCAGCGCGAGCAGGCTCACGACGAAGACGACGACAGCGGCGGCGCCGAGGACGTGGAATGTGGCCTGCCAGCTCCATCTTTCGGCGATGAAGTGCGATACCGGGAGCCCGACGACGGTGCCGACCATGATTCCGCTGAGCACGATCGAGACGGCCTCGCCGATCGTGTCCGGGCTCCGAGCGAGCCTGGTGGCGTAGGCGATCGACAGACCGACGGCCGCCCCGGCGAGGCATCCGGTCAACAGGCGCATCAGCGCCACCCACCAGTACTCGTGCACGAGGGGGACGAGCAGTTCGGGGATCGCGTACGCCGCGACCACGGTGAGCAGTGCCGGCTTCGGCGGCCGGTGCCGCAGGACGAAGGCGATGGCCGGGCCGCCAATCGCCATGCCCAGCGCGAAGATCGAGACCAGCATCCCGATCATGCCCGTGTCGACTCCCAGATCATGGGCCATCACCGGCATCATCGCCGGGATCTGCAGCTCGCTCGACACCACGATGAGCATGGTCAGCATCAGCAGGTACAGGTGTCTTGTCATCGGCGCTCTATCTCTATCGTCGGACGAAATCTGTATTCGAAAGTTCAAAAATGAGTCACGCAAAAGCCCCGGTCAGGTGACTGTGCGCAAAGAACGCAGGTGCAGATCGGCCACCCGCGCGAGCTCGGCAACACCGGAGCCGGACTGCGCGAGGACACGCAACCCCGAGATGGCCGAGGAAACCATCAGTGCCGCGTCGCGCGCCGCGACGTCCTTGCGTAGGGTGCCGTCCAGCTGACCGGCTCGCACGGCGTCGGCCAGCAGTGCGAGTTGAACGTCCGCGTAGCGATCGAGGAGACCCTGTACGCGCGACTCCCTGGCACCGAGATCGGGTGCCATCCGCGACGCCACGATCATGCAGCCCGCGGCGTGGCCGTTCCCCTCGGCGGCACGTTCCTCGGCGAGGACAACATCGAAAAGCGTTGCGAGGCGCTCGATTCCGGACAGGCGCTGATCGGTCAGGATCGCCTCCTGCTGTTGGAGGGCGAGGGTGGTATGTCGCTCCAGCGCGCGAACGAACAGCTCGTTCTTCGAGATGAACGTGTTGTACAAGCTGCTCCGCCGCACACCGGCCGCCTCGCACAGCTGCTCGGTCGATGTGTCGGCGAACCCGCGGACTCGGAATCGCCCCGCGACCGCATCGAGAACCGCCGCTTCATCGAACTCCCGTGGCCTGCCAGCACCCATGACGAGCACTCTACCCATTCTGGACTTCGAGATACAAATTATGGACCGTCGGCGGGGTCGCGGTTGCCTGCCGACCGGCCCTGCCGAAAATCTGGCGATACAGATCGCTCCCGGTGAAATGTACTGGCAGTGCGCCGAATCCGGCACCTACCCGGCCTACCTATACATCCACCGGCGGACCGGTGCGTATCAGATGGCCCGGCCGCACCCGCTATCCAGACAAACACTCTGGGCACTGCACCGGCAACGATCCTGACCACACGCCCACCAATTCCGAGGTGCCGACTAGTAACACTCCCCTGCCGCCCACAAGGCGGTTGCGGAACCTCGTTCTCGCCTTGAAAAGAACCCTCCCGAAGCCCGAATTACCTTGGGGTATTGTTAGTTTCGGCGAAGACAAGCAGAATCGGCTACAAGGTGGCCCAAAAGATCATCGAGCGAAAAGGTGAATTGTGGAGAAACTCAATCGAGAACAACTGATCGATCTCGTCGGCCGATTGATCAGTCGCGAGGGTGGCGACGAGGAGACACAGGATCGATGGATGGACCAGATAGAATCTTCGGTGTCCGATCCGAATATTGTTGAATATATCTATCACGACTTCTCGACTCCGCCCCTGACACCAGAGCAGATCGTCGACAAGGCGCTGGCCTATCAGCCAATTGCGCTCGGCGGACCTGAATAGTTCTGTCGATACGGAGTTGGCGGCCGCGCATATGAGGCACACCGGTACTCGATCACCCGCTCGGGAAACTCAGGTCCGGCGATATCGGTCTCGGTGAGGATTTCGGTCATCGTCTCCCGAGTGATCACCAGCTTCGACAGCATCTGCTCGGCCACCACCAATTGCTCGGTCAGCTCTGCGATCTGCCGCCGCAGGTGCTCGACCTGCTCGGCAGCCGCCGTCTCACGCCGGGCAAGCTCATCACGCCACGACACCATCGCCGCCTCCCTCGGAGTTCACCCCGTTCCGACGATAGGCCGACCATCACCACGACAACCGGCAGACCCCGCAGAGGTATTCGTCCCGCATCGCAGGGATCGCATTCATCCGCGCCTGGTACTGCGGATTAACAAACCGGAGAAACAGGATGTCAGTGGCATTCGACAGTTCAAGACTCACTCCTGGACGCTCCCAGCACATTTCCGGTTCCGAACCCCGACGACTGGTGGTCGGGGCGCCGAACTGGTCAATGAGTCGGTTCGAGAGTTCGGTGAACGCGTCGGCGACGAACTCCACCGTTTCGGGATCGTCCTCTTCGCCAGCGTCGGTGACGCAGACCGTAATCCACTTGATCTCGTCTCCACCACCGGTGACGAGGGCTGCCTGATTGTCGATCTGCAAGGTCGTCGCCAACGTTGCGCTGAGCGGCCTCGACTCGGTGATCTGCCAGCCCAGGGCTTCAGTCAACGGACCCAAGTCAGCATCGACCCATGTCCAGCCGAACCCAACACCCACCCGCGCGACCTCGAAAGCCCCGCCAATATCAGCACGCATACGCGAAGACTACGTTCGCGAACCGGACCGCGAGGGCGACCTCGGTCCGCCAACCCGTCTACCCGATCAGTTTGTTCACAAGCACTAAGCTTGAGATTTAACCTCTGTTGGACGTTTGCGCTGGTCGGCGGGGTTTGACGTCTGCTTGTGATGGGCGGGCCGGTGTAGGCGTGGCCGGTGACCAGGATCAATCCCACGTCCTGGCGGGCGACGGGGTGGTGTTCTTCGGCCCCGGTGGGCGTCCGGGTCCGGGTCGGGAGGGTCTGAGATTCGTTCTGTCGCAGGAAAAATCATCTGCCAAGGACTTCGCCAACCGTGAGACCGACCGCCCTGCACATCAGCTGAGGCTAATCTCAAGCTAAGAGCGACGCCGTGCTTGTAGTCCATTCCGGGTATGCGCTGAGGTCGCGTCGAGGACCGCGCGAGCATCGCGACGGCGAGCAGGGTCGGGGTGGCCCACAGCGGTGATGCCGGCGTAGAGGCGGACAGGGCCATCGTTCCGTAGCCACCAGATCAGGCTGCCGACCGCGCTCACCACACCGAAGCAAGTGAGAATGTGGTTGATCATGCCTAGGTTGTATGCGGCGTGATTCACCGATCGCCGCAGTTGGCGACACGCTTGAGCGGCATCGGATCCGAGCCATGTGTGCTCACGTTGAGGCCGCATATAAACGGGTAGCCGGTCGCCGCCGGGGCCAGGTGAAACAGCCGGTCCGGGTAGTCCGGGAAATCATGGAGGAGCTTATGGTGCCAGCAGAGGCAGTAGAAGCCGACAGCGTGCCGATAACGAAGAAGATGGTCGCCGACGAGACTTGCCACCCGCTACAACAGATCAAGGGTCGACCGGCTCGTCACGACCTGGGCGACGTCCTTGTCGAAGTCGGCTCCTTGTGGGTTCTTGTTCCCCTGGAAGTTCGCGCCGAAATCTTGGCGTCGATGATCGAGCGCGACCGTGCCGTCCAAACATCGGAACCAACTGCAGGGCAAGTGACCAGGGATATCAGGTCTTTCGCGGCATTGCGACTAGCTGGGTTCGAGGGCCCGGAGTGGGAGAAATGTGCGCGCGCCCTCATCAAGAATGCGACAGGCGTACTCGAGGCGTGGATGAGATCCGGGCACCTGCTCAAGGAATTCAAGTCCAAGCGGATCATCTACAGGCCTTCGTCCCGTGAAGCCGAGAGGATGCTCCGCGACGGCCACTACCGCCAGTCACTGATCAACATCGTCGTGGCGATCGGGCTGCAAACGTTCCGCGAGCGCTGTCTTCGAGGGACAGGGTGGCGCCCGGAGCGTGGTGCCTCGTTGGCAACCTACTTTCTAACCGGCTGCTTGCACGCGACGGCGAACGAGCTACACAAGCAGCGTCGTGCCGACGAGCGCGAACGCAAGAGCTTCGAAGCTGCGCTACACCATGAGATCACCGAGTCTCGCTACGACCGGCGTGTGGCCTCCGACCCCAGCGACGCGGTCAGCGATCACCTGATCCTGCACGAGCACCTGGCCCAGCTGACCATGCGGGATCGAAACATCGTGTGGGGCAAAGCCTGCGGCTATTCGTACCGACAGATCGCCGAGTTCTACGGCGAGCCGTCCGCACGCAAGGTGGAACAACGATGGACGATACTGACCAGGAACGTCCCCTGGATCCGACGACTGTCCGACGGAAAGTCGAAATAGCTCAATACGAGCTTCCCGAAGCCGCCGTTCACCGTCGGTTAAGCGCGCGAGCGCGTTGGCCTGACCCAGACACAGGTCGGGTCAGTATCGATGCTATTTTCATCGAAACTGCGTTTGCCACATCCGATTTCGCTGTTTCTCCGAGCCAGAACCGGACCGATAGCCCGCGGTCGACAGTGCAGGGTCTCAGCAGCATCGACCGACGAGGTATACCGAGTTAATCAACCTTCGCCAGCGGGGGTGCCTCGCTTCTTGAGGAAGGCTCCCAAGCTGCTCATCGCGTGCGCGTGACCGCTGTCGGCGGCTTTGCGTTACCAGGCCTCGGCGTCACCAAGTACGCCTCGCATCTGAAGCATGAACCCGAGGCGGTACATCGTGCCTGTGTTGCCGTTCTCCGCAGCTTTGCGAAACCACCGAGGCTGAAAGAGACCATTAGGCACACGTGATTGGGACTTGCCAATTAACGCTCATTCCGCCCCAACGCCTATCCCTCAACTCGCCAGCAGCACGCTGGGGCAAGGCCGCCGCGCGGCGAATCTTACACGCCATCAACACTTTGCGGTGTTTAGGCCGATTGCGAATTCGCGATGGCTTGCGGCGCAAAGAGATACAACACCGAACCAGCGCCCGAGATTGACGACCTGGATCCACCGCGCGGGACTGCCCACCCAGCAGCACAACAGCAGGGGCCCGCGAGGGAGCACCTGCTCAGATCTCTGGCGAGCCGACCCACTTCAAAGGCCTTGCCCCACAACAGATTCACGCCGGACTGGCTTCCGACGCAGTTCCGGCCACCGACACCACCGCACCGGCGGCCGGGTAGCGATCTGCCCATTTCCGGAACGAGCCCGGTGTGTGATTGGGTAGACTAATGGGTCCACCATCGTCGGTCGCCTACTCCACCGTGCGGCGTCGCCCACAGTCTCGGAGACCATGCGAGCGCGTCGCTCAATCAACATGGGCGTTCACGATCAGCGGCCAATCCCGCTGTGCTCGACTAGAATTCGTCGCCAGACCTATTCATGGGAGGGGGCGGGGATAACTTGTCGCGTCATGCGCCCCCACCGCTGGTAGACCGAACCGATGAGCTCTCGCAACTACTGACGTGCGTGGACCGCTCGATCCACCGCGGCGAGGGTGCCGTCGTGGTGATGCGCGGGGAGGCGGGTGTCGGCAAGTCCAGCCTTCTCGCGACCTTCGCCCATGTCGCGGTGCAGCAGCATGCGGATGTCGGCTTGCTGTCCGGGTATGGGCAGGCGATGTTGAATTCTCTTGCCTCGGACTCATTCCAGGCGGTACGTGAATGCCTGAGGTCGTTGACCGCGTCGGCGGAGCGTTCGGGATCTCGAACTCTGCTGAATCGGGTTGCGTCGTCGTTTCGCGAGCATGCACCGGATTGGATCGAATCCGTACCGGTGGTCGGGCAGTTGTTGGCAGCTGGGATGCGAACCGGGCAGACGTTCTTCGCATCTGGCAACCGGCAGTCCGAGATCGACAGTCGGCTCGATCAGTTGTTGCGGTTGATCGCGGACCTGGTCACCGATCATCCACTCCTGCTGATTCTCGATGATTTGCACTGGGCCGATACCGCCACGATCGACTTGCTGACCACGGTCGCGTTACGGATTCGCGGTCCGTTGATCCTCGTACTGGCGTACCGCCCAGATCAGCTGCGCTCGTCCGAGCAGACGCATCCGCTGCAGCGGGCTGTGTTTCGGCTGTGCCGCTACCGGCCGGAGACCGAGGTCATCGAACTCGAGAGGTTGTCGGGGGATGACACCGAGCAGTTGGTACGGCGCTCGACGGGCGGGTCCAATCTTGCGCCACAAGTGATTTCGCGCATTGTCGCGCTGAGTGCGGGCAACCCATTGTTCGCCGAATCGTTGGCACGGCTGGGCAGTCACGCGAGTGGTCCTGCACCGCAACAGATCACAGCTGTGCTCGAGGAGCGGTTGTCGTATCTGAGCGGTACTGATCAGCGACTGATGGAGACCGCGGCACTGGTCGGGTACAGCTTCGAGGTCGACTATCTCGCACGCTTGCTCCGTATCGATATCGACGATGTGTATGAGCGTTTGGACGTGCTCTACGACGAGCATGGACTCGTCCGTCCTGCCGAATCTAGGGGCGAGTACGACAGATACATGATTCATCACCCCCTGTTCGCTCAGATTCTGCGCGACCGCGGGGCCGCGAACCCGCCGCACTGGCGGCGTCAGCACGCCAAACTGCTCGACATCCTCGAGGCCGAGCCCGAGTGGGACGACGAAACCTATGTGCGAGCAGCTGCGGTCGCGATGGCCGCGCGTAACCGGACCAAGGCGGGGCGACTAGCGCTCGAGGCGGCCCGACGCCAGTTCGGGTTAGGGGCAGTGTCCAAGGCTCGTGATCTGGTTCGGATCGCGGTCGAGCAAACGCCCTCCTTCGCCGCGTACAAGCTTCTGGCGGAATGTCTAACCGCTGAAGGTGATCATGCAGGCGGCACCCACGCCTGTGCCGCAGCTCTCGCGAGGGTGGGTGCGGAAACCATTGCCCCGATGTTGAAGCCCATGTACAGATGTTGTCGGCGCGCAACCTGCGCATGACATGCCGGTGGGTCGAGACCAGCCGTGTCCTGGATGAGTTGACCACCGCATACCCTGATCCAGGTGAGATCCGAGCAGAAGCGTTGATGCTGAAAGCCGAAGTCGCGCTGTGTGGTCCGGCTCAGGACACCACTCGATGCATCCAGCTGTGTGATGCGGTGGCCGCAATGAGTACCAACTCGGAGGTGCAGTCCCGCGCGTTCGGGCACCGAGGGCTGGCCCATCTTGCCGCCTATGAGATCGCTGAGGCTGAGCATTGGCTGACGCGCGCGATCGACGCCGCGCGCACAGCTGGTCACCCGTACGTCGAATACGAAGCGCTGCACTGGTTGAGCAAGAAGACAATGGCATGTCTGGAGCTGGGTCGCTCTTGGGGCCTGCTCGAACAGTTGGCCCGCATGTCTCAAACCTCGGGAGTTGCGAGCGAAAATCCGCCGCACCTGCGGGACTCGAGTCGTGTGCTGGGCCTACAGCACCGATACCCCGAAGCCGCCGAAGGGTTCGCCCGATATCTCGATGTCAGCTTGCCCGCAGCGCTCGGCCGGGTGACAGCCACCCTCGCCTTCCAGCTCTGGGAGTTGGACGAACTGTACGGTCCTGCGGCCAGTAATCGTCTGGTCGCCGAGCTCCGCGGCGTGTGCCGCGAAGAGATCCTCGCTCCCGATCGCTGCGCGCTACTCGCCGACCACCTCATTATCCTCGGGCGCCGCTCCCCGGGCTGGGACCCGGTGCTGTTCACAGTCGCGGAATTGGGTGTCTCACAGGCGGATACACAAGCCGCGGACGCGATCTTCCGATTCGACGTGCCCAGCCTCACCTGGTTGCGTTCGCTGCCCGGTACCGGGGTGGGCGCGTGAAGTCGCTTGCGCAGCAGACGTTCGCCCTCGAACCTGGCCTGATCCAACTCAACCACGCGTCCTACGGTCTCCCCACTCGCTCGATCCTGGCTAAGGCCGAAAGTGTCCGCGCACAGATCGAATCCGATCCCAATCGCTACCTCGGTGGTGAACTCACCGAGCAACTGCGCACCGAGACAACCCTGACGGCACACGGTTTCGGGTTGGAACCGCATCTGATGACCCTGTGCAGCAATGCCACCGCGGGCGCGGCGGCGCTGATGCAGTCGCTTCCACTCACCGCAGTGGACACCGTTGTCGTGCTCGATACCGAGTACTCCTCGATACGCCGTGGATGGGAAATCGCCTGCGCGAAAGCGGGAGCTCAGCTGATCGTCTGCCCCGTCTCGCTGCCGTTCCACGAACCCGAGCAATTGCTGGCCGCCCTCGATGCCCGCGTTCCGGATCGCGTGACCTATTTGCAGGCCAGTGCGATCTCCTCCTCGGCAGCCATTCGGCTTCCGGTTCACCGGCTGTCGAAATGGGTCCGAAGTCGCGGCGGTGAGCTGATTCTCGACGCCGCACACGCCCCCGGCCATATACGGCTCTCCCCTACCGAGTGGGGTGTGACAGCGATGTTCGGCACCATGCACAAATGGCTGCCCAGCCTGCGCCCGGTCGGATTCCTCTGGCTTGCACCCGAACTCGTCGACCGTGTCCACCCCGCCGAGGTCTCTCTCACCTGGGACTCCCCCGACCTGGTCGAGCGGTTCTCCTGGCCAGGAACGTACGACCCAGTGCCCCGCCTGTGCCTAAGCACTGCTGCAATGCAATGGCTTAGCTGGAACGAGGGCGGTCTGCTCACCGATTGCGACAGGTTGGCTCACACCGCATCGCAAGCGCTCGAGCACATCGGGGCACGACCCACCAGCACGAACCCCCTGTACCTCCCCCCACGGATGCGGGCTTTCATTCTGGACGATGTGACGGTATCCGAGGTCAAAGCCGCCTTGAGCGCAGCCGGCATTCGCGCATGGGTTGGCCCAAGCCCCCAAGGCGAAACCCTCCTTCGAGTTTCCACCCACATCTACAACGACGACGACGACATCAACTCCCTCACCAGCCGACTGCAGGAGGTACTCGCTCGATGATGGTGCCGCCGATACCCGAACGGCTCGAAAAGGCCATCATCTTCCTCCGCGGCGAGCACGACGGCCGAGCCTGGCTCGACGCACTACCCGAGCGCATCACCCACTACGCCCAACTCTGGAATCTGACCCTCGAGAGCATCGCCGACAGCGGCGCCATGTCCTGCTGCGTCTACAGCACCACCCTTGACGGTGTACCAGCGGTCTTGAAGATCCCGGTCGACACAGATTCGGGTCACGTCGAGGTACAACTACTTCAACGGTGGGCCGCCGCACACGCGGCACCCGAGATCTTGCAGTGCGCCAACGATTCCGGGGTCTTCCTGATGACCCGAATCATCCCAGGCACCATCGCCTGGCCGATCGACGGCACCGACGACGCCCACCGATTCGGTCGGTTACTCACTCGACTGAACCAGCCCGGCCTGACGCAGCCTCCGGCGCTCAAGGACGTGGCCGACATCATGACCATGCGAATGGACTGGGCACGAGAACGCTTCGCCGATCCGCAATACAGCGACGCCATGGATCACTTCCGCGCCTCTGAACGACTCGAACACGCGCAACGTGTGCTCGACCGCCTACTTGAAACCACTGCCACACAACATGTCCTACACGCCGATCTGCAAGCGAAGAACATCCTGCACGGCCCCGACCGCTGGTACACCATCGATCCGTTGGGGGCCTTCGGCGACATCAATGCCGAAGCCGGTCTGTGGATAGCGGTACAGGACTCTCCGGGCACGACCCTTGACCGGTTGCACCAATTGTATGAACACCCGCTACTCGATCCAATTCGCCTGCACGCCTGGACATTTATGCTTTCGATACTGGAATACCGCCCGTACCTGCCTGCTTCCGCGACACGGATGGAGGCCTTCGTGCGGGCCAGCAACGTAGACACGGTGCTCGCGGCGATCCGATGAGTCGTCCTGTCGCCCGTATATCAGAACGCTCCAGCGGAAGCTGGCCACGTAACGGTGAGTGGGCAACTCCCCGCCCAGGCGGTATAGCTCGACCTTGTCTACGGTTCACATGCCGCGCACGTTTCAGGTGCACGATATTCGGCAGTTCGATGCGTTCGGCTGTCCCGAACCGCGCGGGACCCGGGAGATAAGTGGCGAAATTGGGCAACGAGCACGTCGAACCATGGGCAGTCGTAGCAGCGCCCACTACGCCAGACTCTCTGGGGTGCCCCTCATTCCCTTTGAAGCGCAAGGCTTCTCACAACTCCCACATTATGGCCGCATGTATGCCTCGATGCCGATGCTGCAATGGGCGGCGGTCACCGTTGGCGTGTCCGCGATCTCTGCATCGACCGGCAGCCGCCCACTGGCTGAACTCTCCTGGCGCTCAGCGCTCATGGACGCCAGCCTGGAGCAGAGTGGAAATCGCTGGTTGAAGACCGATGCCTACGTAAGATTGGACGCAAGCGAGAAGTCCGCCGTCAGCTACTTCCTCGGTATGGCCCAAGCGCAACTGAGCAGCGACCTACTCCTGGGTGTGCCATCCCTTGTTCACATCGACACATACTTGCGCACCATCGGCCAGAGCGTGCGCAAGAGCCGTCCAGACTTCCTCGGGTACGACCCGCGGTTGCGACATGCGATTGTGTTGGAGGCGAAGGGACGTACCCATGGCTACACTGACGCGCTAGTCGCTTACGCGAAGAATCAAGCAAGCAAGCTGCCGTCGCTTAATGGCGCCGCCACGACAGCCGAGATCGCATCGGTGGCATGGTTCGACGCCGATCGGGTGTGGCATGCACTCCTCGTCGACCCTCCTCGCAGGAGGCAGGTGACCATGCACCCCGCCTTCGCCGTCCTCGCGGCCCACTACGTGCCAGTCGTGCGTGCCGCAATCGCCACCCGATCCGTGGAAGACGACGGCGAACGTGTCTGGTTCGAGGTCAGGGCGGTAGATCTCACAGTCAGTCTCCCCTCTCCGATCTTTCATGCTGTCAGAAACGAGGACCGTGACGAACGAGAGCCCTGGTCCGAGCGGGCTCTCAGCGACGCCGGACACACCATCGCCGATCTCATCCGTCAAAATACTGCAGCTTCCGAGATATCGTTGCAGCCGAATTTCGCTGAGCAGGTCGGAAGCTCGACTGAGTACCACGGCGGCGATCTCATCGGTATCCACCTCGGTGACTCGTGGATGGACCGCCTACGCTGACGACTCAACGGGCGTGTGGACGCGGTCAGCAGAACGCAGGTATTGGCTGGTCGTGCCCAGCCGACCTCGACGACATCGCGGCAAACTCCTCCGGATACAGCTTCGGCGGGGTGGACATCCTTCCAGCGAGGACCAAGTCCTCACAGATCAGCGAGTCAACCGCACTCGGGGGGATTTCACCTGCGAGGACGCCGGAACCCGTGCAATTGAGCAATCGGCGGCAGTCGAGAACCTGATCCTCCACTCAACGCTTAACTCACCGTCAGGCGCACACATACGACCAGGAGCGCACATGATCGTTACCAGACTTCGGCCGGACCATATCGACGAGGTTATCCAGCTCATGGAACTCGGACGGCCATACATCAGTGCACGCACCCGATCCGACTACTGGCTGTACGCCACGCTGTTTTCGACCACGTGCCCGGTAGCGATCGACGGGGACGGCACTATCGCTGGTGCAGTGATCGCTTTTCGAAGCCAAGACAGCCCCGCGGACGTCTACGTGCAGGACGTCATGATCCATCCCGGGTACCGGCGGCAAGGGATCGCAGGCGCTTTGCTCAAAAGCGTGCAGGCCCAGGCCGAAAAGTGGTCTTGCCAGCGCATCTACCTCACATCCGAACCGGCGAATCACGCCGCGCACACCGCGTGGACCTCGCTGGGTTTCCTCAACATTGCTGGCGATCACACCGTCGAGGGCGTCTCCGTCATCACCGATTACAAAGGGCCGGGGAAAAGCCGAGCCGTCTACGAGCTACCTCTGCCGAGAAGTGTTGTCGGCAACCCCTGAAGACCGACCCCCTGGCGAATTCCGAACCTTAACCCCCATGGCGGGGTTGACGCTTGCGGGGTGATTGCTATCGAGGATTGGGCCGAGATCAGGCGGATGCAAGTCCAAGCCCGCCGCCAATGGCGGATGCATCGAGGCGGGCGAAGATTTCATCACCGCGGCAAACCGCGAGACCCGCGAGGAGGTCGGAGTCGACCCCCAACTGACCGATGCGGATCTCGCCGTCGTCGTGCAGCTTGATTCAACGCACGACGGCGGCGCTCGCGCTGTCTACACCTACGTGGCAACAACATGGACCGGAGACCCCGCGATCAAGGAACCCGAATTGTGTTCGGCGATTGCGTGGTTCCCAATCGAGGCCCACCCATGGGCACCATGTCGAGCACCGTGGCAGGGCTCGCGCTCATCGCCAACAATTGGTCATAGTGACGCTTACCTTTGGAGTGGCCCTGGCGTCGGCAGAATCGCTGCCAGGCGGCTGTCGTTGCTCCAGCGCGAGCCCAGGATTCCGATGGCGCTCCAAAGTATGATCGCCGGCGCTGCAGGGCCTTCCAGCAACATCGGCGCGCAGCGGTCGCCGAAACCGAATACCACAGCCCATCGATCGAGGTCGGGATAGAATTTCTGCCACCGCGCCGTAGTCAAAGGACATCCATCCCGCATGGGTGGTACAGCAACGAATTCTTTTGTTGGTCAAAAGAATTGGGCATCCTTGAAACTGGCGCCAACGTGGTGCGGCGGCATTCTGCGCCGCGCGCGCTCGCCGACTGTTCCCGATTGCCGTAGCAGCCAGTGAACTCGCCACGAACAGCGGACCGCCGAACGCGAACGTTGAACGTTGAATATAGCGGCCGTCACCTGCGAGCCAGCGAGCGTAGAACGCGCTTGCCGATACGAGGGCAACCTCATCGGAGTCCAGCACCAGGCCTTGGACGGTCAACGGTGGTGGCACCCGCCCCGCCAGATACGCCAGCGCCGCTCCACGGGCGTAGCTCATCCAGTGATCAGCTTCCGCTGTGGAAGCTACCGCATCGCGCGAGGCATTCATTCGCATCACAGACCCCCATCTGCCAGACCACGTTCCCCCAACAGCCCGTCGCCGTAAGAGCATAGTCAGCAGAAACAGACTTTCAATCCCTATGACAACTGGAGCTTTTCGACTCCACAGCCAGGCACCCCATGGCCGATCGGTCCCGCTGGCCACCACGGGCAGCCTCGAACCGGCCGTATTGCGCCGCAAACGGATCCATATCACTGTCCCGAACAGCTCCGTCCTTCGGAGGCATGGCCTAGCGCGCGTACCCACTAGTACCTCAGAGCCCACTGTTCTGCTGGACACGCACCTGCACGGCTCGCAGCGCGAGTGGCACTCCGAGTCTGTCGGTTGGCACTGAAAGTCGGTTTGAGGAACGCCCCGACCCGCGAACATTGAAATCCGCGTCCGCACACCAGGCTCCACAGAGGGCGACCATGGCTTCTGGCGATTGCGCACCGACATGTACCGCCGATTCTTGATCCATCTAGGAGACCGTCTGATGGACGCCGTCTACGAGCAATACGCCCGCGAAATGCATGACAGGTATGGATATTTCGCGATTTGGCTACCATCGTCACGGGTGGCTCTCGGCGACGTGGGAGTCTTCGTCGATGATCGCTTCGAGAAGATCACCACGCTTGCCGCCCTGGGGATCCCGTTCTTCACCGAGCCGGCGGGCCATGTGACACATCTGGACTATTCCTCGGCGAAAGCCGTCCAGGTTTCCACCGAAGGCTCTGCGGCGCTGGGAGATACTTCGACGGCTGCGCTGACGATCTCTTTCGGCCGAAAAGGTGCGACATTCTTCCAAGCCGCACAATCTCGCGAGGAGAAACTCGCGAATCTCCATCTCCTCGAAGCAGAGTTGCGGCGGCTTCATCAGCTCAAGCGGTGGTCGTTGGATCACCTCGTGGTAAATACCGTTCTGCACACGGGACCGACAGTGATCTTCGTGTCCAACGAACGGGATGCGCAGGTCGCTCTCGATGTGCGGGCGGACTTGCTCGGATCCCCCATTCCGATCGCCCAGGCATCAGGACAGCTGAGCATCACTCGCCGATCCGGCCTTGCCGCGAATGTCGTGGCTCCGGACGGACTTACGCCGCTGTTCCGCGCAGTACAGATGAAGAAGCGGCTGGGCCGTGATGTGTCCATACAGTTCCGCGGTGATGACGAAATAGGGCTGGTACCCGTGGAATGGGAGGACATCGAACCTCACCGGCCCATGGCCACCTCGTGAGCACCCCCGAAATACTCCTGTACACGCCCTATTTGGGCGAGGTGATCCTGCTCGCGCAGCAGTTCGCCGCCGACTCCCATCGATGTGTCGGAGTCGATGACTTGCTGGCAGCGGCCATATTCGGCAACGACCCTTCCTGCCGATGCAGGTTGGTCCTGCACTGGCTGGGAGCAGACCGCAACCTCGAGCAGCAAACGTACATCTGGGCCTCGGCGGTTCAGCGCGAAATCGACTCCGCCTCAAGGGCTGTGGAGTTTTCCGCAGACGCGGCGGCGGTGCTCGAGCGAATGAAATATTGGAGCGCACGAACCGGAGACCACAGCGCTGATACCGCACACCTGCTGCTGGCGGCGTTGGAGTTCGACAACACCGTTGGCCATGTTCTCACCGGTGCCACCACCAACGACCTCGTACGCACCGCGCTGACAGTTCGGAGCTCGATCAGCAGTCGTGATCGCCATGTCGGACACCGGCCACCGATCCTGTCTCCGCGCCGATCGAATCGACCCGAAACCCACGCATTCGAGGCTATTCCCGAGGAGGACAGCCACTTTCGAACCTACAACTCCATGACATCGAGATCCCAGATAGCCGGACGCGGGCATATGAGTTCACGTATCCAGCGCCATCTGGTCCGACTGTCTCTGCTGGTGACCATGCTGGAATTGCTGGCCCTTGCTGCGCTGGTGACCTCCGCGATCTACGTTGCGGTCACCGACAGGTGGTGGGCCCTGCTGTGGCTGGTGTGCATACTTCGCCGGGACCGACTCGGCGTGAAGACACGGATGTCGATCGATCTTGGTGTGCTCGTTTGCGCGATCATGCTCGGATTTGCGTTCTGGCCGATCGGGGTGGTGCTCAGCTATCGGGTCCTCGACATCGCCGAAGAACGTATTGGGGTGCTACAGGCACGTAGTGCGGTCGCCGATCCGGACTTGTCGGCGCGCAGCCTGCGTGCGGATCGGCGAGTCAATCAAAGAGCCGCCAACAAAGCCGCAGCCGAACAGCTGCAGCGGAAACTGAAGCTGGGATGACACCGACGCTCGATACCTCGCAATGGGATTCACGACATCGCTCCAGCGACCAGATACCGGAGTGGCTTTCCCGACGTTACCGACACAGCGACGACAAATATGTCAACACTCATGTATTGCCCGCACCGGTCTTTTTGGCGGGCGATATCGGGTCCGAGCAGCTCGACGCAGGAACGTTGCTGGGAGGGATGTTCCTGCTGCCCGCATCGGTTCGGATGGTGCGCGCCCATGGTTCCACCCGTAACCGGATCGGATTGTTCCACTGCGACTACGCCCACATCACCTACAGGATCATGGTTCCGCTTTGGAGTGTGCGAGTGCTTGTCTCCGCACTGGCGGCGGCATCAACTCTTCTGATGGGAGGCTCGATCACAGCCTCGATAGTCTTCGGCTTCGCCGCGTGGGTGCTGCAAGGATGGCGCGGGCGCACAGCATTTCCCATCTATCTCGCCGCGCTGGTGTGGGCCGCCCTTACTCACCCGGTGCTGCTATGGGTGCAGGTTCCCGCATTCATGATCTACCGGGCTTGCCGCTTGATGTTCGCTTCGTGGATGCGGAGCCTGATGTCCCCCATGGTGTTCAACAGTCCCGCGGCGTTTCTCGGCACGGCCGCGATCGTTCGGGCGATGTGGAACCCGACACTGTCGAGTGTCCTGCTCGCGGTCGACAAAGCAACTCACGACGATCGCGCCCGCACTACCTTCTTCGTCGACGCGGCCTTGCTCTCTGCTCCCCCACACCTGACCCCCGTGCTGCTGCAGTGCCGAGCCAATGCCGCCGCAGCCAACCTGCAATATCAACAGGCCCTGCAATTAGCGCAACAGGCAAGCGTTCTGGCTGAAGCCAGTAGCACATCGATCCGCGGGTGGTGTGCGCTGCAGTTCGGAGATCTCTTGCTGGCTTCGGGCAGATCCGATCTGGCCCTGCAACGCTGGGACCTTGCAGCCGAGTTGCTGGGTCGGCGCCGCAGTACCCGTTACTGGCGAATCGAAGCCGATCTGCGCCGCGCCGAGGCGCTGACCGCCGACCTCGAGCAATTGCCCAATTGCGAGCTGGGTCTGCGGCTCATCACCGAACTTCGAGCCGCTGCCATCACTCTCGCGAACATCCCGCTTCTGGACCACACCGAGTTCCTGATCCTGCGCATGATGCACGCCGCGGGAAACAGGAGTGCGGTTTTGGCCTACTTGGACCAGTGGCATGAGGACACAGGCGCCAAAGTCGACGCTGCGGCCTCGGTCAGCGAGTATGCACACCAGAACTTGCTGCTGGCAGCGCTGCTTGTAGATTTGGCCGAACGTCCTGAACACTACGACGAAGCTGAAATCACCCATAAGGGTGATATTTACGAATACGCCGCCTCACTGTGCGACACCGTGCTCGGCTACCTCAACCGCACGTACGACCCACTGACCCAAGCGCAGTCATTCGCGATCCTAGCTCGTATCCATGTAGCCCAGCAGCTCAACTCTCAAGCTCTCGCTGACGCCCTCGCCTGTCTCAATGCCGTGCAGCAGGTGCGATACGAACTGCCTGCGACGCACTGGCGCAATCAGTGGACGGCCACCCATGCCGAAACCTACGCCCTAGCAGTCACTCTGGCCGCTGAGCACGATCCGACATTGGTCGCCGAATTGCTGGAAGTGGTACGTGCACAAGCGGTCCCACTCGAAACCAATCAGGAGGGAGCTCTCGTCCGCGCGATCTTCGACGCGTTGGTTTCGGCCACTGGTTTACCCGAATCGTTCGGACTCGCTCATGCGTCGGCCGGTTCGGTCACCGACCCGGTACTGACTGACCGCACGATCCTCGTCCAGGACGCGTCTTGGGTGGGTGGGGACCGTGAAACCGCAATCGACCTCGACGCAGAACTCACTGCCATGTATCCCAGCGCCTGGTATTGGAGCTACTGCCGCGTGGGTGACACGATCTTCCATGCAATCCGAAATCCCAACGGGCACTGGCATACCACCAGCAGCCCCTACCAGGCACTTATACAACCGCTGCAGGATGTGTTCTGGCACCTTCCAGTCCACTTTCCAGGCCAACGGTATCCCGAGCACCGGCTCAAGAACACCGCTCTGACAACGGAATTCGCACACGCACAGGCCGAAGGCTCCGTTGCCGGCAAGGTGTTCTCGAGACTATTCGCTGCACTCGGGGACGAACTGATACCCAGCATCCTGAGCGACCATCTCACCACCGGCCAAGGCCCCCACACACTTGTTGTTGCGCCAACCGGCGCCCTGAGTGCCATTCCGGTCACCGCGTTGCATATCGGCCTCGAGCGCCCGCTCATCGAGACCAGCGTGGTTGTGCACCTCCCATCGGTCGCACTGCTGGCCCACCGCCGCGTCGCCAACCAGAACACCGACTCAGTCGTCCTGGACAACGTACTCGGTGTTCTGGTTCCACACTGTCCACCGGGACAAGACCCCGGCGGCGAGAACCTCCCCTACGCGGAGAGCACCATCCCAGCCCACAGCACCATAATTCGCGGACCCGTCACCAAGGGTGCGTTCTCGAACGAATTGAACCGCACCGCAGCCCGCTTCGGAACACTGCTGCTGACCGGACACGTCAGTGGCGGTCATAGCGCGGAGCCGGCAACCACGGGGTACAACTTCAGCGACGGCCGACTCACCCTCCGGGACTTCTACGCCGTCACACCCCAGGGAAATCCGCAATATCGGATGCCACCGCGCGTCGTCCTCGCCGCGTGCGGCAGCCTCGGCACGAACCCTGACATACCAGCCGATCTGCACCGCACAGACACCATACATGCGCCCGAGTGGCTGGGAATCGGTGCGGCAGTAGTGCATTCAGGTGCCGAACACGTGATCTGCACCCTCTACAAACTGCCTGATTCCGAAACCACTCGCCGCATCGATCTCGCGCTCATCGCCGCGCTACGCAAAGGAGGCGACCCTGCAACCATTCTTCGCGCGGTTCAGCTGGACGAACTCGATCGATGGCGCCATGTAGGAGGCGCCTTGCCGCTCGCCTTCCTCGCCTACACGTATGTCGGACTAGGGCGAGCAAGTCAGTCCTGAGTGGGCACGACTCAACGCACTGAGCCACAACGGAAATCACCATGGCTCGAGCCTCGAAACCGTCCACTGGCACCTCGTGCAAGGGGACACGCAACGAGCGGCGGTGTCCACCCGCGCCGGAGCGGTTCTCAGCGCGAACACGTTAGTCATAGCCGGGGCGACACTGGCCTTCTCGTTGAAAAGCACACGACCGGTACGCATTTGGGTATTCATACCTGCCTGCGCGCACTCATCCTGGTCGGATGCTCCGTGGTTTGCGCAACGCAGGCGTTGGTGATTAGCGCGCAACTCAAGTTCCTCGGCTCACCACAGCTACTCGGTGACTCCTTACCGGTACGCCTATGCAAATAGCCTGCTCCGAGTACAGGATTGACGAGCTACGGTCCACCTCTAACGGTGCTCCCGACTACAAGCTGTTCTGATGAACTCCGGTGCGGTGAGCGAACGCGTGAAGCCCGGCAAGCGTGTCGCTCCAGGGTGACGCAGCAGGCTCAGGGTTATCTGTTGTATCGCCCGAGCTGGTCCACACCGCACTCCTCGCGCAAGCCAAGGAAGCACTGGTCCGGGCGCTTGGCAACCGAGGAAGAACCTCGACGTACGCCATCGCGTCGCGACCACGCTCTACCGTACAGCTGCCCGGTCGCCGAGCGCGGCGGGTGGGGCTGCCCAGCAGTTTCCCCAACACCGCGCACTCATCGAGGCCGCCGCGCCTACGACCCACACACCTATGGGCTCGATCCCGATGTCCACCAATCGATTACGGTCACTGATGGCCGCTACCCGGCGCACGACCACACACCGAGGTTCGACAACACTCGCGGATTCGGCTGCGTGAACTGCGGTATCGAACGCGCCGTCCTCGACCAGCTCGGCGCCCCGGTCGCCACGCCGATGATGGATTGTGCGGTATATGTCGCGAAAGCGGCGTCACTGCGATCCCCGAACCCGACCAGCGCCTTCGCATCAGCGATATCGTAGGTCTTGGCTCCACGAACCCCCTTCATTCGCTGACCGACTACAAGTTAGTTCGCCGCGTCGGAGACATTGCCCGACGACACGCACTCGCTGACAACGAAATACTGTTGTTCGGCCCTACTCACTCCCAGCCGAACCCCTCATCGGCCCTCGTCACCGACTGGCTCAGTGACGAGTTGGAGCCACTCGAGCACGAGCAGCAGCGACGTGCTCGCCTCACCGCGGGGAAGCAGAGACCGAACGGCAGCTCAATCATCGCGTTGTGAGCCACGAATCAGACAGTCCGATAGCCGATTCGGGCCAACGATGGTCGACCCCGATGTCTCAGGGCCAGATCCGTGACAAACATCGGCTAGGCCGATCGCCACAGCTAGCCGAGGTCTCCGGCCGCACCGCAGGCTTCGCGGTAGGCGAGCAGATGGGTCAGGAAAGGGTGCGGGCGGGTTCGGCCCAGCGCTCGCAGCGACGGGGTGTCGGTGGCCTGGTCTGGGGTGGGCGGGAGGCCTAGCTCGTCGAACAGCACCTGTTGTAGGTCGCGTTCGGAATACAGGTCGACTTCTCTGCCGATCACGCCCCAGGCCGCGGCCTGACATACCTGTGATGGGGTGGGCGCTTTGTGTTGGGGGCCATCGGCCCTGGGGACTGCGGACCTCTTCGATAAGTCGGAGTCGGTCATATAGGCATGGTCGTCGCTCTCGCGCGTCATGCAGGCTCTCGACACGCGGTTCCGACGCGCCGATAAAAGTCGTCGAAACTCACTCGATTCCAAGATCACGGTTTGGTATCCGGCGCGGTGGGCTACTCCGTAGACATGATCATCACCCCGCGTAATCGACCAGCGACTACGAGGACAGATCTGACCTCGGTCACCCTCACCATGCTTACCTGCGCGATCTTCTTCCTCGGTTTGACCGCCCTCACCGGGTCGATCTCCACCGCCGCGACCGGCGCTCTCGGACTGTGCGGCGCGGTTGTGCTCGCGGTGAAAATGATGGCGCTGCCGAACGATTCGATCTGAGCCGACTCGCGCCGAACCTCGCCCCGCAGGCGAGTAGATCGGCTGAGAGTCAGGCCGTCATCGGGCGCGGAAGCAGGATGGCACGGGCTCGCGCCAGCATTGTTTGCAGGATCGGATATTCCGGCAATACGAGGTAGCGGGGGCGGGGATGCCGCCAGTGCGAGCGCGCGGGCTGCTCGGCCACGAGGGCGAGATGTCCGTTGGTGGTTACCACCGTCACGCAGTCGGGTCCGCAACCGCGCGCACGCCCCCGGCAGCCCTCGAGGCTCCAGCCGATCAAGGTGACCGATTGGGCTTGTTCGGAGGTCCTGGGTAGTGAATGCTCCGCGGGACGGATTCCGGCATGGGCCAGCTCATCGACGAATTCGGCGAGCCGGGCGCGGGACAGGTCCGGCTCCCTGCGGGGATGTTGCTCGCGGCGCGCCGCGGAATAGGCTGGCATAGCGTCTCTTTCGGTGAACCACTCGAGGGAGGGGTACATATGAGATTTGCCCCACACGATCGCCTCGAAACCATTTTCTCGAATTGGGGCGCCCTCTAGGGCATTTGCCCGATGTCGATCTTGATCGCGTTCTCTAGCGTCGATCGCATGACAGTTACGTTGAACCCCTCGATCATCGGTCAAGCCGAGAAGGTGCATACCGCGATCCTCGCTGTCGCGCTGGCGAACACCGGTCTCGATGAGAGCCAGTGGATCACCCTCAACCAGTCCATTGCCATCGACCCCGGCGACACGGCCACACTGCGCACCCATGTCGTCACCGCCACCAAGCGCACCCACACTGAAATCGACACGGCCATAACACGTTTGAACGAGCGCGACCTGCTGGACGGAGCCAAGCCGACCGCGGCGGGCCGCACTCTCGTGGCTGATGTGCGGGCGGGCATCGCTCCCGCACTCGATCGTGCCTACGGCCAGGTGTCGCTGAAGGACAGTGCGATCGCGGCGCAAGCGCTGATCACCGTCACCGCCGCGCTGTCGCAAGAGCTGAGCAAGTTGACGGTGTGACGGCGCTCGGCCGCGATGCCGATCGGCTCACCTCTCGGCGACCACTCTGTCGGTGATCGCCGAGACGAGCGAGCCGATTCCGCAGGGGGAGAACCGAATCAGAACGAGCCGGTGCTCGGCTTGGGGGTGGTCGGCGGGACCGTGGTCGTGGTCGGGGGGACCGTGGTCGTGGTCGGGGGTGTCGTCGTCGGAGCCGGTGTCGTGGTCGGGATGGTCGGCTCATCGATGACGGTGATCACCTTGGTGGTGGTCGAACCCGCGACATTGGTGCGGCCGGAGAAGGTCGCGCCAATGGTGTACGAGCCCGCCGCATTCGGGGTCCACACGGTTGCGGCCTTGCCGTCCGCGCCGACGGGGGCATCGGCGACGACGGTGTCGTTGACCTTGAACTGGATGGTGCCGCCCGCCGCGGCCGGGGACACGCTCGCCTCCAGCGTCACCGGCTTGCCGGTCTTCGCGCCACTGACATCGGTGATCGAGGTGGTCGACACCGCGTCGGCGGCGACGGTGATGCTCGGTCCCTTATCGGCGTAGGTGCCACTGCCCAGCGACCCGCCGTAGTTCATCGACGTCGACAGCGGAGTGGCACGCGCGCAGTTGGCTCCGACGGTGTACTGCACCTCGAAGGTCTGCGACTTGGGGTTGATGTTCGGGTACACCGGGTACTTGGTGATCCCGAATTCGGCCTTCACCCAGTCCGAGGACGAGGTGTCCAGGGAGACCTGATCGCCGCCCATCTTGGCCGAGCCCGCGACGGGGGTCAGGCAGGCGGGGTGCAGGTCCTTGATGTTGTAGATGTACTCCACCGGAATCCCGGTGCGTTCGAATTTGGTTGTGACGGTCACGATGTCGCCCGGAACCGGGTTGGTATTGGACACCGTGCGGGTGAACTTGCTGTTCCCGTCACTCCAGGTGATCGTTCCGGGCGCGGCCGAGGCCGTACCGGGCATCAGTGCGACCGCGAATCCGGCTGCCACCGCGAAGGCCGCCAGCGACCCGCCCACCTGCTTCATTCTCTTATCCACCATCATGTACTCCCACGCACGCCGGGCGCATCGATGCACCCGAGTTGGCGAGATTAGATCATGGTCGGAGGCACTCCGAAGGCGATTCCGAAATGATCGTGATTCAGATTGGGATGGCGAGGGATCACGTGTTGAACACGTGCCAGCCACAGCAGGATTCCGAATTGCGAGGTTGCTGGCGTTTCGTCCGAATCCCGGATTCGACCTCTGACATTCTGTGCCACTATGGCCGATTCCGTGGCAGTGGGCGCAGAACTGAGGTGCGACGTCGAGATCCCACGCGCGGGATCAACCGGGACGGCGTGGTGGCAGGTGAGCAATACCGGCAGCCCCGCACAGATCGCCGCGGCACTGAACGAACTCGCCACCCGCGTGACCCGCGACCTCGGCCCCAGCGACGATTCCGAATATCGCTGGTGCCGTTGCCTGGTGACCCGCGCCGACGGAGCGACCATCGCCGGGTTCCGCGGCCACACCACCACCGCGCAGATCCCCGGCATTCTGGTCATGGTCGCCGGACGCCTCACGACCATGACCGCCACCACCCCTCGATCGGCGGCACCCACCGCGCGTGGCACTCGCGGTCAGGCTCGACGATCGAAACCTCTTGCGGGACAGCGGGGATTCAGCCAACCGAGCACAGCGGCACCGTGGCGCGCAAAAGAGCCGCCTGATGCAGTGGATCCATTGGTCGAGCAGCCAGCATCGCCATGACACTGCGGGTTACCAGCGCCCCGCACCCCGATCCGATCAACGCGGACCGGCTATCGGCCATCTGATCGATGATCACCACGTTGGTCTTGTCGATCTCGGGGCGAACCGTGGTCAAATCCACCACAGCCGTTGGGGCGGAAGCCCGATCGAGATTCCATCGCAGAATGAGCCCGCGCTGCACGATCTTGCTGGCATCGATCTGCCCGGCGAACACCTGATCGACCCAGCGCTCGGACAATCCGGACTTCGCACCGAGCGCGGCCATTCCGCTGTACACCACCGCTTCCCGATCCGGGTCATCGATAACCGGATCCTGATGCGTGCGCTGCGCGGTCTCCCATTTCGCCGCCGCGACGGTATCGGCCAGATCGATGCGATCGGCGATGGCCGTCACGAGGGCGTCCAGCGAACCGGATTCGGGGGGTGCGGCGGCACCGATCGGAGCGAACACCGCCGGGATCCCGAGAAAGAAAATCGCCATCACCGCACTCCTGAACCGCATTATTCTCCTCGCAGGATCACATTGTGGACGGGAAGCGGGCGTCGTGTGATTACTTGTCGACCTTGTTGTACGCGTCGAGGATCTCAGCCGAGACCCGGCCACGCGTGGAAACCTCGAAACCGTTCTGGCGAGCCCACTCTCGGATCGCCCGGGTCTGCTCACGATCGATGGCCGGACGGGCCTTCGGGGCAGCCGAGGTGGTTCCCTTCGTGCTGCGGCTGCGACCGACCTTGCGCGCGTAGGGAGCCCACTGATCGAAGACCTCGCGCAACTTGGCCGCGTTGGCCGTCGACAGGTCGATCTCGAACCCCACGCCGTCGACGGCGAACAACACCGTCTCCTCCGCTATGGAGTCGCCGTCGAAATCGTCCACCATTTCGACGATCACCTTGCGTGCCATGAAGAACCAGCCCTTCGTGTCGAACCCGATGCAATAGAAGGAAATCCTAGAGCAAGCGCATCGGTGGCTGGTGCGGGCGGATCCGCAATCGGGCACACCACGCAACCGGCGATGTGCGACGAGTCACGGTTTAGGCTCTAGCCCGCTGGTCGGTGCCGCTTACCATCTGCGCGCGTGGCGAATAGGACTTCCAAACTGACGGGTTCGATGAAGTGTCCGGTGGGGTCCAGATCGCGCAAGGCAGCGGTGACCGCGTCCTCGAACGCGGTCCGCTTGTCGCCGAGTAGTCGGCGCAATGGCAGCGATGTCGAATACAGGTAGCCGATGGCCTGTTCGATGGTCCAGGGTCGCGCGAATTCGAAGACCTGCCGATGCACCTGCGAGAATGGCGAATTGGCCAGAATCTGTTCATGGCGAACATGCAGAACGTCGACCGGAATGGGGCGTTGGTCTCGGCCCGGGGGCAGGAAGCTGCGTTGCACATCCTCGATGGTGCGCTGCCAGGTGGTACTCGGCCGGACCAGGCAGTTGTCGTTGGCGATAACCACGACGCCACTGTCCTCGACCATGTCATCGAGGGTGGTCAGGACCTGGGCGCGATCCATCCAATGGAACGAGCGGCCCATGGTGACCAGCCTGAAGCGACCGAACTGCCCGGGTAGGTCGGCTGAATCACCTTGTTCCCAAATCACATTCGAGGTCTTTTGCGCTTGTGCCTGCGATGCGGCTTCGGCAAGCATCTCGGGCTCTGGGTCCAGACCGACGGCCGTGGCGACATGTGCGGCGATCGCGAGAGTCAATTGACCTGTGCCACAGCCCAAGTCGAGCAGACGGCCGGTGCCGTCCAAACCCGCGCGCCTGATCACCTCGTCGAGGAACACCTGCGGATACCCCGGCCGATAGCGTGCGTAATGCCACGCCGCGTCGGCGAACAGACCGCCGCTCGAACTGCTGGCAACTGCTGCCATCGTCGCTCCCCCTGAATCACCTGATTGGTATCAGCACAGGCCCAGTCGAACGTATGTCATTGCGGCTGAGCAGAATTCGTGAGCGGACTGGATGCGCCAAGCACCGAATAGACCGCAGCGCGAACGCGGTCGGCGACCTCGGTAGCCGAGGCGGACCCGAGCTTGCCATCCAGATGCAGGAAAGCCAGCCCATGCACCAGCGCCCAGACCGCGACGGCCATCGACTCCGGTTCGGCTGCCGGAAACGCTTGTCGCACAACATTTTTGACGTACTCGTGGATCGCCTCGGTGGCCGCCACCCGTTCCGGGCTGGTCGGATCGCACGGATCGGCGAACATCACCCGGAACAACCCGGGACGATCCAAGGCGAACCGCACGTACGCGATGGCGATGGTGGCCAGATCCTCCGGCGTGACCGGGGCGGGATGCGCTGCGGCCAACCGGGCTGCCAAATCGCGATATCCGACGGCGGCAACAGCCGACAGCAGCGCATCCCGGTCCGCGAAATGGCGATAGGGCGCGGCGGTCGACACACCGGCACGTCGCGCGACGGCACGCAAAGACAGCTCGGCCGCGCCGTTCTCCTCGAGCAACTCGATCGCGGCACGCAGCAACGCCGAGGGTAGATCGCCGTGGTGGTACGGCTGAGTGGTCGACGACGTCACATCATCGAATCTATCAAGCGTCAGCAGCAGTCCCGTTTACCCCGGTCCGCGCCGACAATCGAATTATCGCGGACGCCTGTCACCGCTGAAGCCGCCGAGACCTTGCGGCGTGCCTCCCCGCCGCGTTGACGACGCGGCGGGGACCCCCGCTCAATTGCCGTTCATGACAACGTGTTTCATCGCGACCTTCGGCGCGCACAGCATGGTTCCGCCCGCCTGGACCCAAGCGCCGACGACGCTCGGGGCGTCACGGGCCGGGTTGTAGGTGTCCTCTTCGGAGGAGAACAGGCCGTTGCCGGCGTAGACGAGCCGGGTCACGTTGGGGAATCCGAACTTCACGCCCGGCTCGGTCGGGTGGTACAGCACATTCTGGATGCCGATGACGACGGCGTCGTTGTCGTCATCGAAGGCCACCCAGTCGTACTCGAAACGCATCTGCGGGAAGGGCGCCATGACGTCGACGATCCATTTGCGCACGTCTTCACGGTTGTCGAAGACTCCGTAAGCGTGTTCGACATAGTGCACGTCCTCGGTGAACAGATCCGCGAACGGGCTCCAATCGCCGGTATCGGAACATTTGTCGACCACGGCGTTGTAGTTGTCCAGCGCCTGTTGCACTTCCGCGCGAGCGAATCGGCCCATCGTCGGGCTCCCATCATCTTGGTGAACTGGTTCGAGGACGCGGTGACCGCGCCTCACCTCGAGTTTAAGCACATTCGCTTAGCAATTTAAAGAGTTGTGTTTAATTCGGGTATGATCCGAGCATGACCGGCATCGACCCCCGCAACGCGCTCCTGGACGCAACGGAACTCCTGATCGCACTGCGTGGAATCGAGGTACCGCTGCGCGATATCGCCGCCGAGGCGGGCCAGCGCAACAACTCCGCCGTGAACTACTACTTCGGATCCCGCGCGAACCTGATCGACGCCGCGGTCGAACGCCGGATCGCCGAAATGGAAACCGAACGCTTCGAACGACTCGCCCAACACGAAGCGGACGGCACCGGCCACGACGTGTACGCGCTGGTGGACATGCTGGTACGCCCCATCGCCGACCTCGCGCGCACCGGCCGCAGCACCCACTACGCCCGCTTTCTGGAAATCGTGCGGACCCACCCGGCCATCACCGACGCCGCCCGGCTAGACGCCCCCGACCGCACCGCGGTCCGCATCATCAGCACCCGGCTCGCCACCCGCCTGGACGGCCCCGACGCCGTCCGCCGCATCGAATGGATGCGCAGCGCGATGTTCGCGCTGCTCGCGGATCAGGAGCGGCGCATCGAACAGCACAGCGGCAATCCGGGCACCACTGAGGACATCGTCACCATGCTCGTCGGACTGCTTACCGCGCAACGGGTCTCATATCAGTGAACGGCCGGGCGCTCCGGCCTGATGCCCCATCCGGTCCACGGTGCCGAGTGGCGCAATCCTGTTCGGCGCGGAATCACTCGTTACCAAGCCTCAGTTGACGGCTCGACCTGGCGGCCTGCGCAACGGGCACCAAGGTGCCGGTCTTTGCCTCCCTCGAAATATCAAGCGGTGAGCGCCTTTTCGAAGACCGGCCAGGAGCGGTGTACGTCTTCCTGCCAGTAGCCCCAGGAGTGTGTGCCGGTGGTGCGCATGTCGAAGGTGGCGGGAATTCCGAGTTGGGAGAATCGGTCTCGTAGTTCTCGGGTGCACATGTTCATGATCGCCTCGAGGGGTGCGCCGAACAGTAGTTGCCAGGTGAGGTGGAGGACGTCGCCGTGGGTGCCTTCGGGGGTGTCGAGTTGGCCGGGGATGCCGCTGCCGCTGGAGACGTAGATCGCGGTGCCGCGCAACCGATCCGCGTGCAGGTAGGCGTCGTTGGCGGCCCATCTGGTGTCGTCGGGGGGACCCCACATGTTGAGGGCGTTGCCGCGTTGGCGGGCGACCACCGCGGTGACGAAGGCCTGGCCCATCGGGTCGCTGGTGCGGACGCATCCGCTGTATGAGCCGATGGCTCGGAAGCGGCCGGGTGCGGCCAGGGCGAGTTGGAAGACCGAGGTTCCGGCCATCGAGATGCCCGCGATGGCGTTGGCGCCGCTGCCGTGCAGCGCCAGGTCCATGATCGGGGGTAGCTCCGCGGTGAGGAAGGTCGTCCAGCGGGGGCGGCCGAGCATCGGATCGTCGAAAGCCCAATCGGTGAAGTAACTTCCGCCGCCGCCGATGGGGATCACCACGTTGACCTGTTTGTCGCGGAAGAACTCCGCCACATCGGTCTCGTCGTACCAACTGCCTTCGGTACCGCCGTTCGCGCCATTGAGCAGGTACAGGGTGGGTGCCGGAGCATTCGGGTCCGCTGCCCGCAGCACACGGCTGCGAATGACGGTGTTCATGGCGGCCGAGTACACGAACATGTCCGTGACACGCTCACGCACAGGTTCGATGCGATCGAGCCGAGATCCATCGGGCGCACTTGCGGGCTCGGCACGGCCGATCGCCGCGGTCAGCGCACACAGCAGCAATGCCAAGCAGGCCGCCGCCGTGCGGTATCCGATTGTGCGCCAGCGTGATTCGATGGCATACCGCGTATCGATGAGAATGCCGGACGCGACCATGACTGACCCTCGATTCCTACCGCTGAGAACCCTGCGCCCACGCCGCACCAAGACGCCGAGCGGTACCAGGATTTCGAGTGAACGTCACGCGACGACCCCCTGACCAGCACGGCGACGAAAGTCTGTGATCATTCCCAAGCTGACGCACCGCCGACCGGAGGGTCTCCCAAAGAGTCGTGACCGGCATTGTCCCGGAATTCCCGGCGCAGGAGGCGATTCGAAATCGCCCGCATCGAAATCATTGACGGCGGCAAAGAGTGCGTGCTGAAGTCGTCACCTCCCGCGCCGATTCCGCACTTCCGAAAGGCTCTCATGACCGAGCCGTCCCCCACCGCTGACCGCCGCGTCGCGATCATCACCGGAGCCGCGTCCGGCATCGGCCGCGCCACCGCCCAATTGTTCGCCGAGCGCGGGGAACATGTTGTTGCCGTGGATATTTCGTCACACGGTCTGAAGGATTTGGGCGACCACATCGTGACCCTGTCCGGCGACGTCTCGGGCGAAGAGGTGAACTACGCGGCCGTCGCGACAGCGCTCGAACGGTTCGGCCGTATCGATACCGTCGTGCTCAATGCCGGAACCGGCGGCACCCCGCCACTGGAGTCACCCGGAGCCATCGATCGAGCCGACTACATCTTCGGAGTCAACCTGCGCGGGCCGATACTCGGTCTGCGGGCGGCGATTCCTGCTCTGCGCCAGACGCGGGGATCTGCGGTCTTCACCGCATCGGTTGCCGGGCTGCGCGGCGATCCGGGGAACTGGGCCTACAACGCCTCCACGGGGGCGCTGATCAATCTGGTCCGCGCCTTCGCGATCGACTATGCGGCACAGGGGATTCGGGTCAATGCCCTCGCACCCGGACTCACCCGCACCGGCATCACCGCGAATGTACATGAGAATCCGGACCTGTTGCCCGCGATCGAACGCCGCATCCCGCTCGGGCGCTTCGCCGAACCACGCGAGCAGGCCGAGGCGATCTGGTTCCTGTCCTCCCCCGCCGCCTCCTACATCACCGGCACCACCCTGGTGGTCGATGGCGGGCTCGACGCCAATCTCGGCATCCTGCCACTGCCCGGTCAGACGTTCTGACAGGCTCGGGTACAACGCACCGCCGAATAGGCTTCGATACCGGTCGATCAGGGAGGCATAGACGTGACAGTGGATGCACCGCAGCCGAATTCGTCCGATGAGGGGCGCTGGCGGGATAATGGGGTGCGGGTCGTGACATCGGATCAGCTTGATACGAATACGCCTCAGACTCCGGGGATGAATCGGGCGGCGGCGATCGATGCCGCGCGTGTCGGGGCGCAGAAACTCTGGGCGGGCACGGTCACGATTCACCCGGATGCCAAGACCGGGGCGCATCACCACGGTGAGCTGGAAAGTGTCATCTATATCGTGCGCGGGCGGGCCCGGATGCGCTGGGGCGAGCAGCTCGAATTCGTCGCCGAAGCCGGGCCCGGCGATTTCATTTTCGTTCCGCCGTATGTCCCGCACCAGGAGATCAACGCCAGCTCCGATGAACCGCTGGAATGCGTGCTGGTGCGCAGCGATAGCGAGGCGGTCGTGGTCAATCTCGATATCGAACCGGTCGAGCGGCCGAGCACGGTGCATTGGGTGGACCCGATTCATCACTCCCCCGCGCGCGATGACTGAGCGTGAACCGGCGGCAACTCGGTAAACTGCTCGTGAGCCGTTCCACTTGGATAGGGCAGTGGGAGGCGTGGCGTGGTTGTGGTGTTGGATACCGGCCTACTACCGGTTGGTGAGCGGATCGAAGCCGCCCAGGATCTGTTGGCCGACAACGAGATTCCGTCGATCAATCGGCTCGGTTCGGTAGCCGGTCAACTGTGGCACCGGTTCACCGTGTGGGATCTGGGCGAGGGCGTGCACGCCACACAGGTGGTCGGCACCGGACTGAGCGTGCTGCGCGGCGATAAGCAATTGCGCGTGGCTGCGCCCGAACGCGTCGGGCTCGGGGTGCAATTGACCGGATCCGGGACCTTCTCGCACTGCGGCGCGGATCAGGTCATCGAGGTCGGCGAGTTGTCGCTCACCGACGGCACCAGCGTGTCGGACTACTCCTCCAGCGGTATCGGCGGGTCCAAGGTGCTGATCTTCGACTACGACCAGCTCGCACTGCCCATCGAGACCGTGCGCAGTGCGGCCACCAGACTCAAGTCGAGTCCGCTGTACGGGTTGGTGTCCGCGCATATCGCCGCGCTCGGCGAGGAGGGCGATATCGAGCCCGGTCCGGCCCGAATCATGGTGAAGTCGGCGACCACTCAATTGGTTCGCGCATTGATCACCACCGCCGCGGCCGACCCGCGACAGCGCGGGGACCTGCACGACACGCTCTATCCGCGGATTGCGGCCTATGTGGAACAGCACCTCGGAGACCCGGGGCTGAACCCGGAGCAGATCGCGCGGGCGCACAATATCTCGGTCCGGCACTTGTACAATGTCTGGTCCGCGCGGGGAATCCCCTTGAGCCAGTGGATCATCGGCGCTCGCCTCGAGGGTGCGCGGGCCGATCTCGCTCGTCAGGGTCGTACCGTACCGATCGCGGTGGTCGCGCGCCGATGGGGCTTCACCAACCCGGCGCATTTCTCCCGGCGCTTCCGGGACGCCTATGGCATATCTCCCCGGGACTGGCAACAGAGCCACTGACCGGCAGGGCCCTTGACGGACTTGCCTGATTCGGCACAGCACTGTTCTGTACGTGCACATTTCGCGTGTCGATGATTCACCTCGGCACAGTGTCGCCTTAGCGTGACATTCGGACGCGGAACCACCGCCGAACCGGACTCGGATAGATCGACTCTCGAGCTGAGGCAGCGCTGATGACCGACATCGTGGACCACGCGCCCACACCGACCCGCGCGCCGCTGGTCGGACGAGCAGCGGAATGCCTTGTACTGGAAGGCTTCACGGACAAGATCCGGGCAGGACTGAGCGAAACGCTGGTGCTGGCGGGATCGCCCGGAATCGGCAAGACCCGGCTGCTCGACCATATCGCCGATACCGCACGGGACCTGCTGGTGCTGCGGACCTCCGGCGTTGAGTCCGAATCACCCCTGGGTTTCGGAGCGCTGCACCGCCTGGTGCGGCCGTTCCTCGACCGTCGCGAACGCCTGCCGGAGCCGCAGAAAGCCGCTCTGGGTGCGGCTTTCGGACTCGTCGCCGGACCCGCGCCGGATCGTTTTCTGGTGGGTCTGGCGACGCTGAGTCTGTTCGCGGAGCTGGCGGGCGACGGTCCGCTGATCTGCCTGATCGACGATGCGCAGTGGCTTGATCGCGAGTCACGTGAGGCTTTGACGTTCGTGGCACGCCGCCTGCACGCCGAAGGCGTCGGAATGCTGTTCGCGGTGCGCGAACTAGCTTCGGACAGTGCGCTTTTCGAAGGGCTCCCGATGCACGCGGTGGCCGGGCTCTCCGACTCGCACGCACGAGAACTGCTGAGCCGCACCGCGACCCGCTCCCTCAACGAGGATGTCGCCCGGAGGCTGACCGAACAAACCGATGGCAACCCGCTCGCGTTGATGACCCTGGTGTCCTCGCTTACCACCGAACAGTTGAGCGGCACAGCGGCATTGCCCGAACCGCTACCCATCGGTTCGCGCCTGGCGACCTGTTTCCTCGAGCGTATTCAGACCCTCCCCAAACGCACCCGGGATCTGCTGCTGCTCGCCTCGATCAGCCCGATTCGGGACGAGGCACTGCTGTGGCGGGCGGCGGCGCTGCTCGGATTGTCCGAGGACGACGCCGACCCCGCGGTCGAGGCCGGAGTGCTGTTGCGCGGCAACGGTTTCGCGTTCTCCCACCCGCTGATCCGAACGGCCGTGCATGGAGCGGCGCATCCGGGTGGTTTGCGGCGCGCGCATCAGGCGATCTCCGCGGCCTGCGATCCGGACCATGACCCCGACCTGCGGGCCTGGCATCTGGCCGCGGCCACGGCGGGGGCCGACGAGGCGGTCGCCCGTGATCTCGAGAATTCTGCGCAGCGCGCCCGAACCCGTGGCGGCTATGCGGCCGAGGCGGTGTTGCTGGCGCGCGCGGCCGAGTTGACCCCCACCGTCGCGCGGCGCGATGAGCGCAGATTGGCCGCGGCCCAGGTTTATCTGATGTGCGGTGATCCGCAATCGGCTCAGCGCCTGCTGCGCGAGTCACACCCGGCCAGCCGCGTGCCCGCGATGCGCGGCCGGGCACGCTGGCTCGAAGCGGCCATCGAGACCTACTTCTGCCGATTCGAAGACCAGCCCGCGCTACTGCTGTCGGCCGCAGCGGAATTGGATCCCGGGGACGGTGATCTGGCCTGGCTCATGCTCTCCCAGGCGTTGAGCGCGGCAATGTTGTCCAGGGAAGACACCGTGGGCACCACGCTGGCCGACGTCGCCCGCGCGACTCTTGATGCGTTCGAAGGGCGAGCCGCGGCGTCGGCGCACGACCTGTGCATCGTGGCCCTGGCCATCCGAATCAGCGCGGGATATTCCGCCGCGGTCCCCCGCTGGCGCGCCGCACTGGCGGCATTGCGCGATGGCGAACTCGGCGAACAGGGCATGCCTTCGGCGGTATTCGCCCATTTCGCGAGCGACGAGCTATGGGACGACGCCGCCAGACAGACCCTGTTCGCCCGGCTGCGGAACTTCGACCGGGACAACGGCGCTCTCGTCGGACTGCGAGTTGTGCTGGAATGCCAGGCAACCGACGCGCTGCGAGCGGGTCGGCGTGACGAGGCAGCGAGCTATCTCACCGAATCCCAAGAGCTGCTCACGGTGATCGGACTGCCGGAGGAGAACTACATGCAGCGGCTCGAACTGCTGGTGTGGAGCGGTGCGGAAGTCGAGGCACGCACACTGGCGTCGAGTGTGGAGGGAGCCGACTTCCCTTCGCGAGCAATGCAAGCGGCGGTCGCCGCGCGCGGCATGATCGTGCTCGAGTTGAGTCTGGGGAACTATCACGCGGCGCTGGAGCGGGCGCGGGTTCTCTACGACGACGATGTACCCGGACACAGCAATCTGGTGCTCGCGGATATGGTCGAAGCGGGAGTCCGCACCCAGGAGACCGCGCTCGCGACGCTGGCCCTGGACAGACTCGACACACAGGCGCACGCGAGCGGAACCCCTTGGGCGCTAGGGTCTTTGGCTCGGGCTCGGGCATTGCTCGCGGACGATGACATCGCGGCGGAGCTGTATCAGGAAGCGATCGATCTCCTCGGGCAGACCACGATCGCCGTCGATCTCGCCCGCACCCATCTGCTGTACGGCGAATGGCTGCGCAGACGCAAACAGCGACTGGAGGCCCGCGTCCAGCTGCGCCTCGCCTATGACATGTTCTCCACCGCACGCGCGCCGCTCTTCGCCGAGCGTGCCCGCGCCGAACTTGCCGCCACCGGTGAACGTGTGCGCCGCAGAACGCTGACGCCAGACCCGCAGCTCACACCGCAGGAATCCCAGATCGCCGCATTGGCCGCGGAAGGGGCTACCAATACCGAGATCGCGGCGCGCCTCTACATCAGCGCGTCCACCGTCGAATACCACCTCACGAAGGTCTTCCGGAAGCTGTCGGTGACCTCCCGCAGGCAGCTTCGCTCGCCCCTCGGCTCGGGGGACTAGAAAAGCACTGGGGGGTTTCTCCGATTCGCCGGGTGGTGCGTGCGAGGTCTCATGAACGGGTCAATTCCACCGAAATCGTAGGGACACATCATGACTCCGGTGCTTTTCATCCACGGACTCTGGCTGCACTCGACATCCTGGCAGCCCTGGCTCGGGCTGTTCGGCGAACACGGCTACCAGGTCACCGCGCCCGGCTGGCCCGGTGAACTCGACACCGTCGAGACCGCGCGGGCCACCCCCGAGGGCGTCGCGGGTCACGGCATCGACGACGTGGTCGACCACTACGCCGCGATAATCGCCGAGCTCAGCGAGCCGCCGATCCTGATCGGGCATTCCTTCGGCGGCATGATCGCGCAGAAGCTGCTCGGGCAGGACCGCGCCCGCGCCGCGATCGCCATCGACGCCGCTCAGATCAAAGGTGTGCTGCCGCTGCCTCTTTCGGCGCTGCGCTCGACCACGCCGGTGTTCAAGAACCCCGCCAACCGGAACCGGGCGGTATCGCTCACCTCAGAAGAGTTCCGCTATGCGTTCGGAAACGCCATCCCGGGCGAGGAATCCGATGAGCTGTTCGCGCGCTGGACCGTTCCGGCCCCGGGCAAACCGCTGTTCGAAGCGGCAGCGGCGAATTTCAATCCGCATTCCGCGGCGAAGGTCGACACCGCCAACGCGGCGCGCGGCCCGCTGCTGCTGATCACCGGTGGCAAGGACCACACCGTTCCCGAGGCCGTCACCAGGGCGACCCTGAAGCAGTACCGGCACTCCGAGGCGGTCACCGACTTCCTCGAATTCCCGGACCGCGGGCATTCGCTGGTTGTCGATCACGGCTGGCGCGAAATCGCCGACGCCTGCCTGTCCTGGTTGAAGAGCCAGGAGCTCTGAGCACCGCGATGTTCGATCTGAACCTCGCGGGCAAGGTGGCAGTGGTGACCGGAGCGGGCCGGGGCATCGGACTGAGTGTGGCCAAAGCGCTTGCCGCCGAAGGGGTTTCTGTTGTTGCCGGATCCCGTACCGGGAGCCAGGACCTGACGGAGCTTGCCGCGCGCCAGGGCGTGCGAACGCCGTTGATCGATCTCACCACCCCCGACGGCCCCCGGCAGTTGATCGATGAGGCCGTGACCGCGTTCGGCGGGATCGACATCGTGGTCAACAATGTCGGGGCCGTGATTCCCCGCGTGCAGGGCTTCCTCGCCGTGACCGACGAGGACTGGCTGTGGTCATTGACGACCAACCTGCTCGTCGCGGTCCGCACGGCCCGCGCCGCACTGCCGCATCTGATTCAGCGCGACAGCAGCGCCATCGTGACCATCAGCTCGGTCAACGCGTACCTACCCGATCCCGGCGTAATCGACTACTCCGCGGCGAAAGCCGCACTGTCGAACTTCAGCAAGTCGTTGTCGAAAGAGTTTGGTCCGCAAGGTGTTCGGGCGAACACGATCTCACCCGGGCCGGTCACCACCGCGCTATGGCTGGGCGATCAGGGCGTCGCCGCCGTGGTCAGCGCGGCGGCATCCGCCGACCCCGACGAGGTGGTCCGGCAGGCCGCGTCCAAGAGCGTCACGGGGCGGTTCACCCATCCGCAGGAGGTCGCCGATCTGGTGCTGCTGCTGGCGAGCGACCGAACCGCCAATGTCACCGGCGCCGATTTCAGGATCGACGGCGGACTCATCGAAACACTCTGAACCCGTTGCACCGCAGTGGATCACTGCGGTGCACCACCATTTGAAGCAGAGGAGTACCCATGACTACACCGACAGTTCTGCTGGTGCACGGCGCATTTGCCGATGGATCCAGCTGGGCGCCCGTGATCGAGCGCCTGCACGCGGCGGGAATCAGCGCGCAAGCACTGGCCAATCCGCTGCGCGGACTCACCTTCGACGGTGACTACGTCGCGAGCGCCGCCACTCAGACCGCAGGTCCGGTCCTGTTGGTCGGCCATTCCTACGGCGGTGCCGTAATCACCTACGCGGCAAGCAAATCCGCCAATGCCGTCGGACTCGTCTACGTGGCGGCGTTCGGCATCGACACCGGCGAGAGTGCGCTGGGCGCGGTGTCGAACTACCCCGATCCCGGCCTGGGCGTCTCCATCGAGCCGAAGACCTATCCGGGCAGCGAAGAACCGGAGTTCTACATCAAGCAGGACCTGTTCCATTCGGCCTTCGCCGCGGATCTCCCCGAGAGCGTCACAGCCATCGGCGCGGTCAGCCAGCGCCCGGTATCGGCAACCGCGCTGGGCGAACCGCTGAGCGTGCGCCCGGCGTGGAAGGCACTGCCCAGCTGGTTCGCCGTCGCCACCGAAGATCACGCGATACATCCCGACGCGCAACGCATGTTCGCCGAGCGTATGGGCGCGAAGACGATCGAAGTCAACGGTTCGCACTCCATCGCGGTCAGCCAGCCCGACGCGGTGGCGGGCTTGATCATCGAGGCAGCGAACTCGGTGAGCACCACCGTTCCAGATCACGGCTAACCTCGAACCGTGGTCTGAAGCCACCGACGATGCGTACCCGTATTCGATTGGAAGGAATCCCACATGCCTGTCATCACCACATCCGACGGCGTCGACATCTACTACAAGGACTGGGGCAGCGGGCAGCCCATCGTCTTCAGTCACGGCTGGCCGCTGTCCGCCGATGACTGGGACACCCAGATGATGTTCTTCCTGTCCCACGGCTTCCGGGTGATCGCGCACGACCGGCGCGGGCACGGGCGCTCCGCGCAGGTCGCGGACGGTCACGATATGGATCATTACGCGGACGACCTCGCCACGGTGGTGAACCACCTCGACCTGTCGAACGCGGTGCACATCGGTCATTCCACCGGCGGTGGCGAAGTGGTTCGCTATCTCTCCCGGCACGGACAGGACCGCGCGGCCAAGGCCGTGTTGATCAGCGCGGTCCCGCCGATCATGGTCAAGACCCCCGACAATCCGGGCGGACTGGATAAATCGGTGTTCGACGGCATTCAGGAACAGGTCGCGACCAACCGCGCGGACTTCTTCCGCACATTCGCCGAAGGCCCGTTCTACGGCTACAACCGCCCAGGCGCGCAACCCTCCGAAGGCATAATCGCCAACTGGTGGCGTCAGGGCATGGCAGGCGGCGCGAAAGCCCACTACGACGGTGTCGTCGCGTTCTCCCAGACCGACTTCACCGAAGAACTCACCAAAATCACCATCCCCACCCTCGTCCTGCACGGCGAAGACGACCAGGTCGTCCCGATCCAGGACGCCGGCATCCGCTCCGCCGAACTACTCCCCAACAGCACGTTGAAGACCTACCCCGGCTTCCCACACGGCATGCCCACCACCGAGGCCGCCACCATCAACGCCGACCTGCTCGCCTTCATCCAATCCTGAGCAGGTCGGACACCGACTGTATCGAGCGGTCCGCGCCCAGCGCGGACCGCATTCGATCAACGGGACAGTTGCACAAGCCCTTTCGGATCCCACGGCAGCGGTCCGGTCGGAAAGCTGAACCGTAGAAGTCGGTGCGGTTCCGCCGCATCGAAATGGAGGGTGAAGGCGGGAAGGAAGCCGTGGATGACCTTGTCGAGCAAGCCGTTGATATGGGCGAAGCTCGGCTTGGCCTTGACCTGCCAGGCATCGAAGCGCCCCGCCGGAATGTCAATGGCGGTGCGCTTCTCCACCTTGACCTCCACGGGCCAGTGAATGGAGTACGCCAGCCACAGGTTGACGACCATCTTGGCGCCCTTGGTGAAGTCCAGACCACGGAAGGTGGTCCCACCGCCCAGCAGCGAAGTCATCTGCGCGGGAAAGGGTTCCACCTTACCGCCGAATTGCAGATGCGAGGTGCCGTCGAAGTTTCCTTCCTCACGACTGACCAGCGCCTCCCGATGACGACTCTCGGCCACATACGAAATCGCCTTCAACGCCCCACCGCTGCGATCGAACCTCTCGTTGACCACCATCCCGAACTCATCCGGCAGTTTCACCGTCAAGGTGGTCCGATACCCGGTGTCCCCATCATGTTCAACCACCGATACCGCATGAAACTCGGTCGGATCATTCCCAACCGTCACGACATACTCCGACCTCTCCCCGTTGTCGATCTTCGGATCGCGAAAGACGTTGCGCACGTCGAGTTCTCCTCAATGGCTAAGCAGGCGTGAAGCTCCGTCTCAGACAGTAGCCGATTCAGCCGCCGCCAGCCACGCGTGCCATGACACCTCGAGGTCATCGCGGGAAGCCATCATGCAATCTCAGCGCTCATCATCATCAGCAGATCCACGACCGACTCCGCTCGCTGTACCCGCATCGCTCCAGTGTGACCCGAGATCACCTGTGCGGCTTTTCTTTCCGTATTCGGACCGGCGTCTGCTGGTATGTAGATCGTCGTACGCTGCGGACTAGGTGTGGTCGCGTAAGCCGTCTACGAGCAGGTTCAGTAGGCGGTGGGCGAGGTCTCGTTGTTCGGGTTCGCCGGCTATCAGGGTTATGCCGCCCAAGGCCATCAGGACGTCGGTTGGGTTGATGTCGGTGCGGATCGTGTGGTTTGTGGCGCCCGCTGTCATGAGTGTGGATAGTGAATTGGCCAGTAGGGCACGGGTGTTCATGATGTCGGCTTCGGACATGAGGACTGTTCGTAGGGCGTCGAGCATTGCGTTTTTGGTGGCCATGAAGTCGACGAAGTGGTCCATCCAGGTGCGCAGGGCCCGGGTTGGGGGGAGGGTGGTGAGGAGGTCGGGGGCGGCGGCGCAGAGGCGGGTTACCTCGTTGCGGTAGGTGGCCTCGACCAAGGTTTCGCGGGTGGGGAAGCGGCGGTAGAGGGTGCCGATTCCGACGCCGGCGTCCTTCGCGATCGCTTTGAGTGATGCGTCGGTGCCGTCCGCGGCGAACGCTCGGGCGGCGGCCTCGAGCAGGCGGTCGTGGTTGACCTGGGCGTCGGCGCGTAGGGGGCGGGCGTTTTCGGGTGGCATGGTCTCTCATCGGATCGGCGGGCCTTGTCAAGCGGAGTCGGCTCCGCTTATGCTCGATAAGCGGACGCGGCTCCGTTTATCAGTGTAGGGGACTGTCCGCTCGATCCCTGGAAATCAGAAAGCAGCGTGGACATGAGCAGCAATCGCATCATCACACCGTTCGGCGCGCAGTCGACGGCCGCCGAAGTCGTCGCCGGAGTCGACTGCACCGGGCGGCGCGCGATCGTCACCGGTGGCGCGTCCGGGATCGGCACCGAAACCGCCCGCGCCCTCGCGAGCGCGAATGCCGAAGTGACACTTGCCGTGCGCAATATCGCCGCGGGTGAGCTGGTGGCCCGCGACATCATCCGCGATACGGGCAACGCACAGGTGTTCGTCGCTCCGCTCGACCTCGCCGACCGCACCTCGATCGCGGAGTTCGTCACCAATTGGCAAGGGCCGCTGCATATCCTGGTCAACAACGCGGGAATCATGGCCACGCCGGAATCGCGGACCCCGCAGGGCTGGGAAATGCAGTTCGCGACAAATCATCTCGGTCATTTCGCACTGGCGACCGGCCTGCACGGCTCGCTCGCGGCGGCGGGCAACGCGCGCGTGGTCGTGGTGAGTTCGGTGGGTCACGTGAATGGCGCGGTGGTGTTCGACGACATCCACTTCCAGCGCCGCCCCTATGACGCGTGGGAAGCGTACGGGCAGTCCAAAACCGCCAATATCCTGTTCGCGGTCGAGGCGAGCAAGCGCTGGGCAGGCGACGGGATCACCGCCAACGCCCTGAACCCGGGACGCATCCCAGGCACCAACCTCAGCAGGCATATCGGCGACGCGGGGAACGCGCCCGCATCGTTCGAACCCGGCAGCACCGCGGTGTCGTGGAAAACCCCGGCCCAGGGCGCGGCCACCTCGGTATTGCTCGCCGCTTCTCCCCTGCTCGAGGGTGTCACCGGCCGCTACTTCGAGGACTGCCGCGAGGCGGAGCCGCACCGGCCGGGCGTCCGTCGTGGCGTCGCCGCCTACGCACTCGACCCCGTCGACTCCGCGCGCCTGTGGCAGGTCTCGCTGGATACCCTGGCAGCCGCTGTCGCCTGAGCGATCAGGTGTTCTCGCTGACGTAGCGGTCGACTTCGAGCAGGTAGCGCTCCTGTTGAGCGGTCGAGATCCATGAGGCGCGGAATGAATTCTTGACCAGCGCTACGAGCTGATCGATCGTCAGGTCTGCCGCCTGAGCGAGCGCCAGATAGTTGGCCGCGGCGTAGGCACCGAAGTAGGACGGGTCATCGCTGTTGACCGTCACGAGGATTCCCCGGTTCAGCAGTGCGACGATCTCATCGGACTTGCCGCTCTTGGTGACAAAAGAGTTCGATACCGGGCAGCAGGTCAGCGCGATCCCCCGCGATCGAGCGAGCTCGACCAGCGCATCGTTCTCGATAATGTTGGTGCCGTGGTCGATTCGGTCCACACCGATATCCTCCAGGGCCTGGCGGATATGCTCGAGCGAGTTGTCCTGGTCGATATCGCAGTGCATCGTGAGCAGGAAACCCTCGCGGCGAGCGCGCTCGAATACCGCCGCGAACTTGCTCGGCGGGTTGCCCCGCTCATCGGAGTCGAGGCCGACCCCGATGATCCAATCCTTGTACGGCAGCGCTTCCATCAGCGTCGCCATCGCGTATTCCGGCGACTGATCGCGCAGGAAACACATGATCAGCTCGGCTGAGATGCCGAACTCCCTGCGCGCCTGCACAATCGCGGACCGATAGCCGGAGATCACCGTATCGAATCGCACCCCGCGACTGGTGTGCGCCTGCGGGTCGAAGAACATCTCGACATGCCGCACCCCGTCCCCGTGCGCCCTGGTCAGGTAGGCGAACGCCAGGTCGTGGAAGTCCTGCGCCTGCTGTAGCACCCGCATCGCGGGGTAGTAGACCTGCAAAAACGAAGTCAGATCATGGAATTGATACGTCGCTTCCACTTCTGCGACAGTCGATTCGGCCAACTCGATGCCATTGCGGCCGGCCAGCGCGAACTTCAACGCCGGTTCGAGCGTCCCCTCCAAGTGCAGGTGCAGTTCGGCTTTCGGCAGACCTCGCAGGAATTCGGCGAGATCCTTTGTTGCGGTGGTCATTACACTATCGCCTTCCGATCGGTGGATAGGACTGTGATCCGCTGAATCCAGCCGCGTGAGATCAACTCGACGGTAACCGCGACCGCAACGGATTGCGCGAGCAATAGCCCCAACAGCACCAGAACCTGCACTGCCGCCGCCTGCACGGCGGAACCGCTCGCCAGCAGCACACCCACGAAAGCCCCTGGCAGCGTGACCAATCCGACGGTACGAGTCTGGTCGACACCGGGCAGGAGCGCATCACCCGCGGTGCGGATGACGACCTCCCAGCGAGCATCCCGGTCGGTGAACCCCAAACTCAGGGCGGCTTCGAATTCCCCGTGCCCGATGCGCAGCGCATCGAGGGCGCGACGCGCCGCCAGTGATGTCGCGGTCATGCTGCCGCCCAGGATGATTCCGCCGACCGGCACCACCGCCACGCCTGTCATCGGAACCACCCCGCTGACAAGCATCGGCAGCAGGGCGGCAATGGCTCCCGCACTCAATGACAGCACCAGCCACGCCCCCGACCATCCGGCGGCGCTGCGGCGCGCGGCGGTCACCACCGCCGCCACGAACATCACCAGCAGCACCAGCAGCGCGGACCACAGGTGTGCGAGCGCAACCGCCAATACCGATGCGACAGCGGCCAGTTGAACTATCGCCCGCGCGGCCGCAGCGGGTGCGGTGCGCACCGGACCCAGCCGCGCCACCCGATAGACCACCGCCGCGCCGGCGACCAGCACGACGCAAACGATCGCAAGCCCGACTCCCGGAGTCGCTACCGTGCTGATCCCGTGCCTCCTAGCGCGATTCGGCCGAATTCCCTCACCAGTCAACCTCGAACCGACCGCGAGCGTGCCATCGACGCACCGGATGCGATCGCACAGCACCGCGCGAATCCCAGGTCTACTGCTCAGCGGATTCACCGCGTGGCGACCGTAGCTTCCAGTCACCCACCGCAGCGGGACCACCCACCGCCGCAGCGGCGGCTCGATGCCCGCACTGTGAACACGCTGAGAGCGATCGGGGTTCGCGGTCGTGCGGCCTGCATGATGGCGGACATGGTTGATCTGTCGGTGCTGCTGCGGCCCGCTCGGTGGGGATTGCGTGTCCGGTCGGCGGTGCTGAGCACCGCGGTCCTCGCGGTCGTGTTCGCGCTGGGCGCGCTCGCGGGTTTGTGGCTGATGTACCAGTCATTGCTCGAATCGGTGGATTCCACCGCGTCGGGGCGGGCCAGTGAACTCGCGGGGCAACTCGCACATCGCGCGCCCGGGCAGGCCGACGACGGACTGTTCGCGCGCGATCGGACCATCGTCGCGGTGCAGGTGATCGACTCCGAGGGCGCTGTGGTTCGGGCCTCGCCGGAGGTTTCGCCCTCGAAGCCGCTGGTGACCCCGGTTCCGGGATCGTCGTCCGGTTTCGAGGTGGCCGGATTGGATGATGTGCGAGCGGCCACGCGCACCGTCGCGGGGCCGGACGGCACCTTCACGGTGCTGGTCGCGGTCAGCAACGAAGAGGCCGAGGAGACCGTCCGCAATGTCGGACTGGTGGTGGCGGTGCTGGCCCCACTGGTCCTATTGGCCTCCGCCACAGCGACATACGCCCTGGTCGGCCGGTCGCTGACCTCGGTGGAGGCGATCCGCCGTCAGGTCGCCGCGATCGATGCCGGGCGGCTCGGGGATCGAGTCCCGGTGCCGCAGACCACCGATGAGATCGCTCAGCTTGCGGTGACGATGAACGCGATGCTCGACCGCATCCAGGCATCGGATGCCACCCAGCGCCGGTTCATTGCCGATGCCTCGCATGAGCTGCGCAGTCCGCTGGCAACGGTGATCGCCGCGCTCGAACTCGGCCGCGACCATCCCGGCATGCTCGACGCGGAGATGATCAACGCGACCGCGCTGCCCGAGGCCGAACGGATCAAACAGCTCATCGAGGACATGCTCACCCTGGCCGCGGCCGATGAGAATGGACTGCGGCTGGCCACGGTCGATGTCGATCTCGATGATCTGGCAGCGAACACCGTCGCGACGCTGCGGCACGACCGTCCGGGGTTGGGCGTGCAGGCGCGCTTGGAACCCGCCCGAGTCGTCGGTGATCCGAGCGCATTACAACGGGTGATCCGGAATCTCACCGACAATGCCGCCGCCCACGCTCGCACCGGAATCGCCGTCACGGTCGAATCCGGTTCCGGCACAGCGCGAGTGATCGTCGACGATGACGGACCCGGTATTCCGGCCCCCGAGCGCGAACGAGTTTTCGAGCGCTTCGTGCGGCTCGAGGACGATCGCGCCCGCACGTCCGGCGGCACCGGTCTCGGCCTGGCCATCGTCGCGGAAATCGTTCGCGCACATCAGGGTTCGATCACGATCGAGGACTCGCCGCAGGGCGGCGCCCGGCTGGTGATCGAGCTCCCGGCCGCGCCGATCGGCTCACCGGATAGCTGACCGACACCGCGCCGAGCTCTTCTCAGCGTCGTCACAGCGGCCGATGCGTACGGTCTCGTGCCGTGACGGAGATGACGAATTCGCAGGTCGGCACCGGTCGCCGGATGCTGAGCAAGGTGCCGGAAGTGACCGTGTGGTTCTGGGTCATCAAGATCCTGTGCACCACGGTCGGGGAGAGTTTCGCCGACTGGATCAATATGACCCTCGGGGTCGGGCTCGGGCTGACCGCGGCGTTGTTCACGGTGATCCTGGCGGCGGTGCTGGGCTGGCAGCTCAGGCTGAGCCGGTATGTGCCGTTCGTGTACTGGCTGACCGTGGTCGTGCTGAGCGTCACCGGAACCCTCTACACCGATATCCTCACCGACAACCTCTCGGTCCCACTTGTAGTGAGCACCAGCGTGTTCGCCGCGGTGCTGGCCGTGGTGTTCGCCGTGTGGTTCATGCGGGAACGCACGCTGTCGATCCACTCGATCATCACCACACCGCGCGAGGTGTTCTACTGGCTGGCGGTGCTGGTCACCTTCGCCCTCGGGACCGCCGCGGGCGACTGGACGCTGTCGGTGACCGGATGGGGACCCGGTGTTTCGGTGCTGCTGCCCGCCGGACTCATCGCCGCGGTTGTCCTCGGCTGGCGACTGGGGGCCAATGCCGTCCTGGCCTTCTGGCTCGCCTACATCCTCACCCGGCCACTCGGGGCCAATCTCGGTGACTGGCTCGCCTCACCCACCGCGGACCACGGTCTCGGGCTGGGGACCGCGCTCACCAGTGTGCTGTTCCTGGCGGCGATCTTGGCCACCGTCGTGTACCTCACCCGCACTAGGGCCGACGTCATCTCCGCTCAAAACACTTCTGCCGCACGTGATTTCACACCGGCCCGAGAGCGGCTCATGCTCGGGTACTACGCCGTGGTCGCAGTTCTGGCCGGTGCACTGGTGGCCTGGGCCGCAGCGCAACCGCACGCCTCGGTCGGCGGAGACGACGAACCCGGTGCCACGGCATCCACGTCCGATCTCGCGCCGGGGCAGGCGGGGGCGCACTTCCCATCGAGCGATATCGCGAACTTTCGCGCCATCACCCAGGACACCCTCACCAAAGTGCAAGCGGGACAACAGAATGACGCCAAGTCTCGAATCAAGGATCTCGAAACCGCCTGGGATCGTGACCAGGACACGTTGCAGGCCATCGACAGCAAATCCTGGACTGTGATCGATGGCCAGATCGATGCGGCATTGAAGGCTGTGCGGGCGAGCAAGCCGGACCCGATCACCGAATCCCAGGCTTTGACCACGCTGCTCACCACCTTGGGATAGCGGCCCTACACATCAACTGATCACGCTGACCCGCAGAAGGTTTCACCTCGTCGGGTCATCGAGCACGCTCATACTCACCGAATAGGACTGTGCATGGCCATCAGCTATCTGGAATCCATCGTCGTCGGCGCGCTCCAGGGGGTGAGCGAACTGTTCCCCATTTCCAGTCTCGGGCACAGCATTCTGCTGCCCGCCTGGATCGGCGGGCAATGGGCGCGGGATTTGGATATGTCCGCCAAGGACTCTCCATACCTGGCATTGCTGGTGGCCATGCATGTGGCAACCGCGCTGGCTTTGGTGATCTTCTTCTGGCGCGACTGGGTGCGCGTCCTGGCCGGACTGTGGGATGCCGTGCGAACGCGCGAGATTCGCACATCCGAAGCACGGCTGGGTGTGCTGCTCATCGTAGCCACCATCCCGGTGGGGCTGGCCGGATTGGCGTTGGAGAAGACCGTTCGCAATCATCTCGGCACCCCCATCCCGACATCGATCTTCTTGGCGCTCAATGGAATCGTGCTGCTGTCGGCCGAGAGGTTGCGCAAACGTCAGCCGTCGGATCTGACCCTGTCCGGACTCGGGATGCGAGACGCCGTGCTCATCGGTTCCGCGCAAATCGCGGCACTGTGCCCGGGCATCAGCCGCTCCGGCGCAACCATCGCCGCCGGACTGTTCAAGGGCCTGCGCCACGAAGATGCCGCCCGCTTCGCCTTCCTCCTCGCGACCCCGGTGATCCTGGCCGCCGGTGTCCTCAAGACACCGGAGCTGTTCAAGCCCGAGAACCACGACATCCTCGGCCCCGCACTGGCGGGCTCGGTGGTAGCCGGTGTGCTGTCCTATATTTCGGTGAAATTCCTGACCGCGTACTTCGAAACCAAAACCCTCACCCCGTTCGCGATCTACAGCCTCATCGCGGGCGTGGGCAGCCTGGCGTACTTCGGACTGCACGGATGATGGCCACCGCAATCCGGGGTGATTACAAGCTCCCACAGGTCACCGCCGGTTTCTGGATTCTGAAGATCGCCGCCACCACCCTCGGTGAGACCGGCGGCGATCTGCTCGCGCAGACCCTGAACCTCGGCTACGCCGCCGCCTCGGTGCTGTTCCTGGCGATCTTCGCGATCAGTCTGCTGATCCAATTGCGCGCGAACCGCTTTCACTCCGCCCTGTATTGGACGGTCATCGCCGCCACCAGCACGGCGGGCACGACGATCTCCGATCTGCTCAATCGCGGTCCCGGCTCGGACACCTCCACCGACGGCGGTCTCGGCTACGGCGGCGGCGCGGTCGTTCTGATCACCGGTCTCACAATCGTTTTCACCATCTGGAAGCTGAGCGGGCAAACCTACGACGTCTCCGCGATCACCACCCGGCGCGGCGAAATCCTCTACTGGTCAGCGATTCTGCTGTCCAACACGCTCGGCACGTCGGTCGGTGACTATCTGTCCGACAGCTCCGGCCTCGGTTACTGGGGCAGCGCCGCACTCATCGCCCTGATCATGGCTGTCATTCTCGCGGCGCACTACCTCACGCCGATCTCCGGCGTGCTGCTGTTCTGGACAGCATTCATCCTCACTCGACCCCTCGGTGCGACCGTCGGCGATCTGCTGTCCAAACCGCACGACAAGGGCGGACTGGCCTTCGGCACCTGGGGCACGAGTGCGGTGCTGCTCCTTGTGCTCGTGGTGGGGGTCAGACTCCACCACAGCTCCATCCGCGCCGTTTCAACAGCCCCACAGAAGACCAGTACGGGAATCCATTAGTAGGTCGGCAACGCCATGAGAGTGGCTTGCATGAGAGCGACCGGGCCTGCACCGTTGGTGTCGGACACGACCTCGGCCGTGCAGACGGTGAGGGTGCGGCCGGACTTCACCACCGTCGCGGTCGCCAGAAACCGTTGTCCCACAGCGGGACTCATGAGGTTGATCTTGAATTCCACGGTGAGGATGTCACGGTCGGGCGGTTGCAGTGACATGGCGGCGTAACCGCATGCCGAGTCGGCCAGGGTGGTGATGGCTCCGGCGTGGACGAAACCGTTCTGCTGGCACAGGTCCTCGCGAAACGGTAGTTCGAGGACGACGCGACCGGGGGCCAGGCTCGTGATGCCGATTCCCAGTGTGCCGAGCAGGGTTTGGCGACCGATGCTTTCGCGCAGTCGCGCTTCTTGGGAAGGGCTCAGGGTGCCCGCGTTATCGGTTGACATCGATTCCCTCCGCGAAGGTGAACATCCCTGGCGCAGACTGTCATTCGCGCCAGGGGAAGGGCCGCAGGTCCGGCTCGACCCAATCGCGCTTTGCCCGAGGCAAAGCCAGGGTTCCCGGTCGGTAGAAGCGGGTCAGCAGGCGTTTGTCGAGCAGGACGCGATGGTGATCGGCGAACGCGGTGAAATCGGCTTCACCGGAATCGATCGCGTGGTGCCCGACCAGTTCCACCCAGGCGCGGCTGACCGTCACGTTGTACTTCTGCGGCGCGCCCGCATAGCGTGCGGTTCGCTGAATACCGTTGCTGATCAAGTCGATTGCCGCGGGCACGCCGCGGCGGCGGACAGCGAGCCAAGTCAGGTGCACGTGTTCACGGTGGCCGAAACGCTCGGCGTCGGCCATCACCTCGGCCATCAATTCATCGAAGTCGGTGGGTGTTTCGGACGGAGACGATCTCATGAGGACACCTCGGTCAGGGCTTGCAGTGCGGCGCGCAGTCCCGCGACCGCTTCCGCGGACAGATCCGTGAACGCACGGCGCTCCAGATCGGCGATGGCTTTTCGGATGATGGCGGCGGTTTCCCGTCCGGACGGGGTGAGTTCGATCAGAACCGCCCGGCGGTCTCCCGGGCAGTTCCCCCGAGTGAGATGGCCTCGCCGCTCGAGACGATCCAGCACGCTGGTGAGCGTGGTGGGTCGCGATCCCACGGCCGCGCCCAGTTCGGACACGGTGCGCCCACGGCCGTCGGCGAGGTTCGCCAACGCGTTGATCTCGGACGCGGTCAAGTCCAGGTCGACCAATCGCGCGTCGAGCTCGCGCAGGGTGGCATGGGTCGCCCGTTGCACCGCCAGAACTGCCGACCACTCGACCGAGTTCAACTCAGATACCACGATTTCGTACTATACGAAATCGTGGTATCTGTTTCAAGAGATATTCGTTCGGGCTGGTCGAGAAGTACGCCCGTTGGCGGTCGCCTCCCCGGCGCGATCGGCTCGCAGCGCCTAGCATTCGGGACATGCACCGTGGCAACTGGTTCCGCATCATGCTCTGCGCGGCCGTGGTCTGCGGTACCAGCGCGTGCATCGGCGCGGTGGACCGCGCGGACTTCGAGGACCGGATTCGAACGCGCGGTGGTGGATTGGTCAGCGCGCTGCCCGCGGCTGCCGTTGCCGCATTGGGCCGGGCGATCGGGGTGGCCGACCCCACCGTGAACGTCGTGCTGCTCACCGCGCCGAACTCCAGCGGGTTCCGTCTCGTTCTGAACAATCAGCCGACCCAGGTGACCAGGTTCCTGTCCGGAGGCGACTTCACCGCCCGCGAGCCCACCGTTCGCATGCGTGTCCGCCCGCCCGGGCCATCGCGCACGATGGACGACTACTCGTTTACGCTCGGCGATCTCAGTGCCCCGACCCCGGCGCGAGTATCTGCTTTCGATGACCTCGACGCCGAGAATTTCACCATCGGCGAGGTTCCCGGACTGTCCCGAATCGAAGACATCGTCGACACCGCGCGTACCCGCAGCGGTATCCCCGACGGCCAGGTCACCGCGCTGGTGGTGAGCCGCTTCGGCCGCGACATCCGCATCGTGGCCAACATCGTCTCCGCCCGTTCGGAAGCGGTCGCCGAATTCGACCACACCGGGGCTTTCCTCCGAGTCCAGCAGGTATAGCCGATGCCACGCCTAGCCGCAGCCCTTGCGACCGGCATATTCGCCGGCACCCTGAGTATCGTTGTGCCCGTAGCGATCTGGCCCGGCGAGGCCGAGCTCACGGCACCGCTGTTCTGTTCCTCCGGCACCGAGCCCATGGTCGTGTCGGACACTTTCCATGATTCCGAAGGCACCTCGACGAACTACACCCTCTACTGCGTCGGCGACCACGGCACCCTCACCAACGAGGGGTTCGTGCTTCCCATGCTGGTCATGCTCACCGCACATGTCCTGATCCTGACGGTCCTGGCACTACTTGCCATGACGTTCACCCGATCCGCGAAGCCTGTACACGATCGAATAGTCGAATCACCAACTACGTTGCACTGAAGTCACTTTCGACCGTCTCACGCAGTGTGCGGAATTCCGATGCGAGAGCGTCGAGCGTGTAGTGGGCGTTGAGTCCACTCGGGTTGGGTAGTACCCACACCGCGGTGTCACCGATTCTCTCGGCTTGGGGGCCGATCGTGGTGCGCGGATGACCGAAAGCCGTGCGGTAGGCACCAATCCCGAGTACGGCCAGCACCAGGGGCTGATGCCGCTCGACACGATCGACCAGGGCACGACCGCCGGTGCGCAGCTCGTCGGCGGTCAGTTCATCGGCTTTGGCGGTCGTGCGCGCGACCACATTGGTGACCCCCAAGCCGAGCTCGAGCAGTTCGCATTGTTCGTCGGGCCGCAATTGGCGCGGTGTGAAGCCGGAGCGGTGCAGTGCCGGCCAGAACCGATTTCCCGGACGAGCGAAGTGATGTCCGGTGGCCGCCGACCACAGACCCGGATTGATTCCGCAGAACAGCACGCGCAGGCCGGGACCGATCACATCGGGCAGCGTCTTGTCCTGTGCCGCGGCCAGATCCGCGGGCGACGGCCGAGCTGACGAACCTGAACCCATCCGCCCAGTCTGCCGCGTCCCCGGCCGGGCAGTTGCTCCGGGGCGCGACCTCGACAGCTCTAGGGTGTGAAGCGTCCGGTGGGTTTGAACGGATAGATCAGTTGGCGGGTGTAATCGACCGGATAATCGGGCTTGGCCGCCATGCCCAGTTGCTCGGTGGTGAAGCGGCGCTCGGGATCGTAGGAGTAGGTGCGGTAGAGGTGATCCCAGAGCAGGGTGAACAGACCGAAGTTGACGTCTCCGATGCCCGCCCATTTGAGATGGTGGAATCGGTGTCCTTCGTTCAGGGCCAGCAGATATTTGGCGGGGCCCACGCGATAGTCGGCATTGGAGTGCTGGAGTAGCAACTGGATCGCGACGGCGAGCGAGAGTGCGGAGGCGACCCCGAGCGGCAGGCCGATCAGAATCAGCGGCGCAACACCCGCGACCATCTCGATGGTCTGATGCAGGGGATGCTTCATCAACCCGTTGAGCCCATAGAAGCGGGTCACGCTGTGATGCACCGCGTGGAATCGCCACAGCAGCCCGATCTTGTGGCTGGCCAGGTGCACGGTGGTGATGCCGAAATCCGCGATCAGGATGGCGATTACGACCTGGACGGCGAAGGGCAGACCGTCCGGCCAGAGCTCCGGCGCCGGAACGATCGCGGCGAGTACGGGAATGGCGGCGACGCTGACCAGGATCAGGGATTCATTGACCACCGCATGGATACGGTCTCGGCGACTGTCACCGAGGTCGTGGTTCCACTCCCCCTCATACGGGATGATTCGCTCGGCCAGAAATGACGCCCCGATCGCGACGGCGAGAATGGCGAGCAGCCAGTACTTCGGAGCCCCCGAGCCCGCGAGGAGGATTCCGAGCCCGTTGAGTCCGAGCAGCATGAACGGCACATAGGCGTATCGGGTAATCCGTTGTACCAGGGTCGTTGTCGTGGTGTCCATGGATTGAGCGTGCTGGCTCGTCACCTGAACCGCTTGAACGATTCGGCTATGGCTCGTCGTGATGCCAGGCGAGATTCCGGCTGAGGGCCGAAGGCGGTAAACCGAAAGTCTCACGGCATGTGCGGGTCAGGTGGGCGCTGTCGGCGAACCCGGCCGCATGCGCGGCGGTGGTCAGGTCCGCGCCGTCGGCCACCGCGTTCCTCGCGATCATCAATCGCAGCCAGAGCACATAGCGGCGCAACGGCAAACCCACTTCGCCGGTGAACAGGTGGGTGAGCCTGCTTGCCGAAATACCAACGCGGGCAGCGAGATCGGCGGTATGAACGGTCCCGGACGCGACAGCACCCGGCAGTAGGTCCAGTGCGGCGGCCACCGCCGGATGACGCTCCGCCCGGGGCGCTGCGTCTCCAGACGGTGCCAGATTCCGCAATACATCGGCGGTGGTCGCGGCTACCGACGCATCCGGATCGAACGGCCACGCTGACCCATCGGACCATCCGGCGGTTCGGGCTCTCTCCGTCGCCGCACGTCCGGCGACGCTGTCGGGATCGAGGAATACCACGACCCCGGACGCCGCACCGTGCAGAATCCGGTGCGGCGCATCAGCGGGGATGATCGTCCGGGTACCGGTGTACTCGGCGTCGGCACCGGCCACGGTGACCTGACCGGCACTGATCATCACCTGAACGGCGTGGTGGGCATGCACGCCGGTCGGCCCGATCGATCCACCGAAGGCGAGCACACCCGGGCGCAGCAGGACCTCGCCCCGCCATCGGGCGTCCGGGCAATCACTCCGGCTCACGCCAGCTCTTGGCGCTCGCCCGGCTGTGCGGCGAAATAGGTGGCGATCGCGTGCCTGAGCCAGCGTTCGCGTGAACTCATCGCCTGTCGGCTCACCCGGGCGCGCGGGACCAGACGATCGAAACCGTGCCAGCAGCCGGGATAGATCTCGAAATCGACCGGCACGCCGCACGCGCGCAGTCCGTCCACGTAGGCGATCGTCTCGTCGCGGAACGGCTCGAGGTCGCCGACATAGGTGAAGGTCGGCGGGAGCCCCCGCAGATCTGTCGCGCGGGCCGGCGCGGCGTAGATCGGAACCCCTTGTGTGCCATGCAGATCGCGTAGATACAGCTGCCATGCGCCGATCAGGGTGGCGGTATCGAGCAGCGGGGCGTCGCTGTCGCGGGCGGACTCGGTGCACACCCGATCGTCGATCATCGGATAGATCGGCATCTGGAAGGCGATATTCACCTCCGCGCGGTCGCGGGCGAGCAGGGTCAGCGCGGCGGTCAGTCCGCCGCCCGCGCTCTCCCCCGCGATGGCCAGCTGGTCGGGGTTGATGCCGAGTCGAATCGCGTTGTCGCGCAGCCAGATCAGCGCGGTGTATCCATCATCGAGGGCTGCCGGATACGGCTCTTCGACGCTGCGCCGATAGTCCGGGGCGATGATGACGCACCCGGTGTTACGAACCATCTGGCGGTACACCGCCACATCCTGTTCGGGCCGCCCGAGGAAGTAGCCGCCACCGTGCAGCCAGAGCACGCCCGTTGCATTGGCGGCGAGAGTGCGCGGCGAGTAGATCAGCACCCGCAAACGAGTGCCGTCGGCGCGGTCGATACCGACCTCGCGCACCCGCATCGTCCTGGAGACCCCGATGCGCGCCAGCGGCACCACGGTATCGACAAGTCTTGTCAGCCTGCGCAATCGCCGCTCGGTGGGCGGCGCTGAGAACCGGCGGATCAACATCCCGGTGCGTCGCAACTGCCGGTCGATCATCGCGTCGCTGATCTTCATTCCGAACCTCCCGAAGGTGCGGTGACGCTACCACGAAATAGAACTCGTTCCGGCTGCCACATCTTGTCGCACGTCTCGAACCATAGTACTGTCCGGACACATGTCCAAAGCAGGTCTGGGCAGGTATTCCGGGAAGGATTTCCAATGACACAGGTCAAGCCGCGGCGGGTCTCCGGGGGCGCGGGCGAACACGGGCACCTGGAGGAGTTCCGGACCGATCCGATCGAGCTCATGCGGCGCGTGCGGCAGGAGTGCGGCGATGTCGGATCCTTCGAACTCGCCGGTCGCGATGTGATTCTGCTGTCGGGGGCCGAGGCGAACGAATTCTTCTTCCGCGCAAGCGATGAGGATCTCGATCAGGGCGCGGCGTACCCGTTCATGAAGCCGATCTTCGGGGAGGGGGTGGTGTTCGACGCGCCGCCCGAGCGCCGCAAGGAGATGCTGCACAATCAGGCGCTGCGCGGGGATCACATGCGTGGGCACGCGGTCACCATTGCCCGCGAGGTCGACCAGATGCTCTCCCGCTGGGACGACGAGGGTGAGATCGATCTGCTCGAATTCTTTGCCGAGCTGACCATTTACACCTCGTCTGCCTGTTTGATCGGGGTCAAGTTCCGCAATCAACTCGACTCCCGGTTCGCGCATCTGTATCACGAGCTGGAACAGGGCACCGACGCACTCGCGTATGTGGATCCCTACGCTCCGATCGACAGTTTCCGTCGGCGCGACGAGGCTCGCGTCAAACTGGTGGAGTTGGTGCAGGCGATCATGGATGAGCGCACGGCGAACCCGCCGACCGGCAAGGACGAGCGCGATATGCTCGACATCCTGATCTCGGTGCCGAATGAGGATGGCACGCCGCGGTTTTCGGCCAGTGAGATCACCGGCATCTTCATCTCGATGATGTTCGCCGGGCACCACACCACGTCGGGGACCGCGGCCTGGACGATCATCGAATTGCTGCGCCACCCCGAGACGCTGGCGGGGGTCGTGGCCGAACTCGACGAGCTGTACGCCGACGGCTCGGAGGTCAGTCATCATGCGCTGCGCCAGATTCCGCAGTTGGAGGCCTCGCTGAAGGAGGCATTGCGGCTGCATCCGCCGCTGATCATCCTCATGCGCATCGCGCGCGGCGAGTTCGAGGTGTGCGGAAACCGTATCGCGCCAGGCGATATGGTCGCCGCGACGCCCGCGATCTCCAATCGGATCGCCGAGGATTTCCCGGAGCCGGACGCCTTCGATCCCGCCCGCTACCTCGATCCGCGTCAGGATGACATCGTCAACCGCTGGACCTGGATTCCCTTCGGCGCCGGTCGGCATCGCTGCGTCGGCGCGCCGTTCGCGCTCATGCAGCTCAAGGCGATCTTCTCGATTCTGTTGCGGGACTGGGAATTCGAGCTCGCCCAGCCGTCGGACAGCTACCGCAACGACCACTCCAAGATGGTGGTGCAGCTGCAACAGCCGTGTCGCGTCCGCTATCGCCGTCGACAGCGCTAGTCCCCCGGTCCACAATGACGTCGGCCTTTCAGGAGGAAGCTGTGCCCGCGCCGTCCATCCCCACCGGATTCGATTTCACCGATCCGGCGCTCTGGGAATCTCGAAAACCCGTGCGCGAGTTCGCCGAACTGCGCCGCACCGCACCGGTGTGGTGGAACGCCCAGACCGATGAGAACTCCGGCGGATTCCGCGACGGCGGGTACTGGGTCGTCACCAAACATGAGGACATCAAGGCGATTTCGCGCAATGCCGAGCTCTTCTCGGCGCAGCGCAAGGGATCTGTCATTCGATTGCCCGGTGCGGTGACCGTGGATCAGATCGAGCTCACCGGCGCACTGCTGTTGAATATGGATCCGCCCAAGCACACCAAGATTCGGCGCATCATCTCCAAAGGGTTCACCCCGCGCGCGGTCGAAGGGCTGCGCGCCGCCCTGACCGAACGGGCGGCGGCCATCGTGCACGCGGCCAAGCGCGATGGCAGTGGCGATTTCGTCGAGCAGGTGGCATGCGAGTTGCCGTTGCAGGCCATCGCCGAACTCATCGGCGTCCCACAGGCCGACCGCCGCAAGCTGTTCGAGTGGTCCAACATGATGCTCAACTACGACGATCCCGAATACGGCGACGCCACCACCACCGACGCCTCGACCACCGCGTCGGTGGAATTGCTCGGCTACTCCTGGAATCTGGCCGAGCAGCGCCGCGCCGATCCGGTCGACGATATCGTCAGTCAGCTCGTGCATGCCGACCTCGACGGAGAAGCGCTGGGATCGGACGAGTTCGGGTTCTTCGTGATCCTGCTCGCGGTCGCGGGGAACGAGACCACCCGCAATGCCATCACGCACGGCATGAAGGCATTCATCGACAATCCGGACCAGTGGGAGCTCTATCGGCGGCAGCGCCCGCGCACCGCACCCGATGAGATCGTGCGCTGGGCGACCCCGGTGACGGTGTTCCAGCGCACCGCGACCGCCGATACCGAGCTCAGCGGACAACGGATCCGCGCGGGAGAGCGACTCGGATTGTTCTACGGCTCAGCCAATTTCGACGAAGAGGCGTTCGGGAACCCCTTCGACTTCGATATCCTGCGCGACCCGAACCCGCACCTGGCCTTCGGCGGCACCGGAGCGCACTACTGCGTCGGGGCGAACCTGGCGCGCCTCGAGATCGACCTGATGTTCAATGCCATCGCCGATGCCATGCCCAACCTGTCCCAGCTCGCCGAGCCGCAGCGACTGCGCTCTGGTTGGATCAACGGCATCAAACACTGGCAAGTCCGGTATGACTGAGGCACAGCAGAATTGACGACATTGAAGGAGACCACCCGATGAAAACCCGCCTCGCCTGCCCCTGCGGCGAATACATCCGCGGCACCGACGAAGAGGACCTGGTGACGAAAACCCAGGCACACCTGGCCGAGAAGCACCCGGACCACAACTACACCCGCGACGAAATCCTGTTCATCGCTTACTGACCGGATGCCCCGGCTTCAGGTTCGCCACGTCACCATAACGAAGGACCGCTGCGCCATGACGTGATGCACCGGCCGCGTCCGGACTGACCAGCAGGCCTTCATGGTCACCGAAATCGCTGCGGTGCATTATCTTTCCAGCGAACCAAGCCGAGGCCGCCGCCAGGATCGGCAGCCGGTGAGGTCCCTCGTACCATTCACAATGCTCGAATTTGTCTATCTCCGGACCTGTTTCGGTACCGAATAGCTCAGCGATGGCGAGAGCATCAGCGGTGAGCAGGTGGACCGCCACATGCGTCGCGCCTCCCGCGACGCGATACGTGTCATTGGCTTTGGAGAGACAGACCAGAAACCGCCGGGGTTCGATGCTGGCCTGAGAAGCAAACCCGACCAGACAACCCGAGCGTTGCCCGTCAGCCACGGTGGTGACCACCCACATCGGGTAATCGGACTGTGCCACAACAGCATCGAAGTCCGCGTTCACTGCTTCCGCTGAACCAGGCATTGCAGGTCACCGATCCCTTCCAGCCGTTCGAACGGTCGCACCCGGTGTGCGGCCGGGAACGGTGTCGCCATTGACACCGCCTCATCAACCCGAGGGTCTTCCTCACGCCCTACCGATTCTGATGGGCGCGCTGGCGCTGTTCCTCCAACTCGGCCGCCGAACGCTCCTTCTCAGCCTCGGCCTCCTTCTTGGCGGCATCGCGCTGCGCCTTTTGAGCAGCTCATGGCACCGCAGTCACTCCGTCAAGGTCAGGGTCACGGTGAAATCCCCGTTCGTGGGCTGTGCCATGTCCGGCTCCTGACCGTCATCGAGCGTTGGGGGCGATGCTCGCTGAACTCAGTCATGACCCGGGTGATTGCTCAGCCAGTACCCGCCAGCATCGCTTTCAATCGCACCGGCTCGGTCCGATCATCGATATGTTCGTTCGCGAGCGGGTAGCCCCTCGATGTCCATCAATCGAGTGGAGGGGCCGGGGTATGACCCGATTCGGATACACCCTGATGACCGAGCAGAGTGGGCCGCGCGAACTGGTGCGCTATGCCGTCGCCGCCGAGCGGGCGGGGTTCGATTTTCTGGTCAGCAGCGATCACTATTCGCCGTGGCTCGAGGAGCAGGGTCATGCGCCGCACGCGTGGACGATGCTCGGAGCCGTCGCGCAGGCGACCGAGCGCATCCCGTTCATGACCTACGTGACCTGCCCGACCATGCGCTATCACCCCGCGGTCGTCGCGCAGCAGGCCGCGACCCTGCAGATTCTCGCCGAAGGCCGATTCACCCTCGGGTTGGGCAGCGGTGAGAGCCTCAACGAGCATGTCGTCGGGGCGGGATGGCCGGGTCTCGACGAACGTCAGGATCGGCTCGAGGAGGCGATCGGCCTCATTCGCGAGCTGTTCTCCGGGAAGACCGTGAGTCGGCACGGACACTGGTATCGGGTCGATGCCGCCAAACTCTGGGACCTGCCCCGTGAGCCGGTGCCACTCGCGGTCGCGGTGTCCGGGGCGCGGTCGGTGCGGCGCTTCGCCGAGCTGGCCGATGAGATGATCACCACCGATCCCGATGCGGAACTGGTCCGGGCGTGGCATAGCGCGCGATCCGGCGCGCCGACGACCCGGGTGACGGGTCAGTTGCCGATCAGCTGGGATACCGACCGCGACAAGGCGATTGCGCGCGCACACGAACAGTTTCGATGGTTCTCGGGCGGCTGGGACGTCAACTCGAATCTGCCCACGCCGGCCGCTTTCGCCGCCGCGACGCAGTTCGTCCGTCCGCAGGATGTGGCGGACTCGCTCGCCTGCGGTCCTGATCTCGATGCGATTGTCGCCGCGGTACGTCCGTATCAGGACGCCGGATTCACCGACCTCGCCCTGGTCCAGATCGGTGACGAACAGCAGGATCGATTCCTCGCCGAGGCCGTCGGTCCGTTGCTGGCGAAACTCCGCGCCGCAGACGGTGTGAATGTTTGAAATCGATTCCAGTGGGCATGTGCGCTATGACGACCCCGGTGGGTGCACGCGGCTCCGCAATACCGATCCACTGGAAATCCCGAAAAGCAGCCCCTGCGAGGAGGGACATGTCCATCGAGCGCAACAACACGACCGACGATGCCGGAATTCCGGTTCCCAGTGACGAGCATTCGCTGACCGTCGGACCCGACGGACCGATTCTGCTGCACGATGCCTATCTGATCGAGAAGATGGCGCAGTTCAATCGTGAGCGCGTACCCGAGCGGCAACCGCATGCCAAAGGCGGTGGAGCGTTCGGTGTCTTCGAGGTGACCCACGACGTCAGCGCCTTCACGCGCGCCGATTTCCTGCAACCGGGTAAGAAGACCGAGGTGCTGGCCCGATTCTCCACGGTGGCGGGCGAGCGCGGCAGCCCGGATACCTGGCGTGATCCACGCGGATTCGCGCTCAAGTTCTATACCGAAGACGGCAATTTCGATATGGTCGGCAACAACACCCCGGTGTTCTTCGTGCGTGACCCGATGAAATTCCAGGACTTCATCCGCTCACAGAAGCGGCGGGCCGACAACAATCTCCGCGATCACGATATGCAGTGGGATTTCTGGACGCTGTCACCGGAATCCGCGCATCAGGTGACCTGGCTGATGGGAGACCGCGGCATCCCCCGCACCTGGCGTCATATGAACGGTTACTCCAGCCATACCTATCTCTGGTACAACGCGGCAGGCGAACGATTCTGGGTGAAATACCACTTCAAGACCGATCAGGGCATCGAGTTCTTCACCCAGGACGAGGGCGACCAAATGGCCGCCATGGACACCGACTATCACACGCGAGATCTGTTCGAGCACATCGCTTCCGGCGAATACCCGAGCTGGACGCTGCACATGCAGATCATGCCGTTCGAGGACGCGAAAACGTATCGGTTCAACCCCTTCGACCTGACCAAGGTCTGGCCGCACGACGACTATCCCCTCATCGAGGTCGGGCGTATGACCTTGAACCGCAACCCCTCCGACTATCACACCGAAATCGAGCAGGCGGCCTTCGAGCCAAGCAACGCCGTCCCCGGCACCGGGCCCAGCCCCGACAAGATGCTGCTCGGCCGCTGGTTCTCCTACCCGGACGCTCATCGCCATCGCATCGGCGCGAATTACAAACTGCTGCCCGTGAATTCGCCGCACGCCGCGCCCGCCCGCTCGTACTCCAAGGACGGGCAGATGCGCTACACCAATGTCTCCGATCCGGTGTACGTACCGAACTCGAAGGGCGGCCCGCACGCGGATCCCGAAGCGTCCGGACCGGTGGCAGGCTGGCACACCGACGGTGAAATGGTGCGCACCGCATACACTTTGCGGTCTGCCGATGACGATTGGGGCCAGGCGGGCACCATGGTTCGCACCGTCCTCGACGACGCCGCGCGGGAGCGGCTGGTCGACAATATCGTCGGACACCTGCTCAACGGGGTCGGTGCCGATGTGCTGACCCGGGCGTTCGAATACTGGCGCAATGTCGACAAGAGTCTCGGCGACCGGATCGAGGCCGGTGTGCAGGCCAAGCAGGATGAGCTCGATCCCAAAGCCGAGCAGCAGGCGAATCCCGCCCGCTCCGGAGCGCAGATGAAGGCATAGCCGAAAGCGGCTCCGCCGGAACGCATTCGACGGTCTCCCGCAGACAATCAGGTTCTGCGGGAGATGAACATGATGTATTCGCAGGGGTCGCCGGTTCGGTTGGCGAAGCCGTGGTCGGCGTCGGCCCGCATGAACAGGGAATCGCCCGCGTTCAGGGTTTCGGTGAGTCCGCCGATCAAGACGGTGAGGGTGCCCGCGAGCACCATGAGTTGTTTCTCAGTACCCGGCGGATTCGCGGGCAGCAGACCGGTGGAGATCTGGGCCGGGAGATAGTGGACGATCATCTCGGCGGCGCCCGCGCCCGGGACAGGTGAGGCCATATGGCGCTCGAAACCTGTTTCCGGGTCGCGGAATACGGCGCGTTCGTTCCTGCGCATGACAACGGCCACGCCGGATGCGGCAGTCGATCCACCGATCAGATCAGAGAGTGACGCGTCGAGCGCGTGGGCGATCTTGGAGGCGACGCCGATCGTCGGACTCTTTTCTCCGCGTTCGACTTTGGAGAGCATCGCACGGCTGACCGAGGAGCGGGTGGACAGCTGCTCGAGTGTCAGGCCCGCGTCCTCGCGGCGGCGGCGCAGGTTGATGCCGAACGCACCGGCGAGGTCGTCATCGTGCTGCGGGTCGAGCGCGTTGTCGTCTTGCTCGGTCACCGGACTCCTAGATCGATGGATGTGGGCACCGTTCACAGTGTATGGTTCTTCTAAAGAAGATACAGTCTTCTATTGAAGACACACGATTCGCATCCACCTGATGGAGTTTCCATGCGTTTGATCTCGGCCGGCCAGCATCATGCCCGCTTCGAATTCGGTGAGCTGCAAGTGATCTCGCTGCGAGACGGATACATCGACATGCCGCCGACGCGCCTGCGCGACGGGGAAGGACGCCCACTCCCCCAGGTGCCGGTCGCCGTGCCACTCATCGGCGACAACCTGCGACTATCGGTCAACGCCTTCTATGTCACCGATGGCACGCGGTCAGTTCTCGTCGACACCGGCGCGTCCGACAACTGGCACGACCCGACCATGGGATTGATCTACAAGGCGCTCGACGAAGCAGGCGTCGACCGCGCCGAGATCACCGATGTGGCAATCACCCATAACCATGAAGACCACGTGAGCGGCCTGATCGCGCCGGACGGTTCGGAGGCTTTCACCAAGCTCGAGCGGGTATGGATCGGCGCGGGCGACGCCGCAGTGTTCACCGGACGCCTCGAGCCGATCCGCGACCGCGTTATACCCGTATCGGAGCAGGTGGCGCTCAACGACTGGACCACCGCGATCCCGACCCCGGGCCACACCCCCGGCCACACCGTCTACGAAATCACCAGCAGCGCAGGCCATCTCCTCATCTGGGGTGACACCGTGCATGTCCCGACGCTGCAATTCGATCAGCCGAAGGTGTCCTGGGAGTTCGACGGCGACCAATCCCAGGCGCGAGCCGCTCGAGCAATTCTGCTCGAGCAGCTAACCCGCCCAAACTATTTCGTCGCCGGAGCCCACCTCGACTCCCCCGGCATCGCCCGTGTTTCCCCCTCCGGCGAAGGCTACGCACTGGAATACCTCGCCACACCGATCGACTGATCGAATCAGGGAACGTCGTTCACGAGCTGCAGAGTGATCGCGTCTCGAAATGTCCTGTTCTTCAACACTTTCCAGCACGGAAGCGCTATTTGTCAGGCCAGGTTCCCGTCAGTCGCTGATAGCCCGATGCGCCGGCGCGGTCGATGGAGGCTTTCACCAAGCCGAAGATCGCACCCTGCAACGCCGCCGCCACCAGCACCTCTTGCCAGCTGTAATTCCGCGCCGTGGCGCGCGGGGCCTGGTCCTCACCGCTGACCCGTCGCCAGATCTGAGTGAACGCAGCGTTCGCCGCGATCCCGCCGAGCACCCCGATCAGCATGCCGATGGGTCTGTACAACGTATTCACGCGCGCCTCCGCTTCGAGACTAACCAGAACACTACGACACCGGAAATCGCCGCGGCCGCAACGGGAATCGGGTTGCGGCGCACGATCGCGGCCGCCTGTAGGCCCCGCGTGAGCACCGGGTCGGGCGTTTTGGCCACCGCCGTGTCCGCGGCCTGGACGGCCTGTGCCCGTACCTGCCCGGCGACAGCACGCGCTTGCTCTCCTACGTCGGCGGCGCGCTCCCGGGCGGTCTGCGCGGCCTCGTGCACCTTGTCCTCCGCGCGTGCCCGCACATCGGCCTTATCGCTCAGTTCCGAGACCGCTCTGGCTCGATCGCGATCCCGTCGTACACGGTCGAGTTCGTCCGAACCGTGCGATTCCACCGGGTCATTCATCGACGCCCCTGTTCCTTGATGGTTTGTACGTTCGGTGGCGTTACCCGGCGAAGTCGATGCGAAACGACGCGCACGGACGGGTTCCGTCAGTGGTGTTCCGGTATGCCCTCGCTCCCACTGAAACTCGCTTCACCCGAGTCGACGAGGCCGAGGGTCGAAAGTGGGCGCGGGGTAACCACATTGGTGAGATAGGAGAGCGTGATGGCCCACCGATTGACGCCGCGAGATACTGCGAAGGTGTGATAGGCCCGGGTGATCGCCTTCGCGGGGAATCCCGATAGATGAAGGCCCAGCGGGTTCGCGACCGCGAAGCGCGGTCCGAGGTCGACGACCAGACCCATATCGCGGTGCCGGTACGGTTTCGCCACACCCACGCCCAGACTGGCGGCGACATTTCGGGCCAACGCCTTGCCTTGTCGGATCGCGTGCTGCGCGGTCGGCGGGGTGATTTTGCCCGGGTTGGTGATATCGGGAACCGCCGCCGCGTCGCCACCGGCGAAGACATCGGGATGAGCGGGGACTCGCAGCGAAGTATCCACGACCAGCCGTCCGCGTTCCATCGGAAGATCCAGGCCCGCGAGCAGCGGGGCTCCGGTCACCCCGGTGACCCAGGCGACGGTGTGCGCGGGAACGACCGTGCCATCGGTGAGTACGACCTCGTGATCGTTCAGCTCTTTCAGCGAGGTCTGCAAGCGGATATCGATGCCACGATCACGCAAGACGCTCAAAGCCTTGTCCCCCAACCGATCACCCACCTCGGGCATCACACGGTCGGCGGTATCCAGCAGCAGAAAACGAATTTCCGATGGGTCGTAGCCGCGACGCTCCGCGTACGCATCACCCAGCGCTCGCAGCTGGGCGATGAGTTCTGTTCCGGCGTAAGAGGCGCCGACCACCACCGCCGTGCGCCGCGCCTGGCGTATCGCGGGATCGGTTTCGTAGTCGGCCAATTCGAGTTGGCGCAGGAAATGCTCGCGCAGATACACCGCCTCGGCGATGGTCTTGAGGCCGCGTGCGTGCTCGGTCAAGCCGGGTACGTCGAACAGCCTGGTGACCGAGCCGGGGGTGAGAACTAGTCGGTCCCAAGACAATTCGGTGGGTTGGCCATCACCGACCACCGTGAGGGTCTTGCCCGGCAGATCGACCGCTTCGACCTTCCCGATCACCAACTTGACCCTAGGCAACGTATCCGTCAACGAGATGGCGACGAACCGCGGATCGATCAGTCCGCCCGCCACATCGGGCAGCAATGGCGTGTACAGGTGATAGTCGGTGGGCGTGACGAGTACGACCTCGGTGTCTTCATTCGCTCGGCCCAGTATTCGGCAAAGCCTTCTGGCACAGGTGAATCCAGCGAATCCGCTGCCCACGATCACCACACGCCGCGGTCCTGCGATCTTGTCAACCATCACCTGAGTTACCCCGTTCAGCTCGACTCTCCAGGCCTTTCCCTCAACACCGGACATGAAACAAGCGCTCGCCGGTGCAGGATCCCGCACGAACGGGGGCTACTGGTCGACCGGCTCGGCCCCGCGCCACCGGTGGCGTCCGGTAGCGACCGCACCCACCAGCGGGAGTTCACATGTGGGTGCGTCGAGCAGACCGCGCAGGTAGAGACAGAACACATCGATCGAGCCGTAGCGGAACAGAATCTCACCAACCAGATTTCGCACACTCGCTTCGAGAACCGGTTCCATTCGATCGTCTCCTCGAGATCACCGCTGTGGTCAGAGCACGCGCTTGGTCCTGCCGAGCGAACCCAGGCAAGCGCGGCATTCCACCATTGGCGCCATCGCAAACATCGGGCAAAGGAATTGGTAGTAGTGCGCCCGGAAAGCCTGCCGAAACGGTGATCGGGTTCGACGCACGGAGCCGAGCGCAGGGGCTGATCCCGGCCGAGGATGACATAGTTCTACTGTGAGCAATCAAAAGGGTGAGCTGGTCGTTGATGCTCGCACCCTCGGGTCGACGGTGGTTTTATCCGCGTGCGGCGAAGTCGATGTCATCACCGCGCCGAAATTGTCGGCTGCCATAGCCGAGGCGGTGGCCACGAATCCGGCGGTGCTCGTAATCGATCTCACCGGGGTGGGATTCATCGGCTCGGCGGGGTTGAGTGTGCTGGTCGCGGCATGGGAGTCGGGAATGAACCCGAGAATGAAGGTGGTCGCCTCCAGGCAGGTTCGGCGCCCCATGGAAGTAATCGGCCTCGACACTGTTCTCGATGTCTACGAGACGGTGGCGCAGGCGCTCGGCAGCGATTGATCGGTTACCGGCACGAATTGTCGCGTCGTGGTCGAAAGTTCGGGCCGAAAAGCCCAAGAATCACAGCCGGGCGATGATCTCGTGTGCGACAGCCGTGGTGCCGGCCAAGTTCGGGTGCACGCTCCCCACGGCACTGGCCAAACCTCCCGGGGCGGTCAACGGATCGAGCAGGCCATTGACCCACGGAGCGACCGCGCACGCGGAATGCGCGTCGGCATTGGGCGCAGCGATCGCTTTCGCGCCGGTCTCGTTCGCCGCACGCGCGGTCGCGTCCACGAGCCCGTCATAGGTTCGGCGGATGTCCGCAGCCTGCGCGGCGGTCATCGTCAGCGCCGAACATGTTGTGCCACTTGAATCTAGCGCGGGCAGGTACTGCACCAGCAGCACGGTTGCCTGCGGCGCACGCTCCTCGATCGCGCTCACCACCGCGATGATCGAACTCTCGACAGCGTCGAAGTCATCACGCGTGCGCGCCTTCGCACCGGCCACCGATTCGCAGAACGCCGGAACACTCGCGAGCAACCGCCCACACGCACTCGCCTTGATCATCGAACCGGCCAGCCCAAGATCGTTCCCGCCAATGGTGACGGTCACCAGCCGCGTGCGCTCGGTGACGGCGTCCAACTGCACGGGTACGGTCCTGCCACCAGCCAGCGACTGCGGCGTCCGCAAAATATTCGCCGTGGTCGCACCCGCACAGGTGACATCAACCAATTCCAGCCCCGCTGACGCCGCAACCTGGTGCGGGTAGTTATGCGCCGACCGCGCACACCCGCCATCCACCATGTCGGGCAGCCCCGGCCCCGAGGCATAGGAACTACCAAGCGCGACATACTGCGCACCACTCGGAAGCTCTCGAGCACTCACATACCCGGGGCACACCATCGCCATCAGAGCGCCCACACAACCGGCGGTCAGCAACGTGCGTCGCAGCACGGCAGTCTCCTTCTACGGTTCACAGTGTGGCGCAGCCAGGCTCGACAAAACAGGACAAAGCGCACGCGCGAGCGTCGAACAGTCAGGTGCGGAGGCTGATCCTACGGGAAGCATTCAACACAACGATTCAGGCAGACTCGAACCCATGTCGATACCCTCGATCGCCACAGATATCGTCGAGTCCTACCTCGCACTGGCCGATGCTGAAGCCCCCGGTTTGATCGAAGGTCTCTACCTCGAAGGGTCCCTGGCGCTGGGGGATTTCCGCCCCGGGGCGAGCGATATCGACTTCGTCGCGGTGACCGCGGCACCACCGAATGCCGTGGATACGGCCGCACTGGAACGAATCCACGCCAAACTCCGTCAGCAGAGTCGTCGACCGTTCTTCGATGGGACCTATCTCACCTGGCATGACCTCACCGCAGGCCCGACTTCGGCTATCGGCCGACCTACCGTCCTCGAAGGGCAAATGCAATCGAAATCCCCTGCAAGCCAACAGTCCCCGGTCACCTGGCATACGCTCGCCGAGCACGGGGTCGCACTGCGCGGACCGGCAATCGACGACCTCGGCATATGGACCGACCCTGCCGCTCTCGCAGCCTGGCAGAACCGCAACCTCGACGCCTACTGGGCGACCGGTCTATCTCGTGCAGCGCGGCTCATCAGCAAACCCGGACTCGGCCTACTCAGCGATTTCGGTACCGTCTGGACGGTCACCGGCATCTCCCGCCTCCACTACACCCTCGCGACCGGCAAAATCACGTCGAAAGACGGCGCTGCCCGCCACGCCCTCGACACCTTCCCCATCCGCTGGCACCGCATCATCAACGAAGCACTCCGCTTGCGCCGCAACGACTCCCGAACACCCCTCTACCGAACCCCACTCGCCCGCAGGCGTGACACACTCGCCTTCGGCCACATGGCGATCGCCGACGCTCACGCCATCTTCGATCGATCCTGACCACAGGGCCCGGGAACTCCGGGGACGAGCATTCAGCGTTTGCGGGCACGGGCCTGTTTGGTGAGTTCGGTTATCTGGGCAGGGCGGTGCGAATTGTTGAGTTCGGCCACCAGTTCATCCGGGCACAATTCGTATAGGTCGCCCCACCATCGGGAGGCCTTGTTGTCCCACACGCGATAGCCGCCTGGCACGCCGCGTGTGACGTACCGTCGTCGAGCCATACGCGAATCGTAATGGTGTACCGCGACTTTGGGGATCGTGGCCTATTCGTGGTCATCCCAGTCGATCAGCTGTTCGTATGCGGCCAGGCCGGTCAGAGCGACTGGATCTTCGCGGTAGTCGTGTTTGGCTTGGTTCAGGAATTGCTTGACTTCTTCGAAATGCTGGCTGCCGTAGTCGCCGGGGTAACGTTGGTCGGGTTCGGACGGGGGAGCCCAGCGCAGGCCGTGCGCGGTGATGAAGTCATTGATTGCGGTGAGTTGGTGCAGGGGTAGAGTCAGTTCTGGCAGTTGGTCGGCGTAGATTTCAGCGGCCGTTGAACTTTGGCCGAATACTCCTTGAAACTGTTGCTGCGGTGACTGATTCGATGCCGAGGCGCTGTTGGCGATGGTATCCCACACGGGCTGGGCTATCAGGGCGAAGGCGATGGCGTCACCATCCAAAACCGTTGACGCGGGATAGAAGTCGTCGACAAAGCTCAGGTGGGTGCGTTCGATGAGCTGGAGCAAGCCCTCGATATCGACGTCCGCGCCGAACTCCTCGGCGTCGTTGACCTGATTCTCGGCGAAGAACCTGCCGACCCGATGCTGCTCCACGAAATATCGCACGATCAGGTCGGTGTTGAGGTCCTCTTCCACACCGTCGATACCGCCGAGGCGGTCGTAGGTTCCCGTAATACCCAGCGCAATCGGCCGATACTCCGCGCCACGGCGGTGCAACACCACCGCCGTGGCATCGACCGGCTTCAAGCTGACGCCGGTGACCATGCAATTGCAGTCGTAGAAACCCACTGTGCCCAAACCATTTCCGTGTGACGGGTGATCCCTGGACGATATCGGAACCGATTGCCGTCAGTTCCCGAGGCGCTGCGCCAGCGAGACGATAATGCCTTCGGGGCCACGCACGTAGGCCATGCGCCAGCTGCCCTCGTACTCGCCGATGCCACCGACCAGGGAGTAGCCGTCCGCGGTGACGTGCTCCACCGCGGCGTGCAGATCCTCGACCTGGAAGGCGATGTTGCGCAGGCCCAGCTCGTTGGCAGGTGCCGCCGGGGAGCCCGGAAGGTGTTGCGGGCGTACGAAGCTCGACAGTTCGAGGGTTGTTCCACCGCCGGGTGCTCGCAGCATGACGATCTCGGTGGCGGCGCCGGTGGTGCCGATCACCGTATCCAGGAACTCACCTTCGACGGCCATCTTGCCGTCCGCTTCGAGGCCGAGACCGACGAAGAACGCCGTCACGGCGTCGATATCGGCGACGGTGATACCGATGTGGTCGAAGCGCTGAATGAAGCTCATCAGAAGTCTCCTGCGTTTCTCGAGGCGATATCCCAGAGCGTAGCACTCAGAGTTCCCTAAGGGAACTCCAAACTGGGTCGAGCGATGTCATGGACGGCCGGTTCGGTGGACGGGAGATTCGGTGAACGGCGTCTCGGGCGCAGATGCGCCCAGTGCAGCAGGCCCACCCCGGCGACGCCGGCCGTCGCGGTGGACAGGCCGATCTGCCAGCCCGGCGGCATCCAGGTGAGCGTCAGGTCGGCTTGATCCGCGCCGGCTGGGATGTCGACCGCCAGGAAGGTCCCCGCAAGAGTGGTGTAGGCGATCTCTGTGCCGTTCAAGGTGATTCGATGTCCGGGCCAGGCCAGGCGAGAGAAGACGACGCGGCCGCCGGAGGGTGAGGTAACCCGGGTGTGCGAGGTGGCACCATCGATGGAAGTCGCCCCGATAGTGACGTTCTCGGCATGTGCGATATCGCCACCGGTCGCGGAGATCGGGCCGTTCTCGCGCTCCAGGACCGCGATGAACTGCTCGTGGCCGGGGTAAGCCACCCATTTCCAGCCCGGTACCGGGTCATCATGACCCGCGTTCGGATACTGGGCGCGATGCAGGACAACACGATCGACCTTCATCAGATCGACAATGCGTGCACCCGTGGATGATTCGATATCGAAGGCGCGGCGGGCCGCGTCGGGGCAGGTACTCCCATCCCATGCCATGCACAGCAGCGCACTGAAGGCCGCGTGCCCGACCGGGGTGTAGGCGTTCACATAGCGCGGGCCTACCGCCTTGGCATAGCTGCCGATCGACAGCGACCCATAGGCGCGATCCAGGCTGCGATCCGCGGGCGCGATGAGCGCGCGGTCCGCGAGTTGCAGTGTGAGCCCGGGGAATTCAGGGAAGGCCGCAGCCATATCGGAGCGCTTCGCCGGGAAGTTGTATGACATCGGCGTGCTCGGCGCGGCTTCTACCTGCGTGAAGGCGATGGGGAACATGGCGAGCATGGTCAGCACGCAGACCAGCGCGGTCCCCCGGGTGCGGGCCGCCCACACCACCATCGCGCCGAGCACGGCGAGCGTCACCACCGCGAGCAGATGCCGGTGCCACAGATCCGGTGCGGCGGAAAGGGATCGGACGAACAGCAGGCCGATCAGCACGGACGCCGCGATCCCCCGGCGGCGCACGGACGCGAAAGTGCCATGGCGACTGAGCAATACGCACACCAGCACCAGCAGTCCGGCCGCCACCAGCGGCAATACCCGGGCGGGCCAGCGCAGCGGCCCGATCGCGCCGGGACCGGCCGTCCACATCAGCATCCCGCCCGCGAACACCGCTATCCCGCTGTACGCGCGCGCGTTCGGCCACACCTGCCGCCAATCGATGAAGGCGAGCGCGGGAATCAGGAACCACGCGATGTACACCATGGGTAGCGGCTGTACGAATCCCCACCACCCCTCGAAAGCCGGTGTGGTGCTCGGCAAACTGGCGTTCAGCGACTCCGACCACGGCACCGTCAGCAGTGATTCGTTGCGAATCCGCGCATCACCGCGCCAGGTCACCTGCGAGGACAGCAGCAATGGCAGGTTCGCGATCAGTCCGGCCAGTCCCGCGCACCCCGCCGCCAACGCGAGCCGTCCCGGCCCCGCCCAATCACGTTGGTGGATCAGCTCACCCGCCACCACCGCCAGAATCATCAGTGCCGCTTCGACTCCGGGGAACACGTACTGAATCGTCAAGGTCAGCCACAAAAAGACAAATACCGGAATCGGCCCGCTCTTACCGCGCGCGTACAGCACCGCCGATGCCCAGGCGTGCAGCAACCAGGTCGTGCCCGTCTGCGAGGTGAACCAGCTGGCCTGATCGAAGAACAGAAACCACCCGCTCAATGGAAACGCGACGCCCGCGACGGCAGCCCACCGCGGTGCGGCCCCGTATGCGAGGCAGACCCGGTACACCCCGAGCCCGGCGATCATCGAGAACCCCAGTTTGACCACGGTGGCGTACACCGCGAGGTTGTCCACCGACGGCGCGATCAGGTACACCAGCAATTGCGGCGGATTGAACAGCGCCGCCTCTTCGAGCGAATAGTTCCCCGCCATCCACTCCCAGGGCACCAGCCCCGGAAACCGCCCCGCGCGCAACTCATTTCCAAGCAGCACCCACATCGGCGCGTACTGCGCCTCGGTGTCATCGGTGTAGTAGTGCCGTGCGTCCGCCAGCAGTACCGCCACGTATCCCGCCACCACGCCCAGCATGGTGACGACTCCCCACATCCGGACATCTCTCCGCGGCTCGATCTCCGCGCCAAACCTCACGAGCCCGGGACGCTAAGGCATTCCGGTGAACAGAACACGATCTCCCGATGCACATCTGGACACCGATCAGCTACCCCAGCCGCAGTCGACTCCGCTGCCCTCCGGGACAGCTCCCAACTTCACGCGAGGTAGGCGGCATGCGCGAGAAGTTCGGTGTCGTGACCGGAGGGGCGCGAGAGCAGCAGACCTGAAGCCGGACCGACAGCGGACGTTCGGATCGGGAGGGTGATGCCGCACGCGCCCAGGTAACTCAGGGCCATCGTGGTGCGCAGGGTGGAGGCGTTCACGCTGTCGTAGTGGATCGGATCGGTCAGCGCGGACAGAAGCGGGGGCGCGTGGCGCACGGTCGGGCACAGCAGGGTCGCACCGTCGAGTTCGGCGGCGAAGTCGGCACGTAATGCGCACATGGCGGCGTAGACCGGACCGAGGAAATCGGCTGTGTGCGCATTGCTTTCGAGGCGACGGCGGGTGGCGGGCTCGATCGGGAGCGTGGAATCGAGACGGTGGCGATGCAGGCGGTGCGCTTCCGCGCCGACGATGGTGCCGTGGCTGTCCATCAGCTTCTGGGCCGTGTCCAGCGATGGGATGGTACGGACTCGGACATCGGTTGCGGCACCGCGTATTTCGGCGATCGCGGACTGGAAATCGGCGGCGATCTCGGGTGCGAGGTCCTCGGTCCATTCCCCGGCGGGGATCACGAATCGGCGGGTTCGCGGAGGGTCGTATTGTTCGGCGGGGGCGAAAACACGATCCAGGGCGATGATGTCGCCGACGCTGGTGGCGAACAGGCCGACACTGTCGAGTGTTGTCGATAGCGGCGCGAAGTCGTTGACGCCGTATCGCCCCGGAGTCGCGCGGTAGCCGATGATTCCGCAGTAGGCGGCGGGGACACGGACCGATCCGGAGGTGTCGGTGCCGACGGCGAGCGGGACGATGCCGCGCGCCACCGCAACCGCCGATCCGGACGACGATCCGCCCGGAACCCGTTCCGGGTCAACAGGATTGATGGGCGAGCCGAAGTACCGGTTCAATCCCAGTCCGGAGAAGGCGAATTCGCTGAGGTTGGCTTTGCCGATGGTGATCAGGCCGCTGTCGTGAGCACGACGGACCAGATGACTGTCGACGGCGGCGGGCGCGTCGTGCACGTGGCTGGCCGAGCCGGCGGTGGTGACGGTGCCCTGGACGTCGAAGACGTCCTTCCACGCGATGGGGATGCCGTCGAGTCCGCCGCGTGCCGCACCGCGGGCGCGGCGGCGGTCGGCGGCGTCGGCTTGGTATCGGGCGCGGTCGGCGGTGAGCGCGAGCAGCACGCCCGTCGCATCCGGTTGCCCCGCACGATCGATGGCCGCGGCGGCCAGCTGCGCCGAGGTCGTGTCACCCGCTGCGAGCGCCCGGCTCATTTCTGTGGCGGTGGTCATACAGCGCAACCATACTGAGCCCTATTCCCGCTCGGTGATGGTGAAACATCCACCCTCTGCGCCATACGCTGTGCACTCATCCATATCGGCGTGCTCGCGGATTCGGTTGACTGACTCCCATGACATTGCTGAGCTATCCGGAGCCGGTGACCATACCGGCCGGGCGGGCCCGATCGGTGGTCGTGCGGGCCGGGGAACGCTTGCGGATCACCGATATCGACGGCGGACAGGTGGGTGATGTATTCGCCTACAACGCGGACGATCTCACCGAGTATCACAGCGCCTCGCACACCCGGACCCATACGGCACGGTTGTTCCCCGCACTCGGGGAAGCGTTCGTGACCAATCGACGGCGGCCGATCCTGACCTATGCGGACGACACCTCCCCTGGTGTGCACGACATGCTGATCGCCGCGTGCGATCCGGAACGCTATGCGGCATACGGGGATCCGGATCATGCCAGCTGCGCGGACAACCTCACACAGGCCCTGACAGCGCTGGGATACGCCCCGCCGCTGGTCATTCCGCAACCCATCAATGTTTTCATGCGCATTCCGGTCGCGGCGGACGACAGCCTGACCTGGCTCGAGGCCACCACCGCGCCCGGCGACGCCATCACCTTCCGCGCCGAAATGGATTGCCTGGTGGTGGTTTCCGCGTGCCCCCAAGACCACAACCCCATCAACGGAGCTCGGCCCACGCCATTGGCGCTGACCGTCCTGTCCCCAGTTACCGAGGAGAAGCGATGACCACCACCGAACTCACCCACCCCGCGCTCGCCCCGACCGGCCTGGACACGCTGGACCTGCGCAATCGATTCGCCGTCGCGCCGATGACGCGGATCTCGGCGACCCCGGACGGCACGCCCACCGAGCAGATGGCCGAGTACTACCGCGCCTATGCCGCGGGCGGATTCGGCCTGATCATCAGCGAGGGGATCTATCCCGACGCCGCGCATAGCCAGGGCTACTTCAATCAGCCCGGACTGGTGACCGACGAGCACATCGCCGGATGGCGCACCGTGGTCGACGCCGTCCACGCGGCGGGATCGCCGATCATCGCCCAGCTCATGCACGCCGGGGCGATCTCGCAGGGCAATGCGCGCGGCCACGAGACCATCGGCCCGTCCGCGGTGGCACCGCGCGGGCAGATGATGGTCGACTACGGCGGCGCCGGCGGCGCGTGGGCCGCGCCCCGCGAAATGACCGCGAGTGATATCGACAGCGTCGTAGCGGGTTTCGTCACCGCGGCGCGGAACGCGCGTGCGGCCGGATTCGACGGTGTCGAAATCCACGGCGCGAACGGCTATCTGCTCGATCAGTTCCTCACCGACTACACCAACGAGCGCACCGACGAATACGGCGGTTCGGTGGAAAACCGGATCCGGCTCACCGCGCGGGTGCTGCACGCGATCCGCGAGGCGCTCGGCGACTTCCCGGTCGGCGTGCGGCTCTCGCAGACCAAGGTCAACGATTTCGTGTACCGCTGGCCCGGTGGCGAAGCCGACGCGCGAATCATCTTCTCCGCCTTGCGTACCGCGAGCTACCTGCATATCGCCAGCGAGGGCCGCAACTTCCTGGAGACCGCCAAGCTCGCCAGTGGCACCACCGTGACCCGGTTGGCGCGCGAGGTGTCGGGCCGCCCGGTGATCGCCAATGGCGGCATGCACAATCTGTCCCAGGCCGCCGATGTGCTCGACGGCGGGCACGCGGATGTGCTGTCGCTCGGCACCGGCGCGCTCGCCAATCCGGACCTGCCGCGCCGCGTCGAGACCGGCGCGGAACTGGCCGCGTTCGATCATGAGATGCTGCACCCCATGGCAAACCTGGACAGCACCGCGGCCTGGCGCGAACGCGTCGGCGCATGAGCATCTGGACCCGTGGCGCGGCCGCGGTGGCGACGCTGACCTTCGACGTGGATGCGGAAACTCCCATCCTCGCCGAGGGTCGGCGCTACGCCGAACAGCCGATGGTGATGTCGCATCAGTCGTACGGGCCCGATGTGGGCGTACCGCGCATCCTCGACCTGCTCGACGAGATGAGCATCCCCGCAACGTTTTTCGTGCCCGGGTGGGTCGCCGAACAGCGGCCCGGCCTGGCCGCCTCGATCGTCGAGCGCGGGCATGAGGTGGCGCACCACTCCTACAGTCACCGGCCACCGACTTCGCTCCCCCCGGGAGCCGAGCGCGCCGATTTCGAACGCGCCCTGGATGTATTCACCGCACAGGGCATCGATATCGTCGGGCATCGTGCGGCCATGTGGAGCGCCAGCCTCGAAACGCACTCCCTGGTAAGGGAATACGGTCTGCATTACGACTCGTCACTGATGGGCGATGATCGGCCATACCACGTGGACACCCCACTCGGCCGGGTGGTGGAACTACCCGTGCACTGGTCCCTCGACGACTGGGAGCAGTACGCCTACCTGCCCGAACCACGCATCGGCTCGGTCATCGAATCCCCGGTCAAGGTCGAGGAAATGTGGCGCGCCGAACTCGACGGTATGCGGCACTACCACTGCCTGTTCAACCTCTGCATGCACCCGTTCCTCACCGGCCGCCCGGGCCGAATGCTGGCCCTGCGCAATCTGATCGCCTACGCGCAGGAGCAGGGCGACGTCACCTTCGCCCGCTGCCGCGACGTAGCGGAATGGGCACGCGAGGACACCGACACCCCGACCCGTCCCCTGCCGACCTACGACATCGACGAGTCCGTCTACCCGCATTAGCCGAATCCTTTTGTGGCACAGTTCAGACGGGCGGGACCAGGTCGCTCGCGCTGACGGTGCAGGTCAGTGGCGGGTAGGTGAAATCGGTTTCGTTGTTCTCGCGGCGGCGGAGTTGGAAGAACTCACGCTGCTGGTCGTCGTCGGCGAGGGTGAGGGGTATGTCCTGCGGCAGGTACGGGTGTCCCTCGCGGAAGTGGATGACGGTCTTCGAGGTCCGGAAGGTCACGCCCAGCCAGTCGTTCTCCGCCGCGCGGGCGGACGGTTCCAGCACGATCTTGTGCTCGAGTCGGCGATTCGCGGCGGTGGAGAGGACGACAACTCCGTTGTGGGCCAAGGGGATTTCGAGCTGTTCGGTGGATCCCTTGGGTGCGACGATCAGTTTTCTCGGCGGGTCGGGTTCGGGGTGCCGATAGCATGAGAACACGGCGATGAAGGAGTCATTGGCCAGGTCGAGGGCCTGGTCCGAATGGCTGCCCATGGTGGCGTAGGCGTTGGTGTACGTCTCGATGAGGGCGTTGTTGAATGCAAACGGGAGGTCCGCCCGAGCCTGAATCTGTTGTGCCAGCACCTCGTGCACCGATCGGAAGCGCTGGGCCGGGCTGGCGTATCGGGTGGTCGTGCGGACGAGCGGAATACCGCCCGCCGCATCGGTTTTGACGAGCGTGGCTCCGCGACGGCCCTTGCCCAACTCCTCCCACAGCACCGACGCGGAGAGTTCGGCGAACAGATCCCGGTCGGAAGGCAGTGTGTACGAGGCGATCTCGTCGCGGAATCTAGGCTCGGGGAGCAACGTAGTCTCCCGTGTTCATGCTGAACAGAAAGCGATCGCCGTAGTCGATGAAGGATGCGGTGCGGTTCTCCTCGGCATACAGTCCGCGCAGCTCGTCCATGCCGTCCTCGGTGGGAGGACCGAGCTCCACCAGCTCGCCGTCCCGGGCGAGGAAGGTCCGGCCGTCCTTGTGCACGGCTTCGGTGTTCGAGCAGCGCACCACATATCCCAGGCGGGTCGGCAACAGCTCCGCGTCCAGCATCGAGGGCCGGATCTCGTGGGTGTACAGGCGGTTGGTGGACAGCGGCATGAAGAACACCGAACCGGGATAGAGGGTCACGGTGAATGTTGCGGGCAGTCCGTCACGCTCTTCGACCGAATCCTTCAGGCGGAAACGCAGACTCGTCAGCCCGCTGGCGTTCTTCACACCGAGGTCGAACGCGTCTCCGGCCATGGGCCGCAGCTTGTCCAGCCCGTCATAGAACGTGCAGAAGGCCATGATGCCGTTGACGGGCATATCCTTGGTCTTGTCGGCGTGCGCCGAGATCTTCGCTTTGGATTGCTTGCGTTCGGGCGTGGCCCGGGTGTTGTGATAGATCTGTGCCAGCACATGATTGAGCGGTGCATGGCCTTCGAAAATGCCGGCGGCCGCACGATTCAGCGCCTCGACGATGCTCGTATCGGTGGCGCGGAAGGTCTCGGTCGGGCCCGAGAGGTTCGTGGAGCAGCGCAGTAACCGGAAGTGCAGGTCCGTGCCTCGGCGGGTGACCGGGGTCAGATAGATGCCGCTCCGGTGGGCGGTCCCGGGCTTGGTCGACTCGGTCAGCGACTGGAATTCGTGCTCCGCCTGGATTCGCCCGAAGTGGTCGGCACCGAGATCGAAGAAGCGGCGATACAGCACCCCGGCCTCGTGCACGTGGATCGGAACCCGGCCGAGGTCGATGAAGGCCCACGATTCGTCGCCGTTCTCCCGAAAACCGTGCGACAGCTCCCGAATGACGAAAACGCGTCCCGCCGCGCGCAGGTGGCGGTCATCGATCTCCGCCGCATCACCGCACACGTAGACGGTCTTCTCCGCGAGATCGCCTGCACCGCTGGCGAACTCCGCCGGTGTGAGCACGGACCCGAAGAACTCCCCGACCAAGGCGTTCTCCCGCAATGCCTCGGGCGCAACCAAGATATTGCCCGTGTCATCGATTCGAGCTTCGGTCGTGTGCATCTGGCCATCCTCCCCTACAGCGCCTCCGAAAATAGCCGCAGCCGAGGTCGTAGCGCCACCGAGTTAGGACCGACCGTCGCGATTCAGCAGCGATTGGCGGCGAAGCCGAGCGGGAGCACATCACCTTTGCCGCCCGCCACGGCGCGAGCGAGCAGGGATTGGGTGTCGGGTCCGAACGGCGAGCTGTATTCCACGTCGGGGGTGCAGCCGCCCTGTTCCGGTCCGCCGATCACACCGACGAGCTGACCGTTCTGGACCCAGGGACCGCCGCTGGTGCCCTCCCCGAAACCGGTGCAGTGCAGCGCGGAACCGTCCGGAGCGGTTTCCAGAGGCGCGGTGCAGGTGAGGGGCCGGCCGCGGCTGCCCATGGGGTAACCGCTGACCGTGACCGGCGCACCCGACTGCGGCGTACCGAGCGGCAAGCCCGGCACCACGTCCTCGATCTTCTTGCCGTCGCGCGGGGCGACTCGCAGAATCGCCAAGTCATGACGCGGGTCGAAGGATTCCTGCCACGCCGGGTCGATATACATGCTCGTCACCGTCCAAACACCCTGCGGCAGTTCGGCATTGTGCAGCAGTGGCGCGAATTCGATGAGGGCTCCGGGTCCGAGCACACAGTGCGCGGCGGTCGCCAGCAGATCATGCGACGGTGAGGCGACCACACTCGCCGAACAGAAATGCGGTGCGCCGATACGCGGCCCCACCCCCGAGACGCTGGGATAGAACAGCGCCCCGGCCGCGGGCACCGTCTCGACCTCATACGCGGCCGGTGCCTCCGCGTGCGCCGCCTGCGGCACCGCGAAGCCGAGCAGAATCCCACACACGAGAGCCGTTATCCGTTGCACCCCAAGCACGGTAGCGAACCGCGGGCGAAATCGCGGTATTTGCGGTCCCGCCACCGCGGGCTTCGCCGAAACCGGCAGCTCCCCAACCGGAAGCACCGCGACCGGGAGCAGCATCCTCAATGCCGGGTCGGGCAAGAACGATTTGTTCCGCATACTGTGGTGCACCATCGGGCGCGGAATTCCCGCGAGTGCGGGCGCGTGCGCCACCTCGAACCAAGGGCTGTAGCCCGCACGATCAAGACAGCAGTCCGGATTCCCTGGCCCGGCGTACCGCGTCGCGACGATTGGCGACCTGGAGTTTGGCCAGGATGGCGGATACGTGGTGATCCACGGTCTTCACCGAAAGGTACAGCCGCTCAGCCAGTTCGGCATTGGTGAGGCCGGTGTCGAGTAGGCGCAGCACCTCGATCTGGCGGGTGGTCAAGCCCATCGGGTTGGCCAGCGTGGTGCCTCGCCGGGGTGCTGGGATATCGCGAGCACCGGTCGACCTCAGGTCGTAGCGGATCTTGGCGGCAACCGCGTGCGCGCCGAGCCGGTCGAGGATGTCCAGGGCGCGGCGGGCGGAGGCCGTTTCGCCCGAGTCGGCCAGGGCGAGTGCCATATCGTAAGGGGTGCACAGGGTTTCGAAGGCCGCGGCGGCGGAGTCGTACTGTCCGGCCGCGAGCAGGCGATACGGTTCGGCCAGCGAATCGCTGTCGACGGGGGTACCGATTCGTCGCAGCCAGGTGGCCAATTCGCCACGCGCCCATTCCAATCCGAGCGTGGGCGCGGCGTCGAGCAATGCTCGGCACTGCTCGATTCGATTGTCGGGATTGCCCGTCAGCCAAGACTTTTCGACAATCGCCGCCGCCACCGGGAGCATACGAACCGGTTCGCCGTAGCGGCAGGCAAGTTCCCAGGCGTGGTCGATTCCGCGGCCGTCGTCGCCGTCGCGGCGCAGGGCGACAATGGCGCGGATCAGCAGCGGCCAGCCGCGTGCCAGCGGAGCGCTGGGACTGTCCAGCACCGTGTCGGCGTCGATCAGCGCGCCCTGCCAATCACCGGTGAGGAGTTTGAGGCGGCTGCGCGAACCCAGTTGTACGACATGGCAAACGGGGAGATCGTGCTCGATCATCAAGGGTAGGCAGGTGTCGAGCAGTTCGGTGGCGGCTCCGAGTCGGCGCTGTTCGACGTCGAAGTACGACAGGTTCGTGTAACCGCTGGAATAGATTTCGTTGATGTGCCGCGGACCGGTGGAGAGCAGGCGCAGCAGCGATTCGCGGGCGATCGGCTCGCCGGCGAGCACACCACAGAAACCCTCGATGATCTCGACCCGCACGCTCAGCAGCGGATCGCCTGCGGTGGCGGCGATTTCGCGGGCGCGGGCGAGCAGCGCGGTGGCGGTGCCCAGTTCGCTGGACTGGACGGCCAGGAAGGCCTGGAGTGCGAACGCGTAGCCGACCCGCACCCGGGTCACCGGTTCGGCAGCCCCGTCCAATACCGAGAGCGCCGCGGCCGCATGGGTGTCCGCCACCACGCGATTCGAGTTGTACCACTCATAGACCGCCAGGGCGTGATGGTCGGCGCTCACCGCCGCGTTCGAGCGCATCGCCTCACGCAGGCGCATTGCGTTGCGGCACACGATGATCGCGTCATCGAGGCGATCGATCAGGTAGTACTCGTCGGCCAGCGCTTCGAGCAGTTCAGCTTCGATCGGCTGCGGCAGATCGCGGTCTTCCAATGCGAGACGGAAGAATTCGGTCGCCTGGGTGTGCGCACCCGAACGCGCCGCGGCATGCCCCGCCTGTGCGGCGGCTTCGGTGATCAGCGCGCGATCACCCGCCCCCACCGCGTGATGGGTGATCACGGCGGGATCGGGTTGCGCTGTCGCGTAATGGGCTTCGATGAACCGGCGATGCAGACTCGGCTCCGCGCCGGGCGGGATGACACTGGTGACCGCGAGTCGGCACAGGTCGTGCCGGAAGGCCACCCCGCGATTATCGCGTTTGATGAGCTTGGCGTCATCGAGTGTGCGCAGCGCGGGCAGCGTGACACCGAGATCGGTGAGCAGATGATCCGCGATGGCACCGGGTGCGCAGGTCAGCAGGTGCAGCAGATCCCAAGCGGCGGTGTCCAATCCGGCGGCGCGAGCCAGGATGGCATCGCGCACGGTGGTGGGCAGTTCACCGGTGTGATGGTCAAGCATTTCGCAGACGAAGAAGGCGTTCCCGCCGGTGACCCGATGCAGCCACGCGGGATCGACGGGCCGATCTCCCGCCAGCGTCGTCACCGCCGCCAGGCTCAGCGGCGGCACGATGAGCGTACGGGCGTGCGGGGACCGCGCGATATCGCCGAGCAGTCCGCGCAGCGGATGGGTGATGCCCACTTCGTCGTCACGCGCTATCCCGATCAGCAGTAGGCGGGTATTCGCTATGCGGCGCAACAGGAATCGGAACAGATCGATGGTGCCCTGATCGGCCCAGTGCAGATCATCCACCACCAGCACCGCGGGGACATCGCGCAAGGCGTCGAAGACCGCGGCGAAGATGTCATAGGACTGGTCGCCGTTGCGCAGCAACGTGCGGGTGCTGTCATCGAAACGATCCGCGAGATCGTGCAGCGGTCCGAGCGGGCGCGGCGTGGACAGCGGATCGCAGGCTCCCCACAGCACACGCTCATCGGCGCACCAGCTGTCCAGGAAGGTCTCGACGAAGGCGGTCTTACCCGCACCGGATTCGCCGCGCACCATCACGGCCCCGCCCTGTCCGGTACGCGCTCGGTCCGCCCGGGCACCGAGCTCTGCCAGTTCGTTCTCCCGCTCGGTCAGCCTCACCTGGGGGATGTTACCGGCCCAAGATAGGGAATCGATCCCCATGAATTTCGTTCCCGCATGGCCGAGCGTAGAGGTCACCGAACGCGACAGCGTCGGACCGGATAGGAGAACGAATCATGAAGCGCTTCCTCATCGAACGAGAGATTCCCGGAGCGGAAGACCTCACCCCCGCCGAACTGGCGGTAATCGCCGAAAAGTCCAATGCCGCAATGTCTTCACTGGGTGTGCCGTATCGCTGGATCACCACCTATGTCGCGGGCGACAAGCTCTACTGCCTGCACGAGGCCGAGGACGAGGACGCCATCCGCGAACATGCCCGCCGCGGCGGCTTCCCGGCGAATCTCGTCACGGTGATCGCCGACGAATTCGGCCCGCACACCGCCGCCAACGCCCACTGACCCACACATTCCCAGGAGAGTTCGATCATGGAGGTTCCCGTCATCGCGGGTGCGGTCGCGAGCGCGGTTTTCGCCTCCAGCACGCTGCCGATGCTGGTCAAAGCGCGACGCACCAGGGATGTGCGCTCGTACAGCCCGGCCAATATCGCCCTGGCCAACATCGGCAACCTGGTCTACATGGTGTACGTGCTGGACCTGCCCCCGGGGCCGATCTGGGCACTGCACCTGTTCCACACGATCAGCTCGGCCCTGATGCTCATCTGGTACCTGCGCTACGTCGTCTTCGTTTCGACCCCGGACGAGCCGAAATCTGGAGAAGATTCGCCGTTGCCTTTAGGTTTGACCGATGCCATCGGTCAAACAGGTTCAGGTCACCTTCGACTGCGCGGATCCTGAACGCGTCGCTCGTTTCTGGAGTGAGGTATTGGGATACGAGCACCAGGGTCGGTCCTGTGTCGATCCCTCGGGGGTGGGGCCGCGGCTGTATTTCCAGCGCGTTCCCGAGAGCAAGGTGGTCAAGAATCGGGTGCATCTCGACGTGCGGGTCGGGACCGGGCTCATCGGTGACGAGCGGCTGGAAGCACTCGAGACCGAATGCGCGCGGCTGGTCGCACTCGGCGCGGTCCGTGTGCAGCTGTTGCGCGCCGACGGCATCAACGAATCGTGCCTGGTGATGCAGGACATCGAAGGCAACGAGTTCTGCCTCGATTGAGCGCCCCGATGCGTTGTCGGATCAGTAGTACTGCACCAGGCAGAATTCGTGCTCCTCGGGATCGGCCATCACGACCACCACCCCTGCGTCGTAATCGTGCCGTTCGCCGGTGGGCCTGCCGCCGAGTGCGATGACCTGCGCGATGCCCTGGCCGATGTCGTCCACGGCGATATCGAGGTGCAGCCGCACCTTGCCGTCCTTCGGTTCGGCCACGGGTTGAAAGACCAAGCGCGGCAGCTGATCACCCGGCAGACCGAGGTAGACCCACCCGGGCTCGGACGGACCCCGCTCGCGATCGAGCAGCGCACTCCAGAAACCGGCGACCCGTTCCACATCAACGCAATCGATTGTCACTCCGACCCATCGGTTCCCCATCCGACAAGTATCGCCTGCGGGATGGCTGTGAACCCCCATCGGCTGGTGGATGATTCGAGGTTTTTCGTTCGGTGAGGTGGTCGATGATGGAGCCGTCGTGGGGTGCGCCGGGGGTGAAGTTGGTAGTGGGCGTCCCGTTGGTGAAGACGTTGCGAATGTTGTTGGCGGCCAAGTAGGCGGTGGTTTGGTCGGGTGTGCCGCCGAGGATGGCTAGCGATAGCGTGCGGCCGAGACCGGCGGGATCGAGGTCGAGGGTTGTGGGGTGCAGGCGGAGGGCGGGGAATGGGAGTTCGGTTGCGCGCAAAGGTTCTTCGGGTGGGGCGATCGAGATGACCGGGCGCAGGGCGGCGGAGCCGTCGGCGAGGTCGACGAGGTGGTCGCCGGGTTGGCCGCCGTGCACGGTGGCGGCGAGTTCAGCCAGGCTGCGGGCTTGGGCGAGGGGGAATACCGGGAGTTGAGTGGTGGCGTCGTCGGGGCGGCCGATCGTCAGGAGGTCCAAAGCTGCTGCGACGGTGTGCATCTGAGCGGCCGGATCGGCGACCAGGGCGGCGCTGGCGTTGAGGCATTGGCCGCCGCCACCGTCCGCGATGGAAGTGATCAGCAGGTCGGTGAGCTGATTGTGGTCTGCGCCAGGTAATTCCAGGACCTTCGAGTTTCCGGGGCCCTGAACGAGAACATCGGGACGGTTCTCGTAGCGGCGTGCGATATCCGGGCCGCCGTAGACCACGGCTCGGTCCGAACCTTGAACGAGCCGATGGGCGTCCTCGTGCGTGCTCGGCAGGAGCGCGATGGTGTCTTCGGCCAAACCGGCGTCGATCAAGGCCCGGACTATCCGCGCGGGGGTGAACGGGTCACGGCGCGAAGGGCGGACGATGATCTTGTAACCGAGGGCAACCAGCTCGAACAGAACCACATGCACGCCAGGGTGATTCGCGGGTGAGAGCACTGTCACGAGCTCACCGCGCCGATGCACGCTGACCGTGACGCGGCGGTCGGGGCCGTAGTGCTGCGGGGTCAGCTCCTCGGAAACGATCTCGGCCACCTGCTGGGCCGCGGGTCGCACCTGCTCCAGGAATCCGGTGACGACCGCGAGCGGGGTGCCCGAGGTCGCCGATTGCGCCCGCGCGTATGCGATGGGTGTGAGACCGTCGACCGTGTCTTCGGCGATTCGACGGGCCGCGTCCGTGATCACCCGCAGCCGTGTCGCCAATGGTTGCGGGCGGGCGGCACGCAATCGGTTCATGGTCAGTCCGGCCAGCAGGTCCGAGGCGAAGTCGAGTCTGCCGATGCTCTCGCCGCGCACGGTGTGGATCGGTTCGCCGGTGTGGGCGGGCCGGTAATTGCCGTCGATCAACGGCGAGATTCGGTAACCGTCCATCAGTAGACCCCCTCGATGACGGCGGCACCGGCGACGGGCAGGGGCTGCACGTTCTGCACCAGATCGGTACCCTCCGCACCGTCGAACCGGATTCGGGTCGCTTCGTCGCGTTCATAGCTGACCGGCAGGAACACTTCCGGGGTCAGCACATGGATCGCGATGAGACCGCGCTCGCCGTACTCGACCTGTTCGCGGTGTTCGTCGAGCACCGACCACGCCGTGTACGGGAAATACGCTTGGAACGTTGGCAATTCGTACTCGGCCGCGGGAATCTCGAGCGCCGATCCCATCATGGTGTTGCCGTATCCGCCGATGATTGTCGTATCCGGGAAGACCTCATGCAGCAGGGCCAGGGTGTCCGGGTTCATCGAGGTGCTGCCCCAGACCGCGAAACGCACCTTCTTCCGGAACAATTCGGCGACCTCGGGCCGCGTCGCCAGTGCGGCGAAGATCGGCGGGGTCAGATAGACGAGTCGCACATCCTGCGATTCCAGTATCCAATGTGCTTGTTGCACAACATGTTCGACATACAGCTCGGCAACCTGATCATGACCGCGCTGCAAGGCCAGCCGTACGAATCTGGGATCGAGATCGATGCAGAACAGTTCCAGACCGAGCCGCCTGGCCATCACGGTATTGCTGTATCCGACCACGTGCGGCCCGGTGGGGCCGAGGAACATCATGCCGCCGTCATCGACGGGTGCACCGAGTGCGCGCAGCCGATCGGCCGTCCACACCGAGGTCTTCTCCCACTGGACGGCATCGATGATCCGCTTCGGCGCGCCCGTGGTGCCGCCGCTCTCGAAGATCGAGGGTTGAATCCCATTGCGGCGCATGGCTCGTGGCACGAGGACGTTTACCGGAACCGTGCGCCATTCGGCGCTCACATCCGGAAAGCGCAGCAGATCCGCGCGCGTCCGGATATCGCTCAGGCGGAAGTCGAACGACTTCGACTTCTCGATCCAGAAGTCCGAGCCTGTCTCGGGGGAGAAATGGAAGTCGATCGCGCGCTGAATGTGCTCGGTATAGGCAACCTGCTCGGGCCAGTTCACCTCGTCGAGGTAGCGGCGACGGGCGTTCGTAGCGATGTCCATGAAATTCCTTCCCTCACAAGTAGATCCGGAACCGGCGCGGGATGTCGGCTCCTTCACCGAGGACGCTACGAGCAAGCCGCTACCCTTGTCGACATGGATGTAGTGCGGATAGACCATTACAAATGGTGGGGAATCGGGCTGGCGCTCGCCCTGGCGAACAGCGATCCCGAGATCGCCGGTACCGAAACCCTGGACTCCCCCGCCGCCGTCGACCGACTACTACGTGCCCACGGCGCCACCGGAATACAGATCTCCGACGACGACCTCCCACACCTGCGCCGCATCCGCCCCCACCTCCTGCGCGCGGTCCGCGACCCCTCCCCCGACCGCGCCGCCCCACTCCTCAACCACGTCGCCGCCGAAGCCGGCGCCACCCCCCGCCTCACCAACCACGACGGTCTCCCCTGGCACATCGACTTCCACACCCCCGCCAGCACCGCCTGGCGTCACATCGCCGCCGAAGCCGCCGCCGCCCTCATGGGCTTCCTCATCGCCCGCGGCCCCGACCGCATCCGCCTCTGCTCCGCCCGCGACTGCCACCGCTACTACGCCGACACCACCAAGAACAACTCCATGCGCTACTGCCCCGACCGAGGCTGCGCCAACCGCGAACGCGTCCGCCGCCACCGCCAACGTAATGGGTAACCGTCCCCACCCGAGACCGAGATCACGCAGCGCTGAGAGCTTCCACGAATTCGTGACGATCATCGATTGAGTCGGATAATCCGTTGCCTGCCAACCGGTTCGCTCACAGTGGGGTGTCGAGGGATTCGGCGGTCAGGGCTAGGTAGAGGTCGATGGTGTCTTCGAGGTGGTTTATGTTGCGGCCGGTTAGGTCGGTTATGCGGGTTATGCGGTTGCGGAGGGTGTTTACGTGGACGTGGAGGGCGGTGGCGGTGGTTGCCCATTGGCCGTTGTGGGCGAGGAAGGTGCGGAGGGTGTGTTCCAGGTCGGTGTGGGAGCGGGTGTCGTGGTCGCGGATGGGGGTGAGGATTTGGTCCGAGAAGCGTTGGCGGACTTGGGGATCCAGGAGGCCGAGGAGCATTCGGAAGGTGGCTGTGTCCGCGAAGGTGGCGATGTCGGGGGATGGTTGGGTGCGGAGGACCTGGCAGACTTCCCGGGCTCGGACGAGGGAGTCGCGTAGGGCGGGGGCGGGGGTGATGTCGCCTATGCCGATTACCGTGCGGGGGGTGGGGGAACGTCTGGTGGTTTCGGTGGCGAGGTCGCGGGCGAAGCGGGTGAGGTCTTCGGGGGAGCGTTCCCAGAGGCAGATGGAGACTACGTCGCGGCTGCCCGCGGCGGTGAAGGCGGGGATGCCGTGGGCGGCGAAGAAGGCACCTACCGCGTGGGCGATGTCGTCGGGTTGGGCCGTGGTGCCGGGGGTGGGGACGGGGGCTGAAACCAGTACTGCCAGTGGGCGATCCGGGGGGACGCCGTAGGCGCGCAGGCGGCGGATCACCTCGGCGCTGCTGCGGGGGCCGGACAGGATCATCTCCAAAAGCTCTGCGGCGAAACGGGCTTCGATGGCGTGGATCGCTTGCTGTTTGGTGACTTCCAGGCTCAGGAAGCGGGCGGCTTGCGCCAGCGCTTCCTGATCGGCGGCGGACAGGGATGCCGACGGTTCCAGGCAGTACAGACCCGCGTCGATCTCGCCCATCGCGCCCTCGATCAAGTACAGCGCGGCGGGGCCGGTGCCGAGCAGATCGACTTCGAGTGGGGGCGGGATGCGGTTGAGGGCGGCGGCGGCCAGGCGAACCTGTTCGTCGGTCGGCTCGCAGCCGATCGAGGCCAGGCGACGGCCCTTGCGATCCACCACCAGGAGCGGCAATTCTGTTTCGCCGCGCAGGATTTCGAGTACGCCCGCCGCTCCGCTGCCGCGCGAGAGTGCGGTTGCCAGGGCATCGCCGCGATGGACAGTCGCGGTCAGTTCGGCTTGCAGTACCTCGTTCTGGATCGCGGCGGCGGCGCGGGTCAGGGCGGCGAAGGGCACACCGATGCAGAGCTCCACGAGGGGAAGATCGTGTGAAAGACACAGTCCGACAAGCTCTTCGGGCAGCACCGGAGTTTGTGCGGTGAGGCCGAACACCAGACCGGCGGCCCCGGCGCGGGCGACCGCGGCCACAAACAGATCGAGCGATACCTGCGATTGCCAAAGGCCATTGGTCAGCACCAGCTCGCCCGGGCGCACGTACGGGGACGGGTCGGCGAGTTCGGTGGTGTGCAGCCAGTGGATCTCCGCGTTCAGCGCGTCGGCGAGTTCCGGTGTCACCACGCGCAGGCCCAGAGCGGGATCGGCGACGAGTCGGCTGATGGTCAACATCTAGTCGAATGTACAGAACCGATGTGGCGTTGGTGGATGAACCTCCATCCCTTTCGGGGCTTCCGCACTGCTGTTATGAGGTACCTCACAACAAAGGAATGCGGCTATGTCCCAACCTCCCGACACCACCGAACGCACCGCGCCCGCCGAGACCGGGGTGCGCTTCGATGAACACGGCGTCCTGCCCATCCCCGATCACGAACGGGACTGCTCGCCGTGGGAGCTGTTCTGGATCTGGTGCGGTGCGAATATCGCCCCGATCAACTGGGTGCTCGGTGCGCTCGGAATCACCCTCGGGTTGAGTCTGCTCGAAACCCTGATCGTGGTCGGGGTCGGAAACCTGTTCGGCTGCGCCATATTCGGGCTGTTCAATGTGATCGGCCATCGCACCGCGGTCAACCAGATGGTGCTGGGGCGCTCGGCGTTCGGCATCAAAGGCGCGGCGCTGCCCGCGATCGTGCAGGGTCTGCTGACCATGGCTTGGGTGGGGGTGAATACCTGGGTGGTGCTGGACCTGGTGCTGGCCGTATTGGATCAGCTCGGCATCAGCGGCGGGCTCGGACTGAGAATCGTTGTGGCAGCGGTGATTATGGCGGTGCAGCTGGGGTTGGCGCTATACGGGTTCTATGCCATCCGCACATTCGAGAAGTACACCGTGCCGCTGACGATCGCGGTCATGGTGGTGATGACGGTGCTCGCGCTGGGACGCACGCATCTGAACTGGTCCACCTCCGTCACCGACACCCCCGGCGAAAAGCTCACTGCAATAACGCAACTCATCACCGCCATCGGCATCGGATGGGGACTGACCTGGATTCCCTACGCCGCCGACTATAGTCGCTTCGTTCGCCCGAATCTGTCCGCGCGCAAGGTGTTCTGGGCTTCGGCGACCGGTATGTACATTCCGACGGTATGGCTGGCCGCACTCGGAGCATGCCTGGCGAGCGCGGGCGGTAGCGCGGATCCCTCGACGGTGGTCGTCGGCACCTTCGGCGTCTTGGCCATCCCCGTACTGCTACTGATCATGCACGGCCCGATCGCGACCAACATTCTCAACCTGTACTCGTGTTCGCTCGCGGCGTTGACGATCGGCATTCGCATCGCGCGATGGAAAGTCACGCTGTTTGCCGGCGTGATCGCCTCGCTGGTGCTCGCGGTCTTCATCAACGCCACCAGTTTCGCGCACGCGTTCGACAATTGGATGGTCTCGATTCTGATGTGGATCAGTCCGTGGATGTCGATCCTGCTGGTGGACTATTTCCTGATTCACCGCCGCGCGCTGTCGATCCCGGACCTGTATCGCGAACCCGCTTCCTCGGCTTTCGGCGGCTTCAACATTCCCGGACTGGTGAGCCTCGCCGCCGGTCTGCTCGCCGGATGGAGTTGGCAGTACGGATTGGTGCCCGCGATGCAGGGTCCGGTCGCACGAGCGCTGGGAAATACCGACTTCTCTTGGCTCTCAGGAGGTTTCGTTGCCGGTGGAATTTACGCCCTCCTCATGACGGCAATTTCGGCACGGCGCATACAATCACACCACCCTCAAAACATCACGTGACAGCTAAGTTTCGGTCCGTCTGCGCCGTTTGCGGTGGCTGGTGTCGCACAACGGGTAGGTTCGCGACCTCCTGCACAGGCATAATGCGACAACGAAGCGGTCCGAGCGGACGACGGTGCCGTCATCGGTCACCACTTCCACCGGGCCTTCGATCAGCGCCGGTCCCTCACGGGTCAGCGTGACACGACGGTATCGAGCAGCATCCGATTCGGTTGCCACGATGCCTCACCCGCCCTCTCCACATCCATCTCGGGACGCCGCAGCGAGCGGCGTCCCGAGAGCCAATTCTGTTGCAGCACATGCTGACTGAAGCGGTCCTCGAGCAGATTCGTCGCCTGGATCCCGAACACCACCGAGGCAGTCAACTCGGGTTCGCCCGTAAGCAGATTGCCGACCACCTCGCGGCGCATGACCTGCTCGTGCACCGCATCGGCCTCCACATGCTCGGCGTAGAACCGCGAACATGCCGGGTCGGGCTCGAGGCGGGCCAGCACGGCGAGCATGCGCCGCGCCGCCGGGGCCGAGGTGATCTCGGCGGCGGCGAGCTGTCCGACCAGTGCTCCGCGCAGGTCACGGTGTAAACCGAAGAGCGACATCATATTCACCAGCGCGAGCATGGGAGCCGGAACCGCGTCGAGATAGTGCAGGTAGCTCGGATTCAGCCCGGCACCGGTGAGTAGATCCGCGTACAGGCGAGCGTGCATGCGATCGCCGCGCCCACCACCGAACTCGTCGAATTCCACCGCGACGAGTGCGGCCTTGGCATCCCCGCGCAAACGCGGGATCACCCAGGCGTGCGGGTCGGCCTCCTTGTGGTGGTAGATCGAGCGATGCACGAAAAACTCACGCAGCTGCCATGATTCGCCTTCTTCGGCGAGATATCGGCCGATGCTCTGGTCCGATTCGATCAGCAGCGCGTCGAGTTCAGCATCGATATCGACTCCGCCCGGGACCTCATTCCGCAATGCGGTGAGAAACCGCTGCTCCATGGCGGCGCGCACCCGTAGGAGATCGGGATCCCATTCCCAGCGGGGATCGACGAGTTCGAAACCCTGGTAATGCAATTCGTAGCAGGTGTGCAGCGCCAGCTGTAGATCATCGCCGTACGGCGGTGCGGCGTCGATGATCCGCAGCAGGTGCGTAACCGCATCGGCATCGGGCTCGGGCCTCTCGCGCAGCAGGTCGATAAGTTGTTGGGACAGTTCACCTCTGGGTTCGGGAAGGTCGGTCATGAGAGAGTCCCGCCGGCGACCAGCGGCTCCGGCACGGCCGAACCCTCCAGCCGGAGTAGATCGACTACACCGGCGAGGCCCGAACGTGCTGCCACCCGCTGTCGGTCGGCACCGGTGCCCATTCGGCGCACGCGATTGAGCAGACCGCGCGCCATGTTCATATCCCCGAGCTCCTCGAGGCCGGGGGTGATCCAGTCGAGCAACCGATCGAGCAGATGGATCGCGGGGACGCGGATCTCCTGGACCGGGTCGACCGCGGGACCGTCCAGCCCATAGCGCGCCGCCGACCACACCGCGGCCGCGCCGAGCTGTGCGTCGAATCGCGGGCCCTCGATTCCGGCGGCAAGCTGACCCAGCGCGGTCTGCACCAGACCGCGCGACAGCACAGCTTGCAATATCGCGTCATCGACCGACGCGCAGGCGTCGACCGCTCGGATCTCCACGGTCGGGTAGGCGTCCGAAGGACGAGCCAGCCAGAAGGACATGTGGTCATCCACCAGGACACCGCAGTCGATCAGCACCGCGATCCGATCGTCGTAGTCGTCGGCCGACCGCGCGAACGGCGGCAGCCCGAAACCGGGAAACCGGCTCTGCTCGGCAACCCGCCAGGACGCGAACCCGGTATCGCGGCCCCCATGAAATGGCGAATTCGCGCCCAGCGCAATCAAAGTCGGCAGCCAGGGCCGCAGATGATTCACCACCGCGACAGCGAGATCCGGCGATTCCACACCGACATGAACATGCGCGCCACACGCGGTGTATCCGCGCATCATCGCTTCGAATCGATCGTGAATGCGCGCGTATCGACCGGGGATCGCCGCTTCGGTCGGCGGATGCCAGTCCAGCGGCGCGGTCCCGATCGGCAGCACCGCGACCTCGCAGGCATCACCCGCCGCCGCCAACTGCTCTCGCGCGAAGACCACATCGTCGCGCAGTCCCGACATATCGGTATGAACCTCGCTGACCGCCTCCACCTGAACCAGCTGTAGTTCGGGCTTGAACCGCGCGGCCGCACTCGCATCGAGGTTCGCATGCAGCCAACTCAGCACCGCACCCGAACTCGCCAGCACCTCACCCTCGGGGCCGACCAGCAGGAACTCTTCCTCGAAACCCACCGTGCGTATAGCTCGCATCAGCATCGCTCTTTCCGCCGCAGGGCTGTTACCCGGCAGTACCCCCACACCGATCTTGGAAACGGACTCGCCCCCTGTGCATCGGGCACCGCGATGTTCCATCCGGACCGGTACGTATCCTGAAGCCGGAGCTACACCTCCCATACCACTCAGCACGCGTGCGTTCGCCGATATCGATGATGCTCATCAGCCGATAAGGAGTTGTCATGCTCGGTCTGGATCGACTCACGAGGCCGCATGCGGCGCTGGTCTCGGCCGCGGTGCTGATCGCGATATGCCTCGGCGGGGTCCCGGCTCACGCGGATACCGCACCTGTCGATGACACCCGATCAGCGATCGAGCAGGCGGTTACCCGGCACATCGATGCCAGGAACAGCGGTGATCTGACAACGCTGCGCAACACGGCATGCGGCGCGATCGCCGAGGACTACCGCGATTTCGGCCCCCTCGTCGACCTGGTGGTCTGGTGGCAGGGCCCCGGACAGGGCCGCACGATCCACCTCGAGCGATTCACCGGCGTGGAGATCACCGATCAAAGCGCCATCGCCGATACCGAACTACGTATTTCAACCGCGACGGGCCCACAGCAGGTGAGCTTCATGCTCGAGCGCGCCGCCGAGGGCTGGCAGGTGTGCTCAACCGATCGCCCCATCCCCTGATCGCTGAGAAATCCGGCCAGCCCTTCGCCTATGGACCCGAAACTCCACACCATTCGGCGTGATTGACATGCATGCACGCGGGTATGACGGTTGCGAAAGTCTGCGATCGGACCCGGTAGATCGACGGTTGTGCCGAACTCGCCCGTGGTCGCCGCATCGAACAGGGACATCCCGAAAGCGCGGAACCGATACTGCCGCCCCGTGACGAACCCGATCCAGCCGATGGTGCGTAGCTGGGAAGTCGCATCGTCGCAATGCTCACGTTTCTGGCGGGCATTGCCGGGTAGATCTGATTCAGACCCAATTGAAGATCGGATACAGATCACTGTCGACCAGATTCCGGGGGCAAAGGATGATGACCGGGTTACCACGAACCCAACGCAGCAATAGGAACGGGAAACCGAGTCGTACCGGCGGCTCGCATCTACGGATCGTTTCCTCCGAAGGTGGCGCTTCCGAACGTCATTCGGTAGCGGATGCGCATGGACATACCATCGGGGTGCGAGTTCCGGCTGAAGCGTCGCAGCTCATCATGCTGCGGGCGCTCGCCGAAACCGTATGCCTGACCGCTGATTTCGATGTCAGCATGGTGACCGATATTCGGGTCGCCCTCGATGAGGTGGCTACCGCGCTGGTTTCGCATCGCGTGCCGGGAACCGAACTCAGTTGTGAGTTCACCTATGACGAACTATCGATCGAAGTACGCATCAACTCGGTGGCGGAAACCGATGCCGCGTTCCGGGTCGCGAGCATGGGATGGCATTTGCTCCAAGCCATCACTGATGACCTGAATACCGATGTGGGTCCCTTCGACCACCGCGCATCCGGCTACCCGACACAGGTGCGATTCACGCGCAGCCGGGACTGGCTGCCCATACTTCCCGATTGATCCGGGTCCGATAGGGCGATAATCGGAGAGTGACCGAACCGTTGGATTTGACCGCCGCCGGGACCGCTCCCGGCGATGACGCGGGAACGAATCCACCCACGGCGGGAAGCTTCCGATTCTGGTTCGCCACCCGGCGCTGGGAATGGTCACCCGAGGTGTATCGGATGCACGGATACACGCCCGGCGAGATCGAACCGACCACCGATTTGCTGCTGGCCCACAAACATCCCGACGATCGCGAACACGTCGCGGACGCGATCGCACGATCGATCGATCAGGGGATTCCATTCTCGAGCCGCCATCGATTCATCGACACCAGCGGCGGCGAGCACACCGTCATGGTGGTCGCGGATTACATTGTCGCCGATGACGGCACGCCGGTCGGATCGGCCGGTTACTACATCGATCTCGGTGAGACCCGCGCGGCGTTCGAACGCGAAACGCTCGACGCGACCCTGCCCGATCTGCTCGAAGCCCGCGCCGAAATCGAACAGGCCAAAGGGGTGCTCATGCGCATGTATCGCATCAGCGCCGACCACGCGTTCAAGGTGCTGATGTGGCGGTCGCAGGAAACCAACACCAAATTGCGACTGCTGGCGACACAACTGCTCGCCGAACTGTCCATGGTGCCCGAAGCGCCGCCGTCGACGGCCGCGGTGTTCGATCACATCCTGCTGACCATGCACACTCGGATTCCCGATTCCAGCGCTGCTAAGTCGGCACCGGCTCACTGAGCACCTCGCTGCGCAACATCGCCAGGGTGCGGGTCAGCACGCGTGAGACCTGCATTTGCGAAATACCGAGCCGGGCAGCGATCTCACTCTGGGTCATCATGCCGAAGTAGCGCCACACCAGGATTTGCCGCTCCCGCTCCGGCAGTGCGGCGAGCAATGGACCGACCGACATCGCGTTCTCGAGCAGTTCGTAACTCGGCTCGAGCCGACCCAATTGCGCGGCCAGCGAATACGCGCTCGAGGATTCGTCGTCATCGGGAGCGGTGTCCAGGGACTGGGTGGTGTAGCAATTAGCCGCGATCAAGGCCAGGGTGACCTCGCTCAGCTCGACATCCAATTCGGCGGCGAGCTCACGGGCGGTCGGCATCCGGCCCAGCCGCTGGGCCAGGATTTCGGTGGCCGGTCCGATACGGACATGAACCTCCTTGACCGTGCGGCTGACTCGCACCGCCCACGTCCGATCGCGAAAATGCCTGCGCACCTCGCCCATGATGGTCGGCACCGCATAGCCGAGGAAGGTCGCGCCGTGCCGCGGATCGAAACCGTCCACGGCCTTGATCAATCCGACCCGAGCGGTTTGCAGCAGATCGTCGTACTCCTGACCGCGCCCGGTGAAGCGACGGGCGATGTGCTCGGCCAGCGGCAATGCGCGGCACAGAATGTCCTCGCGGACCCTGGTGCGGCGGGCGTCCTCGGGAGCGAGTTCGGACAGGGTCTCGAACAATGGCTCCAGATTGTCGTAACTGTCGCGGCGCGAACCGGGTGGACCGGTGGACGCCGGGGAATGAGTGGCAGAAATCGACGCGGCCATAACGGTCTCCTGCGTCAGAGGTCGCCGCGCAGGCACACTTCTGGACCGACTCGACCCTTTCAGTATGCCCCCATCGGCCTGGTCCGAACCCACCGGGCTAGGTGGAACACTTCCCCGTTCCCGCATCCTGCGCGCCATTGATCGATGCCTGCTGCTGTTCGGGAGTGAATACCGACCAATCCGCGGTGGTGGGATAGGCGGCGATGGCATCCGCTACCGCCTTGTCGACCCCGGGCTGACCGGATTGGTCCCGGGTCTGTTGGAGCTTGGGCAGCAGGTCCTCGCAGACCTTGCGGCGTAGCGCCGACGGTGAGATCGCGGAAGGAACCGAGACCGATCGGGAATTCTTCGGCGGAATGATCACATCCGAAGTGCCGGAAGCGGATTCACCCGCCGGTGTGGTGTTCGAGGTCGACGGGAAGCCGGGACCGTCGGTACCGTCACAGGCCGGGACGGCCACCGCGACAAAGCCGAGCAAGAGTGCGATCACACTGCGCCGCATGATATTTCGCCTTCGGTATGAGAACGGCCGTCTGCCGGCCTGCGCTCGCTATACCCCGGAGTCGGCGACTTACGCGGCCTGACGCGCGCCGCGCCGTGACGGTTTACCCCGCGTCAACGGTGGTATCGCCCGAGCGATCGGCTGTATTCGAAGACGAAGGAGCACACGTGGACCACAGGCCCGGTACGGCGGACGAACGCGGGGAGCGGCTCTCGGTCTTCGATCGATTCGCCACCAAAGCCAGCGAATTCGCCTCCCGCGCAGGATTCTTCGTCTTCTGCGTGGTGCTGGTCGTGGTGTGGGTGCCCTCCATCGTGGTCCTGCCGAGCGTGGACACCTGGCAGCTGGTGATCAATACCGCGACGACGATCATCACATTCCTGCTGGTGGCGCTGTTGCAGAACACCCAGAGCCGCAGCGATGCCGCACTACAGCAGAAGCTCAATGCCATCGCCGACGCGCTCGCGGACTTCATGGGTGAGCTCAGCACCGAATATCCCGAACTCCAGCGGCACCGCGCCGAACTCGCCGACGCCGTCGGCCTCGAACGCCGCGAGGGTTCGCGGCATCAGGACAAATGATGATCGCTCGGCACTCCCGCACCTCGGTCCGGTTATGAACGACGAAGGGCAGCACAACGATTGGGTCGGTCAGCCGCGCTCGGACGACCCCGCGCCCATCTCGGCGGCGGAGAAGGACGCCGCCGCGCTGGCCAGCGACCAGCATCCGCTGGGTACGCCGGGGCGTCGTTTCGATCGGCGATCGCCGTTCATGACCGGACTGCACGCCGCGGCGGGAGTATTGGTCACCGTGGCCGCGGTGCAGATCGTGCTCGCGGCGCATCAGGCATTGCTGCTCGTGGTGGCCGCGTTGTTCCTGGCCATCGGAATGGAACCGGCGGTGTCGTGGCTGGTGCGTCATGGCCTGCGGCGAGCATTCGCGGTGACCTTGATATTCGCGCTGGTGCTCGCCGGATTGGCCGGATTCCTGTGGGCGGCGATCACACCGTTGATCGATCAGGGCCAGGCGCTGGTGCATCACGCACCCGATACGCTGCGCCATCTCGAGGATCGTTATCCGGTGATCCACAATGTTTCCGATCGATTCCACCTCGACCAGAAGGTGCAGCAGGGCACCGGCGCTGACCTGGAGAAACTGTCGCAGGGACTACTCGGTGCGGGCAAGGTGGTCTTCGGGGCGGTGACCGGCACCGTCATCGTCGCGGTGCTCACGGCGTACTTCTCGGCCAACTTTCCCGCATTGCGCGCCAACCTGTATCGCCTGTTCCCGCACGAGCGCCGCCCCCGCGCGATCCTGATCGGCGACGCGATCTTCGCCAAGGTCGGCGGATACGTCCTGGGAAATCTCTTGATCTCGGTGATCACCGGAGTACTGACCTTCATCTGGCTGTCGGTGTTCGGGGTGCCATTCCCCTTGGTGCTCGCGGTGCTCGTGGCCGTCCTGGATCTGATCCCCCTGATCGGTTCGACCCTCGCCGGAATCGCGATAGCCCTTGTCGCACTGACGGTTTCACTCCCCGTCTGCATTGCGACGGTGGCATTCTTCCTGGTGCTGCGCGCCGTCGAGGACTATCTGCTGGTGCCCCGCATCATGGGACGCACCGTCCAGGTACCCGCGGTCGTCACCGTCGTGGCGGTACTGATCGGCGGCTCGGTCCTGGGCGTCCTCGGCGCACTACTCGCCATCCCGATCGCCGCGAGCGTACTGCTGCTGGTCGAGGAATTGCTCATCCCTCGACTGGATAAGCCCAAGGTCGAACTGACCAAGCAATCCGCTTGATTCACAACCGATTTCCGCCACGCTGCCACCACGGATGCACGACCCAGGCCACGATGAACAGCAGTCCGAAGCACACCCCGGCCGCACTCGCCCAGACCGCACCCGCCACGGTATCGAAGATCAAGATGGCGACCCCGGTCAGCGCTATGCCCAGCAGTCCGAGCCCGGCCAGGGCATAGCGGTGCGCCGTCACCACCACACTGCCGATCCGATGCCGCCGGAACAGCACTCGATGCGCGGCCACCGGGGCGATCAGGCAGACCGTCGCCGCGATCGATGTCGCCGCGATCAGCAGGTACAGCAACTTCATAGCATGCGACAACTCGGCGAAGCGGGCTTGGAACGGCAGGGTCAGCAACAACCCGGTCAGCAACTGAACACCGGTCTGCACGACCCGCAATTCCTGCATCAAACTGTTCCAATTGCGGTCCAGCCGTTCGACTTCGGTCTCATTGCGACCATCCCCGGCCTGCGCACCGGCCGACGGGATATCGGACATGGCGAACCTCCTCACACCCCAGCCGGATACCCGCGCCGCGGTCAGGCAATCCGGGAGCGCAGGCGGGTTTGCGGGTCGATGGCGTGGGTATGGCGGTCAGATACGGCTCAGCTCAGGAGGGACATCATGCCCAAGGAATGGACCGGGAAGCAGGAACGTCAGTACGAGCACATCAGGGATTCCGCGGAAGATAGAGGGGAGAAGCCCGAGCGTGCCGAGGAGATCGCGGCTCGCACGGTCAATAAGAATCGGGCTCGGGCGGGGCAGACGAAGACCGCTAGCCGGACGTCGTTGCAGGGAAAGTCGCCGCAGGAACGTGGTGGGCAGCGGTCCGGGCGCAACGGGCCCAAAGGACTGACGCGGGATCAGCTCTATAACGAGGCTCGGCAGCGAAATATCAAGGGGCGCTCCACAATGACGAAGGCGCAGCTGGCGAAGGCGCTGGGTAAGGGCTGAGGTTCGGTCAGAATCGGGTGGACATCCCCACGCAGCTGGCATCGGCGCGGCGGCGCACCATATCGGCCGTGGTCCGGTAGCGGGTGTACAGCAGGTCCTGGTCCTGATCGGCGGCTCGCTCGCTGAACGGGGCATCCCACAGTCGCGCGGCGCAGGTGCGCGCCACCTGCGCGAAGTGCGGGGGCCAGCACAGTTCGCGGACCGCGCGCACGAGACCGGTGTCGGCGTCGACGAGGACCACGCGCAACAGCAGCTCGCTCGGCTCGTCGTCGATCGCGATACCGCCCGGATGCTCCGCACGATGCGGTGTGTACGGGAAGTCCGACCAATCGATGCCCTGATCGAAGCGGAACGCCACCAGCGCCAGATGCGGGCTGTTCACCCACGCGAAGTCCGCGCGGCCGGACTCGATCGCGGTGATCTCGGCCCGCTCGGGTGCGGCCAGCACGACCAGTAGTTCGCCACCGCGACCGTCCGCGTCGAGGCGCAATTGCGCCGACTCGGTCCAGCCGGAACGGCTCGATCCATACAGATCCCCGACCTGGGCGCATGGAGCGGGCGCATCGATGACACTGTTACTGGGCATGGCGGCTACGTTCCCGATTTGGGTGGATTCAAACGTTCCGGCCCGAATCCATGAGTTCTTTGCCAAGTTCCGGATTGCCGATAGGGTGACCTGCCAGTGGGATTCAGGATCCGCGCGGTGTGGTCGCGGCGATTTCGAACCAGGGGCAATGAGTTGAGCAGCCAAGCGCCAGAGCTGACCGTGCACACCCGCATCGAGCAAGCGGCGATCGTCGTGGCCGTGGCGGGCGAGGTCGATATGGTGTCGGCGCCAATACTTTTGACAGCCATCAGCGATGCGCTGGCTACCGATCAATCCAGGATTGTGGTGGACCTGTCCGAGGTGGGATTCTTCGGCTCGGCCGGGCTCAGCGTGCTCGTGCGGGTCGCCGAGGCCGCCGTCGGAAAGGAACTTCGGATAGTCGTTTCCGAGGCGGCGCGACGGCCCATCGAGCTGACCGGGATCAATGAGCTGCTCGACCTCTACGGCACCACCGCGCAGGCGCTGAACGCCTAGCGCTACTCGATTCCGGTCAGCCCACGTGGATGCCAACGACACAGGTGTCGTCGTCGGTGTCGGCGTCGCTGACATCGAGCAGATAGTCCAGACGGTCGTCCAGACTCCCGGTGAATTCCGCCGAGATCGTGAGCAGGTGGGCGACACACTCATCCAGGCGACGGTCCCGGCGCTCGATCAGACCGTCGGTGTAGAGCAGCAGCGTGTCATCGGATTCGAGTTGGAGTTCGCCCTCCTCGTAGGCGGCGTCGGTCGCGGCCCCCAGGATCATGCCTTTGAGCGGATGCAAGCTCGATGCGACGCCGTCGCGAATCAGCACCGGCGGCAGATGACCCGCACGCGCCCAGCGCAATACCCGGGTGCTCGGATCGTAGAGACCGCAGAGGGTGGTGGCGAAGATCCGGTCGGTCAGGTGATGCGCCACCAGATTCAGCCAGGTCAGCATTTGACCCGGGCCCGCACCTGTGGCGGCCAGGCCGCGTAAAGCATTGCGCAGCACGACCATTCCCGTCGCGGCGGTAATACCGTGACCGGCGATATCGCCGACCGAGAGCAGAATCTCCTTGGACGGCAACACAATCGCGTCGTACCAGTCACCGCCGACCAGATGATCCTGCTCGGTCGGGCGATAGCGCACCGCGATACTCAGCCCCGAGGACTCGGTCGAGGGTTGCGAGTCCGGCATGATCGCCTGCTGTAGCTGGCGCGCCAACCGGCTTTGCGCCGCGGCCTGCTCCTCGGTGTGGGTGAGCCGGTCCCGGGTGGCCGAGAGCGCGATCTCGGTCCAGTGCTGCGCCGAAACATCCTGGTAGACACCGCGAATGAGTAGCAGGTGCCCGGCGGTGTCCAGCACCGGTTCGGCGATGACCCGAATGTGTCGGGTGACACCGTCGGATCGCACCAGCCGAAATGCCGTCGACGCCGGACGGCGATACCGCAGCAGGGTGCGCAGGAACTGGCGCACCGCATCGGAATCGGCCTCCTGGACATGGCCGGGCAGCTGCGCGAGCGGGATCGGATGCGCGGTCGGCTCCAGTCCGTACAGTGCGAAAAGCTGTGCGCTCCAGGTGATCTCGCCGTTGGAGATGCTCTCCTCGAAGCCACCGACCCGGCCCAGCCGCTGGGCGTGCTGGAGCAGGGTCGCCAGTCGCGCCGCCTCATCCTCGACTCGCCACACCATGAGCACCGCATCACCGTGCCGGGCCATGCTCAACGCGGCCGACACCGTCAGCGGGACCTGATCGACCAATTCGGTCAGCATCATGCGGTCCGCGCGGTAGCTCTCACCGGTGGCGTAGACGTGCTCGATGCGTTCGAACAACCGGCCTTCGGAGGCCGCCATCGGATACGCCTCGAGCAGCAGCGCACCGCTGATCAATCCGCGCGGTCGGCCCGCGGGATCCAGAAAACACGAATTGACATGGTGGATACGGAAATCGGTGAGCGCGCCGCCGACCAGATGCGGCACCAATACCAGTGCCGGATCGAACAAGCCGTCCGCCAAGCGCACCAGATCGGCGACATCGGGACGGTACGCCGTCGGTGTCGCGATCAGATCCGATTCCAGGGTGTGCGCGCATAGCTCGGCCAGCGCCTCGAACTGCCGCCGCACCCGGGTCGGCTGCGGCTCGATCGGATGCGGCCAGCACACCTCGAGCACACCCAGCAGCTTGCCGCCCGCGCCCACCGGAATCGCCGCGCGCGCACCGGTTCTGTCACCGATCGACGGCAGGCCGTCGGGGTCCAGGCTCTCGTTCCACAGCGCGGTGCGATCCACCAGCGCCTGCCTGGCCAGGGTCGCCACACCCGGCGGGACATAGCGCCAGCGCTCGGCTTCGTACGGAGCGATCCCGGCGAAACCCACCAGCGAGAGCGATGCGTCGGTGCCCGCGGACCAGATCGCCACCGCGGTGCCGCCCAGCGGCGCGACCGCGTGCTCGAGCACCGATTCGGCTACCCGCTGGGTCTCGCTCGCCGCGAGCAATCCGCTCTCGGCGGTGCGCAATCGCACGGCGGCCGCGGCCTCCTCCGGGGCGGCGGTGCGCCGCAGGAACTGGCCCACCGCCGCGCTGACCCGATCGCGCGCGGCCTGGTTGACCAGATCGGCGGCCAATTCCAGCTGGCTGATACCCGCCTGTTCGGACAGGATGTCCAACTGCAACGCGGCTTGGGTTGGGCCGCAACGCAATCGCTCGATCAGCACGCCCTTGGCCATCTCGATCAGCGCCCGCCCATCCGCGGTGGCCTGCGCATGGCGGACCTCATTGCGCAGGCGTTCCACGGTCGCCGCGAGCCGGGTGAACATGGGCCGCGCCTGATCGTCCGGAACGATCGGTTCCTCTCCCGGTTCCTCTCCGGGGTCGTGAGTATCGGACATCAGGCGCCGAGCCAGTGCTGAATACAACCGAGCAGCGCATCCGCGTCGACCGGTTTGGTGACATAGTCATTGGCGCCCGAGGCCAGGCTCTTATCGCGGTCCCCGAGCATCGCCTTGGCGGTCACCGCGATGATCGGCAGCGACGCGTACTGCGGCATCTCGCGGATGGTGGCGGTGGCGGTGTACCCGTCCATCTCGGGCATCATCACATCCATCAGCACCAAATCCGTCTCCGGATGAGCCAGTAGCTTGTCGATGCCTTCGCGGCCGTTCTCCGCGTGCAGCACGCTCATACCGTGCAGTTCGAGAATGCTGCTGAGCGCGAACAGGTTTCGAGCGTCATCGTCGACGATCAGCACCGTGCGACCGGCCAGCTCACCGTTCGGTTGCGGCGGTGCGCTGGTGGCCACTCCCCCGCGCCGCACCAGCGGCAGCACATCACCCGGCGCTTCGGCGGTGATGTGCAGGGCGATCCGCTCGCGCAGTTCGTCGAGACTGGTCAGCAATTCCAGGGGGCGGCGGGCGATGTGGTCCTGCATGCGCCGTTCCTGATCGGGATCCAGTCGGCGGTTGTGCGCCAGCACCGGAATGCTGCGCAGCGCGGAATCACCGTCCATGCGCTCGAGGAACAGTAGGGCCGCGTTATCGGGCATATCGAGTTCCAGCACCACGCAGTGGAAAGTCTGCGAGGCCAGGGCAGCGGCCGTCTCCTCCACGCCGATCGCGCTCACGACCTGGACCGGGCCGCGCGGATCATTGCTGTCGGCCAGATCCGCAACCGCGCTCTGCGCGACCAGCGACAGCAGGCCCTGCGCGCGCTCTTCCACCACCAGCAGTCGGCGCGGCTGCCCGCTCGCCGAGCTCGGCGTCACCGGACGATGGTCCTGGCGCTGGGTGTCCTCCTGCTCGGGGTAGGGCAACTCCAGGAAGTCCGGGCGGGCCACCGGCAGATAGAGGGTGAACGTACTGCCCTGTCCCAGTGCGCTTTCCGCGGTGATGACGCCGCCGAGCAGGTACGCGATCTCGCGGCTGATCGACAGGCCCAGACCGGTGCCGCCGTATTTGCGGCTGGTGGTGCCGTCGGCCTGCTGGAACGCGCCGAAGATCGACTCCAGCTGATGCGCGGCGATACCGATGCCGGTGTCGATGACGCGGAACGCGATGGCCGGACCGTGCCTGCGCACCGCGGCGGGCAGCTCGCGCTGCTCCGGCGGCTCGAGACGCAATTCGACCGCACCGGTCTCGGTGAATTTCACCGCATTGGACAGCAGATTGCCCAGCACCTGGCGCAGACGCGAATCATCGGTCAGCATTTCCAGCGGCAGATTCGGTGCGCTGGTGATCTGGAAGCCCAGATTCTTCTGCGTCGTCATCGGCCGGAAGGTGGCCTCGACATAGTCGAGCAGTTTGCGCAGCGGCACCTGCTCGGGGCTGATATCCATCTTGCCCGCCTCGACCTTGGACAGATCGAGGATGTCATTGATCAGCTGGAGTAGATCCGATCCCGCCGAATGAATGATGCCCGCGTACTCGACCTGTTTGGGGGTGAGATTGCGGGTCGGGTTCTGGGCAAGCAGCTGGGCCAGAATCAGCAGGCTGTTCAGCGGTGTGCGCAGCTCATGGCTCATATTCGCCAGGAACTCCGACTTGTACTTCGACGCCAGCGCCAGCTGCTGGGCGCGCGTCTCGAGCTCTTGCCGGGCCTGCTCGATTTCGAGGTTCTTCGCCTCGATATCGCGGTTCTGCATGGCCAGCAGCGCGGCCTTGTCCTCCATTTCGGCATTGGAGCTCTGCAACTCCTCCTGCCGGACCTGCAATTCCTGTGAACGGGCCTGCAATTCGATGGTCAGGCGCTGCGATTCGGCCAGCAGATCATCGGTGCGGGCATTGGCGATAATCGTATTGACGTTCACGCCAACGGTTTCCATCAACTGATCCAGGAAATCGCGATGGGTGCGGGTGAAATGGTGCAGCGACGCCAGCTCGATCACGCCGAGGACCTGATCCTCCACCCCGATCGGCAGCACCAGCAGGTTCACCGGTGCGGTCTGACCCAGGCCGGAGGAAATGGTGACGTAGTCGCCGGGCACATCATCCACCGCGATGGTGCGGCGGCTGCGCGCGGCCTGACCGACCAGCGATTGACCGAACGCGAAACGTGTTGCGGCACCGGGCTCGTCGGGACTGCCGTAGGAGCTGATCAATTCCAGCTCGGACTGCTCGGGAGTGTCATCGGCCAGATAGAACGCGCCGAATTGCGCCGAGACCAGCGGGGCCAGCTCATCCATGATCAGCTCGGCCACCACGTTCAGATCACGCTGACCCTGCATGAGACCCGAGATGCGCGCCAGGTTGGTCTTGAGCCAGTCCTGATCCTGATTGGCCTTGGTGGTCTCGCGCAGCGACTCCACCATCGAGTTGATGTTGTCCTTGAGCTCGGCGACCTCGCCGGAAGCCTCGACCGTGATCGAGCGGGTCAGGTCGCCCTCGGCGACGGCGCTGGTGACCTCGGCGATGGCGCGGACCTGACGGGTGAGGTTGCCCGCGAGCTCATTCACGTTCTCGGTCAAGCGTTTCCAGGTGCCCGAGACGCCCTCGACCTCGGCCTGGCCACCCAGGCGGCCCTGCGAACCGACCTCGCGCGCGACGCGGGTGACTTCGGCGGCGAACGCGGACAGCTGATCGACCATCGTGTTGATGGTGGTCTTGAGTTCGAGGATCTCGCCGCGCGCGTCGACGTCGATCTTGCGGGTGAGATCGCCCTGCGCGACCGCGGTGGTCACCTGCGCGATATTGCGGACCTGGTTTGTGAGGTTGTTGGCCATGGAATTGACGTTGTCGGTCAAGTCCTTCCACGTGCCCGCGACATTCGAGACGCGGGCCTGGCCGCCGAGCATGCCCTCGGTGCCGACCTCGCGGGCCACGCGGGTGACCTCATCGGCGAACGCGGACAGGGTGTCGACCATCGTATTGATCACGCCCGCGAGGGCGGCGACCTCGCCCTTGGCCTCGACGGTGATCTTCTGGCTCAGGTCACCGCGGGCGACCGCGGTGGCGACCTGTGCGATCGAGCGCACCTGACTGGTCAGGTTGGAGGCCATGACATTGACGTTGTCGGTCAAGTCCTTCCACGTGCCCGAGGCTCCGCGCACGGTCGCCTGACCACCGAGATTGCCTTCGGTACCGACCTCGCGGGCCACGCGGGTGACCTCATCGGCGAACGCGGAAAGCTGATCGACCATCGTATTGATGGTGTTCTTGAGCTCGAGAATCTCACCGCGCGCATCGACGCGGATCTTCTGGGTCAGGTCGCCGCCGGCGACGGCCGTGGAGATCTGCGCGATCGAGCGCACCTGCGCGGTGAGATTGCCCGCCATGAAGTTCACCGAGTCGGTGAGGTCGCGCCAGGTGCCCGAAACACCCTTCACATCGGCCTGACCACCCAGAATGCCTTCGGTGCCAACTTCCCTCGACACACGCGTGACCTCGTCGGCGAACGAGGACAGCTGATCGACCATCGTATTGATGGTGTTCTTCAGCTCCTGGATCTCACCGCGCGCGCTGACCGTGATCTTCTGACTCAGATCGCCGCCCGCGACCGCCGTGGTCACCTGGGCGATATTGCGGACCTGCGCGGTCAGGTTTCCGGCCATGAAGTTCACCGAATCGGTGAGATCACGCCATACACCGCCGACACCGGGCACCTCGGCCTGACCGCCCAGCTGGCCTTCCGAACCCACCTCGCGAGCCACGCGTGTGACCTCGTCCGCGAACGACGAGAGCTGATCGACCATCGTATTGACGGTGTTCTTGAGCTCGAGAATCTCACCGCGCGCGTCGACGTCGATCTTCTGCGACAGATCGCCCTGCGCCACAGCGGTCGCCACCTGGGCGATATCGCGCACCTGACTGGTCAGGTTGCCCGCCATGGCATTCACCGAATCGGTGAGGTCCTTCCAGGTGCCGGACACCCCCGGCACCTCGGCCTGACCACCCAGGCGGCCATCGGTACCGACCTCGCGCGCCACACGCGTCACCTCGGAGGTGAACAGCGACAGCTGATCCACCATGCCGTTGAAGACGTTCGCGATCTCCCCGAGCAGACCATCGGCATCGGTCGGCAGCCGCGTCCCGAAATCACCATCGCGCACCGCCGTCAAACCGGCCAGCAATCTGCGCAATTCGACCTGATCCGGACTCGAGGCGGCCTGTTTCGCCGACCCCCGTGGGGTATCCGTCATTTCCATCCTCGTTCCGCTCGGCCGAACCGCGTCGCAACACCCTTGGGCTAGAGCGGTGACGGGCGATGAGTTGCAGGATAAGGACAACCACCAGCGGCTGACTCTACGGCCCTTGACATTCATCTGTGAATCCATTGGCGCACAGGCAATCCGTGCCAAACGATCTTGGTGCGGGTTCAGACCAGTAGGACGCGGCGGCCGCGGGTGTGGCCGGATTGGCTATCCGCGTGTGCCGCTGCGGCTTCGGTGAGCGGGTAGGAGCGGTCGACCGGGATGCGGAGGCGGCCGCGGGTGATGAGGTCGACGGCTTCGGCGAGGGCTTCGGGCATGCTGCCGCCGACGCCGGCGAATCGGATGCCGAGCATGGATGCTTCGAGGTCGGCGATGGTGATGATCTTGTTCGGGTCTCCGGTCAGGTCCAGGAGTCCGGGCAGGACGCCCGCACCGCTGAGGTCGAGTGCGGCATCGACTCGGCCCAGTTCGCGTACGCGGTCGACCCAGCCCGGGCCGTAGGTGGTGGGGAGCGCGCCGAGTTCGCGCAGGTAATCCTGGTTCGCGGGGCTCGCCGTGCCGATCACGGTGATGCCGCGGTCGCGGGCGATCTGCAATACCGCCGACCCGACTCCGCCTGCCGCACCGCTGACCAGCAGGGTTTGGCCGGGCTGCACGCCGACGAGGCCGATGATGCGCAGTGCGGTCTCGACGACCGAGGGGTATCCGGCGGCCTCGGCGAACGTCAGATCGCCGGGCAGTTTCGCCCAGGACGAGAGCACCGCGAACTCGGCGTAGGTGCTGGAGCCGCGGCCGAACACATGATCCCCGACCTCGATACCTGTTGCGCCGGGGCCGATTTCATCGACGACACCGGCGGCGTCCTGCCCTAGACCGGCGGGCAGTCGCAGCGGGCGGATTCGCTCGAACTGGCCCTCGCGGACTCGCCAATCGTGCGGATTCACCCCCGCCGCCCGCACCGCGATTCTTATCTGACCCGGGCCGGGATGCGGCTCGGGCGTCTCTGTCAGTTCCAGTACCTCCGGGCCGCCGAACTCGGCGAAGCGCACAGCTCTCATATTTCGAAACTAACCCTAACGGTTAGTGTTTTGCAACGGATAGTTTTTGGTATCGGTTTCGTGTTCATATCTGCTAGCATCCGCACTATGACCGCGCCCACCGGCCGCAGGGAGCGCAAAAAGGCCGCGACCCGCCAGAACATCGCCGACACCGCCCTGCGACTGTTCCTCGAACGCGGCTACGACGCGGTCGGCATCCGCGACGTCGCCACCGAAGCCGATATCGCCGTCACCACGCTCTTCGCGCACTTCCCCTCGAAAGAGGCCCTGGTCTTCGCCCACGACACCGACTTCGAACACCGCCTCACCAGCGCGGTCACCGACCGATCGCCCGACGAACCCCTGATCCCCCTGCTGCGCAACGAGATTCAAGCCATGGTCGCGCACTGCACCGCCGAGGGAGCCGCGCCGATCTATCGCATGATCGACCAATCCCCCACCCTGCGGCAGTACGAGCAATCAATGCGCCTGCGCCACGCCGATTCCCTCGCAACCGCCATCGCCGCCACCCTCGGCAACCCACCCGACCCCACCCCCTGCCGGGCAATCGCCAGATTCGTCATCGACGCCTACTCCCTCGGCCGCGATTCATCCACCCCCGAGGCCACGGTGAACGAAGTCTTCCGAATGATCGAAGCCGCCTGGGCCGTCGGATCAACCGGCGCGACGAAAATCTGACGGTCACCCTCACCGAATGGCGGACGGTGGCAACAGATCCCAGTCAGTCGATGCGCCCCCGCGCATCGGTAGATCAAGCGGCCGACGAACGTGGCCGACAGCGGTGCAAGAAAACAGGCGTACCACATGCACGGACTGACCCAGGCGAGGGTGAGCAGTGACACCTCGTAGATCAAGGTGTGGTGGCGACGCCATACCGACCACAGCAGGAAGAACGCGAGGATGAACGCCTATGAACGAGGCCCGCTCGTGCCATCAGAGTCTTGCCTGGTTAATATTCACCGAGACCGCAGTTGACGGCCACCGAATTCCGCTGGCGCACAGCGCGTCACGACCGCTCGCCTCGACCACACGCACATGCCGGGCGGTCACTTTTCGTCGAGAGGTTGGAGAACCGATGCGAGCGCATGTTCATCGTCATGAAGCCCGATGAGTACCCCAGTCATGGCCTTCACTCCAGGATCACGGACGATGACGCCGTCACTGCACCAAAAGTACGACCCGCCCATGCATTCTCCGGTCTCCGACCAGCGCGTCAAAAGCCTTTGGACCTCAGCCACTGTGAACATCGTTGCGCTCCACCGTGAGCCATCGGGCAACCGCACCTCGATGTCGACGTTCTCCAGCAATTCAGGATTCTCGTTCGCGCCGATAATGAAGGTGACATCGAACGATGTCGTCTGGACACAATAGAAGGTTCCGTCGAAACTGTGTGACAGTACCGATGTAGAGCTGGGCATAGTTACACGGTACGGGCGAACGCACGCTCATGGCTCCCCTTGATGGCAAGCCGTCGGTGGCGGGTGCGGCCCTACTTTTGCGTACGGCTAGCGCGTCCTCCCAAACACTGCACACCGCAGCGGGATCGGGGATCCGGCCCCGATCGGTGGCCACGCGAGCTGTCGGTCAAACCAGGCGAAACCGGCGGCCAGCGGGCAGTGCCGACACGTGTATCGGCGGGCGCGGGTTGATGCGATGCGGTGAGAAGCGACGCCAGGGCATTGGTCGACCGTCGCTCGGACGGTGCACCGAACCGCCGCGGAACAGGCACCGGCAGTGGAAGATTCGCCGCCAGCGCAGGCACCCACGCGTACTCCTTGATCAGCAGCTCATCCGCCGACTCCGTCGCCCACGGCAGCGAACAGCCAAATCCGCACCGAGCCGCCACAACTGGTTGTCCCACCCCCGCGCACCGAGCCGAATCGGATGCTCAGCCAGATCAGGATGCTGCTCACGCAAAAGATCCCGCACCAACTCCGCGGTGACTTCGATATCGGAGTGCGTCATGCTCACCAACGGTAGCCCGGATCGCCCCGGGGAATCAGCCACGGCCAGTTGAACTTCGGGCCGCACGCGTTCGAATCGTGCCCCGAGTTCGCACCGGAAGGTCATGATGAAACGCGTAATGTACGCGATCGTGTTGGACGGTGACCGATGAGCGCATTGAATGAGCCGTGGCGACCCATCCGTGTCAAGCTCACTCCTGAGCAGCTCGAGGAACGCCGCCTCCAGGCCGAAAGGGCGATTGGTCGGCCACTGCGTTCGTTGCGGGGTCGGGTGGGGGATTCCCACACCTACGGTGGGTAGGAACCGGCGCCGGTGGTTCTTACCCTGAGGTGATGACACAGCCGACGTCAGCCGCGGGCTGGTATCCCAATGGCACCGTGTTGCGGTGGTGGGATGGGTTTCGGTGGACTGAGCACACTCAGCCGATACCGGTGAGAACGACAGCGACACAGCAGGCTTCGGTTGATCCGCGACTGCTCGATGAGCGGAATTTTGTTTTTCGGCACAAGGCCGAGCTGGTCGAGCATCATGAGTGGACCATTACCGACCGGCATGGGGTTCTGATCGGGGCGTTGGTGCCGATCGGGGCGAGGACGCTCGAGCGGCTGGCCGGGGGGACGGTTGAACTCCGCGATGAGCGGGGGGCGCTGATTCATACGATCACCGATGGTGTGGTCCGGTTCAAGACGGTTCATCGCATCGCGGGGCTGGGCAAAGTCACCGAAGGCTGGTCGGCCAGAACCAAATTCACCCTCAGCTCGGAGGATGAGCGGGTGCTCGCGACGATCGAATGCGCGGACAAGTGGTCGAAGCGCTTCATCATCCGCGATCCAGAGGATCAGCAGATCGGCCGGATCGACTACGAGGTCGTACCGCTGAACCGTCACGTGATCGATCGCTACGAGATGTGGGTGCACCTGGATCACCCACTCACCCAACCTCTTGCCGGTCTGGTTCTCGCGGCGATACCCCGGACCTATCGCGACATCCGCCGACGGTCCATGCTGAGCTGATCGGAACCGTCGCAAGGAGCAGGTGATTCGATCAGGCACCCGGTTGATGGGTGCCATCCGCGATCGCCAGCGCGCGTTCGAGCATGCGGGTCACCTCGTCCGCTCGATCGTCGAAGTCGTCCCAGAGTGAGCCGACATCGTTGAGGCGCTGATGATCTCGATGGCGGGCGGCTACACCGGCGGCGAAGGTGTCTTCCAGTTCGATGGGTTCGGACACCGGCGGAGCGGACGGGCGGTCGCGGACCGGGACGGTGGCGCGGGTGCGGTAGACCGGGAGCGGGCCGGTCAGGTGTGCGGCGACGATAGTAGCGATCGAGGTGGCCGACAGTGGGCGCAGCCAGGTGGTCAGGTTGTCGTCCATGGCGGTGTAGCCGCGGGCGTCGAAGCTGGTGAACAGGGGCAGGTTCGCGTGCGCCGGGTCGAATCCGTCCGTGGGCAGGGTGTTTCGGCTGAGGTGATGCTCGAGCAGGCCACGACCGGCCGGGTGGGGGGCCAGGCGCACGACGTCGGTCCAGCGGCGCAGGATGGCGACCGGGCAGGTGTCGGGATCGCCGGTCACGGCGAGGGATGCCAGGCCGTCGGCGATGATCGCGTGGTCGTCGGCGAGGGTCAGATCGCCTTGGACGAGGTCTGCGATCTGCGTATACGTGAGGCCGGCCGCGGACAGCGTCAGCAGGGCGGCATTGCGGCGGCCGAATAGGCCGCGGGTCCAGCCTCGGGTGGGCAGTTGGCGCACAATCGAATTCACGCGCGCGGCGATTCGCTCGCCTCGCTCGGACCGGAGTTCGTTGAGCGCGGTCCGCAGCGTCGCCGCGCGCCCGGGGGCGGGCAGGTCGGCGACCAGGTGCGCCTGATTGATCGCTGTCAGGCGGGTGCGGTGCGTGGCACGGCTGCCGGGATGATCGTCGAGGAACGCGGCAACCGTTAGCGGCGACGCGGGGAGCGGCGCGTGATCGGTGGCAGCGCACCAGCGCGCGAACAGGACCCACGGGCGCTGGTAGCGCGTCGGGAGACCCAGGGGCGGTCGGCGATCCACGCTCGGATACTCGGGCGAGACGCCGCGTTGGGGCGCGACTGGGTCGCTTACCCGCTCGGGTGGATGTCGATGATCGGCCGGACGTCGGGTGCTTGCCCAAACGAAGTGGGGTGCGCTGTTCGGCTCGTGCATGGGCATCTCGGCGGTGACACCGGGCACGAGTTCGGTGCGTGGATGTCGGATGCGCGTGCCGAACAGGTCTATGGCGGACGGATCGAGAGCTGCCGCGATGGCGCGTTGGTTCACGATGCGAGTGATGGAACCTGCTGTGAGAGAGCTATTTTCGTACGGCAGGCCATTGCGTACCGCGCGGAACAGCGGAGCGTCCGGGGTCGGGGCGGATGGGCGCGGATCATCGCAGATGTGTTGTTCGAGATCATCGGTTGCGGTGTGGATGAGCCTGATCACCGCTGTCGCGCCGTCGTCGGCGGCGTTCTCGCGCATCGCTTCCCAATTCGCGATCGTCCCGTTGTCGGCCTCCGAGCGGGCCGTGTGCAGGGTCTGCTGGACGGCACTGTCGTAGGTGATGATCACCGCGAGCCATCGCAGGTACGCGCACCATGGGCACAGGTGAGCTGATTCAGGCCTGGATAGGTACGTGTATTCGATACTGCCGCTATCGGGTTGACCGAGCCGCACCGCCAGCCGCTCCCCCGCGCCGACCGGCGCGACATCATGCAAGGCCAGCCGCGCGAGCTCATCGCGATGCAATCCACCGCCGAATCCCATGGTCAGCAGCGCGATATCGCGCCGCGCGGTGACCTGCGCGATCCAACCTCGCGCTCGGGCTTGGATATCGGTGACCAGGATCTCGAGATGGGCACGGGTCAACGGCTCCGGTGCCCGGGCCGGGCCGGTCTCACCGGTGCGCCGACCACGAATCTTGCGCATTGCCTCGACAATCAGCGGATCGATCCCTGGATGCGGATATCCCGCGCTCATATGCCGCTCACCGATCGCCGCCAACCAGACGGTGAATGTCCCACCCCGATACCGGTATTCCGCACCCGCGCGTTCCCGCGCCGCCTCGGTCAGATACTTCGCCACCGTCGCAGGGTCGGCAGGAAATGCGCAGTGCCCGTTCGCCGCACACCAGCTTTCGAACCGACGCCACGCAGAGCCGTAGGTGCGCCGAGTATTCGATTCCGTGGTGGTCTGCCGATCGACCCGCAACCCAAGCTCCCGCGTCCGAAGGTCAATGCCCGGAAAGCTTAGCCACCCGGTCGCTCTGAAGGCCGCAAGGCGCGGAGAGGTGTGCTGATCTGGGAGGCTGCCAACCGGTTCAGCGGAATGCGGCCGCGTGATCGGTGGCCCACTGCTCGAACGACGACGCGGGCCTGCCGGTGAGGTCTTCGACGGTCGAGGTGAGCAGCGTTGAGCGAGACCGCTTCTCGGCGGCCGCCAGCAACGCGTCGACCAGCGCGGGCGGACGGCCATCGTCGAGCAGCTGCCGTCGCGCGTCGTCCACCGCCACTTCCTCGAAGCGCAGTGGACGTCCGAGGGCAGCGGCGATCGCGTCGACCTGGTCGGGACGACTGATTACACGCGGGCCCGTCAGCAGATAGGTCCGGCCCGCGTGCGCATCGTCGGTGAGAACCGTTGCGGCAACCGCGGCAAGATCACGCGGGTCGACGACGGCGGTGGGAGCGGTCAGCGGACCACGAACCACACCGGTCGCGCGGATCTGCTCGGCCCAGCCGAGGGTGTTGCTCGCGATGGTGTCCGAACGCAGAATCGTTGGGGTGAGCGAGGTTCGGGCAATGAGCCGCTCCATCGCCGCATGCATGGCGAAGATCGGATCGTCGAGTTCCTCGGCGCTACCCACCCCCACCGAGGACAGGTAGACGATTCGTCGCGCGCGCTGCTCGATCGAATCCAGCACGGCGGAGGCGTCGTCGAGGGTCAGGAACGGCCACATCAGCAGCACCGTATCGACGTCGACCAGCGCCGCCGCGAGTGCGGCCTGATCGGTGAGGCTGCCTTCGACGATATCGACGCTCGCGGGTAATTTCGCTTGCTCGCGCGAGCGCACCAGCGCCCGAAGCGGATGCGTCCCAAGGCTCATCAGCCGATCCATCACCTGCCTGCCGACCTTGCCGGTCGCCCCGATCACCAGAATCACGCCCGCACTCGCCTTCTCCGATACTTCGATGATCATCAAGGTATCGAACAACGCTTCCCCGGCGTACTGAGCACCATCATCCGCGCCGAGCCGCACCCGGTGGGATAACCACCGCACCGTGGAGCCCCGGGCACCGGGGGCATCGAAATCCGTGTCTGTTCAAGACAATCGGAGCTTGACACTGTTGCCGAGGATTTTCTCTCGAGCAAAGGATTCACGAATGCACGTGCTTGTTTCTGCTCTGCGCACCGGTGTAGCGGTCGCGGCCATCGCCGCGACGGTGACCGGCGGCGCACTCGCATCGGCCGCGACCCCCGACACGACCGGCGGTGTCCCCCTCGAGGTCGCGACCCCCGCGGCCCAGCCCACCCAGGCCGAATCCATCTGGGCAACCACCACCGGCAGCGCCGCACTCGACTTGCTGACCCTCCTGGGAGCCCCCACCGGCAGCATGCAGAAGCCGTGCAACCTGCCCAACCCCATCCTCTGCCAGATCAGCTGATCGCTCGGGGTACTGAGCGGAGTCGGTGGGCATCGTTGCCACCGACTCCGCTCATGTAACCGCGCCGTAGCCAGCGATGGTTCGCCGGTGATTCCCGACGCTGAGCGGGGTGAAGGTTTGCTGGGTGTTTGACGGCGATTGTTGCGGGTATGTGCGTACACGCAGCACGTTGACAGCAGATCGTTCCCACGCGGTGGCATGTCCGGGCTCCGGGCATGGTCACCCCCTTAGCGGAGGAGAGATCATGGCGAAAACGACGTTGGAATCCCTGATCGGTAGCACTGCGCGCGATGCGGCGGGTGTGGAGATCGGGCGCATCAAATCCTTCTTTCTCGACGATGAATCCGGTGCGCCGACCTGGGCGGCGGTATCGATGGGCAGGGGCGAACAGGCGGCCCTGGCCCCGCTCGCGGGTGCTGAGTACCGGCCTGAGGATAATTCTGTTCGTTTGCGCGTTAACCGCGAAATGGTATCCACCGCACCGCATCTCGACCATGACGGACGTATCGACCCGCAGGCCGAACAGCAACTGATCGCCCATTACGGCGGCGGACAGCGTCGCGGTGCGGCGTCGGTCGCGGGCACGCGTATCCAGCCCGCGATGGATGAGCCGATGACCCACGGCTACGGCGATGCCGAATCTTTGCTGCGCTCGGAAGAACGCCTCGTGGTCAATACCGACCGGGAAGAGGTCGGCACCGCGCGACTACATAAGTACGTCGTGGAGGAAGAACAGACGGTGAGCGTGCCGGTGAGCCACGAGGAAGTGCGGGTCGTGCGCGAGCCCATCACCGATCCGAGCGCCGCCGGACGCGCCGATATCGGTGAAGCGGTCCAGGAGGTCACCCTGCACGCCGATCGCGTACGTATGGACACCGAGGCCGTCCCGGTGGAACGAGTGCGCCTGGAGGTCGAGGACGTCGCGGGTGAGCAGGCCGTCTCGGGCACGGTGCGCAAGGAACGCTTCGAAACCGAGGGCTTCGAGCCGGAGAATCCCGAAAAGCGTGGCGGTGCATAGTCTTTCGTCCCCTATCCGAATCAAGACCAGGAGGAACCATGGAATGGCTGCTAGGTTTGCTCGGGGGTGTCGTCGGCGGTGGGATCGGCGGTGCGCGAAGCCGATTCGGTCCGCTCGTACACGGGGTCACCGGGGCGGTCGGTGGCGGGATCACCGGCGCGATCATCGAATCCGCCACCGGTAGCGGATTGGATTTCGGTCAGATCCTCGCTCAGGTCGCCGGTGGCGGCGCGGTGGGCGCGTTGTTCTCGGCGGTGCTGGGCATCGCGTCCAAACCCAAGACGGGAGTGGCGCGATGACGCACTGGAAGAAGCCGCTGCGCGGCGCGACGCTGGCCTTCGCATTGATCATGGCCTGTGGCAACGGTTTTCTGGCACCGATGGCGAGTGCGCAACCGGCCGATGCTCAGAACGCGATCGACTCGCACTACCAGGACAAGGGTGGCGCGTCCTCCCCGCTCGGAGCGAAGACCGGAGGCGTCTACGCATTCGGTGCCGACGGCGCGGCACAGGACTATCAGGGCGGCAAGATCATCTACTCCGCCGATACCGGTGCCAAGGTGATGTACGGGGCGATCCTGGACAAGTACCTGGCACTCGGCGGCGCGAACGCCGTCGGGTATCCGACCAATGACGAATCCGATGCCCCGGTCGCGGGCACCGCGCGATTCAGCGAGTTCTCCGCACCCGAGGGCGCGACCATCGAATGGAGTCCGCAGAACGGCGCATGGCTGGTGCAGGGACCCATTCGCACCGCGTGGTCGCACCTGCGTGCGACAGACGGGGTGCTGGGTGCGCCCATGAGCGACACCAGCGTCGCGAATGGGGTCTACAGCCAGACGTTCCGCGGGCAGGGCGCTGATCCGGTTCAGATCAGCTGGAATCAGGCCGGCGGCTTCACCACCATTCCGGCTGAGATCGCGACTCAACTCAGCGGTCTCGATGTCTCGGTTCCGGGTGCGCCGCCCGGACAGGCCGTGGCGACTGGATCCGAGGCCGCTTCCAGTTCCAGTTCGGGTTGGAAGTGGTGGGCGCTACCGTTGGGGCTCGTAATTGCGGCTATCGCAGGCGGTCTCGCCGCGATGGTGACGAAGAGCCCTGCCCGGAGCAAACATTCGACTCCGGGATCCGGTACCGGTATGCCGCAAGCGCCGCGCTCTGGGACCAATATGGCCGCCGGTGCGGGCGGTATGGCTCACACTGCCGGAGCGCATATGGCCACCGCGGGTGAGCGTGCCCGCTCGTTCACATTCGGTGGTCCGGGCGGTCAGCGCGCCTGAGTTGGCTTGCGAGGGTGGAGTGTCCACGATCGTGGGCGCTCCACCTTTGCCGTTTCAGCCGATCGCGCGTAGTCGGCGCGAGACCTTCTTGATCACGTGCGTCGGGCTCGGGTACAGGGTCAGACCGGCCTTGTCGTCGACGGTCACCCGCAGATCGGGGTAGAACGCGCGGACCGACTCGAGATGCTTGGAGAAGTCCCTGCGGAACTGGAAGCGGCCCTGCTTGGTATCGGCGAGGTTCGAGCCGAATTGCAGCATGAGCAGCGGCCAGGACAGCTGCACGGGGTCTTCGAGCTTGAACATGCGGTAGGTGAGCCAGATGTAGATATCCATCGCCATGGGCGCGCCCTGAAGCAGGTTGAGCACGTTCATGTCCACCGGGACCGGATGGTCGATGACCTCTTTGAAGAACTCCGGGGACAGCGTGATCGAACTCGGCATCAGGTACTGCTGGCCCTCACGACGCTCGCCGGTCCACCACAGGTCCCAGTTGCTGGCAACGCTGAGCTTGATTGCGCGCGAGCGCTGTTCGGCGTAGCTGTCCTTGAAGTCGATCGTGATGGTCGCGCGCAGCAGACGCTCGGTCTGATTCTGGAAGCGGCCGATGGTGCCGGTCTTGCCCCCGGTCGCACGACCCAGGCCGACCTTGCGCATGTACTCCGACTGCGAGCTGCCGAGATCGATCATCGGCTCGCCGGTGAGCACGGCCTCGGTCGAAATATGAGCCAGGATCAGGCGGGGAACGCCACCGAAGGGGAATCCGTAGGAGCGGGTGACACCGTTCTCGACCCGCAGACCGGGCTGGACCGTGATGCGAACCGGACCGCTTTCGCGACCCCACGCCGTGCGATCGGTGCCGGGATCCTTGTAGGGCAGGCTGAACTGGGTGAACAACCGCCCCAGGTAACCAACCTCCTGGAGCTCCCGTTCACGCTGCGCTTGGAGCTCAGCAGCCATTGCTGCGAGTTCCGCGTCATCTCGTTTCGGCCGAGCCATGGGCGTTAGCATTCCACGTTCCCCCTCAAAACTCGCAATGACGAGATCGGCGTGTCGGTGGTGTTGCGCATACGAAGCCGACTTCATAGCCCCTGAAGTCGTATTTCAGGATATGTGCGCGAGGGAGATTCTCATAATGGCCACGGTCGGCAAGAAATGCGCAACTACTCGGACTGTTGGGGCGCGTGAGGAATTCGACCAGCGACAATAGCCAACTCGTGCGCATAAGAAGCCGACCATGCTGACTCATGATGACCATCGTGATGTCACAAATGCGCCATCGGAGCTGGGATGCGGGCGCGAGGGCGTGGTGGGCGCGAGCTGTGAGCGAGTGGGGAGAGTCCAGCGAACGGCCGCTCGGAGCACGCGCGAGGCGCGGACTTGTCCACAGGCTGCGGCGGCCTACTACTACTAGTTATCTTTTTCTACAAGAAGAAACAACTACTTGTAGGGGCAAATTTAGGCCGTTTGACCTGCGCATATCCAAGGCCTCGGTCGGCAACAAATGCGCACTGGGTCGGCAAGATATGTGTGGAGGAGCCGGAATCGCGCCATTTTCGGTCGGCGATAAATGTGTGGACCGAATACGCCGTCCACAGGGTTATCCACAGATTGATGCACAGAGTCGGCAACAAATGCGTGGAAGCTCCTCAAAGAGTAGATCGCGAACTTCAGGTCGGCAAGATATGCGCACAATTCCGCGTGTCGCGGGCATTCGGCGGAACCGGCGATTCTGGTGCTGATCAGGCAGTTTGTTTCCGGCGGGGCGTTGCGGCGGGTTCCGACCGTCGACCGCATTTCGGCCGCGGTCGGAATGCGGGGTGGCCCCGATCTCGCCCCGGGTCGGCAAGATATGCGCACCGGCGGGGCTGCGCGCTGGACCTTCGGCCGGGCGCGCGCACGAGCGAATCAGGCGCGTGACCTGGGATGGTCGGCTTCCTATGCGCACGGCTGGGCACGCGCGGGTGCGCATAAGAAGCCGACCGTGTACACCGAAGAAGCCCACCGACCACGCATAAGAAGCCGACCTCGCGTTCGCGAAGTCGGCACGGGTCGGCCTCGTATGCGCACCCGACCTGGCGCTATGACCAGCTGTATCGGTCTGACCTGCGCTTATCTACCGCGTGTGCCGATTCGTCCGTGAAGTGCCACAACATCGAGGTCGGCTTCGTATGCGTACGCACTCACGCACGCATACGAAGCCGACCTGGCGTTCAGGCCGCTCTACGCATACGAAGCCGACCATCTCCCCAGCGCTGAGAAGGTCAGGTCGGCAAGATATGCGTGCTCGGTCGGGCTCGAGTCGCAGGATCGAAGCTGCGGCCGCCGGCATCGGTGCTGACTGTTTCGCCGCTTTCGTCCATGGAAATAGGGGCTTGACCTGGGAGGTCGGCTTCTTATGCGCACGGAAGGCGAGGGCGAGGGTCGCCCGAATATGCGTGGTTGCGGTGCGCATATCTTGCCGACTGCCCGCTGCGGGCTGCGGGCGAAGCTTGATCGTTCGCTGTGGTCATCGCGGTCTCGGGATGGGGAAACGCCACGTCAGAGGCGGGGTCGGCGGGAAATGCGCGCCGGCGGACGCGTCTGCTGGGCCAGGGTCGGCCGCGAATGCGTGGCGCGGTCGGCCATCAATGCGTGCTGGGGTCGGCCATGAATGCGCGGGGTCGGTCGTGAATGCGTGGGTCGGCGATGAATGCGTGGCGCGGTCGGCTCCGAATACGTGGCCGAGGTCGGCAAGATATGCGCAGTCACTGGGAAATCCCGTGGTCCGCATCGACCTCGGTGGCGGGCGCGCACTGGACGGCGGATGCGAATTGATGCCCTGACCTGGGGAGGTCGGCTTCTTATGCGTGATACAGAGCCTGGTGCAGTCGGATGGCCGTGCGCATTAGAAGCCGACCGCGGCGGCCTTCACGGATGGATCTCCGTGATATCGGTCCCGCACCCACTCCCCCGACAGCCGGCCCAGCCCGGGGTGACGGGGTACGAACCCGGGCTCCGGGTCGGCAAGATATGCGTGGTCTCTCGGCGTCTGCCGCTGGCTGATCTTGCCGATTCCGGCGGAATCCGGGCCGGATGACGGCTTCGATCTTCGGCATATCGCCAGGTCAAAGACCTCTTCGCGGGGATGGTCGGCAAGAAATGCGTGCCATCGACGGGAAGGTGCATCGAGTGCAAGTCGGCTTCCTATGCGCACTCTCTCGGGGGATCTGTTCGATGCGGAAGCTCGACGAAGCACGCATAAGAAGCCGACCTCCCCCGAAGCCCACTGCGCTGACCAGGCAATTCCGTTCAGAGCCCCACGTAGTCGGCTTCTTATGCGCGCGACGAGGCCGTATCGGTATTTCGCAGGTCAGCAGCCCGAGACAGGCCCGCGAGCCACGCATAAGAAGCCGACCAGGGCTGGTTCTCGGCGGCTCGAGCACGATGACTCCGTGGTGGTGGGCCGTCCACTCCCCCGGCCTTGGCGGCCGTGGGCATTCGGCATGCGTCGATGGGTGCCTCGCATAGCGATTCCGTGGGTCAATTGGTGCCCGAGGCACAGGCCGTCGTCCATGCGGCCCTGTCGGCGACCTCCCGTCGGGAGGCGAGCCTGCGTCGGGAGGCGAGCCTGCGTCGGGAGTTCGGCCAGCTGGTTGGAAGGCGCCGGAGGGTGCGAAACAGCCCAACACCCGAACGAGCATGGGTGTAGCGCGTGTGGGCATCCACGAGGAGATTCGGGCATATCGAATTCCGGGTCGTTCTTCGACCCATATCGCGAAGGTGAGGGCAGGCGAGCCGTCTGAGCGACGAATCGTGCCGTGACGTGCAGATTCACCTTTTTCGGCGGCTCGGCTGACCTGGATCTGCGAGCGGATGATGTCAGCGTGGCGCGTGGTGTTCGACGCAATCGGGACTAAAATTGGGGCTGACCTGCTGATATATCGCTTCGATGCGTACGGGAACCGATTATCACGCGCCAGAACGAATATTTATCAGGTGACTGTGCGGGTGATCTGGATTGGGCGGGTTTTGCCCTGCTTCAAGCCTAAGGGTTTCGGCGCGGAAGTTGTGCCAGGCCGACACGAAGTGCCTGCACAGCGGCAGGATCGGCCAAACCGACCGGAACTTCATCCCCTCTCCCCTCTCCCCTCTCCCCTCTCCGGCGCTTCTGCGCGGTGATGCGGTCCGGTGGAGATGGCGTCAGGGTCGGCGGTATTGACCGCCGAGTGGCTGTGTCGCACTCCGCGGTAGCCGGGATCGGGGGTCTCAGCGCCGCGTTGGCGGCATAGCCGCAGGTCATGCGCCACCAGGCTCTAAATCGTCCGTAGAAGCATTTTTGTGGTCAAAACGAACATCGGTATGTGAATGGGGTTTTGATCGATCTGCGTGGAAATTGGAGGGCAGTTTCGGTTCTGAGGGTGCTGAAAGGGTGGCGAGACGGGTCAAATCACCTGATTTCAGGGGAAAGTTGGCAATCTTGCAGTTATCGGCTTTTGGCGGGGTTCCGCGCTCGTCATAGCCACTCGGATGTGCTGGAACCACCTTCGCGGGTAGGTGTGAATCGGCGCTGCGGTGGCTTGGTCGAACACCTCGAATGCGAAGCATCTCCCGTTCGGTTCGTCGCTGTGCTGCAGCATCTGAAGGACGTCGAGCGTGTGGCGGTCCAGGGGTTTCGATTCGCCAGCCGGGATTCCCGTCATGAGGTTGAGGCTGCGCCGCGCGGGTGCCCCGACGAGATGGATTGTCCGGGTTGACGAGACATGCGGAGAAATCCGCCAGCGGCGTGAGAGGGACCGCCGTGGCGAGCGGTTCCTCTCACGTGGCCCGCATTCGGCGGGCATGAGATGGAACCGGCCGACTCCCATGCGGCGACACTGATTTGACGGTCGCTCTGCGGCCAAAGGGGGCTGTTGAGAGATCCCGCTGGGTCGGACGTCGTGGGTTATCGGGATGTTCATGACATGCAGGGCGCTGGGAGTGTCTCTGTGGCAGCGCCTGACGCTGACGAGATCGGGCGTGCCAGAAGGACACCGGTCGGATGGCGCGGATCGAACCTCTGGGCAGGGGCCGCTCTACGAGAGGTTATGGCGGTCTGGCGCGCGATGTCTTCGGCAGTGGAAGGGAGCGGGTGCCACTCCCCCACATCACGTCTCCATCGAGACCGTGGAATCGGCGGCGATCGATTGCGCGGTGATACTTCGCAATCCACCCGTAGGGCACATGCGTCTCCGGCGGGGGATATCGCCGAGCAGAAGGTCGACGAGTCAGGGTCTTGCCGCGGATCTCTCGAAGTCGCAATGACAAGGCACGTCGAAGGAAGTCGCGTTCGCGTGCCGGATCAGCTCTTGAATCGCCCACGTCAGCAGGCTGTCTCGGCTCGTGCGATTGGCGAGGACGGGCTGTCGATCTCGGTAGTGGACTGTGAACGTGCCACCTGCGGCTGAGTACTTGGCTGGGCCCGTGCAGTGTTCTGCACCGATCAGCCATCTATCAACTCTTGGTTCGGACGCAGGGCTGATCATCCGATTCGCCTCGGTACCTGGCGACTTGGCCGCGGATGAAGACCGCGAACAGGACGGACTGTCGCTAGACTCCTTGGAGTTCCAACACGACACCGAGATGTATGACTGACGAGGAAGGGAGACGCGAATGCTCTGCATGAACCGGATGCATTCATCGTCTCCTCGGCGTCTCAAAAGCTGTCGTGGAGAGCAACTCTCAGCTCCGAAATCGAGTCCCCTCTCCCCTCTCCTGGCTGATCGAGCGGGACTCACTGTTGGCGAGAAAACATCTTCTGAACTGGTGATGTACTACAAAACCAACGCTGCTACCCACGTGAGCACCGTTGCGATTGTCGTTACTAAGGTCGTACGCAAGACATTTGATACGACAGACCAGAAGACGTTGGATGCGACATTAGAGACGACAGTCGACACGACCTTAGCGACGGCAGATGAGTTGAGCTGCTGGTTTGCTGTTGTATCGGTAGATGATTCGATCTGCACAACGCCACGAACACGGGTTGATTGCATGGGGTTGGAACATGCAGCAAGACTTGCCTACTGGTCCGCATTGTCACGTGCTTCTGTATCGACTCTTGGTCGGGCTGGTGTTGTGGGCCTGATGTTTGCAGGACGGCATGCGCTTGAATCGGCAGTCGCTCAGGCATATTCGAATGACGCGAAATGTGCAGGTGTGTGTGGGTCGACATGCGCCCTCCATGGTGGCTGGATCACTGCACGAACAACTCCCCTTGGCTCGGTATCTGAAGCCCCCTGCACATTGGGTTGGATATCGGGCGATGTGAGTGCGGAACATCGGCGCATGAAATCGCTCGTGTCTCAGGACTTGCCGCTCACCTTGATCAGGGTTGAGCTAACTGCCCTCATGCGCGCACATGAGCGTGTCGGTGAAAGGAACTGCAGTACGGACAACATTTGGTCCACTGCAACAGCATTTGCAATGGGTATCGAAGTGGGCGTAGCTACCGCAGATGTCAAGGCGGTCAACGGGGCATGTACGAGTGCGCTTCTCATGAGTGACCCACTCGCACAGGACCTGACCGATGCTCATGCCGCTATGAGCGCCGCATTCACGAGCACTGTGATGACCAGGCTTTCGGATCATGCCGATGCCTTGAATGCCGTCTCACATCCGGTCTGCGTCCAGGGCTTTGACGTGGTAGCTCCAAAGGACGCCGATTCCGTATGTGTTGCGGCAGTTCAAAGGTCACCGACCAAGACCGAATCAGAGTCACCATGTCTGACTCATGATCAGGTGGATGCACGGGTAGTTATCTCGGTGGACTGTCTTGTCTGCGATCGGGACCAGGTTTGCGACCAAGACACCGTCTTCGCCCCACCCATCTCATCGGTACGAAATCCGTTCCGTAGACCGGGCAAAGCCATCACACAGCAGATGACACGAGTCTCCGCACAGCCCAATACATCTCACTATGCGCAGGTCAGGACAGTCCAAGCTGCCCCTTCACCTGGCATTGCACAACCACAACCGAAGACAGCTCTCTCGACTCGTCATCAGATCGCCTGCACGGGATAGGGATTGGCTGGTGCGTCCACCTGATGCGTGGGCTCGGAAAAGATCGCGACACACCCCCTGTAGATGGTTGGTTCGGTGGTGTGCGCTGCGGTACTGTCCTCGATCGTGACGAGTTCTCGTTTGCTGCCTGATATCCGTGCCGTGAGACGAACGATCCTGCTGGCCAACCAAAAAGGGGGAGTGGGCAAATCGTCGATCGCCGCTGCCATCGCGGTGGCCGTCGCCCGACGGGGTAAGCGGGTACTGCTGATCGACGCCGACCAGCAGGGCAACTGCACCATCCGGGACCTCGGGGTGAACGATTCCGATGAGGGCCGCTCGCTGGCGATGACCCTGCAGTACGGCACCGCTCTGGAGCCGGTCCGCAAGGTCCGTGAGGGTCTCGACGTCGTCTGTGGCGGCCGCCATTTGGCCATGGCGGGCACCGTCGTCTCCAGCGCCGAGCAGACCGGGATCAACCCGCTGCAGAATCTGCGCGCCGCACTCGAAACCCTGGTCGACGCCGAGGGTTACGACCTCGTTCTCATCGATTCCGGCCCCGGTGACCGTGCGGTTCTGGACCTGCTGCTGCAGATCGTCAGCTGGCTCGTCGTGCCCACCAAGGAGGACGACGGCAGCATGGACGGCGCCGAACTCCTGGCCCGTCGCTACCTGCACGCCCGCAAGAACGGCGCCCTCGTCGAACTGATGGGCATGGTGCTCTTCGACTGCAATCCGCGCGCGGTGCGCCGCAACGAGGAAACCCTCGGCAAGATAATGGAATTGCTCGACGGCACCGGTATCGAGCCGTTCCGCAACTTCATTCGCCATGACAAGGCCGCGGCGATCGACGCGCGCGCCTTCCACCTCACGGCGGAAGAGCTGGTCGGATTCACCCCCTCGCGCCCCGAGGGTTCCGACGAGGAGGTGATCAAGCGGTGGTCACGTGATACCGAACCGCTGGCCACCGACTATCAGAAGCTGACCAAGGAAGTCTTGGTCCGACTGGCCACCGGTGAGCGAGCGAAGGAGACCGCATAATGGCACGCAAAGGCGCATTCAACGATGACGACCTGACCGACATCGACGACCTGCTGCCGCCCTCGGCGCCGCGCCCCGTCGCACACGCGGCCCCGCTGGTCGCGGTGCCCGATGTCGCCGAAGTCCCTGCCCCGGTGGCGGATTCGCCCGAGGTAGCCCCCAAGGCTCCCAAGAAGGCCGCCCCCAAGGCCGCCGCGAGCCCGGTCGCCGAGCCGACCAAGCGTCCCCGCACCAGGGCGAAGAACGGCCAATCCGTCCCCGAGGCACACGTCGCGGGCGTCGTGGCCGAGGTACTGCGCCAACTGACGCACACCGAAAAGCAGCAGCGCGGCGAAGGCCGCAGCTACGGCGCGGTGGTCCTGGACGCGATCGAAGCACACGAGTTCGAACTCCAAAACCACTTCACCACGGCGGCCTCCGCGAAACCCGCAGGCCGCCTGTTCAAACGAGTCGACGCGGCCCGCCCGCGCCGCCGCCGCCACTCCGAACCGCAGGTGAAGATCGCCCTCAGCGGCATCATCGCCGAGGATATGGCCGCGATCGACGACCTCGTCGAAACCTGGCAGACGGGTAGCCGCAGCGCCCTCGTGGATCAGGCGCTCAAGCTGTACCTGGCCGAGGATATTGCCCAGCTCACCGTTGAGGGACCTGAAGAGGATGAGCTAGTCGACGAGTAGATTGACGGCCACACACTGTTCGCTGACTGTTAGTGGTCGTGTTAAACCGAGCGACGAACGCGAAGTGTCCCGGACGGCTAGAACGTCACTGTGATGAAATATGAGCTTCAGGGTCTGCTTCGTCGTTCGGTCTCACGTTCGCGCATATCCAGCCCCGAGGCCCATGCCGCATCTGCCTCAGGCAGCGTAAGACGGCCAGGCGGACCGCGCTGCGCGTATCGTATTTTCCATTCAACGGGCTATTAAACAGCGGTACGTTTATTCTGTAGACAGTCGGGATAAATCTAGGCCGGTGCTGAGAAGGCCTCGGACCGACCACCATCCGAGACCTATGGTGCGTTTCATCTTCGGTCGATGTGCCCATCACGAGGGTTTGGTGATCAACGATGGTGGTGGCTGGGAAAATGGACCAGACGGCCCTCTCATGGTAAATACCCATTTCAATGAAAAAGCTCACATACTGTACGCGGTTGCCCACCCCAGAATTCCAGAGGCTGTGATCGATACCTATAAATCTGAATACAATTTCTCCGACACCGACGACGGAATAGGGCATGTGACACGTAAAAGCCTTTCAATTGGCCAGTCCCAGCGGCCTGGCCATCCAGTTATAACCCGAGGCGAGGCCCCCAGGGGAGGTGGCGTACAAGTTAAGGTCCGCTGGGTCGAGTGCCTGGACGTCCCGAACACATCCCTTCATCGGGCATGAGCTAGGTGCGAACCAAGAGTTTCTGCTGATATGTCAGTGTTTGGAATTGCATCGATTGACTGCCGATCTAAAATATCAGGCGGTCGGTTGCACTTGCTCGACGACGGGACACCTGGCTATCGCGCAGCTCTTATAAGAGTCAGTCTTGCGGTGCTTCGCCGTTCAAGCCGCGTCGGTACCAGTCGGGCATATTCGCGTCCGATCGGGAGTATCGCTCTTTATCGAGTGCGAAGTCCTCGCGGCTCGGATATGTTTCGAATTGCGGCGCCTGATCACGGTTGTACTTAATGCTGAAACGTCCAGGTGGTTCCATCATGAATTTGAACTCAACCCAGGTGCCGACGTCGGGAAAATACATTCCGGACCTTAACTCCATGAACATCCGCCACACTTCAGGATCGAATAACCAGCCTACTACAGAGCCATCAGGGAGCTTCACTCCGGTTTCCCGCTCAACGTGCCTGCCGATCACCTTGGCACGGATAATGAAACGTGTCCACCCTATCGGCAGAGTCGGCAGAACTTCCTCGGTGATCGCCCGGAGCCGAGCCTCTTGCTCGATAGGGCTGAATGGTACCAGATTTGACACTGTGTAAGTTCCTCTCGAAATCAGATGACTGGATGCAAGTCTAGCGATCTGTTTCATCGGCATCATGCTGACGCTCGAGTTGCAGAGCTCGGTCGAGCTTCTCGCGCAGCCACTGCGGAACGTAATGTGGTGCCCGCGGAAATGCTTCTAGGTCACGCACGTACGCAATAGGATTCAGATCGGGCAACCAGCCTGGATTTTCGTCATAATTGAACGAGAACTGCGGCTGCTCACCACGAGGCAGTGTGACCCGGGCGGACAGCCATGTGCCACGGTCCACCTCATACATTTCCGCGCGTAGGGCGCATAGTTGATCGACCAGAAGTGGCGTATCCATTGCCCCTGCTGACCGCCCATTGGCGTTCTGTGCTGAAACTGCCGTCTCACAGGCCGTAACGTTCGCACGCACATCCAACGTGAGGAGCGCCCACCCGGCAGGGGCTACGGACCGTAGTTCGGAGCAGATGTCAGCGACCCGAGTAGCGAGTATCTGGTCCAAAATTCACCTCATTCGGATTATTGGGAAATACTCGTTCCTTCGTCACAACGGACTCGACCACAGGTTTGCCATCGTCATCGCATCGCACGCCACCATCCCGGTTTCGCTCATATGTGATCTCCTGCCAACGCATGACTACCTCATCCGGGACGCCATCATGCCTGCGGATCATCTTGACTTGATAGTTACCGATGCTCTGATACTCAACAGCGGCAAAGGCAATAAGCTGATCTTCCTTAGCGCGCCAGGAGGCTGCATGGATCCAGCGATCTCGGGCATTGCCGGAGTTGGACGCAGCCATTTGTGGATGCATATTCAGATATTCGCCTAGCCCGCCGAGTGCATTCGCCAGCAAGTGGCCACCCGCCCATCTGACCTGCGCATTTGCTTTCGCTTGCGGATCGGTAGGCGCTACGCCTCCCGGCCTGCTCGGATATGCTGCCTCACCTTCCTGATAGGCGCGTTGCTGTGCACCTTTGCGAGGATCATCGTCGCGGTGGTTTCTATCTTGTCCACCCACCTCAACGTCGCCAGTCATCGAGTCCGTCTGGCCATACTTATCGGTATGGAAGTCGAGCATCTTCGTTACGTCGCGAAAGTTCGGAACCCTGTACGTTGCTTCCGGTAGCAACGGGTAGCTCAGGTCAGGGTTGAATCCGGACCACTTTCCCATATTGCTTATAGCTTGGCTCTTAGAGCCAGCGGTCGCCTCGACCCACTTCACCGTTCCATTACCATCGGTAAAGAATGTCGTGCGTGTCGTATTCTCATTCTCGACCGGATATGCCGTCCATGGCCTCAGCGGTTCATGGTCAGTAAGCCCCCGGAGCGGCTCAGGCATAGTGTCAGGAACCTTCGGGCGGAGCTCTTCAGGGTTGGTATTGCCGTCCGGTACGGTATCCCGCTCGCGGTGTGGAGCCTTGATTACATCGTGAACAGCGATCGGCTCGCGGGGTATATGGGGGTTATTCGGGTCCTGGGGCTGGTGCGTGGGGCGGTTCCATTCCACGAACCGTTCATTGAAGTCCAGGTCGTCCTGCGCGAGGACCCTGTCCTTTTCGACCTGGTCATACCCCGCGACGGGATCTTCCGAGATAAAACCGTCCCCGCGGTCTTTGGGCTCGTCCGCGATGAGGTTCTGTGTGTCCCTCTCCCGGCTACCCGGGGCGAAACCATCCTCTGTGGCTTTGTATTTGGTGCCATCGGGACGGTGGATTTCCCAGAAACCATCTGGTGGAATGCGCGGGCGCCGAGTGCCGTCGGGTTGGATCTCGGCGCTGCTGGTGTAGACGCGGCCACGGGTATCCGACCAGGCGGGCCTGGTAGGTGCCAAGACGTCTACGCCGAGGTGCCGGGCCAGGTGGGACGCGAAGCCATTGGTGGCGCCCTCACAGCCGATAAGTCGGATGGAATTTTCGCCGCCCCAGTTGGTCCGGTGCAGGAGGTTGGCAAATTCTTCCGGGGTGTAGATGCGGTCTCCAACGCGGGCGTGGCCGTCTGCGGTGATGTGGACGTCTACGGTGAAGTAGTTGGGGTCCCTGGCAATTTGGGCGGCAAGCTCGGCGAGGACGGGGTCGCTGAGATGGAAGCTGACTCCAGCTTCCGTGCTACTGGCAAGGTGCGGAGACCCCGACGTTCGTGTCGGTGGTATATCCGCAGACTCCGGTAATCGCTCGTGGTCGCGAGGGGTGATCATGGATTTGGTCTCGCCCGCGGCGGTGCGGTCTCGACTCGGTGTGGCGGAAGTTGTCACCTCTGTGTTGGGCAGATGACGGGCTGGGGTATTTGAGGCGGCCCGGTCTCCCGGTAGGGGGTGCATCGCACGGGTACCCTCGTCGTGACGTGGGACCTGGCCATGGCTTGCCGCTTGATAACCACGTCGTCCGGAACTTGGAGGCTCGCCTTGATGGCCGGCAGTGTCCGCTCGGTGTGATGTCTCCCCCGGCTGAGATCCCTCACTTCGCGGTGTTGTGTTGTGTCGTGTCGAGTTGTCGTGGTTCGCGACTGAATCGAATTGCTCTGGGGTGTTGGTGGTCTCGGTTCGGGACTCGGTGTGGATGGCAGCGGGTGGGATTTCGTGGGGGTTGATCTGTGGTGCGGAAACCGTAAAGTTGGTTTTGTCTGGCTCGGCGGTGGGCGTGATAGTGGTTTCGGTTCGGCTTTGTGGGTTCTTCGCAGGGTCGATCGGGGTTGGGCGGCCGATGTCCTGGCGTTGTCCCGTGAGAGGGTGCTGGGTGGCTTGCTCTCGCGAAGTGCTCGTCGCGTATTGTGGTGCTTCGGTTTTCGTGGGTGTGCGGTTTTCCGATCGCGGTTCGCTATCTACTGGGAGAGTTTCTACTCGAGGAGTGGCCTTCGGGGCGTCCGGCGGTGTTGTGGCCTCGCGGGGTGGTGAGGATTCCGGTTGTGGTGCTTGGGCTTTCGGCTGCGGTCCGACCCCTGATGGATCGATGGGACCGGCGACGGTTGCCCGGCCGTTGTCAATGGATGGTTTGGACTGTGCCGGTGCGTGCGTGTTGGTGGGTATTGCTGATCTGGTGGGTCCTAGGAGGGCGTGGGGCATACTGCCCAGTGCCCCGCCGACCGCGCCCATGAGGACGTGGTTCCATCCCAGATCGAGTTCGCCGGTGAAAGGCACAGTCGCTACCGCGCCGGATACGGTGCCCGCACTACCACCGGCGGCGGCACCGACCAGGCGCACCGCGCTTCGGCCGACGAATCGGTCGGTGGATATGGTCTTTTCCAGTCGCGTCATCGCTCGGGCACCCACGAATTCGCCCGCGATGCCGGCCGCGGCACCCGTGACGGCTCCAAGCCCGATCTGGTCCCAATCGAAGTCACCACTTCGGCGACTGCCCTGCATCATTTGCGCGATATCGGCGCCGAGTGGGATCAATCCACCCTGGATCGCGCCCATGGTGGCGCCTTTGAACACGACCACTTTCACCATTCGGGCTGCGGCGGCCCGGGCCCCGTCAGTGCCGAGGCTAGTGATCAGATCGCGAAAAGCCGCGCGCACCGTCAATCGGGTGGCGGCTGTCGCGGCTGTGGCCTGGACCTGTCCGATGCCGGGGATAAACAGGTCCGCTGCCAGTTGTATGGCAAGCGCGGCCAGCGAACCGATGATTACGTATTTCCCGCACTCGGTGTATAGCGCGTCGCGTATACATTGTTCGCCGAGGCCGTGGCATGCTTTGGCGGCGTCGTTGAGGTTGGCTTCGAGGTCGATTCCGTGTTGCGTGAGTTCGTGTGCGAGTTGGCCCTCGATCGCGGCGATGGCGCGTCGTCGCGTGTGGCCCGTGGTGTAGGAGATAGCGGTTATCGCTTCTCCCAACACGATCCAGGCGTGTCCGAGCCGCCTCAGCCCGTCCTCATCACCCTTCGGCCACGGCCCGGCCACCGCGGATACCACCCATGCCGGGATCTCGGGGGGAATCTCCAACGTCACCGCAAATCAGCAGGGTGCGAATCGTGGTCTCGGCGGATGGTCTCGGGTGTGGTCGCCATGCCGATTATTCCTCTGATCTCACGCAGGCTCGGTGCGCCAGGGAACAGATCGGAAAGATCGGGCAGTCCTTCGACGGTAGCGGTTAACGGCGAAATGATTTCCGTGCGTTGTTGTTCGGCAGCTGCGGCCGCAGCACGTGCGGCCTGTGTGATCGATTGGGCCAGGTGTTCACGTGATCTGGACTGCAACGCCTGAGCAGCGAGTTTGGTGTCTATGACGACCCCATAAGCGTCGACGGTGATCTCCACCAGCTTGTCTTCGGAATATCCCGAGCATTGCGACTTCGAGAGACGTTCGCAGATATCCGGGATGTCCGCGCTCTGCGCGTCGAGACCGTCGAGTAGCGAGTTGACCAACCGCTTCAGCTCGGAGTTCGTGGCGGTCAAATCTTCCATGCTGGGTCTTTCCATCGATTGCTTCCTCGCAGGTCGTCTTTGGGCGTACTTGGTATACGAGGGATATTCGACCAGGGAGTGGTGTGCCCCCCATCTCGATCCATAGGCGGTGGTTGTAAAGAGTCATCGATAATTTCCGGTTCCACATATGGCACGGAATCTGTCCGGGGGCTGAACGCGGCTGTGTCGGATAGACCCATTCGTGCTTCCCGCTGTCGTCGGTAGATTGGTGGAGTCGCTCTCACTCCAGGTAGACGTGGCGACTGACTGTCTGAACCCGATGGGTCGGACGGACGCCCTTGCGGCTGCGGAAGAACCCGGTCAGGAGAGTTTGCCACTTGTGCCCCGCTCAAACGGGTGCCACTTGGCGAATCGACGGGCGGCAATACGCTCGCAGCGAGGTCGGTGGGCGTCCGGTTCGCTGAAGCACTCACCGGATGTCGTGCAGAGATTGTCATGGACGATGGATCCACAATTGTCGGACGCGCGGTGGCTGCCTCTGGGATCGCTGGCGCCGTGTTTGGCGGCAGTGTCGCTGTAGGTTGACCGGACTGCGCTGGTGCCCAATATGTTTCGTTACGATCGCGCCCCGCGGTCGATGCTACTGCCGACGTCGGCACCCTGGACGATTCGGCGGGCTTTCCGGATTCAGCCTGTGCTGTAGCGGTATAGAGATCCGAGTGGTTGATCGCCCGTGTAGGTGCATTCTCTGCAAGCCGCATCGCCGGCGAGTTCGAGGAGGAACCCAGAGTGTCGCGGCTCGAATCTGCGAAAAGAGATCGGCTCGTGCTATCGATGTGCGTGGCATCATTTACGAAATTGTTCATAGCGCCTCCGGTGAGGCGCAAGGTGGCGATCAGGCTTCGCAGATTCGCGACGGTCTGATTCGCATCCGGATGATATGTCATCTGAAACTGTCGGCCGGGTTCATCGTCGCCCCAGCATGGACCCTCATCTGCGATCGTGCGTACCAGCTGATCCAGCACATGTGCGAGGCCATCGCCTCCGGCCGCGAAAGCTGTTGCCTGACTGGTGAATTCATCCGATTCGAGCACAAACTCCGCGCTCATCAGACCACCCTGAACACTCGACACATAGTCCCGCCAGTGTCGGTCATTCCCACGGCAGGGAAGGTCTGTCGGGGAAACGTCACTCTGTCCAGGAATTTTCACAGCCGTGGCCAGGTGTGAAAGTATTCATTCCATGGAAAAGTCATGGTTTCGGATTTTGAGCATCTTCCTGCAGAAATGAGGCCTGTATTCGCAAAGCGCACTGCCCGGCCATCGCTCGACGCTTCCCATGAATGGGAAGTGCGCTGGTGCGTGCAATGCTGAGCTCGTGTCACGACCCGAACGCAGTCCGCTGGACATCCGGACTGCGACCGAAGTCTGGGATGGCGAGCAAGAAGTAGGTTATCTGGCTCGCGTGTTCACCCAAACCTCGTTGCCCTACCGCGATCCGGGGGATGTGCCAGCGTGGGGTCGTCGGAATGGCGATCTCTCACTGACAGTGCAACCCGGTATGACCACATGCGAGAACAACAAGCCTGAATCGATCGGATATCCCTTCGGAACCATGCCTCGGCTCATCCTGACATTCCTGTCCACGGAGGCTGTGCGTACCGGCTCGCAAGACATCGTGCTCGGCGACAGTCTGACCGACTTCATGGGCTCGATGGGATTGACGGCGACCGGCGGGAGAAACGGATCGCTCACTCGGATGCGTAATCAGTCGCATCGCCTCTTCAACGCTACTCTGACCATCGAATACCAGGGTGACGCGAACCGCCGTATCGGCGCGAAACTGTCGGTGGCCAGCGCTTACAACATCTGGTGCGGGAGCGGGCCGGAGAATGGGCATCGCTCACTGTTCGCCTCCACCGTGCACCTGAGCGACGAGTTCTTTCGCGAGGTCACCACGCACCCGGTCCCGTTGGATATGAACGCGATCAAGGCTCTGGGTGGTTCGGCGCTTCGCTTGGATATCTATGCCTGGCTCACCTATCGTATGGTCTCGGTGAAACAGGAGACCATGGTGCCGTGGGAGTCCCTGATGATGCAATTCGGTTCGGCGGGCGCGACATCCGATCGGCGCCAGCGGCACCAGTTCCGCCGAGATTTCACCGCGGCGCTCAGGCAAGTGGTAGTCGTGTATCCGCAGGCGAATGTCGACACCATCGACGGGGGAGTCGTGTTGCGACCCGGTTTGCCGCACATTCCGATATCGCCAAGATTTCGGATACTGGCTCGCGCGAAATGAGCGGTATTTGCCACAGTGACGAAACTCCGTCAGACCGTGGGTGGTTCGGTATGCCGGGCCAGGGCCTGATCTACCAGTTCGGCAGCGGCGCGATTGGTCATCAGGCGGGCGATGGCGACATTGGTCTCGAAGTCACTGCGGTCACCAACTTCGCGGGCGGACTGTATGAATGGTTTGCCCGCCATATGGAAAAACAGCTCGGCTGCGTAGCGATCGACAGCCTCGTCGACATCCGCTCTGAAACGCTCGACCAGACCGAATGCGGACGTAGTAGAGAGACCGGCATCGACCAGCCGGGTCGCCAGATCAGAGCAATGCGGATTGGCCAGCCGGTAGCCTTCGAGCGGATCAGTGGCCGCCAATGCCTTGCGCATGTATTCCGGCAGCTGCGGGACAGGCGCCTTGGCTGTGGTCGTTTCCGGCGTCGTATCGTCGGGCTGCTCCGGCACGCCGAGGATTTCGGCGAGTCCGTCACCGCGGTCCCAGGCTTCCAGAAGCTCGCGGATTCCGTTTAGCTTCATTCCGCGATTCAGCAGCCGACTGATTGTCTGTAACCTGCTCAGGTGGTCGACGCCGTAGTAGCCAATTCGGCCACGTACATCGGGCGAGGGTAGGAGGCCGCGTTCGTGGTACACGCGGACGCTGCGCACGGTCGTGTCGGCCACCCGCGCCAGTTCATCGATTGTGTATTCCAAGTTGCCGATCATCCTCGGGATCCAGATCTCGGGCTGGGATGCAGTTCCGAAACTATCGAGCCGCTATACAACGATGCATCACCGCTGAACCTAAGTCAATGTCCCGTTATGTAACGGCATAAGCCTTGCGGGCTGGACACATCTCGGTTAACGTGCCTCTACCGGCTACTGCAGCCGCTTCCGGGGACTGCTCGATCAGCCCCGACGACCGCCCGATCAGTGGGACACGAGCGAATCATGCTGTGCCCCCGCATTTTCCGGAGACGGCTATGAGTATCACCCATATCCCTGCCCTGAACAGGGTTTCCCCCGCGACCTCGACGGCCAGTGCGGCTTCGATCCGATCCAATCACCCGCCGTGCGCGGATGTTCCGAATGCTTGGGATCTCGACATCGGCACTCCCGAATCATGGCGAATGGCCGTGGAGATCTGCCAAACCTGCCCGCTGCTGACCCAATGTGCGCTGCTGGCAGAGACTTTCATCGCCAGGGGCGATGCGCCCAGGGCGATGATCTGGGCCGGGGTCGGTTACGACAACGCCGGCAAGGTGGTTGAGAATCTCGATCGCCATCGCATCGCATCGGTCGATCGCAATCGACCCATGCGAATTATTCGCACCGGTGCCGGCCCCGACCGGAGTGCGTCCGCCCTGCCCCCACCGCGTCGGCACCTCGTGCTCGGCCAGCCGCTACGGCCCACCGGCACCGACTAGTGCACTTCCGCTGATCGATTGGAAATATCCCCATGATCGTGGGTAACTCATGACCGTGCTGGCTCTGGAAGTGGGCGCCGCTGGATTCGCTGCCGGCCAGGTAGATGACGATATCGGTTCCGACGCGATACGGCGCATTCCTTTGCCGGACTCAGAACCCTGGGAAGGATGTAGGGATCTGCTGCTCGAGGTGGCGGCGGGTACCGAGGTCACCGCGTTGGGCATCGCCTGCGCGGGGCCGATCGATATGGCGGCCGGGGTAGTGGCTTCGGTCGAAATACCGCAGTGGCGAACGGGTTTCGCGATTGCGGAAGCCGCCCGCAAACTCTTTCCCACCGCTGCGGTGAGTATGGCTCTCGACGGGGTCTGCCTGGCGTTGGCCGAGCGTAGCTTCGGCGGCGCTCAGGACGCGATGGACTCGCTGGCCATCTCACTCTCGGACCATATCGCCGGTGGTGTGACCGTCGGAGGCTTCGCGGTGGTAGGACGCACCGGAAATGCCGGCAGCATCGCGCACATGCTGGTGCCAGGCTTCGACGAACCATGTGAGTGTGGTGGGCGGGGTTGTGTGGAGGCCGTGGCCAGCGGTGCGGCGATCCGCCGCTGGGCACGTGGACAAGGGTGGTCGGGCGACTCCTTGAGCGCGCTCCTGGCGTCCGCCCGGGAAGGGGATGATATCGCTCTCGCGGCACTCGGCCGAGCTGGAACCACGCTCGGCAAGGCGATCTCGTCGGCGGCCGCATTACTTGATATCGACCTGGTGATTGTCGGTGGAAGTATGGCGTCGGCGGGCCCAGCGTTGTGGAAACCCCTGGGTGAGGCGGTCGCGGGATCTTCCAGGCCGGGCTATCTCGCCGGATTGCGGGTGTTGCCCTCGCAACTGGGTGATCTGGGCGTACTGGCTGGTGCGGGTGTGCTGGCTCTCCTCGCGAGCAAGTAATCACCAGTGGGCATGTCGCGCGGAATCAGCTGCCGAACGGTCAACCAGACACTTTTCGGACACTCAAAGTCAACTTACATTGAATGAGCCGCTATATAACGGTACATTGAAAGAGTGGGTAAATCTTCTGAGGCTTCGGGTCCTGAGACGAGGCTGGGGCAAATGGGCGACATGCGAAGCACCCCTTCGACCCCTTGGCTGACGGTGGAAACCCTGACGCCCGAGGCCCTCACGGTCTCCTCTGTCGGTCACCAAGCACGCGACTTCGCTGCCTGGCAGCGGGTACTACAGCGGCAGCTGGCCAAGACCCCCGCGCTCTACGAGGGTATGACACCCCACGGCATCACCACCGCTGTCCTCGCGGTTCGCGAGCAGGCCACCGAGTTCAAACTGACGGTCCCGAGTCGATCCGGCCCGCACATACTATGGGCGCGACCGGTTCTCGGGCCCGCCGGTGACGTGCACGGGGTACAGCTGTGGATGGGTCCTGCGGCCGAACCCGCCCCGGCACCGCCCGCGGCTATCGGGGCATTCTGGGATCTCGAATCGCAGACGATCGCCCTGCCCAGTGGCATCACCGAGTTGACCGGGATGTCCGCCGAGGAATACGTGCCCAGGACGTCGATCGCGGAGCTGTTCCACCGGGCCTGTGGGTTCGATCGTCATGTCGAGGTCCTGGATCTGCTGTATGAGGCGAAGGCCGGGGCCAAGCTGCAATTCGATGCCACCATCACCAGTGGCACAGGACGTGCGGGCCGATGGCGCTTCAGCATTCGCGGTCGAGATGATGAGCAGGGCAGGGGTGCGTGGTGGCTGATCGAGGATGTCACCGCCGAGCACCAATTGAACACCGGTCGCGCGCTGGAGAACACTGCCCTGCGTGAAGCGCACCGCCGCGCGGGCACTCGTCTGGCCGTGATCCAGCTCGAACACGCTGCTATCGCGCATTGGCTGACCGATCCGGCCCCGTGGATTCGATGGGACTACCTGTTCCGGCCCAGCGATGTCTTCCATCCCAACGATCGTGCTCAGGTGGCCGAGCTCGGAAGCCAGGTTCGGGCGGGATACGCAGTAGGGGCGACGGTGCGAACTCTCGACTACGGCGGGGGCTACACGCCCAGTTCTCTACTGCTGTATCCCTACCCCGGGTATACGAGTAGTCCCTTGGCGATCGCGCAATTTGTTTGCGCCGCAGATCGTTCCGCGATGCCCGGACCGCTGTGCGATAGCCCAGGGGCACCAGTGGCCAGTGTACCGATCGGCTATGACGAACAATTACGCTATCGGCTGATCGGGTGAGAACGACAAGGTCGTCACCTGAAATCATTCCCACTGCTGGGAGTGCGGCTGAGTAGCTGTGCGCCACTTGCTCTCTACCATTCCGATGGTGAGCGTATCCAGTGGCAGGCGAGCAGAATCAGGTGAGGCCCTGCTCCGCAGGATGGCCGCACGCCGACGCCGGGACAATGTAGTCGTAGTCGTACTCGCGATTCTTGCGGTATTCGGCGGTGGGCACGCGATTGTGGATGCGTTTTCCCAGCCGCCATCGGGTCCGTCCGAGAATTCGACAGTATCGTTGATCGGCAGATCGCAGCTGGTTGAATCCTTTGCGCAGGAATTCATCGTCAGATATCTGAGTGCCGCTGCCGGACAACAGGATCGGATCTTGGAGTTCGTCGGAGGAGCGCCGCAGGCAACCCTGCCGACGACCGGACGCCAGGTGGTGGATCCGATCGTGGTGTATGTGAGTCGTGAGGCAGCCAGCGGCGGGGTGGACGTGTGGTCTGTGACGGTGTCGATCCGTATCGTCCGCAAAACCAGTGCGATAGCTGATGATTCACGGCAGTGCTATCAGGTAGCGGTCGCAGTGATCGAGGGCAGGCTACGTGCTCTCTCGCTTCCCGCCGTCGTCGAACCACCCAGCCATGGACCCGATTTGGCATTGGACTACCGCGCGACCTGTGCCGCGGACACCCCGCTCGCACAGGTGGCCGCTGGATTCCTGCAGGCGTTGCTGACCGGCACGGGGGATATCGCCCGCTACACCACGCCGAACTCAGGGATCGCGACCTTGCGTCCCGCTCCATTCACCTCCGTGGAGACGACCATGGTCAATGCTGACAACTCTTCCTGTGGTGCGAGTGGTTCCACGGCGCGGATACTCGTCTCGGTGAATCCGAAGCTCGACGGTACAGGCACCCCCACGCTGACCTACCCGCTGGCCATGATTCTCGCAGCCGGGCAGTGGCAGGTCAGGTCGGTGGATTCGGTTCCCGCACTCAAACTTCCGCTGACCGCGGGATCGATGCAGTCACCCGGCGGCGCCGCTGCTCCGTCGACTTCAGCAACATCCAAGAGCCCAGTGAGCGCGGCACAGGTCCCGCAGGCAACACAGAACTGACCGGGAAAGGAATCCGCATGGGCACGCAACTCGGCAATATTCTTTACGGAATACTGCTCATCTTCCGCTGGATCGGCTTGATTATCCTGACCATCGCCAGTATGGCGATTCTCATTTCCGAGGCGACCAAGAACAAGCTTTCACCTGCCAGGGTGTTCGCCGTCACCGGGTCGGCAATCGTTGCGGCGGTACTATTTTGGATCCTACCGACCATCGTCAACTACGCCCGCGAGGACTCTCGCGTTATCGTGCCGGATTTCCCGATCGGTAAGTACCACTGATGACTTCGGTTATCAAGGTCTTCACTCCGATCAAACGCGTCCCGACGATGATCGGGAAGGCACAGAACGGTCAGAAGCTGCCCTTCGGTCCCTATACGCTGCCGCAGATCGCAGCGGCCGCCGGCCTGCTGTCGATTACCGCGGTGGGCTCGATGAATCTGCCGATCAATCCAGCGATCACTTTCGTGGCTGGGTTGGTAGTGACCGTGCTGAGCGTGTTCGCCGTGGGTCTGATTCCGTACACCGGCGTTCGGATGACCTCTCGCGCGCTATGGGTCGGCCGACTGCTCACACACCGTAAACCTGTGTCCGCCTCCGGGATGCCGATCGATGCGGAGTCGGTCCGGCACACGTTGTTCATCGAGGAGACCGTGGTAATCATTCTTTCGCACGAACAGAACGCGGGCTCGAATGCTAGTCCCGAGGCCTTGAATCTCAGCCTCATTGCGGCAACCGATGGCGGCCGAGCACTACTTCCCGGCGGGCGCGTCTGATGGCCTTCGACCGCGATCTGCAACCGACCGCTGCCATCCGCGGGAACCTCCAGTTCACGCATGCGGGTCTGGTGACCGCTACCTACTTCATCAATCCGCTCGGCTACGGATTGCGCAAGGCCAGTGACAAATTCGACGTCAAGGCCTCCCACCATGCACTCATCAACAGCTTGCCCAACGGCTCACTGTTGCTGGGGATCCAGGCTGGACTCAACACTCTCGATGTGCTGAGCAAAATGGTCGAAGGCGTCGATCTCGACGAATCCGAAGCCTATGCGATCGAGGTCGTCGCGGCGTACGAGCGAGTACGCGCGATCGCCCCGCAGACGCGAATCTTCCTGCTATCCATGCCGGTCGGCTCCGCCAACCCAGGTATGTCGTCGCTGGGTCGAATGTGGCGTGGCGGTAGCCCGGCGGACCTGTCCGGACTGACTCGTGCCGATCTCGAGGGTTACGAGGAGAAAGCCACGGAGATCCTGTCCAGGATCGGCGGGGACTTCGACCCGCTTCCGGTTCCGGCGGCGCTGTTCCAATGGTTGTGGGAGCACTATCTTTCCCGAGGCGCGGCCGGGGATCCGGTGGCCCCCACCCGGGCCGGCGCGCTCGATGACGCGACCGCGGCGGTCTTTCGGTCGGCAGCACTGGACGAAGGTGCGCAGGCCGATAGTGGCCGGCGGTTGCGGCCCTCGTTCGTGCCGGTGATCAAGGTGGTGCAGCCAGAGTTCGAGTTCCGTCCGTCCTATCAAGCGATGCTCACTCCACACTCATTTCCCTACGCGGGCATGACTTTTCCCGGTGGCAGCGAATTCCTCAATGTGATCGAGGGTCTCGGCGATGTCACCGTGGATTGGGGGATCCGGGTCTCCACCCGGCCTGCGGATCAGGTACTCAAGAACAACGAAACCAATCTGCGCCGTCTAGGCGAGCAGATGGACCAACGCGACCAGGAAGTCTCGTTCGCGCAGAACACGCTGATGTCCAAGGCGCAGATGCTCGGCGAGTACAACAGCCATTTCGAGGTGAACGGCGCGGAGTCAGAGGTGTCGTTCACGACGGTCATCGCGGTCGGAAGTTCGACTCGTGAGGCGACCATGGACGCCGTGAACCTACTCAAGCGCCGGTACCGACGGTTCCAGGTCGAACTCACCGCACCACTGGGCGCGCAGGTTGATTTGTGGTCCATGCTGGTCCCCGGAAGTCCTCAGCGTCGCGCGTATGACGATTTCGCCCACATCGTGCCCTCGGATATGTGGGCCGGGTTCGTGCCGTTCACCAGCAGCCAGATCGGGGACGACAGCGGTCCGGTGATCGGGGTGAACCTGATGTCGGGGCATTTCGAGCCGATCCACTTCGGCATCATGGAGGCCGCGCTGCACGATTTGTCAGCCTCGTTCGCGGTCACCGGTGAGTTGGGATCGGGCAAGTCGTACCTGCTGAAACTAATTGCCGCGCTGGTAAATGACATGGGCGGGCAGTTCCTGGCTATCGACCGCAGTCAGGTGGGGGAGTGGGAGCACTTCGCCTCCGCCATCGATGACGCGGTGGTCATCGATCTGGCGAATCCAACTGTCTCCCTCGACCCATTGCGCTTGTTCGATCCACGTATCGCGGGCGAACGCACTCTGGATTCGATTCTGCCACTGCTCGATCTCTCGCCGACCTCGGGCGCCGGTGCTGCGGCGAGTTCACTACTCACCCCTCGCGGTATGGCCGAACATCGGATCGGATCGTTGGTGGATCTGTTTCAGGTCGTGCTGCGTCTGCGTGATACGCCCGGAATCGGTGAGGAGTACGCGGACCTGGGATCGAGGCTGGGTACGGTCGCCGACCGGGTTCCGGTGCTCTTCGACCCGACATTGGCACCCTTGCGGCTTGACGCGGCCGCCACGGTGATCCGTAGTCACCAGGTGGCGCTGCCGTCGGCCGAGGAACTGACCACCCCACACCTATACAACCGGCTCCCGCTCACCAAGCGACTGGGCACGGCGCTCTACGAACTCGTGGGAGTTGCCGCGCGAGAAGCGTTCCTGCGCGACAACGGCCGCTTCGGACTGCTCATCGGAGATGAGGCCCACCATTTCACCCAGACACAGGTCGGTGCGGCGGTGACCTCGGATTTCAGCCGGGACGGCCGCAAACATCTTGCCGCGATCGGTTTGGCTTCCCATGATCCGGCAACCGACTTCCAAGGCGCCGCACACAATCTCATTCCGAATCGCTTCGTCTTCCGGCAGCGGGATGAAATCCTGGCGCGTAATAGCCTCGAATGGTTGGGAGTTGATCTCGATGAGGCGCCCTACCTATTGCAGATCCTGCGCGAGGACACCTCACCTCCGATCGGGCCCGGGCGTCAGGTTCCGGAGGAGCGGCGTGGGGAAATGTTCATGCGGGACGCGTTGAATCGGATCGGACGCGGCAAGATTCTCGGTCCGGCGCGTGCCGATCGCGCGGCTGCCATTACCAGCACACCGGGCGCCGGCAAGACCGCGATCCATCATGGACCGGCAACGTTGTGAACGATATTGCCGCGCAACGTGGTCTATTCGCCTTGACACGGTCTCTCGAGGCTGGAACAGAATTGGTTTTGGGGCTCTTGAGGCCTGGGATCATGCTGAACCGAGGCAGAGACTGGGTCCGAGCGTCGCGGCGCCGCCACCGCACTGTTGTGATCGTCGGAATAATTCTGGGGCTCGCCGTCATTCCCGGTTGTCTGGGTGCGGTCGCGACAGCCGAGAGCGGTCCGTCGGGTTCCTCGCCCACCGGCGGAGCGCTCGGTTGGATGAATATTCGAGACTCGTCTGGGGTGAACCTGTCAAACTACATGTTTGTCACCCATACCAGTGGATTCATGCCCCCAGACACTTATGGGCTCGCCATGGCTATCCAGCTGGAATTCGCCGGCTGGATGTTGATCGTGGTCACCGGCATATGGCTGATCGGCTTCGTGCTCAGTTTCCGTTGGATGGCCCTGTTCGCCACTCCCCTGCGGGCGATCGCCAGGGGATTTTCGGAGCAGGTGAGCATTCCGATAGTGCTCATCACAGGGGCCTCGATCGGTGCATTTTGTGTGGCATGGTTTGTCATACGCGGGCTACATGCAAAAGCGGTGATACAGATCGTGACAATGATCGCGGTCGCGGTGCTCGGCCCGATGTTCCTCGCCGATCCGTTGGCGGATGTTCTGGACTCGGATGGTTGGTTCAGCCAGGGTCGCGATCTGGGTATCGCGATCGCAGCCGGCCTCAACGGTGATCGAAGTCCGCAACCCGACGCGGTGGTGGAGTCCGTGGACGTAATACTTGCCGACAACTTCGGACGAAAGGAGTTACATCTATGGAACTTCGAGCATTTGATCGATGAGCGGCCCGTCTGTGGGGCTGCATGGTCGACCACCCTCAACACCGGCGATGGCGAACGAGTCAGGGAGGCTATCCACTCATGCGGTGACAGTCAAGCCTATGCGGCGACCCGTAAGCCCAGCCCTCTGCAGTTCGGTGCGGGTCTGATCTTTCTGATCTCCGGAGCGGGATTGCTAGGGTTCGGTGTCAGGCTCGCGATCAGCATTGTCGGCTCGGTCGTGGAAGTGAGCCTTCGGGCTTTCAAGGTCATACTTGGCTTCGCGGCTGGCGGTTTCATCTACGGACCAACGCAGACGATGCTGGTGCGCGACGTCGTGCATGCCTTCTTCGCCGCGTTGCGGATGGCCGCGCTGGTGACATTCCTCGGCGTGTATGTGCTCTTTCTAGGCAACATCTTCGAGCATGCGCGCGGACACGAGATGTCTGTCCTCATCATGGCTGTGATTCTGGAGTTTCTTGCGATCACGCAGCTGAAGCGACTGAATGCGAGCCTGGATCGCGGGAACGATTGGGTGGCCAACCGATTCTCGCAAACGTTGCACGGTGTTGATACGACCCGGATCTCTGGTGGTGGAGCCACAGCAGGAATGGGCACGATCGGTACGCACCATAACGGCTTAGGTATGCTTGCCACTCTTGGTGCTATCAATACGGTTGGCAATTCGATTGTCGCCGAGCGCCTTTTGGGGAAGCGAAGCCCGCTTCGGCTCGATGCCAACGCGGAGACGATAGCCTCACGTGCCCAATGGGGTGTATGGAGTGTGGCGGGTCTGGGCGGTCCGATGGGCTGGCAGATCCAGGCCGCGCTCAACCGGCAGTTGTGGGCAGGGGCGGCACGAGAGGGCGCGCTGATGGCCGGCGGTATCAATACCGTCCGTGGTGCGGCCATGGCGATCCAGCATGCTGTTGACCAAGGTGCCAGCCCCGGCGATCTGAACGGTGCGTTGCAAGGTGCGGGCTTCACCGATGTCCCGCTCGTGCAGCGAGCAATCAATTCGTGGGGAATTGTCATGGGCAATGTGAACGACCGCAAGATATCCGACGAGCGCTTGGCCGGTACAGTCGCGGCGATGGCACGGGTGGAGTACAGCTCCGACGGGCTGGTGAGTGGCGGATCGGGAGGGCGGGAGCCCCACAATCCCCATGGGGTCGCGGCGGACTTGGCGACTCTGCAGGCGGCGGCCTATCGATTCCGCCGAGCAAACCAGGGTGATATCACGCTGGACGACGGCCACAAACAGGGGCCACAGAGGAAGTTTGTTGACGCTTATATGGCCGGCGACAGGCCCCGTGAGCGCATCGAACAACTGGGAACCATATTAACAACGGGGACATTGGGCCAGGAAACCCCTCCCGACGGTTCCATAGCGAAGGAACTGCTGGATGCAAACGTGCAACTGGCAGATGCCCAGCGTATGTGGGCATGGATCGGAAACAAGCACGCGATGGACATCCATGGCTCAGTGGAACAGCTCATCAAAGACCCGACGAATCGTGATTTCCATCGCGCTGTCAGTGAACACCTGGCGGAGACACAGGACACAGAGGTCTTGGCAAAGGAGTTGGCGTATTCGCCGTGGAAACAGCTGGCACGACCCGGAAGTCGTTTGCCAGACGGCGACTGGACGAAGATGGACCAGGTAAAGGACCTGCTCTGATAGCTCAGCACTTGGACAGCGGGCACGGACACGGACTATTGCGGTGGACTCGCTCGACTCCGAGAAGGGAACACCGGTGAGACTACGTCTGGCCATGGCGATTCTGGTAGCCGTGATGGGACTTGCGGTCGTGTTCGTGGTCGTGATCGGTGGTGGGATCGACGCAGCGGTCGCGTCGGACTTCGACTATCAGTGCGACGTGGCGACCCCGAACCCATCATCGAGCGCGAAGGTGTTCGAGCACCAGGGATCGAGGCTGATACCCGAAGACCCGCCGCTTGACTCCAATCCCTATGCGGAGTTGACTTTCGCGCCGGATGACACCTCGGTCTCCGAGCGGCAGCGGGCATGCGCGGAAACTATGCGGACCGCTGCTTACCAACAAGGACCGCCGTTGAACGCACGTGCCACCGGTCCGGCAACACGATGCGTGGCTGAAATACTCGCGGTGCTCGTGAGCCGGAGCTCGGGTGCTACCAGCCGTGAGGTTGGTTCCGCCACTCGAGCCACAACGGTAGAGCCCGCCGCGGTTACGGCCGCAATCCTTTCGCATGCCGCGGGTTTGGCTTCGGAGGGCTATTGCCGCCCGCTCACCGATGCGGAGGTCGACGCACTTGTCTCTGTCCGATCGGGTCGGAAGCCCGACCGATGTCCCCTCCCCAGCGCGCGCGCTGCGGTCGATCTGCCGGATAACGTTGTGGCACAAAGCCTCTGCGGTCGACTGGTCGCAGCCGGGGCGGAATCGCCGGGTGATCTGGTGTTCTGGGACTATCGGGACAACGCGCCCACGCGAGTAGGCATAGTCGAGGAGACCGGACCGGTCTCCGCCGGGCGCGCACGCGCTGTGGACGTGCTTGTGGTGAGCTGGGATCCGGGCTCGGACAGACTTATTCAGCTACCCATGCCGAGTGGATGGGATGTGCGAGTGAAACGGATGCTCGGAGGGGCGGCGTGACGGAGGCTGCCCAGGTGGAAGGGACAGAGGCTGCCGACGTAGCGGCGGAGTCGGAAGTCGTTGCCGCGGAACAAGAGCTCCTGCCTGAATCGATCAACCCGTGGAGTCGGCGGACATCCTCGGATCTGCCCGGCACGCCGAGCATGAGCGGCGGTCCGTTATCGCCCGACGTAACGTCGGATGGCACGCCTACAACCGAGCGCGGGGCGTCGCCTTTCATTGTCGATGGGCTCACGAAGGCCGTGCCAGGACCGCCTGAGACTCCGGTCGCCGGTGGTCCGGCACAAGCGACTGGACCGAGCGCCGCTGGCGTGCGGCACGATGCGCCGGAATCACAGCGGGATTCTCGTACCGCGCGATCGGATTCGAATGGTGCCCTGTCGAATCCGGGCCCGCAACGGCACGGTGGCGGTGACACCGATACATCAGCGAACAACGACACCAAGCGACTCCCCGATATCATGCCGGCTCTGATCTCCGGACTGACTATGCTCCCGATGCTCGCATCCGCATTGGGTGGCGCGGGGACGGGGGGCGGCGCCATTGCGGCGGACGGATCCCCATCGTCCCATGCGCAGGCCACGGTGGGTGCACTCAACCGATTGCGGGGCGCCTACGGCGCGGGCGGAAGTACCGGTCCCGGTACGAAGTCGGCCGCAGGAGGAACTCCGACGGTGGCCGGTCCGGGTACCAAGGGCGGCACCACCGCAGCCCTCAAAGCTGCACAGCTCTATCAGAGCAACGCCCATGCCTCCTTCCTGAATCTCGATGACAAGCTCGCCGGATATCTCACCGGCCTAGCCGGAAGCCACCGGATCGACCAGGCCGCACTGACGTCGCTGATAAGGGAGCTCGATTCGGCATTGATCACGCTCGGACCGGCGGCCTACTCCACTGCCGGGGTGCAACGTGTACACGACATCCTCACCATCGCCCTGCAACAGGGCATCGCGCTGACTGGTGCCGGGCAGGTAAGCGCCGCCGAGACCGCCGCGGCCATCGATGGCTTGACCGCGCAGTACATCCACAACCTTGTCGGCAGGAGGTACGCCGGCACCATCGGGACCGGTGCTTCCGCCGCCGCCCAGAAAGCGATAGCGGTGGCAACCGAACAACTCGGCAAACCATATGTGTTCGGTGCGGTAGGTCCCGAGACCTTCGACTGCTCGGGTTTGGTCCAGTACGCGGCCCGAGCAGCCGGTGTGATCCTGCCGCGCACGTCACAGGAACAGTATCGCTTGGGAGACAAGGTGAACTCTGCCGATATCAAGCCCGGGGACCTGATCTTCCCCGCCGAGCAATACAACGGTGGTGAACCCACTCACGTCATGATGTACCTGGGCGGTGGGGAATGCATCGAAGCACCGCAACCGGGCCAGGTGGTCACGAAATCCGGACTCCCGACCAGTTTTTTCGCTACCAGACCTCGGTGGAAATAGCTGCCGACTGGCGTGTCGCCGACTCATGGGTGGTGCCACGGCGACAGTGGATTCCCACTGTGCATCGCCGACATTCGCATGGCTGAGTTCAGGAGGTCACCGCGGAGGCCGTCGATTCGCGCCTGATTTGGGCGGAAGGCGGTCAACGCACTGTGGTAGTCCTTGGCCAGCGTTTGGTGTTGTAGTGCCAGCTGATTGCCGATGTGTATGCGCGTGTTGAACCCAACTGCGTGCCATTGCGCGGGGGTGATCGCGCGCAGATCATCCAAGGAGGTCGTTGCATCCAGGCACATGTCCACAAAAGGTTGGTGTGCTGGGTTGAACGGTCCAGGCGGCGTAAGGGCGCGCGCGTGCCGGGCGAAGTTGTCGGCGGCCACCACAGCGTGACTGGCGAAGACACTTCGCGGGTCTCCATTCCCGTTATGGCTGTTGACAGCGAGGGCCGCCGCAACCGCACTTTGCAGTGAAGATACGCCCTCGAGGGACTTCATCCTGCTGCTTCGGGCCACAGCACTCGCTCGTAGGGCTTGATTCGCTTGGACCTGTGTGGCACCCGCCTTGACCAGCGCGGCGATCAAGGTACCCGGGGTTGCTTGGCTGTCACCGAACCCATCCAGGATGTTAGCCACGGCCAAGTCGGTCCTGGGGCCGTAAGGAACATCGGCACGCAGCCCGGCCTTGATGAGAAGGCCGTCGCGTTCGAGCGCGTTCCATTCCGCGGCCGCGATGTTTCGTTTGTCCATCCTTCTGCGCTGCCTCGACAGGGGGAGGAACGGGCTCACCACCCCGCCGGCCAGCCAGGCCGCGACTGGGGAGGAGTTTATAGTGTTGAGCATCCCGAGTTTGGGTATCAGGCCGCTTCCTGCCGAGCCACCCGCGCGCATCGCTCCCATCCCCAGAGCGTTGCCACCCCCGGCGCTACCATCGGCCGTTCGAGGTACTCCATTCTGTATCGCCACAGCGAACCGATTCGCGATCCAGTCGTTGCCCCTTCTGATACCAGCGCTGAGGTGTTGCAGTTGTGATATCGCGACGAATTCGACGACGGCGGCGGTGATCAGGACCGACATCGTATGTCCCTCTGCCCCTTTGAAGATCTCCCCGAGGAACATCATGTAGAAGCCCAGAAAAATCATGTACGCGGTCATCTCCGCAGCTGCTACCAGGCTATCTACCAGGCTCCGCACCAGGAAGGTCTGAGTCGGGCCGTAGATGAAGCCACCCACTGTGAATCCCGCGATTATTGCGAAGCCCTGCCCGATCGAGCGTGTCCCAGCCTTGACCACACGCAACGCCAAAAGCAATGCGAGCCACAGCTCGAGACCAGCTGACGGCAGCAATACCAAACCTGTGCCTACTTGTCCCAGCCCTATCGTTCTGGATCTCTCGTATGCGACCCGATCACAGATTTCCAATCCAGCACGGATCTGCTTGTCATTACCAGTGGACCAGGCATTTCTACAGACTTGGGAGCTGTCTACAACCCGCCCGAGGCTCCAGATTTGAACCGGCCCTCGCACGAGGTTGGTGGCCAGTTCACCCTCCACCCTCGGCACGACCTGCGCTGGAATCGGATCGGAGTCACCGTTCAGCCCTGCTGCGACCGAGATTCCCAGGTCTCGCCCTTGCATGAGCAATCCGTCGGACGAGAGCACATCCGAGAGAGGGTCGGCTAGGAACATAGGCCCGAGAACAGCCACTCCAATCAAAGTCACCACCTGCCAGGTGGCCTTCTTGGGGTACCCGCGCAAGTAGAACCACCCAGCGAAGAACGCGCCGGCCGTCGCTGCGGTCACCAGCATGAGGGGCGTGTCGATCATGGTGGTCATAGCACGTGCCATGGTGCGTAGCGGAGTTGAGAAGATGTGTAGCCATTCGAAACTGAAGGCCTCACCTATAGCCCAGATCGCCGTGATGGCAATCACCATATATATCATGAACAACAGCGAGACCAGCGTCCAGAGTATTACAGCGCCGGGATCGGCCACGCTCCCGTGATCGGCGACGAAACGGTAGTTGACCAGAGGCGTCCCATACGAGTCTCGCACATTCATCCAGCTCAGGGCATCAATTCCAGATTCGCCGATATCAGATCCATTTGCCGCATTTGCCGCCGCAACTATCAGGCCGGGAAAAATGAACAACGCAAATAGGATCAATAAAATCCAAATCAGGTGTCGATGGTCACGTAGAAATGCAGAAATCTGTATAATGAAGCGCCTATTGAATTGGTTGAAAATGCCCGAGTCCGTCGACTTTGACGATTTTTGACGCGCTCGGAATGGTCGACCGCGCAAGCTTGTGGCCATAGGGGAGACGATAGACGAGGGTCGCCCCTCGATTCAACCCTTTTCGACAACTCCTGTTTGCCGTTTGGTAACCATGGATTCTGTTGTTGCTCACCACGTAGTCGACAGCCGAAACGTATCGCTACCTGCTGTTTCCCACGTTTGGGAGTAGATCACGATCTGAGATTCTTTCCAGTGCATTACGATCATTGGGAAATGGTAGTGCGTTCAACTACTTGAGATTCCCCCTGAGGGTCCAACTTCACTTCGGGTATCAATTTCGCGATGCGCTTCGGCTCAATTTCATACAACCCCAGGGGGGTCGGTCTCGTGGATCAGTTCGTCGGTGAATTGCCGTGGCCTGGCTGGGGGCTCGACTTCGCGGAAATCCGTCGCGGCGGATGGCGGCCAATGGCGTTCAACGAGTTTATCATCAAGATTCAGGGTCGTTGCAATCTGGCCTGCGACTATTGCTATATCTATGAAATGGCGGATCAGAGCTGGCGAGTCAAGCCGAAGGCGATGACCCGGCCAATCTTTGATGAGACCTGCCAGATGATCAAGGATCATGCGGTTCGCTTCTCTCTTCTGACGGTCAATCTGGTTTTGCATGGCGGCGAGCCGCTGTTGGTCGGATCCAGCAATCTCGAATACTTCGCTCGCACCGCTCGCGACATGCTGGATCCGGTCGTTAATCTGGGTATCGGACTGCAAACCAACGGTGTACTCATCGACCAGGATGTACTGCGGATCTGCGATCGGTGGAATATCAGGATCGGAGTCAGCATTGACGGTGGCGAGAACGAACACGATCGGCATCGCCTCGACCGCCGTGGCCGGGGTAGCTACGCCAGGGTCGTGGCGGGCCTGGAGGAGTTGCTGGCTCCACGATATCGGCAGCTCTTCTCGGGCCTGCTGTGCACCATCGATCTGGACAACGACCCGGTGCGAACCTACGAGGCGATGCTGCTGTTCGAGCCGCCAATGGTCGATTTCCTACTGCCACATGGAAATTGGGCAGCGCCGCCGCCGGAGCGCACCGAGGACCTGGGTCGCGCTCCCTACGGTGACTGGTTGATCGCCGTGTTTGACAGGTGGTATGACTCGCCCGAACACGAAACCGCGGTGCGGCTGTTCGGGGACATCATGGAGTTGTTGCTCGGTGGCCGTGTTGGATCGGAGATTGTCGGGCTTGAACCAGTGCGACTGGCGGTTGTCGAAACCGACGGCTCGCTCGAACAAGTCGACGAACTCAAGTCGGCCTTCCAAGATGCTGCTCGAATCCCCATTCGGGGCCAGGGAAGTCCGCTCGATTTGGCGCTGTGGGAGCCCTCGATCATAGCTCGTCAAATCGGTGCCGCCGCGTTGGACGACACCTGCCGGTGTTGCTCGATCCACAACATATGCGGTGGCGGGCATTACGTGCATAGGTATCGGGAGGGGGCCGGTTTTCGAAATCCGTCAGTGTACTGCGCCGATCTGAAGAAGCTCATCGCCCATATCGAGCGCCGGGTTCGTGCTGATCTCGCCCTGCAGTAGAAAGCATGGTCGGTGGACAGCTTGTGGCGCTGTGACGACCTACGGCTGGTCGAGACTTTTTCGCGCTTCAGCCGTAGGTTTCCCCACTCCTGGGAATCCTGGATAATCGAAACATGATGCATCCAGAAACCGATTCGTTTTGTAGCTTCTGGATGGAAACATGTTCGCTATTTCCGGGCCGGTGAGGTTTGAAGATGTTTTCCTTCGACTTTAACAAGATACCCACCAGTACGATTGTTGGTGCGGCTGCTGCCATCCTCCCATCAGCTATTATGCGATTTGGTTCATTGAGCCCGGTCGGACGAACCGTTATGGGAGTGATCGGCGGAGCGATCGGTGGAATCACTGCGTTTAATACGAATCATGAAAGCTCTCTTTCTAATAGAATCTGGAAAGCTCTTGCGGTAGGTGCTATCGATGGGGTCGCCACCTGGGCTGGAGCGACCGGAGGGGCTGGAAAATTCTTGCGTCCCTTTACCTTGAGGAGCGGTGCTACAACAGGAGTTGATTTCCTCGCTAGAAGCATTTTCAGTGGATCAAGCTCGAACGGTGGGTCCGGCTCGACGCCGGTTGGTGTTCCCGACAAGCCCAACCACATTCCGATTGAACTCGCCACACTGCCGGCATGAGTGATACCTCGGACGACGGAGGGGTCGAACGTGAGCTGATGCTCGACATTTACATGCCGAGCAATAAGGGTATGACTATCGAAGAACAGGAAAAGCCGGGCCTGTATAAAGATTATCGTCTTTCGAAGGTGGTGGATACGTATTATAGAACCCTACCGGCGAACTATAAGAAAATTTATGACAGCTTTGGCGCCGGGCCCGCGAAGCCCCCGCCGGTTCAGCCTGATCCACCAGAAGTGAACGCTCTGCTAATGGGGCTCGGTGTAGGTGTATCCGCGTATAATAATTACGCCGAACAGCTCAAGGCTGCATTTCGCAGTCTAAGGGCGGCCGATGCGAAAATAGCTCCGTTGGCAAAGCAGACTGCGGACGTGTCCCATGAAGCGCAGCGAGCAATGAATACCATGATCGAAACAATGCGGAAAAACGCTGGGATGGTCCCGTCCGGTAAAGAAGATGACTGGGTGCTGAAGTTCCTTGGGGAGGCCGCGGACAAGGCAGCGACGACCATCGAGCAGGCGAAACAAATATATGATTCGCTGAAGGATGAGGCGAATGGCAACACGACGTTGCCCAAAGGCCTGGCTGATAGGTTGGCGGCGATCGAGAACAGATTGACGAGTGGCGTCGCCGACCCGACGAAGACATTGTCGAGCTCCGATCTCGAGGCCATGCTTGCCCGGATGGCGGCGGGGAACGGTGCGAACGGAAAGAGTTCGGACATAAAAGATCCTTCGAGGCCGCCGGGCACTTCGCAGCGAGATCCGGGGCAGCAGCAATACCCCTCTATGCCTACATCCTCAGGTTCGGGCCTGGGTATGGATATGATGAGTTCCCTCTTGCCGATGCTGATGGGCCAGATGTACAACCGGAACCTGGCCGATCCAGATCGGTTGGATCGCCGCTATGGTCGGGATCCCTCTGACCAGGATCCGCGGAATATGCTGCCCGTCGTGCAGGGGGCGCCGCCTGCAGTGATCCAACAGACCCCGGCCCCGGCCCCGCCCTCGGCTACTGACAAGCCCGTCAACCAGGCGCCGAACAGCAACCAAGCGGCAACGCTCACCCCCGGTCCGGACGGTGGAGTGGACTATCAGTTCCCTGACGGCAAGGTTCAGCGGGTTTCGGTCGTAGTGGCCAAGGCGCTGGATAAGGCGTTTGCTGATAAGAAGAACAGCGACGCGCAATCGGCGTACGCGGACACCCCGGCCAAATGGTCGGACATCAAGCAGATCGGCCGATCGGTCGATCCCTACGAGCTCATGACCGGCGACGTCGGAATCTGGGAGAACCCGGACAGGGTGGTCATCGTGCGCGCCATGGGCTCCGATTCCGAGGCTTCGCTCGATCTCATCGTCAATGGCGAACTGCGCAGATATCCGGACGAGATTTCGGAGTCAACTGGGGACTTCGGCACTTTCGCCGGATGGGCGCATCCTCGCGGAATAGAGATGACCAGCATGAGTTCGGGACGTGTCGAGAACTCCGCACCCGGGGTAAACCAGGCTCCCGGAACGAGCATCGGCGCAGGGACATCGCCGTTGAACGCGGCTCCGGCGAGCTGACTGCGGAAAGGAGGTGCCAATTGCCAATGAATGTCGAGCCCGGCGAATTGGTCGAGGCGGCCGCCACGCTGTGGCGCCTGGTCCAGGAGGCCCATGCGGGGCTGCCTTCCGGTTGGGTACCGCCCGCTGGTGCCGACCTGCCCTCCACCGTCGCGTCCGCTGTGCACAGTGCACACGCGGAGTCGACGTTCAACGGTGTGATCGGCGTCGCCAACCGCGCCGCGGCGCACGCTCAGCGAATCGGTTCCGCCGCAGTCGACTACACCCTTGCCGATGATGAGGGAAGTCGAATGATCGGTGGTCGCGGCGGCGCGATCGCCGCGAATCCCATTGCCGGGACAGAACAGTTCGGATTCCGCCAAGCTCCGCCACCGTCGGTCACCACTGCGGGTGCGGTCGATCCGCTCACCTTCGCGCAGCAACTGCACGCGGGTCCCGGTCCCGCACCGGCGAGAGCATACGCGGACTCGATCCGGCAATATCTGGACGGTCCGCACCGTGACGCGGTCGACGGCTTCCGGGATCTCATTCCGGTCATGAACAACTGGACGCCGGTGGGAACGACCGTAGCCGGCCACCTCGACACCTTTGGTCGGCAGTTGAGCGAAATCGGCGTCAGTATGGGCGCACTGGCGGCCAACGTCGACGGCTACGCCGACGCGTTTCTGACGGCCAAGGCGCAACATCCGACGCCGCAGGAGATAGTGGCGACCCGCAAGCGCCTCCTTGCCGCCAGCCGTTCGAAGGACTCCGCCGCCCTTGCCGAGGCGCTCGCCGAATTCAACGAACAGAACGCGCTTTCCGCGCAGACGCACACCACCTACACGGGTGAGGTCGGAAAGACAGTCGCCGATCAGGATGGGACCAGCGCGAAGGGCAGCGCTGGTAAGGGCAGCGGCGGCGACATGAGCATGTTGATGCAGATGCTGCCGAGCCTGCTGAGCGGCCTCACGAACTCGGCTAATTCACTGTCACAACATGATTCGACTGAGAGCGAGGACCCGGACACAGAGCTCGAGTATCCCTCCGACCTACCGCTACTACCGTCGTTCACCGGTGGCGGCGCGGGCCCGGGCGGTGGTGACCTCGGATCGCCGACTGTCCCCGATCTCACCGCCTACAACGTGGGCCGCCTGCCCAGCGCCAGTGCGCCCGGCGGGCCGGGCAACACCGGTCTGCCCCGCGCACCAGTCATCGAAGCCGTACCCAACCTGTCGCCGGGGAATCCGGCAGCCCGCCCGGCCGGTTCACCGTACATGCCTTATATGCCAACAACTCCCGGTATGGGCGCTGGTGCGCCGGGGGGCGGTGGCAATGATCGCGCCCGGGTGGTCGCCTGGCATCCGGACCGGCTCATGTATGTCGACGACACACCTCATACCGATGCGGTGATCGGCGAGAAGCCAACCATTGCCCCGACCGTGACACCCCCGACGCCGACCCATGCCAATCAGGCGCCGACCAACACCGGAGGCTCCGCATGACCGATATTCATCCCGACGTGCAATCTGCCTTGGACGCCGCGCGTGACCTGCGCCATCGCATAGACGATCTGCGCGAGCGAATCAACGGCATCCGCGCTCGCAGACCTTCCCCCGGTGACGCGGTGGTTCCCGAGGTCGATGCCATGGGACGACTCACCGATCTCTACTTCGCGCCGGGCACCACCGAGCGCTTCGGCAACGCGGAACTGGTCGCCGAGATCATGGCCGCCATCGGCGAGAGCACCGCTGACGCCGGCCGCCAATACCGGGCGATCATGGATGTCGAACCCTGGCCGGAACCGGCAGCCCAGAGCACAACGAACGGACCGGCGTGACCGGCGCTCACGAAGTCACCGTCGCCGACACCGTGCAATGGCTACACGATGAGGGCCTGGCACGCCTGGCCGTCGTCGGCGGTACCGCGCCCAGTCCTATGGTGGCCTTCACCGTGGAGGTTGCCACGGGTACCGTAACCGCTTTCCCGGCCGCGGTCGCCGGGCCTGGCACCGATGTGTTGACATTGCCCGCCGATGATCTGCCGCCCCCGGCGGAAACCGCGAAACGCCTTGTGGTGGTTGGTCTTACCGCTACCGAGTCGGTGCTGATACTGGATCTGGCGGCGATTCCGGCCCTCGGTATAACCGCCGACCGCCCGGAGACCACAGCGCGAGCCTGGGTGGCGCAACTGCTGCTCGATCCGGAGGTCAGCATCACTACAAACAGCCCCGATCTTGCGGTCCCGGCCGGCAATCGATGTCGGCATACCTTCATCCCCGGTGGTGGAACACTGCTCACCGTCGACGATCGACGGCCACCCGTCACCACCGTCATGCTCAACCCGCCCGGCGACGGGATCGATCAACTCGAGGTGGCTCAGGACGGCTCCGCGGAGTTGTACCTCGGCAGCCGCTTCTGGCAGCTACGGCACGTAATGGGGATTGGTGACCTTACCTGGGCCGCCCTCACCGCTCAGCTGGAACCGCCGGAATGACCACCGGATTCGCCGATATCGAACGACCACCACAGGAGCATCCATGGACGACATCGACTACGACACAGCACAACCGCAAGTTCCGGACTGGCGCGGCATGACCCATGAGGTCTTCAACCCCGATCACACCGCAGGCGTGGCCTGTAACCGTGATGGCGAGATCGTCGGCCTACACATCACCGACGAAGCCCGTGACAACGGCGATATCTGGCTGGCCGCCGAGATTCTGCGGCTCGCCCGGCTGGCACACCTCAAATCACGAGTCGCGCTGCGGGCCGAGATGGAGTTCAACGGAACCCTCTCGCACACCATCGACTCGTTCGATCTTCCGAACGAGGCCACCTACCGCGCCGCCGAGGCCGCCGAGTTCGGCACCGCCCAGCGCTGACTCGCCGACAGGACCGAACCATGAGCGACAGGCTCGACATCGACGACCCGGATGAGATCATCACAGCGGCAGGCCAGGTCGAAGCCGCCTCCGCTGCGGTAACCGGACGCGTGACGTCCGTGATCGGTGACCTGGTACCGGTAGGCGCGGCGCAGTGCGATCTCGACCACGCCCTGCTCGGGATATTGGGGTGGTTCCGTGACAGCTGTGCCGCCGCGGCCACGTCCACCAGCGCGAGCTCGACCGCGACCCAACGCTTCATTTCGCTTGCGGCACAGACCCTCTCGACGGCCGACGACCTTGGTCGCGCCGCCGTGGACCGGTCCGTCGATCGCGACTGAACGCGGATGGAGCTGCGGGGTGACCACCCCTACTGGGATGTCATCGTCGGCGACAACTGGCCCGGTATCGACGCCCGGGCCTGGCGGTCGCTTGAATTCGCCGCGCGTACCGGGGCACAGGGCATGGACGTCACCGGATTCGAACAGGCGCGCCGAGCCCTCGACGAGCACATCCGGGCAGGCGCCGCATTGCAACGAGCCCAGGAAGCGCTGCGCGTGGAGCAAGGCAGGTTGTGGGTGCTCTTCGATGCTCTGCATCTGGCCGCTGACCTCTTCGGCGAAATTTCGCGGCTGGTAGAACGAACCTGCTCGCTGATCCACGACATCGTTGATGAGGCCGTGGCCGAAATCGGCACTGCGCCGCCCGCCGAGCAGTCCGAGCGTCAGGATAGTAGACGGCGGGCGCAGGTCGCCCACATCATCCAGCGGGCCCGTGACGAGGTCGCCACAGTACTGGCCAGGGCCACGCATAGTGCTGGGGCACAGGGGTTTCCGGAACTGCCCGCGCTCGCGGCCTTGCTGGGCCAACCTGGTATCGGGCATTACACAGGTGACTCAGGGCGCGGGGACGCACCCGCAGGTCGGCCCCCACAGTCCGGCGGACCGGAATCGAACTGGGATCGAACCGGGTCGGGTGCTCCCACCGGGGGCAGCTCCACGTCCGACCGGTCCACCCGTTCACGTGCTCACTTGCTGGGTGGCATGTCGGCAACAGACCTTATTGGGCACGACCGGATAAACCCTTCGTCCGAGCAGGAAAAATCCCACGGTGCGGGAACACAAGGAAATCGGACGCTCGCCGTTGGCTGGATCGGCTCGGTCGCGGGCCCTCTCGATGATGGGCCGAGCGACGCAGCAGCGCAACAGGGTTCATCTCGACCGGCCACGGGGGATCCTGGCAGCGTGGCGGATTCACCCGGACCGGTGGGCGAGTCGGCGAACAACGCCACCCGCGGGATCGTTGACTCCCGGCATCCGGTACCGGACGCTGGGGCGCGGACCGTCGTGGAGACACAGGGAACATCGGATATCGGCGTGTTGTCCTTTGCGGACCAGGCCGTTGACGGTGCGCTCTCAGGTCCGGGCCCGCACACACCCGTATTCGGCGATCCCGCCGTGGTGGGCGGCACCATGCCAATGGCCACCACCGTACCCGGCGCTCGGATGGCGCCATCAATGGTGCACCAACCCGTTGCGACGCAATCGATATCGGCCCATCCGGGGGTGAGTGGCCGTCCTGGTTCGGTCTCGGCGCCGACTGGCGGTGGACCTCGTGTCACCGTTTCGGCACTCATGCCGCCCGGGAACACCACCGTATCCGCGCCCGGTACGGATCACTCCTCGCGCTCGCGCGTCGGGGGTGCCGGTGTGCAAGATGCCACCGCGACCGAGCAAGATCCCGGAGTGTTCCAGGCAGCGGTCGGGGCGGCGATGACCGCCGCTGCCGCCCCCACGTTCGTACTGGGCGACCGTGTCGACGGTGACTCCATCCTGGCGCGCACGCTGCTGAGCAGCATCCTCGCGGTGGTCGACTCCTCTGCTCTCGCGCCCGCCTGGTCGGTGGCGGTGGTACGACATCACAGTGGTGTCAGTGCCTTCGTGACCTCGAACGAGGGCCGCGGCTGGATACCGGCGGGTTTGTACCTGCCGCGAGCGCTTTCCACACCCTGGGTGTGGAAAGCTATCCGCGACGACGCGTGGGAGGGAGTGGCCGACCCGGCTCGCGTGCTGGTCGAGTTCGGCCGTGCCTGGGGACGGACTTCGGGAGGTGAGCTCTCCGCGGTGGCCTCGTCGGCGCCAATCGATTCGATTCTTCGCGGCGGGCTACCCGCGGTCCGCTTCGATGGCGAGGTGGTCGCCGCAACGGAGCTGAATCTCAGTGTGCCGGCACCGGATCGGTTGGATCGCCTTGGGATGACCGCGTCGGCGCGGCTACTCGACCGGGTCGCGGGGGTACCAGATCCCGCGCTCGCGCTGCGGTGCGTCGACCTCGCCCGCGATGCCCACATCCGAATCAGCAAGGCAATACCGGATCCCGCGTACTCGATGGGTACACCCGAACTGCGCCAGCGCGTCCTCACCGCCCTACGGCGGCGCACTCCGCCCGCGGAGCACTGGTGGGAGGAGCTTCGAGACGCCGACGATCTGCTTGCCGCGAGCATGGTGTCTCGCCGACTCGATACCAGCCGAGTACCACTGGGAGAGTTGAGGTTCGCACAGGATGGGGAGCTCGCGGCGCTGCGCGCCATGCAGCTGCACCACCGCTGCGACGAGCTGGTGCTGCTGCTGGCCCGCACCCCGGATCGGCAGTGCCTGCGGGACGCGGTGTACGTCCACGCGCAGATCACCGAACATCCGCTGGTCATCCGGCCGATGAACATACCGATCTCGCGGGCAGGCCCCTGATCGTGGGGCCGATCCTGACGCTTCGAAGCGCATGATTGCATGCCTGACGATCGGATTCCACACCGATCCCAACCGAAAGGCTTGGCGCCGAACCGTTCCGCGTCAACTTCGCCAGAGGTTCAGAGCGTTCCCGTGGGTGAGAAGGCTCGACAATTGTCAAATCGCTTAGGGCGGAAGGGAGTTCGATTCAACGTGGCCGAGAAATTGCATATCGACCCTGCGGTACTCCGTCGACTGGCGGTCCAGCATCGGCAGGTCGGCGATGACACCAAGGAATGGGCCAAGCCGCCGGAGGATTGGCTCAAAGCCTTCCCCGACACCTACGGATCCATCGCCAGCCCCGTTTACGGAGCGTTGGAGAACTATTACCAAGCCAGGCAGCAGGCCGGCATCGCCCTCGCGGAACAGCACTATCGAACCGCGGACAATCTCGATGCCGCCGCAGACGAATACGAGCGCGCCGACCGCGACAGCATGGTCGCGATAGGACGCGCCGGTGGCGATACAGGCGGTACCGGGATGTCGGCCCTCGGACTTCCGGTCGACACACGCCCGATCGCGGGTACTCCAGACTCTGTTGCGCCAGTACCTTCCCGGGGGGATTCCGCTTCGGGAACGACCGTTGGCGTCGGCAGCGTCCCGACCGGCTCCGCAACACCGGTTGTGCCCGCCACAACGGCGCTGGACCAGCCGACGTCGAGCTCCGTGTCCGGGCGTGACGTCCCGGTCGGCGCCGCTGACATGGCACGGTCCGCGCCGATCCTGGCCACGCAGGGCGACTCGACACATAACAGCACGCCTGCGGGCGGAACAAGTGCGTTCGCCGACAACGTGCCACCGCTCCTGCCAACTCCTTTCGCGGCGGCCGTCGCCGCCGCGACGAACCGGGAGTCCGGTCCGGGACATGTGGTGAACGAGGCTGTCAACGAGGATCTGGTGATCGCTCGCACCCTGCTCGCGGCGGTGCTCGGGGCGATGGACGAGCCGATCATAGGCTTGACCTGGGCGGTCTCTGTGATGCGCGGGCCCTCCGGAATCGGACTGTTCCTCACCAGCAATGAGGGGCGCGGCTGGCTCCCCGCCGGTCTCTATCTGCCGCGAGAGGTGTCCACTCCGTGGCTGTGGGACGAGATGCTCGAGTCCGGGCGTACCGACCCGTGGGAAGGCGTCGCCGATCCCGCACGCGTCCTCGCCGAGTTCGCGCTGGCCTGGGGGCCCGGGACCGAGTCGACACTGACCGCGCTGGTGTCCTCTGGCGCGATCGATTCGAGTTTGCGCACGCAACTGCCCGATACGGCGGTCGAGGGAATGGTGCCCCCGGCCTACGATGTCGATCTGCGAATCGCCTCCGCGGGGACCGCCGACAGGCTCGCGCTCGCCGCCTCCCTCTCCACGTTGGAAAGTTCTGGCGCGATAGCGGATTCGGCTATCCTCGGGCACCGCGTCCAGTTGGCCGAACAGGCGCATAGTGAAGTAGGCCGCGCTATCTCGAGCCCTGTCGAGGCGGCTGGGGTCCGCGCTCTCCGCGGTCGAATTCTCACTCTGGTGCACGCTGGGCAGCAGGTGCCCGCACAGCTATGGCAGGAACTGCGTGACGCCGACGATCTGCTGGCGGCCGGAATGCTCTCCCGGCGGGTCGACGCGGGCCGAGTCGACTTGGGGCAACTGCGAGTCGAGGATCAGTCGGAAGCGTTGCGCGCCATGGTATTCGAGCGCCGATGCACCGAGCTGACTCTGCTGCTCGCGGACCAGCCCACCCGTCAGAGCCTGCGAGATGCTTTGTACGCCCACGAGCAGATCGTCCGGCATCCGCTGTTTACGGCACTGCCACTTTCGCTGGAAACCACTGCAGCAGAAGAGAGTTCGACCACCACGGCCCCTACCGGGGTGGCACCGCCGGCGATAGTGGCGGGTCCGCCCAGCGGGGTTACAGTGACATCGTTTGACGATCGGGTGAGCGGATGATGGGAACGATGTGGCTGTCGGAAGCGGTAGACGGTCCCGAGCCCGTTGGTGCGCAATCGGCGAAACCCGCACTTTTCGGTGCCGACACCAACTCGGCGAATCCGGGTGATTCGGTGCGTGACTGCCGCGCTGCTACTTGATGTCAGCCGCGCGCGGCGACCAAACAGGTTGCCGCGCGGCAGGCTCACAGTCAGATTTCCGTTGCAGGAGTGGTGGTTACCGTCGCTGGGGGCACCGTGGGGACGCTTTCAGCAGTCCCTGGCTGCTGCGTATTCGCGTGCGAATCGGTGGTTTTCGGCGCGGTGGCAGCCTGCCCAGAGGTAATCATGTCGACGCCGCTCGGATGGAAGTAGTCGATTTTCGGGAAGGCGGCTATCAAGTCGGGCGGTAGATTCTCTGGATGGGCTGGATCGAATCGGATAGGCCGGCCGTCGAGGATAATGTATGGATCGTTGTCCTTCATGACCACCAGAGCGCTGTGATCTGCCCACTGCACCACATCCCCGGTGCGAAGTTCCTTCGGTGGCGCATTGCCTTCCCCGGGAGGGAGTTGCTGCCATGGCGTACTCGGCGTGGACTGGCCCGGGGTGCCCTCATAGGCGGCGCGCGCATCGCTGCCCTCCGGGTGACGCATTTGCCACTCCACCGCATTGGATACCACCGGCGATACTTTCAGGGTTCCATCGAGACCGGGAATCGTGATGGACTTCAGGCCGTTTGCCAGTTGCGGGCTTGTCGGGCTGCCAGTCGTGGTCGCCGCCGCAGGAGTCTGTGCGTTGGAAACTGGTGTGACGGTGTTCGGTTCGCGGCGCGGGCTCGATCGGCGCTCGCCGATCTGGTCTCCACCATCGACCCGATTCCGGTTCCCAAGGTTCCCCATTGCCTGCTGCATGGCCATCTGCGTCATCGGGTCGTAGCCGTTGCCATTGGCCGGGGTGTTGTTCATGCCCTGGGGTGGCGGAATGGCTCCGTCGGAGCCGGGCTTCGCCGCGTTATTGTCGGCGGTAGTCGTACCCCCCATGTTTCCGTCTCCCAAGCTGCCCCCAAGTGCCTGGTTGATCAGATCCTCATAGTTGGTCTGCACGCCGGTTGTGGTTCCTGTGGTTCCGCTGTTGCCGGTTGTGGTTCCTGTGGTTCCGCTGTTGCCGGTTGTGGTTCCTGTGGTTCCGCTGTTGCCGGTTGTGGTTCCGCCGTTGCCGGGCGGCTTCGCCTCATGCAGCAATTTCGTTGTTGCTTCGTCGTACAGCGCGGCCCACTGTTTGACGATCTCTGTCATTGGCTTGTAGTAGACCTCTAGTTCCACCTGTGGGACCAGGTGAAAACCATCCTCCTTCTTCTCGAAAATTGTCTCTCTCTTTATATGCGTTGGCCCCTCCTCGGTTATTGTTGACCTTACCCATTCACCGTCGCCATCGGGCACCAGACCGCCATTCGGTTTGATGTGAGGGTTATCCTTGTTCTCTGTGACTTTTACCCATTTATCCAAACCTTCTCGCATTAGTCCATCGGTTAGTTTGGTACTGAGAACTTCTTGAAGTTTGCGCGATAGGTCTATCAGTTTGATGAATAGAGTGCTATGTATTATTGCAGAGTTGGACGTGGCGTTTCCCATATCTGAATGTGTGCTGAGATAGGAATTCTTCTTTTCACGCGAATATTTCTCAAACTCATCAATCTTACCTAAAAATATCGAGTCGCCGTTCGTGGTTGTAGCCCATAGGTCTGGGGCAAACTTGGGCGGTACTTCGTTTGGTTTGCAGGTCCCTAGTGTATTGAGATCGAACAGCATGGTGTTCGAGACATCGTCGACCATGGCTTTCATCTCGGCGCTACATCCAGCCGGTGGAATTAAACCGGTAAATCCAAATTCGGGATGCGTGAATTTCCTCAGGTCTGGATCCGGTCCAGTTTGCCTGGCTAGCTCCGGTGAAGTGGAGGTCTCCTGCTCCTTCTTTGCGCGATAGTATCGATCCATATCATGATGTTCGATAGCATATAAGAGATCCTTGAATTGTGGGTCTTCGATTCTGTGGGAACGAGCATCTTTGCCTAGGGTGCTCAGGTAGGTTTCATACCAAAAGTTGGTATCAAGCCTGTTCCAGGCCTCCACGAACTCCGCTGAAGTGAGACAGAGTAGGCTGTTCAATGAAGCCCGAGCCTCGTCGGCCGTGAAATGGGCGCCGAAGATCCCGCGCTCCCGCATTCTTTTCAAACTATTTACTACTGAGTCGACCCTCGCGTTGTTGACCGGCTGAGTCATCAGCCACTCCTGTCTATGTGGAGGTTTCGGATTTTGTCGCGAATTCCGACAATTTGGCTGATCGGTATGGGCAAATAAACTATGCCAAGGGGTTAGTGGTGGTAGTAGTCGGCGTCGATGAACGGTCGGGATCGACGCCATTGTTTCTAATGTTCGTGATCTGCCGACCGCCGAGGTCGTCTGTTTCTTCGAACTCTTTCGCCATCCTGGTTAATTGTTCGGCTGCGTGCTCGTTTTTCTGGGCGTCACGTTCGATTTGTTCACGGCGTTCGGTGTAGTACTCGGTCTGTGTCCTATGCATCGGGTGGTAGAACGTGCCAAAGGCCGCAGCACAGTCGTCGAGGTACGCTTGCGGAATCTTACCCCATTCCCTTAGTTGAGCCGCGATCTGCCTGTATTGTTCAGCGGACCTGCGTAGTTCGTCTGGCTCGATATTGAGGTATTCGGCCATGTCGGCTGTGTCCTTCCACTTGCTGATTTCGAATTAATCTTCGGCCCTCCCGAAATTGGGGGTACGGAATTCAGGGCCGCTTTCGGTCCGCCATTGCCGCATTGCCTCCCTGAGTGGTCTGGGTAGGCGACTGGTTTCGTTCATCGCAAGGTCATATTGGCGCTTCACATCGGCGGCACTTTCCGCGATGGCGACCATTATCTCGGTGATCAGTTCCTGATTGCCGAAGCGGCCGCAGGTTCCGGGTGCAAGGTACAGGGTCCGCAGTCGGCTCATCACGTCAACTTCAGGAATGACCAGACCGGACGGGGAGGGTCGACGGGCGACGATTCCCTCGGCGCGCTCGAGCGTTTCGTCCATGCGCTGGCGTAACTCCCGCTTCATGGCGAACCCCGCTTGCACGTCGGGATGTAGTTCACTCATTGGATCCTCACTCGTAGGTGGCCTGCTCTTCAGGATGCGACACCAGGACCAGTGGGACTTCCCCTGAGTGGGAAGAGCTTTCATTGGAATCAAACATGGGATAGCTTGCCGTGCAAGCTATCCCATCGCCGTCATATATCCGCAGAACCTGTAGATGGCTGTGGCGGCGGTGGTGGTGGGGGAGGCGCGGGAGGTGTGTGGGCGGGGGTGCTGGTGTCCGGGCCGGGCGTCGGAGTGTCGCCTGGACCGGCGGGAACCCCACCGGGCCCGGGCTGAGGAGCCGGAGTGCCGGGAGTGGGACTGCTGTGACCTTGAGTGCCGGGGTGAGAACCGTCCGGATGCTCTGGATCATCGTTCCGATCGCGCTTGCCGTTGAGGTTTTCGATGGCTTTCTGCACGAGAGGCGCGACGGTGGGTGCCAGCGCGACCAGCGCCATCGGAATCATCATGGCAATCGAACCCAGGCCGCCATCGCCGCCACCTGAACCACCTGACGCTGGTACGCCAGGTCCGGGGTTGGCGTTACCAGGGCCAGGGTTACCGGGGTCGCCACCTTCCGAGCCGCCGCCCGACATTCGCAAATTGTCCTCGGCGACCTTGGTGACAAGCTTGTACACCGCCTCGATCGTCTTGGCGATCGTGTCCATGAGGGCCGTTTCCTCAGCGGGTTTCAACTTGGCCGATGTCTGTCTGCCCAGGGCAGCCGTCAGATCGGCGACCTTGTTTTTGATTGTGGCCAGCACGCGGTCCTTGTCGGCCGACATCACATTCGCGACCTGGAGCACCTTGTCGTCCATGGTCAGCAGGGACGCCTGGCGGGCCTCCACTGCGGCGAGTGTCTTCTGGTACAGCTCGGTGGTCTCGCCCTGTCCGAGGTTGGTGTACACGACAGTGGTCAGCAGGTCGTCGACCTGAGGCGGTGGAAACGTCGTTCCACGCCCGAGCAGATCGATCGCGGTCTGCAATGCGGCCTCGGCCATGGCAATGAAGCTCTTGAGCGCTGTCGACGCACCCGAGGGGACCGGAAGCGGAGGGAGCGCCCAATAGTGTTGCCCTTTCGCTCCGCTCGGTTTGCTGCGGCCAGGGGGGAGAAAGGAAGTATCATCGGTATCTGTCGAGGCTGTTCCATCGGAACTCACCGCGGACGAGAATGCGGTGTCTGACGCGTTCGTCGTATCCACCATGTCCGTCGTCATCTGCGCCGTCACCCACCTTCTCGTTGATCTGACCAATTGTCGGGTGTTCCCCGGGGCGGGAAGGCGCGGCCGGGGCGTTGAGGCATAGTCGATACACGGCCGTGGCCGGCTTCGGCGCCCCTTGCCCGAAATCGACTGGGCGGCACGATGATTGGAAAATGTCGGACGCTCGGTGAGGCGCGAAGGCGGGTGACGCGAATGGTGACGGTTCTGGCCGACGACCTGAGCGGTGTGCTGAAATCATTGCTCAATCTATATGGGGCGGGTGCGCCGGACCCCATGCATGGCTCGAGAATTGTTGCGCTGGAACAAGATACAAGTCATGGTGCAGGTTTGGGTACGTCCGCGTACATGGACGCACGCGGCAATCATATGTCGATCGCGGCGGCGCACGAGGGCAAGGACATCGTGGTGCGACAGGTGGTCGCGGTGTCCGGCGACACAACCTCCGATGGTCGGCATCGGTTGAGTCATCAGATCTCCGACCTGCAGTCGCGTATCCAAGCGATCGCGGGAATCCGCGACACTCGATTCAGCGGTCCGGCCCTGCTGGACGCGGTGCGTACTACAATCGCGACAGCCACCCAGCAGGTCGACCGGGACACCACCGCCGCGCGCAAGCTTGCTGAGCGGATCATGCCGCCGGCCATGCCGAAATCCATAGCGAACCGGTCGAATTCGACCAAAAGGCGTCGACCACGACTGCGTACCCGCCGACGCTCCCGAGTGCCCTCGAACGGTACTGCGGGCAGCAACGCTGTTCGGGCGGCCAGTGATTGGCTCGGTACCCGCTATGTGTGGGGCGGCGGCGGCGCGGGCGGTCCCAGTGGTGGCGGCTTCGACTGCTCGGGTCTGACCCAATACGCCATCGCCCAGGCCTCCCAGGGCCAGGTGATTTTGCCGCGCACCACCTATGAGCAAATCCACAGCGGGGTTCGGATCCCGGTACAGGACGCCCGGCCGGGCGATCTGGTGTTCCCCGCCGGCTCGTTCAGCGCGCGCGGTCCGGAACATGTCCAGCTTGCCGCTGGAAACGGCATGGTCATCGAGGCCCCCTACTCGGGCTCGACCGTCAAATGGTCGCGCATGTCGAGTGAGGCCGTCGTCGTACGCGTGCTCTGATCCGCGCGACACACGGATATGCCCATCGAACTGCCCCACGAGGTGGCGCTGTTCCTCAATTTCGCGGGGGTGAATTACCCCGATATCAACGAGGACGAGGTCCGCGAATTGGCCACGCACGTGCGGAATTTCGCCGCCAGCGTGCGGGGCACGCAGGACGCCGCGAACGGCACGATCAAGGACATGAACGAGGTCTGGTCCGGCTACTCCTATGAGCAGCTGCTCGTGGCTTGGTCCCGCATAAGCGTCACCCACGTGGCCGAGCTCGACGGCGCCTGCAAGGGCGTCGCGACCGCGCTGGACGTCGCCGCCGAGGTTATCTCTGTGACCAAGGCGGTGGTGCTGGCCGAATTGGTTGCCCTGGCCTATACGTATCTCGCTGCCCTGGCGGGAGCGTTTGCAACCGGTGGACTCGCCGCGGTCGTCAGCCAAGCGCTACCTATGATTGCCCGCGAACTGCTCACCACCATGGAGGAGGCGCTCATCGCGTACCTTCTTTCCGAAGTAGTCGGTAAGGCGATCGAACCACTGGAGCACGCCATCGAACGCATGGTTGGTGGCGCGCTGCACTCGATGGTCGTCGGTGTCCTCCATATTCCGCCGCCGAGCGGCTCGGCAACCCAATCGCTACAGATCGAACCGGACGAGGTCCAGCGCCTCGCGGATCTACTGGACGACTACGCGGACCAAATGCATTGGCACGCAGCCGATTTCGCGAGCAAGATGGGGCAACTGGACTTCACCACGGCCAGGGGCCGGGAACGCCCAGACACCGCCACCGACTCTTCGCGGACTCCGATGGTCCCGCCCGAAAGGCCCACGGGCCCAACGGCTCCGCCGCGTGCCGCCGCACCCGCGATATCGGCGGGAAGCGGGCCGGGGCTCGCTCAACCGGCGCCTTCGACGTCGAGGTCGATCGCTTCCTCGGATCCGTCGACTGGTGTTTCATCCGTTGCCTCCGCTACGAGTACCAGAGCGTCTGATACGAACTCGTCGCCATGGCAGTTCAACGGGGCCCACCCGGAAGAATCCGCCAAACCGGCTCAGGCTTCCACTGGGGGACCTACCGGTCCCGTCGCATTACAGGGTCCGCCACACTTTGTAACAGCACCATTCGATCCGGGGCAGAGTTCCCGGCCGACCATCGTCGCCCTGGCTGCTCCCGATCCTGTCTCGCCGATCGGCGAAGACATCGAATCGGTTGCGCGACAACCAAATCCGCAGGTCATGGCAGGCCCCGCGAGCGGCGGTACCGGCGCGAGTCTGTGGCATGGCGTCCCAGGGCGAGGCAGGCGACGAAAGCGTGTGGCCTCAGCCGGCGAGCGCGACCGGCGGCCTGCCTCAGCTTCGAGCGCGGAGCCACCGGAATCACCGGCCGTTCCGACGCCCTGGTCGTCACTCGGTCACGAACCCGAGATCGTGGCAAAGGTTTTCACTCCGGACACCCCACTACCTACCTCATGGGTCGGGGCGCGGCGACGCGTGCGTGAGGGCCGAACCAGCAGTCCCGGAGAACCTCCTCGCAACAGGGTCGGTCCGGAGAACGCGACGACCGAGGAGCGAAACGAAGCCAGACGTGGTCAGGACTGACTCCGGCCGGTGGCGTTATCCATCCCCCCACTATTACGAGAAACTCTCACGATCCAGGTTGCCGGAGGCACGGGAGATCGCGACCGCACGGCCGCCGGTGGCTGAGGCTCGGGAAGCCGTCGCGCCCGTCGCGCCAGCAACATCATGACCACAATCAACACCCACCCAACGGTAGCGGTGCCCAGCGTCGAGATGAGCCATCCGGAGGCGAGCGCCCCCAACGCGGTGCCGCCATGGGCAATGAGTTTGTGTGCTCCCAAGATTCGGCCGATGATCGCGTCCGGGAAGGCACGCACCCGGTACAGGGTAAGCGGGATACCGCCGATCGCCGCGAGAAAGCCGACACCCATCCAGCACACGGTGAGTATCACCGTGTTGGAGGTCAGGACCATCAGAATGAACAGCAGGGCCCAGCCCCACAGCATGACCAGGAGAGCGATTCGCACAGGGATGCGGGTACTGAGCGCTGCCGCCGGAATCGCGCTGAGCACACCACCCAAACCCGAGGCGCCGAGTACCAGCCCGACCGCCCACGCCGAGTGCCCGCTCGCTCTGATCTCCAGGGTGAGCAGTAGAATAAAGGTCTGGATGATCGCGTTCGTCGCACCTATCAGGAGCGTTGTCTCTCTGGCAAATTGATCGGACCACAGACTCCGAATACCGATCCGGGCTTGCTGCCAATCCCAGATGCTCTCCGACTCGATGCTCTCTGCCTTCGGTGCCCGTTGGCCCTGGGAACGAATTCTGGACAGGGTCCACAGGCAGTAGAGATACGACGCGGCATTGGTGAGAAAGGGCAAGCCACGCGCCAGACCGAGGGTCGCCGCACCGAGAATCCGGCCCATCATGTTGGCAATCGGTTGCTGCACCTCCAAGAATGAGAATGCCGCGGCCCGGTCGCTCTCGGTGACGACGTCACGAACGAGCACCAGTTCCGAGGTTTGGAAGAATACGTAGGCTGACCCTTCCGCGAACGCGGCCACAGCGAGAAACACCGTCAGTCCAGGCGGCCGGACCGTTATCACCAGCAGCGCGATGAGGGTCGCGGTCAAACCGACTCGCTGGCACAACATCAGAGTCTGTCGACGATCCCAAAGGTCCGCCGCCACGCCCGCTGGTATTTCGAAGATCAAGCCCGGCAGGGCGATAGCGAACGCCACGATACTCGCCGAGATCGGCGAATCGGTGAGGATGAGCGTCAACAATGGATAGGCGATGCGTACACCCTGCAGGCCGATATGGGAAACGGCGTTGCCGGTCCACAGCAGCACGAAGTCCCGGTTTCTCAGGACGGTTGATCCAAACATCGGAATCACTTCCGTAGGAATCGAATCGATTCGCCCGGCACTCAAACAATCTTGCTGATCAGCGCGGCGAGCACACGCGCCACGCCTCGCCAGGAACGCGTCAGCATGACCGCGGCCGACGCGAGAGAGATGCCGAGCGAGATGAAAGCCCATGGGGTCAAGTCGGAAGCCGCTATCGTCGACTCCCGGCCCGGCCAGGGATAGCTGTTGGTTCCTCGCAGTGCACCGATCGCCAAGCCGAGCTGAGCGGTCAAATCACTGCTCATTCCCACTGCCGCGCGCACCTGCGGAATGCTGTTGTCGAGGTTGTGCACATCAACGAGCAGCAGTATAGCTACCGCCGAAGCTGTTGCTGCGGTGACGATCTCGGCCACCGTATCGCGTTGTCGAATGACCCGGAACGCGGCGATGACCGTAACGAGAATCGCCGCGGTCGCCAGCACCGCACAGGTGCTGTCGAGCTCAGGGGTCGCCGGCGGAGATTGTGACCAGAGGTTCAGGTGCCGGGTCGACCGCCTGAACCGCCCGAAGGCGTTGACGGTGGCGCTGCCGTCCCATCCGTGCGCCCTGAGCCAGGGTTGAAACATCATGAACAGCACTACCGTATTCCCCAGCGCGACGACGATGTACGGCCAGCTCTCGGTGAGCGGGCGGATGACAGTAGAACGCGGGGCACGCTCGTTGGGCGCGCCGGCGGGCGTCGACGGTGTCGATTGCACCATCGAAACAACCTAAGGCGTGTGAAGCGCTGGGTACTGCCACCACTGGGGAGTGACCGACTCGGATACGTTCGTCCGTCCGGGGCTCTCGTCCACGAGCTGGCAGTAGCTCATCTGAAACGGACGCAGTAGAGCTCGCATGAATTCCGGGCCGTTGGCGCAGGTTACCAGCGGCTCTGTCGCTGGTGTCTCGATGCCGTGGCGGTACCAGTGCAGAGCCAGCGGACAGTTGCTGTCGCTGAACAGTGTGAGCTCGACCGAATCCTTTGTGGTGAGCCGAAATTCGGCGACCCGATACCATTCCCGCAGGTCCAGTTCATAGATCGAAACCACCGTCGGGGTGTAATGCGTGTTGTTCATGGGATGGCTCGACTCCTCGCTCTTGTCGAGCATTGGATCCCAGCCCGGTCTCCCTTGTCGGAATCCTCATTCCCCGGCGTGGGAATGTCGTGGATCGCACCATCCCGTTTCCGGCTCGAACCGCAGGTGATGGGTTGTCGCGCGGTCGGAATGGCGCGAATTGACCCGGAGGTGGCGGCTTCTGGTACCTGAAGGCCGGTCGCGGTGGTCATAGAGTTCGATGCACACTTCGCTGATCGGATGCTGGGTAGTGCCATACCCGGTCAGCGAGGTGATCCAGATCACTTGGTTCGGAGATTCGATGATGTTGACCAGCACGAACCGAATTCGGTGGCACGTCCTACCGGTCGATCGCCGCCCAGGTTCGTTGTCCGCGGGAGAGGGCATACGCCATGCTGATTCAGAGTAGCCGTTGCCGCACTTTCGAATATGCGGTGACTGAACCGTCGGCCTGTGCGGTCGGTGTGGCCGAGAGCGAGCTCGGGAAGCCGCATCGATTCACCGAGTGCCTGGTGGTATCCATCGCGCTCGAACACGGAGACCTGGTGCTCGGCGCGGCGGCGGCGAAGATCATCCGCAGACTCGGCGCTCGCACCAAGGCGACGTCGGTTGTCATCGACGGCTACCTCCGGCTACCAACGCATCGCGAGCGCAGCTCCCCGCGTATCGATCTGCTTACCGATCTGGCAGATTCGCTCGATCTACTCGCCGAGGTCACCGAACGCCTGACGCACAGTGGGGAGAATGTCCATATGCTCCCCTTCGGCTGGCATTCAAAGGCGCAGGCCGAAGTGACCGAGGGGCCGCACGCACAACACAGCCTCCGCCTGCATGCCGGCGATCTTGGCGCCGGAGGCGGAGTGGTCGCAGCGCTGGATGTGCCCGCAATGCAACGGTTTCGGCTCGAGAAGGCGCCGACCTTCAGTCCGACTTGCGCCTGAGGGGCGGTGAGCCGAACGGCCGGTGGTGTCCCACGCCACCGGCCGTCTGTGGTCATGGCTGTCAGATGAGGGGATCGACGAGCCATATCCTGGGGCGGCTGGCATACCGGATCGCGGGGGATACAGCCGCCGGACTGTCACCACTTGATGAGGAAGTAGTGGCTCCAATCCATTGTGCCACTATTTAACGGCACAATGTATGTTGACATATAAATCGCCACCTGACGATCAGGGATTCCCTCCGCTGGGAAGCCGTCCGTGCGTGGGATCAGGATCAGACGCACGGACGGACGGTCAGCTCGCGCAGCACTCTCGATTTTCGGGTGAACTCAAACCGCAGGTCCTTACTGCCGCGCTGCACCAGGAATGTCACGGTGCCCTCCGGTGGGACGTGAGGATCGATGTGAATCAAATCTCGACCAAACGTGAAATCGCGCTCCAGATCCGATTGATAGAGCCGGACCCCGGCCCGTGGAGTCAACGTCAGTGCTGGTGGCTCGGCTCGGTTGGTGAGCGAATCGCGAAGCGAGATAATCGAGAACGCGCCGCCTACTGGGTAGCCCTGCAACTCCCGCACGCCCGGTATCGCGCAGGCGATCTCGCTGAGTTCTACGCCACACGCGGAGGCGATCGATTCCGGCGTCATATCCCCAGGAATAGCGGCGATCGCCACCGCGACCGAATGAAAGTGGTCGATATGCGCTGGTATGGCCATTGTTCCGCCATTTCGGAATCAGAGAGTGGGCAATGACCCATGATGCCTCCCCACAATCGCACCCAACCCCAGCTGGCAGCCCGAGCGTATTCCCAGTGATGGGAAAGGCGCCGTCGACGGCACCTCTACCCTTCGTGCAGACGAGATCGGTGGAAGGGAAGTCCGAGTTGTCAGCGGCCGAGGACGCGTTCTATACAGGGGTTCAAAGTCTCGGATTGGTTTCCGGGGGAGTGCGCAACGATCAACATGCCCTGGCGGCATTCCGCGCGGCCACCGGCCTGGATCCGGATATGTGCGACGCCTGGCTCGGGTTGGCCATGGCGGGGGAAGTCACCGCGGAGGTCGTCTATGGGGCCTACCGCTCGGTACACAATCTCTATCGAGATCAACAGCGAGCCGGTATGCCGGACAGGTCGCTATGGTGCCAAGTCGAGATCGGTATGTACGGGTTGCGGGTGGCGATGTCCGACCGCGATCAGATCGCGCTCGCGCAGGCGTGCAAATACGCCGAGGGTTGTGAATGGGACGAAGCGGCAGCCATTCTCGATCAGCTGCCTGGTGACGATGTCGCCGACTTCGTGCGACTCTCACTGTACTTCCGCACCCGCCGCTGGCCTGATGTCATCGAACTCCGAGCGAGTAAGCCGGTCATCCAGGACAGCCTGCTCGATATCGCCGCCGAACTGATGGCCGCGCAATCACTTGCGCATCTGGGTCGCTTCGGGGAGGCGATGCCCAGGGCGCACCGCATCGTCGAGGACAGCTCCTCCGGTAGCCTGTCCTACATCTGGGCCGATGCGCACTTCTTGCTCGGAATGGTGTTGCGGCACAACAATGATCACGACGGCGCCGACCGAGTTCTCAAGGGACTCCAAGGATCCGCCCTGTGGCAGCACCACCCGGACTGGCAGAGTGCGGTCGCGGACAAGAACTACCGCTTCGAAATTACCACCGCAGAGGTCATCTCGACTCGCACAGACCAATGGGATCCGCGCTCGGGCGACGATCCGGCGGAGGTGGCGGCCTCGGCCGCGCGCGACGAACGCGAATCACTACTCACCGAAGCCTCGGACCTGCTGCGGGCGCAGATCGGAATGGACTCGGTCAAAGAACAGGTGGATCGGCTCAAGTCCGGGGTGCTGATGGACCAGATCCGTGCAAAGCGCGGTTTGGCAGTGGACTCCCGATCCCACCACCTGATCTTCTCCGGGCCGCCCGGCACCGGGAAGACCACCATTGCCCGAGTTATCGCCAAGATCTTCGCCGGCCTCGGTGTGGTGGAGAACGCCGACGTCGTCGAAGTCTCCCGCAACGATATGGTCGGCACTCACCTCGGGCACACCGCGCCCAAGACGAATGCTCTGATCGACTCGGCGCTCGGCGGGGTGCTGTTCATCGATGAGGCGTACACCCTGATCCAGGAAGGGCTTTCCGGCGGCGACGCTTTCGGTAAGGAGGCGGTCGACACGCTGCTGGCCCGGATGGAGAACGACCGCGACAAACTCGTGGTGATCATCGCTGGCTATGAAGACCAGATCGACAGATTCCTGGCCTCCAACGACGGCCTCGCCTCGCGCTTCACCAAACGCATCCGTTTCGCCAGCTATGACGCGAACGAACTGGTGCGCATCGCCGAACATATTGCCCAGCACAAGGATTCGATACTCTCCGATGATGCCCGTCGTGCGCTGCATGATCGCTGTGAACGGCTATCCGGGCAGGCCCGCAATGGCCGCCGCCTGATCGATCTGGCTGGAAACGGCCGCTTCGTTCGCAATGTCGTCGAGGCGGCCGAGGCTGAACGCGACTACCGCTTCACTCGGGAGCGCGTCAATGTGTCGACGATGACCGACGTGGAACTCATGACAATCTCCGAAGCGGATATCACCGCGGCCCTGGAGGGTTTGGCGCCGGCCGCCACCCGTTGACCGGGCGCGAGGGAAGGAAACATAGGACGGTGGCCCGCTTCCGGGTGGTAACCAAACACCAGATATCCGGCTGGCGCTTCCTGTTCCGGCGTATCGAACATGCGCTGGTCCGGCGGGATGCCTCGATGATCGACGACCCGCAGCGCGGCCGCTCCACCGCGCTGTCGATCGGCATCGCCATGGCTTGCGTGATCATTGCCGGATCGGCAGTGCTGGCCTTCTTGAAACCCGCCAAACCGATCGGCGACGCACGCATCGTCGCCGAGAAGGGCACGGGCGCACTGTATGTGCGTGTAGGTGGGCGACTACACCCAGCGTTGAACCTGACCTCGGCACGACTGGTCATCGGCGCGCCGGAGAACCCGGTGCAGGTGTCGAAGGAAGAACTGGCGAAATACCCGCGAGGCCCGATCGTGGGCATCGCGGGCGCACCCGGCGCCATCTCCGACGGCAACGACCGAGACTCTTCATGGGCGGTGTGCGACAGCACAGCCACGGGCGCGTCCGGTCCGATCGATCCGGCCACCGGCTTGCCCACCACCAGCCGCTCGCCGGTCCGCACCGTCGCTATCGGAAGTCGATTGACCGTCGACGGCGAGGCCATCCGTCCACTCGGCGACACCCAGGCCCGCCTGCTGCGCGAGGGTGGGATCACCTGGCTGGTGTACCGCGACCATGATCGCGGAATCGTGCGGGCCGCAATCGGTCTCGGTGACTCCGCCGTGACCCTCGCGCTGGGCATCGATGCCACCGCACCGGTGCTGCCGGCTTCTCCGGGCCTACTCCGTGCCATTCCCCAGGTGCCACCCTTGCGGGTGCCCGCAGTACCAGGATCCGGGCAGAGCAGCATCCTGGCGTCAGGGCTCTCTGCGGTCGTAGGTTCGGTGCTCTCGGTGACCACCGTGGACCACGGCATCGCCTACTACCTCGTTTCGCAGCAGGGGGTGGTGCAGATCAGCCCGGTGCTGGCGGCTATGGTCCGCAATACTGATTCTCATGGCGCGGTTGCCACGATCGCGGTCGGCCCGGACGTCATCGCCGCCAACCTGCGTCCCGGCGGCTGGCCTGGCACCACGAGCTATCCCGCGACCACTCTGCGGATCGCCGATCCCGAACGCGAGGGCACCACCTGTTATCACTGGTCGCGTGGCGCCGCCGATCCGAACGCGACCACCGAACTGCTGGTCGGGCGACAACTACCGCTCGCGCCCGACGAGCTCAGCCGTACAGTCCCGCTCGTCACCGCGAACGGTTCGCGCGGTGCCACCGCAGATGCCGCCTATCTGCCCCGCGATACCGGAAGCTTCGTGCGCGTCACCGGAATGGACTCGGCCTCACCATTGCGCGAGGGCTTGTTCTGGATCTCCGACAGCGGGGTGCGGTACGGCATCGACGCCCGTGTCGGTGCGACGGGCGACCCCACCCTCACTGCGTTGGCCCTGCGCAATCCTGTTCCCGCCCCATGGAATGTCGTCTCGCTCTTCGCCGTTGGACCAGCCCTATCGCAACGCGATGCCCGCATCCAGCACGACGGCATCGCCGCCGATCGCGCGGCGGCACCCCTGCCCGGAGGATAACGTGACCACCACGCGCCGATTCGTCCGCCCCGCCCGCATGGTGCGTGGCCCCAAAGCCCCTGCGGTGGCGGAACTACGTCTGCAACCCCCAACCGAACTACCCAAACCGGTTCCGCCGTCCCGGCTCAAGATGATCATGCCCGTGGTGATGATGGCAGGCATGGCCGGGATGATGGTCATGATGTTCCGCGGCGGTGGGGCGATGAACCCGACGTCGCTGTTCTTCCCCCTCATGATGGTGGTGTCGATGTTCGGCACCCTTGGCGGCGGCCTCAGCGGCAATGGCGCCGGCGGTGCGGCTTCCCTCAACGAGGAGCGCAAAGACTATCTGCGCAGCATCGCCGAACACCGTAAATCCGTGCGCGTCAGCGAGACCGAGCTTCAGACCTATCTCGCGCACACCCATCCGGGCCCCGATAGCATCGCCCGCCTGGTTGGCAGTCCGCGGATGTGGGAGGTGCAGGTGGCCAGTCCGCAGTTCCTGCGGATTCGCGTCGGCCGTGGGCGGATAGCCAACCAGGTTCGGGTCATCGTGCCCGAGGCCGCGCCGCTGGCGGACCTGGACCCGGTCGGTGTTGTAGAGGTGACGAGGTTCGCCAAGGCTTACTCCACTGTCGGCGGCATGCCCGTGGCCATCAACTTGCTGTCCGCCCCCGAGATCGGCCTGGACGGGGATCTCGCCGTCGTAGCGGCGCTGGTCCGCGCGGTGCTCGCGGAAGTCGTTGTGCTGCATGGACCGGATCAGGTCGGAATCGCCGCGGTTCTGCCGGATCCTGACGCCCCCGAGTGGGCGTGGCTCAAATGGCTGCCGCATACCCAGCACCCCAGCGATACGGACGCAATCGGTTCGAGTCGGATGGTGTATCGCAGCGTCGGCGAACTTCGAGCCAAAGTGCTGGCGGGACTCAACCGTGGACCATTCTCGGCCAACAGCCAGCCGTCCCTGGAGCGTAAGCATTTCCTACTGATCGTAGGGGTCGGCGGCGCGGCGAACGAACGCGATATCTCCGGTGTCGACGGCTGTACCTGGCTGCGGCTCGGCGTCGCCGAGCAACCACTACCACGTGCTCTACGGTTCGCCGTGGACGAGGACCGCTCACTGCATGAAGTATCGGCCCGCGGTAAGCGCCGGGTGGGGTGGGCCGATGCCATGTCCATCAGTGCGAGCACCGCCCTGGCTCGCAGTCTCGCCCCCTACCGACTATCCACCGTGGTGGAAGCCGTCGCTGCCGAACAGGCTGGCGGCACCTCGTGGGAAGAGATGGTCGGGGTCACCGATCCTGGCGATATCCAAATCGAACGATATTGGCGCGTACGGCGGGACATCGACCGGTCGCGGTTGAATGTCCCGTTCGGGTACGACCCGGTGGGCGGCCTGGTTCACCTCGATATCAAGGAAAGCGCCGAAGAGGGTATGGGCCCGCACGGCATGTGTATCGGCGCGACAGGCTCGGGAAAATCGGAATTCCTTCGCACGCTTGTCCTTTCGGCCGTCGCCACACATTCACCCGACCTATTGAATCTGCTGCTGGTCGACTTCAAGGGCGGCGCGACCTTTCTCGGCTTCGACCGACTCTCCCATGTGACCGCGGTGGTTACCAACATGGAGGAGGAAGCCGATCTCGTGACCCGTATGGAGGACGTGATCAACGGCGAAATGACACGGCGGCAACGCATTTTGCGTGACGCGGGCAACTTCGCCAGCGTCGCGGACTACGAGCGGGCGCGCGAGCAGGGCGCGCAGTTCGACCCGATGCCGACCCTGCTGATCATTCTCGACGAGTTCGCCGAACTACTCGAACAGCATCCCTCCTTCGCCAAGCTCTTCGTCGCCATCGGCCGCCTCGGGCGTTCGCTGCGTATCCACCTGTTGCTGGCGTCCCAGAAGGTGCCCTCGAGTCGAATGGGTGAACTCGAGGCTCATCTTTCATATCGAATCGCCTTGCGCACCAACCAGACCAGCGATTCACGCGATGCCATCGGCACCGCGGATGCCTACCATCTACCCAAGAAACCCGGCGCGGGATACCTGCGTGTGGGCGCCGGCGATCTGCAGCGTTTCCAGGCGGCCTACGTCGGCTCGTCCTACACCCCACCAATGCAGACCGTCGCCGCCAGCACCCACCGTGCGCGCCGGGCCAGTGGCGGCTATCGGATGCCGCAGCGTTTCACCGCCGCCGCCATCGCCGAAACCCGTTCCACCATCCCCGAACCCTCGCTCGCCCCGGACCCTGAGGTCATCGAGATCGAGCCGGTAACAGTGATGGAGACCGTACTCCAGCAGCTTGCCGGACGTGGGCGACCGGCGCACCGTATGTGGCTACCGCCGCTGAACACCGCGCCCACTCTTGATCGGCTCGTGCAGCATGCGACACCGGGCAGCCTGCAGCTGGCTTGGGCGATCGTCGACCAGCCCCGTTCGCAGCGCCAGGACGTGTGGACGGTCGACCTGTCCGGTGCGGGCGGCCATGTCGCGATTGTCGGCGGACCACAGTCGGGCAAATCGACCGCCGTGCAATCTCTGATCCTGTCCGCCGCGCTGACACATTCGCCCGAACAGGTGCAGTTCTATTGCCTTGACTTCTCCGGTGGCCTGACCGGTCTCCGCGCACTGCCACACGTGGGCTCGATCGCCTCGATTCGGGATGTGGACCGCGTCCGCCGTACCTTCGCTCTGCTGACGAATCTGATTGCCCAGAGGCAGAATCTGTTCGGCGAACTGGGGATCGACTCGATGCGCGAGTTCCGCCGTCGCCGCGCCTCCACGCCGGAATCAGCTCAGCTCGACGCCTATGGCGATGAGCACGGCGACGTTTTTCTCGTCATCGACGGCTGGGATATCGGTTTCTCACACAGCGGCCCGTACTTCGACGAATACCAGCCGGTCGTGGAATCTCTTGCGCTGCAAGGTCTCAACTATGGCATTCACCTGGTCGTCACAAGCTCCCGCTGGGCGGCCATCCGGCCTTCGGTCAAGGATATGCTGCAGACCCGTTTGGAGATGCGCCTCGGTGATCTCACCGACACCGTATTCACCGCCCACCGGCACACTGTTGCCGCCATTCCCGCGAACAGACCCGGACGCTGCGTGTCCACCGACGCGCTGCATATGCTCACCGCGCTACCGCGCATCGACGGTCTATCGGAGGTGGAATCCGCGAGTGGGGGGCTGGCTGCGGCGATCGACGCGCTCACCCGCCAGTACCCCGGTCGCCGGGCGCCGGAGGTGAAACTGCTGCCTGCCCACATCACCCTCGCCGAGGTAACCGCGGGACTACCCGCACCCGCCACGCCGGCCCAACGCCTCGTAGTCCCCTTCGGCCTGCGCGAATCCGACCTCACCCCTGCCACTGTCGACTTCGGCGTCTCAACCCACCTGGTGATACTCGGCTCGTCCGGATGCGGAAAGTCGACGGTAGTCGGAGCGCTCCTGGAATCCATCCACCGGCAATTCACCCCCGAACAGGCGCGCGTCCTGCTGATCGACTATCGGAGGCAGCACATGGACGCCATCCCGGAAGAGCATTCGATCGGATACTTGACGAGCGAACGCGATCTGATCGACGGGCTCGGCGGCTTCGCCGCTCGCATGCGCGAACGTCGCGCACCTGACGGGGTGACCTCACAACAATTGAAGGACCGTTCCTGGTGGAGTGGGCCGGAAATCTTCGTTGTCATCGACGACTACCATATGGTCGCCCAGCGTGGTCAGATGAACCCACTCGATCCGTTGAAGGATCTCATTGTCGACGGACGCGATACCGGCCTGCATCTCATCGCGGCCCGCAATATCGCACAAGCCGATTCTGCCATGTACGACAACATTCTCGGGCAGATGAAGAATCTGAACTGCTCGGGCTTCATCATGGATGGCTCGAGATTGGACGGCATGCTGATCGGCGATGTGAAAGCCGTCAAGCAGCCTCTGGGCCGCGGCATATTCGTTGAACCCCTGCACGCCCGCCGCGACCTCGTGCAGGCGGCGATAACGAATGCGCGTGAGTGACCAGCGCTGCTGCGGACCACGAAGTTCACGTCATATTCCCAGGCTTGGGAATGCCATAACGTTCCTTATGTAACTCTCCATTCGAATCCTCGAATATCTGCAAGGAGACGACCGTGTCTTTTCATATGATTCCCGAGGAGCTTGCAGCCATCGGCGGGCAACTCCAAGCGATACAGGTGGGCCTCTCCTCTGTTGTCGCCTCGGCGGAGGCGCTCGCGGCACCCGTTCCAGCCGGAGCTGATTCGGTAGGACTTACGGTAGCCATGCACATCTGCGGCCATAGCTTCCGCTTCTGTGCGGACACCATCGCGGGCGGCGCCGAGCTTCTGCCCGGCGCGGAAAAGCTCGCGGAGGTGAGTGCCGCTACCGCGCTGTGCGATGCCGACGGCAGTGCCTTGATCTCCGCGACCAGCTCCGGCCCGACCTGGTGAACTACGGCACCAGGTCGGAGTGACGCCATGTTTCCCTTGCTACTCGACTTCGCGGCGCTACCGCCGGAAGTGAATTCTGCCCGCCTCTGTAGCGGCCCAGGCCCAGCGCCGCTACAGGCGACCGCGGCCGCGTATATGGCTATGGCAAATGGCCTGAACGCCGCCGCGGCGGGTTCCGATGGCAGCATGAGCCAGATGGCGGGTGCTTGGGGAGGCCCTTCGGCTGATCGTGCCCAGGAAGCCTTCCGCACCCATGCGGACTGGTTGCGAACGCAGGCTGCGGCGGCCGCAGCCACCGCTACCGTCGCGAATCAGATCGCTGCCGCCAACGCGGCGGCGTTGGCCACCATGCCGAAGCTTCCGGAAATACTCGCGGTTCAGGCAGCCCATGCGACAGCCATAGCCACCAACGTGATGGCGCAGAATACTCCCACCATCTTTGCACTTGAAGCGACCTACCTGTCGCTGGCGGCGATAGCGACGACAACCATGTTCGTGTACGCCGCGACAGCCACCGGTCTACTGAGCCAGCTGCCTCCTCCGGCGGCCGCGCCGCCGATTGTGAGCGGCGGTCTCGGGCAACCTCCGGATGTGACCGCACTCGTTCCGGCCGATGGCCTCGGTGCAGGTGATCCAAGGATCAATCTATCTGGCAGCACTGGCAGCGGGACGGGATACGGCCCAGTCGGCTCTGCGCCTGCGCCTGCACCTGGAGGAACGGCCGCCTCGGGAACCGGTGGTCAACCAGGCAATACCGGCCAGCCGGGCGGCGCGGGCGGCCAACCCAAGCCGCCCGCCATTGAACAGCCTGTACCCGACATTCCGGCCATGTCGGCTGACAGTAACGAAGGAATTACGCAGCTCCCAACTTCGGAAGGCGGATTGCTGGGAACATCGCCGAGTTCTCCGACTCTGGCAGGACTCAACGGCGGTGTGGGCAGTCTGGTCACGCTCGGCATGATGACCGGTGGTCTCGGCGCCATGCCGAGCGGCGCGGCCCGATTCCGCATGCCGTCCAGTTGGTCAGCTATGCCTCCTAAGACATTCGGGATGAGTGCGGGAGCTTCTGCCACACAACCGGTCGCCCAGCGCACTTCATCCAGAGGCGTCAGTGCGCCACAGGCTCGGCAGCGTCGACGTGAAAAAGATGAACGCCGACCCGAAAAGGTATTCGTACCTGGTGCGCCGTCAGATGTCCCAGTTCTTGAAGTGCCACATGCGTTGGTCGCCAACGGGTACATCAACAGCGAGAGCGAGCAGGACTCCGCTTCCGAACAGATTCTTGGGTACCAGAACCCGGACGCAGGTCCCGGTACGAACTCCCCCGAGCTCCTCGAATCAAACACTCCGATACGTCCTCGGTAAGTTGCCTGGGTCGAACTAGATATCGATAGGATACGCAAATGCCAATGAATCAAACAGAAATAGATCAGGCGAAATATCAAGCAGCAGGTAAATCTGCATTCGAATGTCACCTTGAATTGGAGAATCGGCTCACCGCTCTTTCTAATGTTCAAAATGAGTTGAACCAGGCCATGCAGGGCCTAGGAGGTAGAGCTCTCTATTCCGTCCTCGGCACGGCCTTCGAGTCGGGAAGAAAATTGTCCGCGACTCTTTCTGAAATTGTCACTCAAATGCAGGTTGTCGGAGTGAAGATTGACGCGGCCGACTCCGACAGTGTAAGCCGAATTTACGCGGCATCCGCTGCGAGTGGGGGAAGTTCCTGGGCCCCCAGTGATAAATTCCGAGATTTTTAATATATTCATAATTCGTTTTGGTTCGGAAGGTAGATAAAGATGCGTATTGCTCATGACCGCGATTTGATCGATGTTCACACGACAGAGCTTGGAGGAATCATCGCATCGATGAGTGGCACCGGTTCACGTGCCGCCTCGGTGAGAAAACAGCTGCTTGAGAGCGGGTTCGCGGGAGATAGTGCCGAGGGCTGGAAGGTAGCGATGGAAAAACTGGACCGGAATCTGGATGAATATCTCACAACGATGAGTGCAACCCAGAAAGCGGCTAATGAGGCTGCGCAACTCATGCACGTAGTCGATCGAAATGGCGGGAACTCCTTTCTCTGATTCCGCTGGCTTCCATCCTGGTTAATTCTCATTTCCGATTAGAATGCTGAGATGCGCGCCACTTCCAGTTTCGGTGCAGAATTGAATAACGATCCTGTAGCTATCGACTTGAATATCGATGCCGCTCTACTGCTGAAGGCCATAGTCGGTATCGACGCATTTCCGGCAGTGCTGGTAGTACTACCGAATATCGAGAGCATCCAGGATCGGGACCGGGTCAACGCTGTCGTCGCCGCACAGCTCGCCGAGGCGGGCATTCTCGGCGACGATGGCGTCCACCCGGTGATCGTGCGCTGGCTGCGCTGTCTGGAGCGGCCGGATGTGGAACTGGCTGCCCGCATCATCGACAGGGACGAGACCGGCGAGGTCAAAGGAATGCTGCGGCTTTCACTTGTGCGAAGCGTGGACACTCACGTGCTCGCGGTGCGCTGTGACGACCATCTTGTCATCCAATCGGTGTTCACCGAGGGGGAGCGGCTGGAGGCGGTGGCGGCGGCGCTGCTCGCCGCGATCGGCCCGGCGTTCGCACCGGATTTCAGCCCACTGACCGCCACCCAGGAGGAGTTCGCCGCTGTTCCCTCCGACGCGGAGTCCCGGCTCTCGGCCCTGGTGCAACTGGGTGCGGAACCCCGGACCGCCGCCGTACTCACCCGGGCACTGGACGAGGTGGTTCGGCGTGCCGAGGTAGTGATGATCGAACACCATGACGGCATAGTCGCCACCCCCGAATTGTGTATGACCGTGCTGGACACCCACTCCGGCCGGATCGCGGTCGTGCCGAGTCGGGATTTGAGCGCTCAGTTGCGCTCTACTTACCGCCCGGGGGACGACGCGAATCTGCGTGCCGGCGTCCGGGCACTAGCCGAGCTGCTACCCGGCGGCAGTTGGTTCCGAACCAGTCGAACGTGATTGTCCCTCTGGGATTTTCGAGAGGATGAGGGAAATGAGCACTGCACCGGGCGGCAGCGGTGATACCACCAGATCGGTGCGCGCTCGAGGCGGCTACGACGCCTACTTCGCGTCATCGGAGCAGAGCGATACCGGCACCAGCGGTCGCCCGCCGGTCGCGGGGCACGGTCATCACCAGCCGAACCCGGCATCGGGCCGGGCCCTCCCGCCCGAACCGGGGGGTAGCAAATCACCCAATTCCGGCATCGATTTCGCGCCCGGGCCCCATGACACCCGCCACGGCACCGCGTCGGAGCACCCAGCCATCGGCGGCGAATCGCGTCGGGCTCACGGCCGTGAAACCAATCTGGAACACAATGATGAAACGGTCCAACAAGTAACGCCCAGTGCGGCTTTCGCGCCCGCCGCGGTGCCTCCGCCACACCATGTCTACGGCAGTCGCTCGCCTGGCGCTCCACCCTCAGATCACGACGTCCAGGCCGCCCCCGGGCCGCCTGTCGCCGCACGAACATCGTCGGCCAACCCAGCTTCACATCCCGCTTCCGTTCCCCGCCTTCCCGTTCCGAATTCGTTCCAGCAGCCAGCGCCGCCAGTCGCATGGACGCCACATTGGATCTCCCATCCCGAATCCAGTGGGTATCAGGCCCTGCCGATCTCGCTGACCTCCAACGAACTGCTGGCCGATATCGCTGCCAGTCGACAGGTGCAATTGCGCTCGACCACCGGAATGCGTGGTGCTTTGAACAAGGTCGGGTTCAATATCGGCCTGTCTCCCACCGAGCAGCGCACCGAGCACCGACATGCCCGCATTCGCCGTCAACTCGGCGCGGCGTATCAGGTCGCGGTGTTGAATGTGAAGGGAGGCGCCGGCCGGACCACCACCGCAGCCACCCTGGGCGCGACCTTTGCCGCACTGCGACCCGACCGGGTCGCCGCCATCGACGCCAACCCCGATTTCGGTGACCTGGCAGCGCGCACCAGCCGCCACCCCTACGGACTCACACTCCGCGACCTGGCTCAGGAACGTTACCTGGATGCCTTCTCCTCCGTGCAGTCCTTCGCCTCGATCACGAGTTCGGATCTGGCTGTGGTCGCGTCACCCTGGACGCCCGCTACCGTCGATCCACTCTCGGGTCCGGAATATCTGGCCGCCGCCGATATCCTGCGCCGGCACTACAACTTGCTGATGGTCGACTGCGGTACCGGGGTGCTCGGTTCGGCCGCAGGTGCGGTACTGGAATCCAGTGATGCCGTCGTATTGGCCACTCCGGCGACCGTGCGTGGGGTGACCGGTGCGGTGGCCACCATGGAATGGCTGAACGCGCATGGACAGCACAACCTGGCCGCCAATTCGATTGTCGCGATCGTGCTACAGCATCCCGCCAAACCGGTGGTGGAGGTCTCGCGCATCGAGGAATTATTCGCTACTGCCGGACGGCCCACCTTCGTCATTCCCTATGACGAGCATCTGGCAGAGGGTGGCGAGATCGATCTGCGACTGCTGGAGCGGGATACCGCCTTGGCGTTCGAGGAACTCGCGGCCACCGTATCCGATGGATTTCCGGACAATCTGATGTCCGGCTACGGCCGGACCGAACGAGGAGGACGGCAGTGAACGCCCCGTCGGCTGTGGCCGCACCCCCCGCCGCGGTACCACAGCCCGCCGAGGTCGCCCGCGCGCGCGTCGCGATCATGGTCGCTACGCACCAGGTTGATGTGGTGCTACCGACCAAGTTCAGCATCGAGACCTTCATGGATGATCTGCTGTCGGTGCTGGCAGCCATTATCGACGACCCGATTGTGGATTTCACTGCCGCCACCGGGCACTGGACGTTGGCCCGGCCGGGCAAGGCACCGCTGCCGCGCTGGAGCACCCTGACCGAGCACGATGTTGCCGATGGCGCGCTGCTAATGCTGACCACCACCGAGTCGGCTGAAGTATTCGACCCGGTGGTGGAAGACATTACCGACGCCCTGTCCCGGGTAAATGACCGGGAGTTCGCCGAATTCGACTCGAGGACAGCCGCATTGACGGGATTGTCGGCGTTCGGGTCCGGCGCGTTGGTGATCACAGCGCTACTGTCGTGGTCGTGGATGCGCACCGGCTCGGTGCTCTGGTGCGCGCTACCCGCGCTCGTGCTGGGTCTGCTTTGTGTGCTCGCGGCGGGCGCGACGCAGCGCCGCTATCAATCACCCCGGCTCGGGCTCGGATTGATTCTGACGGCGATACCGCTGCTCGCCGCCGGCGCGGCCATGCTGGTGCCTTTGCCCTACGGACGGCACGGCCTCTTCGAAGGCTCGAATCTGGCCACAGGTGCGGCCGTGGCCACCGTTGTCGCCACGATCCGACTGCGCTCGACCCGGGTCGGTCTGCCCGTGTTACTAGGGACCGCGGTCCTCGGATCGCTACTGACTGTCGCTGCGGGGTTCGCCTCCGCCCTTGGGTTTTCGGTCCGCCAAGTTTCCGGTGCGGCGGTCCTGGCGGGGTTGTTGTTGCTGACCGCCGCGCCGCGCCTGGCCGTATTGGTGGCGCGGATTCGTCCACCCGACCTGCCTGATCCGGGGCGGGAGGTCGACCATGGCACTCTGACCGACATATTCGACGCCGAGGCCGCTGGTCCTGGTGAGGAGGAACAGTCTGCCGCACAGCGTAACCGGGCGACGCTGTCACTGGAGAACCGCGCCCGGCTGGCGGTCAACGGGCTGCGCGGACTGATCGTCGCCGCCTCGATCGTGCTTGCCGGCGCGGCCGTGCTCTCGGCTTGGCAGAGCCCCGGCAGCGTTCGCGAAATCGTCCTGGCGGTGGCCGTTTCGGGCGTGCTGATCCTGCGGGCCCGCTGGTACCCGGACCGAGTTCAGGCCATGGCTTTGATCACTGCGGCCGCCACGATAGTCCTCGGCGTCGGATTTGTGCTGGTGGGTGCGTATTCGACCGCGCCGTCTCGACTGGTGGTCGTGGTAGTGATCGCTGCGCTGGCCATCGCTGGCTGTGTTGCCGGCGCGCGGCTGCCTACGGTGCGCCTCTCACCGGTGATACGCCGCGTCATCGATCTGATCGAGTACGCGTTCGTTCTCACCGTGCCAGTGCTCGCCTGCTGGATCATGGGCATCTACACAGCGATGCGAGGGCTGTGATGAGACGGCGTGGCGCGCCCGCGCTGTTCGCCGCGGTGTTGTCAGTGGCAGTGGTGGCGGCCCCGGCTGCGGCGGTTCAGCCGCCCGAATTGCTCGTCACCCCACCGCCGCACGATGATAGGCCGGGTCCGGAGTACGCAACCAAACAGAACAGGGCCTGCGTCGAGGTCGGGGTATTACCCGATAGCGATCCGGCCCAGGTCCCGCCGCCGGAACGAGCGTTGGATCTGCGGCGCGTTCGCGCGCTGAGCTCGGGAACCGGGGTCACCGTCGCGGTCATCGACACCGGGGTCGACCCGAACACCCGGCTGCCCAATTTGGTGGGTGGTGGTGACTATGTCCAGTCCGGCGGTGATGGTCTGTCAGACTGCGATGCGCACGGCACGCTCATTGCCGGAATCATTGGCGCCGCACCGGATGCGGTTGATGCCTTCGGTGGTGTGGCTCCCGATGCCCACATCATCTCTATTCGGTACCGCTCCGGGGCGTATGCCGCTGAGGGGTACACCAACTACGATGCGGCGCAACAACTATCGACTCAAATTCGAATTATGGCGCGGGCGATCACGCGAGCGGCCGAGCTGAACGCGGACGTAATCACCATCGCGCTGCCGGTATGTGTGCCTGCCGGCCTCGGGGTTGACCAGTCCACGCTGTCCGCCGCGATCAACTACGCCACACAGGTCAAGGGGGCGCTTATCGTTGCCGGTGCCGGCGACGCGGGCAACGGCTGTGAACAGAATCCTGAAATCGATCCTGGCCGCCCCGCCGACCCGCGAAATTGGAACGGTGTCAAAACGATCTCCAGTCCGGGCTGGTACTCGACCGCTGTGCTGACTGTCGGTTGCACCACCGCCACCGGCGAGGCCATGGCGGAATCGCTGGCCGGTCCGTGGGTGTCGGTCGCTGCGCCCGGCACCGGCGTCGAGTCACTCGGGCCGGGTGGCGGTGGTTTGATCAACGGACGCGGTGAGCCCGGCAAACTCGCGGCGGTCGGCGGCGCTTCGTTCGCCGCTGCCTACGCCAGTGGTGTGGCGGCCCTGCTGCGCTCCCGATTCCCGAACGAATCCCCCACCGACATCGCCGCTCGTTTGCAAGCCAGTGCGCACGCTCCCGCGCGGACGATAGACAACAGTGTCGGCGCAGGACTGATCGATCCGCTCGCGGCTCTGAGCTATCGCATAGCGCCTGTCGCACCAGCTGGGCTGTATAGCGGTGCGGTACTGGACATTCCGGCGCCGCCGCGCGCCAAGGACCAGCGTCCCGGCATCACCGCGCTCTGTGTCATCGTTGTGGCTGTGCTGCTCGGTGTTGGCTCGAACGCGGTGTTCAGCACGCACCGGAGGCGGCGTTGAGCGATTCACGTATAGGAGTCGGTGGGATCGGCCGTACACCATTGGCAGTCGTGGTTATCGGCGGCGGTCCAGTGCTGGCCGCGATGTCGGCCCGAACGCCATGGTGGACGATCGCGATCGTGGCTTCGGTCGCGATGGCGGCGACCGTGCTGCGTGTGCATTCCCGGACACCAGTGGAGTGGCTGGTGATCTGGGGGGGCTATCGTTTCGGGCGCGCCGCACGGGTAACCCGCCGCGCCGCAATGGCCGAGGTGATCGATGTCGAGACCGCAGCCGGTCCGTGCGGTATTCGTGTGGGCGATACCGTACTGGTGGCGATGATCCAACTCGTGCCGAATCTCGATCTGCCGACAATCATCACCGACCAGACTGTATACACCGAGGACACGCTCCCGATCGCCCTGCTACTCCCACTGCTGGAGCAGTACGGCATCACCGTCGATATCGATATCGTGACCACGGGCCGTCGTGCCCGCTCGAACGGCGACTACAGCATGTTGTACGACCAGTTGATCGGCTCGCATCCGGTGATCGGTGACCGGCTGACTTGGCTGGTGGTACGCCTGGATCAGCATCGGAATCTGGAGACTCTGACCCGGCGCGGCTCGTGCGAGGTGACGGCTCCACGAGCCTTGGCGGCGGCCACCCATCGGATCGCGACCAGGCTGCGCGAGCATGGGATTCTAGCTCGGTCGCTGCCCGCCGCCGCGGTCCATGAGGCGACGTTGCTGCTGCATACGGGGGTTCGGCTACCAGACTTGCGGGAGGAGTGGGATCACCTCGCTATGGGCAATTCGGGACGGCAGGTGGCCAGCTTCCTCGTCGACTGGACACGTCTCGGCGATGCGGTTCTCGACGATTGCTGGAGTTGGAATCGTGGCTGGACCACCGTGGTGATCGGACTGTCCAGTGGCGAGCACGGGCCGCGCGGATTGGTTCGATTTTTGGGCCCCGAGCCGGAGGGTCCACTGCCCGGGTACCTTCGCCCGCTGATCGGCCGCCAGTCCGATGCCTTCCTGGCCACGTTGCCGGGGGAGAGATCGATCCGTGAACTGCCTCGCGCCGATCGAGGCGGTGATCTTGCCCCTGCGGAGGTACTCGCCGAACTCGTTGTGCCCATCGGCCCGAACGGCCAGATCCTGGGCGCGATCAGCGGTCAGCCACAGCACACCTTGGCGCTGCCATTGTTCGATCCGGTCCCGTATCACCCGCGGCGCCGGTCGGTCGATATCCGGGCGGCGTTGCCGGTCGCGCAGCAGATTGTCCTGCGTGCGATGGTGGTAGGGGCCAGCGTGCGGGTGCACTCCTCCCGCCCGCACGCGTGGATCCCGCTGGTCAGCGCTGTTGGTGATCCGCTGTCGCTACGGTTGGCGGCCGATCCCGGTGACCTCCAGGAAGATCCGGATACCCCGCCGGCCACCCTGGAGGTGTTCGACCGGATGTCACCGCGCGGTTCCGGGGCCAATGCCACGGTCACCATCGGTGATCCGGGTACCCGGCCGCGCAGGTCTGCGGATCTGGCGATCGAGCAGGTCGATGAGGCCACGGTCGAGATCGGTATTCCGATGCGTACGGTGCGGGTCGACCTGATCGAGCCTCGCGGCGAGACCAGGTACTTCGAACAGCCGCCGGGTCTCCCGATCGCCGGGCCCGACTCTGCCGCAGTGTTGCCGACGCCGGTGGGTTCACCGGCTTCGGTCCCTAATCCATGAAATGAATCGAGGTGGGGAAGTAGTGTCCTTGGGCGTGGTAGCGGATTCTCAATCACGTGATGGTGACGGCCGGTCGGTCGGCGAGGACGATGAACCGAGTCCACGTCAGGCGGCTGCGGCGATATTCTCGCGCAAGCTGTCGGCGTTGATCTCCGAATCGATGGTGTCGACAGAGGACGGAGCCACCAGATCGCTGACCTTGTATTCACTTGCACAGCACCTGGAGCTCGCGTATCCCGACGTACCTGTATCCCAATCAGGTCTGTATCGACTTATTCATGGTGATGCCATTCCTCGACTCGATTTGATTATCGCGCTGGCTCGGGTATTCGACGTGCCTCCGGAGTATTTCGTCACAGGAGAGCGGAGAGGCTGAATGCCGAAAGGAACTTCTCGGCAGCGGGAATAGCGTGAATTCTAATTCGCGGTTCGCCTGGATACGATCCGAGCCATGCCCGACACGGACCCGGCGGATATCTTTCTCCAACACCGGGAAGCGGTCCTGGAGGCGTTGCTGTCCGACCCATCTTTGGGTTGGGCGGGTCCGCCTGCAGCGGATCCGCTCAGTGGACTCGATGACGATCATCCGTTCGCTCCCGAGGCGTTCCCCGATGCGGCGGTCAACTCTGGTAGCGGCCCGAAGGCCAGTGAGCGAATTCTCGCTCTACTGAATGGGGAGAGCGCGAACTCGGGGTTCGATTGGCCGGATTATGCCCCGCCGCCGCCCGCAGGGAATCTCGCGCCCGCACCATCCGCCGAGGAGAACACGGAGCCGTCGGCCTCGTCCAGAGCCTCCGATCCCGGCGCCGCGCGGTTCGCCAGTCCGATTCGCGATCTAGTCTTGCGGGCGCGTAAACCCAAGGTTGCGTTGGCAATCGGGGGCGCGCTGCTGCTCGTGGTAGTGGTGGCGATTCTGACCTCCGGCGGCTCGCCCGATTCTGCGGGCAATCGGACCGTGATCGCTACTGCTACCGGCCCGGTGAACCCGGCTGGTCCAACCCCGTCCACATCCACCACCCCGACTGCTGGTTCCGCCATCCAAATCAAATCCGCCCAATCGCACTGTCCGCCCGGTGGCACGCCGGCTATGGACGCGTTCGTGGGAACCGGTAAGGCTTGGTCGTGCCCGCGGGCCTACAGGGTCGACGGTCAGGTCCTCATCATCGATCTGGGCCGCTCCTACCGGGTCGATTCGATCGGAATGGTGCCCGGCTGGGACTCGATCGGCTCGGATGGTGCGGATCAGTGGGCGAAATACCGTACTGCCAGCCGGATTTCGTATAAATTCGACGACGCCAATGCGACCACTTATACCCAGCAAACTCTGGATCAACGTGCTTTGGTTGTCACGAAAGTAAACCCGGAGATCAGCACGACCAAGATCGTGGTGACGGTCCTGGAGTCCAAGGGTGATCCGGCGATCAATTCGATCGCGCTGTCTTCGATGGTGGTCACGGGACATTGACCATTCTTGATCTGATCTGTGACTACTGTGCGCACCGCAGCCCCGGTGGCGCGGCCAGCTGCGTGCACTGCGGTGCGCCCCTGGCCAAGGCGGTGGCCGGCGATCCTCTGGCCCTGATCGGACCTGCCATCGCTGGCGCCGAGAAGGTGATAGGGCCAGCGGGGAGGTCCGTTGGAGACCTGGTGAAGGCGGCCACCGGCGCGAGCTCGCCGGTTCAGCAGTGGCGCGCCGCGCTGGTGGCCGTGGTGGCGTTGGCGGCGGTGGTCATCTGCCTGATGCGGTTCTGGGGGCCGGACCTGCATCCAGCTGGCTGGACAACAGCGGTCCAGACATTGCCGCAGACCTTGAGCTCCGCCGCGACCTGTCATGAATCCGGACAAGGTGGCGAACTGTGCGTGATCGCGGCCGGGGATCCGCTCCTGGCCGCGGGAATCGGTGGGGGCCATGAGCTGGCGTTCGCGGTGCGGGTAGTGGGTGCCGATCAACTTTCGAATGATGTGCGGCAGTGGCGATCTGCCCGGCCAACGGTGGTAGCCGACGGCGCGGCATTCATCGCGATCAGTCTCACCTGGAATATCTGGTACGCGGATACCCAGTCGGGCCTGCGACTCGAGACTGGCTCGCTACCCAGTGCTGCTGCCGCTCGTGGCTTTCTGTTGCGATCCGGGTTGCTCCGATGACGGCATGTTACAGTGAATAACGAGCCGTTAAATAATGGTACATTGAAATGGTGCTGTGACCGCAGGGTGCGGCTCGAATCTCGGGAAGGTGCGGACCATGGTGGCGACCACGCTGCAAATGCTTTCGTGGCGGAAGCTCCGTGAAGACCCAGCGGACCTCGAGGCGGTCTATTTTCGCTGGATACGACCGGACGCGACGGTCGCGATGGTGACCGACCGTGCCGGGCAGATCTTCCGTCAGCATCTCGAGCTGGCGGCGTCACGTCGCCTGGGCAAAGCGGTCACCCGCGTCTACCGTCCCGGCGACGACAGTGGACTCGGCGCGGCCATCCAGATCGTCAACGACGATATGCCGCTGTTGGTCGATTCGGTCTCTTCCCTGCTGCGCCGACTCGGAATCGTCGTCAGTGAGATTATCCACCCGGTTTTCGATGTCTTGCGTGATAACCAGGGCCGATTGCGTGCTATCGCCCCGGGCACCGGCGCTCACCCCGAAGCGAGCGGCCAAATAGTCGCCGAATCCTGGATTCATGTGCAACTCAGCTCGGCGATCGACGAAGCCCTCTTCGATCGCATCGAACACGCTCTGCCAAGTCTGCTCGCTACAATCCGCCGAGTAGCCCGCGACAGTGCCGCCATGGCGACAACGCTGTCCACCGTGGCTGCGACGCTCGACCGATCCGCAACCCGCGAAAGCGACGCCGAGATCACCGACTACGCGCCCCTGCTGCGCTGGCTCGCTGACGGACGCTTCACTCTGCTGGGATACGGATATCACAGTGCCGCAAAAGATCCCATAGCAAGCGGGCACCCCGAATTGTTGCGCAAGGCTGGACTGGGAGTGCTGCACGATCGAGTGGACGCGGAGCTGGACATCCCTGCGGCCACCCCTGGCCGACCGGTTCTGTGCGTGGCCAACGGTTCCTTGGATGGAGTATTGCCCGGTTCCCCCGATGGTTACATTGTCAGTGTCACGGATCTGGCCTCGACCGAGTCGAGTCGCGGCACGCACGTTTTCATCGGAACCTTCACGGTTGCCGGCCAGCATGAAAACATCCTGGACATTCCAGTGATCTCGCGGCGCGTGCACCAGGTGATGGAATGGGCGGGTTTCGGCCTGAGCTCGTTCTCCGGCCAGGAGTTGCTTGAACTGTTGCAGACCTTCCCGCGTGCCGAGTTGTTCGCCACCGACGCCAGCCGCTTGTTCGAAACAGTGTCTGCGGTCATGGATCTGGGCCTGCGCCGACAGGTACGGCTTTTCCTGCGGCCCGAGCCCCGCAGCGGTGCGGTGTACTGCCTGGTCTATCTGCCTCGGGACCGCTACTCCACCGAGGTACGGCTGCGGATGCGCGATGTGCTAAGTGCTGAGTTCGGTGGCGAAAAGATCGACTATTCAGCGCGGGCCACCGAGTCCGAGCTCGCCGTTGTCTATTTCACTGTGCATCGACCCGTCGGCGCTACTGCGGCTGATGTCTCGGAGGAAAACCGGGCGCGGATTCAGGAATTGCTCTTCGCCACCACCCGGTCTTGGTCCGATCTACTAGTCGCCGAAGCCGCGCGAGGCTCGGGAGTGCCGCCTGAGGTCGCCGCCGACTATGCCGCCGCCTTACCGTCCACATATCAGCAGGAATTCTCGCCAGTGCGTGGACTATCCGATCTGCGGCGTCTACGCGCCCTGGCCGATGGCGAGATCGACACCCACCTGGACAGGCTTCCGGACGCACGTGCGGGAGAGTGGCGATTTACGCTCTACGTCCACGGTGCGGAGGTTTCTCTGAGTCGCGCACTACCCATGTTGCACAGCCTCGGCGTCGAGGTGCTTGATGAAAGACCCTACCCGCTGGTGCTGGCGGACGGCTCGCGGCGCTGGATCTACGATTTCGGGCTGCGGATTGCCGCCGACATCGACACACAGGATTCCTTGCCAGGCAACGATATTCGGCAGCGGTTCGCTGATGCGGTGACCGCTATGTGGTTCGGTGCTATCGAGATCGACGGACTCAACGAACTTGTATTGCGCGCGGGCCTGGCCTGGCGGCAGATCGCGTTCCTGCGCGCCTACGCTCGCTATCTGCAGCAGGCGGGTTTCGCGTACTCCTACGGCAACATCACCCGGGTACTACAGAGCCATCCACATATCGCGCGCGCCTTCACCGAATTGTTCGAGGCTCGTTTCGATCCAGCTCGGGCGGGCGAGCTCGCCACTATCCGGGGGATCACCCTCGAGGAGGAGTTGAATGCGGAGATCGACGCGGTGGTCAGCCTCGACACCGACCGGATTCTGCGTGCCCTGCTCGGCCTGATTGGCGCGACCTTGCGCACCAGCTACTTTCGCACCGATCGGATCGGCGGCCGGCGGGACTATCTGTCATTCAAGTTCGATCCCCGCCGCGTCGCCGTATTGCCCGAGCCCCGTCCGCAATTCGAGATCTTCGTGTACTCGCCCCGGGTCGAGGGCGTGCACCTGCGCTTCGGTCCGGTGGCGCGCGGCGGGTTGCGCTGGTCCGACCGCCTGGAGGATTTCCGCACCGAGATCCTGGGCCTGGTCAAGGCGCAGGCGGTGAAGAACGCGGTCATCGTGCCGGTCGGGGCCAAGGGCGGCTTCGTGGTGAAACAGCCGCCGCTGGCCACCACCGATCCGGTCAACGATCGCCAGGCCCTGCAGAACGAGGGCGTGGAGTGCTACCGCACCTTCATCTCCGGTCTGCTCGATGTCACCGACAATGTGGATCGCGCTACCGGACAGGTGATTCCGCCCGCGCGGGTGCGCCGCCTCGACGAGGACGACACCTATCTGGTGGTCGCGGCCGATAAGGGCACCGCCACCTTCTCCGATATCGCCAACGATGTGGCGAACCGGTACGGCTTCTGGCTGGGTGACGCATTCGCCTCCGGCGGGTCGGTGGGTTACGACCACAAGGCCATGGGCATTACCGCTCGCGGCGCCTGGGAATCGGTGAAGCGGCATTTCGCCGAAATGGATATCGACACCCAGACAACGGATTTCACCGTGGTCGGCGTCGGCGATATGAGCGGCGACGTATTCGGCAACGGCATGCTGCTGTCCCGGCATATCCGCCTGGTGGCCGCGTTCGACCATCGCAATATCTTCCTGGATCCCAATCCCGACGCCGAACGCTCGTTCGTCGAGCGCGAGCGCATGTTCGCGCTGCCGCGTTCTTCGTGGGCGGATTACGATCGCGCGCTGATCAGCGAGGGCGGCGGCGTTTTCGACCGCACGGTGAAGTCCATTCCGATCACCACCGCTGTGCGCACGGCATTGGCCTTGGATTCCGGAGTCGCCATGTTGTCCCCGCTCGAACTCATTCGCGCCATTGTGAAGGCCCCGGCGCAACTGCTCTGGAACGGCGGTATAGGAACTTACATCAAGGCTGCCAAAGAAAACAACACTGAGGTCGGCGACAAATCGAACGACGCGGTGCGGGTCGACGCGAAAGATTTGCGTGTCAAGGTGATCGGTGAGGGCGGCAATCTCGGTATTACCGCGCTGGGTCGAATCGAGTTCAGCCTGGGCGGCGGCAAATGCAATACCGATGCGGTTGACAATTCCGCCGGCGTGGACTGCTCTGACCACGAGGTCAATATCAAAGTCCTACTGGACAGTGTGGTCGCTGCCGGCGAGATGCCGATCACCGAACGAAATCTACTGCTGGCCTCGATGACGGAGGAGGTCGCCGAACTCGTTCTGCGCGACAATATCTCGCAGAACTTTCGGCTCGGGATCTCGCGTGCGCATGCCCCGCAGATGGCCGCGGTACATAGGCGAGTGCTCACCGATCTGGAAACTCGGTTCGGGTTGGACCGCACCTTGGAGGCGCTCCCGACGGACGTGGACATGGAACGGCGAATCGCGTCCGGTACCGGCCTGACCTCGCCAGAACTGGCAAACCTACTTGCACATGTGAAGCTTTCGATCAAGCGCGAACTGCTGGCAGGTAGTCTGCCGGATCATCCTGCGTTCTCGGCCGCACTGCTCGGCTATTTCCCGGAGCCGTTGCGCGAAAGGTTCGGCGTTGCCCTGCAACGGCATCCGCTACGCCGGCAGATCATCGCCACGACAATCGTCAACCGCGTGGTCGACTACGGCGGCACAACCTACGTCTTTCGGCTCGCTGAGGAGATGGGCGTCACGACCGAGGACGCGATACGCGCGTTCACCGCGGTCACGGAGATTTTCGATCTGCACGCACTTTGGCATCGCATCCGCACCACGCCTTTGCCGACAAAGGTGCGCGATGAACTGGAGTTGGAGACCAAACGCACCCTGGATCGCGCGTCGCGTTGGTTGTTGACGAACCGGCCGCAGCCGATCGCGATCGGCGCTGATATCGCACGCTATCGGCTTGGCGTGCGAGCGCTGAGCCCGATGGTGCCCGCCTGGCAGCCCGGACGTATCGCCGATACCTTGCTTGCCAGGTCCCAGGCCGCGATCACCCGGGGTGCCCCACGAGATCTGGCGGAGCAGGTATATCTGCTTATTCACCGTTATCCGCTACTGGATGTCATCGATGTCGCCGAACTCGCCGACCGTGAGGCGCGTGATGTCGTATCGCTCTATTACTCCCTCGACCAGCACTTCGATATCCAGCGCCTGCTCGATGCGGTGGTTGGTTTGGAGCGCAGCGATCGCTGGCGCACGCTGGCACGCCTCGCGGTTCGTGATGATCTGTACGACTCGCTGCGTGCGCTGACCCTCGACGTGCTGAACACCACCGCCACCGAGGACAGCACCGCCGACAAGATCGCGTACTGGGAGTCGATCAACCGTTCCCGTCTGGTCAGGGCACGTGCCGCGCTCGCGGAGATTTTCGCCACCGGTGTCCTGGACCTGGCTACGCTCTCGGTCGCGGCGCGACAGGTGCGCAGCATGGCCGGCGGTGCGGATTCGGTCGCCGCCACCTCGGCCGCTCAGGAATGAAATGAGGTGCGCTGTCCGGGCTGGGAAACCGGCTCGGACAGCGAATCGGGTTGGTGGGAAACAAGAGTCGGTGATCAGTGCCGTGCGGTGCCGCAGTTACCGCAGAATTTCGCGGTATCTCGTAACTCCGCGGCGCAATTCCGGCAGGCTGGGTGCGCATTGAGTTCGGTACCGCAGTCGCCGCAGAACCGCGCGTCGGCAGACCTGAGACTTTGACACTGCGGGCACACCTGAGATCCCTTGGCCGGGAGCGGCACGCGCGTGCCGGTGGGTTGCTGCAGAGCGTTCAATCCCAATGCCGCGCCGAGGAATCCGATGTCCGCGCTGCCTCCTCCGCCGCGCGCCATACCATGGCCCGCTCCGATAGCCATTTCTCCCGCTGCGTACCGATTGAAGTCGCCTGTCAGGCGCACGTAGGTGCGGTCCTTGGCAAGCCGCTTGAGTCGATCGGCATCCTCGGCGGCCAGGGTGATGTCGAAGTTGCCCATACGCGGTACACGCAGGCCGTAATCGTAGAGCAGGACATTGGTCTCGCGCAGTACCGTGGACTCGATCTGTGCAAGATGCCCAGACAGGCCGAGCACCGGCCAGTCGCGGCGCGAAATACCTTGTGCAATAAATATTTTCATACATTTGAGAAGAAGGTCTGCGCACCAGCGTGGTGCCGCGGTCGGATCGGCCGGGTCAGCGGTGCCTACGAGCCCGGTGATCAATTCGGCCGGATCGCGGACCGACAGCGCGAACTCACCGAAGGCCCGCAACGTGACCACCTGTTCGCTGAGTGGGTCGACGATATCGGTGAGCCGTCCGCCGAACTTGATGCCGGGCAACTCTCGTGCGGAGACGAAGTACATTTCGGCACGGTAGAAGTTGCCACCGGTCAGCGTATCCATCAGTGCGCCCAGGACCGGCAGTTCATCCGCGTCGATTCGATGTCGGCCCGGACCCAGTGTCGCGATCACTTTGCCGGATCGGACGAACAGCGCGGTTTCATCCGCATTGACCAGGACGCGGCTGAATCGCCGGATGTTCAGATCCGGCCATTTATAAACGAGCTGGTTCTTCTGGGTCTCGGGGACCGCGATGAACTCGCGTTCGAACCATGACATGCGAGCCTCCGGGCTATGTGACTCAATGAATGTATCGATATATAGCGGCTAGGTCCACTTGTCAAGGGCCCGAGTTCCCAGGGGGAGGGATCGCTGAACGGCGGATTCGGTGTTACATCAACTCACCATACCTATTGTACGTACCGCTATATAGCGGTACGTTATGTAGCGATATGAGCCGTATCACCTGAAAGGTCTCCACATGACTACCGTTCACCCGCCCGATGCGCCCAGTAGCGCCTTGGCCGACGAGGACGCGGGGTATCACAAGTCGCTCCGCCCGCGTCAGTTGCAGATGATCGCGATCGGCGGAGCCATCGGCACCGGACTCTTCCTGGGCGCGGGCGGGCGACTGGCCGGTGCCGGGCCTGGTCTGTTCCTGGTTTACGCGATCTGCGGCGTGTTCGTCTTCTTCGTACTGCGGGCGTTGGGCGAACTCGTACTGCACCGCCCCTCCTCGGGTTCGTTCGTCTCCTACGCACGTGAGTTCTACGGGGAGAAACTGGCTTTCGCGGTCGGCTGGATGTACTTCTTTCACTGGTGTATGACCGGTATCGTCGATATCACCGCCGTCGCGACGTACATTCACTACTGGGGTGCGCTACAGGCGATTCCGCAATGGTTGATCGCGCTCATCGCACTCGCGATCGTCGTGAGCATCAACCTCATCTCGGTGCGCTGGTTCGGCGAACTCGAGTTCTGGGCTGCCCTGGTCAAGGTAATCGCGCTGGTCCTGTTCCTGATAATCGGCTCGGTTATTCTGGTGGGGCGGTTCAAGGTTGATGGCCAGGCCACCGGCTTCGGCGTTATCGCCGACCATGGCGGGCTATTCCCGGTTGGTATGACACCCTTGGTGCTGGTCACGACAGGCGTCGTATTCGCTTATGCGGCAGTCGAATTGGTCGGTACCGCAGCTGGTGAGGCGGAGAACCCGGAGAAGATCATGCCCCGGGCAATCAACTCGGTGATCGCTCGTATTGCCCTGTTCTACGTCGGCTCGCTGGTCCTGTTGGCGCTGCTGCTCCCGTATACTGCCTATCACGCTGGAGTGAGCCCGTTCGTCACCTTCTTCGCTAAACTCGGTGTGCCTGCGGCTGGTTCGATCATGAACATGGTGGTACTCACAGCCGCGTTCTCCAGCCTCAACGCTGGTCTGTACTCGACAGGGCGGATCCTGCGCTCGATGTCGATGAATGGCAGCGCCCCCGTCGTAGCGGCCCGCATGTCTCGCACCGGTGTTCCTTATGTCGGCATCCTTGCCACCGGGGCGATCGCGCTGATCGGTGTGGTGCTCAACGCTGTGGTTCCGAACCAGGCGTTCGAGATCGTGCTCAACATGTCCGCGTTGGGAACTGTCGCATCGTGGACCGCGATCATTCTGTGCCAGTTGCAATTGTGGCGGCAATGGCGGGCCGGGCAAGTCGAGCGACCAGCATTCCGCTTGATAGGTGCGCCGTACACGAGCGTCGCGACCCTGGTCTTCCTGGCAGGCGTGGTCGCGCTGATGGCTTTCGGTGATGATCAGGTTCAGCGCGGCGCGGTGCTCGGCACATTGCTGGTGATGGCGCCGGTTCTGGTCGGCGGATGGTTCCTGGTGCGCAAGCGTGTTCGGCGCCTGGCTGCCGAGCGCGAGGGCTTCACCGGCCAGTATCCGGTGGTGGTCGAGCGACGTCCTCGCTTGCAGGACGCGCCCGCCGTACTCATGACAGCGGAGCCGAAGGACGACCAGGAGTAGTAACGGCGACGCGTACCCCATCGTGGCGAAATCCCTTCCCACGGTGGGGAATGCGCTGTGCGCATGGTGTTCCCGCAGACCCCAGAATGGGACCTCGATTCTATGGTGGGCGAGAGGTATCCATGCCGGACCAACCCAGCACATCCGATCGTCGCTCGACCAACCCGTGGGCAGATCGGCGGGTGCGGGGCACGGAGGTGCCACAGCGGATGGTGAACCCTTGGGCGACCCGGCGACCGGGCCATACGGAAATCGCGTCTGCCCCGAATCCTATTGCGGGAGCGAGAAGCAATGTCTCGCAGTGGTTTTCGAACTCGACGGCTATCACGGCGGGCCTGCCCGACCGGGACCTTGATGCTGCCGGATTCTCTGGTCGCAGCGCAAGATCACGTCCCAGCGTTCGTCGTCTCGGTGGTGGTTTGGTGGAGTTACCCAGGGTCGATCCCATCGACCCCCTGCGAGTGGTATTGGACAATCCCGAGGTTCCCGAACACAAACGCTTCTGCTGGAACTGCGATCGGCCGGTCGGTCGCCATAGTCGGGACCGTCCCGCGGTGGCAACGGGTGAATGCGAACATTGCCACTCTCCCTTCAACTTTCGCCCACTGCTCGCACCGGGCGACCTGATCGCCGAACAATACGAAGTGCAGGGCTGTCTTGCCCACGGCGGCTTGGGATGGATCTATCTGGCCGTGGACCACAATGTGAGCGATCGTCCGGTAGTGCTCAAAGGTCTACAGAACCCACTCGATTTCGAGGCCAATGTGGTGGCCCTGGCCGAACGCCAGTTTCTCTCCGAGGTAGCGCATCCCGGGATCGTCAAGATTTACAACTTTGTCAAGCACCGCACCGGCGCCGGTACGCCGGATGGCTACATCGTGATGGAGTACCTCGGCGGCAGATCGCTCAAATCCCTGCTCGAGCTCCGTGGTGATCGCCTGCCTGCCGCTGAGGCCATTGCTTACGTGATGGAGGTCCTTCCGGCGCTGGACTATTTGCACGCCTTCGGGCTCGCCTATAACGACCTCAAGCCGGACAATGTGATGGTCACCGACGACGAGGTGAAACTCATCGATCTCGGTGCGGTTGCCGCGATGGACTCGTTCGGCAGTCTCTACGGCACGCCTGGGTACCAGGCGCCCGAGATAACCGACACCGGCCCCACGATTGCCTCGGATATCTATTCGGTCGGCCGCACTCTTGCGGCGCTGGTGCTGGATTTGGGCCGGGATGAGAACGGAAACTACTTGCCCGGTATACCCGAACCCGGTGATCGCTTGGTACTACGTCGGTATCCGGCGCTGTACCGTCTGCTGCTTCGGTCGACCGCCACCGTGCCGGAGCGCCGCTTTCCTTCCGCCTACTCGATGTACTGTCAGCTGGCAGGTGTGCTACGTATGGTGCTCGCCACTGACTCCGGCACCGAGCAACCACAGCCATCTGTCGAATTCGGTTCCATGCGTGGTGATTTCGGGATCAATACCCTCCTCTCCCAAACAGACGGCATCGTGAACGGTGCGGTACGGGGCCCCGGTGTCGACCCCGGTGATATCGTCGCCGCGCTTCCCGTGCCGCTCATCGACAGTGACGATCCCTCGGCGGACCTCTTCTCGACGTTGCTACACAGCGAACCGCGGCACGCCCTGGACGCACTGCGGCGCACTCACAGCCGGATTCTGGCCGGCACCATCATGGCCCCGGATTCCTATGAGCTCGAAGGTGCGTTGACCGCAGTGCGTGCCCACCTCGACCTGGGGCAGACGCTGCCCGCCTGTGAACTGCTCGCCGATTTGATGCCGCGCTATGTCCGCGACTGGCGCATCGAGTGGTTTGTCGGGGTGGCGGCTCTGTTGGACCGCCACCCCGATCGTGCGTACCGACATTTCGAGATGGTGGCATCCATGTTGCCGGGTGAGCTCGCGCCGCTGCTGGCGCTGGCCGCCAGTTCCGAGTTGACCGCGGATGCTGTTCCCGCCGTCGATGATTCGTCGTTCTGGCGGTCTGCCGCGTTGGACCATTACAGCACTGTATGGCAGGTCAACCACGGTGTGCTCAGCGCTGCCGTTGGTGTCGCCCGGCGACTGGTCGCAGATGGTGTGCAGCTGCGCGCGGTTGAAGTCCTCGATCAGGTACCGGAAACATCACGTCATTTCACTGTCACGCGGCTGACCGGGTGTCTGCTACTTGTCTCCCGGCCAGTCGCCGAGATCACCGACGCGGATCTGGCCGCGGCCGCCGCACGCCTGGAGGAGCTGGCCGAGGAACCGCGCGCCGCGCAGCTTCGGGTGATTGTGCTGGGCGCGGCGCTCGAATGTCTTCGTGGCAGTGGCCGCCCGGAACGGCCCGACACCATGATACTGGGGTACCCGAGCACAGAGTCGGGGTTGCGGCTGGGTCTCGAGTCGAACCTGCGCGATCTGGCGCGGACCGTTTCCAATCGATTCCATCGTTACCGGCTCGTGGACCTCGCGAATCATGTCCGACCGAATACCCGCTGGTAGCAAGGTCAACGCTGGTGGGGGCAGAGCAAAAGTACGATCGGGATGGCGCCGAGCGCCAATAGCCACATGGTGTTGTCCAGCACCAGCCAGAACGTGAGCGCGAAGACTGCGATCGCTCCAACGCGCACCACTGATTGGGGTATCGGGCCGATCTCGGAACCTGGAACAACCGCAGGGGAGGCGGGAAGATCAGCGAAGGTTTGGGCCAGTTGACGCCGCGTGTCCGCCGCCCAGACCGCTGCACTGCGCTCGTCGAACTCCGGCGCGGTCAAGCGTCCGATAGTGAAATTCCTAGATAGTTCCTGAAATGCGCGCTCACGTTCGCTATCGCTCACCCGTGCATGCGGTGATTCATCCATCGAGACAGAATAGAACCGGTTCGAATCCCAGTCTGAGCATGAATTGCCAACGGCGGGAAGGGGTTCCAAGGAACACCTGACATCCAGACGGGATCGAGTTCCAGTCGGCGACATCGTCGGCAGCCCGTCGTGTGACGGCACGCCGAATAGCGCGACACCGGGCGTAGAGCCGGCCCGGCCTCGATGTGGTTTCCTGTATGTATGACCGGAGGGCCCGAATACACGATCGACGAGCTCGCGCGCGCTGCGGACAGCACTGTGCGTAGCGTCCGTGTGTATCACGAACGGGGTGTGCTACCGCCTCCGGTGGTACGCGGCAGAACGGGATACTACGGCGCGGAACATCTCAATCGAGTCCGGACTATCAGTCGTCTGCTCGATCGAGGTATCAAGCTCAACGGCATCAAGGAATTGCTGGCGGCTTTCGATCGTGGGGATGATCTGGGTGATCTGCTCGGTGTGCCCGAAGCGGCCCAGTTGGCGCAGTCGTCCGATGTGAACGATGCGATCATCTCGGCTACCGATCTGCAGAACCGTTTCGCGGAAGTGCCGAATGGGTTCGCGCGAGTGGTAGCCGCCGGGGTGTTCGAGCCGGTGGATGCCGCGACCTACCGGGTCGTTGGAGCGGAACTGTCGGGTTTGCTCGACCGGCTCGAGGCCGTGGGTGTGCCTATGGCCGATGCTCTGCACGAGGTCGAACGAATGAAGGCCGACTCGGATCGTTTTTCCCGGCGAGTGGTGGACATGGTGCGCGAAAATGCCTGGGAACCGTTCGCGAACTCGGATCGTACCCAGGAGGATCTTTCAGCATTCACCGCTCGGGTTGATGTACTGCGGTCTATCCTCCGCCGTACGGCCGGGGAGCTGGTGAACCGCTTCATCGATCAATACCTGGCTCAGGACGCCGAGATAAGCAGTACGTTGCGCTCCGATTCCTAAGGGTCGTTTCTTCCCAGCTCTGGTTGCACGCTAGCACGTAATGTGCCGTTATTCATCGGTACATTATTCGATGTCAGCAACAGTGCCGCGGAACTGGTCGAAGCTCGGTGCCCGGCGGCAGACGGTTACGGAGACATCGATGTTCAAAAGCACACCACGCATTCGAACCAGTGCCCGCCCTCGCTCGCCGCGACGACCGCAATTGCTGTCTACGGCCTTGGCGGCGGTCGGAGCGTTCACTGTCGTACTGGCGGCCGCCCCCGCGCAGGCGCAACCTGCCCGAGCCTCATGCCTATGGGACGGTGCCGGGTATCGGCAGGGAGGTACGGTGTATGCTGGCGGATCGCCTTTTACCTGCGGCACAGATGGTTTCGGCGCGGCGCGCTGGTTCCGCGGTCCTGCGAGCGGCCGTCACGGGGATACCGTTTTCAGCCCGGGTACCGGCAATCCGACCGGCCAATTCACGCCCGGAGCTCGTCAGCCCGGGAGCGACTACAACGACTACTGCGTCGGGAGTCAGCTCATCCCAGGTACCGATGACGTCTACGAACTGTTCGCGGTTGGCGGTGTGCTGCTCTGGCGTGCGGTCGGCCCGATCTCGGATTGGGTGTTCGACTCCCCGGTCATCCGCCCCACACCAACATGGAGGTCCTCCAGCATGTGTTACGACGGTGTGCTGAGCTGAAGCCAGTTCACCTCGTGCCGGGAGAGGATCATCTCCCGGCACGATCGTAGGTGCTCAGCGACCGCGATAAAGCGGCACCCGAGACAAGCTTTCCGCATCGTCGCTATGGCCGTTGTCCCAGGGCGCCTCCCCGGCCCCTGCGGGCTGATCGCGGTCACTGCCGCGCCGATTGTCGGTGGTGTCCGAATCTACGGTCTGCTCGTCGACTCGTCGTCCCTGTGTACTACCGGAGTTCCTGTTCTGGCCGTCGGTACGGCGATTGTCCGCGTTAGCGCTCGCCTGCGGCCCTCGACCTGTCCGGCCGCCGTTGTTCTTGCCGCCGGAATGGTCGCCGTCATGACCGCCGTGGCCACCTCCCTCTCTGACGACCACGGCAAGTGGATTCGCAGGGGCTGCTGTTGCCGGGGTCGCGGCTAGGGCCGGTGTCGCCGCTACCGCGCAGGTGAGCAGGGCCAAGGCGAAGAATTTACCGATGGTGTGCACGCGCATCGCGGATTCCTTACATGCTGTCGGTTCTCAATTCACACGCACCTCGACAGCGTTGGTATTCCACACCTAACGGGCCGTTGAGTAGCGTTACATCAAATAGTGTTCCACTATCTGTGTACCAACTATTCCCCGAGACGAGAAGGCCTCGGCCCGTCGGGGAAGGTTGTAACGGCTGTTCTGAAATCGGTTGGGAAGCAGAAGGTTCCACTGCCATGGCCTATTGGGGAGCCGCGCGGACGCGCGTCAGCGGACCGCCATAGGCGCCGAGTCGGCAAAGTGCGGTCCTGTGGCCGCGAGATAGAACGACGAACGCCGGGTGGCCGTTGTTACGGCACACCCGGCGTGCGAGGGTGAATCGAGTATGTGTTGTGGGTACGCGGCAGGTCCACCGCGCACCCAAATGTTCTATGGTTCAGCAGCTTCCGAAGGATCCGCTGCACACACGTGGTGGCAGGAACGGGCGACCATGACGATAGTCACGCGGGCCGTCCCATGAAGGGGGAAACAAGCCCGGGATGGGCGGGCCGGGCAGGCGACCGCTCCAGTCGGATTTTTCTCGTTCCCAGCCGTCATTGCCATGGTGCGGGCGGTCGAGGGAGATTCCGGTGGCCGGAACCTCGGGCTGTGCGATAGCTGCACTGTCGATCGCGGCGACCGGTACTGCCGCCAATGCGGCAAGAACGCACATCCGCGCCGCAATTCTGCGGATCGCGGGTGTCTTGGTGTCGAACATCGGAGTTCCCTTCTATCGGACCATGTTTCGCAACAGGTCGCGAGCGGTGAGTTTATGGCCGCCGACCAAGCTTCGAGGCTCGCGCTATTTCCATAGGTGGGGAGCTGGTCGGTGTCCGACCAGGCAGTCGGCGCACCAGTGCACCGCTATCGCGGTGCGTCGTCACCGAGGACCGCGCCTTCGCGCCGCGGGTCCGCGCCGCCGATCCAGCCACTGCCGTTGCGAGCGAGGGCCGACGCCCCGCTCGACTGTGGTGCGATCGAGACCTGATGACCGAGTTCGCGTAGTCGGCGTACCAACACGTCATGTTCGCCGTTGCCGGTGACATCCACGGAAGGATGTTCACCGCCCACATTGGTGGTAGCGGAATTGGCGGCGCCGAAATCGATCATCGATACCGCCTGTTGTGGGTCCAGATTCCAATCGAGCATGGCCACAAGGGTTTTCACTACGAACTGGATGATGACCGAACCGCCGGGCGACCCGGTGACATGGGACAATGAACCCCGAGAGCCATCGGGAGTACGATCGAAGACCAGGGTTGGCGCCATGGAGCTCCGTGGACGTTTACCCCCTTCGAGACGATTTGCCATCGGTACGCCTTCAGGGTCCACCGGTTCGTCCGCGAAATCCGTGAGCTGATTGTTCAGAATGAATCCGTCGACCAGATGAAATGAGCCGAAGGCCGATTCGACCGTGGTCGTCATGCTCGCGGCGCTTCCGTAACTGTCAATGATGCTTATGTGGCTGGTGCCGTGTTCAACCTGCTGGGTGCCGTTCCCGACCAATACTGCGCCGAAGTCTCCCGCTTTGGCAGTGCCCATACTGTGGTTGGGATCGATGAGCCCGGCGCGCAAGGTCAAATACTCGCGGTCGACTAGCGTACGCGGTGAACCGCCGGGCAACGGTACGAAATCCGGATCGGCGATGTACTTGTCGCGATCGGCGTAGGCAAGACGCTCCGCCTCGGAGATCAGGTGTACCGCGGTCGCAGTGGGCTTGCCACCATCGCGGGCGGCCTCGCTGTCTCCTCCGGTGTGCTCGGGCTTCATCGAGGCCAGATCGATTGTGGAGAGAATACCCAGGGTGGCCGCCACTGTAGTGCCGCCCGAGGACGGCGCGGGCATCCCGCAGATCTCATGTGTTCGATATGGCGCGCACAGGGCGGTGCGCTTTTTGGCCTGGTAGGCGACGAGATCAGCCATCGTTGCCAGTCCGGGAGACCGCCCACCCGAGACGTCGTTGATCGAGCCAACGATGTCGGCGGCGATAGCCCCTGTGTAGAACGCGTCCGCCCCATCCGACGCGATCGCCGAAAGCGTCTTGGCCATGGCGGGATTGGTCAATGTGGTTCCTGCGGCTTTGGGGCTGCCGTCAGGTCGCAGGAAATAGGCGCGGGACGCGGAATCTTTAGCGAGATCGGAGGCCGAATCCGCGATCTGGGCTGCCAGTCTGGGGCTGATCCTGAACCCCTGGTCGGCGAGCTCGGTGGCGGGCCTGAAAAGTTCGCGCCAGGACTGTCTGCCATGATCGCGATGAGCTAGTTCGAGTAACCGCAGTACCCCGGGTGTGCCGATCGACCGCCCGCTCGCGCGTGTATTCGGTTGTGGTGCAGTGTGATCCGACTTGCTGGTCCAGCGTAGATAGTCCGGGCTCGCGGCAGCAGGGGCGGTCTCGCGACCATCGTAGGCATCGATGTTCGCCGTGGCGGCGTCGTAATAGAGCAGAAATGCTCCACCACCGATACCGGAGGCCTGTGGTTCGACCAAACCGAGCATGGTCTGGGCGGCAACGAGCGCGTCTGCTGCGGACCCGCCATCTCGTAGCACCGCACACGCCGCTTCGGTGGCGACTGGATTGGCTGTCGAGACCGCGTATGTTCCTGTTCGGACCGGTGCCATTCCCGAGCGGTAGCCGGTGGCGATCTCGGGATGTAGGGACAGATCAGTGTTGGCGGGTTCGGCCATGTGGGTTGGATGGTGAGCGATGCCGTTGGGGATGGTGGTGCAGGAAGCCCGGCTCGGGTCCGATTCGGACGAGCAGGCGGTTAGCATTCCGATCAGCAGCAGCGGGGCGATGCCTGCGGCGCCCCAGATCTGCGCTCGTGTGCGCCTCATAGATTTGGACACTATCGGTGTGGCCACGGCTGGGAACTCGACCACGTTTGTTCGTTGCCATCAGGTGGTCGAAATCAATTTGTAGACAACGGAATACGGATAGTCGATCTCCCAGGGGGTCCTTGTGTCTATACCTTACGTCGCGCTCAGGTCCGTGCGCCTGCGGTAGGCATCGGGGGTAAGTCCGGTCCAGCGCCTGAACGCCCGACTCAGAGCGCGGTGGTCGCTGTAGCCGAGGTGTCCGGCGATCGAGCTCACCTGCATCTCGGTATCCAGCAGCATCCGTACGGCTTGCTCGTGCCGAACCACCTCGATCTCCGCTCGCCCGCTCGTCCCCTGTTCGGCGAGACGGCGTTGAAGCGTGCGCGAACTCACCGACAATCGTTGTGCGACTTCGTCGAGCACGTTCCCGGCGGGGGTGCCTGCGGTGAGCACCGTGATTAGCACACCGCGAAAGTTCTCGATCCAGGTGCGTACGGGCCTGGCTGAATCCATGATCGACTGTGCGTAGAGCCGCATGATGCGTCCCAATTCGGGATCCGGTGACAAGACCGGTGGGGTTCGGTCGGGATCCAGAAACGTCAGCGTGTCCGAGTCCTGATCGAAATGGATATTGCTGGTACCGAATTCGTCGGCGAGATAGCCGTGCCGTTTGGGTGCGCGGTGTGCGAATCCGACGCGAACCGGTATAGCGGCGGCACCTTTGACCTCACAGGCTCGTCGCATCAGGATCGACATGACGAATTCACTGATCTGCCCGTCCACCGCCTCGGAGTATGGGGACCCTCGATAGCCCACGGTCAGGAGTGGTCCATCGGGCGCGACGTTTATCACCAACGCGGGATCGGCGACGGTAGCCAGGAACTCGGAGGCGTAGCGGAAACCCTCGGACAGTGTGGGCGCCCCGGCGATCAAGTAGTCCCACACGTGTAGGCGGCCCATCTCGGCGAGTCCGGCCACCCTCAGGCCCACTCCGGGGCCGCCGGAGCCCTGGATGAGTTCCCAGAGTCGATGTTGTGCGACCGTGGGAAAGCGATTGAGATCGTCTTCGATTGCGGTTGAGGCGAATTCGCTGATCAAAGTGATCTCGCGAGGTGAAACACCCACGCGCGCAGCTCCATCGAGCACCAGCCGCACGAGGTGTGCCGATACGGTGTCGGCGAGCGCGTTGGCCTGCTTGGGATTTGGTTCAACCCCATTTTTCAACGTCACGTGACGTGGGTTCATCGGGTCCTTTCACGATGCGAATTCGTCGGCTCAATAACCGCGTCGAAAGGCGTCCGGGGTCTGCCCGGTCCACCGCTGGAATGCGCGACGCAACGCGCGCTGATTGCTGTACCCCATCCGAGTGGCAATGGACTCGACAGACAGCTGTGTTTCCCGCAGCAGTCGAGATGCCTGCTGGCAGCGAACGATTTCAAGCTCTCGCCGCCAAGATGTTCCGCGGTCGGCCAGCCGACGCTGCAGGGTGCGTGGGCTGAGTTCCAGCCGCTGCGCGATAACCTCTATTTCTACAAACTGCATTTCGGCCAGTGCGGCGGTGATCTCCGCGCGCAGGGTGTCCGCCCACGTCGGCACCGGCCGAGCGGTGCCGATGATCAACTGGGCGTACCGATGCAGAATTCGCCGCATTTCCGGATCATATGGCCGTTTGCCCGGTGCCCGTTCGGCATTGGGCAATATCAAAGCAGTTCGGTCCTGGTCGAAATAGATAGTTTCGGTACCGAAAGTGTCGATGAGGTATCGACGATCTGGCGGCGCGGGATGAGTGAATTCGACGCGGATTGGATCGGCGGCGGAATCGGCAACCGCACGTGCCCGATGCAGCAGCACGGTCATAGCGAACTCACTCACAGCCGCAAATACCTTGGCGCGGTAACGCTTTCCACGATACTCGATGGTGAGTCGGCCGTCCTCTTCCGTCACAATGAGGGCGACCATCGGGTCCGCCATGACGGCTGCGAATCGCGCCGCGTCGGAGAAACCTTCGGCGAGGTTCGACGCGCCGATGATGAGATAGTCCCAGATGTGGAGTCGCCCTGGACGCGCCACCTCGGCCGCCCGCACACCGACTTCGGGCCCACCGGCCGTGTACATCGCTTCCCACAAACCGGCCAATGCCGCCGAGGAAACCCGAAGGAAATCATCGCCGAGTAGATCGCGCCCGAGGCCCTCGATTCGTGAGATCTCATCGTCGGTGACACCAGCCTGGACGGCTGCCTCGAGTACCCAACGCGTGAGGTGCGACGACACGGTGCCCTCGAGGTTGGACAAGACTGCTCCTGCCGTTTGTGCGGGCGCCGGTCGTGTAGTTCGACGATCTCTCGCCACCGGGAAAGGCATCGGATCTCGACGCAGACGAACCCCGATCTGTGGGGGCTGCCGAGTGGCTGACTCTGTCATGGCGCGAGCCTGCCACTAGCTGTTCAAGTTGGTCTTGGACGAATGGGAACAGTTTGCGCCATCGGGTGCGTGACCGCGCGCACGTCCAACCTCTCGGAGTTAGGTCGGCTTCGGCGGGTGCCGGGCTAACCACCGCTTCCATCGTGATCCTCCTGGTCGGCCGCGAATCGCCAGCGTACCCAAATAGATTCGACGCTATCGTCGAGTTCGGAAGTACGAATGGTGAAGTCGGTTCCAGCCAGCGGTACGGGTGTCTCCGGGCTCGGAGGTGTCTGAAGTCTCCGAGCCCGGAAACGTGGTGCGCCACGCTAAGCAGCAGGTGTTCGAGTTGGCCACCCTGCTCGTCGAGCGTCCACAGGATGGGGGATGAGGGAGAATCCCGTGGTTTTCGGTTCGCTCGAAGACATACCGTGACGGCACGGGACGGAATTGTGGGGAGGATTTATCCCGTGCCAGTGGCACATTACCCGGCACGGGCTCATTCTCTGATCTCCAATTCCCCCGGGTGGGAACACTCACCACTATCGCGGTTGGGGTTCTAGCGTCGGTCAACGTTCCGGGTCTTATGCACTGGGGTGCGGGTAGGCCGCAGTTCGGGTCGAACCCGATTCCCAGGTGTGGGGAATCATCAAACTGCCGGCCTGTGCGAATGGCCGGTTATGCTCTGACCGGAGCCTTCGGACCAGGCCGACTCGAAATATGTTGCGGCGCAGGAAGGTGATGGTAACCCAGTTGACGATATCTCCCACCACATCTGACATGACGCTGCGCTCCGTCAACGACGCGCCACTGTTGGAATCCTTCCGTGTGCACGCTGAGTCCGCCCTGCGAAAACTGATGGGAATCTTAGGTGCGGGCACAGCCCAGCAACTTGTGGTGGGGTCGCTGGCCGGCACGCCGCCGCAGTCGGTCGGCAGTGGCGATACAGCGGCCAGCTACCAGGTCGCTGATGCCGAGAAAGATCGATACAAGAAAGACCTCGACTCGTTTGATACCAATATCGCCGCTATAGCGAAGAAGTCCGCCGACGTCACGGGTATGGCGCGCATCGTGGTCACCGGGCTGCGGGACACGATAAATTCCATCCTCGATACCGTTCCGGAAAAGCCGCCGATATACACACAGATGGCTTACATCGACAAAATCGGCGAGAAGGTGGACAAAGCCAAGCAGGAAGTGGCCGATGCTTGGGACGAGAACAACACCCAGTCCGAGAATGTCAAACGGAATAGCCCGGAAACAGGCGGCTCGGGCCCGTCGGGCTTCAATACGGCTTCGGGTGGCCTCGGCTCCGGTGGCGGCTCGAACCCGGCGAACTTCAGTCAGTCACACCGCAGTTCGGCCCCCGGCTCCGGCACTCCCGCCAACGCCCAGCCGATCTCCGGTGGCAAAAAGGCCCAAGCCAGCGACATCTACCGCTACCTCATCACCAAATACGGCTTCACCCCCGCCCAAGCCGCCGGCATCCTCGGCAATATGCAGGTCGAATCCGAATTCAACACCGCCGCATACAATCCCGGCGAAGGCGCAATCGGCCTCTGCCAGTGGGAGGGCGGCCGCCGCACCATGCTCGAACGCTTCGCCGCCTCCCAGGGCAAACCCGTCACCGACTGGCAGGTCCAGGTCGACTACATGATGCGCGAAATGCAGGGCGGCGAATCCGGCGCCTACGCCCGCCTCAAAGCCACCGGCGACGCCGCCAGCGCCGCCAGCGTCTTCGACCAGTACTACGAACGCAGCTCCGGCGAGGCCCGCGGCCAGCGCATGGCCAACGCGGCAAGCATCTATTCCTCCATGAGCGCGATCTCGGTCTGACCCGGTACTGACCGACTTCCACACCGGGACAGTCGGATTCCCGCGCAATCCTGATGGCCGCCGAGTTCTCCCCGAATCTGTCGAACGCGGCGCTCGGCGTGGTGCGCGAGCTCGTTCAGAAGACCGAACACGCGGTCGCGGCCCCCAGCCTGGTGAACCGGCAGGTCAGTGAACGCATGCGCTCGATGTGCGCCGAGGTCGAGGGCGTCGAGAGTGCCGCTGTTCGGCGGATCGCGGACTCGGCTGAATCCACCCGGCCAGCGGTTATTTCCCACGCCACCGATGAAGCCGGCGCGGAGTATGGCGAGCGGGTCCTGGGACCGATCCGGGATCGTTTGCCCCGCAGCGAGTTCCAGGAGGCACTGACGTACACCTCCGATCCGATTCTCAATCGGATTCTGCGATTCGAGCATCCCGCCGCCGATCTGGAACGGCTGCGGATCGACCATGAGCGATTCGGTCGACTACGCACCCTCACCGACTCCTATCTACCGGAGACCGAGGATTTGACCGCGGTGCTCCGGAATCCCGCCCTTGCCGCCTCGGACCGAGCACTCCTGGAATCGATCCTGGCGGACGCCGCTCCGATGGCGCGAGTCGAGCAGCTGTACGTGAATTACGCCAACTACGACCACTTCTGGGAGGTACTTCAAGCCCGGCCGTCGCTGCCTTTGGCGCAGGAGCGAATAGCGCGACTGGACCGTGCGGTGGCGCAACCACTGCCCGATTCCGTCCGCGCGGTACGCGGACTCGAGAGCATCGGCCACCTGGTCGACGGTCAAGGCGTCCCACTCGGCGCGCGTGACCCCGCCCTGCTCCGCGGCGTCCTGCAACGCGAACCCGGCTGCTCCTCCGCCAGCCTGGGCGCGGCACCCCCCGACTACTACGCGAACGGCTATCGACTCGAACTGGACCTGCCCGCCGGATCGAACGGCCTATGGATGGGTACGAGCAGCCGCAATTGCTTTCAGCGCGAACTGATCCTGCCCCGCGACCTGGAATACCGAATCGACGAGGTGGTACGCAACCCGCCGGGCGAGCACTACACGGGAGTCGAATACCTGTTCAGGGCAACGGTAATCCCGCCGGGCACCCCATAGCGCCGAGGGTTCCCTTCTGTCGAAAGCCGCTCGCTATGGCGTCCCCACCGCCGCGAACAACGCTCGCGCGAACTCGCCCCCCGCGACCGCGCGCACGAACGCGGTGAACTCGCGGTGGTCGAAGTACAGGCGGGTGGCTCCGGCGGAGTCGGCGCAATCCGCGTCCGCGCTGAATTCGTAGAGCCCGTCGAATCTTCGGGTGATCACCAGGAAGCGTTCGACCGGTTCACCCGCTCGGATCGCTTCCTGGATCACTTCGAATTGCTCGTGGTCGAAGCTCAGGCACTGTCCCGGTGGGACGTGCGGGGTGTCGACGGTGGCGGCGAGTTTGTCGTCCCAGATCAGGGTGCGGTGGTCGTCGCGGTAGACCATGACGCAGGCCTGTTGGGGGGAGCTGGAGCTGGCCTTGCGGAATTGTCCGACGGTCGGTGTCGACAGCATGGTGGATCCTTTCGAACGTGCGCCGGCGACATCGGCGGCCGCACCGCGCACCTATCTATTCGCGCTAGGGGAGGGTTCCGATAGCAGCGAAGTTGCATGGACGGGCGTAATCGGTGGTGTCCACCGGTGCTTCGGGATGCCAGTCCGTGGCGTACGTGATGCCCGGATCTGCCAATTTCCAACCGGTGAAGAAGGTTTCGAACTGGTGGCGGGTGCGCAGGGTGACGGGGGTACTGGCGTCGCCGAAGACCGCCGCGCCCGCTGCCACCTGCTGTTTGATTTCGGTACCCGCGTCCTCGAGGGAGACGTGGGTCATGGCGAGCTGGCTGCCGGGTACCACGGCGTCGCGGAATCGCGCGAGCAGCGCGGCGGGATCGGCGGCATCGGGAATCCAGGGCAGTACCGAGATCAGCAGCAGCCCAACCGGTTCGGAGAAGTCGATGAGCCGCTTGGTGTCGGGATGTTCCAGGATGCGCGCCGGTTCGCGCAGATCGGCGTCCACCATCGCGGTGCTGTCCAGCACATCCTGCTGGCGCAGCAGGTCGCGGGCGCGGTTGATGGCTTCCTCGTCATTGTCGACGTACACCACGCGGGTGTCGGGGGCCAGCCGCCGCGCCACCTCGTGGGTATTGCCGCCGGTCGGCAAACCCGAACCGATATCGAGGAATTGGCGGATTCCGGAGTCGACCATGTGCTGGACGGCGCGGCCCAGGAAGCGCCGATTGTGTTGCGCCCAGAGGGGATAGAACGGAATCTCGTTGTACAGCCGGTGAATGAACGGCAGATCGGATTCGAAGATCACCTCGCCGGTGATCATGTGATGGTAGATGCGGGCCGGACTCGGCTTGTGGGTGTCGATGGGGCGGGGCTCGAAGTCACTGCTGGACATCGTGTTTCCTATGCAATTGGGGTGTCATCGGACGGTGGGGCGGCTGCGCAGTCCACGCACGAGGTGTTCCATGAACTGTCGGGAGTCGGCGGGGGACAGGGCGGTCATGGCGAGTCGGTTGAAGATGCGGTCGCGAATGCCGACCGCGGGTTTGTCGTCGATATAACGGATTTCGCCCTGCGCCTCCACGACCACCATCTCCAGATCGCCCGCCGCGCCGGGGGAGGGGACCCGAACCAGGATGTAGCGGTCCTCCATCCCCGCGCCGGGAGCCTGGTGGGTGAACGGCATGACCTGAAGCTGGATATTCGGGCGCTGGGTCAGTTCGATGAGATGCCCGAGCTGATCGAGCATCACGCTGTCGCCGCCGTAAGTGCGGCGCAGACAGGATTCGGACAGGATGGCGTGGAACTCGGGCGCGCCCTTCTTGAACAGAATCTGCTGCCGCGCGGACCGCGCCCGCACGTAATCCTCGACGGTCACCGCGTCCGGATCGTCCGGATCCGGTTGCAGCGGTTCATGGAGCGCGCGAATGTAACTGGGGTGCTGGAGCAGTCCGGGCACGATCTCGGCCCCGGTCTCGCGCAACCGATCCGCGACATTCTCCAGATCGACCAGCAGCCGCAGTTCCTCGATGTAGGCGCGGCGATATCCGGAGTTCCAGAACCCGCGACGATGGCTGTCCTCGCGCAGGTCCAACAGGATTCGCAGGTATCCCTCATCGGAGACGCCGAGTTTGCGAGCCAGCTCGCCGAGGTCCTCGGCGGTGAGATTGCCGGTACCGGCGATGGCCGCGGCTATCCGGGATTGGCTGACGCCGATGAGTTTGCCCGCCTCGGCCTGGGTTGTCCGCGCGCGCCGGAGCATCGCGTCGATTTCCCGTCCCAGCAGTACTTTTCGCGCGGTTCTAGGCATGGCTCCCCACCGTATCGGGCTGTGACACCTTGGGCCGCTTCAAGTTTCGCAATCCTGATTATCAGGATAGATTATCGGGCACGATAATTCCGCGAACAAGCCCGAACGGGAAACCGAACCGTGACCGGGCCGTCGCGGGTAAGTGAGCCGGTGAAGGGCGGGGCGACTCATGGACGTCACGGACCCCAGAGACCCGTACGCGGGAGCCACGACCAACTGGGGACGACGACTACGCAGCTATCGGCGCGGCCAATTGGGGCTCAGCCGTGGGGATTTCGCCGAACTGGTGAACGTGCACGCGCGCCGCCTCGGCATCAACGCCGCCTGTTCGGAGCGGCATATCGCGCGCTGGGAGCTCGGTGAGGTGCGCAGACCGAACAAAACATATCGGGACCTGCTGGCCGCGGTCGGCGCGCCGGAGCCTGATTCGGCGTCCGCCACAATGGATTCGAATGTCAGGTCGGACTCCGGCCCGATGTCATGTTCCACCGCGCCGGACACCCTGCACGCCGAGAATTCCACCTTTCTGGAGGCTCTGGCCACCGCGGTGGTCGGTTCACCTGACATTCTGCTGCCCTGGCTGCCATCCCTGGGGGATCCCGAGACAACGCTCGGCGCAACCGAACCCGACCTGGACTTCATGCGTGCCACCACGGCCAGATTGCGCGAAATCGACCAGCGCCATGGCGGTTCCGCCATCGTGGCCGCCGCCGCCAACCTGCTCAAATGGTCGACGACCCTGCTGTCCCGCTGCCGCGGCCAAGCGCGCGAGCATGCCGTGCTTGTCGCGGCGGCCGATCTGGCCCGCCTGGCCAGCTGGGCCAACCACGATGTCGGTGACCAACACCGCGCCCGCCAATACGCCACCATGGCAATGGTTTTCGCGCGACGTGCGGGTGCGGACAGTCTGGTCGCGTCGGTGCTGTACGTGCTGGGCCGAATCAGCCTGATCGAACGCGATCCGCGCACCGCGCTGCGCATGTTCCAGCTCGGCCAGCTACCCGCACAGGACGCCGCCAACGGCGGGGAATCCGCTCGCCTGTACGCCAATGAGGCCTGGGCACACGCGATGATGAACGATGCCGGTCGCATGCGCCTGGCGCTGGCCCGTGCCGAGGAGGAGATCGCACGCGTCGGTGACCTCATCGATCCGTGGACCAGGGTCTTCTTCAGCCCGGGCGAGTTCACCGGCATGCAGTCGGTGATCTACAACGAATACGCCCTGACCGCCGATGGCAATGAGGCCGAGCAGTACACGCTCAAAGCCGTTGACAGCGCCCGCGCCTCGCTTGCCGCGTATGCGCCGGGACGCCCCGCTCGCAGCGTGCTCTTCGACAACATCACCCTCGCCACCGGTGCTTTCCGGCTGCGTCAGATCGACGAGGCGGTGGAATTCGCCAGCGCTTCACTGACTTTGACCGGCGAGGTGGACAGCGGCCGCGCCGCGGACCGGCTCGGCCGGATGGTGCGTGCGGCCACCCTGTCCTCACCGCGCTCGGATGTGCGTGATGTCTGTCAGGAGATCCGTCAAATCCTCGAAACTCCGGCGCCCGCACCGTATTCACCGATCGAACACCGGCTCGCCTCGGCGTAGGAGGGTGACCGGCATGACACGGCCGCGCGCACATGACATTTCGAAGTGTCATGCCCCGATCCGGCCTATGTCATCCCCGCATCCGCCTACATCGCATCTGCCCTATCGAATGTCATTGCCGCAGAATCAGGTTCCCGCTTGACTCGATATATGTGGTTCGGATACGCCCGCCTCGAGTTGCTGGCGGATGCCCCTGGTGCGGTGGCGCACGCGATCCGCGAGTACGCCGCCGCCGCCGGGTTCAGTGATGGCACTGTGATTTTCGAGCCCATTGCCGCGGAAGTACTACTACGCGAGATGCTCAGCGAGATAGATCGTGGCAATCCCGCAGCGCCCCTGCTGCGTCAGCTCGAACACGTCGCGCAATCGTGGAATGTCGATCTCGCACGACTGTTCAACCCGTGGCCCCGCGCCGACACGCTATGGCACATCCTGGACGCCCTCGACGATTCGGTGCAGACGCACCTGATCGTGCCCAGCCGGGAGCATCTGATGGCGCTGGGCCCGTCCGGCCGGGCGCTGCTGGCGCAATTCGCCCGCGCGGGCACCGCCATTCACTACCTCGACTCGCCCCACCCGACCGAGCCGCTGGTTCGGCCCGATGCTAACCAGGTGCACATACTGGTCGAATCACAGATCGGCGCGATCCCCGCCGTTGCCCAACTCGACGCGGCCACCGAACTTTTCCGCCTGGGCCGCATCGCGGCCATTCAATCGGTCGACATGATCTACGCGGCGCTGATCAACGACGCCATCCGCCCGGCCACCCCCGACGCCGATGTCGCCGTCATCCGCCTGCTCGGCACACCCAGCGGCCGCCTGGTCGTGGAACTCGAAGAGCCCCAACCGCGCGACGACGAGGTCGCCACCCGCCTGACCACCCTGTGCGAGTCCACCCATCGATTCGTCGACGGCGGCCGCACCTTCACCCGCTGCACCCTGCCCTTGGAAATTTCCACCCCGGACGTCATGACATGAGACCGAGAGCCAGACCGATTATGCGCGCAGCCCCCTCCCAAGACACCAGATCCGATAGTGAACGTGCCCGCCCCACCGAGGGTTTGCTCGAATCCCGTCACCTACTGCTGGCCGTGGCAGGGACGTTGCAGGGCGGCTCGCCGCTCATCGGGTGGTCCCGCGAATTGGCCGACCTGCACGCCACCCTCCTGACCGCCTCGGTGTCACCTACTCGCCGCCCCACCGGTTTCGACGCCACCGTCACCCGAGGCCGCATCAATATCCTGATCGGCCTCATCGACGACTGGTCCGCCTTCCACCTCCCGCGCCCCAGTACCGGCCGCCGCCATACCCATTCGCTCGGCGAGGTCATCAGCCACGTCGCCGCCACCTACGCCCAGATGCAGTGGACCCTGCGGCACAGCTCCAGCGCCCAGCAACAGCACGACGCCGCCCTGCGTTTCGCTCAAATCCAGGAGGGTTACGCCGACCTGGTCGAGGAGATCCGTACCTTGCGCGTCGCCCTTCCACTGGGCTGGAGCGGAATCCGACCCACCTGAAGGAGGGGAAGCGTTCGCCGGGGCGGCGACTAGATCTCGACCATGAAAAGTGTTAGTGCTCAACGGCTGTCGGCAATCTGGTCGGCCCGCCACTGCCGACGCCCATGCTTGGACCCGACTCACCCCTACTCGAAATCTCGTCCGCTCAACCCCGTTCACGCAGGATTCGAGCCAGGGTGTCATTGTTCACCGGTCGTTCGGGTGGCTCGTCGTCTGTCGCCTGCACGTGTGCGATCGCGAGCATCTCGTCGTATTCCGGGTCACCTGGATGAAATCCTCGTCGCCGTCGAAAAGTATGCCGTCCGGGCCGGTCCCGCCAATGCGCTGCAGGACGGTCACACCATCCGATGCGAGAAAGGTGGGTGCCGCCGTGTTATTGGAAGGGCTGCTCAAACTACTTCTTCCAGTTCCCGTGCGATGCGCTCGTCACCGCAGGCGAGTCCGCGAAGCTGTGTGAGGCCCGAGTTCCGTTGGAGGAGTTGGTGTCCTGAATCCATACACGCCCGTCCTGATCCATGCCCACCTTCAGATGTGCGCGAGTCATGGTGGAACGCCCGACCGCGTCGGGCGGCAGTTTCTCGCGGCCGATATCCTCGGCCATCTGCTGCTGGAAGTTCAACCCAGATCGAATTCGTGCCCCAGCCTCAGGCCCTGGCCGTCGAAGACTCGTACCTACCGATGAGCGGCGATCTGCTTGCCACCGAGGAAGATGCCGTTCAGGGAACCGTTGTCGCGCAAGAAGGCATGGCCCCGATCGTCGACGCGTATCGTTTCATGTGAGCGGGAGACTCCGCTATTCGCCATATGTTCGAGCAGCGCGCCGGTGCCTCGGCCCAGTACCTACTCCCGACTGGGAATCAACCGCAGCGGAAGCCCGGTGACGTCCGGCCTTGATATCCCATACCTGTGCGTCGACGCTGGTCACCGCGCAAGTTCTGACGCCGACCTTCGCCACGTGTAGCGCACCGTGCAACGCGATCCGCTGTGCCGCGCTGGCCGCCGCCTGTTCGGCGATCTCCGCGGTGAAGGCCTTGACCGCCGCCCGCATCGACGCCGCTGCGGTGAGTCGATCCGACAGCGCCTTCATTCCGCCGCCCTGGGAGAACGGTAGCGTGTCGTAGGTGAGTTGTGCCCCCAACGCAATTCCGGTGACGACGAGCGCGAACGACTGTTCCCGGCTCTGGGAAGAATTGCTTGTGGTCGGTGGGGAGCGTGCGAGAACAGGGCGCGGCACCGCCGCTCCGAAAGGAGCGTGACGGCGACTGGACCGTGAGGTGTCGACCATGAAAAGTGTTGGCGCTTAATGACTGTCGGCGATCGGGTTACGCTGGTCATGGTCGCGGAACCCGAGATACGCGTAGGCGCAGATTCGACCATGCCTTCCCGGCATTGGGAACGGGTCTCGATTGGCGCAGAGAATTCGGAAATAGTGTGTCGGGCGAATGAAGCCCGATCACAATTTAGCGAACTGGAACAGACTGATGGCGCCCCAACCCACTTCCCCGACTCTATCGGTAGTTATTCCGGTTTTGAACGAAGCCGCCTCGATCGAGCGCACACTGAGAGTGTTGCTGGCCCAAGAAGAGATCGACGAGATCATTGTCGTCGACAACGGCAGCGACGACGACACCCCGCGCTTGGTCAGCGAGATCGCGGCCGTTCACGGCAACATCGAACTGATCCACGAGTCGACGCGCGGCATCGCCGCGGCGCGGAACGCCGGATTCGACAAGGCGCGTGGCGATTTCATAGCGAGAACCGATGCGGACACGATTGTGGATGTCAACTGGAGTGCGACGATCCGCGATTTCCTTCTTACGCACCCGGACACAGCGGCGGTGACCGGTCTCTGTACATACTTCGATTCTCCGATCGGATTCATGCTGAAGTTCGGCCAGTCCGTGATGATTCGCTTCGGCAAACTCGGCGGGCGAGTTGGCAATATGTACGGACCGAATATGGCGGTGCGACGCGACGCGTGGCTACAGATTCGGGAGGACACTCGGGTGCGCATCGACGTCGTGGAGGACCTCGACCTGGCTATCTGCCTATCGATGCGTGGTCTCCGGATTGATCAGCTGACGAAGCTGCGCGCTCGCACCTCCGCGCGCAGGCGCCGCACCAGCCCCCATCGGTTCTGGCGGTTTCAGATGGCGGGATTGCGCACCATCAGGGACCATGGCATCGAACCTCGGTGGGTGGATCGAGTAGTCCTGTTGGGAGCGTGGACCTCTCATACAGCGCAATGGCCGATCTACCGACTCTGGGACTTCGACCGCCGTCGGTTCTCCCTACATCCCGGAGAAGAGCGCATATCCGCCGTCGGTGAGTAACTACCGTCAAGCCTTTGCTTCAGCGGCTCGCGGCGGGCCGATAGCCCGATGTGGCACTGCCTGTGAAGAGTCGGCGGCGGGCAGCTGGTCATGTTACTGATCAATCTTCATGCAGCTGTCTTGTGAAGCTGGACCACACCGAGTCAGCTTTGAATCGACGACCATTGACGTGGGTCGCAGGCGCCGATTAAGTTAATAGCCATTCTCGGCTGTGCCGATCTGCCCGTACGACCAAGGGAACCATGATGACCGCTGACCCCGAACCGCAGTACGAGGATGTGCCGAAGAGCCGCTTCGCGGTTGTTCCCGACGGTCCGATCGCCGCGGCCGGTCCGCCCCTGACCACCGCGCAGACCCGGATCCCGATTCCCTCGATCCACCGGTCCGAGACCAAGCGGCCGCCGCAATTGCAGGACGCGTTGGACTTCTGGCAGTTCTCCGGCGCGGCCGCCAATGTCGCCATGCAGTTGGCGCATCCGGGTGTCGGGCGCGGGGTGCTGGAGAGCAAGGTCGAATCCGGTTCGCTGATGGCACATCCATGGAAACGGTTGCGCACCACCGCTTCCTATCTTGCGGTGGCGATTCTGGGGTCGCCCGAGGAGAAGGCGGTCTTCCGCGAGGCGGTCAATGTCGCGCATCGGCAGGTGAAGTCCGAACCCGGCGCGAAGGTGAAGTACAACGCCTTCAACCGGGATCTACAGCGCTGGGTGGCGGCGAGTATCTATGTCGGTTTCGAGGATTCGTATCAGCTGCTGCACGGCCGGATGAGCCCGGAGCAGGCGGAGTCGTTCTATTCGACGTCCTCGACGCTGGGCACCACATTGCAGGTCACCGAGGATATGTGGCCCAAGACCCGCGCCGAATTCGATGTGTTCTGGAATGAGGCGTGCAGAAGCATCGCGGTCGACCCCGAAGTGCGCGCGTACATCGACGACCTACTGCATCTGCGGATGATCCATTGGTACCTGCGGCTGATCTTCGGCGGCCTGCTGCGATTCCTCACCGCCGGATATCTCGCGCCGTATTTCCGGGAGGCGATGGGGGTGGAGTGGACCGCGACCGATCAGCGGCGCTTCGAGCACCTGTTCGTGTTCGTCGGATTCGTGAATCGGTTCGTGCCCAAATTCCTGCGTTTCGCGGGCACCAAGTCGATGATGCGAGATGTGCAGCGCCGCATGCGTAAACAGGCCGCCTTGATCTGAGGCGATATAGCCGGGCCGTAGCTCTGTCGTACTCGGGCGAGTACGACAGAGCTACGCTCATGCCGATCGAGGGATCAATTCCTGCGATCCGGCCAGTTGTGTCGCCGCCAGCTCACGTTCGATAGCCGTTGCGGCGTAGTGCATTCCGGTGACATGCAATTGCTCGATCCGGTGACGCACCGAATCGATTCCGTAGGATCGGACGATATCGGCGATTCCGAGCGGGTGATATGCGCTCATGCCGCGTCCGGTGGCGGTGTGACTCTTCTCCATGGTGGCCCCCAAATGGGAATCCCGGCAGACGCCCGTTCGGATCATACCTCGATGCACGTGCATTGGCACGTGCACACTTTTCTGAGGTGCGGTGGAATAGGTTGTGGCACACTCGTGTTCGCGACACCGACGCCGACAGGAGTGGCAGTGATCGAGGACTTGACCCAAACCTGCGCCGAAGACGATCCGGGTGAGGACCCCGCACTGCTACGCCGAGTGCTCGGTGTACGCCTGCGCCGACTCCGCGAAACCGCCGGGATCAGCGGCGAAGCGGCCGGGCGAGCGATCCGCGCCTCGCATTCCAAGATCAGCCGACTCGAGGCGGGCCGGGTCAGCTTCCGCGCCAAGGACATCGACGACCTGCTGACCGCGTACGGTGTGCGCGATACCGCCACCCGCACCGAATTCCGGGATCTGGCCCGGCGCGCCAATGCGGTCGGCCGCTGGCAGGTGGGTGCGGATCTGACCACCGCCCGGCCCGATACCTACCTGGCGCTCGAGGATTCCTCGGCACTGATCCGGTGCTACGCACCGAGCCTGCCGCCGGACCTGGTCTGGACACCGTCGTACGCGCACACCGTATTCGCCATCGCCGATCAGCAATCCGCCGTTGTCATCCAGCGGCGCATCGAACTGCTGACCCGTCGTCAGCGACTGCTCACCCGCCCCGGCGCACCCAAGGCGTGGTTCGTCATCGAGGAGGCCGCGCTGCGCCGCCCGATCGGCGGAAATGCCGTCTGGCAGGGGCAATTGGAGCATCTCGCCGAATTGGCGGCCCGCCCGAATATCACCGTCCAGGTCATGCCCGACCACATCGGCGGTCCCGCCATCAGCGGTACGGCGTTCACCATGCTGCGATTCGCCGCCCCCGAACTGAGCGATCTCGCGCACTTTCCGCATCCGTCGGGACCGCAGTTCCTGGACCGGCCCGGCGATGTGGATCGATTCAATGCCATCTGGGCGCGTCTATGCGTGTGCGCCGCCGCGCCGGACCGCACCGCCCAGTACCTCGACACGCTCCGCACCATCCGCCCCTGATCTGATCGGAACAGAGATCCCATGCCCGACAACGCTTTCGAGACCGAACTACCGACCGAGATCGACACCACCATCGCCCACGAGGCCCGGGTCTACGACTACTGGCTCGGCGGCAAGGAGAACTACCCGGCCGACCGGGCGCTCGGTGACGCCATCGCCGAACACGTCCCGACCATCAAGACCATGGCGCGGGCCAATCGCGCCTTCCTGTCGCGGGCCGTCCGGCATCTGGTCGCCGACGCCGGAATTACCCAGTTCCTCGATATCGGCACCGGAATCCCCACGGCCGGAAACACGCACGAGGTCGCCCAGCAGCTCGACTCCAATGCGCGGGTGGTCTACGTCGACAAGGATCCGATCGTGCTGGCGCATGCGCGGGCACTGATGGACAGCACACCGCAGGGGCGCACCCGGTTCATTCACGCCGACCTGCATGAGCCGCGCTCGATCCTGGATCATCCGGATCTGATTGGCACGCTTGATCTTTCCGAGCCGGTGGCGATCATGCTGGTCGCGATCATGATGTATTTCGGTGACGACGACCGCCCGCAGGACATCGTCGCCGCATTGCTGGACGCGGTGCCCTCGGGCAGCTATATCGTAATCACGCATCCCACAGCGGATTTCGCGCCCGAAGCGATGGCCGGGGTGGTCGGCGCGGCGACGGCTTCGGGTATCGAGTTCCATCCGCGCAGCAAATCCGACACCAGTGCGCTGTTCTCCGGCACCACGCTGGTCGATCCCGGTCTGGTGCCGGTGGCGTCGTGGCGACCCGATCTCACCGACCGTCCGGTGGCGGTCGGTGAGGCCGAAAGCGCTTGGTACTGGGCGGGTATCGGCCGCAAGCCCTGATGTGATCGAGGCCCGGTCCGCGCTGGATCGGCCGCCGGGATCGGCGGTCAGTCCAGCGAGCGTCCGAGTCGCTCCAGCGCGTCGGCGAAGTCATCGACCTCATCCGCGCCGATCGCGTCCTCCAACAACTCGTTGATCACCGCGAGCGCCTGCTGCAAGCCGGTCATCGCCGCCCGCCCCGCGTCGGTGGGCCACAGCTCCCACGCCCGTGAATCCGCCGCGCTGGGTCGGCGCTCCACCAGGCCGGCGGCTTCGAGCCGCGCCGCCATCGTGGTGATCGCCGACTCCCGCTGACCCAGTTCGTCAGCGAGCAGGCGCTGCGCGCAGCCGGGATTGCGCACCACGATCGCCAGCGCCGCCGCCTGCGATGTGGTGATCCCCCCGGCCACCCGGAACTGTTCATCGGCCGTCACTTTCAACCGCTGTGCGACCTTTTGCAGGTTGAAATACACGCGTCGATTGCCCGAGCGAAATTGTCTGGGGGAGTCCATGATTGACGACACTACACTAGTGAAGTATGTTCGTCGGGTATGACACGAATCATCGACGCCTGGTCCCAGCAACCGAATGAGCTGTTCCTGAGCCAGCCCTGGCTCGCCACCCTGCTGCGCTGGACCCGCCAGGACGACCGCGCCCTCGCCGCGTCCTCCATGGCCGATGCGACGCTGGCGGCGATGGATGCCGCCGGTGTCGACCGCGCGCTGCTGTGCGCCTGGTCGAGCCCGCAGGGCATGCTCATCGACAATGACGAGGTCGCCGCCGCCGTGCGCGCGCACCCCGACCGATTCAGCGGCGTTGCCGCGGTGGACCTGCGCTACCCGGTAGAGGCGGTTCGCGAATTGCGCCGTGCGGTAACCGATCTCGGTATGGTCGCACTGCGAGTGGTGCCCTGGCTCTGGAACCTGCCGCCGGACGACCGCCGCTACTACCCGCTGTACGCCGTCTGCGTCGAGCTGGGGATTCCCTTTTGCACGCAGATCGGCCACACCGGACCGCTGTGCCCGTCCGAACCAGGTCGTCCCATTCCGTACCTCGACAATGTGCTGCTCGAATTTCCCGACCTGGTCGTCATCGGCGGCCACGTCGGGTATCCGTGGATCGACGAGGTGATCTCACTGGCCACCAAATACCCGAACTTCTACGTCGACACCTCCGCCTACGCGGTGCACCGGCTGCCCACCGCATTGATCGACTACATGCGCGGCCACGGGCGCACCCGGGTCCTGTTCGGCACCAACTGGCCCATGCTCTCGGCGGACCGCTGTCTGCAACACCTCGACAAACTCGAGCTCGACGCCGAGGCGAAAGATCTGTTCCTCGGCGGCAACGCGGCGCGAATCTTCAACCTCTGAGACTGTGTTTGAATCAATCGGTCGGGTGTATGCCGGGAATTCGCTGACTTCGGGAGGCGCGCCATGCCGAGCTGGGGTGTTCTTCGGACGGTCACGGCCACCTTCCTGCTGATATTGGTCGCGGTACTCGGGATGTCGTCGGTGCTCGCGCGGTTCGCTCGCGATGATCTGCTCGATACCGACCGCTACCTGCAAGCCGTCACGCCCGTCGGATCCGATCCGGAAGTACTCGGCGAACTCGCCGACCGGATCACCGACGCGATCATCGCTCGGGCGCCGGCCATTGCCGCGCAGGGTCGAAACCTCGTGCGTGACACCGCGATGTCGGTGCTGACATCGGATCAATTCGAGACGCTGTGGGTGCAGGTGAATCGGCAGGCCCATCAGGGTGTGGTCGCGGTGCTGACCGGTGACACGCCGGCCGCGATCGGAATGGATGATCAAGGCGCGGTGAGCATTTCGCTCACCACGATGATCGCCCGGGTCCGTCAGGCACTGATCGATCGAGGATTCAGCGCCGCCGAATCGATCCCCGCCATCGACAGGTCGGTCGTGTTGTTCAACGCGCCCGAGTTGGTTCGGGCACAGCGGTGGGTGTCGATCCTGGACAGAGCCGCCGATCTGCTGCCGTGGATAACGCTGCTCGTCGCGGCATGCGCAGTTTGGCTGACGCCGAAAGGCGCACGGCGGAAAGGTGTTTCGCTGGTCGGACTGTCGCTGGCCGTGGCGATGGCGTTCTTGGCGATTGCGTTGGCGGTCGGCAGAGCGGTGTATCTGCAACCGGCATCGGCGGACGCGCTCTCCACACGGGCGGCACTGACGGTGATCGATGCGCTTCTCGTTCACCTGCGCGAGGCCCTGTGCACGGTATTCGTGCTCGCACTGGTGGTTGCGCTCACCGGCTACCTCGCCGGTTCCGCTCGCTCCGCCATCGCGATTCGCGCCGCCTGCGCCCGAACCCTCAGCCGCGCAGGTATCGGCCCACGAACGTCTCGTCCGAATCGAACGCCCTGACCACCGTAGCCGCACCGACAATCACGATCGACATCACGAAAAGCCAACTCACAGAAGTGAATGCGAGACCCAGCGGCCCGAAATGCTGCTGCGCGTTGGCCGTGATCCGCGGCAGCGCGATCCGCCCCGCCGCATGCACCGCGGTCAACCCGACCGCGGTCAGCAGCGCGGACGCCCACAGCCGCCGCCCGCGCAACACGCCTTTGGTCAGCCAGAACGGCAACAGCGCCCACACCAGGGTCCAGACAACGAACTCCCCGGCCAAGGCGAGCGGCCGCCCCGCATATCGAATATCCGAAAGCCCCCGGGTCTGTCCGACCAGCCCGACCGCGACGGCCACCGCCAACAGCGTGGTCACCCAGCGCCAAGCATCACGCGGCCCCATCCCCGGCGTCTGCCACACCGACGCATACACCCGCCCGAGCGCCCGAGCGAACGATGTACCGCTCAGCACCACCATCAGCAAACCCACCGCACCGAACGCCGCAAACGAAGAATCCGACGAACTGTACTCCTCCCCACCACCCAACTTCCCAGTGTCGAACCCAAACTGATCCTCCAACGTCACAGCCGCCACCCGCCACCCACTGAACACCGACGCCGCGATAATCACCGGCAACACCGAAGTAAAAATCTGCGCCGCCAACGCCAACGACCGATCAACCAGCTGAATCTCCACCAGCCCATCAACCACCCGCCACCCCGCCCGCCCCCAAGCCGTCCCCCGCACCCGCTCCCCCGCAGCCCTGACATAAGCCACCGATCCCCGCCACGTACGCAATTTGTTCTCGTCCACGCAGCCGCTCCCATGTCAGCACCATTGGGCCCGACATCGACGCTACAGTCATCAGCAACTTTCTGGCGCACACGGAGTGGCCGTCGGAGTGGCGTTCGTATTCGCGTGGGGCGCTGTGCCGGTTGTGTATTCGAAGCCTCGGAGGCGGTGTCGTCCACGGTTGCCGAGTGTCTTAGCGCTCGGGGGCTGATATGTGCTCTGCCGCAGCGGTGTTCGGGGCTTAGCTGATCTTGCCGAAATCGGTTGCCGGTGTCATGATGGCTGAAATTGGATTTAAGTTACCGGGCAGTAACTTGAGTGTTGTTGCTGTTCAGGGGCTTTCTCGAGACCGGGGGGTCGGTGTGGGTACCGCGACCATCACGTTGGGGATCATCGGCGCGCTCATCACGCTGTACTGCTGGGGAGTGCTCGGCGTCGGGGTGGCGCGGATGGTTCGGGTGTTGCGGGCGGGGCAGGCGGATCGGTCGCGGTGGCGGCCGGTGCTGCCGCGATTGAAGACCGTATTCGTCGAGGTGGCGGCCCATACGCGGATGAATAGGTTCCGCACGGTGGGGTGGGCGCATTGGCTGGTGATGGTCGGATTCCTGCTCGGGATGGTGTTCTACTTCGAGTCGTACGGGCAGACTTTCGATCCCGAGTTCGGATGGCCGATCGTGGGGGATACCTTCGGGTATCACCTGCTCGAGGAGATCCTGAGTATCGGCACCGTGGTCGGCATCGGAGTGTTGATCACCATCCGGCAGCTGAATCATCCGCGTCGCGCCGATCGGTTGTCACGGTTCAGCGGCTCCAACTTCCTGGCGGCGTACGCGATCGAAACAATCGTTGTCACACACGGTTTCGGTGATGTGCTGGTCAAGGCGGGGCGGATCGCCACCTATGGCGGCGGGCATATCGCGACCGATCCGCTGACGATGCAGGTCGCCCGATTGCTGCCCGCCAGCCCGGTGCTCATCTCCTGCTTCGCCTTTGTGAAAATGCTTGCGGGCGCGGCATTTCTGTATCTCGTCGGACGGTATCTCACCTGGGGTGTTGCCTGGCATCGCCTTTCGGCGTTCGTGAATATCTACTTCAAGCGCGAGGGTGACGGCGGTGTCGCGCTGGGAGCGGCCAAACCGATGATGTCCGGCGGCAAGGTGCTCGATATGGAGGCCGCCGACCCGGATGTGGACACCTTCGGAGCGGGCAAGGTCGAGGACTTCAGCTGGAAAGCGTTGCTGGACTTCACCACCTGCACCGAATGCGGCCGCTGCCAGAGCCAGTGCCCGGCATGGAATACCGGAAAACCGTTGTCGCCCAAACTGCTCATCACCTCCCTGCGCGATCACACCTATGCGAAAGCGCCGTACCTGCTGAGCGGCGACACCGACAAGCTCTCGGAATCCCAACGCGCGGAAGCAGAACGACCGCTCGTGGGTGACTCGCAAGGCCGCGAATCCGGCGGCATCATCGATCCCGAGGTGCTGTGGTCCTGCACCACCTGTGGTGCGTGTGTGGAGCAGTGCCCGGTCGATATCGAGCATGTGGATCACATCATCGATATGCGCCGCTACCAGGTGTTGATCGAGTCGGAGTTCCCGTCCGAGCTCGCGGGTTTGTTCAAGAACCTGGAGAACAAGGGCAATCCGTGGGGTCAGAACGCCAAGGATCGCCTGAACTGGATCAGCGAGATCGATTTCGAGGTCCCGGTTTTCGGTAAGGACGCCGATAGCTTCGACGGGTACGAGTACCTGTTCTGGGTCGGTTGCGCCGGTGCGTACGAAGACCGTGCGAAGAAGACCACCAAGGCCGTGGCCGAGTTGCTGGCGACCGCGGGTGTGAAGTTCATGGTGCTGGGTCAGGAGGAGACCTGCACCGGTGACTCGGCGCGTCGTGCGGGTAACGAGTTCCTGTTCCAGCAGTTGGCGATGCAGAACATCGCGGTGCTGGATTCGGTGTTCGAGGGTGTCGAGGCGTCCAAGAAGAAGATCGTGGTCACCTGTGCGCATTGCTTCAACGCGTTGAACAATGAGTACCCGCAGGTGGGCGGCACCTACGAGGTCGTACACCACACGCAATTGCTGAATCGACTTGTCAGGCAACGGAAACTGATTCCGGTGTCCCCGGTGGCGCAGGACATCACCTACCACGACCCCTGCTATCTCGGCCGCCACAACAAGATCTACAACGCCCCCCGCGAATTGCTCGCCGCTTCGGGCTCCAAGCTGACCGAAATGCCCCGCCACGGTGAACGTTCCATGTGCTGCGGCGCGGGCGGCGCGCGCATGTGGATGGAAGAACAACTCGGCAAGCGCATCAATATCGACCGCGCCGACGAAGCCCTCGCCACGCTCTCCGCCGCCTCGACCCCGGGCAAAATCGCCACCGGCTGCCCCTTCTGCCGAGTCATGCTCTCGGACGGCGTCACCGCCCGCCAGGACGGAGTCGACGCCGACAACAAAGTCGAAGTGGTCGACGTCGCCCAGCTCATGCTCGACGCGATCACCCGCATCGACCCCGCCACCCTGTCCGAGAACCTGACGGTCCGCCGCGAGACTCCGCAGCCCGAGCCGACCGCACCCATCCCCACCCCGCCGAGCGAAACCCCCACTCCGACAGTCGCGAACACCACCATCGCCAGGCCCGCAACGGTCACGGGCCTGGCGATGAAGGGTATGGCCAAGGCGCCCGGCAAGAAGAGCTGACGCCGTCCGGTTCAGAGTGCCGCGAGATCGACCGCCGCCGCCATCGCCCGGTAACCCGCTCCATTGGGATGCTTGTGATCGCCGGAATCGAAAGCGGGATTCAGCTTTTCGCTATCGAACGGGTCGACGACCGCGGCATTGAAATCGGCCACCGCGTCGTATTCGCCGCTGGTGCGCATCCAGTGATTGAACTCGCGGATCTTGGCCGCGGAGGTCGCGGTGTAGTACTCCGCGCCCTTCATCGGCAGCAGGGTGGCTCCGACGATCCGGACACCGGCGTTGTGCGCGGCGGCGATCAGGCTGCGATGTCCGTCGATCAACTGCTGCACCGACACTTGCGGATTGGGCTTGTAGGTGGGCAGATCGACTTCGGAGAAGCCGATGTCATTGAGCCCGCCCAGTACGATCACGCTCTTCACATCGGGCTTGGACAGCACGTCCCGTTCGAAGCGCGCGACACCGCTCTCGCCGAACCAGGCCGAGTCGTGCAGGATCAGATTGCCGCCGATGCCCTGGTTGAGTACGGTGCGCGGAATCCCGGCGGCGTCCAGTCGTTGCGCCAGCGCATCCGGATACCGGGTGTTGGTGTCATTGTCCGATCCGAAGCCGTCGGTGATGGAATCACCGAAAGTCACCACCGTGGAGCGTGTTTCGGTATCGGTCGCACCACTGACCTGCACATCGGTCAGGTAGTACCAGGAGTGGGTAACCGCGGTGAAGGCATCGGCCGCCGCGTCGGCGACGTGATCACCGTCCGCGCGATAACTACTCGAGTACGCCTGCGAATGGAACGTGGCCGGGCCGGTCGCACCGGACAGGTACAGGGTTACCGTGACCGAATCGAACGGCGCGAGCGGTAGATCGGCGGCATCGCTGGTCAAAGTGGCGCCGGCCGAAATATCGATGGTCTTATCGCCGTGGAAGGTCAAGTCCCGCAGCGAATTCGGGTCGACCGTCGCCCCCTGTGCGGTGCGTGCGACGGTGGCGCGCCCGATGCGCAGCGGGTGCGCACCGTAGCGGTTGGACAGGGTGATCCGGGCCGCCGAACCCCCGTCGGTGATCCGTACGACCTGCCGCACGGTCTGATTGTCGAAACCCTGTTCGGCCCAGTTCGGTTCGAATCCGATGCTCGGCAGCTGCGGTGCGGCGGACCACGCGGCATCCCAGGTGACGGCGGGTTCCCCATCCGCGCGGGTGGCCGCCAATCCCACTCCGCCCGCGACGATTACGGCAGCGGCTCCGGCGGCCAAGCGTACCCACCAGGTGTTCTTCATCGATCTGTCCTTCCAGCTTATCCCTTAACGGTTCTGTAGTTCCGTTAAGTGGAGACAGGAGGGGTAACCGCGACTAATGGGACTTCATTCCCGTTTGCTTGATCAATTCTGAACCACCCGCTTGCGCAGGTCCGGAACCTGCGCGGGGGAGCAGCAGCGGGCCGGCGAGGATCAGCACGCCCGCGACCGCGATCGCACTGCGTGGCCCGATGGCGGCGGCGAGCACTCCGCCGAGTGCGCTCATGATCGCGATGGCGACCCCGCTGCCGATCGACCAGGCTGAAAGCGTACGAGCGACAAGCTCTTTCGGGGTGTGCTCGAGTCGATAGGTGGCCAGCACCGGGTTGTACAGGCTCATGCCGATGATGATCGCAAGCTCGACGCCGATCACGGTTAAGAGACCGGCGACCCCCGGTTGGACGACGACCAGCCCGATCAGCCACACCGCCCGCAGCGTTCCCACCGTCCGCAGGATTCGATCCCGGCCGTACCGCGCGACAACGCGACTCGCCAACCGTGAGCCGATGAGTCCGCCGAAGCAGGGCGCGGCGAAGGCGAGACCGTACTGCCAGGGCGCGAAACCCAACTCGCGCAACAGAAGTACCGCCAACAGCGGTTCGGTCGCCATGATCAAACCGCTGACCAGCAGCTGATTCAGGTACAGCGCCCGCAGCCCGGGATGCGCGAGCAGATGCCGCCAGCCGTCGAGGAGCTCGCCACGCCGGACAGCTCCGGTACACGCCGGTACTTCCTCTCGATCGCGAATCACGCTGAGCGCCAAAGCCGAGAGCAGATAGCTCACCGCATCCGCCACCACGGTGATCACCGGCCCGAACACCCCGATCGCCGCACCACCCAGCGGCGGGCCGACGGCGATGGAACTCCAATTCGTCGACTCGAATCGCGCGTTGGCGACAAGCAGATCCTGCTGCCGCACAATGGATTTGAGATACGCCCCACTCGCCGCGTTGAACGCGATCTTGGCGGCGGCCACCACGGCCGAAACACCGAGCAGCTGAACGAATCCGAGCCGTCCGAACGCATACGCGACCGGAATCGACATCATGGCCGCGAACCGGATCACATCCATCGCGACCAGCACCGGCCGTTTACGCCGAAACTCCACCCACGGCCCGAGCGGCAACGCCAGCAGCGCACCCACCGCCGGTCCCACCGCCGCCAACACCGACACCTCGATCGGATCGGCGTGCAATGCCAATACCGCGATCAGCGGCAACGCTCCGAACCCCAGCCCCGAGCCATACGCGCTGACCGCATACGAGGTCCACAACCAGTGGAACCGATGGCCCAGGGATCCGCTGCCAGCCACGATCTCCACCTCTCCCACCGAACAACCCGCCGTTGATCGCAGTGATCAAAGCAAGGGCGAAGGGCCGGAATCAAACAACGGCACCGGTGGCGAGCCACAACCATCGGTTGTACGACTAGGTTGACCCCGTGGATCTCAATGCCGTGCGCACCTTCGTCACCGCCGCGGACGCGGGTCAATTCCAAGAAGCCGCCGCCGCCCTGTCGATCACCCAGCAGGCGGTATCCAAACGCATTGCGGCACTGGAGAAATACCTCGATGTGCGGCTGTTCGCCCGCTCCGCCCGGGGCGCACAACTCACCATCGACGGTCAGGCCTTCCTACCGCACGCTCGCGAGCTGCTCCGCGTCGCGGACCGCGCCGACGCCTCCGTACGCCCGGGCCGCCGCGCCCTGCGCGTCGATATCGTGGCCCGCCGCATCATCACTTCGACACTGCTGCGGGACTTTCACCGCGCACACCCCGCCATCGACCTGGACGTCATCACTCTCGACGCCGATCTCGACGGCGCGATCACCGCGGTCGAAGCCGGCACCATCGACGCCACTTTCCACGCGGTCGCCACTGCCCGCCGCCTTCCCGAGTCGATCCGCTCCGCACGAATAATCGATGAACCGCACCAACTCCTCGTCGGCCCGCGCCACCCGCTGGCCGACGCCCGCGTCCTGAGCCCCCATCAACTGTCCGGCCACCGAATCTGGATGCCGGGCCTGCCCGCCAACGGCGAAGTAGCCGACTATTTCAGCGAATTCACCGCCGCCTTCGATTTCACCATCGACAGACTCGGCCCGGTCTTCGCGAAAGAGGCTCTGCTGGAAGAGATCTCCGAATCAACCGACCTCGCCACCCTGATCGGTGAAGGCACGCGATTCCTCTGGCCCGACAGCTACGACCTGCGCCGCATTCCACTGCGCGACCCCTCCCCGATCTACCCGCTCTCGATCATCTGGCGCGCCGACAACCCGCACCCCGGGCTCACCACCCTGCGCGCCTACCTCGAATCCAGACGCCCGCTCACACCCGACACCGACGTCTGGTTACCGGCAAATCTGTCCTGGCCTACAGTGAAGACGCCGGTAGTTCCGGTGCACCTCCCATAGAAACACCCTGACGGCGATAACAATCCTGGAAGAGGTAGATCATGGCGAAGGCGTATTTGGTCGGAAGTGGTATCGCGGCACTGTCCGCCGCGGCATTTCTCATTCGTGACGGTGGTTTCTCCGGATCCGACATCGTAATTCTCGAAGAACAGGGACGTGAGGGCGGCAGTCTCGATGCCGCCGGTTCCCCGGAAACCGGATACACCATGCGCGGTGGCCGCATGTTCGAGATCCACTTCGATTGCACCTACGACCTGCTGCGCTCGATCCCCTCGCTGGATGACCCCGCGGTATCGGTCACCGACGACACCTTCGCCTTCCACCGGGACTTCGCCTGGGACGATCACGCCCGGCTGATCGACTCCGCCGGTCACCCGATCGACGCGCATTCGATGGGCTTCAGCGAACGCGACCGCCTCGAATTGGTGAAATGTGTCGCGACGCCCGAACAACTGCTCGACGGCAAGCGCATCACCGATTGCTTCTCGCCGGAATTCTTCACCACCAATTTCTGGTGGATGTGGTGCACGACCTTCGCCTTCGAACCCTGGCATTCGGCGATCGAATTCCGCCGCTACCTCAATCGTTTCGTGCATCTGTTCAAGACGTTCGACACCATGTCCGGGATCTACCGGACCAAATACAACCAGTTCGATTCGATCGTCCGCCCGATGCTGAAATGGCTCACCGAACAGGGCGTCACCATCCGGCTCGGCTGCCGGGTCACCGATGTGCGGCTCACCGAGGGCAAGGCGTTCAGCGCCACCGGCTTGACCTGTGTCAGCAACGGCAAGACCGAGGAGATCGAGGTCGGCGCGGACGATCTGGTCATGATCACCAACGGATCCATGACCGCGGATTCGACATTGGGCTCCACCGATGCCGCCCCGACACTGGACACCTCGGGTTCCGCCGGTGCGTGGCAGCTGTGGCGCACCCTCGCCGCCAAGCGCTCGGGCCTGGGCAACCCCGCGGTCTTCGATTCCTCGATCAAGGACTCCACCTGGGAGTCCTTCACCGTGACCACCAAGGATCCGACATTCTTCCGGGAGATGGAGAAGTTCAGCGGCAGCGAGGCGGGCAAGGGCGGCCTGATCACGCTCAAGGACTCGAACTGGCTGCTGACAATCGTGCTGAACCATCAACCGCACTTCCGTGAGCAGCCCGCCGACACCTTCGTCTGGTGGGGTTATGCCCTGTTCCCGGACAAGAAGGGCGACAACGTCAACAAGCCCATGTCGGCCTGCACCGGGCAGGAGATCCTGCGAGAAGTGCTGTCGCACTTGGCAATCGACAACCGCGAGCAAATACTGAACAACTCGATCGTCATCCCGGCGATCATGCCCTACATCACCAGCCAATTCCTGGTCCGCTCGCACGGCGACCGCCCCGACGTGGTGCCCGCCGGTTCCACCAACCTGGCCTTCATCGGCCAGTACGCCGAGGTCCCCGACGATGTCGTATTCACCGTCGAGTACTCGGTACGCACCGCACGAGTCGCGGTCGCGACCCTGCTCGGGCTCGATACCCAGCCCCAGCCGGTCTACAAGGGTCAGCACAATCCGAAGGTGCTCGTCGAAGCGCTGGAAACCCTGCACCGCCACGGCAATAAGCCCGCTCACGCCGGGGCATAGCTCACCGCTTGTCGACACCGGGCGCGTCTTCGCGTGCCCGGTGTCGCGCGTCAGGCCCAAGCCGTGTCTGGAAGCCGTTCTCGGGCAATGGATTCAGTTGCCGGTGACGAACCGTCCCAGTTGTGGTGCCGCCTCACCGGGATGCTTCGCCTGGAACCCTTCGCCGATCGCTTGGAGCTTCCAATCACCCTGTACCCGATACATTTTGGCCATCGAGAGCGCGGTGAACGGCATGCCGCCCGCCAGCGCGAACCGGGCGAGTTCGGCGCCGGTGGTCTCGTCCACGAGACGGCAGTAGGCGTTGCTGACCTGTTCGAAAGTCTGGCCCTGGTACGAGGTCACGATGAACAGCAGCGTCGTGATGTGGGCGGGCACCCGGGTGAGATCCAACAGGATCACCTCGTCGTCGCCCTCACCCGCGCCCGTGAGATTGTCGCCCTGATGCCGGATAGACCCGTCCTTGGAAGTGAGCTGACCGTAGTACGAGACGTCAGCCAGGTTCCGGTCGGCGAACATCGCCACCCAGGCGTCGAGGTCGATATCCACGGTCCGGCTGCCGAAGAGTCCACTCTTCTTGACCGGGTCCCAGCCCAGCCCCATCCGGATACGGGTCAGCGCGACCCCGCCTTCCTTCCGCAGTGTCACCCGCTGGCCCTTGGCCAGGTTGACCGGGCGACCCTTGGCCAGACTCACCTCGCCCGTCGGCGCGGGTGGGGGCGGCGGAAACCCCTGTGCCGGTGGGGAATAACTGTGCTGCGGGGCAGGCGGCGGGTAAGCCGGCGATGCGGCCGGGGCGGGCGGTGGATAGTGCGATGCGGTGGGCGGCGCAGGCGGTGGATAGTGCGACGCGGTGGGCGGGGGAGGCGGCGGATAGTGCGAAGCGGGAGGTGGCGCAGGCGCGACTGCCGGTGCCGCCTGCGGCGCGTCCTCGACCGTTACGCCGTGATCGGTGACCAGGGCCGCGAACCCGCCCGCATAACCCTGCCCGACCGCACGCACCTTCCACGTGTGCTGCCTGCGATACAGCTCCAGCGCGATGACGATCGATTCGGTGCTCAACCCGTCGATTCGGTACTCGTACAATCGATTACCCATCGCGTCACTGACCGCCGCGCTCGGCGGCGCGATCCGACCGAAGGTCGCGCCCGCCTGATCGAGCGTGATCACCACCCTGATCTGATCGATCTCACTCGGCACCTGATTGAGCGAAACCGCCACCGCCGCAGGCTGTCCCGCCGCCCCGGGCTGCAACCGCACCCCCGGACCACTGGGTTGGTTGAAGAATACGAAGTCCGCGTCCGTCCGAACCCGGCCCTGCGCGGTGACCAATAGCGCGGACAGCTCCGCGGGCGCGGCGATCTGCGCCGAGATCACCACATCATTGGTAGTGAGCGGACCGTTCTGGCCTTTGACGAGGGTTACGGACATGAGCGCCCCTTCGCTGCATCGGTGTTACTTGCCACTGTAGGAGAAACCGGCCACCGAATCCGGTGGATAACGGTCCGGGGGAGTGGCTGTGTCTCTCAGCGTGTCCACAGCGGGGCTGCGGCAGGGTTGCGGCCATGACACCGTTGATCGCAGAGGACCTGCTGTGGCTGTTGCACGATGATCGGACCGGGGAGCCGATGCTCGCTCGGCCGGTCATGGATCGGTTGCTGGCCGGGGCGGTGCTGCTCGAATTGACCAGTGTCGCACCGGATCGGCCGGTGCCCGCGGTGCGGATCGTCGAGAATCGCCGGGTACCCCGCGCGGTGGCGAACCTCGATACGCCGCTCGCGGATACCGATGCCATCCTGCTCGCGGCGCGGGCCGCGATCGCGGGGAGGCCGCGGACTCCGGCGCAAGTGCTCGAAGGGCTCGGGCGGGGCCTGCGCGAAAATCTGCTGGCCCGGCTGACCGCGCGCGGCCGGGTGCGGTGTGAGCGCACGCGCGTACTGGGCGTGTTCGGTGTCGACACCTGGCCGACCGTCGATGTGGCGGGCAAGCGGCAGTTGCGGATGCGGTTGCAGCGGGTGCTGCTCGATCACCATCCCGCGGACGCGCGGATCGCGGCGTTGCTCGCGCTGCTGTCGTCGGTGCGTGCGACCGGGGCCCAATGTGCCGGTTGGGCACCGGATGTGGTGGAAAAGCACGCCCGCGCGCAGCGGTGCGAGGGTGTGTGCACGGCCGTGGTGCAGGTGATCGAACGAGCCGTGCACACCACGCAGGCGGGCCTGTTCACGGGAGCGGCCTGATCGGATCGTCACGCGTCCGCTCGGTGCCTGGTTCATCAGCACCGAGCGGACGCGATCACACACCCAGTGCGGCGGCGAACACCGGCCAGGAGTCGTGCAGATCGTCCTGCCAGTACGGCCACGCGTGTGTGCCGTTGCGATAGACCGTGGTGGCCGGGATGCTCAGTGCGGCAAGGCGATCGGTCAGCGACCGAGTGCAGTCGTGCACAACCGTTTCCATACTGCCGCCGATGGCCAGCCGGTCGGTCAGACGCGGGACATCACCGCCGATCGAGGGATCGGCGAGGGTGTCATGAATGCCGGGCGCACCGTTGCCCGCCGAAATGTACAGTGCCACACCGCGTAACCGCTCGGCATTGAGCACCGCGTCGTTGGCTGCCCAGGCGGGATCAGCGGGACCCCACATATTGTCCGGGTTCGCGCCGAACAGCCGCAGCTGCGCGCGCACCATCGCGCGCGAGACCGGATCATCGGTGCGTGGGCAGCCACTGTACGAGCCCACCGCCGCGTACCTGCCCGGCGCGGCGGCTGCCAGCGCCAAGGCCGATCCCGCCGACATCGAGGTGCCCGCAATGGCATTGGCGCCATTCAGCGCGAATCGATCGCCCAGGACGGCGGGCAGCTCATCGAGCAGGAAGCTCGACCACTTATTGCGTCCCAGCACCGGATCATCGGCGACCCAGTCGGTGTACAGCGAGGCGCGACCGCCGATCGGCTGAATCACAGTCACCGGCTTATCGGCGAAGAAGGCCGCCGCGTCGGTGCGCTGGGTCCAGGGCCCGCCGGCCTCACCACCGTCGATCGCGTTGAGTAGATACAGTGCGGGCGCGGAATGTCCCGGGTGGGAAATCCACACCGGGACAACCCGATCCATCGCCGCCGAATAGACGGTGGCCTCATATTGACTGCCGCCGAGCGGTCGCACGCCCAATAGCGCCGGACCCCCGCCCGGATCGGCGTGCGATACCGCGGGCAGCAATGCCGCCAACAGCATGCACATTGTCGTGAGACCCCGCAGCAGGCGGCGAGTCATGTTGTTTCCCTTCTGAATTCGAGGGTGTCAGCGACAGTTGGACGGTGCCGGAATGCCCGCGAAGCGGTCCGACAGGTAGTTCATGGCCCGCATCGCGCCCGGCAGCATCGCGGTGGCGTGATCGCCGCCGATGACGTCGAACTGCACGGGAGTGCCTGCGGCGCAATAGCGTCCGGCGGTGGCCAGCGCTTGATCGAGCGGCACCTGATCGCTGCCGCCGTGCCACTGATAGATCGGCGCACGCGGAATCTCGGGGGCGATCTCCAGGGCGTTGTCATGCATCGCGGCGATCATGGTCGGGTCGTTCTCCATGCCGCGGTTGAACATTTCGCCGATCGAGTGGCCCGCGCCCGCGGAGATGATGTCGTCGGTGCACGCGTTGGCGATACGATCGCGCAGCGCGAATCCGGCCGGGGTCAGCGCCTGATCCAGTGGCAGCGCGGACGGATATTCGCGCTCCACACCCATCGCGACCGCGAATCCGAGCCCGAACAACGGATGCGGGGTATCACCCACCGCGATGGCCATCTTGCCGGGGTTCACCGGCAAACCACCCTGTGCGGCACCGACAATCGGCAGTTCGGGCGCGTACTCGGGAGCGAGTGCGGCGGCGAAACCGGTGGACATCGCGCCACCGGAATACCCGGCCAATCCGACCGGAGATCCCGCGAGCCCGGCCGGAGCGAAGCGCTTGACCGCCCGAATGCCATCGAGGGTGATCTGTCCGCCGAGGCGCGCCGCACCGTAAGCGCTGGTGGGTCCGAGATGATCGGGCACCGCCAGCGCCCAGCCGCGCGCCAGCAGCATATTGAGCGCGCCCGCCTCCTTGAGCCCACCGTCGAACAGCGCGTGCGAGGGGGCGCACTGCAGGCCCAGGGAATTGACGAACGGCTGATACGACAGCAGCGGTCGGTTCGCGCCGCCGCCCGCCGGAATGATCAGGGTCGTGACGGCGGGAATCGGTGCGCCCGCGGAATTGGTGGAGCGAAAGGACAACTGCCACACCGTGGCTCCGGGCCACGGATGCGCGGCCACGGGCCGGGAACCGAGGATGTCGCCGGGCGCGAAGTCGGCGAGATTCCCCGGACCGTAGTAGAACCCGTCGGGTTCGGCTATCGGGTAGATCGCGCCCGCGTGCGCCGCCGGAGCGGCAATGGCGAACGCCGTCGTCGCTGCCGCCATGGCAACCAGCACCCGGATCAGTGCCCTGGGTAGAGCCGAGGTGAGCATCATTGTCCCTTCGGTTCGTGACCCCCCGAGTAAGACTTCGTCCAGGTGGTAGCCAAGGGTTGGCCAATAAATGTGATCTACACCACACCAACCGGTTGGAAGGTGAAAACTGAACACGTCTATGCGTATTGCGATCGAAGGTCTTGCCGTTTGCTGATCGCTTGCCATTCTCGATCAAAGCCATTGATCTCGCGGCGCGGCTCGCTAGATCGGTTGCCGTGCCGCACAGGCGGATACGTACAAAGACTCTTTGCAAACCATCTTTGCAAGCGCTATCGTCAATGCCATGGCAGACCAACCTCGCGCTCGGACCATCACCGATGTCGCCGCACTCCGTTTGCTCGCGCACCCCCTGCGCCGACGGATCGAGGAACAGCTGCGCAAAGGCCCCGTGAACGCGACCTCGCTGGCGCAGGCGCTGGGGGAGAGCACCGGGCTCACCAGCTATCACCTGCGTCAGCTGGCCAAGCACGGCTTCATCGAGGAGATTCCCGAGCTCGCCAACGGTAAGGAACGCTGGTGGCGTGCGGTCCCCGGCGACCTGCGTTATCCGTCCTACAGCGAACAAACCGACGAGATGCGCACGGCCACAGCGGAAATGACCCGGCACAACCTCGCCGAGCTGGTCGAACTCTATGAGGCGTACGAACGGGCGGCTCCCGACCTCGGCCCGTGGGCCGACGCATTCCTGTTCTCCCGGGCCACGATTCGCGTCGATCGGGCGCAGCTTCGCGAGTTCTTCGAGGAGTACATCCAACTCGTTCAGCGCTACGGCCTGGCCGACAACTCCGATCCCGGCCGAAAAGCTGTGCTGCTGCGCATGTTCGGCTTTCCCGAAATCTGACGAGCCGAGGTTCTACCGTGCTCCACTTCTCATTCGTCCGCCGCTTCTTCGCCGCGGGCGTGCTCACCGTGCTCCTGGCCGTCATCACATTCCCGATCACCGGTTTCGCCACTGCCGCAACGGCTGTCGATTGCGAGAGCTTCAGTTGCACCGACGTTGCCTTCACCGGTGGAGGTGGACTCACCCTGCACGGCACGGTGATAGGCCCGGCCGGAACGCCTTCCGAGACGCCGGGCGTTGTGCTGGTGGGCGGCTCCGGCCCCGTGCCTCGCACCCAACTCCAATTCGAGGCCCGCGCCTTCGCCGCGGCGGGAATCACCGCGCTCATCTACGACAAACGCACCGACGGCTACTCATTCACCCACCGGGACTTCGCATTACTGGCCGACGATGCGCTGGCTGCCGCCCGAGCCCTGCGACATACCGCAGGCGTCCGCGCGGATAAGGTCGGCTTGTGGGGATTCAGCGAGGGCGGCTGGGTCGCGCCGCTGGCCGCATCGCACTCGGCCGATATCGCCTTCCTGATCACCCTCGGCGCATCCGGTTTCAGTCCACTTCGTACGCAAACGTGGAGTCTGGCAATGAACTTGCGTCATCGAGGCGCACGCGGATCGCTGCCCGAAACCATCGCCGGTCCCACCGCCCGCCTACTCGGTGACACCGGCGCATTCCCGGCGGCGGACTTCGACCCGCTGCCCGCACTCACCGCCCTGCGGATTCCCGTCCTCGCCCTATGGGGTCAGTACGACATGCAGGTCCCGCCCGCCGAAAGCGCTGCGGTACTGCGGAATACGCTCACCGCATCACCCTCGGTCACCATCGACTTTCTCCCTGACGCCGCCCACAACGGTCGCTCGACCAGCAATGGATTCGATCGACTCGGCGTCGCGCCGGGCGCGGCCGCCCCACCCGGAGCATTCGCCCCCGGCTACCTCGACACGATGACCACATGGATTCACCGCACAGCGGACGGAACCCCACCGCCGTCATCGGCTGCCGCACCACCCTCACAAACCGTCACCAGTACCGATCCCGGCCACGGCTGGTCGACATCCGCGCGAACACAGATAGCCCTCTGTATCGCAACGATTCTCGCCTTCACGGCGTACCCGCTTCGAACGTCGACGAAAGGCGGCACCACCCGCGCAACCCGGCTCAGCCGCCTACTGTCCTGCACCGCAGTGGTATCGATACTCGCGACACTCACGTACACGCTCTCGATCCTCGTCTTCAACGCGCAGCCAACCGGTCCGACCATCGCGTCCCGTTCCCTGATATGGCTGATCCTGCAATCACTCGCCGTGCTCACAACCGTATTCCTCGCGGCCACCGCGATCACCGCGGCCCGCCCCGGCCTGCCCACCCGGCACCGAATCGCACAGTCCGTCCCGCTGCTGGCCGGATGTCTTTGGCTCGCATGGGCAATCATGTGGGGCCTATTCTCCGTCTGACGGCCCGTCCGCGATCCGACCGGGCCCCCGCATGCAAGGATGGCGCTGCGTTCAATGCTCAATTGACAAGGGAGACTTGGTGTCCGCAAGATTCGCAGGGGTCGGCATCGTATGCGCGGGACTGATGGTCGGGGTAACCGCTTGCGGGGGATCGACAGACGGTGAATCGAAGTCACCGGCACCGTCCGTGGCGACCACGGTGGCATCGGTCGCTGATCAATGCCATGCCAAACCGTGGCCGATCGCGCTACCGGACTGGCGCGGGCAACGCTTCGACTCGGCGATCCAGGGCGACGGGGCATGCTTCCACGTGACCACCGCAACCGCACCCGACGGCCACAATGTGCTCTTCGACAGTGGCGACACCCCAACGTATTTCGTCATTGATCAAGCCCCGGCCGCGGGCACCCCGGTCACCGAGCAACAGCCGATCACGGTCAAACTCGCACTGACACAGGGCGGTTAACGCTGCGGCGAACCGAGTCGATGGTTGAATCCGGCGACCAGGGCCACGATCAGCAGCAGTATCAGCGCGGCTGCGATGTATGAGGTGATGGCGGGCGGCAGATGGCCGGTGGCGAGGGCGAGGATATAGATCGCGATCGCGATCAAACCGCCCGCCTGTAGTGCCCGGATGGCCAGGTCGAGATGGCGCTCGGGCCGGGTGCGACTGTCCATGGGTGCGATCGCCGCGAGCGCGAGCAGCACGGTGAAGGTCGTGAACCCGAACTCCGAGCTGGCGACCAGGTCCGTGGACACGTCCTCGGTGATGTACGTGGTGGCGAGGATGCTCGCGGCCGCGTGCACGCCGAATGCCGTTGCGAAAAGCCATGACTGGATGATCCGGGTGCCGGTCAACGCACCGAACAACGCCATGGCGAGCATGGCGCCATCGGCGATCGGGTAGAGGTAGGTCAGCCGGATCTGGGCATCGTCGGTGCCGGTGGACACGGTGTCGAGGAATGCGGCGAGCAACCAGATCAGCGACGGAACCGATAGCGCGGCGACCGCGATCAGCGCGACCGAACGCATCGTGGTCATATTCGGTATCCGAGTAGGCCAGGCATTGCGCAGCCAGAGTGCGCCGATCATCAATAGCGAGTAGGCGTGGAAGCCGAGTTCGGTGATCGCGGTGCCACGGTCGTGATCACCGCCGATCTCGTGCACGGCAATCCAGCACGCCATGCCCACGGTCCAGCAGACCGTCGCCAGGCAGGCGAATATCAGCCATCGGCGATCGGATCCCCGGTCTTGCCGTGCGCGCACCCCGAATGCGATCGCGGCCGCGGTCGCGATTACGGCCTGCACGATGTCGCCGAGCCAGCGATCCGCGCTCGTTTGCGGCGGTATCGCGCTGTGTGCGATAGCCAGAATCATCAGCCCGACGGTCGCGACCGCGCACACCGGCGTGAACCACGGTCGCGGCGCGGGCCGCGGCGGCAACGGAGCGGTGATGAGTCGCGTGGGTGGAGTACCGGTCGAAGCCCACAACCACAATGGTTCGATTTCCCCGGTCGCACCGCCCAAGACTTCGGTAATAGCCGCGATCGAGGGCCACGAGGGCAATTTGTCCTCGACCGAGAACGCTCGCGAGACAGTGGTATGGCTGACCTGCGCACGTTGACCGATCGCCCGGAGACTCAACTCCGGACGTTCGCCACGCAGTTGCCGCAACTCCTGCGCCAACGCTTCGCGCCCCTGCTCGCGATGGTCCACAGCTGCGAAGTCTAGAGCCCGGACTGTCACAGTGGCACGGATCGCCCTGGCGAGTCGGACCGCTGGATCGCGCCCTGACCACTGGCAACCCGATTCTTCGATGGGGGTTTACATCGAGGTGTGACAGGCCTTGGTGGTTCCGTCGAGAGCCGAATGTCCGCTCGAGTTGCCAAATTGATGCTGCGGACGCATCGGTGATTGTCTATGGCTGGGCGAGCGTACTCAGCTGGCGGAGCATGAATGTTTCTATCCGGTCCAATGGCCGGGTGCTGCGCTGTGCGCGAGCCATCACAAGTGCGCCTTCGATCGCGGCGACCGCCGTGGTGGCGGTGTCCTCGGCGTCGCCGACTGCCATGCCGTGCTGCCAGAGTGCGGATGCGAGGGTGGATTCCCATTCGGTGAACGCCTCACCCGCGCGTTCCCGCGCACCCGGGGTGTCCGCGCCGGACATGCCGCCGGCCGCCACGGGGCAGCCCGCCATGTAGTCGCTGTCGAGGAGTTGGCTGCGGAAGTAGTCGACGAACGCGCTCACCGCTCCCGCGGGTCCCTCGGCGGTGAGCAGTGCGCTGATCATGCGGCCCATCGTGCGCCCGGCGAGATCGGTTGCCTCCTCGGCTAATTGCGCTTTGCCGCCGGGAAAGTAGTGGTACACCGAACCGCGCGGTGCGCCGGTGCGCTCCATGATGTCCGCGAGGGCGGTGCCCGCCACCCCGCGTTCGCGGAACAGCAGGGCCGCGCCGGTCAGCATCCGGTCTCGGCTCTCGCCGCGCTGCGTCATCACGCCTCCTCGTCCAGCCGCCCGGAAATATGTCGCTCAGCATAGCTTTCTGGCCTGCGGCGTACAGCAGCGCCCCGCTAACCCCGCGTCCAGCTTGCCGTGACGGACATTGACACCAATTACCTCACAGCCTAGCCTTCCTCAAAATTATATCGCTCGGTATAACTTCGAGAGAGGACGGACGCCATGCCGATGATCGATGTGACAGTGGTGCGGGGGTCGATCGCACCGCCGAAGACCCAGGCCCTGCTCGACGACCTCGCCACGACCCTGCTGCGCTGGGAGGGAGCCCCGGATACGGAGTTCTTCCGCGAGGTCACCTGGGTCTACCTGCACGAGATCGACGCGGACCGGCTCGCGGTCGGCGGCCGTCCCGGCGGGGCTCCCCGATTCCGGATCGACATCACGGTCCCGGCGGGCGCGCTATCGGAACGCCGCAAGACCGGACTGATCGCCGATGTGCACGCCACCGTTGTCGCCGCGGCTGAACTGGATCCGCACAGTGCGCAGGCCATGCACGTCTGGACGCTGATACGTGAAGTGCCCGAGGGCAATTGGGGCGTAGCCGGGGCCCCGGTCGCCTTCGCGCAACTGAAGCAGGCATCGGCCGCCGAGCACGAGCGCATCGACAGCCCCCGATGACCACCATGCTGAGCCCGCTCGACGCGGCGTTCCTGTGGGGCGAATCGGACTCGGATCTGATGAACATCGCGCACCTGGACATCTTCCGATTGCCACCGGACGCGGGACCCGGCTACGTCACCGAGGTCATCGATCATCTGCGCGCTTTCACCAGTGCCGCAACCCCTTTCGACCGTCGACTGGCGTCGTCCGGGATCAGCCGCATACTGCCGCGGTGGGAGCGCGTCGATGAGCCGGACCTGGACTACCACCTGCAACGCCATGTCCTGCCCGCGCCGGGCGGCCAACGCGAACTGGGCATCCTGGTCTCGCGCCTGCACGGCATCCGGATGGATCGCACCCATCCGCTCTGGCAGGTCCACGTCATCGAGGGTATCGGCGAGGGGCGCATAGCGCTCTACATCAAGGGCCACCACGCCCTGTTGGACGGCGTCGCGACGGTACGCCTCGCCCGCAAGGTGATGTCCGATGATCCCCACGAGCGCGACAGGCCCGCGATCTGGGCATACCGCGAGACCCGTGCGCAACGGCCTCGTGCGGCCGGAACAGACTCTGCCGCAACCGAAATGGATTCGATCTCGCAGATGCTTCGCGCACCGTTCGACATGGCGCGCGCACAACTCACCGGCCTGCAAGCGCTCACCCGCATGTACGGCGGTTTGGCCGAGGCGACGGTCCGCGAGGTCATCCCCGGCATGAGCGCGAACGATGACCCGTTGATCAAGCCCTACACCGCACCCCGCTCCATCCTCAACGGCCCGATCACCGCCGATCGCCGAATCGCCACGCAGTCATTCGATCTCGCGCGCATCACCGATCTGGCCGCCAGATCCGGCGGCACCGTCAACGATGTCATCCTCGCCCTGTGCGCCGGTGGCCTGCGCCGCTACCTCGCCGAAATCGGCGAACTCCCCGCCGCCGCCCTGATCGCAGGCATGCCGATGTCGTTCCGCCCCAAGGACAGTGACGACGCCGAAGGCAACGCGACAACCATGGCGCTGGCCACCCTGGCCACCGATATCGACGACGTCCGAACCCGCTTCGCCACAATCGTCGCCTCCACCGTCCACGCGAAACAACATATGAGCCGTATGTCCGCCACCGCGGTCATGGCGTACACCGCAATGCTGATGGCCCCCTTCGGAACCGGCCTGGTCCTCGGCCTCGGCAGCCGCGTCAAACCGATGTTCAACGTCGTCGTATCCAACCTCGCGGGTCCTCGAACCCCGTTGCACTACAACGGAATGACTCTCGAGGAGTGGCACGCCGTATCGATTCCGCTCGACGGCCAAGCCCTCAACATCACCATCATGTCCTACGCGGGACGCCTCAACCTCTGTATCACCGCGTGCGCCACCGCCCTCCCGCACATCCAGCGCCTCGCCCCGTACTGCGGCGAAGCCCTCACCGAACTGGAAGCGGCCTTTCCGGTGTCCGGGTCTTCCGCCGAACCCACACGGCGCCAAGGCCAATCGCGAAGGCAATGACGAGATAAATCACGCTCACTACCAGTCGTAGGTACCACGACTGGTCGGGGTCACTTCGCAGAGGGAGGACCACGTTCAGCAGCATGGTGAACGACAGGATCGCGAGCAGCCAGGTCAACACCCAGCTCAGCGCGTTGCGCAGGCCCTCGCGCCACGGCCTGGCCTCGGGCGTACCGCGGCGGCGAATCCACAGCGCCGCGGCGGTGAACCCGATCGCCGCGGAGAGGCACAGCGCGGCCCACAACACCCGATCATGAACCGAGTCGCCCGGGCCGCGCGTACCGGTGACTCCGGCGTACACGAAGAACACCGCGTACAGCCCCAGTAGCGCCACCCACGCCCAGCGCAACACAGCCCGAATACGTTCGCGCACAATTTGAATGCGCTCGTTCGTCGCCGGTGTATGCGAATCAGCTTGTGCCCGTAAGCTATTTCTAGGTCGGATCACCAAAGCTCCGAATGCGATCACTATCGCCGCACCGATTGCGATAACTCCGATCCAGCCATACCAGTAACCAGCGTCCAAGTTATGTACACCACCCCTCCTGGCTCCCCGGCCGCGATCGAGCTATTGGCTAAATGATTGCTAGATTGTGTCACAAATGCCTCTCTATGCCCAATGGTCTGCACAGGAAAGAGATAGCTATCTCATAGCTAAACCTGCTTCCCGGCCGTATTGAAATTGGAGCCCGCCGCCGCACGATCCGCTCACCCGCATCTCGGATCTCCGGACGGCGTACCGTCGAGACGGAAGGCGGAAGGGGTAGATATGCCCTTGGTGTGGGTAATTGTCGGCATCGTCGTATTCGGTGTGGTCCTGGACCGCGGTTTCGTCATAGCCGAGCGCCGCGGGTGGATCGCCTCGCGCACCAAGACCACCGGCGGCGGCGCCGCAGGCATGTTCGGTGAACTGCAAGCGCTGATGGCCCCGTCGAGTCAGCACACCCAGCAGGAACGGCGCAGCCGCGAACTACGTGGCGAACAAATCGCCACCACGGCCGACCCCCTGGGAGTGGACCTCGCCAACGGCATCGTCCGACTACCGGACGCGAAGTCGAACCCGAACCGAACGGACCCCCCGGAAAACTGAAGCCCCGACGGCCAGCGGTCACGAAACCCATTGCGGGCGTGAAGGATGCACCGCGACCACCGATCGGACCGGCTGACGGCTACCGTGCCGAACCGCTGCTCAGCCCAGCGAACCGAAATCCCATGGCCGGCAACACCGCACGAGGGCAATGATCGCCCGGTGGCAGGACTATCGCACCGTGCCGGTGGAAGTGACCGGGGTGGCGGGCTGCCTGCCACTGTTCGGAGTGCCCGGCGCGTGATCCGCGCTTGCCCGCCGCTGTCGCGGGGGCGGTTGAGGGAACGATGAGCGGGTAGCCGTCGTAGATGACCGAATCCACCATCGCGGTTCTGGATATCGACGGGACGCTGATCGACTCCAACTATCAGCACGCGCTGGCCTGGTTCCGGGCATTGCGCTCGGTCGGGGAGACGTATCCGATCTGGCGGCTGCATCGGCTGATCGGCATGGGCGGAGACCAACTGCTGACCGAGCTCGGCGGTCCGGACCTCGAGCGGCGGGTCGGCGATCGGGTGAGGGAGGAGCAGGGCAAGCAGGTTGACGCGTTGATCGAGGAGATGGTGCCGCTGCCCGGCGCACGCGAGCTGCTCATCGCGATCAAGCAGCGCGGCCATCGTCTGGTGCTCGCCAGCTCCGGTCAGCAACGCCACGTCGAGATCTTCCTCGACAAGCTCGCGGCCCGAGACATCGTCGATGGATGGACGACCAGCGATGATGTCGAGAACTCCAAGCCCGCACCGGATCTGCTGCAGGTGGCCCTGAAGAAGCTGTCCGCACCGCAGGACGCGCCGAGCGTCATGATCGGCGACTCGGTGTGGGACGTCGAATCCGCCAAGCGCGCCGAGATGCCGGCGATCGTCGTGCGGTCCGGCGGTTTCGGAGATGACGAACTCCGTGATGCCGGGGCGGTGGCGCTCTACGACACCCCGGGCGATCTGGCCGAGGCGCTGGGCGACACTCCGCTGGCGTGAGGCATCCGGGTTTGCTGTGCCAGAGCCCGGGTATGGCGCTGGTGCATCGAAATCACATCACCGGAGGAGGTTCGAAATGCCCAAGGAATCGACGAATGAGCGGGAGCGGCAGCACGAATCCCAGCGCGATGACGACAAGCGGTCGGCGGAGCGGGACCCGGAAGGCACCACCGAAGACCAAGCCGCGAACATGGATTACGAGGGCGACACTCCCCATTGAGCCGTGCGTTTGATGGCCCATCGGGCATCCTGGCCTGAGATGCCCTGCCAGGGAGGAACTCAATGGATATCACCGATTTGATCCTCGACGACCATCGGGAGCAGCGGCGGCTCTTCGCGATCCTGGAGCAGATCGATCGTGGGGAGACCGGCGTGCTGTCGGCGATATGGGCGCGGCTCGCCACCTTCCTCGAATTGCACGCGCTTGCCGAGGAGGAGATCTTCTACCCCGCACTGCTGCGGGTAGGTATCGCGGCCAAGCGTACCGCCGGGGTCGAGGACGAGACGCTCGACGCCATCCACGATCACAACGAGATTCGGGACGCGATCGCCGAGGTGGCCTCTCATAAGGTCGGTTCCGACGATTGGTACGCGGCTGTCGCGGCGGCGAACCTGGCCAATAGTGATCACATGGCCGAGGAAGAGCGAGAAGGGCTCACCGATTTCCGGCGCTTGGCCGGGTTGCAGGCTCGTCATCAGCTCGCGGTGTCCTTCGCGGCGTTCGAGGCCAGGAACTATGCCGGTGTCGAGCCCGTGGACAAGGATCCGGAAACGTATGTCCGTGAAGTGGAGCAGGGGCAGCGGAGCGCGGCGAGTGGATCGCTGAGCGTCGGCAGCATGAAACGGAACTGATCTTTCTGGCAAGTGTGCAAGTGGTCCCGTTTACCTGGGAGCAAATCGGCAACCCGGCTCACATGATCGGAAACCTTCGTTCGGTAGTGCTCGACAGCCGGGATCCCGCCGCATTGGCGAGCTTCTATCAGCGCGTACTCGGCGGCACCGTCAAGACCGACGATGACACCTGGTCGGTCCTGACCGACGCGAACGGCCGCCGGCTCGCGTTCCAGCTCGCACCGGAATACGAGCCCCCGAGTTTCCCGGACCCCCACGGTTCACAACAGTTCCACCTCGATATCGAGGTCGACGAGATCGAGCGCGCCCAGCGAGATGTGCTGGCGCTGGGCGCGACTCGGGTGACCGACGCCGCGGGGGAGGAGAACTTCAGGGTCTTCCGTGACCCGGCCGGGCATCCTTTCTGCCTGGTCTGGTGAGTCTCAACGAACGGCTGAATTCCCTTGATCAGGGGTGGGTGGCCAACGCCCTGGCGGGATCGGCGGCGGCGAGCAGCGTCGGGCGAGTGGTGTACCGGTAGTGGTCCAGCGGGAAATGCCGGTTGCTCCAATACATTCCGGCCTGGGTCGTGGCCCGGAACGCGGGACCGTCGCCCTGGTAGTTGATGTAGTAGGTGCGTGATTCGGCGCAGCCCTGCTTGAACAGATAGGTGTTCTTGTTGCGGGCGTACATGCGCGCGAAGTACTCGTCGTGCGGCTGCTGCCGGATCTCGACGCGAGTGGCGTTGCGGCGCAACGTTTCCTTGATGGCCCGGGCGCTATGTGCGGCGGTCGCCTCGATGAGCGGGATAACCGAGCCCGGGGCATAGCCGTAGGGGCCGAAGATATGGAACATATTGGGGAACGCGGGTACCGAGACCCCTTCGTAGGCCTGGTACTTGTTCTGATCCCAGAACTCACCCAATTCGATTCCGCCGCAACCATATACGGGATACGGCGGAGTCGCGCCCTTGTCCATGACCTGGAAGCCGGTGGCCGTCACCACCATATCGAACTCGCGCAGCGTGCCGTCCTCGGTCGCGATACCGTCGGCGGTGAACTTCTCGATCGGGTTGGTCACCAAATCCACGTGCGGCTGGGTGTAGGTCCGGAAGTAGGTGTTCGAGATCGAGGGCCGCTTGCAGCCCAGCCGATAGGTCGGGGTGAGCGCGCGACGCAGCTCCGGATCGCGAATCTGGGTGAACAGGTAGGCCTTCAGCGCCGTTTCGCCGGTGCCGAGCACCGCGGAGGTGAGTCGCGGATAGTCCGACAATGCGAAGCCGATGCCAAGGAACGCGTTCACCGCGACATTCCCGATGAACCGCACCGCCTGCTGCGCGGGTGGGAAGTCGAGGGCGCGATTGCTGACCGCGCCCATCGGGAAATCGGGTTTGGGCGCGACCCAGATGGCGGTGCGCTGGAACACCGTCAACTGTTCGACCTGGGCGGCCAGCTTCGGAATCACCTGTAGCGCGGTGGCTCCGGTGCCGATGACGGCGACCCGCTTACCGCTGTAGTCATAGGAGTGATCCCAGCGCGCGGTGTGCATGAGCCGCCCGGAATAGCTGTCGATGCCCGGAATCGCCGGTGGCTTGGGCTGTTCCAGCGCGCCGACCGCACTCACCAGGAAGCGTGCGGTGATCTCATCACCGTCGGTGGTGCGCACCCGCCACAGATCCGCGGCCTCGTCGAAGCGGGCCTCGCTCGCCCCGCAGCCCAGGCGCAGTTTGCCGCGCAGACCCTGCCGATCGACGACTTCCTCCGCGTACCGCTGAATCTCGTTGCCGGGCGCGAAGAATCGTGACCAGCGCGATCGCTGCTGGAAGGAGAAGTTGTAGATCGGCGAGGGTACGTCGACGGCGACGCCGGGATAGGTATTGGCGTTCCAGGTGCCGCCGACGCTGTGCCACTTGTCGATGATCAGGAAGTTCTCGACGCCCGCGCGGCGCAGGGCCGCGCCGGTTCCGATCCCGCCGAATCCCGCGCCGATGACGAGTACGTCGAAGGAGGGTGTGCTCTTCGTGCTCATGGGTGTCTCACTAGGGGATCGGTTTCAGCAGCGGCTCGGTCGTAGGTGTCCGAGCACGAATGCGCGCAATGAGCAGCAGTCAATTACCGGACAGCAATGTCATCAAAATAAGCTGTCCCAGACAGATGTGCAAGGGTGTGCGAGACGAATTGTTCGGTGGCTACACCGAATCCGCCCCGGAACGCTCGGGGCGGTAGTGGCTCAGGAACATATCGACACCATCGCGGATGAGACGGTCGGTGAGGTCGGGGTCGATGGAGCTACCGAACGAACCCATGATCAGGTGGGGGTAGACCGTCAGTCCGAAGAATTGGATGACGGCAACCTCTGGATCGGGGATGGCCAATTGCCCTCGGTCGCATAGGTCTTGGAGCGCGCCGGCCAGGTTGGCCGCGGAACGTGCGGGGCCGCGCTGCTGCCAGGCGTCGCCGAGCTCGGGGAAACGATGTAGTTCGGCGGTGACCACATTGCGCAGCCCCAGCCGCGAGGGATCGTTCGCGGTATTGATCATGGCCCAGGCGATGCGAATCAGGGCTTCGCGGGTGTCCTCGGAATCGGCGAGATCGGCCCGGACATCGGCCAGGGTGGCGTGGGCCTCGTCCATGGCCTCACCGATGACCTCGCTGAAAAGGTCCTGCTTGCTCTTGAAATGGTTGTAGACGGTCACCTTGGAGACGCCCGCCGACGCCGCGATCGCGTCCATGCCGATGTCGAATCCATTGCGCACGAATGCTTCCCGCGCGGCGGACACAATCGCCTGGCGGCTGCGCTCGGCGCGCTTGCCGGTGGGGGCCACGGCGGGGACCCGCTCCTGATCGGTCGTCACGGATCCCATCGTACTCCCCAACTGAACTCTTGAGTACGGATCAACTGTCCTGTACCGTTCAGTTAAGTTAGCCGGACAGCATGGCTTGACGCACAGGAGTGCCCAATGATTTCCGAATCCGCTGTATCCACGCCCGCCCACACCGTCGAGGTCGACGATGCGCGCCTGCATTACGAACTGCGCGGTTCCGGCCCGCTGATCGCCCTGGTCGGAGCGCCGATGGACGCCTCCGCCTTCGTGCCGCTGGCCGAGCTGCTCGCGGTCGATCACACCGTGCTCACCACCGATCCACGCGGTATCAACCGCAGTCCGGTCCACGATCCCGAGCAGGAATCCACCCCGCGATTGCGCGCCCGGGATCTGTCCCGGCTCCTCGCGCATATCGATGCCGGACCGGCCACGGTATTCGGTTCCAGCGGTGGCGCGGTCACGGTGCTGGCGCTGGCCCAGACCCATCCCGAGCAGGTGCACACCGTCATCGCGCATGAGCCGCCGCTGATCGAACTACTCGGCGACCGCGCGGAACTGCACGCCGGTACCGAGGACATCATCGCCACCCACCTGACCGGCGACACCCTCGGCGCCTGGGCGAAGTTCATGAGCCAGGCCAATATTCAGCTGCCCGAGGGCCTGCTGGAGATGATGTTCGGTGGTGACCGCGACCCGCGCCAGGTCGCCGACGAGCATCGCTGGTTCACCCGCGAACTTCGCGCGACCACACATTTTCAGCCCGATATCGAGGCATTGCGGGTCGCGCGGGCCCGCATCGTGATCGGTATCGGCGAGGATTCGGCGGGTCAGCTGTGTGATCGCTCGTCCCGCGCACTCACCGAGGCGCTGGGCATCGAACCCACGCTGTTCCCCGGCGACCATACCGGATTCGTGGGTGATCCCGACCGATTCGCGACTCGGCTACGCGCGGTGCTGCGCGAGAGCTGATCCGGCCCGAATCTTCCAATGACATCGGGGCTCGACGCCGAACGATCTTCGATACTGTGCGGAGGTGCGAAACGATCCCTTGGTGCCGATGACAGCGTTGGACCCGTCGCGAACCGCACCGGCGCTCGATGCCGTCGACCTGGTGCTGCTGGATGAACTCGCGCGCGACGGCCGCATGACCAATAGCGCGCTGGCCGCGGCCGCCGGTATCGCACCCTCCACCTGCCTGGGGCGGGTGCGAAGCCTGGTCGAGCGCGGGGTGATTCGCGGGTTCCACGCCGATATCGATCCGGCCGCCCTCGGCCGCGATCTGCAAGCGATGATCGCGGTCCGGGTGCATTCGGACGCTCGCGGCCAGCTCGCCGCGTTCGGTGAGCAGATGGCCGCGGTGCCCGAGGTCGAGAACGTCTACTTCATCGCCGGAGCCGACGACTATCTGATCCACGTCGCCACGGCGAATTCCGACGCCCTGCGGCGGTTCGTGCTCGACAATCTCAGCGCCCATCCCGCGGTCGCCTCGACAGAGACCATCCTGATTTTCGAACACATCCAGACCGCAGGCCGCGAATCATCCTGAGCCGCTAGACCGCCACCCGCTCGACGGCGTAATCGTGCGCCGCCGCAACCGATTCCGAAAGCAGGGCACCGGCATGGGTGCTCAAACCCGCCGCCAGGCCGGGATCGGCGGCGGTCGCAGCACGCCAGCCCTTATCTGCCAGCGCCACCACATACGGCAGGGTCGCATTGGTCAGCGCGACGGTCGAGGTGTGCGGCACCGCGCCCGGCATATTCGCCACGCAGTAGAAGATCGAATCGTGCACCCGGTAGGTGGGCTCGTCATGGGTGGTGGGCCGCGAGTCCGCGAAGCAACCACCCTGATCGATCGCGATATCGACCAGCACCGAACCCGGCTTCATATGTGAGACAAGGGCATTCGACACCAGTGTCGGCGCCTTGGCGCCCGGCACCAGGACCGCGCCGATCACCAGATCCGCCTCCAGCACCAGATTGTCGATCTCGGTGCGGTTGGACACCACGGTGCGAACCTGCCCGTGATAGAGATCGTCGATCTCGCGCAGCCGTGCGACATTCAGGTCCAGCACGGTTACATCGGCGCGCATGCCGTGCGCGATGGCGATGGCATTGCGCCCCGCCACACCGGCGCCGATGACAACCACATTCGCGGGCCGCACACCCGGCACGCCACCGAGCAGCACACCGCGCCCACCGCCGCTGCGCATCAGGTGATAGGCCCCGGATTGGGTCGCCAATCGCCCCGCGACCTCGCTCATCGGAGCAAGCAGCGGGAGCGAACCGTCCGCGCCCGTGACGGTTTCGTAGGCGATGGCGGTGATGCCGGAGGCCAGCAGCGCATCGGTGCAGTCCCGCGATGCGGCCAGATGCAGATACGTGAACAGCACCTGTCCGGCCCGCAATCGCGAATACTCCTCGGCCACCGGCTCTTTCACCTTCAGCACCAGATCCGCCGCACCCCAGACCTCATCGGCCGAGTCCAGCACCCGGGCCCCCGCATCGAGATAGGCCGCATTGTCGAACGAGGATCCGATCCCGGCATCGCTCTCGATGTAGACCTCATGTCCGCGATGCACCAACTCCCGCACGCCCGCGGGCGTGGACGCGACCCGGTACTCGTGATTCTTCACTTCGCGGGGGATTCCGATCCTCATTCAGCACTCCCTGAACGTCAGCGACTGCGGCCGATCGACCGCTCACGGAGAGTATGAATATGATTCGAATCAATCGCTATATCTCTGAACATAATTCTGTAAACACAGAATCCATCATTCAAAGTCGCGAATTTGTGGCGCGAGTCACCAGCTCAGCTGAAGGATCTTCGCCCGTCCGCCGGAACTCGCCCGGCGAGCGACCGGTCTGCCGCTGAAAGGCCCGCTGCAATGCGCGCGGGTCGGTATAGCCGAGGCGGGTCGCTATAGACCGAATCGGAAGATCGGTCTCCCGCAACAGTTCAGCTGCCTGCTCGTGGCGAATGAAGTCGATCTCATCGCGCCAACTCGTGCCCTGCTCCCGCAGTCGCCGCTGCAGCGTGCGCGGACTGATCGACAACCGCAGTGCGACCTGATCAAGCCGATATTCGCCGCCCCGAACCGCTTCCCGCAGCGCCATCCGCAGCCGATCACCCTGGTGCGGTGGCAGTTTCGCCTCGGTGATCAGCAATTCGGCATGCCGCCGATGAATGCGCCCTAGCTCCGGATCGCTACCGGTTGGCAACTCGGCCACGTCGAGAAACGTCATCTCGGCATACGGTGCGTCGAATTCGATACGGCCGGTACCGAATACCTCCTTCAGATGCCGATGCTCGCGCGGCGCCCCGTGCCGGAAGCTCACCCGAATGGGCACCAAATGCTGCCCGGTGGCCTCCCGCGCCCGCCGCAACATCACCGACAGCGTGAACTCGTCGACCATCCCCAGAATCGGCCCGGGCTCCACCGACGATAAATCCCGCACCGTCAACAACCCGCCACTGACGATCACCTGCGCCCCACCGCGCGGATCAGCCACCACCGCACGCAATTCGGTCACCGTCCGCAAACTCTCCGCGAGCGTAGCGCCACTGGTGAACAGGTAATCCCACACCGTGAGCCGCCCCCGCGTCGCGGTCGCCGCCATCCGCGCCCCCGACCGATACCCCACCACCGAATACAGCAATTCCCACATCCGCCAAGCGGACTCGGTAGGCACCCTCACCAAATCATCCCCGAGCACCCCCGCATCCACCCCCAGCCCACCGGCCAATTGCGCCCGGCACACCCCAGCCCGCAACGCCGTCTCCCACACCAGCGAAGCCAACCGCGAGGAGATGGTGTTCTCGATCATCGAAGCACCCTATCCCCACCCATTTCCTTCCACCTGGTCGTTTCACCCAGCCCACCAACCATTCTCGAACCCCATGCGCCCGATGCGATCACGACGCCGGAAATCTGCTGGCTTGCCCCAAGGGGCTATCAGTACGGTGGGCGGCATGAGCGGCAAGCGGTCTCCACGAGATGGTGGCCGCAACCGTCGGCGCGCCGGGCCCGCCGGTGGAATAGTGGACCCACAGCAGGTCATTGCCGGTGCCGATGTGATTGTGGCTGGCCTGTTCTCGGCCAAACGGAAGGATCACCTGGCGGTGATGGCGGAGGTCGCGACCCAGGTCGCTCGTCTCGGAGGCCACGTCGTCGAGACCTTCATTCAGCGCCGCGGCGTCTCCGGCGGCAAGAAGGGCAACGCTCCCGGCGGCGTACCGGCCATGTCCGAACCGTATTCATCCAGAACGCTGATGAGCACCGGCAAGGTGCGCGAGATCGCGGAGGCGTGTACCCGGGCAAACGCGGCGGCCGTCGTTTTCTCCAACGAGTTGTCCGCGCGTCAGCGAGCAGTTCTTGCGACCATCTGCGGTTGCCAGGTATACAGCCATGACGAGCTCGCTCGCCTCGAACCCGAGCTGATCCTTCGGCATGAGTTGCCGCCGCGCCCGAGCACGAACGCCCCTGAAGAGTTGCGAGGATATCCCTAGCAAACCGGTCGGTCTTGAATTGCCGATATGCTCCGCCGGTGATCGAAGGCACCATCCCCACTCGCACCGCGCTCGTGCTCCAGCAGACCGCATTGACGGTCGGGGTGTCCCCGACTCATCTGTCCGGCGCGGTGGAGATGGATTCGGTCGCGTTGGGGGACGATCGGGTGCGGGTGCCGATCGAATCGGCGTGGCGGATGTGGGAGATGATCGGGTTCGCCGGCGGGCCGGGTGCGGGGCTGTGTGCGAGTGCCGCGGCCGGGCGCGGGTCCCTGGGGGTTTGGGACTATTTGTTTTCCAGCCGGGCGACATTGGGCGAAAGTCTGCGCACGGTGATGGAATTGCGTTCGGCGGTGACCGACCCGTCGGTCGACTGGCAGGTGCTCGAGGACGGCGGGGTGCTGACCGTCCGGGTCGGGGTGGCGGTGGAGGCCGATCCGGTATTCGTGCCGGTCGAGGAATTCGTGCTCGCGCTGGTGCTGCGCCGGGTTCGCGAGGCCACCGGTGCGCACATCATTCCGATTCGGGTCGCGTTCACCCATCGCGCCAGTGGGCGGCACGCGCATCTGATCGACGAATTCGGCACCAGCAGAATCGATTTCGGTGCCTCACATTCGGAGATCAGCTTCCTCGATATCGCGAACCTGCCCACCGGTCGCGATCCGCACCTGGGAGATCTGCTCTGCGATTACGCGCGCCTCACGCTCGCCGGAGCACGGCCACTACCGTCCTGGCTCGACCGTTTTCACGGTGCCGTGTCGGATGCGATCGCGTCCGGTGATCTGAGCCTCGGCACGGTTTCGGCTCGAATGCTCACCAGCCCGCGCACATTGCAGCGCAGGCTGACCGAATTGGGTACCGGCTGGCGCGACGAAGTCGACCGGGTGCGACGGCAGCGGGCCATGGACCTGCTGCGCGAGACCGACCTCACCGTGCAGGCGATCGCCGCGCGCGTCGGCTTCTCCGATGCCCGCGCGCTGCGACGCGCCTTCGTGCAGTGGACCGGACAGAGCCCGGCCGACTTCCGCACCGGCCTACCGGTTCAGGTCCACCGCGGACCCCTCTGACAGCGGTGAACCGAACAACCGGGCGACACCGCCTCGCAATGACACGAGGCGGCTCATCGCCTGGTTCAGCCAGCCAGCGTCGAACGGAAGAGTTCGGCGGCGGCGTCGGCGGCGGCATTGATCAACCGAGGATCGTCGTAGAAGTCGATCTGCCCGACCGAGTCGAGCCACAGCTCGGACTTGGGGCTGGACACCGTCGCATAGAACTTGCGGGCGAACGGAGGCACCAGCGCGTTCTCCGAATGCACCATCGTGAACGGCACCGCCAGCCGGGCAGCGGCTTCGATGGTGTCGAAATCGGCTGAGTAGGCGAAGGATTGGACGGCGTACCCGTTCGTGTAGTTCGGCACCGCGCCCCGGGAGGTGCCGTAGTACTCGTACGCCTCGCGCAGCGGCATACCCACATCGCCGCCATCGGGCGCGACCGCGGGAATCGTCTCCGCGACACCGGTCTCCCGCCACACCTGTTCGGCGGCACGCCCACGAGCGATCGCCTCCTGGCTCGGCGGGGCGTCGGCGGTGTCGGAGTAGTACCCGGCCACGCCCGCGAACGCCTGGATCCGCGCATCGTCCGCGACCGCACGCGCCATGTAGCCCGCGCCCGCGCACACGCCGACCGCGACCACCGGCAGTCCGGCGGTCCGCTCATCGGCGAGCAGCGCGGTCACCGCCTGCTGAATGTCCTGGGCCTTGCCGATCGGATTCTCGAACTGCCGAGGCTGGCCCTCGCTCTCACCGAAGGTACGGTGATCGAAAGCCAGTGCGGCGAAACCGCGTTCGGCCATCGCCCGCGCATACGCACCGGCTGCCTGCTCCTTGACCGAGGTCAGCGGGCCACTGGTGACGATCGCGGCGAGCGGTTCGCCCTCGGGCAGATGCAGGACGCCAACCAGTTGATCGCCGTCGTTGGTGAAGGTGAAGTGTTCGGTTCTCACGCCGAAAGCCTATGGCGGGTTCGGTCACCCCAAACGGTCATCACGCGTCAATGGGGGGACGTGGAACGCCAACCACACCATCCGGAATCATTGCCGCCGTTCGCGCCGCCCCGGATTTGCTAGCCTGCGCGAGTGGGATCGGCAGGTGAGCACGCTCGACTCTGGACCGCCGACGCCAGCCCCCAGGTGGATTTGCTGGCCGCCCGGTTCGAAACCTTCGAATTCGACAAGCACAGCCACGATCAGCTGTCGGTCGGGATGATCGAACAGGGTGCGGAGGGCCTGCACATGGCGGGCGGCAAGGTGGTGATTCCGGCGGGCCAGCTGGTGATCATCAATCCGGGCCAGGTGCACACCGGGTTCGCGGCCGTCGAATCCGGTTGGCGCTATCGAATGTTCTATTTCGACACCGACCTGGTCGAGGAGTTGGCGGGCGCGCAGCTGGGCACCCGCGAGGTGTGGTTTCCCGAAACGGCGGTGCGCGATGACGAGTTGTTCGCGCGACTGCGGATCGTGCATCAGGCGCAGGAGCGGGCGACCGATCCGCTGAGCGCGGAATCGTTGCTGCTCACCGGACTCGGTGCGGTGCTGGGGCGGCACGCGCGCGGCGGGCGCGACCGCGCGGGCATCCCGCTGCCCCGCCAAGGAGTCGAGGCGGCGCGCCAACTGCTGCACGATCGATGGCGCGAGGCCGTCACCGTCGCCGAACTCACTGCCGTGTCCGGGATTTCGCGAGCGACGCTGATCCCCGCCTTCCGTCAGGCCTACGGTCTGCCTCCGCACGCCTATCTACTGCGCCTGCGCGCAAACCACGCTCGCCGATTGCTGCTGACCGGTGGGCAACCCGCGGCGGTGGCGGCCGAGACCGGATTCGCCGATCAGGCGCATTTGACGCGAATCTGTAAGCGGTACTTCGGTGTAACGCCCGGAGCGATCCGCCCCTGAATTCGGTGCGATCGATCGAGGGGCACGCCGATCATGCGGGGATGGTGAGGGCTGGCGGGATCTGCGGGACATTGGCAATCACCAATTGGCCCGGCACCCGATGAGATTTTTGTTCAATACCCCGACCCACCCCGACGGTCAGGCTGTGTCGCAGTAGCAAGCGATCGACCGCCGTGGGAGGCAATGATGTGGGCATTAGCGGTATCGCCGCTCATCGTGGTGCTGGGCATGATCATGGGATTGCGCCGCCCGGCGCACTGGGCTGCGGCGACCGGCACAGTCGTTGCGGCACTGCTGATTTGGTGGCGTCCGGAGTTCACGCTCTCCGGTGACGCGATGGCCGCGGGTGCCGGGGGAGCCGGGCTGCTGGTTCTCAACGCGGCAGCGGTCATGCTGCCCGGCGTCTACCTCAGCCAGGTACTCACCCGCCAGGGCGTGCACCACTCTCTACAGGAATGGGTGCGCGGGCTTCCCCTCTCGGGTCCGGCCAAGATCGCACTGGTCGTGGCTGGAATCGCTCCAACAGTGGAGGCGCTCACCGGATTCGGGGTTTCACTCCTGGTCACCGTCCCGGTACTGCTGGCCCTCGCGCCGCCCGCGACAGCGCTGCGACAAGCCATGCTCGGCATGAACATCATCCCCTGGGGCACACTGGGTTTGGCCACCGTCATCGGCGCCGCACTCACTCAGCTGCCCGTAGCCACCCTCGGCACCGCCACCGCGGTCACCAGTGCCATGATCTTCCCGCTGGTGACGGTCTGGGCAGCACTGCTGTCACAGCCCGAGAACCGCTTGCGCACAGCACTTCTCGCCGCCGGTGCGGGTGCACTACTCTCCATCGGGCTGCTGATCACGAATCGCCTGGGCGTCGTTCCGCCCGCCGGTGTGCTGGCCGGGCTCTTCGGCACCACCGTGGGGCTGGCGCTGAGCGCGGTGCGAAGGTCGCACCGCGCCGAATCGCAGGCAGGAACGGTGCGACCGCGTTCGACAACGTCCAGCGTGATGCGATCGCGGGATGCGGTGCCCGACAAGGGTATCGGCCGTGCGGGCAGCAGTGCTCCCGTGGAGAGTGTCGCCCTCGATGTCACGGTTGAGGCCGAGCCGGCGGGCCGGTTGCTCCCGCCCGGCACCGTGCTTCGCGCCTACGGACTTGTCCTGGGCGGCATCGCAATCCTGCGCGTAGCCACTGCCGCCGGCGCACCCACCCTGGCTCTGCACGCGGGCGGTGCGAGCTTCGCGCTCCTGACCTCACCGGGTCTGCCGCTGCTGGCCTCCGCCCTACTCCTGGACCGGGGCCGCCCGCACCTGCCCGACGCCCGCGCGGCCCTGACCCGCGTAACCCGCCCCCTACTCGCCCTGACCGGGTTCGTCATCCTCGGCCGCCTCATGGCCGACAGCGGCATGATCGCTCGACTCGGCGCGGCGGTCGCCACGGCCCCCGAACTCGTTGTGGCGCTGGCCGCCCCCGCCCTCGGCATGCTCAGCGGCTTCGTCACCGGCTCGAACGTAGGCGGCAACGTCCTGATGATGTCTCTCCAACAGCAACTCGCCCCCACCGGCCTCAACACCTGGTTCGCCGCCCTCCAGAACAGCGCCGCCGGCCACGCCGTCTTCACCTCCCTCCCCATGATCATGCTCATCCTCGCCGTAGCCGGAGACCGCGCAACCGGCATCACCGAAAACCAATTGCTGCGCTTCGGATTACGAGTAGCCGCCGTGATCTACCTCCTGCTCGCACTGACGGCCGTCGCAGTCGTGCTCATCGCGTAACCGTCGGATACCCTCGCGCACTGGGAGGATCACATGAACCAGCTGCCAATGCTGTCCGCTGTAGCGATCGCAGCGGACCGGGTCCTGCTCCGTAAGGCGCGCGCCGCCGACCACGCCGGTCTCATCGAGCTGCAGACCGACCCGGAAATCTGGACCCACCTCAAGGCCCCACGCCGCCGGGAGGATGTCGAACACCACCTGGCCGCGATCGGCGGCGCAGCCAATGCGACCACCACCCCGGGGCATTTCGTCATCGCGGACAAGGCCACCGACACTCTGCTCGGAACCTTCGAGGTGAAGCGCCGCGCCCCCGACTGGCCCGGCCACGTCCTCGACGCCGGAAACGAACTGGAACTCGGCTATCTGATGCGCCGCGAAACCTGGGGCGCCGGACTGGCATTCGAGGCCGCGACCGCTGCCTTACGTGCGACCGCCGCCGAACTCCCCGATCAACCGGTCCTGATAGTGACCCGAACCGCCAACAAGCGCTCGCTCAATCTCGCGGCCCGTTTGGGATTCGAACCTTTCACCACCTTCGATTGGTTCGACGCCGACCAAACGCTTTGTCTGGCGAGCCTGCACTCGTTCAAACCCTGACTCGGCAGGCCAATGTCGTTGGCTCACTGACGAATTGGGGTGGATTCGCAGGGATGGCGACATCCATGGCAGTCCCGAATCCACGGGCGAGCGCCGAGCTATCGCATAGGGATCGGTGACGGGGAGTGCACGGCGACCGACTTTTCGTGCCGTCGATCGCGTTGAGTATGGCTTGTGCCAGCGATGACAATTACTGTCGCACTCGGGGATTCGAGGGAGAGCGTTGGTCTCGCGCTCACCGGATGTGGTCGTTTGGCTATTTGACCGCATCCACTTCGGATGCCCGGGGCCGCCTGCCCTGCGGCTCCTGATGGTCCTTCTGCCAGCCATGGAAGTGACCGAGTATGAGGTTGCCCGGCCGTCGGCGGGGGAGTGCATGTCCGGACTCTCCCGCCGATGGTGCTATGTGTATGACTATTCTCAAGTAATGTATCGATTTGACAGCGTCATATATCGCTGTAAGTTAGTCATTGTTCGACCAAAAATGCCCTGCTGACCCGCAAACGGCAGGGGTCGGACCCGAGGGTCGTTCGCTGGACGCGCTGCCCCGTGTGAAAAGCGGCGATGCTTCGAGCGGTGCCGGAGGAATCCCACTCCGGCACCGCATTTCAACCCTCGACCACCTCGGCTCGACCCTCCCGCGGTGCGGGCAATTCATTCAGCCGTCCTGGGTGCGGCACATTGGACTGGATTGATGTATGTCACTGCGCGCGCACTGTGCTACCGGATAGCCGATAATTTGCCTGCAAGCTCATCAGGATGTCGACGTTCGGGAACGCTGAGTGAGAAGAGGGCAGTCATGGTCGGTGTACAGCGATTTCATCCCCTGCCGCCGATTGCTGCGGTCCGGCAACCATCGTGAGCCGAATGCGTTTGCTGCGCGGTGCCCGAGCTTTCGGTCGCGCCGGGTGGTGGTGCTTCATCGTAGTTTCGTGCTTGCTCGGCGGGGTGTGGTGGCTGCCCGACAGCTCGACTCGGCAGGTGGATTTCGCCTTCATCGGCAACCGGTCCGGGGGCACCATCTCCTACAGCACGGGCGACGGAGTCCGCCGATATGCCGACTACCTGCCGACCGGTGACGGTTGGTTCGGATCGCTGGACAGTATCTCCGCGTTCGGCATGGTGTCGTTCATCGTGGTCGCTGCGGCGGCGGTCGTGGAGGCCGCGGCAATCGGCCCGTGGTGGCGTCGGGGCGTGACGATCGCGGTGCCCTTCGTATGCCTGGGCCTGGTCGCGGTCGCTCTTCCGGACGGGCGCTGGGGATTTCAGCCGAGTTTGGCGATCTCGGTACTCGGAGTGCTCACCGCCGTGGCGATCCGCGAGATCTGGGCTCGTCGGTCGGTGAACGACGCCGAGCCCAGATGAATTGTCCCGGATGGGTATTGGGAATCAGCCGCCCGGCTACCCGAGGCGAACGTCCGTAGTCGCCAGACCGAAGATCTTGCGTCCGGCGGACTTCGCGATGAGAACGACCGTGGCGGTGCGGGTTTCGGGGTCGACAGATTTGATCCTGCCGCTGAACTCGACGTCACCGGCGGAGGCGGCCTCGATGACCGTGTAGTTCGACAGCCGCGCTCCGTAGCGGATGATGGCGCCGGGGTCGCCGAGCCAGTCGGTGATGAACCCCGCTCCCAGACCCATGGTGAGCATGCCGTGCGCGATCACATCGGGCAGTCCGGCCAGCGCGGCCACGTCCTCATGCCAGTGAATCGGATTCACATCGCCCGCGACACCCGCGTAATTCACCAGATCGCCCCGGGTCAGCTTGACGGTCCGAGCCGGTAGCTCGTCACCGACCGCGATGTCCTCGAACCGGATAGCGGTGCGCGGCAACCGTGTTCGCGATTCCTGCGAGTGCCGGGCTGTCGCCTGTACCGGCTCGTCGATCAATGTGTGCGGCACCGACGAGGCAGGCGACGACCCGTCCAGCCCGCTCATCACCACACCGTCGACGGCATCGCCGATATCGGCTCCGACGTCATCCCCGGTGATCCCCACGACCGTCGTATGCATGACGTGGACGATCTCACCGGCCTGATCGCTGAAGGTATTGGTGATCGTGAGCAGATCCTTACCCGCGACCCGGCGCACCGCCGACAACTCGACGTCACTGGTCAGTCGATCCCCGGCCATCACAGGCTTGTGCATCTCGAAAACCTGGTCCGTATGCACGAACATGTCATACCCGGTCATCACACTCTCGAGCAGCACCCGATTGGCCCGCATAGCCACAATCGACGCGAACGTCGTAGGCGCGATCAACCCCGCATACCCCAACTCACGAGCAGCGGCTTCACTCCAATGCGCCGGATGAAAATCCTGCACGGCCCGCGCATACTCCCGAACCTTCTCCCGCCCCACCTCGTAGTAGTCATCCACCCGATACCGATACCCAACCAACCCAGCACCATCGAACGCCGTATCCATCAACCAACCCTTCATCATCCAACCGAACTCAGCCCCGAACCTACACACCCGAATAACCGAGCGAGCGAACTCTTCACGGGACGGCTGCGTTATTGCGTGCGACTCCAGACGCGATAGCGGGCATCGGCGCCATCGCCCCAGCCCTGTCCGGTCAACCGCGTCATCATCTCGAAGACATAGTCCTCATCGAGAGGTTCCGGTGCAGCGGCTTCTTCGGCAATCGGTTCGCCGATCTCATCGACGATTTCCCCCTCCGCGTACACGATTCGGCGCACCGGCGCTCCGTCGACATACCAGGCGAACCCGTGCAGCGTGGAGACACTGTTGGTCACCCATGCCAGGGCTCGACCGTGATCGGAGATCTCCCGTACCGCATCGTCGTTGAAGCTCGCCAGAAACTGGGGGTCGGCGATGAGTGTCCATCCACCGACCATGGCGATCCCGTAGTCGCAGGGGCGCTCGTGCACGGTATCGATGTCGACGGACTCACCGGTATCGCGTGGTCGACCTGGAAGTCGACCCGGATCGAGCGTTCCCTCCACAATCAGCCCGTTCACTTTCCAGCCCATGCCGAACTCCGTTCTCGCCCATCGTGATCAACCGCGAACTGGACGGTAGCCGAAGCCCGCAACACATCAGCTCCCGTGGTGGAAGTCGCTGTCGAGTCGGGTGTTGATGCGGTCTGCGCCGACGAGGCGTTGGATGGGGGCCATGAGGGTGGGGGATAGGCAGGACAGGGCGGCGCCCAGGCGCATTTCTATTGGGGCTACCAGGATTTCGCCGATGTCTTCGCGGATGGCGCGGGTGACGGCTCGGGCTACGTCGGTGGGGGTGGAGGTGCGGTACAGGGGTGGGAGGGTGATCTTGCTGTCGGCGAACATGCCTGCGTCCCTGACGAATCCGGGCTCGACGATGGAGACGCCGACGCCGGTGTTGTGCAGCTCGTGGCGCAGGGCGAGGGAGAAGCCGCGGAGGCCGAATTTGGTGGCGTTGTAGACGGTGGCGCGGGGGGTGGGGACCCAGCCCGCCACCGAGCCGATGAAGACGAGGTGGCCGCGGGCGCGGGATCGCATGCCGCCGACCAGGTTTCGCGCCAGGATCATCGGGGCGCGGAGGTTGACGGCGAGGGTTCGGTCGATATCGGCGTCGGTGAATCCGGAGAGGGGACCGCTGGCGGGCAGGCCCGCGTTCGCGACGAGAGCATCGACGGGACCCGCTTTGTCGATGAGACGCGCCACCCCGTCGGCGTCGGCGAGGTCGGCGGCAATGATGGTGGCGTCGAGTTCGTCGGCCAGCGCGTGCAGCGGTGCGGTGCGGCGACCGGTCAAGGTGAGTTCCGCTCCGTGGCTGGCAAGTTCGCGAGCTATGGCGTGTCCGAGCCCACCGGTAGCTCCGGTGAGCAGGATCTTCGCGGACGCCAAGGACATTCCGGACATGAAAGCTCCTTCCACGCCGTCGGCGACGGTGGCGAGCGGCTCGATCAGTGTGGAATGAACATTAACTTATTGTCCGGAGCCATTGCGTCGGATCATCCCGTAGTTGATGGCGCGAACCAGCCAACCACATTGGGACACAGTCTATTTGGCCGGAGTAATGCCCAAGTCCACGATCCGAAGATCGGTCAGGTCGCTGACATACCGGCCGCCCTTGATATCTCCCGGTACGACCAGGCGGGGTTTGGGTAGCGACTGGCCGTCCTCGGTGTAGGCGATCAGGATCGGTTTGGCGGCGAAGTCCCGGGAAAACTCGGCCCAGGCGAGCACGGCTTGGTATCCGTCGGATCCGCTGGCCACCAACGCAAGTCGAAGTTCCGGGTTCTTCGCCGCCCGGTCCACGACCGGATGCGCGTCGTTGATCAGGTCGGCGACGGCCGCGCCCTGGTACGTATGTGACTGCTTACCTTTGCTGCTGTCGAACGTGACCACCTGGGTTTGTACGGGATAGCCGCGCAGTTGGTCGGCGGTGAGGGTGACCGGATGCGGGACCGCGCCCGAAATGGTGAGACCGCCGATCGGCGCCGTCGGCACGGTGGACGAACTGGGCGTGGTCGACGGCGCCGCGGCGCTGTCCGTCGACGAGCATGCGGGCACCGCGGTGATCGCAATCGCGGCCAGTAGGTACATCGCGCGGCGGCGCACAGTCGTCATGGGAATCGACCCTACCGAGGAACGAGCTCGCCGCTAGACCTTGTTCGACAGGCCCAGCTTGCGAACCGCATTGCGCCACAGTGCGCGTCGGGTGGTCGCGTCGCTCGGCTCCGGATGCTCGTCCGGCGGGGGCGGTGGCGTGTCGCGGCGGACGAAGGCGGGGCGGAGGTCGGGGTTGGGTGGGTCGTAGTAGCGGTGGAAGGTGGGGGTGAGGCTGGCCGAGAGTGGGGGATTGATCCAGGTCCAGTCGGTGGGGCAGGCGCGGCCGGCGGCTTGTTCGCGGTCGACGTGGTCGAGGAATTGGCGGGCCACGGTGTGGTGGTCGACGAGGTGGACTCGGGATCGCTTGTAGCTGAACAGGATCGCGCGACTGAGTTCGATGAGGGCCTGGTCGCGCCAGAGGGTGCGCTCGTTGCTGCGGTCCAGGTTCATGCGGTCGGCGATATCGGGCAGCACGTTGTAGCGGTTGGTGTCGCCGAGGTTGCGGCCGATTTCGGAGGAGACGTACCAGCCGTTGAAGGGCGCGCAAGCGTAAGTGAGGCCGCCGATTTCGAGGTCCATGTTCGAAACCGCCGGTACCGCATGCCATTTCAGGTCGAGGTCGGCGAACCAGGGCAGATCCGGATGGTGCAGGGGGACTTCGAGGACGAGTTCGGCGGGCACATCGAAGACCTGAACGCTCAGATCCGGAGCTTGAATCAGCAAGGGCAGCACATCGAATCGGCCGCCGTCTCCGCGCCAGCCGTGCTCGTACGCGAGATCGGTGAGATCGAGATTGGCCGGATCGCCGACGATGCCCTGGGGGGTGCGATATCCCGCGTAGCGAATGAGCTGTGAGTTGATGATGCGAAACCCGGTGCCGTCGGCATCCGCGGGCGGCCCGATGGTGATGATGGAGCGGACCGCACCCCGGTTGGTCGCCTGGCGCAGATGCTCCCAGCATTCGGCGGCGAGTTCGGCCGGATTGGTGGCGGTGCGCGCATCGCGGACGTCGAGCGCGCGCCAGTGTCTTCGGCCCACGCATCGATCGTGGTTGCGCCAGGCGAGTTTGGTGCCGATCCGCAATTCGTCGAGGGTGTGCCAGTAGGTCCCGGCGGCGCGCAACCGGCGGGTCGCATCGGCCCCCCGCCCGGGCTCCAGGTGCACGAGTTCGGGCTCGGCGAAGAAGCGTGCGCATTCCGCGACGCGGTCGTCGAGGGGTGTAACGCGGCGCGCCAGCATCGTGTGCGCCGGTGTGTTGCGGTACGGGCAAACAAGTTCGGCCGCAGCTACGAGATCGGACTGCGCGGCCACGGTATTGGTCGTCATCGAACCGGTGCCTCCGTGGGTTGTGCCGGTGGCGGCCCGCATGCATGACCGCCTGCTTCACCTTCCCCCTCCCGCAGACCAATATCGCACGGCTGTGCCTGAGATTTGCCCGAAATCACCGATAAGAACTGGAACTACGGTTGGCAAATCTCTAGCGACACAGGCGATCTGTCATGACCAGTCGTGCCAGCGACGGAAACTCAGTCGGTTTCCCGGGTGCGGAAATCACCTCGCGGCGGCTCGACAAGATCGGATTCCGCGGTGTATCCATGGCCCTCATGAGCGAGATTCTGCTGTTCTCGTACGGCACCCTGCGGCAGCCCGAGGTGCAGCGTGCGATTTTCGGCCGCGAACTTCCGGGGCGTCCCGACGAGATCATCGGGTATGAACTCGGCGAGGTCACCATCACGGATCCGCAGGTGATCGCCACCAGCGGCAGTGCAGTGCACCCGATGCTGGTGCCCGGCACCGACTCCGCCGGTGTCCCCGGCACGGTGTTCGCGGTCTCGGCCGCCGAGCTGGCGGCGGCCGATGCCTATGAGGTCTCGGACTACAAGCGGGTGCTGGTACCGCTGCGCTCCGGCGACAAGGCGTGGGTTTACGTGCTCGCGTCCACGGACTCGCCTGGATAGTTCAGGGGCGCAATACATTTCGCCTTGGCAAGTACCGACCGGTCGGACGTGACGTTGGCGTCGCGGTCTGCGATATCGCAGATTCTTCCCTTCGGTCGGCACTCCAAGCCTTGAGTTGACCAACCGGGATATGTAATGTCCCGGTTATGCGGATGAGCGAGGGCGTCGAGTGGGGGCTGCACTGCTGCGTCATGCTGCACTGGCTCGAGGATCAGTGGCCCGCGCCCACCGCTCGTTTGGCGGCCCAGTTCGAACTGCCCCCCGAGTACTTGAAGAAGCGATTGCAGACTCTCGTCCGCGCGGGAATTCTGGAATCCATCCCCGGCGCACAAGGCGGGTACCAGTTGGCCCGCCCGCCCGATCGCATCACGCTGATGGATGTGGTCGCCGCGATGGACGGCCGCGAGGATGCCTTCCGCTGCACCGAGATTCGCCAGCGCGGCGCGGGCGTCGAGGCGAATCCGGCGGAGCTCAAACGCCCCTGCGGCATTTCCACCGCCATGCGCCGCGCCGAGCTGGCTTGGCGGCGCGAGCTGGCCGCCACCACGCTGGCGGACGTGATCGCCGAGACCCCCGCGCCCGCACGCCGTCGCGCCCTGGCGTTCTACGAGCGCCTCGGTAGGTAGTACCCGACCCGGCTGCGGCCGGGTTTTTTCGAGAGGAGAACCGGGATGCTGAATATCCCGATTAAGCGCCGGACCGTGGCGACCGACTCTGCCCCGCAACACGGACTCGGCTCGACGCTGATTCTGGCCCTCGGCACTTTCGCGGTCGGTACGGATGCCTTCGTGCTGGCGGGATTCCTGCCCGATACCGCGGCTTCACTCGATGTCTCGACCGCGACCGCAGGACAGTCGGTGACGGTGTTCGCCGCCGCCTACGCGCTGCTGTCACCGATCGTGGCGACACTGACCTCGCGATTCGGGCGGCGTCCACTGTTGGTCGGCGCGCTGCTGGTGCTCGCGCTGGCCAACCTCGGATCGGCACTGTCGCCGACCTTCGCGGTGCTGCTGGTGACCAGGGTGGTGGCGGCCGCGGGTGCGGCCGCGTTCACCCCGAATGCCGGTGCGGCAGCGGCTTCGCTGGTCGCCCCGCATCTGCGCGCTCGTGCCCTGTCCGTGGTCGTTGGCGGCCTGACGATCGCGACCGCACTGGGTGTGCCGCTGGGTACGTTGATCGGCGCCTGGATGGGCTGGCGCTGGGCGCTGGGTCTGGTCGCGCTGGTGTGCCTGGTGGTCGCCGCCGGCGTCGCCACCGTCATGCCGGATCTGCCCGGCAGTCCCCGCGTGCCGTTGCGCACCCGTCTCGCGGTGCTGCGCGAGCCCGCGGTGCTCGCGGTCCTCCCGCTGACCCTGCTCGGCATGGCCGCGGCCTACATCCTCTACGCCTATGCCGTGCCCGCTCTGAGCGCGGTCGGCATCACCGGATCCGGCACCGCGTGGATGCTCGGCCTCTACGGAATCGGTGCCATAGCAGGCAATCTCGGCGGCGGGTACGCGACCGATCGCTGGTCCACGACACGGGTACTGGCTATCGGCTATTTCACGATGGCGGCGGCGATGGCAATCTGGTCCGCCCTGGCTTCCACGCACACCCAAGCCCCAATCCTCATGGGAGGGTTGATGATTGCCTGGGGTGCGTCCAGTTGGTGCCAGACCCCACCCCAGCAACACCGCCTGATCACCGCCGCCCCGCAGGAAGCGCCACTCGTTATCGCCCTGAACGCCTCCGCCATCTACCTCGGCATTGGCGCGGGCACGCTGCTCGGCGGTTTGACCACCCCTTCGGGAGTGGCAACGATGGCGGCGACCGCTGCGGCGCTGGCGATCACGGCCGCGGCGTACCTGCTGCTCACCGGCTCCCGAAAGACACACACCCCGAATTGACCAGTCCCACCGGTATTCCCGCGCCCGCCGCGCCCCGCATATCGAATTGCGCACACGGCCGTCCTACGGCATCTTTGCAATGGTGACACAACCGCTTCGCGATGAGCACGGCACCGAAATCGTTTATCTCCGATTCGGTTTGGGCTGGGATCCCGCCCGCCGCAAACTCTGGGGCAAGACTTCCGAAATCGACCTGAATATCGCGGCGATGCTCTACAGCGACACCGACCTCATCGACGTCGTCTACCACGAACAGATGCTCTCCACCGACACCTCCGTCCGCCTGCACGGTGACAACCTCACCGGCGAGGGCCCCGGCGACGACGAAATCATCACCGTCGACCTGTCCCGCGTCCAACCCGCGGTAACCGCCATCGTCTTCGTAGTCACCTGCTACACCGGCCAACCCCTCGCCCGAGTCGAAAACGCCTTCTGCCGCATGGTGAACAGCGCCACCGCCACCGAACTCACCCGCTACGACATCGCCACGGTCTCCGGCACCGGCTTCATCATGGGCGGCCTCTTCCGCCCCACCGGCACCTGGGAATTCCGCGAAATCAACCAGGGCATCGCCGCCAAACACCCCGTCGAAGCAACCACCGAAATCCCCAACCACCTCTAGCTTTTCATCATCCCGGACTCAATCGCAGGCAATCAACGACTCCCACGCTCGGTATAGGTCGTCTCGGTCAAAGATCTGGCGAGCATCATCGAGATTGGGCTGGCCAAGCGAGAGGATGTAGTGCTCCGCCGCAGCAGAAAGCCCACCCCAGGGCTGCTTCGAGTGAACTCGGCTGAGCACGCGCCCGCATCGCGGGCATTCGATCCACGGCACAAGAATTCGGCCCGCGAAGACCGCATCTGTGATCGCTGCTTCGATAGCCTCGGCGCGATCATCAGGAACCAATCGAATGGAGACCTCGGGCGCGGGATCCCCTACACATGAGGCGATCTCGTCATGTCTGGCGTATCGCTCACCCCAATGCTCGGCAAGCACCTCGATCTCTGCCCGCGTGCGGTCATCGACAGGCACCCCATGGTCCAGCAGACGCTGCGTCAACAACCACAGCCCGGCCTCCTGCTCGCCGATCTCCCGGCAGTCCCGAAAATTCGCCGCATCCTCGACCGATGGCAGCAGCCCCGCCAACCGTTCCCAGAGCTCGATCTCATATGACTCGTAACGGTTGCCGATTTCCACCGCTGGAACAGTAATCGACAGGTTTGGCGCCGGCTCATCGATTGTCATTGGTCGATGCGATCATGCTGGGGCGCAGTCGAGTTGGTAAATCGAGGGGTATCGATGGGTGACCAGGGTTGGGATGTGTTCGCGAGGAATCTTGCGGGGGTGTTGTGTCGATGCCCAATCGGGACCGCGTTGATTCTCGCGTCAGGCAACAGGTTCCTGGATTTCAGCAAGGGCGAGAGGACGGCGGGGCATGACCTCAGCGTTCATGTATGCGATGACATCGGTGATTCGGGGCGGACGTATTTGCGCGATCGTGGGTGGTCTGCGCCGGGACCCGATGATTTGGTTTGGGGGCGGGAGCTGAGAGAGCCGGGGCCGGAAGACTACCGGTGGATCGCGCTCGAGGTAGTGGCGGTGCTGCGCGAGGTTTTCGGTGTTGATTCACCGGCTGATCTGGCGCTGGACGGATGGGTCGAGTGCAATGAGTGGCAGGTGCCGTTCGAGCAATTGCTGGGGACGGCGGTGGACGACGGTGCGCCCGATCGGCTGGTGACGATCGCGGAGGCGCTGTTGGGGGATCACCTATGGCTGGTTGACACGCTTCGATACATGCTGCGCGATCCCGCGACGGATCGTGGATTCGGTGCGTGGAGTCGTCTGCTCGACTGCCTCGGTGATTGTGACAACGGCGGAATCGGCGCCTTCGCGCAGTTCCACTGGAAGCAGGAAGCGGACGTGATTCGAGACAGGTTGCGGCGCTCGATATTCCATCCGCAGGGCCTGTCGTGGGAATGGTTCCCCGAGTTCGCCGCCGCTGCGGCCGATTGGCATCCGGGCGATGCCACCGAGGCGTTGCTCAACCGCGTGGGTGAGCAGTGTGGTCCGCTCGGTTTCACGCTGGTTTCCTTTGTCACGGAAGGGGACGACTATGCCATCACGTTCATACCCTCTGATCGGGTGGACAGCCTGAACGAACTCACCGCGGCGGCGGGCCAGCGCGTGCATGCCATCCCGTGATCTCCGGATCCGAACTGCCAAATCCTATGCGGACACGGTCGTATCAGCCAGGCGCACAGGAGGATTGGTGACGAATTCGACGATGATCGCGGTGACGGCGTCGGGGACTTCCATCATCGGGAGGTGTCCGCAGCCGGGCAGGAATTCGGCTCGATCCGGGCGCAGCGTTTCGTTGAGCACTCGGCCGGCGCGCGGTGACAATCCGAGGTTCGCATTGCCCCACACCACCGCGAGTGGAGGGAATTCACGGCCCGGTCGCAGCCGGTCCACTGCCCCCAATGCTGCGACGTCCGTGAACAATTCGACCATCGAGACCAACCGGCCGCGCACATTCCAGCCGCCACCCGCGTCCACCGCGCCCGGTAGGGGTGCGAGAATCCCTCGCCGCCAGCCGCGCGGACCGTATTGGGCTGCTATGACGAAGCGGGTCAACGGCTTCGGTACGCTCGCCTGCCGTGCGAACCAACGGGAGAAGCGGGGGAGTCGGGTGGCGAATGGGATGGCCAGGCCGATTACGCCGCGGCGCGCGGTGTTCTCCGATAGCGGGTTGATCAAGACCAAGGCGCGGAACAACTCCGGACGACGTTCAGCGAGCAGGAGCGTCATGGCGCTGCCCATACAGTTGGCGACGATGGAGATTCGGTCGACGGCGAGATGGTCGATGAATGCCGACAGCCTCTCGACGTATTCACCGATCGTGTACCCGGTTTCCGGCATATCGGATTCGCCGAATCCCAGATGATCCAGGCAGATGACCTCGTATCGATCGGCGAGCGCGGTCGCCTGCCGGATCCAGATCTCCTTCGCGGCTCCGCCGTTGTGCAGGAACAGGATCGGGTGTCCCGATCCTGTCCGCGTATAGGCGAGCCGGTTGCCCTCGTGAGCGAAGAACAGCGTCGATGACATGCGCGGCCCCTATCCGAAACGAATACTGTCTCAGACAGTAAGGCGGTTCCGGGGGCGACGCAACCACCAATCTGACAAACGCCCTAGCCGATCGGCAGCGCGCTCAGAATCGGGTTGTAGGCCCAATTCAGCATGCGCTCGGCATCTTCCTTCGCCGCCCGCCCGCTACCCGGCGAGCTGTGCAGCACGACCCCGATCAGCGGAATGCCCGCCCTGACCGTCTCGAACAGCAGGCAGGCCCCGGCGGCGTCGGTGGATCCGGTCTTGATGCCCAGCGTCCCCGGGTACGCCCGCAGCAGCAGATTCGTGGTCTCCCAAAGGTGATCGCGGTTGCCCGGACCGGCGGGCAGGTGATAGTTCTGCGTCCCGACGACCTCGCGGAACACCGGCGACATCATGGCCCGCAGCGCGAGACTCACCAGATTCGCGGGCGTGGAATAGGTGGAGCCGTCGGTCGGATTGGGCAATCCGCTCGGATCGGTGAAATTCGTTGCCGCCAAGCCCATTTGACGCGCGGTATCGTTCATCCTGCCGATGAACGCATCCTGGCCGGGACCGTAGGCCTCGGCAATGGTGTAGGCGGCATCGCAACCCGATGGCAACATCAAGCCGTAGAGCAGCTGCCGCGTGGTCAGCACCTCGCCCGCGCCCAGTCCGGCGGTACTGCCGTCGTAGCTGATGCAGTATGAGATGGCTTCCGCCGGAACGGTGATGGCCCGCTCCAGATCGCCGGAATTGATCGCGATCAACGCCGTCATCACCTTGGCGATGCTGGCGATCGGTGCGGGAGTGTTCGCCTCCCGGGACCACAGCATCGTCCCGGTGACGCCATCCGCCAGCGCCGCTCCCGGCGCCTGCACACCGGCGGGTTCGGATGTCGGCCAAGGGAACTGGGTGTGCGGGGCGCTCGCGGCGGGCGCGGCCGCGACCCCTTGACCGGCCACCACGACGAGCGCCCCGACGACGACAGCCCGCAACAAGGGGGCAAATGTTCGCATGCGCGATATTGTGCCTCCGCCGCAGCCCCATCGCCGGGATTGATCGGCCCGATCAGCGAGCCGCGGGCACCTTCACCCCGATTTCGCCGCCGAGGTGATATCCATCGGCCAACTGCAGATTGTCGCCACTCCAAAACCTGCCCGGGTCATACCAGTTGGGCCGTTTCTCCGGCAGCAAGCCCATGGCCTGATACGTCATGGCGACGATCTCGGCGCAGTACGCGTTCTCCAGACCGGCGTCGGCAGGACGCGCCTCGGCCCGTTTCGGCCACGGCACCCGTCCCCGGAACCAGCGCCCGGCCAGCGCGCTGGTCGACGGGAACGGCATCCCGTCGAGCCGCGCCACCGTGCGCAACGCGGCGTCCTCCATCTCGCGGGTGACCGGCCGATCCAACTGGCGCATCCACGCCTGCTGCTCGTATTCGTTGGACCACCGCATCACCGCCGCCCGCAGATCATGCAATTGCGCACCGCGATGGTGGTTTCCGGACCAGATATCCGGTAGCGCCCGCCCCAGCTCGGCATGCCAGATCAGCGCGGGCAGATCATCGACGACCACCGCCATCCCGACGTGATTGACCGGGCTGTTGGTCAACCCGCGGATTGCCCGGTCGGCCCCGGAATGCCCACGGAACAACCACAAATCACCCGTCCGGGTGAGCTCGACCGCTTCATCCAAACCGATACTCGACAGCGCTTCGCGTGACACAGCGACTAGCCTAGGCGGATGCGCTGGTGGAAGGTACTCGGATTGGCAGGTGCGGCGGGTGTCGCGACGACCGGAGTCATCATCGTCAGGTCCGAACGAAAACGCCGCGCATACACCCCGGACCAGGTCCGGGACCGGCTGCACGCGCGCCTGAGCGACCAATCCGAGCCGACCGGCGACGAACAGCGCTGACCCGACTTTTCGCCGGGTCAGATGATGTCGGCACTCGGCGGTGCCCAGCGGATATCGTTGCCGGACAGCTCGGTCCGCGCAACGCACCCGCGAGCGAGCACTTCGAGCACCAATTCGGGGTCGCAGCCGTAAACCCCGGCCCCGAAGGCGCTGTTGGCCTCGACGACCGCCCAGCCGCGGCCTTCGACGAGGCCGATATCGACAACTATGGCGGGCGGCGTCGGCACCTCCGCGAACAGCCGCTCCGCACAGGCGGTTACGGCGTCGGCCTCCGCCGAGGTCATCGGCCAGCTGCCGTCATCGGCGCGCGCGAGCTCACCATCCCGCAGGTAGGGCGACATGGTAAGCACGGCACCATCTTTGATGAAGCACCGAAACTCCGCCTCCCATCGCACGGGTTCGGCGATCAGCACCGCGGTCTCGTCCGGGCATGCCTGCACCGACGGCAACCCCCGCCCGCCCTGATAAACCGCCCCCGCGAACCCCTTACGCCCATCTGCCGGTTTCACGAACGCTGCCTCAGCGCACCGTCGAGCCTCACCCAGCGTCGACACCCGAATGTCCCTCTGTCGCAACGACCACGGCAGCTCCGGCAGCCACTCCTGCGGCGCGTCCAGCAGTGCGATCCCCAGCTGACCCGCAATCACCTCTGCGAACGATGGCTCCCCGTAAATCGCTCCCACACTGTCTGTTTCGTCCTCGGGAACGCGCCAGCCCGACAGTCGCAACACATTCCACCCGGCCCGGATAGCGGCCGCCCGCATAACGCGCGAATCTTCCGAATAGCGCGGTGACAAGATCAAGGTCGACATCATTGCGACTGTAATGGCAATGCGGACCGGCCGACCTGGAGTTATCCGATGGGCCGAATCAGCGTCGGCTCGAAGCGCGGAGGCGGCAATATGGGTGAAGGGCCGCGACGCCGGCCAGGCCGCGTTGGAAAGAGATGCCCGTGAAGCCGTCCGACCTGCCCCGCGATTCCCGCTTCTACACGGCGGCTGAGCCGTTCGAGGAGCAGGGGATGTTGCATTTCACCCGTATGGCGGACGTCGTGGAGATCTTCCGGTGGGAGAAGAAGGGCGCGTTCACCACGGATTTCAGCTATCTGCTCGAGTTCGTCGGGGGTTTGGGCGTGCCGATGCCCGAGCGCCCGCATCTGAACATGTTGTTTCCGTGGACGCGCGGCGAGACGCGGGTGGATGGGTCACCCGGCAGACATGCGGTGCTGCACGAGTTGCTTGCCAGGCATTTCGGTAAGGGGTCGATCGCCGGGCTCGAACCGACAGTCCGCGAATTGGCCGCCAGGGGACTGCGGGAGGGAGTCGAAAACTTTTCGGGCGAACTCGATTTGGTGGAGTTCACCGGCACCTTGTCCTCACGAGCGGTTTCCTCGCTGCTCGGGCTGCCGCTGGACGTGGCCGCCATTGTCCGCGAGGAAGTGGAGGCCTACGAGCAACGTCCGGGGTTCGAGGCGCTCGAACCGGAGTCGCCCGCGCTGCGGTCGTTCTTCCAGGGGTTATTCGACAGGGAGCTGAAAGGTGGCCTGCTGGAGGATCTTTCGGCCGCGCACCAGGCTGGAGTCATAGATCTGGACGAGCGCGACGCCCTGGTGTGGGGCTGCTGGGCAGCCGGGCTGAGCACCACGGCGACCGCCATCTGTCTGCTTATCGGTCTCGGCATCGAACTCGACCTGCTCCCGGCGGCAGCCGTCGCCGACGATCAATGGCTCGACGCGGTAACCCATGAAACCCTGCGCTACGCGACGCCATTCACGCTGGTCCCGATGTTTGCCACCCGCGATATCACGCTGACCGGCGGCGCGAAACTCCAAGCCGCCCAACCGATTCAACTTGCGCTCGCCGCCGCGAACCGTGATCCAGCGGTCTTCGGCCCCGATGCCGACACCTTCCGGCCCGGCCGTCCGCACTCGCACATCGCATTCGGGCTGGGCATGCACTGGTGCCTGGGCGACAGCCTGGCTCGCCTCGAAATGCGCACGGCGCTAAGGGCGCTCGCTCAGACCTTGGGCCCCGTCACCATCCGCGATTGGCGACGCGACCCCGGCCTGCTGGATCGGGTAGCGGTCGCCCGGCTTGCCCGCTTCAGCTGATCTCGGCCGAGAACTGGCGGAGGTAGCCGCGAGTTTGGAGAACAGAACGGAGTATTCCGTTTCAAGTGTTAGCCTGAATCATGACGCAAATACCCGATGCGCCTGCTCGACAGGCCCTATCCGGCCGCAAAGCGCAGGCGGCCCGCAATGACGAGCTGATCCTGGACGCCGCACGCGCGGTATTCCTGGCCGATGCCAATGCCCCGATCGCCGCCGTCGCCGAGCGCGCGGGCGTGGGTATCGGCGCGCTGTATCGCCGCTATCCGAGCAAGGAAGTCCTGCTGCGCACGCTCTGCCACGATGGCCTGCACCGCTATCAGCTGGAAGCCGATGCGGCACTGCGGAATTCGGACGGCTGGCAGAGTCTGGTCGGCTTCCTCGAACGTGTCGTCGACGCCGACGTGCACTCGTTGACGGTGCACCTCGCGGGCACCTTCGCCCCTGATGAATCGATCCTGCCCGCAGTGACGTGCCCGGCCGCCGCCAACGACGAAATCATGCGCCGTGCCCAGGCCACCGGTCGCCTGCGTCCCGGAGTCACCTCGCAAGATGTGGGTCTCATCCTTGAATCGTGCGCCGCCATCTCCACGCCCGACCCACAGCGCACCGCGCAACTGCGTCGCCGAGTGCTGGCCATGCTGCTGGCGGGCCTGACCGTGGACGGTGAATTGCCCGGCCCCCCACCCGAACCGGCCGAATTCGCCTGGCGGTGGCGGCGCGAGCCCGGGACTAGTGTCCGCTGAAAAGTCGCTCGATGACGACCGCGACTCCGTCCTCGTCATTGGACACCGTATGCCGGGCCACCGCCGCCAGCACCCGCGCGTGCGCATTGCCCATCGCATACCCGGTCCCGGCCCAATTCAGGATCGTCAGATCGTTGGGCATATCGCCGAAGGCGTGCACATCGGCGGCATCGATACCGCGTTCAGCGCACAGTGCGGCGAGCGTCCCGGCCTTGGTGACGCCCGGCGCACTGATCTCCAGCAGTCCCGGCCCGCCGGAGTGGGTGAACTGCGCCAGCCCCGGCGCGGCTTCCTCGGCGGCCGCCAGCAGGAAGTCCGCGTCGTGGCGCTCCGAATGCGCAAGCAGTTTCACGATGGGAGTGGTGAGCGCCCACAGATCAGCCAGAGCCTGCACCGGTGATTCGAACCCGGGAAGCTCCGCGAACCGCATCCGATAGCGCGGCTCGTAAATCACCGAACCGCCTGTCTCAACCGCGAATCCGACTTCCTCGATCACCTTTGCGACCGCGCCCGCCACCGCTTGCGCGGCACCGACGGACAGCACCCGCGACTCCACCACCGTGCGCGAGGCGATGTCATACACAACCGCCCCATTACTGCACACCGCAGTCCCACTCAGCCCCGTCACCGAAGCCAGCGCATCAACGTAACGCGTTGGGCGAGCAGTAACCACAACCACTTCCACCCCGGCCTCAGCGGCTGTCCGCAAAGCATCCAGCGTCCGCCGCGAGATCGTCCCATCCCCCCGCAACAGTGTGCCATCAAGATCGGTAGCGATAAGCCGGGGCAGCGTCATCGATCCACTTTAGGGACACCTTCCAGACATGGCGACGCAATATGACTCACCGCCAGCCAATCTCAGTCGAGCTGCGCGGTCAGAGCAGGAGACACGGTCGAAAACCCGGTGCAGTCCGGCCCGCACGCCTTCTATATTCGGCCCTGTGCTTTCCCGTCCCGAGTTCATCACCGATGAGGCGATCTCACACGCGGTCGCGACGCATTGGTTGCCCGAGATCAGCGATATCAGCTATTTGCCGTGGGGTTTCGGCGCACACCACTGGCGGGTGATCGGCAGGGACACAACCGTGTTCGTCACCTTGGACCAGTTGGCGCCCCGGCACACCGCGGCATCTCTGGAGGCTGCGTACGCGGGTGCCGCCACCCTGGCCGCCTCCGGTTTGACTGCGGTGTGCGCTCCGACGCCCACGCACTCCGGGCAGTTCACCGTCGGTATCGGAGCCGGTGCGCTCAGTGTGACGCCCTGGCTGCAAGGCCACAGTCCCACCGAGGCGCAGGCGCGTGAGCCTGGACATGTGCGCGAAGTCGCTCTCGCACTGGATGAATTGCATCGCGCCGCTCCACCCGCTGGGCTGCGGTCGTGGACCCCGCAGGTCGGTGCGGGCTTCGCCGACGAGCTGCGAACCCACACGGCCGAACCCTGGACGAGCGGCCCACTGGCGGAGCAGGCTCGACTCGCCCTCACCACACATCTTTCCGCTGTCCGAGACTGGACCGACCGTTACCTGGAGCTGTCGCAAACCGCACTCTCCCAACGGGATTCCTGGGTGCCTACGCACGGCGAACCACACAACGACAACCAGGTCGTAACCCCGGAGGGCATCCGACTGGTCGACTGGGAGTCATTGACTCTCGCCCCGCGCGAACGTGACTACGCAGACCTCCCCTCCCCGCCACCCAACCTGCCGCCCCCCGACCCCGCGATGCTGGAACTCTTCACCCTCGACTGGCGCCTTTCCGAAATCGCCGAATACGCACGCTGGTTCGCCGCCCCCCACACCGGCACCGAAGACGACCACACCGCCTTCTCCGGCCTTCTCGAGGAATTAGCAGAGGCCGAATAACCGGGGATCCCGGCGGCTAGGGTGGTCGGAAGATCTTGGACGCCAAAGGAAATCGGGGTGTGGGGTGGATCAGTCGGCTGCTGTCGATGGGTTGCGTGAGATTCTGCGGGGACTGCCGGTCCTCAAAGGCACCGCGCCCGCATTCGATCCGAGTGATGCACCCGAGGACCCGGTTGCGCTGTTCGCCGAGTGGTTTCGACTCGCGGTGGATACCGGAGTTCGTGAGCCGCACGCGATGACCTTGTCCACCGTTGCCCCGACAGGACAGCCCTCCGCGCGGGTCCTGATTCTCAAAGATGTCGATTGCGACGGTTGGCATTTCGCGATCAATGCCGCGAGCCGGAAGGGCCGTGAGCTCTCGGAGTGCCCGGTGGCGGCGTTGACGTTCTATTGGCCGGAGCTGGTTCGCCAGGTGCGGGTTTGCGGCTCGGTGGTCGCTGATGCGCCCGAAGTCGCGGCTGCGGATTTTCTTGCCCGGCCCGACGGGTCGAGGCGAATGGCGCTGACCCGCCGTCAGAGTCAGGTGCTGGCCGACAGTGGTGACTTGGACGCCGCGCTCGAACAGGCCGGGCGCGAGTTGGAGTTGACGCCGGATCTGGTTCCGGCGGAATGGACTTCGTATGCGGTTCGCCCCCTGGAGATCGAGTTCTGGCAAGGCGATTCACAGCGTCGGCACCAGCGTTTGCGGTATACCGCGAGTGGCGGTGAGTGGTCCAGAGCCGTGCTGTGGCCTTGACCGCTCGGTAGATTGCGTGCGTGCATTCTGATTCGCCCGTCGAACAACCGAATGGGGGCTGGTCCGTAGCCGTCCACGGCGCGCGACCGTCCAGGTTGGTCCGAGCCTTCGATCCTGACCTGCCGTATGTCGTGATCGAAGGTCATTCACCGGCTGCACCCGGATGGCACAGTCTGCCAATGGCTTTGACCGGCAATGGTGAATCCCTTCAAACACGAATGGTTCGGCGAATCCGCTTCGACCTGCGCATGACTCCGCAAGAAGCCATCCAAGCCGGACCAGAGTTGGACAACAGCGACCAGGGCTGGCTCTACGCCTGGCAGGCGCCCACCGAGCCACCGCAGGATTTGGTGCTGAGCCACAAGGAAGGCCGATCACGAACGGCCGCGCTGGAGGGCGTCGGCGTCTCCTTGCTCATCGACCTCCCGCACCGCAACGAGACCGCTGTCCTATGGAGCCCGACGCGACACATACTGAATGCCGCCGTGGAGCGGCTTCGCTCCACCAACTGATGTATTTCCCATCCAATGGAGTCCATCTGTGCGGGCTTGAGCGAAAACACCACTTCGTTGTTTGTCGAACCGGTCAGCACGGAATTGCGGGTGGACTGATATTCGCTTCCTGCGATTTGTCCTGCGCGGCACAATGATCGGCGTGCAGATCGATAGACACAATCCCTTGAAAACCGCGAAGCGGCTGGCGCGCGCGGGACGCGTTGACGAGTTGCGCGCGTGTGCGGATGTCGGCGATGTACATGCGGCGAAGCAACTGGCGGTCTGGCTGGCGCGAGATGACCGTCTGGACGAGTTGCAGGATCGGATGGCCATCGGTGACCGGTTCGCGCGACGGGCGTACTCGGACTGGCTCGTTCGGCATCGTCGCATATCGGAAGGTGTCGATGTGTTGCGGCCGTTGGCCGCGCTCGGGATCCCGGGCGCTCAACTACGCTTGGCTCGACTGCTGGCCGGGCTGGGACGTCATGGGGAGGCTATGGCGGCGCTGGCGCAGGCTCCGCCGTGCACGCTCGATGAGATGCGGGTGGAAGCCTGGTTGAATTCACGCGGTCTGATCGACAGGGGCAGCGGTCGGGCGGGTGTGCGCCGCGAGTACATTGATGCACTCCGTCGCGAGGTCGCCGTGGGGGATATTGATGCGAGACAACAACTTTCCTGGATCGTGCTGCTGTGGTGGGGTTCGTATCGACCCCGGCTGGAGGACGCTGCCGCCCTCCTACCCGAGATCGGGCCGAACGAGTGGCTGCACGAGCGTCTGGTGCGTCATTCGCAGGGGTGGTGGCGCGGCGAGTTCCGCGCGGCTGCCATCGACGTTCTCGCGCCTGCTGAGATGGCGGCTTACCATCGCACCCGGGCGGCCCTGCTGATGCAGCAAGACCAGCGCGACGCCGCAATCACCTTGCTGCGGTCGCTGTTCGCGAACGGCGACCGATCCGCGCAGCGAGACTTGACCACGATTCTCAATATGGAGCGGCCCCAGCGGGAGATCAAGATTGGTGACCACCCGGATCCGATCCATATGTACGGGATCGCGTTCAACCTGGACGGTACATCGCTCGCCGTCTGGGGCCTCAGGTCCGGATCGGCGCAGGCCGCTGTGTGGGACATCGACTCCGGTACGCAGCTGTACGTGCAGAACCTGTCCATGTTGGGGCTGCGCGGGGTGATCTTCCGGCCCGATGGGACGCTCGACGAGCTGCCCGGAAAGCCTGTGCGGCGCTTGTTGACCACACCGGACGGCACCGTCCGTGCCGTCTGCACAGGAGAGCGGCTACGGCTGCATTCGACTGTTACCGACGAGGTAATCCGTGAAATACCCACGCCCGCAGTCAGGACGATGGCGTTCCACCCTGACAGCACCGTGCTCGCCACCTCGTCCGACACCACCGGCGTCCAGCTCTGGCACATCGCCACCGGCACCTGCACACGCACCATCGCGACATCGGCACAAGCGATGGCGTTCAGCCCCGACGGCACGATGCTCGCCACCGCCGCTTTCATCGATGGAGCCATCCGGATGTGGAGCCTCACACGCTGAGCAGGCAGCGACATCGCCAACGCTGCTATGCGGAAGATGTACTGGCCGAACGACTCTCGACTCGATAACGTGCGCCGATGATCGTGTGATTCTGATTCAAAGGACGGAGCCGTGCCCTGGTTGGTGCTGGATTTGGTCGACCAGGGCACTCGAACGGATGAGCGTCGATCACCGCTTATCACTCGGAAATTGTTCACGAACACTGTCACAGGTTCGCCGCGATGCGTCTCACGGCAAACGGGTGGACTGAGGCCGTTGTCGTAGGCCAGATCTACGTATCGTGTAGATATGAGCGGCACTGTCACCGTTGAAGCCCTGAGGGGCGCGCTCGAGCAGTCCTGGTCTGCGGATACAAGCAGTTCTGCTTCGTGGAGTGAAGGCAATCGCGCGAAGGGGCAGTGTGCGGTCACGGCATGCGTGGTCCAGGACTACCTTGGCGGCGACATCCTGAATTCAGTCGCCACGCTGCCCAGCGGCGAGACGGTCTCCCACTACTTCAACGTCATTGACGGTCGACGCGTTGATCTCACCGAGCGGCAGTTCCCTTCTGGGACAGAATTTTCTGAGCCGGCGCCCAAAACCAAGGGCTTTCCGTCGACTCGCGACTATTGCCTGTCGTACGACGACATGATGCGGCGATACCGAAGGCTGGCGAGGCGAATCGCAGATTACGTCGCTGGCGGGGCCTAGGGTCGCCAGTCAGCGCGCGGTCCACAGCTCCAGAAAGCCGCGTACCTCACGAACAGCAAGGTACGGTCGTACGTCCGCCGCGAATTCGGTCATCGCCGTCCGTAGCCGCTGTGAGGCAACAGTGCTGATGTCCTCAAAGTTGTTGAGCAGCAAGGTACATCCGTCGGCGACCTTGCCTGCCCGTACATTGTTTTGTGCCAGGCGAATTTGCCACGCTGTGCGCTCACGTGGGTAGGCGGACGTGCCGCTGATTGCCAGCTCGAGGTAATTCGTTGCCTCTGCGTGGTCTCCGATCCTCATGAATGCAAGCCCGGTCAGGCCACTGAGCTGCGCCGCTGACAGAAAGGCCAGATACCCTGGATCGTGACCGCGGGTTGAATCGAACGCCCGATGGGCACGACGGACTGCACTCACCATGGCTGATCGGTCGCCGATCACGCTGTAGGCCTCGGCCTCCCGGATAGCCGCCAACGCGCGCAACTTCGGGCCGCCTTCGCGCCTCGCCGCGAGTTGAGCCGCTTCGGCTAGTTTGACCCCTTCTTTCGGTCGCGAGCCTTCTCGATATGACAGCAGGCACGCATTGATCCAAGCGTGAGCCGCGGCGATACCGTCGCCCGAAGCCGTCGCGGCTTGGGCAGCATCGGCGTAGTACCTTCTGGCCGCATTCCACTTGCCCGCGTCGTAGTGAATCCACCCAGCTGCGGTCATCATCTCTGCGCCTGCGCTAGTCAGTGCTTTCCCGACTTTGTCCGTGTAGTTGCCATGGTCGAGTAGCTGCTCCACGTAGCGCGCTTCGTTGACGGCCAGCTCGCAGAGTCGGTCGCCGCCAACCATGAGCTGAATCTTGTGAATCTGGTTGATGCCGTTCGTAATTCGCTCGACATCGGACAGGCCAACGGCGATCCCGTTGCTAGTCGTTGCCGTGCTGCCCCGTCGCGGACCGACGGCAGCGCTGGCACCGACCAGGCCTCCCTTCAGGAACTTGCGGCGGTCCGTGTCGGCCTCCTCGTCCGATTCCACAACCAGCATGGACAACGGTACTTGCAACGCCTTGGCTACCCGACGCAGAACCCGGACGTCGTAAGCGGCTGGCCCGTCGTGCTCCAGCTGGGAGATCGCTGGCTGTGTGAAATGGATGAGGGCACCGAGCTCGGCCTGTGTCATTCCGTTGGATACACGTATCCGCCTGATGGCCGCGCCCGTCGTCATAGGCATTCGATACCCCGCTACGTAGGCGTTGCGTTCGTGGTCGATATCAGATTGGCCATTGAGCACCAACGTTTTTCGCTGCTGAGCGCAGCATATACCGATTCTCGTATATCCCAGCAGTTTCTGAATATGACGGAATGAAGTGAGCTACGTGTCGGTCGTACGGTCAGCCTTACCCCGCCAACAACCAAAGGGGGCTTGGCGATGCGAAAACAACCGACGGCACTGGGATGGCTCGATATCGGTGTGACCGAAGCGCCGGAATGGGACCGGGCCCGAATTCGACGGCTTGCCCGTCATCTCGGATTTGGGCTGATCTGGGCGGCGGAGGTTTCGGCGATTCCGCTGGTCGACGTGGTTCGCGAGGCCGACGTGGACGCCTTGATCGTTCCGGCACCGCATCATCTTGACGCGCTTGCGTTGAATGCCTTGCTCAGCGTGGTCGACGTCGAAACTGTGCTGCCGCGATTGTCTTTCCATCGGTGGACCTTTTCCGCAGGTACCACCGTCACAGACCACCGGCCCAACCGAGGCCGGTGACCGATGTGGCTAGGCTCGACAGGTGGCCTGCGAATTCGACAGTGAGATGGTCGACCGAGATGATGCGGTCGAGGTCGTGGATCGTTTGCTCGGTACTCGGGTTCGGTTGTGGCATCGCACCGAGCCTTACGACGACGACTTTGTCGCGGTATGCGTGGAGTTCTCTGCCGAGGGTTTGGCGGCCTCAATGCGTGGACTCATGCTCGATTACGTTGCGGGCCGCTCGCTCCCAAGCTTTCTCGACACATTGGAGCGGGATTTCGCAGGCTGGCAAGGGATCCGGGTGTGGGACAGCATGGATCACGAATTGCGGATCGAGGCGCAGCACTTGACCTTGGGACACGTTCGACTCGTATGGAGCCTGAACCGCCATGCGAGCCAATCCATCTCGTCGACCGCGACAGTCGTGACCGATCTGGAAGCAGGTGAGCAGCTCCGGCAATTCGCGTCCGCCATCCATCGATTCCTGCTGCCCGCCTAGACCGAGTGGTGACTGCTAGATCGATTGTGGCGCAAGACTATCCGCCACTGTCAAATGCGGGATTCACCGCAACAGGAAGTCCTTTGCCAGGGCGGTGTGGTGGGGTTCTACGTCGAGTGGTGGCAACTCGAGGATGAGGGCCAGCAGACGTGCGGCTTCGTGTTCCCATGCGGTCGCCCAGACCAGTTCGGCATCGGTCGCGTCGGCGAGCTCGCGCAGCAGACGGCCGTGGTCCGGATCGATCCACACCTCGACTGCGGATGCGGGAACTCCAGGAAAAACCTTGGGCCGCAGCAGTTGTGGAGCATATCTGGCCGGTCGGGGCCGGTCCGAACTCCGCATCGGATTGAGCACTCCGTCGACGTCGTGCAGCAGTGCGGCTCGGAATGATTCGCTACCGGCTGTTGGCATCAGCCCTCCTCTCTCCGCGCTGATCCGCCGATCACGGCGGCGACGGCTCCTGACGAAGACATTCGATCAAGTGGAGAAGTCAGGTGACAGGGATACCCAATACCGACAGGCCGGATGACCGCGCGCTCGGCGGCATCCCATTCGGTATCGAACGACATGAAATCCCTTAATTGAAAACAACTCTGCGGTGTGCCCGCCGAAGCGGGATCACATCACGACACGCTATATCGCCACTACGACAACCGGATCGGTCAGCGGGTGGGTGGTGCGAAGTCGTAGTTGACGTAGTCGGCGACAGGGTTGTAGCCCAATGCCTGGTAGATCTTGTTGGAGGTTGGGTTGTTCGCGTCGGCGTTGAGACATGGGTGCGAACCTTCGGTGAGGATGTGGGTCGATACATGGGAGGTCAGTGCGCTCGCGTAGCCGTGTTTGCGGTCGGGTGGTGGTGTGTAGACCGGTCCGAGGCGGGTTGTGCCGAAGAGGGTTACCGAGTGTCCGGCCAAGCTCACTGGGCGGTTTTCGTGTTCCCAGAGCCACCAACGTCCGGCTTGTAGGCGGGCGGAGACATCCGTGTGGGTCATCGGTGGTTCGGCTATTTCCGCGGCGAACTCCTCGGTCCAGTGCAGGCATAGTTCGAGATCATCCGGTCTGCCGCGACGTGCGTGACCGGGCGCTTGCGCGGGCCGGAGGTCGCCGAGCGAGTAGGCGCGAATGCGTGTGGTCAATCGAAACGTGTTGCCCCGCAGCGCTGTCCACTGCCGTGCGAACTCTGCGGCCGATTCACCCGGACCGTAGACGCCCGGCGCGTCCGAGATCACCTTGGCTAACGAAGCCACTGCCATTTCTATTGCGGCGAAGGGTAATTCGCCTAGGAGGATGCGCCGACCCGGTGTTCGTATGACCGCGCCGACAACCTGACTGTCCACGCGGACCACCGCGAAGAACGACGGTTCGGGATCAACCACGATCCCGGCCACTCGATCCTGCACAATCGACAGAATCAACGTGTGGCGTAGCGGATCGCGCATCAGGAATCCGAACGCCTGTTCCTTGAATTGCTTTGGGTCGCTGGTCACTTCGACCGTGTAGCGGGTCATTGCTCGACCGTACTCGGATCAAAGCTGTTGCCGGGGAATGCCATCTTTGTCCAGGTGGCGGTTCGGGTGAAGCCGAGTCGTTCGTAAACCGCCTGGGCCGGGTTGGTTTCGGTGACGGCCAGGCCCAGGGTTGTGAGACCCGAGGTGCTCGCGCGGGCGATCACGCGGCGCAGCAGGAGCGTGCCCATCCCGGCGTAGGCGGGGCCGGGCTGACGGAAGACCTCGGATATCCATGGGCCTCCGAGTGGCGGCTCGCCCTCGTAGTCTTGGACCAGCACTACGGCAACGGCCCGCTCGCCGTCCAATGCCACGGTGCTGCACGGCAGCATCGGACCTATGAGCGTCCCGTCGTAAAGTCCGTCGAGGGCTTGCAGGGCGTCGTCATCATGGTCGGGATGGTTCGGCGGATATGCCGCAAGCAATGCCTCGTGCAGAGCGGCGGGTCGCACCTCGGCGGCGGGAACGGCGCGCAGCCCCGCGGGCAGTTGCGGCTCGGGTTCGGGTCGGGGGAGCGGCAGCGTGTAGGTGTGGAACGCACGCAGGCGCTGTGCACCCGCGTCCAGGAGAGTCGACCCGAATGCCCCTTCAGCGGTACCGCACCAACCCGCCAGCGCCCGCACAACCGTGGCTGCTGCGATGTCGGTTGAATAGCCTGGCGCACAGGTGATTTCGTCAGCCCACGGCGTGCCGTCGCGTTCGTCTCGCTCGAAGAACGCGCACGGAACTCCACGGTCATCGAGAACCGATTCGTTCGCATTCATCATGAGACCCCTCCCGGAACCGCCGCCACCTCGATACATCCAACCGCACGCCCCCAATACGAGGTCGGGATGACCCTCGGTTACGCCGGGGCCATGCTCGATGAGCGGTGCGCGGCCTCGGCGCGGCTGAACTCACAGAACGGAGTCGTGCTCGTAAAGTCCTGACCATGACCGACGCGCCGATCGAGGAAGTCCCCGTTCGGACCCTGAACCCTTCCAGGGTGGAAGCGTTCAGCGACGGCGTCATGGCAATCGCAATCACCCTGCTGGTCATCGAGATTCGCCTGCCGGAAACCGAAGGCGACCTGCTGAAGCAGCTCCTGGGGCTGTGGCCGAGCTACCTGGCCTACTTGGGTTCGTTCGCCACCATCGGGGTGATCTGGTTGACGCACCACGCCTTCTTCGCCCGCATCCGGCAGGTGAGTGGCCCGCTCCAGGCCGGGAATCTGCTGGTGCTGCTCTGCGTGGCGTTCCTGCCTTTTCCTACAACGGTGCTGGCCCATCATCTCGAAGATGGTGGCTGGAATGCCGGGGTCGCCACCGCTTTCTACTTCCTCACCGCCGCGGTTCAGGCGGGCGCTTGGATCGTCATGTGGATGGCTGTGCGCCGAGACCCGACACTGCTGAAGCCGGGCTATTCGCCCGACGTGGCCCGGACCGAGACTCGCCAGGCGATCATCGGATTCGTGGCACTCGCCGCGATCGCGGTGCTGGGCCTGTTCGTGCCCATCGCCGCGCTGGCCATCTACCTGATCGCGGTGGTTGGCTATGCCCTACCGGCAATGGCTTGGCCGCGCCGCGCGCGGGCGGTTTGATCGAGCAGATCCGGCACGATGAATAGTCGAACATATGTTCTATCCTGGGGTAGTCTGGCTCGCGTGAACTCACATTCGATCGCGCTGGCGCCGGATGCTCCAGCGCCGGGATGGCCGGACCTGACCGATGTCGACCTGCTGCGCACCCTCGTCGAAACCGAACGCCGCCGAAGGCGATTGGACGCCGCCATGCGCGCCGCCGTCGCCGAAGCCGACCGTCGCGGCCTCGCCGCCGATACCGGCTACCGGGACACCGTAGAGCTATTGACCGACCTGCTCCGGATCAGCGCCAATGAAGCGCGTCGCCGAATCGAATACGCGGCCCCGCAGATCCGCTCGCGTTCCAGAAAAGTCTGGCGTGTGCTTGCGACGGCAAGCTGAATCCCTACCCGATCAGAAACCCTGGTGACCGGTCGCGGCGAGGGAGCCGAGCAGGGTGAGTGCATGACTGCTGGGGGAGTCGGGGGCGGCGTGGTAGACGACGAGTGCTTGTCCGGGACTGGAACGGACATCGAAGGTTTGCATCGTCAAAGTGAGCGGGCCGACGTCGCGGTGATGGAAGTTCTTGCTCTGCAGGGACTTTCCCCGAGCATCCTGGGCAGTCCAAAGTTTCGCGAATTCGGGGCTGTGGCTGAGCAATTCGTTGAGCACCTCCCGGATCCGGTGGTCGTCGGGCGCTTCGCCGTGGCCGAACCGGAATCCGGCCACCGCGTTGTGCGCGACGTCGTGCCAATCGGTATAGAACTGCCGGGCAACCGGATCGGTGAAGACGATGTGCATGAGATTGCGCGAGTGGGTCCAGTCGTGGAAGAGCGCGTCGGCAATCGCGTTGGAGGCCAGCACATCGCACGCGCGGTTGTAGACGATGGCCGGATTGTCGGGCCATGCCGTCATGAGTTGCCGCAGGCCCGGGTCGACGCGGTCGGGCACGGCGGAAGTGCGGGCGCGCGGGGCGAGCCCGGCCAGTCGGAACAGATGCTCCCGCCCGTCGGAGTCGAGCCGCAACGCCGTGGACAGGGCATCGACCACCTGCGCCGACGGGCCGCGCTCACGGCCCTGCTCGAGCCGGATGTAGTAGTCCACGCTCACCCCGACCAGCAGCGCGATCTCCTCGCGCCGCAGACCCGGAACCCGGCGCGGTCCGGCAGACGGGAGCCCGACCTGCTCGGGGCGTAGTTCCGCGCGGCGGGCGCGCAGGTAGTCGCCGAGTTCGGTAGCTGCCATATCGGTCATCGTAGGCCGCGGCGGCACGGTGATCCTGGGTGCGCCACTCCGAGGAGAACGGCGGCCTGCCGCCGCGGTCGCATCGGGGTCACCGTTGTCGGCATGATTACGAAACAGAAGACAGTGCTGGTCACCGGTGCCAGCAGTGGAATCGGCGAAGCGGTCGCCGCCCGGCTGGCCGATGCGGGACATCGCGTTATCGCGGGCGCCCGGCGCATCGACCGACTGCACGCACTTGCCGAACGCACCAACGGCGATCTGCACCCCATCCGGCTCGACGTCACCGATCCGGCCGACGTCGCCGCATTCGTCGAGGCCGCCCACGATCGAACCGGCCGCGTCGACGTGCTGGTGAACAACGCCGGGGTGATGCCGCTATCCCGGCTCGACTCGCTCCTTGTCGACGAGTGGAACCGGATGATCGACGTGAACATTCGCGGTCTCCTGCACGGAATCGCCTCGGCGCTACCGTATTTCACCGCGCAGGGCTCGGGGCACTTCATCACGATCGCAAGCGTGGGTGCACACCAGGTGGTGCCGACCAGCGCGGTGTACAGCGGCACCAAGTACGCCGCCTGGGCGATCACCGAAGGGCTGCGCCAGGAGTGCGATCCCTCGGTCCGGGTCACGACCATCTCGCCCGGCGTGGTCACCTCCGAATTGGCGGACTCGATCACCGAATCCGGTGCGGCACAGGCGATGCGCGCCTACCGGGCGCACGCGATCACCCCGGACGCCATAGCCGCGGCGATCTCGTACGCGATCGATCAGCCGGCTGATGTCGACGTGAACGAGATCATCGTGCGGCCGACTCGGCAGCGGTGACGGCCGCGCTCGCAATGAATATCCGTCGGAACAGATGACAGCCCCCGGTGAGTGAGTGTACAGTCACTCACGTGAGTGATTGAACAGTCACACACTGGCAAGGTTCGCAATACGAACACCGATCAGAAGGTTGAAAACGATGATCTACCATGGCAATCGCTTCACCATCAAGCCCGGCGTCTCCGCGGCGCAGCTCGAGGAAGCCCTGGAAAGCCTGCGCAATCAGGGCCGTCAAATCCCATCGGTACGACACTTCACGGTCGGCCCCGACCATGGCGGCGAATACGACTACGGCGCCGTCTATGTCATCGACGACCTCGACGGCTACTGGGAATACCTCATCCACCCGTCCCACCTGCATACGGACCGCATCGGGCTACCCTTGGTCGACAAGTTCGTATCCTTCGATATCGCCGACGATTTCGATCCTGAACTCGGCGCGAAAATCGCCGCGCTACACCAGCGTCGTTATGACAATTACCCCGAAGTCACCCAGCTGGTAGCCGACCTCGGCGAATACCACGGCAGCGCGGCCCCGGGTCGGCACGGCCAAAACTGAAGCCGCGCAATCGATCACCGTGAGGAATCGACCTCGGCGGTATAGGCGAGCACGACATGCAGAAAGAGTTTGGCGCGGCGCTCCCGCAGATCCGCCCGGTCGGGCTCCATCATGCATTGGATGGCGGTTCCGTCTTCGACCGCGGCCAGGGCCTGGCCCAGCTCGTCGCGGTCGATGATGGTCCGCCCGGCGCGATGCAACAGAGTCTCGATGGCGGGGAGCAGGGCGGCCAGGTTCTCCTTTTCCTGGGCGACTACTATCCGCCGCAGTTCCGGATCGCGCTGGGCATGCGCGTTGAACTCGGAATTGATGCGAAACCACTTCTCGTCCATGGGAACCGCGCGCAACACATGGTCCACGGCCTCGCGTGGGTCGTGGATCTGGGCGATCGGCTCGGCGTCCAGCACCGCGTTGATATCGGCGAGAAGTTGTTGTGAGCGTTGTGCCCACAGTATGAGGAACAGCTCGTTCATCGACGAGAACTGAGAATAGAACGCGCCGCGGGTGTAACCGGCGCGCTCGCAGATCATCTCGGGCTTGGTACGGCCGAAACCGGCTTCGGCGAACACCTCGTAGGCTGCCGAGAGCATGCGCTGGCGGGTTTCGCCGCGCCGCTTGGTCACCCGGCGGCCCGGGGCCGGGGGAACGGACGCGGTGGGATCGGCGATGCTCGTCGGTTGCACGCTGAATCCTTCTGTCGAACTGTCGAAAATGCTTCGGCGCCAGGTTACCCCGCTTGCATCAGATTCAAGATGCAATCCGATGCTTGACGGCATGGAACCTGTTGCCGCGCGTAGCTGACCGGTAGCGAAACCATGGGCTCCTTCTCCTGTATGTGCAATAAAACGTCGCCGGGAGATAAAAAGCTTCGGTATCGACTCACCTACGATCCGATAAGAGGTGAATGCATTCCCTCGTCGCATCAGTCCGAGGAGCAACCACAAATGTCGATGCTGGTATTCATTGCGCTGTATCCGTTCATCGGCCAGGGAGCCGCCCAATCGATGGCGTCCCAATGGTCCGGGGCATTGCCATGATGGTCGTGTACGCGCTGCTGGTTGTGTTGGGAGTGCTGCTGTTTCATGCTTTGCGGCTCCGACCGGCCGCGACACGGGGAAGTTGTCAGGCGTGGCCGTCGAAGGTCATCGATGCTACTTCGCATATCCCGACATCTGTCGCCGAGGCGCATCGTGCGATGCAGGTGCACTGCGAATGCGACAGTCGAGAGTGTCTTGCGAGAAATACCGCATTGTCCATTCTCATTGCGGCGGGCTCCATAAGGCTCGATAGCGGTCGAAATGCACTCGAGAGCAACTTTGCGTGAGGTCGCAGCACCTGTGGATTGCTCGGAGAGTGCCCACCCGCTCGACCACTCGATCCACTTCTGCATTGGATGTAGTTGTGGATCTGATCTGATACTGTGTCGGGCGTCTCATTCGACGCAGAATGTGGCGTAACTGGAGCAGGGACGGGGAACAATGCTTATGAAGGGCTGGCGGCGCCTCATGCGCGGCGCGGGCGTGCTACTACCCGCGGTGATCGTCGCGGGTATGTTGTCGGTTCCGCCCGCGGTGGCGGAACCGGATGGGGGCGCGGCGGGTGCCCGGTGGCTGGCCGACTACGAGTCGGCGCCGAAATATCCTGCGGTGCACATCGATTGGGATGTCCCGATCACCATGAGTGACGGCACGGTGCTGAAGGCGAACGTCTACCGGCCCGCGGACGCCAACGGCCCGATCACCGAGCAGCTGCCGACCATCGTCAACGTGACGCCCTACACGAAGCTGCTGTCCAATATCGCGGACTCCGCCATCTCGATGCCGGTGCTCTACGACGTTCTCACCAAGCTCGCGACGATGATCGATCTGTCCGCGTTCGGATTCAAAGGCTTATCGGATCTGATTCAAACCGCGCCCGCGGGCATGGGACGCATCTTCGCCGGCGTGGACCGCAAGCTGATCCAGAGCGGCTACACGATGGTCGTGGTCGATGCGCGCGGAACCGGCTTCTCCCAAGGAGTTTGGGATGTATTCGGGCCTCGTGAGCAGCAGGACACGGCCGAGATCGCGGATTGGGCCGGTGCGCAGCCGTGGTCGACGGGCAAGGTCGGCATGACCGGGGTGTCCTATTGCGGCATCAATCAGCTGCACGCGGCACAGCAGGGCTCCAAGTCGCTGGCCGCCATCTTCCCGGTCGATCCGGGCAATGACATCCTGCACGACATCGCCAACACAGGCGGCGAGTTCGGCGTCGGCTTCCTCGCGCCCTGGCTGCTCGCGGTCAACATGGCGAAATTGATTCCCGACCTGGAATCGATTTTCACCGGTCAGTTCGACTGGAAGTGGTTCAACGACAGGGTGAGCAGCCCGTTGACCATGATCGACACCTTGATCGGCTATCTGTTCAGCCTGAAGCCCGACATGATTCCGGAGTCGACGCGAAGCCTGATGACCGCCGACAACGCCAGGTACAAGGCCTGGTTGGGCGGCGTCGACAATGTCAAGGTGCCCACGTTCCTGGTGGGCAGCTGGTACGACCTGTTCGCGTATTCGGAAGTAAAGGCGTTCAACAACATTCAACTGCCGTCCAGTCAGAAGAAGCTCATCATGGGCGACGGTTATCACGCCACCCCGCTGGGTCGCAATGGACAACCGGGGACTCCGCCGCGGCTGGATGTGTTGCAGCGAGCCTGGTTCGACAAGTGGCTCAAGGGAATTGACAACGGGATCGACGACTATGACCCGTACACCCTGTATCAGCAGGGTGGCGGCTGGACCGGCGTCGATCAGTTCCCGCGGCCGGAGGCCGACTATCGGCGGCTGTATCTCTCGGGAGCGCCCAGCGGGACCACCGCACTGGTCGCGCACGACGGCAGCCTCACCGCGAATGTGCCGAGTGATACTCAAACGCTCACCGTCGCACCGGGATTGGCAACCATCTGCTCGCGGGACTCGGCCCAGATCACCGCGGGCGCGACAGCGGTCCTGGATATCTGCGCGTACGACAGCCGGATCGCGGAGGTCAGTGCGCTCACCTTCACCAGCGCGCCGGTCGCGGGACCGACCGTGGTGTCGGGACCGATTGCGGTGCACCTGAATACGGTTCACGACACGAACGACGGATTCTGGGTGGTGAGCATCAACGATGTCGCCCCCGACGGCCGATCGACCGCGATCAGTTCCGGGCAGCTGGTCTCGTCGCTGCGCAAGATCGACGACGCGCATTCCACCCGTTCGGCGAACGGCGACTACATCGACCCGTATCCGACTCTGACGCTTGCGGATCGGCAGCCGACCGTACCGGGCCAGGCGACCACCCTGGATATCGGTGCGAGAGCCACCGACGCGGTACTGCAACCCGGGCACCGGCTGCGCGTTGACATCTACGCCGCCAACTTCCCCCGATCGGTGCCCATGGGAACGACGTTGGCGGACAGTCAGCTCGCGCCCCAGCATCTGCAACTGGATCCGAATGCTCCGAGCTGGGTGAACATTCCACTCGGACCCAACGCGGGTTTGTGACCGCACCGATAGCACGCCGCCGGCGCTCCTGGAAACGGGAGCGCCGGCGGTGTCAGTGCCACAACCGGGTTCGGTCAGTTTTCGGAGAGCGGCTGTGGCAGCTGGCCCGGCGGCAGCGCACCGCAATTCTGTGGTGCCGGAACACCATTGAAGCGATCGGCGAGCCACCCGATGGTCTTCAATTCCCACACCGAGCCGGCAATGCCGTGACTGCCCGGGTACTGCTCGTATTGCACCGTGACGCCCCGGTTGCAGTACTCCTGCGCCAGTCCGGCGGTGTCTCCGGCGAGCATGATGCCGTCGCCCGCACCGAGTTCGGGTTTGGTCAAGGTTCCTTCGAGTTCACCGATGGTGCCCTGCGCGATGTAGAGCGGAATGGTCGGCGTGCCACCGGTGCTCATGATCAGCTTGTTCGCCACCCGCACCAGCGCCGGAATCGACTCCGGCCGAGGATATTCCGGCTTGACCATGGCCTGCCAGGTCAGCGCCGGACCGCCATACTGTTTCGACTGCTCGACACAGCCATCCCGCAGGCTGTCGGCGATGTGCCTGCCGTAGTCGGTGAGGTACGGGGTCAGATCCTGGTCGTAGGCGCGGAAGATGCCCACCAGCGCCATCGGGAGAATCGCCGACCAGGACAGTGAACCGGCGGCGTAGGCGACACTGCGAATCGGGTTGGCGGGCAAGCCGCCTTCGGACGCGCCGACGAGCCGGGCGTTGACCTCGGGCGCGTACTCCGGGGCGAGCTCGCTGGCCCATTCGGTGCCGATCCCGCCGCCCGAGTAGCCGATCATCCCGACGGGTGTATCCGCGGGCAATCCGACATCGGGCGAGTTCAGGGCTGCCCGGATGCCGTCCAGCACGCCCATACCGGCCTGCGGTCCCACCCCGAAATCCGGTCGCTGGCCCTCGAAGTCGGCCGTGACGACGGTGTAACCCTGGGTGAGCAACGCGATCATCGCCGCCGATTCGGCGTCGAAGCCGGTGCTGGTGGGCGCGTCGGCTCCGCCCGCGAGCAGGTAGGACGGTTCGCACCTCGCACTGAGGCTGTCGTAGTACGAGTTGTAGGAAACGAGTCGGGCCTGGGCGGCGGGCGCGAGCGGTTTCATGACCGAGGCCACCGTCACCGCCGGTGCGCCCAGCGCGCTCGTGGTGCGGTACAGCAGTTGAGTCATGGTGATAGGCAACGCGTTTCCGGAGAGGTGCAAGTCGACCGTCCGAGAGTTGAGCACGGTTCCCGGGGCCAGATCGCCCAGCGGGACCGACCCGTCGTAGGAGTAGAACGGGTCGGCGGCGGGCGATGCGGATGCGCCCGGCGCGAGATCGACCACCGCCACCATCGCCACAGTCACCGCGGCCGCGGCCGCACACCGGCGCGCCGCATCGAACAATCGCATAGAACGTCCCACCTCACGTACCTGTCTGGATGCCGGATCGCCGAATGCTCATCAGATCCGAGTCTGTATCGAATTCAATATTTCATCCGCGCTGGTACAGGGCCGCGCTTTCGTCAGCATGTGACGCGCGACACCGCGTGAACGCATAGGGGAGTGCTCCATGTCACAATGGCGTCCATCCGAAAACTCAGTTCACTTCCGTATCGGATGGGATAGTGCATGTGATGCCTGGCCTTCTTCAGTCGGGCAGGGGACTCTGTCATTCGGTCATGTTCGTGAGGTGGGACGTTCTATGCAGTTGTTCGATGTGGCCAGCCGATGTGCGGTGGCGGCCGTGGTGGCCATGGCGGGGGTGGCGGTGTCGGCGCAGGTCGTCGATGCGCCGATGGCGTCGGCGGCACCGGCTTCGGCCGATCCCTTCTATTCCTACGACGGGCCGGATCCATTGGCGGAGGTATCGCCGGGCGCGGTGCTGAAGACCCGTACCGTGGATTTCCATGTGGCCGGAATCCCGTTGCCTATCAAGGTGACTCAGCTCCTGTACCGCACCACGAGCGCGCTGGGGGCGCCCGCGGTGACAGCGGCCTCGGTGATGAAACCGATCGTGCCCACCGCGCAAACCCGGCTGGTCTCGTATCAGTCGGCGTATGACAGCCTGAGCAGTTCCTGCCAGCCCTCCTACAACGTGGCCGGTGGGTTCGACGAACCGCTCGGCTCCGCGTTCACGGCCGAGGCGGCGGGTGTGATCGCGCTGCTCACCGCGGGGTACACGGTGGTCGTGTCGGACTTCGAGGGTCAGCGTCCGGACTTCGGGGTGGGACCGCAAGCCGGGATGGGTGTTCTGGACGGCATTCGGGCCGCGATGAACTCGCCGGAGGTGGGACTGCCCGCGGATGTGCCGATCGGGATGATCGGTTATTCGGGCGGTGGAATCGGGACCGAATGGGCCAGCGAGCTGGCTCCGGAGTACGCACCCGATGTCAACTCTCATCTGGTGGGTGCGGCGTCAGGTGGCTTGCCCGCCAATCCGATTCGCAATATCAGCTATGCCGAGGGTTCGCTGTTCTGGTCGACGGTACTGCCGATGGCGCTGGTCGGCATCTCCCGCGCGTATGAGGTGGATATGACGCCGTACCTGACCGATTACGGGCAGCGCATCACCAACACGGTTCAGAACGGGTGCCTGGATCGTGCCGCGTTGAACGGTGGCCCGTTGTTGCAGTGGGGGCAGATGGTCAAGCCGGAATATCCTCGGCCGGAGTCGATTCCGGCGCTGGTGCGGGTGGCGAACAAGCTGATCATGAGCACCGGGGGCACGCCGACCATTCCGCTCTACATCGCGCAGGGCACCATCGGTGAACTCGAAGGAACCTTGACCAAACCCGAACTCGGTGCGGGCGACGGCATCATGCTCGCCGGAGACACCGCCGGACTGGCGCAGGAGTACTGCAACCGGGGCGTCACGGTGCAATACGAGCAGTACCCGGGCAGTCACGGCATTGCCGGCTCGGTGTGGGAATTGAAGACCATCGGGTGGCTCGCCGATCGCTTCAATGGTGTTCCGGCACCACAGAATTGCGGTGCGCTGCCGCCGGGTGACCTGCCGCGACCGCTGCCCGAGTCCTGACGAGGCCGGTGTATGTGTGCGCCGCTGGGGGGTGCACACATACACCGCCGGGCTCGGTTAGCGAACTCCGCCGAGCTGGGCCGCGCGGAGTTCGAGAGCCGCGGATTCCTCGATGGCGATGAGCAACTGCACGAGTTCGTGCAGTGTCGAGTGATACGCGATGATCCCATTGTTGGCCAGCAACGTCGCCCGGTTGCCGGGCTCGGAGGCCACGATCTTCCGGATGGATTCAGCGGTGTCGCCGCCTTCCGGGGACCACGGAACCACACTGATTTCGTTGCGCTGGCCCGCGCGCAGCAGCGGCTCGTAGCGAGAGACGAGCGGGCGGTCGGCCACCGCGAAGGCCGTCGTGAACGGGGGATAGGTGTGCGCGATGGCGTCGAATCCCGGCTGGGCCGCGAATATCGCCAGGTGTATCGGAATCATCGATGCCGAGAGGGCACTCGAGCTGCCGTCTTTCAGGGTCCCGTCCGCTGCGAGCAGTCCGAATTGCGCCGCGGGCGACCCGTGCGAGCTCTCACCGCTGGTGATCAGGATGTCGCCGTCGGGTAACCGGACCGAGAAGGTCGCCTGCCGTGACGGCGGGATTACCCCACATGCGAACAGGTCGGCCACCGCATCCACGATCTCTTCCCGCTCCGCCTGATGCTGCACAGTTACTCCTCGAACCGATGAGATGGGGGTCGGTATCGGAGCGTAAGTCGAGGTAACGCGGAAGCCTTTACCCTTGTACGACATTAATTTCTGCTCATCTTCGGCGTCGGCATCGCTGTATCCGATCGGGTTTCGGATCTGATGCGCGGGTATGGTCTCAGCAGGTCGCGACGGCGACCGGCAATCGAAGGGATGAAGTGACCGAGTCGATCGAAGCCGCCGCGTCCGACTCCGCGCCCCCGGCGGGGCCTCGTGTCACCAAGCGGCGCGGTGAGACCCGACGGCGCATGTTGGATGCCGCCTATGAGGTGCTCGCCGAGGTGGGTTTCGGACGGTCCAAGCCGGAACGGATCTGCGAGCGCGCGGGTTACACGCGGGGCGCTTTCTACTCGCAGTTCAACTCGATGGACGAACTGTTCCTGGCCCTGTGGGAGGAGAAGGCCGCACAGTTGCTGGCCGATGTGACCGCGGTGCTGGATCGGGAACCGGTCACCGATATTCGCGAAGTGCGTCGGATGGTCGATCACGTACTGGATGCGATTCCGATGGACGAGAAGTGGTTTCGCATCACTCTCGAATTCGCCGCGCATGCCCTGCGCAATCCGGAGCTGCGGCCGGTGATGGTCGCGCGCGAGGAGGCGATCATCGCCACATTGCTGCCGGTGGTCGAGACCTTGCTCGAACGCGTGGGCCGAAAGGTCACGGACCGTGAGGCTTTCGGGCAGGCGCTGGTCGCGGTGCAGGATGGCACGATGACGCAGTGCCTGATGGAGCCGGATAAGGCGCTGATTCGGGAACGTCGTGCCGACCTGTTCATGCGTGTCGTGCTCTCGTTCTCCGAAGCGGAGTGACGCCGGTTGGTGGTGTGCTGACCACATAACTGGGGGCAACCATTTGAAATTCTGACGCTTCAGACATGCGTAGGGTGACCAGCGACATCACGGATCGTCAGGAGCACCCATGAAAGCCATTGCCACCCACCGCATTCTCGCCGTCGCGGCGGGATGTCTGATCGCCGCCGCCACGGCCGGCACCGCCACCGCGGCACCCCTGACGCTGCAACCCGCCCCCGAAGCCCCGGCTGCCCCCGCGATCGCGGGCGGTGACGGTTCTTTCGACCGCCTCGCGGGCGGCGACGTCGGCTTCTCCGTGAGCCAGGGCTCCAGCCAAGTCTTCTTCAAGGTCTTCGATCTGGTCGTCTGCCAAGCCCTCGGCTCCAGCAGCCCCTTCCTCTGCGCCCCCAAGTGATAAGCAATGCCCGTCGCAATCAGCTGAACCGCCGCTGCCCGTAGTGCGGGACAGCGGCGGCATGTCAGCGATCAGAGTCCGCTGAGGAATGGAATGCCGTTGGCGGAACCGGATCCCGAGGGCGCTGCCGCTACGGTGCAGGTGGTCGGGCCGTAGGTGAAGTTCCAGCCGGGGCCGGATTCGGCCGCGTAAAGACGGTGTGCGCCTGCGGTTTTAGGAGTCCACTGCACGCTGACGGAGGTGCCGACGCCGTCCGCGACCACGATCGGGGAGCCGATCGCCGCGCTGGTGCCGTCGGGGGCGACGGCGCTGAAGGCGATGGTGGTGTTCGGATTCAGCACCGCGGCGCTGACCGTGTAGGTCGAATTCACCTGCAACGTGGTGCCGGACACCGCCGGCTGGTTGGCCGGTATCGACCCCGACGAATAGGTGCATCCCGAAGTCGGTTGGTCGGCGCCTGCCGTCGCCATCGTGCCACCCACCGTGACCGTGGCGACCGCCACCGCAGCGGCCATTCCACACTTGACGACCATATGCATCGGCCGTCGTCCCTGTGATCCCACAGCGTCACCCACTATCCACCCCGAACTCTGGGGCCTCGAAATATAAAGCATCGCAACACCTTTGCCGCGACAAGAAGGAACCTACCCGGATGGTCCGACAACTCGGAGCGGAAGCCGCACAAGATCATTTAGCCGTGGCATGCGAGTCGCTGTCGTCGCGGCTGCGCCGGACCCGCGGTCGATCGGAACTGAGGCGTTAACGTGATGGGCGGCGATGGATTCTGGCGCTAGCGTGGAGAGTCCGCGGCGTGTGTGCGCCGGGGTCCGGTCCAAAGGGGGGACTCGCAGTGTCCGACAATATTTCTCGAACGGCGCGGTTGCGGCAGTTGCTGCGGCGTGGCTCCGAGGGCAGCACGGCGATCGAACAGGCTGCTGGCGCTGATCCGGTACCGGCGGCGCCCGAACCGGTGGGGGAGAAGGCGCCGCCCAAGCGCGTTTGCCCGCGTCTGCCCGCCTGGGTGTTCACGCTGTCCGGATCCGATATGCAGAAGATGCTCGACTACAGCGGCGTCGGGAACGCGAATCGGGCTGTCCGCCGCGAGGTTCCGGTTGCGGACACCATCCCGCCGGCACTCACGGTCACCGATTATCTCGCCCATCGGCAGCGGTCGGTCGCGATCAGGCTGATCATGGACTGCGCCGAGCAGCACAAGCCGGGCAGTGTCCTGGAATTCGTGCGGCGCTGTGATGCCGATGAGCTGCGCCGGGTGTGGGCCGGAACCGTTGGTGCGGAGGCTCTGATCGCCACGGCCACCGCCGGTCCGATTCCCGTGCTGGCCCTGCTCGCGGCCGAACTGCTCGATCGCGCGCACCGATGGCAGGATCTCGGCGAACTCGGTCGTGCCGCGGAAAGCGTCGGGTACCGGGCGAATCAGCTGTTCCGCGAGTACGTCCACGCCGATGAGATCGACGCTCGGAAAGCGGCCTGGGGTCAGGATGCGAAAGTGCCACACCAACAGCGGATCTGACGGACCGGTGCGCCGATCCTCGAGCGGTGACGCGAATATGTCGTTGCGTCCCGCATTCGGTGCGAGGTACCGTCCTCGCCATGCAGCGCGCCCACCTCGCCACGACGCCGGAGTACTTCCCGGCGCGCTGATGCTGTTCTGATCAAAGCCCCGGGCGGATGCCCGGGGCTTTCGCATGTGGTCATCCGCCTTCTACCGGAAGGAAGACGCACATGTACGACCATCGGAAACTGGGCCGGGAACTCGGCTTGTTCGACACCGACCCACTGATCGGGGCCGGGCTCCCGTATTGGCTGCCCGACGGAGCGATTGTGCGGCACAGTCTCGAGGAATACATCCGCACCGTCGAACGGCGGGCGGGTTATCAGCACGTCTATTCGCCCGTGCTCGGCAAGCGTGAACTGTACGAAATCTCCGGTCACTGGGCACATTACGACGAGGACATGTATCCGCCGATGGACGTCGGCGGTGAGCAGATGGTGTTGCGGCCCAGCCTGTGTCCGCATCACGCGGTGATGTACCGGTCCCGTTCGCACAGTTACCGCGAGCTGCCGCTGCGCATGGCCGAGCTCGGCGCTATGTATCGCTCCGAATTATCCGGCGTGCTGGGCGGTTTGACCCGGGTGCGCTGCATCCAGCTCAATGACGCGCACATCTTCTGCACCCTGGATCAGGTCGCCGACGAGGCCGCTGCCGCACTCACACTGATCGGTTCCGCCTATGCGGCGATGGGAATCACCGGTGCCCGCTATCGGCTCTCGCTCCCGGGGCCGGGCGGGAAATATGTTGCGGCGCCGGAGATGTGGCAGCGTGCGAGCAAGATTCTGAGCGAGGTGCTCGACCGCTCCGGCGTGCCCTACGAGGCCGTTCCGGGTGAAGCGGCCTTCTACGGCCCGAAGATCGACATCCAGGTCAGTGATCACGCCGGGCGGGAATCGACCCTGTCCACCGTGCAGGTCGACTTCCATCAACCCGAGCGCTTCGACCTGCACTACATCGGCGCGGACGGTGCCAAGCATCGCCCGGTCATGGTGCACCGCAGCATTATCGGCAGCGTCGAACGCGCCGTCGCACACCTGATCGAACACCACGGCGGAGCATTCCCGGCTTGGCTGGCCCCAGTTCAGATCGCGGTACTGCCCGTCTCCGAGGCCCAGGAGTCGGCCGCCGCCGAACTCCGCGACCGATGCCTGAACTCGGATTTGCGCGTCGAGGTGGTGACCGCCGACGCGGGGAGTCTGGCGGCGCGAGTACGCCAAACCCGCCTTGTGCCATACCAATTCATCATCGGCGCGGCCGAGGTCGTCAACGGGGAGGTGGCGATCCGCCTGCGCGACGGCCGCCGCCTGCCCGCCCAATCCGTCGATGATGCCCTCACCCGGGTCCGAGCCCGGATCCAGGCCCACGACATCACCTTGTGGACCGACTGAGTGCGCCTCCCGGCCCGGTCAGCAACTCTTCAGAACGCCCTCGATCGCGTCGTGCTCGGCCTGCGTCACCCACAGTCCGTACAGCGTCTTCACCTGTACCTGATGCTCGACATAGGTGCAGCGAAAGGAGGTTTGGGGCGGTAGCCAGGTAGCCGCGTCCCGGTCGCCCTTGGACTCATTGGTCGGCCCGTCCACGGCTATCAGATTGCGTGGGTCGTTGGCCAGATCGCGGCGCTTGTCCGCGCTGAGCTTCGCCGCACCGGACTGCCACGCATCGGCGAGCGCAACCATGTGATCGATCTGCACCGCACTGCTTTTCGGCCCGCGATCGAAGTTGATGGTCTTGCCGGTGTACGGGTCTTTCAGCGTTCCCGTCTCCACCTGGCATCCGCTGGCGGGTTTCACCTTGGTGAGATCCCGCCGCAGAATGTCATCGCGGGTATTGCAGTCGTTGCGCCCACCCGGCGCGTCATTCTCATCGGTCCACGCCTGACCGAACTGATCCCGCGAATACCCGGTCATGGGCGCGCTCTCCTTGATCGGCAGCTTCGCCAGCGCCTTGATCGCGTCGCCCGCCGATAGCGTCCCCTCCTGTCCCCCAGCGGTATTGGGCCCCATCGGCGGCGTGGTGGACTTGCACGCGCACAGCAGAAACAGGGCCGCGAGCACACTCGCGGCAAGCCTGGTCGTTCTCATCTGGCATTCCTCGAAAGCAGTGAAAATCACTGCCGGATAGAGCTTTCAACACATGGATGCCAGTGAGGTGCACCCCTGGCGGCTGCCAAGTATGCAGTACCTCAACGAAGTTCGCTCTGTGGAACGACGGAGGTCGGTGGGTTCGATGGCTGTCAGGTATGGGTGCCCGCTGCGCCCGCTTTGCGCGTCAGTTCGGTCAGGGCCGCGAGGTGGGCGTGATACGCGGTGCGGCCCTTGTGGGTAAGGGCAAGCCAGGTCTTCGGTTTACGGCCGTCGTAGCCCTTGGTGACCTTGATGTATCCGGCGGATTCGAGCAGTGTCATCGACTTTGACAGTGTCGACTTGTTCAGTTCGCACAGCTCGGTGATGACCAGGAATTCGGCCTCGGCGCACCCGTCGAGGAATGCCACGAGCTTGAGCCGGGGCAGCGAGGCGAATAGCTCGTTCAGTTGATCCACGGCATGGTCCGGGGCCGTGCCTGCGTCATCCAAATCCATCCACCCGCAATCACTCCGGCCACTCCGCACAGCAATCCATACCAGGCCGGAAACGCGAGACCAAGCATAGGCACCGACGGCGCGAGCACCACAACGACCAGCAACAGCTTCCACTCCGACACCGGAGCCGGGACAAGCCCGCGATCCCGCCGCACCTTGCCCAACCAGCGTGAAACCATCAAAGCCGCTGCGATAGAAGTGGTTCCGGCAATCCACGCGATCCAGCTGAACCCACTGATGAAGTCCGCCTCCGCCGCACACAACAGCGCGACACCCAGCCCTGCCAGCACACCTGCGGCGACAGGTCCCCAGGTAGGCAGTTCAGCGGCCTCGTGCGCCTGGCGAGTGGTCGCCGCGGCAATTTCCAGCGCCTGCTCCGGCGTGTGCATGTCGTGCATACCCTGACCGTACATCAACTGGTTTCCATTCGGCAACCAGTTTCCCGAGCAGACCGAAGCCGGATCCATTCGGTGCGAGACGGCCCTCCTGAGGCGGAACGAAGTTTGGATGTCCGGCGACCCAGCCCATGACGCGGTCACGGATCTTCTTTGACATGAATCCAACACGGCATCATGTAGTGGATCGTCACTCGCGCGCGAAGCGCTTACGACGGCCGATCAGCTGGGCAATTTCGAGGAGATAGCCATGACTGCAAGCGGATTCGACGCTGTACTTTGCGATGTCGATGGTGTGCTGCGGATTTGGCCATCGGCCGATCGGATCGAACGCGGTCACGACCTTCCGCGGGGCACTCTGGCTGCGGTGGCGTTTGCCCCGGATCGCTTGCGTCCGGCCATTACCGGGGAGATCACCGATGAACAGTGGCGTTCGGCTATCGCTGCCGAGATTGCGGAGCGGTGTGGATCGCAGTCACGTGCACTGGGTGCGGTGGCCGAATGGTCGAGACTCGAGCCACATGTCGATCATGAGGTTGTCACACTGCTGAGGCAGGTGCGCGCGGTCGTGCCCCTCGCACTGGTCTCGAATGGGACCACACGGCTGGAGCACGACTTGGCTCGGCAGGGGTTGAGCGAGCTCGCGGACGTCGTAATCAATACCGCCCGTATCGGTTACATCAAGCCGGATCACGCGGTGTACCGGATCGCCAGTGAGCGAATCGGAGTTCCCGCGCACCGCTGTCTGTTCATCGACGATTCCGAAGCCAATGTCATCGCGGCTCGTGAACTCGGCATGATCGGCGTCCACTATCGCCAAATCGATGACCTGCGCACCGCCCTCGCCGGGTTGCCCGCGCCGACCCGGGCCGTCTGAGAGCGGATATTCGGTGGAATTGATTGCGGGGTCGCCGTATACCTGACTGGCACGATGAAGGTCGGTAGGGAGTTGGAGGTGGCGTAATGACGTTGAGCCGCAAGGGATCACGACCTATTACGGTTGATGGTGTCGATTATCGGTGGAGGTTGCGCGGGCGTGGGACCTATAACCAGGCGATGGGGTGGTCGCCGTGTGTTTATGCGGTTGCTCGGCCGGGGCGGGGTGGGACGACGCTGTTGGTGACCACGGATCGTCCGCATCCGAGTGCGTGGAGTGCGGCGGAGGTTCGGCCGGTGTTGCCCGGTGAGGTTGCCGATAACATTCGGGAGGCGCTCGCGCGGGGGTGGCGGCCGGATGCGAGTGGGAGTCAGTTTCGGCTCGAGCTGTCCGGTGATGGTGTGGTGGGAGACTGATCGAGGTCGAGTAGCGCCGTTGCCGCGGATGTCGTAATTTTGGGCGGCGTTATTTCTGCTCGATCGGGGGATGTGTGTTCGGTCCGTACGTAATTCTGTTGGTGCTCAGTGGGATTGTGCTGGTCGGGCTGGCGTTCGCCGCATCCGGTCTGGCGTTGGTGCGGCGAGTTCTGAACGGGCTCATCGGAGTTGGCTTCATCGGGTACGCGATCTACCTCGGAGCGGTTTTCGAAGGCGGTCAGTACACGGTCTTCTGGGGAGTGTTCATCCTGCCGGTGACCATGCTGATCGATTCGGTGCGCACGATGGATGAGATCACCGATGACGCCGCTCGTCGCCGGGCCGCCATCCGGGCGCAGGGGCGCGAACGAGCCGCGACCCCGCACCGAACCTCCGGCACACGGGAGCGAATGGCGGCACGAAAGGCTGCCGAACTCGATGCCATTCGCGCCAAACGCGCCGGAGCGGCCGAACAGGGCGAGACGATCGGCTGAGGCTCGGTAGCGTGGCCGCATGCACCAGGATGGGCGGCACGTCCTTGCCTCGTCGTTCGGCGCTGCCGCGGCTGATTACGCCGCGCATCGGCCGGACTATGCGCCTGCCGCGGTGAACTGGGCGCTGGAAAACGCGCCGGGCCCGCGAGTGCTTGATCTCGGGGCGGGAACCGGCAAGCTGGCCGGGACATTGGTTGCCATGGGCGTCGATGTTGTTGCGGTTGAGCCTGATTCGGCGATGCTGGCCGAGTTGCGGCAAGCGCTGCCGGGCGTCCGGGCGTTCGCGGGGAGTGCCGAGGCGATACCGCTGCCGGATGGGTCCGTCGATGCCGTGGTGGCCGGCAATGCGTTGCATTGGTTCGATATGGATGCGGCGGGGCCGGAGATCGCCCGGGTGCTGACGCCCGGGGGAGTCTTCGCCGGGTTGTGGAATGTCATGGATGACGAGGTTGAGTGGGTCGCCGAGTTGGCCCGAGTCGCGGGAAGCGCGGCCATCGGAGTGCGTGACACAGTGAGTAGTTGGCGTGAATCCACTGCGGCACTGCACCTTCCCGTCGCGAGCGCACTCACTCGATTCGGATCGGCCGAGCAATCCGAGTTCGCGCACGGGCAGCGTCGCACCGCCGAATCCCTTGCCGCGACGCTCGGGACACGGGCGGGGGTGCTGGTTATGCCCGATCTGGAGCGCGAAACCCTGCTCGCACGGGTTCGGTCCTTCCTGCTGAGCAACCCCGCGACGGCGGGCGGCGAGTTCACCCTTCCACTGCTGACCGGAGTCCTCCGTACTCGACGGCTTTGACGCTGGCACCGAGGCGATGTCACAGCTGGCAGCGGTCCAATTCCTGTTCGGGAACGCGATCGATGCGGTACGACGCGTAGTCGAGCGCGTACACGATATTGCGCAGGAAGCGGTCCGAGGTCAGGGGCGCACGGGCGGAGGCCAGCAGGTCTTCGGTTCGAGGGCAGGTCAGGGCCGTTTCGATCCGACTGACCCAGCCCTCGTCGAGATACCAGGGCAGTCGGGGATGATGCGTAGCCATACCGGAATCGACTACGGCCCAGTCGGAATCGAGATTCTTGTCGTGACCGATGCGGGCATTGGGGAAACGGAAGGTATGCGCTGCCAAGGGATATGACAGCCCGACGGGGTCAAGGACGCGGACCGACAAGGGCATGTTCATGCTGATCATGCCCAGATTCACATAGAAGACGGTTTGGGGCACAACCGAATTCGGAGCTCGCGGCGGGACCACGTACCAGGTGGAGAAGGACGGCGTGTTGATGAGTAAGCCACCGGCCGGAGCCGCCCCGAGATCGATGATCATGGGCCGGAGCCGAGGATAGTCGAGATAGTCCTCGGCCCGGATCGGGTGCGCGCGACCGGTGCTCTGGATGTAGTAGTGCCGCTCGTCGGCGATACCGGTGGGGGTGATCCCGTTGGGTGTGGTGATGGCAGTGACGCCGGTGGCGAGCAATGCGCAGCCCGCAACTGCGGCGAACGATGCCACGCGAGTCAGTTGCAGGAGCGGGTTCCGCTGTGCGGCAACGGAGGTGAGCGGCAACATCATGACGGGAAGTAGTACGCAGAACAGCGGTGGTAGCAGCATGCGGCCGTGCATGAAATCACCGCCCACCCGCACCTGGTAAATGGTCAGCAAGGCGGCGGCGCTCAGCATCAGTGCCACGACGGCCGACGGGGTTCCCAGCCACACTCTGAATCGGCGAATACGCTGGCGCGGAGTGTCTTTCGAGCGATTGGCCAGCCAGGACCGATATTCGAACCTGTATGCCCGCACCGTGGCCAGCGCTGTCAGCGCCAGGATTGCCAGTGGTACCCACAGCCAATACGGCCCGATCATGTTCCACAGGTAGATCAACCCCTGCCGCCATTTCGCACCGCTGGCATCCTTGGCGACGGCCGTGTTCGGGTACGGCAACCCGTAATAGCCCATCCGCCAGATCTGGTAGCCGATTGGCACCAGACCGGCGATCACGGAGGCCAGCACTCGAAATTTCCACGGGCGCAGTCCGTTAGCCCGCACGGGCCCACAGACGATCATGAGCAATGCGGGCCCGCCGACCAACACCATCTCCGGTCGAATCAGCGGTGCCAGCCCAGCGAAGAAGCACAGCCCGAAAACATCCGCGCGGCGCATACTTCGAGCACGACTCCAGCGGATCATCCACCACCACAGCACCGCCAGCCAGCAGATCGTCAGGCCGGATTCGAGCCCGGAGGTGGCATAGTCGCGCGCCGGGGGCACCGCGATATAGACGAGAGCCCCTGCCGGAAGCAGCAATTGGGTACCGCGACCCCACAGCCGCGAAGCGCCCAGCATGGCGAAGACGATCGCTGTGACCGAGAGCGTCAGTGCGATACCGAGCACCACGTACTCGAGCCGCGCCTGCGTCAGCCAGCTGAAGAACCAGATCAGATACGTCCACGCGGTACTGGTGTTGACCTCGACCCGCTCACCCGCGTTGAACACGGGTCCATTGCCCGCCAGCAAATTGCGCACCGTACGCAGCACGGTCAAGCCGTCATCCGCGATCCAGCGGCGCTCCCAGGCGCCGACGGCGAAAGTCGCCGCGGTGAGCAGGATTCCACTCACAAGCACCGGTCTAGCCAGTCGCGAGGGAAGTGTCGCCCGCTGCGGCTGCTCTTCCGCGAAGGAAATGTCCGAAGCCGCGGTCGAAGCGGTCAGCGTCACCTTCCCGACTCGCACGCCGACCCGCCGAGTGGCGGTCGGCTCCCCGGTGCGGGCCGTCCGGAAAAGCAGCTCATGACTATCCCCTCAACTGGTACGGGCGAACCATATCTCGCGGTTCGGCGAATCCCCAGCCACCAAAATCGGGGTCATCACTCCGTAAGGCACACCAATGCCGACGCCATGGCCCCGGCCGATTGGCTGGCTTCCAGCTCGCACTCGATAGCTGTTGCGGCGTAGTTCATTCCGACACTGCGCAGGTGTGCTATTCGACTGCGCACGGTGTCGATCCCGTAGGAACGCACTACCTCGGCGATCCCGATCCGGCAGGACTCGGCTCCGAATCCCGCAGTGGCATAGCTGATTTCCATCACCACCCCCAATGGGAACCCTGCCGATTCCCATGCCGAGCCTAGCGTGCTGCAAGTACATCTGCACATGCAGAACTCGGCTTTGTGACACGTAATAGCCTGTGGCACAGCCGAGTTCTGGATCAGGAGCGCACGGGCAGGCGAACCAGCGCCAGTGGCCGGTTCGTCGAGACGACCCAGTGCTCATAGCCGTTCAATGCGGCGATCATCGCGGTCACGATGATCAGCGTCACGATGCCGGGCAACAGCGTCCCCACCGCGGCGACGACGAAAAGCGCCAGCGCGGTGACGGTCCGCCCGACCGTGGGCGCGCCGAACATGCGCCAGCGGGTGAAGCAGAATCCGAGCACGAACAGCGCCGCCCCGAGCGCGAGCAGATGCGCGTTGACGCCGTGCGCGATCTCGGTGGGATGTTCGACCACCGCACGCGCGCCCACCGACACCAGCACCAGGCCGACCACCAGCAGCATGTGCCCGTAGCTGAGCACGTCCCGAACCACCGTCGCGCGAATCACATTGGTGCGCAGTGAATGTTCGATGGCGGCGAATCCGTAGGCGAAGTACAGCCACCACAGTCCGCAGCCGAGCGCGAACGTCAGCACGATGGCGATCCAGGCAGATATCCCGAGATGGGACTCCGCGGCTTGATTACCCACCGAGGCAACCGATTCGCCGAGCGCGATGATCACGAACAGCGCGAATCGCTCCGGCAGATGGGTCGCGCCGAACTGCACGCCCTGTAGCGCCCGCGACCGCACGGCCGGACCCGCGAAGGCCAGCAGCACCGCCGCGATCCAGATTCCGTTGCGCACACCGCCGTCCGGCACGAATGCCGCGATTACCAGCAGCACCGCGCTGATCACGGTCACCGCGTACGGGTTCAACACCGTATCGAAGGCCTTCTTGCGGCGCATCGCACTCCACAGCAGCAGCCGCAGCGCCAGATGCGCGCCCGCGAAGATCAGCGGCGTCGCGCGTCCGGTGAACGCGTGCGGCGCCGTGATCGCCATGACGAACATGCACAGTCCGGCCGCGAACAGGAAGAACCGCTGCCGATCGGTGTCCTCCACACCGTGCACCGCGAGCGTGACGCCCACCCACGACCACCACATCACGGCCAGCAGCAGTACTGCCTGCCCCACCGCGCCCCAATTCGGATGCCCGACGGGTAGATGCGCTGCCTGGGTCACCGCGAATACCAGCACCAGATCGAAGAACAATTCAGCCCAACTGGCCCGGTCATGCGCCTCGTGCAGAGGTTCGGTCAACGTAAATCCTTGTCTAGCGGTCGATCGAAAGCGTCCCACTGTAACCGCGCAACGTTGCCGAAATTCCCGGGCCACCGCGGTGCCCATCGGGAACCGCGGTGCGCAGTGTTGTCCGATATGTCCGAAAGACTGCCTACCTGGATGAGGTCGACGCTGTGGCGGTAGTCGGATCGGCCACGAGCTGACCGATCTCGGGATCCCGGTCCGGCACCGCCGATTCGCCGAGACCGATTCGCCGATGCCAGCGGGCCAGCGGACGCGGCGCCCACCAATTGGCGCGCCCGAGCAGGGTCATGAAGGCCGGGACCAACAGCGTGCGAATGAGGAACGCGTCTACGAGTACGCCGATGGTCAGGCCGAAACCCAAGGCGCGCATGAACGAGACCTGGCCCGCGCACATGGCGGCGAAAACGATGATCATGATGGTGGCCGCCGCGGTGACCAGTCGACCGGTATGAGCCATGCCGAGGGCCACCGAGCGCTCGTTATCGGCGGCGGTGCGCGGCGAGGCGAGCCATTCCTCCCTGATGCGCGCCAGCACGAACAGTTCGTAATCCACGGCCAGCGCGTACGCGACGCAGGCCAGGAACGGCGGGTTGATCGGATTCACCGCACCGGTCGCGGTCGTGCCCAGCGCCTCGAGGTGACCGTCCTGGAAAATCCACACCAGCGCGCCGAGTCCCGCCCCGAGCGATAGCAGGTTCAGCAGAAACGCTTTGATCGGCAGCACCACACTGCCCGTCATGGCGAACATCAGGATCAGGGTGATCACCGCGACCAGGAGCAACACCACCGGGATTTTGCCGGTGACGCCACGGGTGTTGTCGATATCGCGCTGGGCGAGCCCGGTGAAGAGCGCCGGTGCGGGTTGGGCGACTCGCTTCAGTTCGGCTAGCTGTTGTTTTCCGTTGTCGCTGAGCGGATCTCGGTTGGTGGAGACGGTCAGATAGGCGGCATGACCTTTGATCGCCGAGCCGAATGTCGCGGCTCCGACCGAACGGCCCTGTGTGTAAAGGCCATTGGGGCCAGCGACCGTGGTCACGCCGTCGACATCGGACAACGCGGCGGCATATCGCGCGATCTCGCCCGGCCCGGTGACGCCGCCGGGGATCACAATGACCACCTGCCCGGCGAGATTCTGCTGCGGAAAATCAGCGCGCAATACATCGCCGGTCTGCCGCACCGATGTGGAGGCCTGCAGCGCACGGTCATCCGGAAATCCCAGTTTGATACCCAGCAGCGGTGCGGCCATCACCGCGAGCACGCCGCCGACGACGAGAACCACCGCGATGGGTCGTCGAGTGGCGAAATGCGCTGCCCGATACCAGAACCGCTGCTCCGGCGGCACGAATCGCGTTGGGGGCCTGCGGAACCACCGACGCACCGGCGTGCGCAGATCGAACGCGTCCAGTCGCGAACCCAGCAGCACCAGCAGCGCGGGTGCGATCAGCAATGCGCCGAACAGCGCGAACCCGATGGCGATCGCGCCGCCGAATCCCATGGACCGCAACATATATTGCGGGAACACCGTCAGCACCAGGAAGACCGACCCCATGATCAGCGCCGAGAAGGTCACGGTGCGTCCGGCGGTCGCCATGGTGATCGCCAGTGCTCGTTGCGGTGATCGCCCGGCGCGGGTTTCCTCGCGGAAACGGCTCACCATGAGCAGCGTGTAATCCACCGCCATCGCGAGTCCGCACGCGGTGGCCACATTGATGGCGAAACTCGAGACCCCGGTGAACCAGTGCAGCGTCCACAGGGTCGCGGTGGTTCCGGCGATGGCGAAGAACGCCACCAGCAGCGGGATGACGGACGCCACCGCGCTGCCGAAGATCCACACCAGGGCAAGGAAAGTCAGCGGTATCGCGATGGCTTCCAGCAGCAGCAGATCGCTGTGGGTCTGCTGCTGCATCCGACTGAAAACCATGGCCTGTCCGCCCGCGGTGACGGTCACGCCATCCCATGTGCCGAGCAGGGGTTGGACCAGTTCGCGAGCTCGCGCGGGTGCGTCCACGTCATCGCCGACGACCTGTGCGGCGACCAATCCGGTGCGATGGTCCCGGCTCAATAGCGGCCCGCTCAGTTGCGCGGGTGTCGTCCAATACGAGATCGGCTGCCGCACATAGGGTGATCCCTGTAGCGCGGCGAGGATCTCCTTCCCGCGTGCGGTGGCCGCGGGGCTGTCCGCGCCCGCGTCGGTGCTCACCGTCAGCACGAGCGGTTCGCCGCCGGCCGAGAAGATCCCCTCCAAAAGCTGCTCGGCCCTTGTCGATTCGGCCCCGGGCTCATTGAAGAAGCCACCGGCCGCCAGTTTCCAGGTGGCCGGTGCGGCGTACACACCCGCGAGCACCAGGAACAGCACTGCCGCGGCGACAATGCGGCGCGGTGATCGTTGTGCGATGTCGGTCAATCGTGTCAGGAACATGTGTCGTGCCCTCTTCCCCGTGAGGTCAGCTCTGTATGTCGTTGCGGGGCAGCGGAATCCGCCGCCGATTGCTCAGGCGCAGATCGGTGAGGTCTGCTGCAGACTGGCCGCCAGGCCGCACGCCCAGGTGCGTTCGAGTTTCCAGCGCCCGTCCTCGGCGACGATCGGTACCTGGGCCGGACTGGTCTGGCCCGAAAAGCTCAGCGTGGCATCGGCATTGGCGGTGCCGTTGCAGTAGTCGGTGACGTTGTCGATGACGACCGCGAAGTTGGCCTGCTGTAGCGCGGGCAGCATGCGATTGAAGAGTCCCGGATCACCGACCGCACCTTGGATCAGGTCGACCTTGTCGGTATTGGGGACATTCGGGTCCAGACCTTTGGTCAGCAGGCCGTTGAGTAGATCGACAGTGGGGGACGCGGGGTATTTGCCGTGCTGTGTGCAGTCGGCGGTGGTCGTGGCAGCCGCTTTGGCGGGTGCGGTGTCCTGGTTTTCGCAACCGGCGAGAAGTACGGCGGCGGCGCAGGCCAGCAGTGGAATTGCGGTGGATGCAGGTCGCATGGGGTTTCCTCGGTGCGATCGAAGATTCACAGACTCTGAGTCTGAACCATACTTCGAGTCGCTCACATGTCAATAGTCGGTCGCGCAGCCGTGTGATTGTCTATTGCGGTGGTGTCGAAGTGGGTGGGGATCAGTGCGGGCGCGGTCGGATGGGCCGCGACGCTGACCGGAATTGCCGGGATCGGTCTGCATTTCAGCAGTTCGGAAGCCCGGGCGGTGGTTCTCGCGGCTTCGGGCGCGCCCTATTTGATGGGTGCCGCGCTCGTGGGAACGGTGGCGTTCGCCGCCACGCGACGGTGGATCGGCGCGAGCGTGGCGGGCATTGTCGTGGCCGGTGCGGTGTGGACTCAAGCTCCGCTGTACTTCGGCCGGTCGGGCGGCGGGGACGGGCCGGAGGTGATGGTGATGCAGTCGAATCTGCTCTTCGACGGAGCCGATCCCACCGCCGTGGTCGAACGGGTTCGGGCGCGAAATATCGCTGTGCTCACCGTCAATGAGCTCACACCGGCCGCGGTGGCGGGGCTGGGCCGGGCGGGACTCGACGAGGTACTGCCGTACCGGTACCTCTCGCCCGGGCGGACCGCGACCGGGACCGGGATCTGGAGTCGATATCCGTTGTCGGACACCGTCGAATACGACGGGTTCGTGCTGAATCAGCTATCGGCGACCGCGAATATCCCTGGCGCGGGACCGGTTTCGATCTACGTGTTCCATCCGGTGCCGCCGGTGTACGGCACTCGGGTGTGGGCGGACGAATTGTCGAGGCTGCGTGGGATTCTCGCGCAGGCCCCGGCGGATCGGCCGGTGATAGCGGCCGGGGATTTCAACGCGACCTACGATCACGCGCAGTTCCGCGCACTGCTGTCGGAGCGGTTCGGCGATGCCACGGAACAGGCGGGTGCGGGGCACCTGGTCACCTATCCCACCGATAAACGCTGGCCCGCGCTGGTCGGGATCGACCACATTCTCATTGCGCGGGCGAGCGCGCTCACCGTCGAGACGGTGAGTCTGCCTGGCGCGGACCATCGTTCATTGGTCGCGCGAATCCGCCTCGATCGTTCGTAATCCGATTCAGCGTCGCTGGAACAGGCAGAACGCTTCGGAAGAGGCAGCGGCCGAGCCGGTGCCGCCGGTCTGGCAGGGACGGTTGGCATCCCGGGTTTCCAGGTACAGCGCGTAGTAGTAGTCCCCGGTCGCCGAATTCGGTGATGTGGCGCTGCATCGGTAGCCGAGCACCTCGCCGCGTACCTGAGTCTTCCCGGCGTACTCGCATGCGGCACGGGTGGCGAAGGTCCCGCCATCGATGGTGCGGGCCTCGGCGGTGCCGATGGCGAAACCGGTGAGCGCGATACCGGCCAGGGCGAGGGTGATGACCCTGTTCACAGCGTATTTCCTTCCGTTCCAGCCTGATTCGGCAATGTTGTCGCCGATCGGCCGAACGTTATCAATGGAAATGTCCGATTCACAAGCTAGGGCTGAGGCTGCGCGCGCAATCCCCTGAGCATGGTGAACGTGACGAGTTCGACGTCCGCGGTGAGCTGTTCGGGATGTTCGGCGAGGGCGACCGTCATCGACGCCTCGGCCAACAGTCGGAAGACCAGCTGTGCGGCGACATCGGTATTCACCGCCCGCAATTCACCGACCCGCGCGAGTTCGGTCAGCATGCCCTCGATCAACGGCATGGCGATGGTGGCGTCGAGCTCGCGGGTGCGTTCGGAGCCGAGCACGCTGGTGGCCTGCCGCAGCAGTGCGCGGGTGTCCGGATCGGCGGCATAGCAGGAGATGGCCTTTTGCGCGGCCGCCTCGGCGCGATCCCAGGGCGCGAGGTCGGGCGCGGCGGCGGCCTTGGCGACCTCGACCATCACGATCCGCTCGGCCTCCAGGTACACCTCGGCGAAGACCTGCTGTTTGTCCTGGAAGTGGTGATAGACCGCGCCCTTGCTGAGCTGGGATTCGCGCGCGATGTCATCGACCGAGGTCGTGTCGAATCCGCGTTCCACGAAGAGCTTGCGGGCCGCGTCGAGGATCGCGGTCCTGGTCAGCGCGGCGTACATATCGCGGCGACTGCCGCCCTTGACCTCACTCACGGTTGGTAATCATACTGAACAGACTCAGAGTCGGTCTGCGACTTACAGTCGGTCACCGGCGTGGAGAAGGTTCGGAAACTTCCGAATCCGAGGGATAGGGGAAACGCGATGAACACTCGAACAGTGCTGGTGATCGGCGCGGACGGCGTCCTGGGCGGGACCGTCGCAGCGGCCTACGGCCACGCGGGGTGGCAGGTGCTGCGGGGGACACGCAGATACCGGGGCGACCCGGATTCGGTACCCGTCGACCTGTCCCGCCCCGAAACCATCGGCCCCGCCCTCGCGGCAGCTGATCTCACCATCAACACGGTCGCCGACGCAGACCTACGCGCCGAGCAATGGGCCCTCGAACACGGCCACCGGATCCTCAATATGGCCACGGTCCCGGTCAACTCGGCCCGCCGACTCCGAATCCGAGCCGCCCAGAGCACATCTCGCGGCACGGTGCTCCTCAACGCCGGGCTCGCACCGGGGGTAACCAATCTGGTCATCGCCGACATGCTCGCGCGTCACCCGGAGTCGGACACCGTCGATTTCGTAATGTGCCTCCCCGCCAGCGGCATGGCCGGCCGCGCGGGCGTGCACTTCGTGCACGAGAACCTCACCACCATCGGCCACCACGGCGTCTACAACAAACGGTCCCCCCGCCACGACACCCGGACCGTCCCCCTACCGCCGCCGATGGGCAACAAGAAATGCTTCGGCTTCGCCGAACGCGACCGTGCCTGGCTCCTCGATACCGCCGGCGGCCGCACCATCCGAACATTCGCCTACATAGACCGCCCCCACCTCCACCACCTGGTCATCGCCCTCAACCCGCTGGGCCTGCTCCCCGACGTCCCCGAAATGCCCTTCCGCATTGGGCGACAATCCATCTCACCTCAACCCAGTGCGGAACCGATCCTGCACTGGATCGCAACCTCACGCCGGGGAACCCAACTCGAAGCCCGCACGGTCGAATGCACCGGCGGCTACGCCCATGCCGCCCAAGCCGCCGTGATCTTCGGTGACGCTCTCACTCGAACGTCGGCCACGGGCTGCTTCAACCCCGAGGAACTCTGCACGCTGAGATCCATGAATCCCCAGCTGGATTCGGCCGGGATCAAGGTCATCGACGCCGCCGATCGGGCTCGTCCGCTCGCGCGTCGCGAATTCACCCCCCGGGGGTGAGGTAGGTGTCCGGGTCGGATTCGTAGCGTCGGGTCCAAGAGATCGAATTGGTCGACGGTGCGGGTTTCGAGAGGACGTTGATGAGAGGCGATGCCGACACGGACGGTGGTTTCCAGAAGCCGCGGATGTCACGACGTAGGTTGTTCGGTGCGGGGGCGGCCCTGGCGGGGGTTGGGGTCGCGGGCGCCGCGGTGGGGTCGCAGTTGAGTGGTCGGTCCGGTTCGCCTGCCGAGGAGACGACGATGACGCCGAAGTTCGGTGGGAAGATCGCTCATGATGTGCGGGATTCGGTGCCGGATTGGGGGCCGTTCATCGAGCCGAGGGCGGCGGAGGGGTCGCCCAATGTGCTCTATGTCGTGTGGGATGACATGGGGTTCGGGTCGTGGGATCTTTACGGCGGGGAAATCGAGATGCCGAATATGCGGCGGATCGCGGAGCGGGGGGTGCAGTTCACGCAGTTTCATACGACCGCGCTGTGTTCGCCCACGCGTGCGGCACTGCTGACCGGGCGCAATGCGACCAGCAATGGGATGGCTGTGATCGGGGAGATCTCCGATGGCTTTCCGAACATGTCGTGCTATATCCCGCCGGAGAACGGGTTCATCTCCGAGGTGTTGCGTGAGCGCGGGTACAACACCATGGCGATCGGGAAATGGCATTTATCGCCCGCCTCGGAGATGTCGATGGGTGCGGCCAAGCGGACCTGGCCGCTGGGGCGCGGATTCGATCGGTTCTACGGGTTTCTGGGCGGGCTGACCGATCAGTGGTATCCGGACCTCTGGTACGACAACCATCAGATCGATCCGCCCGCCGCACCGGAGCAGGGGTATCACCTGTCCGCGGACTTGGCCGATCATGCCATCGAATTCCTCGCCGATTCGCTGGCGACGGCTCCGCATAAGCCGTGGATGATGTATTTCTGCCCGGGCGCGTGTCATGCCCCGCATCATGTGTTCCGGGAATGGGCCGACAAGTACAGGGGCGTGTTCGACGACGGGTATGAGCACTATCGCGAACGAGTCCTGCTGCGGCAGCAGGAACTCGGGCTGCTGCCCGCGGATACCGTGCTGCCCGATATCAATCCGCTCGCGCACGCCACCAGTGCCGAGGGATTGGGTTGGCCCGCATCGGATTTGGTCACCGCGTGGGACGCGCTGAGTGAGGGGGAGCAGCGGCTGTTCGCCCGGCAGGCCGAGGTGTTCGCCGGGTACGCCTCCTATACCGATCAGCAGGTCGGGCGACTACTCGACTATCTGGAGCAGACCGGGCAACTCGACAATACGATCATCGTCGCCATGTCGGACAACGGCAGCTCCGCCGAGGGCGGCCCGCAGGGGTCGGTGAACGCCAATCGCTGGTACAACCAGATTCCCGAGAACCTCGATGAAAACCTGTCCAAGCTCGACGAACTCGGCAGCGAGGCCACCTATCCGCACTACAGCAACGGCTGGGCGATGGCGTTCAACACCCCGTTCAAGCTGTACAAGATGAACGCGGCCTGGGAAGGCGGCACCGCCGACCCGCTGCTGATCTCTTGGCCCGCCGGGCTTTCGGTGCGAGGAGTGAAGTGCGACAACTACATTCACGCCATCGATATCGTGCCCACCCTGTACGAGCTGATGGGAATCCCCGCGCCGGACTCCGTGCGCATGGTGAAACAGACCCCGCTCGAGGGCGTGTCGATGGCGACGGTGCTGCGCAACCCGGAAGCTGTGTCGCCCAAGCACACCCAGTTCTATTCGATGATGGGCACCCGGGCGATGTGGCGGGATGGCTGGCAGGCCAACACCGTGCATGCTCCGGCCCCCAACGGGTGGGGACACTTCGATCAGGACACCTGGGTGCTGTATCACCTTGATACCGACCGCAATCAGATGCACGACCGGGCCGCCGCCGAACCACAACGCCTTGCCGAACTGGTCGCGCTGTGGGACGAGCAGGCCGGGCTCTACAAAGGCTATCCGCTCGATGACCGCACCGGTATGGAGATCGCCGATCTGGAGCGGCCTTCGGTCGCGGACAGCAACGGCCGCATCACGCTCTATCCGGGCGGTTCGGAGGTGCCCGAACGGGCATTCGTGATGATCGGACGCTCATTCGCCATCGCCGCGGATGTCACGATCGACAATATCGATTGTGCGGGAGTGATTTTCGCCGGTGGTGGCCGCTTCGGCGGGCATTCGCTGTTCGTCAAGGATCAGCGCCTGCATTACGTCTACAACTGGCTGGGCGAGCGCGAACAGCACCTCGTCTCCGATCGCACGCTGCCCCTCGGCGGCGTCACCCTCGGCGTCGATTTTCGCAAAACCGGTAGTGATGGACCCTCACCCACCGGTGACGCGCACCTGTACCTCAACGGTGAACGCGTGGGGGCATCGAACGTGACGATCCAGCCGTTCTTCTTCTCGCTGTCGGGCGAGGGCATGAATGTGGGTCGGGATCGCGGTCAGCCCGTATCCGCCGAATATCACTCACCTTTCGCGCTGTCCGGGGCTCGCATCGCCCGGGTGGAGGTGTACACCGCCGACGATATCTCCGTCGATCTGCAACGAGCCGCCGAAGGCGCCTACCTGCGGGACTGAAAGGATGCGATGACGAACGGTATTGCCCGCCAACGGCTCCGGAACATGGTCGAGGTACCCGGCGGTGAATTCGATATGGGTTCGGCGGATTTCTTTCCCGAGGAACGCCCCGTGCACCGAAAGCGTGTCGACCCGTTCTGGATCGACACTCACCCGGTCACCAACGCCGAGTTCCGCCGCTTCGTCAAGGACACCGGCTATCGCACCGTCGCCGAACGCCCCTTGGATCCCAATGATTTTCCCGGTGCCGATCCGGAAGGACTGGTGCCCGGCGCGCTGGTGTTCCAGCGCACCGCCGGGCCGGTCGACCTCGACGACTTCCGGCGCTGGTGGGCGTATGTCCCGGGGGCCGACTGGCGACATCCCCGGGGGCCGGGCAGCACGTTGGAGGGGCGCGAACGCCATCCGGTCACCCAGATAAGTTTCGAGGACGCGACGACCTACGCCGCGTGGGCGGGGAAATCGCTTCCCACCGAGGCCGAATGGGAATTCGCCGCCCGCGGTGGACTCGATCACGCCACCTACAGCTGGGGAGATGACTTCGCACCCAGGGATCGGCGCATGGCCAATACCTGGATCGGTGAATTTCCCTGGCAATTTCTGCCCGGTCGCGGCCAGTCCGATCAACCCGGCACCACGGCCGTCGGCACCTACCCGCCCAACGGCTATCGCCTGTCGGATATGACCGGCAATGTCTGGGAATGGACGACGGATCTGTTCGCCCCGCACAGCGCCGCCCGATCATGCTGTGCCCCAAGCAATCCCGCGACAATCGACGCGGGCGAGCGTTACCCGCGCCGAGTCGTCAAGGGCGGCTCCTACCTGTGCGCTCCCAATTACTGCCTGCGCTATCGCCCCGCCGCCCGTCAGGGTCAAACCGAGGACACTGCTACAGGCCACCTCGGATTCCGTTGTGTTGTACGGCCGTAGGCGCATCCAGGTCGGCTTGAAATGCGCGACCGGAAACGCCCCCGCCGGTGCGGTCAGTGCCCCTTCAGCGTCGCTCGCAGTAGATCCTTGTTGAGGCGCCCGATGACGTCCTGGGGAATCTCCTTCGGGCAGGCGAGGGTGCATTCACCGGTGTTGGTGCAGCCGCCGAACCCCAATTCGTCGTGGGTTTCCAGCATGTCGACCACGCGGGAGTACCGTTCGGGCTGGCCCTGGGGGAGCAGGCCGAGGTGGGTGATTTTCGCCGCGGTGAAGAGCATGGCCGAACCGTTGGGGCAGGCGGCCACGCAGGCGCCGCAGCCGATGCACTCGGCGGCTTGAAAGGCGTAGTCCGCGTCGGGTTTCGGGACGGGCACCGCATGGGCTTCGGGTGCGGTGCCGGTCGGCGCGGTGATGTAGCCGCCCGACTCGATGATGCGGTCGAAGGCCGAGCGGTCGACCACGAGATCCTTGACGACCGGAAAAGCCTTGGCCCGCCACGGTTCCACCGTGATGGTCTCCCCATCGGTGAACTTGCGCATATGCAGTTGGCATGTGGTGGTCGCCTTTTCGGGCCCGTGCGGTGTGCCGTCGATGACCAGCGAACACATCCCGCAGATGCCCTCGCGGCAATCGTGATCGAATGCGACCGGTTCCTCACCCTCGGCCGTGAGGTGCTCGTTGAGTACGTCCAGGGTCTCCAGAAACGAAGCGTCGGGCGAGATTTCGACCGGATAGTTGACCAGACGACCCTTGTCGCGGGGTCCGCGTTGCCGCCAGATGCGCAATGTCAGCTTCATGACCGATCCTGTCTACTTGTACGAACGGGTCGTCGGGTGCACGTATTCGAACTCCAGCGCCTCGCGATGCAATGTGGGCGGCGCATCCTCGCCACCCCATTCCCAGGCGGCGACGTAGGAGAACCGGTCGTCATCGCGTCGCGCCTCACCGTCCTCGGTCTGCGATTCGGCCCGGAAGTGTCCGCCCGCGGATTCGGTGCGGTGCAGTGCGTCGATCACCATGAGCTCGGCCAATTCCAGGAAGTCGGCCACTCGTCCTGCCCGCTCGAGCGACTGGTTGAGGTCGTCGCCGGAACCCGGCACATTGACCCGCTGCCAGAACTCCGCGCGCAGCGCTGGAATGAGCCCGAGCGCCTTGCACAGCCCTTCCTCGGTCCGCTCCATACCGCAGTGCTCCCACATGATGTGACCGAGTTCGCGGTGAAAGGAGTCGACCGTTCGATCGCCTTTGATCGACAGTAGCCGCTCGACCATCGCGCGAACCCTGTTCTCCGCCTTGCTGATTGCGGACTCGTCGACACCCCCGACGGGACCGCGCGCGAGATAGTCCCCGATGGCGGTCGGCAGCACGAAGTACCCGTCGGCCAGCCCCTGCATGAGTGCGGACGCACCGAGCCGATTCGCGCCGTGATCGGAGAAATTGGCCTCGCCGATCACGAACAGTCCGGGGATGTTCGAGCGCAGGTCGTAATCAACCCACAGTCCGCCCATCGTGTAGTGCACGGCCGGGTAGATCCGCATGGGCATCTGGTACGGATTCTCACCCGTGATCCGCTCGTACATCGTGAAGAGGTTGCCGTACTTGGCTTCTACCGCTTCTCGCCCGAGCCGCTCGATCGCATCGGCGAAATCGAGGTAGACACCGAGCCCGCCCGGCCCGACACCGCGCCCCTCATCGCAGACGTTCTTCGCCGCTCGCGAGGCGATATCGCGCGGCACGAGATTGCCGAACGCGGGATAGATGCGCTCCAAGTAATAATCGCGCTCATCCTCGGCGATATCGCCGGGTCTGCGTTGATCCCCGGCGCGCACCGGCACCCACACCCGGCCGTCGTTGCGCAGCGACTCCGACATCAGGGTCAGCTTGGATTGATGATCCCCCGACACCGGAATGCAGGTCGGATGTATTTGTGTGAAGCAGGGATTCGCGAAATACGCGCCGTGCTTATGCGCTCGCCAGGACGCGGTGACGTTGGAGCCCATGGCATTTGTCGACAGGAAGTAGACATTGCTGTATCCGCCCGAGGCCAGCACCACCGCATCACCGGTGTAGGACTTGATCTCTCCGCTGATCAGATCCCGCACCACCACCCCGCGCGCCACCCCGTCGGCCATGATCAGATCCAGCATTTCGTGCCGCGCGTGCAGTTCCACCGTGCCGAGGTCGACCTGGCGCAGTAGCGCCTGATACGCGCCCAGCAGCAACTGCTGACCGGTCTGCCCGCGCGCGTAGAAGGTGCGCGAAACCTGTGTGCCACCGAAGGATCGGTTGTCCAGCAGCCCGCCGTACTCCCGTGCGAACGGAACTCCCTGCGCCACACACTGATCGATGATCTGCGTCGAGATCTCCGCCAGCCGGTGCACATTCGACTCCCGGGACCGGTAGTCCCCGCCCTTGACCGTGTCGTAGAACAGGCGATGCACGCTGTCACCGTCATTGCGATAGTTCTTGGCCGCGTTGATACCGCCTTGCGCCGCAATGGAATGCGCGCGGCGCGGGGAATCCTGGAAGCAGAACTGAATGACGTGATAGCCCTGTTCGCCGAGTGTGGCTCCGGCTGAACCGCCGGCCAGGCCGGTGCCGATGATGATCACCGTCTTCTTCCGCTTGTTCGCGGGATTGACCAGCTTGGCCTCGAATTTTCGTGTGGTCCAACGGTCTTCGATCGGACCGGCCGGGACCGCGCCGTCGGTGATCGTCTCGCCCGCGCTGTAGAACTCGCTCATGATTACCTCACCCATCCGAACGTGACGGCGATCGGAACCGCCAGAAACCCCGCGACCAGCAGCACGGACAACGCCGCCGCGATCCGGTCGTACGCGGCATAGCTGCGACTGCTCGCCAGCCCCAATGTCTGGAAGGCACTGCGGATTCCGTGCCGAAGATGCAACCCGACCAGCATCACCGCCGCCGCGTAGAACGCCGTGATGTACCACCGCGACGGCTCGAAGTCGGCGACGACCTTGGCGAACGGCGTCGCATCGGCGCCTTCGGGATTCACCGCGCCCGCTGTGAGATCCAGCAGATGCCAGATCAGGAACAGCACGATGATCACCCCGCCGTACCGCATGGTGTGCACCGCGTACCCGCTGGCATGCGATTTCTTCTTGGCCGCGTACTTCACCGGCCGCGCCTGCCGAGCCGTGCGGGCCAGGCTCACCGCCGACCACATGTGCAGGATCACGCTCGCACCGAGCATGACCTCCATGGCCGAGAGCAGCCACCTGCGCGGCAGCAATGGTTCACCTAGCGTGCGCAGCCATTCCGCGTAGTGATTGAAATCGGATGCCCCCAAAAAGACCTTGAGATTCCCCGCCATGTGGGCGATGAGGAACAGCACGAGCATGCCGCCCGTCACCGCCATTACGGCCTTCTTGCCCACCGTCGAGCGGTAGAGCGCCGGTATTGCCATAGCCACCAGCGAAAAGTACGTCCGGCCAGTTCAGGCGGTCCAAGTCCGCGTTGCTCTGATCTCGATGGCCGCAGTCTATGAACCGAGCTGCGACGCCAATTACTACGCGCTGTAGCGGAATTTCGGGTGAGGGCTTTCACACGCCCGGGATGATCCTGGTCTCTCGGAATCGAAAACCCGAAGTCGGTAGTCCTAGGCTATCGAGTGTGCAGTTGCAGCAGTTGTCGTATTTCCTGGCGGTAGCCCAGACCAGGCATTTCACTCGGGCGGCCGAGGTGCTGGGCGTCGCGCAGCCCTCACTGTCCAAGCAGATTCGAGTGCTCGAAGACGAGCTGGGCGCACCGCTGTTCAGCCGCGCCAGAGGCAATATCACCCTGACCCCGGCGGGTGAGGCGCTGCTGCCCCTTGCCAACCGCATCCTTGCCGATGTGGACACCGCGCGACTCGAGGTGCAGGAACTGGCCGGTTTGCGCCGCGGCCGGGTCCGGCTGGGAGCCACGCCGTCGCTGTGCTCCGGCCTGCTCGCCGATATCCTGCGCCGCTTCCACGACGCCTATCCCGGCATCCGGCTCATTGTGGAGGAGAGCGGATCCCGCGACCTGGTACGCGATTTGACCAAGGGCGCACTCGATCTGGCGCTGGTGATTCTGCCGCTGGCCGATGACACCCCGCTGGTCACCAGCCCGATCCTGCGGGACAACCTGGTGGTGGCCGCACGGGCGAATGACCAGTCGCTGCCGGTCCGATCCCGCATGCGAATCGAGGACCTGAAAGACCGGCCGCTGGTCATGTTCCGCGAAGGCTACGACCTGCGTGAAGCGACCATCGCGGCCTGCCGCCAAGCCGGATTCGAACCGCGTTTCGCGGTCGAGGGCGGCGAGATGGACGCGGTCCTGCGATTCGTGGAGGTGGGACTCGGGGTGGCGGTGGTTCCCAGTACGGTGCTGGCCGGACGGCCGGGTCTGCGCGGTACGCCATTGTCGTTGTACGACAGCGGAAGTGGGCGCAGCCTGCATCGAACGGTCGCACTCGCGCATCGCAAGGATGTCGCCCCCACGCACGCCGCGACCGCGTTCCGCGCGACCCTGGAAGGGTTCCTCATCGACGCCGCCGCAGACGGCACCCTGCCGACCGGCGTCGAGTCACTGCTCACGGCCGGCAAGCATTGACGGCACCTACCCGAAAGAGGTTGGGGCGCTAGCCGAATAGCACCGTGCGCATCAGGTAGGCGACATGCACCTCCGCGCACGCCGGATGCGCCGAACCGAATCGGCGGCCCAGATCGACCACGAGCGCCAGCGCGGAATGCACCAGCAGTCGCGCCTCGGCGGCGGTCAGTTCGGGACGTGCGGCGACCAGCAGCCTGGCCCACTCTTCCACGTTGAGGCGCTGCACATTTCGCAGCAGTGTGCGCTCGGCGGGTTCGACATTGCCGATCTCCGCGTAGTAGACGAAAGTCAGTTCGCGCTCGGTGAAGGAGCCCGCCACGTACTGCTCGATCAGGGTGGTCAGGGCCTGCTCGGGGGAAGTGGAGCTCGCTACCGCCGGGCCGACCGCATCGGAAACGAGCTTGGCGGCGCGGCGGAACGCGGCGGTGAGGATATCGCCCTTGCTGCGGTAGTACCGGTAGACCGCGGACGGTGCGGGCAGACCCGATGCCTCGGCAATGTCCTCGACGCTGACATTCGGGTAGCCGCGTTCATGGAAGAGCTCGATTGATTTGCGCAGCAATAGATCCGGGGTGAAGATCGTCCCCGGATCCGGTGGTGGGGCGGCGACGGGCACCGATACGGGTCCGGGTAGCTCGCCGTGCGATACCGCGATACAGGCCGCGTGTAGTCGACGGTTCAGGGCCTTCACCGGAAGCGTCACATGGTGGTCGCCGATACTGGTGATAATGCTGTAAAGCGATTGCGACAGAACGGCATTGGAGTCCTCGCTCAACTCCGGCCGGAGTTCGGCGAGCAATGCCCGCATCCCGCGATCGGCCGCCGCGAGTTCCGCGCCGAGCTCGCGCCGATCCTCGGCGGTCAGATATCGTCCCTGCCAGCGCAGCAGTGCCGCGCTGCGCCGATGCGCTATCGAGGCCGCGATCAGCGAATCGATCATCACGCGCACCCGATCGGCGGCGGGCAGCTCCGAATCGCCCGCGGGCAGCGCGACCGCCTGTAGGCATACCGAACTCAGTCGCAGCATCTCCTCGCGGAAGAGCGCGTACTTACTGGGGTAGTGCCGGTACAGCGCGGTGGAACTGATATCGAGCTGGGAGGCTATCTCCTCCATGCTCACGCCGTGATAGCCGAGCGTGCTGAATGCCTCGGCGGAGGTGGCGGCGATCATCGCGCGCCGGTTCTTGGGTCGGCGGCGCACCGGGCGCGGCTGTCCGGAGGCGGCTGGCATGGACGCGATGTTACGGCAGCGAACAGTGCTGTTCGGCGTCATTCCGGCAACAGCATCAATTTGAATGAAAACTCACATATGTGTAGCAAATGACACTTGACGAACGATATTCGGGATCTTCCACTCAGAAGGCTCAATAACTTACTGCCTCTGGCGGTGACTCCCAGAACAGCGCGATCTGCATGAGCCGGATGACCCAGCGTTGCGGGCACAGGTGCTCATCGTCGCCGTATACGCGCCCGAAGTCGACGACCAATCCCAGTGCCGCGTGTACCAGGACGTGCGCCTGGGCCGGGGAGAGCTCGGGCCGAGCCTCGATCAGCAGAGCCGCCCATTCGTCCACGACCAGGCGGCGCACCGTGCGCACCGGCTTGCGCTCCTCTACCGGAAGTTGTCCGGCCTCGGCGTAGTACACGTAGGCGAGTTCGCGTTCGGTGAGCGCCTCGGACGCGTAGTAGGTGACGATCTTGGATAGTGCTTCCGCGGCACCGGAGGATTCGGCGATGGTGGGGCCGATGATCGCCACCATACGATCGGTGACCCGCCGGAACGCGGTGGTGAGCAGATCGCCCTTGCTGCGAAAGTAGCGATACAGCGCCGACGCCGATTGCAGATCCGCCGCCAGCACAATGTCTTCCACGCTGACATTGGCGTAGCCGCGCTCGTAGAACAGGTGAATCGCCTGGCGCAGCATGAGCTCATGCTTGAGTGGTGAGGCGACCTCCACGCCGGGGCGATCCGAGATCGGTTCCGGCTCCGGCAGATCCGTCTCGACAATCGCCCAGCACAGTGAATCCAGCAGTGCGGCGAGTGATTTCGCCGCGAGTGCGACCCGATGATCGCCGATGCTGCTGACGGCGCTGAACATTCCGATGACGCGCACCCCGCATTCGCGCGCCGTCAGCTCCGGGCGCACCCCGGCGACCAGTTCCGACAGCATCGCCACCGCCGTCGCGAACCGTTCGTCGAGCGTGGCGCGATCGTCCGAGTCCAGGTAGCGGGCTTCCCAGCGCGCCAGCGCCACCGTCGGCCGATTGGCGATGGTTCCGGCGATGATCGCCTCGAGCGCGTGCCCGAGCCGCCGCTGCGGCGTCCACTGCTGGGCCTGCGGCGGCATGGTGACCGCCGCGACCGTCACCTCGGTCAGCCGGAACAGTTCCGCGGCGAAGATCGCGTACTTGCTCGGATAGTGCCGGTACAGCGCCGCGGACGTAATGCCCAGGCGCGCACCGATATCGGTGATGCTCACTTTGTGATAGCCGAGCTCGGCGAACGCGGCGGCCGAGGTCGCCGCGATCTGGGCGCGCCGATCCTTGGGGCGGTGACGCCGCACCCGCACCTCCTCGGAAGTCATTGCCCGGCTTCACATCACGACTGCGGCGGCTGAACCAGCGGCGAATTCAGCTTGTTGACCAGCCAGTGATCACCCGAATGCTCGAGGCGCATCACCATCGACAGCTGCCCCGGGGCGGGCTTGCCCTGCGTGCCCAGACTGGTGATGGTCTGCCCGATCACCACGATGGCCTCGGCGGAGTTCTGATCACCGGTGCGGATGGCGCACTGCACCTCATTGGCCTTGGCGACCACCTGGCCCTGCGTGAGCACATCCCGCAGATCCTTGCTGGTGTTGTCGAACTGGGTCTTCCATTCGCCGGTGGCGCCGGCCAGCACCGCGTTGAAGTACGCGTCCAGGTTCTTGGCGTCGTAGGTGACCAGCACCGGGGCGTACTTGCATGCCGCCGCGCGGGCGTCTTCCTGCGCGGCGAGCAGGTCGCTGTCGTGCTGGCTGCGCTGGAAGAAGAACACGCTCGACCCGATGGACGCGGCCAGCGCCACCACGGCGGCGGCGCGCAACGCGATGCGGCCACGCGGTCCAATTGACGGCAGAGTCGGTGTGCGCAGGCGCGGCTTCTTCTCGTCCGCGGTCTCTTTCGCCGGTTCCTTCGGATCGGTGGACTTCTGCGTCGCGACGGTGGATTCCGCTTCCGGCTCCACGGGCGTCTCCACCACGACCTCGTCGGGCTTGTCCTCGATTTCCTTGCCGCTCATGGGTTTTCTCCTATCGACCAGTGACGGGTTGGGACAGTTCGTTACCGGTCACACCGGGTGGCGCGCTCACGCCGTTGTCGGCGACGTCGGGACGCGGCGCATTGGCGGAACCGCGCACCTGCAATGCCGGATTGCTGGTGAGGCAGTAGTTGTAAAGCCGTGTCCGAGTGTCGGTTTGGGCATTGGTCGGCACCACCGGGATGGTGTCGTATTCGCACCAGGGACGCGGCCACGGATCCACCAGCGTGTGATAGCTGCCGTCGTGCGCCGGAATGCCCAGTGCCTCCGAGCCCGCCCGGATGGCGGGGAACAGCGCCGCGATCGCGGGCGCGCGCAGCTTCGCCGCCTTGGTGATGGCCACGAAGTTGGTGACCAGGTTGGTGATCGGATCCTTTGTCTCGGAGACGAATCCGCCGATGGTGGCGAGCTGATCGGGCCCGGTTTGCAACAGGTGCCGGACCTCGGCATCGGCGGCGGTCAGCTGCTGGAACAGCGCGGTGCCCGCGGCGGTGATGGTGCCCAGATCGGGTTGCGCGTGCGAGGTCGTCGCCCCGATGACGCTGAGGTTCTCCAGCAGCTGTTTGGTTTGGGGGAGTAGATCATTGAGGCCGGACATGGCCCGGCTGATCCCGGAAACCATATTGCGCAACCGATCCGGGCCGCCGGCGAGCGCCTTGTCGAGCTCGTCGACGATCACATTCAACCGGTCCGGGTTCATACCGCCGATGAAATCGCTGAGATTGGCCAGCACCGATTGGATCTGCACCGGGGTCTTGGTGCGGGTGCGGTCCACCACCGCGCCATCGGAAAGGTAAGGCCCGGAATCGGATTCGGGCCGGAAATCGAGATACTGCTCACCGGCGGCGGACAATCGCCCGACCGCGACCACACCGTCCGACGCGATATGCGCCGAATCGTCGATCTCGGCGACCGCGGCCACGCCGTCGCCCGCGACCTTGATCTCATCGACCCGGCCCACCCGCAGTCCGCGGAAGGTCACGTCATTGCCCGAGAGCAGTCCACCGGAGGTAGACAGCAACACCGTCACCTTGTAGGTGTGCGGAATCGGATTGAACCGCAGGACACTCGAACCGATATAGCCGCAGCCCAGTATCAGCACCACGATCAGTCCGACATTGGCGATGGCGATCCGGCTGCGCACCACCCAGTGCCACAGGGGAGTATTCATCGGCCACCGTCCTCGGTGGCGGGAGCCGGGGCGGCGGGAACCGGCTGCGGTGGACTCGTCAAACGTCCGAACACCTTCTCCAGCACCTGCACGAAACTGCCGATGAACGCGGGCACATCACTGAGTTCGGGCAGTCGGCTGCCGCTGGGATCGGTGAGCGCGCCGATGCTCAGATAGGACACCGTCGCCGCGATCGCCAGGGTCGGGCCCTTGAAACTGGCCATGAACGAGGGATAGAGCTGATGCAGCCCGTCCAGTGTCGCGGTCAGATCGGTCGACTGCGCGAATCCGGACATCAACTGCTGAATGCTGTTGAACAGATTGACGAAATCCCCGCCGGTGGTATCGCTGAAATCGTGCAGCGCGGCCATGGTGGTCGAGACCTTGGTGAGCAGATCCACGATGCGCTGATTGTTCTCGGTGAACAGTCCGATCAGACCCGGAAAGGTATCGGCGGCCTGGCCCAGTTCGGCCTTGCGGCTGGCGAGTTCACCGCCGAGCGTATTCAGCCCGGTCAGTACGCCGTCGATATCACCGGTGCGCTTGTTCAACGCCTCGATGGTGGCGGTCATCTCGGTGAGCAGATGCGCCAGTTGCGGTCCGCGCCCGGCGAACATGGAATTCAATTCGGTGGTGATCTTGGCGGCCTGATTGATGCCGCCGCCGTTGATCAGCATCGACACCGACATCATCAACTGCTCCACCGACGCACCCGTTGCGGTGGAGTCGGTGCCGATGGTGTCGCCCTGGTGCAGCAGCGGTCCGGCGTCCTGCGCCGAAGGCAGCGTCATGGCGACGAACACATCACCCAGCGGAGTGGCCTGACGCAGTTCGACCGTGGTGCCCTTGGGCAACTGAATGTCCTGTCGGATAAGCATTTCCACGTCGGCGATGAAATTGGTGGTCTTGATCTTGGTGACCACCCCGATATCGCTGCCGCCGATCTTCACGTGCGCGTGATCGGGCAGATTGAGCGCATCTCGGAACGAGGCGTGAATGGTGTAGCCGGGTGCGCCGATTCCGGGCTTGGGCATCGGCATGTTCTGCACGGTGACCGCGCACCCGGTGCTCCCGGCGAGGGTGGCGGCGGTAATGACCGCCGCCGCAAGGGATCTGGTTCGTGTGCTCATTTCATCTCCGTGATGCCCAGCAGGGCGGCGGTGAGCCCGAAGTCGGGACCGAAGTCGGCGATCTTGCCGGTGCGGCAGCCGTCCATGCGCATCTGGATGCGCTCGCAGAAGGTGGACAGCGCCTCGCTGTCCAGCACGATCTTGTCGAGCAGGCCGTGCAGGCGCAGCGCCTGATGTTCGCGGCTGGTGGCATTGGACAGGTTCTGGAACATGAGCGGGCCGACATCGACGATCTCGGTCAGGGAACGGGCATTGGCCCGCATCTGCCCGGCGATATCGACGAATCGGGTCAGCGCGCCCGCCAACTGCTCCCTGTTGTCCCCGACCAGGGCCGAGGTGTTGTTCAGGAAGTCGTTGAGCTGGGTCAGCACCGACTGCAACCCGGGAGCCTGCTGCCCGAGCAGATCCACCAACTGGGTGAGGGTGCCGCTGAAACTGCGGACAGTCTCGTCATTGGAGGCGATGATCTGGGTGATGTCGTTGAGCTTGACGATGGTGTTGGCGATCTGGTCCTTATTGGCCAGCGTCACCTCGAACGCCGAGGACAGCGCGTCCAGCGTCTCGCGCAGTTTGTCGCCATTGCCGTCCAGCAGCGGGAACAGCACCCGGCTGGCCATCGGCCCGGTCTCGTTATCGCCCTTGAGCGCGGCGCCGAGCTTGTCGAAATTCTCCAGAATCCGATCGAGCTCGACCGGAACCCGGGTGCGCGGCAACGGAATATGCGCATCGGCCGCCATGACCGGACCGTCGCCGGTGTAGGCGGGGGTGAGCTCCACGTGCCGATTGGTGATCAGCTGCGGATTCACCAGTGCGGCGAAGGCATCGGCGGGAATCTTGACCGTCGAGTCGACATTCATCACGACCTCGACGTAACCGCCACGCGGCGTGACAGATTCGACGCTCCCGATCGGAACACCGAGCACCGCAACCTCATTGCCCGCGTACAGGCCCGCGACGCTCTCGAAATCGGCGCTGATGCGCATGCGCTTGCCCAGATACTCATTGGGAATCGCGGTCAAACTATCGGGCAGCAGCCCACATCCGGCCGCCACCGTGGCCGCGCAGCACAGCGCGGCCAGTTTGGCGATAACGCGGCTCTTCATTACTTGCACCCCTGAATGGCCTGGGCGAAGCACAACCAGTTGTCCGGGAACAGCCACGGCGCGTACACCTCGCCGTAGGGGCCGTTGCCGAGCGCATTGTTGAACTGCCGCAACGCGACCGGCATGATCTCGTACAGCCGGTCGAGATTGTCCTTGTTCTTCTGCAGACCCTGGGACATGGTGTTCAGGTCCTGGATCAGCGGGCCGATCTGGTTGTTGTTCTCCAGCCCCATGTCCTGCAAGGTCTTGGACAGCGATGCCACATTGTCGAGCAGTTTGCGCAGCAGATCCTGGCGCTGCTGCACCGCGGTGCCGATGGCCTGGCCCTGGGTCAACAGCAGTAGCACGCTGTTCTGATTGTCCGAGGCCAGCTGAGAGACCTTGTCCATGCCCTTGAGCAGGCTGTCGACCGCATCGCGGCGATCATTGATGACCTTGGCGAGCGCGCCGATGCTGTCCAGCGCCTGCACGGCAAGCTGTGGGGAGTCACCCATCTGCTGATTGACCGTATCCAGGGCCTGGCGCAGCTTGGCCGGGTCGATGCCCTCGATGCGCTCGAACTGGTTCTTGTACTGCGGATCCTGGACCACCTTGCCCAGGTTGTACGGCACGGTGGTGCGGTCCAGGCGAATGCGGTTGCCCGGCAGCCCTTTTCCATCGCCGGGAGTCAGCTCGACGTGCAGGCGGCCCAGGATGGTGGACAGTTTGATACCGGCCGTCGCGTCCGCGCCCAAGCGCAGATCATTGCGGACCTTCATCTCCACCAGGACCTTGCCGTTGTCCAGGTGGACCGAACTCACCTGGCCGACATCGATTCCCGAGATATCGACGGTCGCACCGGATTTGAGTCCGGCGGCCTGGGCGAACTCGGCCTCGATGGTCTTATCGCCCAGACGCGCCTGTTTGATCGCGGTCGAGCCGACCAGCAGCAGCACGACCGTGAGCGAGGCCAGCACGCCCACGCGGAGATAGCGATTGCGCCAGGCGCTGAAGAGCATGTCGCGTGCGGTGGTAATCATCGGCACACCTCGGACTGGGCAGGGCCGCCGACCTGGGAGAACAGGCCCGGGGGCAAGAGCACGCCCCACAGCGAGACGTCCAGTCGGCAGATGTACGCGTTGGCGTACGCGCCGTAGCTGGTGAAGGTGGAGACGCGGTTCAGCATCGCCGGAAGCTCGACGGCGGCCTTATCCAGGGACGCTCCGTTGAGCAGCAGCAACGCCACGCCCGCGGTCGCGTCATTCTGCGCCCGTGCCAAACCGGGCTTGACCGCGCCGATGAGGGAGACGAGCGAGTCGGTGGCGGTGGCGACCTGATCGACCGAACTCTTGAGCGCTTCACCCTGCGCGTACAGACCCTGCATCAGGCTGCGCGCCTGGGTGATCAGCGTTTCGAGTTCGCTACTGCGATTGGCCAATCCGGAGATCACGCTGCTCAGGTTGGTCAGCACATCGCCGAGGATCTGATCGCGCTGCCCGAACGTGCCCGCCAGCTCGGCGGCCTGGGTGATCAGCGCGCTCATCGAGACGGTATTGCCCTGGAGCGCCTGAATCAGGGTGTCCGACAGCGAATTCACCTGATCCGGTTGCAGCACGCTGAACAGCGGTTCGAAGCCCGAGAGCATGGCCGAGACGTCGAAGGACGGTTCGGTGCGCTCGATGGGAATGGCGTCACCGGGGCGCATCGGGGATCCGGCGTCCTTGCCCGCGATCAGTGCGACATAGCGCTGTCCGATCAAGTTCTGATAGCGCACAAGGGCTTTCGTCGTGTTGGTCGGATGCTGGTCGTCCTCGATGCGGAAGTCGACCCGCGCCTTGTAGTCGTCGGTGAAATCGATCTTGTCCACCCGGCCCACCCGCACACCGGCCATGCGGATGTCATCGCCGATTCGCAGACCCAGCACATCGGAGAACACGGCCGAATAGCTGTGTGTGCCACCGGCGACCGAGCGCTGCAGCGTGGACCAGATGGTGTAGGTCAGCACCACCGCGACAATCGCGAACAGGCTGAACCCGATCGTTGCCCTACCGGATTTCACTGCTGTTCACCATCTTTCGCGTACGTGACGTGCCCACCGGCCAGCACCGGGCCGAGCAGCAGCACCTGCGCCATATTCGGTTCGCCGCCGACCATCGCCGCCACCGCGTCCTTACCGCGCAGCGCGGCCGGAGCGACGGTGCCGTTGCCGGACGGAGTGGTCGACGCCGGTGCGGTCAGACCCGGAATCTGCGGCAGGCCCGGAATCTGTAGCGGCGGCAGCCCGGGAACGCTGATCTGTCCCGGCGCCTGCGGTTGCGGCGCGGGCCCGGCCGAATTGAGATGTTGCGGCAGCAGCTGAGCCGGATAGTCCTGCGCCGGAGCGGAATCCGCGACGGTCGGGGTACCGCAGCGCGGGCCATACAGGTTCCCGTAGTGCGGGCAGTCCTTGGCCACGTACTGCTGGAACGGGGTCAGGCTCACATCCATGGTCCACACCATCTGCTTGTGCGGTCCGAAGCTGAATGTCGGCTGCAAACGTTGTAGTGCGGTATTGAGATTGGCGATCGAGTAGGGGATGGCCTGCGGATCCTGGGCGAGGCTGCCGAACAGCTCGTTCAAGCCCGACACCAGGAACTTGCCCGAATCGGGGTTGGCCGCGAACAATTCGTTCACCGAATCGATGGCGGTGCCACCGTTGGTCAGCAGGGCGACCAGGGCCGCGCGCTGTTCGGTGAGGGTCTTGGCGGTCGTCACCGATTGCGAGAGCACCTGCACCAATTGCGGTGCGGACTGGCTCACCGCGGTGGCGGCGCGGCCGAGATTGCCCAGCAGGTCACCCATTTCGGGGAGGCCGCGTACCTGGGTCATCCAATTGTCGAGGCGCTCGATGGTGGAACCGGGCACGCGGGCGCTGGGATCCAGGGCCGCGGCCAGCGTGGCGAGCACGCGGCCGAGCTTCTCGGGCTGGATATTGGACAGCACGGTGCGCAGCACATTCAGGGTGCTCTGCAACTGCACGGTGGCGGCGCTGGTGTCCTCGGCGATAGTCGCGCCCGCGCGCAGGGTCTGCGTGGTGGGCGTGGTGTCGACCAATTCGATGGCGGTCACGCCGAAGATATTGTTCGGGATGACGCGGGCGGTCACAGTCGCCGGAATCGTCTGGGCGATACCGGGTTTGAGCCACAGCGACGCGCGCTGGCTCGCGCCCTTGGACACGATGTCGACGCTGTCGACCCGGCCCACGACCATGCCGCGGAACTTGACATCGGCATTGGCGGGCAGGCCGTCGCCGGTGCTGGTCAAGGTCGCCACCACGGGCACCTTGTCCTCGAATCGGCCGTTGTAGCGCAGCGCCAGCAGGTAGAGCAGCGCCGCGATGGCGGTGAGCAGAACCAGGCCGTACAGGGAGAGTTGGCGGGCGGTGGGCCCGCGACCACTGGGGTCAAGAAGCATGTCGAATCACCTACCCCGAGATCCGGAATCCGGGGTCGATGCCCCAGATCGCAAGGGTCAGCAGCAGATTCACCGAGACCATGACGACAATGACCATCTTGATGGCGCGTCCGGCCGCGACGCCGACGCCCTCGGGCCCGCCGGTGGCGGTGTACCCGTAGTAGCACTGGATGAAAGTCGAGATCAGCACGAAGACAACGACTTTGAACAGCGACCAGAACACGTCCGGGCCGAGCAGGAATTGGTAGAAGTAGTGATCGTAGGTGCCCGCGGTGGTGCCGCCCAGGAACAGCACGGACAGCTTGGTGGCCAGGTACGCCACCGCCAGTCCGACGCTGTAGAGCGGGATGATGGTCAACGTCGCCGCGATCATCCGGGTCGTCACCAGGTACGGAAGCGGCCGGATGGCAATGGATTCCAGCGCGTCGATCTCCTCGGAGATGCGCATGGCGCCCAGCTGCGCGGTGAAACGGCAGCCCGCCTGAATGGCGACCGCCAGCGTCGCGATGACCGGCGCGAGTTCGCGGGTCGTGGCGAAGCCGGAGATCGCGCCGGTCAGCGGGCTCATGGTGAGCAGGTTCAGCGCGGTGAACGACTCCATACCGACTGTGACACCGGCGAATCCGCACAGCATGATCACCACGCCGATGGTGCCGCCGCCGACCACGAGCGAGCCGTTGCCCCAGCCGACATCGGCGGTCAGGCGCAACACCTCCTTGCGATAGTGCTTGAGCACGAACGGAACCGCGATGAACGCCTGAAAGAACGTGTACGCCTGGTGCCCGAGCCGCTGGTTGGCCTGCACCGGCGCGGCGACGGCACTGCCGAGTACGCGCACCGGTTTGAGCGCCGGGGGCGTGTAGGTGCTGCCCACCTCAGATCACCTTCGTGGGGAAGAGGGTGTTGTACAGCTGGGTCAGAATCACGTTGGTGGCGAACGTCATCAGCGCCGCGGTGACCACCGCGGAGTTGACCGCATTGGCCACGCCGCCGGGCCCGCCCTTGGCGTGCAGGCCGATATCGCAGGCGATCACCGAGGTGAGCAACCCGAAGACCGCCGCTTTGACCAGCGCGATCACCAGATCATTGGCAACCGCGAAGGAGGCGAACGAGGAGATGAACGAACCGGGTGTACCGGATTGGGCGTACACGTTGAACAGGTACGCGGTGGAGAAGCCCACGAACACGATGAACCCGCACAGCAGCATGCTCACCAGCACCGCCGCGGCCAGGCGGGGAGCGACAAGTCGTCGCACCGGATCCACGCCCATGACCATCATGGCGTCGATCTCCTCGCGAATGGTGCGTGAACCCAGATCGGCGGCAATGGCCGATCCGACCGCACCGGCCATCATGAGCGAGGTGACCAGCGGCGCACCCTGGCGAATGATGCCGAGCCCGGCCACCGCGCCGATGAAGGTGGTCGCGCCGACCTGATTCACCAACGCGCCCAACTGAATTGAGACCACCACCGCGATCGGCACCGCGACCAGCACGGTCGGAATCGCCGAAACGCTCGTCATGAACGCGGACTGCTTGATGAACTCGCGATACGGGAAGCGGCGCTGGAAAATCGATATGAGCAACTGCACCAACGCATCTCGGCCCAGGCTCACCTGTCGGCCGAGGGTCTCCAGCGACTGCTGGGGGTGGCGGCGCCACAGCTCGGTGGCGCTGGCACTGAATTTCTCCAGTTCGCCCGGTTCCGGGGCGCGCTCGCGCGCCGGCGCTCTTTCCGAAGTGGCAGTCACGGGTCGCCGATCCTTTCTAGCCGCTCACCGCCGCCGGAATATGGGATCGATCCCCCAGCGCTGGGGCGGAGCGTGTGAAGTGTTGCACACCACAGTGGTGCGGGACAAGAAATATGTAACTGATCATTCTTGTCGATGTGCCAGACTGCTCCCGCGCTTGACAACGGGAGCAGGTCACGACAAGTAATTACTCATTCGTCCGATGAAATCGGAGGATCAGGCCGTGCCGGAGAGCTGTCGCTCGAGCAGCACCAGGCCGAAGCCCACCACCGCGACGCCCGCCGCGACGGTGCTCAGCACCGCGAGCCAGAGGCCGAAGCGGAGTACGGGATTGACTTTCATACGCCCACCGAGGATCTTGACGCCGATCACCAGGATGTCGATGAGCCAGACCAGAATCATCATCTACGTCATGCACACATTCGAGAAGGTGAGCACCGGCCAGCACACGATCGATCCGAGGAATGAGATGATCACGTCGACGCCGTGCATCTGCTTGAGATGTGAAGTGTGCGTGAGGGTCCAGACCAGACCCACCAACCCGTAGGGGATTCCGAGAATGATCAGTGTGCCGAGGAACTCGGACACCTTCATCTCATAACTGAGTAGTCGATCCAGCCGCTTGAGCATCCGGGGTAATCCTTTCGCATTCCTGCCCGTTGGCAGCGGCGCGCTCGTCCTCTCGGTCGGCCGCGTCGTTGCCTCCCACACGCTCCACGCGGCATTGCGAAGAGCTGGCGCAGCGTATGTTACTCACAATTCACGCCGATGGAAGAGCCTTTCTGGACAACTTCGCTGAAGTTTTACCAGCAAGTCAGCGCAGGGCGCCGCTGGTTGACGTTCGATCGCGGCGGCTCTAAGTTATGTTCCATTCACATCGTTGCAATTGGGAGGGGCGGATGTGAGCGGACAATGGCGTGCCGGTGACCTACTGCGTCGGCAGCTGGGCGATCGACGCTTCCTGCTGCTGCTACCCCGAGCGGTCGGACTACAGATTCTGCATCCTGCCATCGCGACGGCGCTGGCGGAACACGCCACGAATCGGCTATGGGCGCATAAGAAGCGCGCGGTCACGCAGATGATCTACATGGCCTGTGCCGATCGGGACATGAGCTCGGTAATCCGCAACGCGCACGAACACGTGACCGGATACGACGAACACGGCGACCGCTACCACGCATTGCGTCCCGAGGTCTTCCTGTTCCAGCACGCGACTTACGTCGACGCGCTCATGACGGCCAGCGCCACCTTCGGCCCTCGAATCACCGAAGACGCACGCGTGCAACTGTATTCGGAATGCTGCGACTGGTACCGCTCACACGGCGTCAGCGATCGCCTGCTCCCCGGCACCTGGGCCGAGTTCACCGAATACTTCGACACCGCGTGCGCCACTCACCTCCACCTGGGAACCGCCGGAACCGCCCTTGCCGAGCAAGTCCTGCACCCCGACACCTGGATAGTCCGCTCGCTGCCGCGCGCGTCGATCCGAGCGATGCAACACAACCGCGCGAAAGAGTTGCTCGGCATCGACCCCACCCCTGCCGACCAACTCGCCCTGCGCGCACTGGCCGCAGCTACCCGCGCCGGATTCGCGCTATCCCCGCGTCGGATCCGCATGGTGCAACAGGCCAGACCGTGAGCACACGATTTCCCGACGACCAATTTCGGAGCAGGAGTGCGGTGACGCCATGGGATCCCTCGTAGTGACCAGGGTGGTGCCGAGCAGTCCGGAAGTGTTGTTCGACACCATCATTCAGCCCGCGGGGTGGGGCCGATGGTTCAGCATCCATCGCGACTTCATCGACGAACCGCCCGCACGGCTGCGCGAAGGTTCGACGCTGCTGTCCAAGGTGGTCATCCTGGGCATGGACAACGAATTCGAGTGGACCGTCGAAGTGCTCGACGCTCCGCATCGAATCGTGTTGCAGGGCAGTGGAAGATCCGGATTCCGAAGTGAATTCACCTATTGGCTGCAACCGTGCGACGCGGGTACGCGCCTGACGATCGGCGGCGTCTTCACCAGCCCGTACATCACCACCGCGCTGTCTCGCACTCTCGAGCGTCACGGGCAACTGGAGTTGATGCGCACGCTCGAACAGTTGGCCGCAGCCGTGACCGCCGGAGACGATCGCGCCGCCGAAAACTAGCCGACACCGATGCCTGCTGCGATCATGAGCCCGGTGTCGATGTGGTTGACGTTGGTCAAGGTGGATCCGATTGTTTTGGCGCGGGCGCTCGAGCGCCCCGACTTGCTGCAATCGCTGGTCGAGGATGCCGATTCCGGCGAGCACATCGACGGGTTTCGTCCGGATACGGACCGCCACGCCGAGGATCTGGGCAGTCTCATTCACATCGCCGAAGGCCGAGCGGAAGCGGAGGAGGGGATCGCCGATTGGGTTCTGGCATACCGCAATCTGGCCAGGGCCACCGGATTCGATCCCGACAGCGCACTCGACTCCGATGATCATGCGTTCGCCCTGGACCCTGCCGCTGTGCGCGCGGTAACCGAGGGATTGACGGCCGAAGGATGGACTCGTTTTCTCGGTCTCGGCCCGTTCTTGGTCGCCGCCGCACGCGAGGGGAAGGCCGTGCTCGGCGCGGTGAGCTGATGAACCGGCTGGCATGATCGCGGAGTGAACCTACGATTCGGTATTCAGTTGGCGCCGACCGCGACCGAGCTGCCGCAGCTGCGCGCGATGGCCGAGATCGCGGACCGGGAGGGCCTGGATCTGCTCGGCATCCAGGATCACCCGTACTCGGGTGGACTGGCCGATACGTTCGCCGTCATCGCCACCGTGCTGGCGGAAACCGAACGGCTGCGGGTGTTTCCGGACGTAGCCAGCCTCCCGCTGCGCGGCCCCGCCATGCTCGGCAAGCAGGCCGCGACCCTGGATCTGCTCAGCGGCGGCCGCTTCGAACTCGCTCTGGGGGCCGGTGCGTTCTGGCCCGCGATCAGCGCCATGGGCGGCCCGACCCGATCCAATCCCGAAGCGCTGCAAGCCCTCGAGGAAGCCACCGAAATCATCCGCGCGATGTGGCAACCGGGCGCCAAGGCGAAAGTGGACGGCACCCTCTACCGCGTGCACGGCGTCCAATCCGGCCCCGCCCCCGCGCACCCGGTCGGCATCTGGTTCGGCAGCGTAGGCCCCAAGGCCAACGCCCTCACCGGCCGCATCGCCGATGGCTGGGCCGCCCCCATCCCGCACTACCTCCCCTACGAGAAATGGCAAGCAACACAAGCAATTATCTCCGCCGCCGCAATCGACGCAGGCCGCCAACCCACCGACATCACCCGCATGGCCCAACTGGTCGGCACAATCACCGACACCCCGGGCTCGGTCACCCTGCGTGGCGAGAACCCCATCCGAACCGACGCCGCAGGCTGGTCCCGCATCCTTGCCGACCTAGCCACCGAAACCGGCTTCGACACCTTCGTCTACTGGCCCGAATCCCCCGACGAAACCCAACTCCGCCGCTGGATCAACGATGTCATCCCCGCCACCCGAGCACTGCTCTGACCGGGTCGCGCCGCACTACAACCTCGAGCGAAATGCCTTGAACAGTTGACGAATTCACTTCCCGTCGAGCAGTTGATGAGCGACTACCGCGCGTTCGGGGGATACGCGCGGGAACTCGGCGATATCTCCCACCCGCACCGGCAGCCGCAGACGGCTATCGCGGTACTGGCCGGGTGGTTGTCGGAGCTCGAGATACGTTGGCCTGGACCGGAAGAGGCCGGGCGTGATACCGCCCGGCTCGTGTTGATCCAGGCGCTCAATAGGCGCGAGTCGCGCAAGTCCGCGGCCATCCCCGCTCTCCTCGGTCAATTCGATCGAGATAAGACCATCTTCGAGAACGCGCGGTGGAGTGCGGGAAGCGCGCTGTACGACATCCCGGCCGATGACAGCTATTTCGACGATCTCGCGGCCATCGCGCAGGATCGGTCATTGGGTAGTGCCCGGCAGATGATCGTGAACTGGCTCGGTAAATCCCGCCGCCCGGAGGCCATCGGGATCGCCGTCGCTCAGCTCAATGACGAAACCGTCCAAGGCCATGCTCTCGAAGCGCTGGCGAAGTTGCGCGCGCAGGGCGTACGTGACCACGTCGAGCCCTTCGCGGCCTCGAAGAACGCCTGGCATCGCAGAACAGCGCAACGAATCCTGCGAAACCTGGCGGACTGATCCGCTCGACGCCGACGACGCCACGGGGTGGGTCAGCGAGGTGTCAGCGTGGACAGGACGCGGTGGGCGCGGGTGGTCATTTGGGCGGCTGTTTGGTCGGGGTTGTCGAGCCACCAGGAGACGATGGCGGTGACGCTGTTCATCCAGACTCGGGTGAGGATTGCCAGGTCGCCGGGGTCGGAGGGGGGAGTGGCGGAGAAGGCGGCGCCGACGCCGGAGGCGGCTTGGGCGGCGATGATGGCGCGGAAACGGCGTGCGGTGGTGGCGGTTTCGGTGTCGGGTGGGGCGGTGCGGTCGTAGAGGACGTGCCAGTCGTGGGGGCGGGGTTCCAGGGCGGTGAAGATCGCGTCCAGGACCGCGGTGGCGGCGGTGACGAAGGTGGGGCCGGGGGACTTCATGGCCTCGGCGATGCCGGTGGACAGGGTTGTGCCGGCGCGTTCGACGCAGGCGGCACAGAGGCCGTCCTTGGATGAGAAGTACTGGTAGATAAGGGGTTTGGAGACTCCGGCGCGGGTGGCGACATCGGCTACCAGGAGGGCGGCGTAGCCGTGGGTGCCGAATTCGATCGCGGCGGCGTCCAGGATCTGGGCTTCGCGTTCGCCGCGGGGCATGCCTCTGCTGCCCGATCGCTGTTTCATGGCCTCCACCTCCCGATTCATCAATGATGATACATCAAGTGACTCGAAGGTCATATCTGTCTGATACCGTCAGTTACGCATACATTGGTGTTTGCGAGAGGACAGTCACGTGAGCTTGAAAGATGTCGTATTCCATGCCGCCCAGCGCGGAGTGTCGGGGTCATACGCGCTGCGCGGCAAACCATTCGACCCGGCGACGCCGTTCCATCCCCCGCAGGGGCGATATGGCACGGTGCATTACGGGCTGATGCTGCCGGGACTGCCCGCGCCGCTGAACTTCATCGACGTGATCGCCGTCATCGGCCAGCCGCGAATCACGCTGTGGCGCAACGATCATCTGATCGAAACCACTGCCGCCGATACCGCGAATCTGCTGATCGGCGCCGGTATCGAGTTCCCCGGCCAGTTCCGGGGCTATCAGGTCGATCGCGATCTGGAGTTGGCGGCGGATTCGAGCATCGTCCGGTTCGGTGACGAGTTCCAGCTGGAGGGGACCTACCCCAATTTCACCGTCGCCTATCGCAATCCCGCGTTCGACCTCTACCTCCAGGTGCGCGCCACCGATAAGGTTTCCCATTTCGCCAAGGTGCGCGGCGGGCTCTACGACCATTGGTCGCTGCTGTGCCAGTACGACGGCGCCGTCACCTACGACGGCCGCACGACCGAGCTGTCCGGGCTCAACACACTCGAGTACGCGCGCGGAGCCGATGTTGCACTGCCGTTTTCGTTCTTCACCTATCAGATCATCAATATCGATGACACCACCCAGGTGCTGATGACCGAGGTCCTCGGACCCCTCGGCGTCCCCGTGCAACGGGCGGTCTACGTACGCTCGCTGCACGATCACGGCGGCACCTACGAAGACAACTTCGCCTTCGATGTCCATCGCGTCGAACCCGTTGCCCGCCGCACCCCCAACGGCCTGCCGATGCGGCTCGCGACGGAATTCACCTGGAGCGTCGACGACGAGCAGGGTCGCGAACTCATCGAAATCCAGGCCGTCACCAATGACGATTACGTCTACGGGATGGCGGGCGGATACGTCGGCAGCTATCGGTACACCGGCCGATTCCGCGGCGCGCCCATCGACGGCACCGGCTACATCGAGTACATCGGCAACCGCTGAACCCGTTTCGCATCGAGACCGACCGGTACGGGATTACGCTGGCAAACACTTCGTAACCACAATCCAGCGGACCCGGAGACAGCCATGGGATACCGACGGGGTTTTTGGGTGATTGTCGCGACCGTGGTGTTGACGGTCGCGGTGGGGTGCGGTTCCGCCACCGATTCCAGCGCGCCGGCCGATCCGGCGTATGCCGCGACACTGCGGCCGATTATCGAGAAGTTGATGCGGGACAACGTCATTCCCAGTGCGGTAGTGGTGGTTCGATCACCCAAGGACGGTGATTGGACCGCCACATTCGGTACCGGGACCATCGGTAAAGACGTCCCCGTGACGGTGGACGATCACTTCCGGATCGGCAGCAACACCAAGACCATGACCGTGACCGTGCTCCTGCAATTGGCGCAGGAGGGCAAACTCGCCCTCGACGATCCGATCGCCAAGTATTGGCCGGGAGTGCCGAACGGTGACCGAATCACCCTGGCCCAGCTCGCCGAAATGCGCAGCGGCCTCTACAGCTACACCTTCGACGAACAGTTCAACGCCTACCTGGACAATGAGCCGCAGAAGATCTGGACGCCGGAGCAGTTGCTCGACATCGCTTTCGCGCATCCGGTGAACTTCGCGCCGGGGGAGAAGTTCGAGTACTCGAACACCAACACCATCCTGCTCGGCCTGGTCATCGAGAAGGTCACCGGCAAATCTGTCGCCACCACCTTCCAGGACCGCATCTTCACCCCGCTCGGTCTGAAACACACCTCATTCCCCGCGCCCGCGGATTCCGCCATCCCGGACCCGCATCCGCAGGGATACGCCTTCGGCACCAACGTATCGACCATCGAAACTTTCGCCCTCCCAACGGATCAGCAGGCGGCGGCGCTCGCGGGCACCTTGCAGCCGAGCAATCAGACCACTTCCAGCCCATCATGGACCTGGACCGCGGGCGCGGTGATCTCGACCGTCGGCGATATGACCACCTACGTCAAGGCGCTCGCGGACGGCGGCCTGCTCGATAAATCGATGCAGCAGCAGCGAATTGCGAGCATTCGGGCCATCGACCCGGCCAACCCGGCTATGGCCGGATACGGACTGGGCATTGTCCGCTTCGGTACCCACCTGCTCGGTCACGACGGCCAAATCCCCGGCTATATGACCTTCATGGGATCGGACCCGGACTCCGGGCTCACCATCGTGGTCGCCACCAATCTGGCCACCGTCCCCTCCGGTGAAGGCTCAGCCCTGGTCCTTGTGAAAGGCATGCTGCCAACCTTCTACGGCGCCAACGCCATTCCCGACCACGACCCCGCGCAACCCGCTCCGACCAGATGAACGATCGTGGTCGGGCGCGACGATCATCTCGGTGACGGGACTGTCGTGGGCTTCGCCGGTGGAGGTGCCGGCGAGGAGACGTTGGCGCGAGATCTGTGAATCGATGACCGCTCCCAGCAGGAGCGCGAAATTCGACAGCCACATCCACACCAGCACAATGACGGCGGCCGCGAGCGATCCATACAGTCGATTGAACGAATCGAAGCGATCGGCGTAGAAGGCCAGGCATGCCGAGCCCGCGATCCATGTCGCGACCGCGAGCAGGCTACCCGGCGTCAGCCACCGTATCCGCTGACCGGCGATATTCGGAGCGACCCAGTACAGCAGTGCCAGGGCCACACTGGCGATGAGCGCCAGCACCGGCCATCGCAGGATTCGCCAGACGGTCAGCACGGTGGTCGTGATGTGCAGTGAACCGCCGACCCGAGTGGCCACACCCGCCGTGAGGGCGAGCCCGACGACGATGCCGACGATCGAAATGACCAGCAGCACGCTCAAGAGCAGTCGGAGCCCGACCATCCTTGCCGCCGAGCGATTTTCGGAAACCCCGTACAGCGAATTGGCTGCGCGTATGAAGGCGCCCAGGTAGCTCGAGACCGTCCAGATCGCCGAAACGAAGCCGATGATCGCGACCGGACCCGACCAGTTGGCGGACGGTTGCAGGTGTTGGATGGACTCGACCAATGCCACGCGGCTGTCGCCGGGGCCGAGACGGCGGGCCGCCTCGGCGATCGAATCGGCGGATCGTGGTTCGAGCAGTCCCAAGACCGCCATGGCTATCAGCAAAGCGGGAAACAGCGACAGCATGCTGTGATAGGTGAGCGTCGCGGCTCTGTCCGACAACTCATCGGACCATGCCGCCCTGATCGTGTGAATACCCACGCGGATCGATTGAAGCCGCATGATCGAATAGCGTCGCGCCCACGGCGATTTCAAGCTCATACCCACACCTCCCCGAGGGTCATTGACATTGCTGTCCGGCTTCAAACCTGGGTTGGATCGCGAGGTACGGAAAACGGGTGGACTGGAGTCTCAGATCCGGCGGCTACTTGACGCTCGTGTTCGACCCATTCCGGTCGAGACTGAACATTCGGTTCACGACAGGATCTCGGTGAGTTCCGATCCGGCAGGAAATGGCAGGACGAACTCGTCGCCGACATCGCCGATGGCGTCGGTGACCGCGGTGGTGACGATGATGCGGTCGTCATACAGATGCCGGATGCGGACGGTGTGCCCGTCGTACTGAAATCGGTTCATCAGGAATCGCAGGCCATGCTCTTCGAGCGCCTCTTCGGCGGCGACCCAATCCGAGACCGCGGTGAGGGATCGGCCCAGCCGATCGACCGGGATCAGATCGGGGGCCTGGGACTCCAGATCGATCCAGCCGATGACCTCGCCGTCCTCGCGACGGTGCGGAATCCAGTGGGCGGGAATGGCGCTCATGATCACCAGGTTAGCCGTGCCGATCGGTTGCTCGGTACCGCGTATTGCCTGCTCGGACCAGCGACCAGGGGTCCTGATCACCGTCTCCCGCAATTCGCTAGTGTCGATGGTGCGAGGGTCCGATCCGGTTCGTTCTATCCGTGGAGGTATCCCATGTGGAAGAAGTGTGCGGCCGCGGCGGCAACGGCCGTCTACATCGTCAGCGCGATCGCTCTCGGCGGCACGGCCGTCGCCGATCCGGACGATCCGAGCACAGATCCCAACTCACAACTGTGCACATATCCCGACGTCAACAACCCCTACTGCACCCAGTACCCCGATGACCACGACCAAGAGGGCGACCTCGGGAACAACCACGACGGCGGGCACGGCCGGCACTGAACCGCCAGCGCCGCCTCACATCGGGGTGACCGCCCGGACCACGAGCCTGCGGCGATGCCCGGTGCCCCAGAAAGTCGGGGCCGGTTCGCGGGCTCAGCGTTACGTGTTCGAGACAGCGTTGTCGGTGTGCAGGATGAACTTGCCGGGGACGCTGTTTTCCTTGTCGGAGAACGCCTTCTGGGCTTCGCCCAGCGGGTAGAGCACCGGTGAAGGGATCTCGAGTTCTCCGGCGGCGAGGGCGCGGGCCAGTTCGGTGAGTTGGGTGCGGTTGGGTTCGACGATGAAGTAGACCGCGCGGCCGGTGGGCGGTTGGACCGCGGGCGGGGCCGCGATGGAGACCAGCGTGCCGCCCGGAGCGATGAGGGCGGTGGATCGGGCGAGGGTGTCGCCGCCGATCATGTCGAAGACCAGATCGGCTGTGCCATCGAGAGGTTCGAGCGGATCACCGGTGAGATCGAGGAAGGTCGTGGCACCGGCCCGCAGCACGGCATCGCGGTCGCGGGCGCGACCGGTGCCGATCACCTCCGCGCCGACATTGCGGGCGAGCTGCACCGCGAGTTGGCCTACCGCGCCGCCCGCGCCATGAATGATCACCCGCTGTCCCGCGCCGAGGCCGCCGTGCGCGAACAGGGCCTGCCAGGCGGTGAGACCGGACATGGGAAGCGAAGCGGCCTGAATGTGGTCGACACCGTCGGGAACCAGGGCCAGATCGCGACCTTCCACGGCGACGTACTCGGCGGCTGCTCCGTCGCGATAGCGGTCGATCATGCCGAAGACCCGGTCGCCGATGCGCAGATCGCTCGGATTGGTGCCGAATCCGAGTTCGACCACCACGCCCGAGACATCGCGGGCGGGAATCGCGGGGGTGCGATCACGACCGGTGCGGTCCACATAGTTCGGCTCCCAGGCCAATTCGCCGGCGGTGAACGCGGCGGCATGCACCTGGACGATGACATCGCCGACAGCGGGACGGGGGTAGGGCGCGGACTCCACGACGAGGTCGGCGGCGCGGCCGGCACGGGGCATACGGGCCGCGGTCATGGTGGTGCGAGTCATGATTACTCCAGATCGTGTGTGCGGATCAGCGGTGCGGGACGGGCGACGATCCCCATCCCGCACCACCGGAAGTCAGTCCTGAACGGGGAAATTCGCGCGAATAACGCTGTGCGGGTCGCGATTTCGCTTGATCTCGCGCAGGCGTGCCAGCGTCTCGGCATCGAATGCCGCCGCGGCGGACTCACCGGGCGCGAGGAAGGTGTACGGCTTGGCCCCGGTGATATGCGAACCCAGCGCGCCGACGATCTCCTCGAATCGGTCACGCACCGGGTCGATCAGCTGCGGCAGACCGAGCCCGAGCAGGTAGAGCGCGTACGGTTCGGCGACCGCGCCGCGCGCGCCGCCTTCGGGTACCTCCCGGGCGAGCGCACCACCGAGATTGCGAATCTGAATATTGAGCAGCGGTGCGACCGGGGCGTCGATGAGTGTCTTGATCACCGCGTCATCGAGATCGGTGAGCAGCTCCCCGCGGGACAGCGATGGGCTCGGATCGGTCGGCTCGGCGGTAATGGTGCCGATCTGCGCGGGGGTGAGCGGCCCGCGCGTATCGACCGCCGTGCCACCGAGCGAATCGAGCGCACCGGTCAGCTCCCGCCCCGCGGCCGGATCACCGAGGTAGGCGAAATCGAGGGCGATCATCGGATCCGCACCGGGAATCTGGAAGCGCTGCAACCACACCGACAGTTCGTCGGGCGAGTCGGTGGTGAGCTCGGTGAACACCTCGAACACCTCCCGCGCGCGTCCGGCGGGCCACATCACCCGGCCGCCGTAAAGCTCGGGCAGCGTGAACAATTCGAACTCCAGCCCGGTGACGATCGCGAAATCCCCACCGCCACCGCGCAATGCCCAGAACAGCTCCGGATCGGATTCGACGGTGACCCGCTGCGGCCGTCCCGCCGCGTCGACGATCTCCACGGCGCGCACCGCATCCGCGGCCCATCCGTATTTCCTTGCGAACCAACCGAAGCCGCCACCGAGCGTGTACCCCGTCACGCCGACAACCGGATTGCTCCCGGCCAGCCCGGTGAGTCCGTGTGCGGCGGCCGCGGCCTGCACCTGCCCCCAGGAGACCCCGCTGCCGACCCGCGCCACCCGCTGCTCAGCATCGATCTCGATCCGGTCGAATCGCCTGGTGCGCAGCAGAATCGCCCCGTCGATATCGCCGGTGGCCCCGTGCCCGGTCGGCTGCGTCACCACGACCCGGCCCGATCCGTTCGCGTACTCCAGCACCGCTGCCACATCCTGCGCGTCGGCCACCTCGACCACCGCCGCCACCGACTGGCGCACCGCGGAATTCCACGGCTGCGAAGCCTGCTCGAAATCAGCGTCACCCGGCAGCAACACCCCACCGCGTACATTCCCGCGCAGGTTCTCGATACCCATTCTCATCCCTCATCCACTCGTGTTTGCCGGGTCACTGCCTGATTGACGACACGGCACCCGCGGGTGTGACATCACCAGCCCCGAGCGCGGCGCACCGGTTCACCAGACAGGTGCCTGCGCCTATTTCCGCAGCCCAATCCCGGTCGGAAACGCTACAAACCACAACTACTCCCGCGCATCGGTCACATGCCTTAAATCCCATGCCCGATTGCCCGGCGATCGCACCACCGCACCGTTCGAATCGGACGGGCTGGGTCGGACGCGCGCGGAGTAGCCTCGAACCCGGATCGATCACGCGCGAAGGGGCGAATATGTCCGGCGACAATCTGTTCGGCGTCTATGGCCGCATGACCGCACTACCCGGTCGGCGGGACGAGTTGATCGCCGTGCTGCTGGCGGGGCTGCAAGCGGGTGGTAAAGGCGGTGGCCTGCTGTCATTCAGTATCAATGCGGCCGTTGATGATTCGGATACGGTGTGGCTGACGCAGCTGTGGGTCGACAAGGCCGCGCATGACGCGACGACCCGGTCCGAGCCGGTCGCGGCGGTGAGCCGCCTGGTTCCGGCGCTGCTGGCCGGACAACCCGAAGGCCACTACGGCAACACCGTGCACTACCACGGCGGCGCTACGGGGTCGCTTGACTGAGGGTCGCCCAGAAACCGCAGTGATGGTCGGCGTCGAAGGATGAAAGCGGTTCCGGGGCAGTCGCTTCGGGCTTGAAGGACGTCAGCTGCGGACTGTCGGCGGTCAGCGGAACGAGGCTCGAGTCGCTGGGGTGGCCGGTGGTGGCTACGAAATCGCTCCATCGCCGGACCATGAGATCGCTGAGGGCGTGCTGGGCCGGGGTCATGGACAGCCGGGCGGTGGTGAACAGCGGGGAGCCGGACCACAGGTAGGGGAGTTCACTGGCGTGGAAGGCGCCCATGGGGAAGGTGCTCGGGGGTGCGGGAGGATTGGGATCGGCGAATTCGTAAGCGTAAGTGGGAGTTCGGCGGGCGAGCGCGGTGGATTCGGCCCCTATGCGGCAGATGAAGAAGTCGCTGGTGGCCCGGGAGAACGCCTCGACCGGTTGCGCGAAATTGGTCAGGGGGTATTCGGCCATCACCTCGGGGATGCGGTCCGGGGGGACCGGCCAGAAGGTGGACAGGCCCAGATCGGTGGTCAACGCCGATTGGTAATCCGCGGCGGCCAGGGTCGGTTGACCGGGCTGGCCATAACGGGACCAGGTCTGTAGGGCCCATTCGTCGTGGTTGTCGCCGTTGAGGATTGGGACCTGGTGCAGGGTGCCGTTGTTCATGGCGTCGAAGCCGCTGGTCGGCAGGAAGGGGGTGCCGGTGGTGCCGTAGTTCGCGTCGGGGGCTTTCTGCAGGATGGCCGAGACCGGTTGAGAGCGAAGGCATTCGGCCACGGTGGCGGCGTCAGTGCAGCCGAGCTCGGCCGCAGTCGTCGCACCGGTGGATTCGGCCTGGGCCTTGTCGGGGGCCTGTAGGCAGGGGCCGCTTTCGGTGATCGCGGCCTGAAAGAGTCCGACCGAACTCGGGCTCGCCAACTGCTGGCAGATCGAGATACCCCCGGCGGATTCTCCGGCGATGGTGACGCGGTTCGGATTGCCGCCGAACGCGGCGATATTGCGCTGTACCCAGCCCAGGGCGGCCTGCTGATCCTCCAGCCCGTAATTGCCGACGTCGCCGTTGGGGGATTCGAGCTGCCGCACCGCAAGGGTACCGAGCGCACCGAGCCGGTAGTTGATGGTGACCACTATCATCGGGTTCGCCGCTTGGGTCATGAATTGCGCTGCGCCGTAGTCGGATCCGGCACCGGAGGTGAAAGATCCGCCGTGGATCCACACCATGACCGGTAGGTCGGTCGTGACGGTCGTGGGCGACCAGACGTTGAGCGAGAGGCAGTCCTCGTTCTGCGCGGAATTCGGCGCGGACCCGTCGCCCTGGGGGCACTTCGGGCCGGGGGCGGTCGCATCGCGCACCTGCTGCCAGGGGGCGGGAGGTTGCGGCGGTTGCCAGCGCAGCGCGCCGGTCGGGGGTGCGGCGTAGGGGATGCCCGCGAATTCGCGATAGCCCGGCATGAGCTTGCCGCGCACCGGACCGGAGTCGGTCACGACGGTGTCGAGCGGATCGGCCGATGCCGTCGAGGCGGCCAACGCCGTCAGGATCGCGGATAGCGTGGCGGCCAGCGCAATCCACCGGATGCCGTTGCTCCGCAGCACATTACGAGATTCAATCACGCGCCGATCTCCTATTGCCGTCATCCGAGAGCTCGAATCGTCGCACCGAAGATACGTAGCGCGACCGCTCGCGAGCCTTCGACATACCGATACATCCCGAGATTCCGCTGACGCGTCATCGTCACCCCGCCCGAGCGGCCGCCGCATCGGTCATCAAATCGGTGTGACCTGGTCGGAGCAGGTGCTCGGAGACCAGCCATTGCAATTGAACCGTGAGTAAATTACCTTGCAGTCAATTACCCGACGGGTCGAGAGGAGACGGCTGTGACACGGTCGTGGTGGGGCTGGGGAAATGTCGAGGACGCGGTCGGCGAGACGGAACGGGCCGCGCTCACCAAGCGGGTCGCGAATCTGCTTCCGGGCGCGGACCTGTCCGTGCACGAACCGCCCGCACTCGATGCCCTGACGGTGCCGGAGTCCCGAATCCAGCTTCCGGACGCGCTGGCGGAGTTGGGATCTGCTGACCTCCAGGATCGCGTCGCGCACAGTCACGGGCAGGCCTTCCGCGATGTGGTGCGAATGCTGCTCGGGCGGATCGAGCAGGTCCCGGATCTGGTGGTGCGGCCGCGCACCGAACGCGATGTCGTCGACGTGCTCGACTGGTGCGCGGCCGCCGGAATAGCGGTGATCCCATTCGGCGGCGGCACCTCCGTGGTGGGCGGGGTCGAGCCGCGCGGGGTCGCCGATTACGCCGGGGTGGTGTCCCTGGATCTCGGCCGGTTGAACCGGGTCGTGGAGATCGATCGGGTCAGCCGGGCGGCGCGGATTCAAGCCGGAATGCTGGGACCGGACCTGGAGCAGGCCCTGCGCCCGGAAGGGCTGACGCTGCGACACTTCCCGCAATCATTCGAATTCTCCACTCTCGGTGGCTGGTTGGCGACGCGGGCGGGCGGGCATTTCGCGACCGTGTACACCCATATCGATGACATGGTCGAATCGATGCGGGTGGTGACACCGGTCGGGATCAGCGAATCCCGCCGCCTGCCCGGTTCGGGCGCGGGACCGTCGCCGGATCGAATGTTCCTGGGATCCGAGGGAATTCTCGGCGTCATCACCGAAGCCTGGATGCGGGTACAGCTGCGACCGCGCTGGCGGGCGGGCGCGTCGGTGATCTTCGACGACTATTCCGCCGCCGTCACGGCGACCCGCGAGATCGCGCAGTCGGGGCTGTTTCCGGCGAACTGCCGACTGCTCGATCCGGTGGAGGCGTTCCTCAACGCGGGCACGCCCACCTCCGGTGGCGTACTGGTGCTGGGTTTCGAATCCGCGGATCACCCTGTCGACGAAGCCATTTCGCGGGCATTGCAGATCTGCCGCGGCCACGGCGGCAACGCGCCGGAGGGCGTGCGGTCGGCCGATTCCGAGCAGGAGCAGGCTCGCACGGGCGCGGCCGATACCTGGCGCTCCTCCTTTCTGCGCATGCCGTATCAGCGTGATGCGCTGGCCGCGCAGTCGATGATCGTGGAAACCTTCGAAACCGCCTGTACCTGGGACCGTTTCGACGAACTGCGAGACGCGGTGCACGCCGCGGCGGCGAAGGCGTTCGAATCACTCGGCATCGCCGGGGTGGTGACCTGCCGATTCACGCACGTCTACCCCGACGGCCCCGCACCATACTTCGGTATCTACGCCGCCGGTCACTGGGGCCGCACGGTCGAACAGTGGGATGAGATCAAAGCCGCTGTGTCCCAGGCACTGTCGAATGCCGGTGGCACGATCACCCATCACCATGCCGTCGGACGCGACCACCGTCCCTGGTACGACCGGCAGCGCCCCGAACCGTTCGCGACCGCGCTGCGCGCATCGAAATCGGCACTGGATCCCGCCGGAATCCTCAACCCCGGCGTGCTCATCGACCCCGTGGCACGGACCCGGCGATGACCGTGAGCCGGGCGGGAACCAAGGGCGTACCGCGCGAACAACGCGAACAGCAGATCCTCGATATCGCCACGGCCGAATTCGGCGCGCGCGGCTACACCCATGCCTCGCTCGCCGAAATAGCCGGTGCGGCAGGAGTTTCCAAACCGCTGATCTACACCTACTTCGGTTCCCGCGACGGCTTGCACGCGGCGTGCGTGCGGCGCGCGGGCGAAAGCCTGGTCGAGGCCGTCGCTCGCGCGCAGGTGGTGCACGGCGCGCAAGGCAAGGCGCTCGCCACCCTGACCGGCATCTTTCATGCCCTGGACGGGCGGACCCAGAATTGGCGAATCATCTACGACAGCACCCTGCCTCGTCCGAGCGCGGCTCACGATCTCGCCCGCGGCTACCAGGACGCGCTCAACATCATGGGTTCCGAAGGCGTCGCCGAGGTGCTGTCCGGCGCGGGAATCACCGGCGCGGAAGACCATTCGCTCCTGCTGACGTGGTGGTTCAGCATCGTGTCCAGCACCATCGCCTGGTGGACCGACCACCCCGATCACACCCCCGCCGATATGACCGAGCGTTGTCTGCGCGTATTCACCGCCATCCGGCAACCGGCGCGCGAATGAGCACGAAATCTCTCCAATTCTGGCGAAAGTTCCGCACACCCAGCCGATAACGTCAGATCTCCCGCCGGAACCCGGCGGTGCGGAAAGGAACGTTATGGATAGGCCACGGATCGATGTGCGGCGGATACTCGACGATGCGCTGTGGGTGCTGATCGGTGCGCTCTGCGCGTTCGTGGTCGCAGTGGGCGGCATCTGGTGGCTGCTGGCCAATCTGAATACCACCGTCCGGACTCCGCAATGGGATGGTGAGGTGCCTTTCATCGCCGACTGTTCGCCCGGGACGCCCTGCGTCATCAAGAGTCTGCCGGAGCAGACACCGCCCCTGGCCACGCGGAACAACCTCCCCGTCATCTCGTCGTCGCCACAACCGGAGATCGCGGGCCTGCGCACCGGCGACCGCGTGACGTGCACGGTCCACGTGGAACTCGCCGAACCGGAAAATGAGAACGGTTACAGCAGGGGGATATCGACGGTCACCGACTGCCGCCGCGCGTAGTCACCGCGGCTCGGTCCTGTCCGGCTCGCGACGATGCGACGGCAGCATCGAATGCCCGCGATAGCTCACCACCGATTGCAGGCACGCCATCGCCATCAACACCGATACCACCGTGAATCCCTGCCAATACCGTGTCGGCAGCAGCACTCCCAGCGCACCGCCGGTGACCCAGGCAAGTTGCAGGACAGTCTCACTGCGCCCGAAACCGGAGGCGATCGATTCCGGTGGCAGGGCGTCCTGAATCGTGGCGTCGAGCGAAACCTTCGCCAGCGCGGTGGAAGCCGACGCGACCAGGGCCGCCAGCACCGCACCGACCAGGTTGTCCAGCAGTGCCGCCGCCACCGCGATCGCGACGCAGCTCAGTGCGCACGCGATGATGACCGTTCTCGGCTTTCCGAGTTCGGTGCGTGCGCCGACGAAATTGCCGGTGAAGTTGCCGATTCCGGCCGCGGCACCGGCGGCGGCCAGCATGATCGCCTGCCGCAGAGCCGATTCCCCACTGCTCTTGGCCACGAACGCGACATAGAACGTCAGGAAGCCGGTCAGCACGCGAATCGCGCCGTTCGCCCACAGGCCCGCGATTACGGTGCGCCCCAGGGGCTGTCGCGTCGGGAGAACCGAGCGGTGGCCGTTCTCCTGGTCACCCCCGTGGCCGAGGGTGGCGGGCACTTCGCCCTCGGTGACCTCCACCCAGCTCGGAATCCGAAGGCTCAGTACGGCTCCGGTCGCGGCAAGCAACGCGGCGACGATCAGCGCGCCGGTGGAATGGAACAGGAACGCCACTCCCGCGGCCACACCGCCCGCGATGATCGAACCACCCACCAATCCGAACACGGTGAGCCGGGAGTTGGTGCGCACCAGGTCGATTCCCGGCGGCAGCACGCGCGGGGTGATGGCGCTCTTGAGTACCGAGAACGATTTGCTCAACACCATCGTGGTCAATGCCAGCGGGTACAGCGCCCACCCGTCGAGATTGAAGATGAGCAGCACGATCACCGCGACCCGCAACGCGAACGTCGCGGCCAAGGCCACCCGCCGTCCGCGCTGCACCCGATCCAGCAGCGGACCGATCACCGGGGCGATCACCGCGAACGGGGCAACCGTCATCAGCAGATACAGCGCCACATTCACCCGGGACTGGGTCGCCGGGCTCGCGAAGAACAGCGTATTCGCCAATGCGACCGCGATGGCGGCGTCCGTCGCGAAATTGGCCACCGTCGCCCGCAGGAGCGCCGTCAGCCCGGACTCCTCCGCGCCATTGGCTCGCGCGGCCTGCTTCACCAGCCCGACGCCCTGCTCGGTCGCGTGAGTGGCACTGCGCCGCAAACGATTCAACGCATCGTGCCCGTGCGGGCGGTCACCGTCGTTCGCCGAGGTCATCGACGCCCGACTCTGATCCGCGAATGATCAGCAACCATGTGGAAACCCTATCGCGGTCGGACTCCCCGACCGGCGACTCGCGCCGCTATTTCCGTCGCGATTGCACGATGAGTTTGGCCTGTTCGAGTTCGGCGAGCGAGAGCGCGGGGACGGGCAGGGGAGCGCGGTCGCGGCTGTGGTCCCGCAGGCCGTCCAGGACCAGAGCCAGATAGCGTCGCCAGGTGTCGGGGTTGACGGGCTGGGTGAACTCGGCGACCGCGCCGATCATGTAGATGAGGGTGTCGAAGTCGGTGGGCTCGGCATCGGGGCGTATCTCGCCCGCTTCCTGGGCGCGGGTGAACAGCTCCACCACGGCGGGTTCGGCACGTGAGGGCTGGCACTCGCGTTGCTCGCGGGTCAGATCCACCCCGCTCATCACCTCGATGAGGCCGCGGTTGACCGCCATGTGGGTGCCCGCGAACTCGAAGAATTGGGCGAGTGCGGTCCACGGATCGGGCTCACGCAACGCGCGGTCGGCGGCCACGGCCATGTCCTGGAAGAACCGTTCGAAGACGGCTTCTACCAGATCTTCCTTGTTCGGGAAGCGTCGATAGATGGTGCCGACGCCCACACCCGCGTGCTGGGCGACATCGGCGAGGGTGACGTCGAGGCCGCGCCTGGCGAAGACTTCGCGGGCCGCGTCCAGGATGAGCTCCCGATTGCGCAGGGCGTCGGCGCGCAACGGGCGGCCGGTCGGGGAGGCAGTGACCTTGCTCATGGTTACATTCTAGCGATTAAGCGGAATAGTCCTTCCACATAAGCGTTGTGTTCGCTAAGTGGAAGAAATCCTCCACATATGGAAGGTGGGCAGCAGCAGCGGACTTCGATAGCTCACGGCAACGGCGCCGCTTGTTCTAGCCATGCAGATCTTTCAGGTTGGTGATCACGTTGTCGAACAACATATTTCGTAGCCATCGCAGGTCGCGGCTGGTGAGTTTCACGCTGGCGGGTGCGACGACGGTTCTGGTCGGCGGTTTCGCGCCCTCTGCGGCGGCCGACCCGGTCGATACGACGATCGGTCTCGGGTCCGCGGGTTTCGATGCCGGAAGCGCCGGTCTCGCCGCTGATTCGGGATGGACGGAACTCGGCCTCGGTAGCGCCGCCGCCGGAAGCGCCGCCACCGAATTGGGGGCCGAAGGTGCGGCCGGGTTGGGAGTCGGGAGCGCCGCGATGGATGGAACAGCAAGTGCCGCAGGAAGTTCGGCATTGGCATCGACAGGCAGTGGCGACGTGCTGCCCCTGGCTCTGGGTGCGGGTAGTGCCGACGCGGGTAGCGCTGGGACCGGTAGCGGGGCTGCCGGTAGCGCTGCCACCGGAAGTGCGGCGATTGGCAGCGCGGGCGTCGGTAGCGCCGCGGTGGGTAGTGCGGCGGTCGGTAGTGCCGCCGTCGGCAGTGCCGTAGTGGGCAGTGCGGGCGCGGGCGCGGCCGCCGGTGGTGTCGGCGGTGGGCTTGCCTTGGGGTTGGGAGCAGTCGGACCGCAAACGCAGTACGGGCCAAGGGAAATCGGCCCGGGTGCCGCCGGGCCGGGGCGTGGTGGGCCGGGTGACTCGCAGGATGCCGGGCCACAGTCGCTGCCGCTCCTGGACTTCGGAGGTGGGGCACCGAGTTCGGATCGCTCCGCCGCGCCGCGCGCCGACTATCCCCGCCCGAGCGGTCATCCGGAGACGGGCGTGGGTGGATTGGTCAGCACCGACCGCGCCATGCTCGCGGTGCTGGGTCTGCTCGCTCTGATCGGTGCCGGGTTCGCGGTGTCGCGCGCCATTCACCCTGCTGCGCAAAGGAACTGACGATGCGAAAGCTCACTCGACTTTCGGTGCGGGAACGCTGGGCGGTGCTGTCGGCGGTGCTGCTCGGCATAGCGGCCGTCCTGCTGTCCCTGGTCATCAGTCCGTCTGCCGCCCGGACAGCGCCAATCGCTGCCGACGCGCGGCTCGATGTGGTACCGCCGTCCCCGTCGCCGCTGGCACGCGCCATTCCGGTGAGCCTGGCCGCGGCGAAGATCGGCCTGGTCACCGACCTCGATCGCATCGGCACCAAACCCGACGGTGATATCGCCGACCCGGCCGGTTTCGCCCGCGCGTCGTGGTTCGCGCCCGGGCCCAGTCCGGGCGAATCGGGCTCATCGGTGATCATCGGGCACGTCGACGACTACCGTGGCCCGGCGGTCTTCTTCCGGCTCAGTTCCCTCGCCCTCGGCGACGAGATCCAGGTCAACCGCAGTGACGGCACCACCGCGAGTTTCGCGGTGTACCGAACTCAGACCGTGCCCAAGGAACAGTTCCCCGCCGATCAGGTCTACCGCGGCGGCGGCCCCAGCGACTTGGCCTTGGTCACCTGCGGCGGAGCCTTTGACACCGCCACGCGCGGCTACCGTTCCAATGTCATCGTCTACACCCGCCTCATCGATCGGCCATGAAATTCGGCGACCACTGCGGGCCGCCGGGCACCTATGACACCGGGAGAGACCATGCGTGACTCGAACTTTCCGGCATCGCCCACCACGCGGCGGCGGTTCCTCGCTCTCGGCGGCGGGCTCGTGGCCGCGGGCGCGCTCGCGGCATGCTCGAGTGGCTCATCGCGCAATCCCGTTCAGCCCGGTTCGGACGCGGTGGCCGCCGCCGAACGGCGACGGCGAGCGGCATCGGCGACCATTCGCGATTTCACCCTGAGCGCTGAACCCGCCACCGTCGATCTCGGCGGGGTACAGGTGCGGACCTGGACCTACGGCGGCTGCCTGCCCGGCCAGGAAATTCGCCTGAGTCGAGGCGAGGTGCTGCGCGCACAGGTCGCCAATGCGCTGCCCGCACCCACCACCGTGCACTGGCACGGCCTCGCCCTGCGCAACGACATGGACGGCACCCCCGACATCACCCAACCGGAAATCGCTGCGGGCGGCTCATTTCCGTACGAATTCACCGTGCCCGATGCGGGCACCTACTGGTTCCATCCGCACGTCGGCGTGCAACAGGATCGCGGACTCTACGCGCCGCTGATCGTCGAAGACCCCGCCGACGGCCGCGACTATGACCTGGAAGCCGTTGTCGTTCTTGATGATTGGCTCGACGGTGTCGACGGTCGTGATCCCGATAGAGAACTGCGGCAATTGCGGGACAAGGGAATGGCTGGCATGGGCGGCATGTCGATGGACATGCCATCTGATCCCAACGCTCCCTTGGGATCCGACACCGGTGACGTGCAATACCCCTATTACCTCATCAACGGCCGCCTCAACACGGACCCCGCGACCTTCACCGCCCGCCCCGGCCAGCGCATCCGCCTGCGAATCATCAACGCCGCCGCCGACACTCCCTTCCGGGTCGCGGTCGGCGGCCATCGCCTGCGCGTCACCCACACCGACGGCTTTCCCGTCCAACCCGTGGACGCCGCCGCCATCCTCATCGGAATGGGTGAACGCTATGACGCGATAGTGGAACTCGCCGACGGCGTCTTCCCGTTCGTTGCCGTTCCAGAAGGAAAATCCGGCCAGGCTCTCGCCCTGATCCGCACCGCCCCCGGCACCCCGCCCCCACTCGATATCCGACCCGCCGAACTGACAACACCTCCGATGACGGCCGACCGGCTCACCGCCATCGACGCGGTCCGCCTCCCGGACAAAGCTCCCGACCGAATCCTGGACCTCACCCTCGGCTCGGACCCGAAACGCTACCTCTGGACCCTGAACGGTCGCACCTACGACACCCGAACCCCGCTGGACGTCACCGAAGGCGAACGCATCCGCCTCCGATTCATCAACTCCACCATGATGTTCCACCCCATGCACCTGCACGGCCACACCTATCAGCAACGCACCCCTAACACCCCCGGCCCGCGCAAAGACACCTCCATCGTCGCCCCGATGCAAACCCTCGAAGTCGACTTCGACGCCACCAACCCCGGCCAATGGATGATCCACTGCCACAACGCCTATCACGCCGAAGCCGGAATGATGACCGTCCTGTCCTACATCTCGTGACCGGGGACGAAGTGGTGGCCGTCCGGTAGGCAGGTGCCGGAACCGAACAGGGCGGTGAGCTGGCGTGCGGTCGCGGGCTGGCGGGCGGCCGTCGCGAGTGCGTGCAGTCGAGCACCGATGCCGGTCAAGGCTTTCGGGTCTGCGGGTACCAGCGCGGCGGATGCGACTCTGCCCAGTCCGTAATCGACTGTGCACGTGAAGAGCCCGTCCCGGCCGAGCGCCACGACGATCGCGGTCCCGCATGTGGGGCAGTCGATCTCGAGTTCCTCGTCGGTAAGGCATATCAGCTTCGAGGCCCACGACGTCTGATCCTCGAAGGCCAGTACCGCCTGAAGATGGCCGACGAAATCCTGTGGGGCGTAGTCGTCTTCATCGGCAGGTCGCGTCAGATCGGATTGCGCCTCGTGGAGCAGCGCCGATATCGCGGTGGCGTATCTTCGGCGTATCTCCGCATTGCCCGCGCCCGCGTTGATGAGGACCCCCGCCGCCAGGGCGATGGCCTCCGATCGTGCGGCGGGCATCCCGTTGGTGGCAGCGTTTGCCAGTGAGGGCAGTGCCGCGCACGCGTCCAGTGCGGCGTGCTGGTGATAGAGCTCATCCCACAGCGGATTCCAGATCGATTGATCGGTTTCGCCGCTGCCCAGCCGAGTCAGCAGGGCGATGGCTTGCGGGCGCAGCGGGCTGGGCATGAGCGCAATTCAACCATCGATCGTGGCTACGAAAGTGTTGGGGTGGATAGTATTTGGGGGGTGTTGGCGCAGTTGCTCGGGACGTTGAGCGGGGTGGTGATCGGTGGGGCGATCACGTTTCTCGCGTCGTATGTCAATGAACGGTCGAAATGGAATCGAAGTCAGGGGGCGCGGTGGGATGAGCGCCGGTTGCAGGTGTATTCGGAGTATCTGATCGTCACCAGGGCGATGCACACCTTGGCCGCGCGATTGGTTCGAATACGCGCGGGGGCGACCGATATCGAGGGAATGGTGTTGCAGGACGGGATTGTTCGCCTGGGGGAGCTGGAGGGGGAGCGGATTCAACGCTGGCAGGAAGCGCAGTTGCTGGGAAGCCCGAAGGCGGTGGCGGTGGGAGACGAACTCAACAGGTGCACTTGGACTTTGGAGTGGTTCGCGCAGGGAGAGATGAGCGGGCAAGATGATTGGCTGCTGATCATTCGGGAGGCTTACCGGCTGCGCAAGGAGTTCGCCATCGCGGCGCGCGGTGATCTGGAGGTCGCGGACACCGAACTGGAGGTGCCGGTGTGGGTGGACTCATGGACACCGCGCGAGCATATGGTCGCGGTTCGGCAACGGGCACAGCCGGTTCCGCAGATCTGATCGACCGGTTCGGTGCAAGCGATGGCCGCGCGGGATGCACGGCCACCGGCCTCGGAGTCAGTTGGGGATATCGGAATTCAGGGCGATATTGACCCAGCTCGGTTCGTTCGGGTCGAGCCGCAGGTGCTGGGGTTTGAGCTGGGTGTCGACCAGTACGGGCAAGATCGGAATGCCCTTGGGGAAGTTGCTGGCGTAAACGTCGATTCGCAATCGGTGACCCGGTTGCAGGACCGCTTCGGTCGGCACCATGGCCACATCGAGCGTGATCGCCTGCCCGGGCACGACCGTCTGGCGTCGGTCGAGATCGATGTAGTACGCGGGGCGCGTGTAGTCCCCGTTGGCGGATTTGGCACTGTTGGCCTCGTCGATCGCGCGCAACGAGGTCACCAGTTGCCCGGAGCTGATTTCCCGGGAATTGCCGTCGGGCGCAACATCATTGACGGTGGCGACCCAGTACCCGTCGATCGCGTCGAGCACCGTGTTCAGGTGCACGCTGATCGGGCCGGACAGGGTGGCGGCCTGGGTCACCGGACCGCTGGTGAAGCTGAGGCCATTGGCTTCCCAGATGCGGGAATCCTCGGTGCAGCCCACGACGAAGGCGGACACTCCGGCGGTGATCCGGGCGGTATCGCGACCGCAGATGCTGAGCAGCCCGGGCGCGACCGTCAGGTCCCGGACACCGTCCTGAAGTGGTTGTTCGGCCAGCCCGCCGTCATAGAGCGAGGTCGGCGCGGTGCCGGACGGGCGGTCATTGAGATACATCCGGCGATAGCTCGCCTCGGGGCGCAGCAGACTGACACCACCGGTGGTCCAGCCGCCGCCCTGCTGCTTCAACGTCAGCGGGCTGTATTTGTCGATGCCGTTGTCGATTCCCTTGAGCCACTTGTCGAACCAAGCGCGTTGCAGCACATCCAATCGCGGCGGCATGCCCGGATGGCCGAATCCGGCCAGCCCACCACCGGTGTGGTAGCCGTCGCCCATGATCAACTTCTTCTGTTCCGCCGGAAGCGGCAGCTTCTCGAAGGCGGTGGTGGGGTTGGCCCCGAAGATGTCGAACCAGGAGTCGGCGATGAAGGTGGGCGCGTCGATCTCGGCCAGATCGATCGTAATCCCCTTGCGGAAAGGCGAATCCGGATCGAGCAACGCGCGCGCCTTGGGGCCCAGCTGATCGGTGTTGAGCGCGGTGTAGCCATTGGCGACGACATCGAGATACGTCGCCGGATCGGCCAGTCGGTCACGCAACCACTGCAACTGCTGGGCGGCATCGAACCGGCCGGACATGACGGCCTCCACATCCGGAGCCATCTTCAGCAGGTTGACCGCGAGCAACCACGGACCGAGGAACGCGGTCCCGATCGCGCCGCCGCTGCCGGCGATATCGTTGAAAACATCGGTGCTGGGCTCGAAGGCGAACACCGCCTTCAAGCCGGGCGGCGCTTGATCCGCGGCTCCGAGCGCGGTGATCCCGGTGAACGAGGTGCCCATGGTGGCGACATTGCCGTCGCTCCACGGTTGCCGGGTGATCCAGTCGATCACCTCCGAGGCATCCTGGCGTTCGCGCTGACCGAAGATCTGCCAATCACCTTCGGAGACACCGGTTCCCCGGATATCAACCTGGACCAGCGTGTACCCGCCCTTGACCAGATCCCAGTCCTGGATGGCGCCCTGAGCCAGTCCGGCATCGAGCTGGCGGGTGAAATCGGTGATCCCGTCCAATCCGCTACCCGGGAAATTCAACGTTGCCAGCCACGGCATCAGCACATCCTCGACGCCCGGAATCTTCAGGATGGTCTGGAGCAGGTTGTAGGTGGCCTTGCCGTACCCCTGCAACTGCAGGACCACCGGACGCTGCCCCGACGCCACCTGCCCATTGACGGTCGGCTGATAGATATCGGCCTTGAGCACCTTGCCGTCGCTCATGGTGATCGGCACCGAAAAATCCGTGCTCATCGCCGAAAACGGTTGCGGCCCATCCACCGCGGCGGTCCAGGCCGCCGCGTAGGGTCCGCCGTCGATACCGGTGAACCCGTCCTCCGCGCGGGCGAGCGCCCCCGCCGCGATCGAGGCCGCGATGGTGGTCGAGACCGCGGTGGCCAGCACCGCTCGCCGCACGAGCCACGATGCTCGCTGTTCAGATTTCACTTCGAAGATCTCCTCTATCCGAACCCGTACGGGTGGATGAAGTAGGGCGTCCGCGGGTGCGCCGGTGTGCGGCGCAACTGTCCGGGTCGGTAAACCGGCGGTAACCGATATTCACACGCGGATGTAACCCGGGCCATAGCGAGATCGTTCAAGTGCGGGAGTCGGTCATGTTGAAAATTCCAAACATTGGCCGCTACGTCAGGAGCCATCGATCGTGCGCAGGTACTGCACTGCCCACCACACCCGCAGCGCGGTATGTGCCGACCGCAGCTCACAGCCGGTGAGCTGTTCGAATCGATCGATCCGGTAGCGAACGGTATTGGGATGCACCACCAATTGCTCGGCCGTCGCGTCGACCCGCATGCCGTTGTCGAGAAAACCGGTGACCGTCTCGATCAGCGCCCGCGCGGAATCACCGCTCCCCAGCGGTGTCAGATAGCGCCGCACGAATTCCGCGCCGATATCGGGATCGGCGGCGATGGTGGGCAGCAGCCCGAGCTGATCGAGGTCGGCGACGCCACTGAGATTGTGCGCCCGTGCCGTGGCGAGCAGCCGCGTGGCCAGGCGAAAGGACCGATCGAGTTCGTCCAGCGGAACGGGTGGCCCGATCCCGATCGACATCTCGGTTCCCAGCGATCGGGTGGCGTCGAAGAAGCCCGCGATACTGCCGTCGATGGTGGCCACGAATACGTGCTGGCCGAATTCGCGTCCCATCGACCACGGCGCGATGACCATGGTCGGATCGCTGCCCGTGGTGCGGAAGGCGCGATACTCACGCCCGGTGTCGAGTCCGAAACGCCGTGCGCGCGCGGCGGCGTCGGCCGGACCCAGGGTGCCGAGCAGCAGCGCGCGGGTGAAGTCGGCGCGCAAATGCCCGTCATGGCGTGCTGCCGCGAGCTGGACATCGCCATGTCCCGCGCTGTACGCGACGGTTGCCTGATCCAGCAGCCCGAGCAGTCGGATGCTCAGGTCGTAGAGCCCGCGATCGCTCACATCGCATTCGGCGGCGGCCGCGGCGAATTCGCCGAGCACCTCATTGACCGCCATGCGCCAGCCGTTATGTAGCTCGGCGAGTGAAACACCCTGCTGCGCACGGGTTTCACCGAAGGCTCGGACGATCGCGCGTTCGGCGTCGTTCAGATCGCGGCCCTCGACCAGCAGGACCAGCGTCAGTTCGATCAGCAGGCGGGTCGCCTCGAAGATCGAGGCCGGTAGCGCCGCGTAGGCCGAGATCTCCGCGCGAGCGCGGGCGACGATCCGCTCGGAGATCTCGCCCGCTCGCATGCGGACCTGTTCGAGGAGCCGCTGTTCGGCCGATCCGGCGGGTCGAGTCGTCATGATCGACCGACCCTACCCAGATTTTGGAACTATCCACAGTGAAAAGTGGCGGCCGTTTGATGATCGAACGGCAATATCGAACGCGATTTCGTCTCAGACGATGTTCCCGGTGGCCATCGACGTCGGCTGATCCTAGGTAGTCTAGGTTTGGTATTAGGGCCCATAGGCAGGAGAACGAATGTCGCCGCGCGTCGGTTTGACCAGGGAGCGGGTCGTCATCGCGGCGGCGGAACTGGCCGATGAGATCGGCTTCGAAAAGCTGACCCTATCCGCGCTCGCGCGTCGACTGGGGGTGAAGGACCCCAGCCTGTATGTGCACGTGCGGAACCTGCACGATCTGCGGGTGCGGGTGGCGATGCTGGCGAGCGTCGAATTGAACGATCGGATCGGTGCCGCTGTGGCGGGGCGGGCGGGTAAGGACGCACTGGTGGCGTTCGCCAACGCGTATCGGGGATATGTACTCGAGTATCCGGAACGGTATGCGGCGACGCAGATTCGGATGGATCCCGCCGAGGTGGCCGATGAGCCCGCGTTGTTGCGCGGCATCGAATTGACCGCGGCCGTATTGCGCGGCTACCAGCTGGGTGAATCCGAGGGGCTGGACGCGGGTCGCTTGCTGCGCAGTACTTTTCACGGTTTCGCCACTCTCGAGGCCGGTGGCGGTTTCGCGCATTCGCGCGCCACCGACGAGTCGTGGGCGCGGATTCTGGACGCGCTGCACACCTCGCTGTCGGAGTGGCCCGCCTACTGAGCGGGGCTGTGCACGCCCAGCAGTTGGGTCGCGACCGAAACCGTGTGGCGAACGAACGCGTCGCGGTCGGTGCCCAGATTGCCTTCGGTCCATTCCACGAATAGCGAGATCAGCGCGCCGAAGAGCGCCGAGAAGCGCATGCGGACCGCGGGGTCGTCGGGGGATCCGGGGAACAGGTGACCCAGTGCGGCGGTGGTGAGGGCGGGAATCGTTTCACGCACGTGGCGGCGCAGGCGCATATCGGCGACGGGTTCGACCAGCAGAATGCGGCACAGTCGTGGGTCGGCCTCCATGGCGCGGGCGGCCGCGTCGACGATCGCGGGAAGATCCTGTGCCGCGACGGCCGGGGCCACGGCCTGTTCCAGTTCGGCGAGCGCCGCGGCATAGACCGCGTGCAGCAGTTCATCGGCGTCGGCGAAGCTCTCGTAGAAGAACTTCTGACTCAGCCCCGCTTCCCGGCACACCGCTCGCATGCCCAGTGCGGCAACGCCTTCCGTGCCGACCACGGATATGCCCGCCGCGATCAGCTGGGCGCGCCGGTCGGCGACTCGGTCGGTGGCGGTGCGACCGCCGTAGCTCCTTGACACATGTCGAACCTATCAGGAACCATCTGCTTCAGAAAGCAGTTGGTTCCAGATGGAGACGCGATGTTCACCGATGCACAATTCCAGCGGGCGCTCGGGCAATCACGCCTGGCACAACCGATTCCATCGATTCTGACCAATCGTGCGGTCCCGGTGCCGGTCCTCGATGAGGATGCGCTCACGGCGATGACCACGACCTGGTTCGCCGAGTACGAACAGAAGATCGACTGGTATGCCGCGCACGGGTTCGATATCGCCTGGACCCTCGACTGGGCCAAGAAGTACTGGTGGAGTTGGCAGGCACGGGATATGAGCCACAACGACGAGCTCTACACCGCAGACCTGCGCTACAAGGACGTCACGACGCTGGGCGCGACCATGGTCGGGCTCGACGAGTTCGTCGCCTACAACTTCGCGTTCTTCGAGGCGATTCCGGATTGGCGATACGACCCGATTCCGGGACAGGCGTACGTGGATATCGATCCGTCGGGCGAGGTCCGAATGGTCGTAAGGTATTACGGCAGTGGTCATTTGGCTGGCCCGCTGAAGCTGCATCCCTACGGCGACGACGCGGTGGCACTGCCTGGAAACGGCGCTTTCGTGCAGTGCACCGCGGTCGACCGCTACCACTTCAACCGGGACCACCTGATGTACGAGGGTGAGACCCTGTACGACCTCATCGACGCGGTACAGACGGCCGGTCTGCTCCCGGGCCCGGCCAGCAGGAAGTTCGCATGGCTCATGCGTGGCGCGGGATTGGCAACCCGGGTCGCGACCACACTGCGGCGATAGCGGGCGTGCGTACTCAGGACCTCGGATCGATCGGGGTCGCGGGCCGGAAGGCCGCCTCGATACTCGCCCCCGCCGCGAGCGCCCGGCGCTCGGCGAACGGTGCGGTGATCAACTGCACCCCGATCGGCAGCCCCGTGCCCGACAGTGCCGCCGGAACCGTAACCGCTGGCAGCGCAAGGTAATTGGCGGCCACGGTCAGGCGCTGAGCGTCGTACATCGTGGCGACCGCCGCGGTCCCGCCCAGGTCGTACCCGACCGCCCATGGCAGTTGTGACGATACCGGTCCCAGCAGGATCGGATACTCGTGCAGGAACTGCGACCATGCCGCGCGCACGCGCAGCCGCTCACCGAGTTCGGAAATGTATCCCGCGAGATCGAGTGGCGGAAACAGTTCGAGCGCGGCACCGAGGAACGCGTTGAGTCCCGCGCTGCCGACCTGGCTCATGAATTCCAGGCGCTGGGGCAGCAATTCGGTGGAAACCAAGCGGCCGTAGGAGGTCGTCGCTTCGATCAGCCGCGGTGGCGTCTGCTCGGTGACCGAATGCCCGGCGTCGGCGAGTGCGTCGGCGGCGCGCCGGACAGCGTCTCGGACCTCGGGGTCGAGACTGCCCGCTCCGCCGTCGAAGGTGACCGCGACTGCGGGCGGTGCGGAATCGGGGCTGTCCAGCACCGGAATCCAGGAGGGGTCGCGCGGATCCGCGGACAGCAGCAGTTCGAAGACCAGCGCGAGGTCACCCACCGAACGCGCCAAAGGCCCTGGCGCGGCGAACAATTGGTTGGTCGGTGTCGGTGCGGGTCCGGGTAGGCTGGATGCCACCGCGACCCGGCCCGGCGTGACGCGCAACGAGGCGACGCCGGTGAAAGCCGCAGGCACCCTGAGTGATCCGCCGAAATCGGTGCCCAGACCCAGCGGCGTCATCCCCGTCGCGACCGCCACCGCGTCACCACCGCTGGAGCCGCCGGGGCTGTGGGAAGCGTTCCAGGGGTTGATGGTTGGACCGTTGGCGTCGTTATCGGTGTGCCAGCGGGTGGCGAAGTCAGGCATATTGCCGCGAGCGATCGGGATCGCGCCCGCCCGCCGCAGCGCCGCGACCGCCGGCGCGTCCTGCGTTGCCACCGCACCCGCGAATGCCCCGACACCCCAGGTGGTCGGGCCACCGGCGATATCGAGATTGTTCTTCACCGTGAACGGCACCCCCGCCAGCGGACCCCGTGGCCCGTCCCTGCGGTCGATCGCGGCCGCCGTGGCGAGCGCGGTATCGACCAGCACCGATGTCGTGGCGTGCACGACCGGATCGATCTCGGCGATCCGTCGCAGATGCGCGGACACCACCTCGGTGGCCGTCACTTCGCGGGCGGCGATCAGGCCCGCCAGGGTTTGCGCGTCGTGGGTCCACAATGCGGTGGACCGAGTGGTCGTCACTACTGACTCCTGAATGGGTTGGCGAGTACGTTCACCCAAACCTTCGGTCCTGCAACGACGATCGATCAACAGGCGTTCGGTCAACGCTTCATCAGCGTGGCTAAACCTTGCGGTGATCGGGTGGCGCGGTCGGTCCGGATGTTGGCGCATCGGGTCCCCGGGCGCAGCGGCTCGATGGACATACGGTTCGAATCATGTCGAACCAACAGCACTCGGAGACGATCCATCGCGCATTGGACGCATCGGTGGACAATGGTGCGGCGGTCATCGCCGAACTGCGCGATCGGGCCGAAATCGCCGATGCCCTATACCGTTTCGCGCTCGGCCAGGATCTGAAGGACAAGGATTTGTTCGCGTCGGCGTTCACCGCGGACGCCGAACTCGACTTCCGGCCCGCGGCCGCCAAGTGGGGAGCGAACCCGCCCGTCATGACCGGGCGGGACACCATCGTCGGCAGCATCCTGGCGATGTTCACCGGGCGAGTGGACACCACCCATCAGGTCACCAATGTGCGGGTGCGGATCGATGGCGACATCGCCCGCATGACCGCGCTGGTCGAGGCCCAGCACGTGCTCGTCGCCGCACCGGAAACCCGTGCGCTGCTGAAGAATCCCTACATTCTGTAACTGCGGCGCGACGGTGAGCGCTGGCTCATCCATCGGGTGCGCATCGAAAACACTTGGTACACGGGCGATCCGACGGCCATCTTCGGCTGAACCGGCTATTGCCTTGCCCGCGCGTTGATCTCACGAGGCTTGAGAACCCGGGTATCCGCGCCCGACGCGGCGACCGAGATCATCGCGCGCCCGATCTCCCGATTGTCGTTGACCGCGTTCGGCGCGAGCCGCTTGAACAGCGGAATCAACGGTCCGGTGACCGCGTACGCGGCGCGGTACAGCGGTGTCTTGGAGACCACGCCGTCCATCGGTTGCACGAATCCCGGCCGGAACATGTACGCCTGGAACGGAAGTGCCAGCAGATCGTTCTCGGTCTTACCCTTCACCCGACCCCACATCGACCGCCCCTGCTCGGTGCTGTCGGTGCCCTGCCCGGAAACGTAGATGAACGTCATCTTCGGATTCGCCGCCGCCAGCGTGTTCGCTACGCGCAGGGTCAGATCGTAGGTGATCCGCCGATAGTCGGCCTCTTTCATACCGACCGAGGACACCCCGAGGCAGAAGAAGCAGGCATCGAACTCCGCCAGTTCCCCGGAAATCGCCGAAAGGTCCGACGGATCGGGCTGAACCAACTCCCGCAATTTGGGACTCTCGATCCCGAGCGCACCGCGCCCCACGGCCAGCACCTGCTGGACCCGCTCATCGCGCAGGCACTCGGCGAGCACCCCTTGGCCGATCATCCCGGTCGCCCCGAACAGAATTACCTTCATGCCAGAATCTTGCCCCATCGGCATGAGGATGGCGGGGATCCGTCGCCGGTAGTCGACGGTCCCCGCATCGCGCTGCCTCGTTCGCCCGCTCAGCCCGGCTGGTATCCGCTGGAACCGAATCCCTGCATCCACCCCTTGCCCGAGCCCGAATTGGCCAGCATCGCCCAGAAATTGGACCAGGCGCTATTGGGCCCGATGAGGGCTTGCGCCGAACCGCTGGTCAGCGCGCCATTGCCGAGCGCCGACCCGCTCGATGCCAGATCGGCGGACCCGGAACCCGCGATATTCGCAGTGGTCTGCGCGCGACTGGATCCGGCATTGAGCAGTGCCCGGGCGAGCTCGCCCGAGCCGGTGCCCAGCGCGACGGCCAGATCGGAATTGAGCAGTGCGGAGCCGGAATCGGCGGCCACGGCTTCGGGTGCGCCCGCGGGCGCGGCCTGAGCGCTGCCCGCGCCGAGGGCAAGGGGTACTGCGATTGCCGCGGCCGCGACCGCGATCCGGTATGTCATCAAGCATGCCTTCCTGGTGTGGATGCCCACCCTAGGAAATCCGCGCCCAAATGAAATGCCCCTATTTCCCTTGGCTGTCGACACTCAGTAGGCGCTCTGCAATGCCTTCTCGCGGCGGTCCGCGACCTTGGATCCCGACTCGTGCCGGGCCATGCGGCGCAGCACACTCGGTGCGAGCACGAGTCCGGCCAGACTCCAGACACCCAGTACCGCAACGGTTTCCAGATGTCGCCAGGATTCGCCGATCTCGACCGCCGCGGCGTCGGCGGGTAGCAGGGCCGATCGCATACCCAGGCCGACCCAGTACATGGGGAACACCTGGGCCAGACCCTGCACCCATCCCGGCATCGCGGTTATCGGGTAGTAGATGCCCGAGATCGCGATCAATCCCATCAGCGGCAAGGTCAGGAAGAATGTCGCGCGCGGGCCGTCCAGGATCGCCCCGAGGACCGCGCCCAGGGGCAGTACCGCGAGTAACCCGAGGATGACCACCCACCCCAGCGTCAGCCAGTTGCCGACGCTTCCGACTGAAAGCCCACCGACTATCAGCCCGCCGACCGCTAGTAGGAACGCCACCTGCACCAGCACCTGGCCCGCGCTCACCCCGATCTTGCCGATGAAGAAGGCCAGGGTGCCGTTCGGTGTCGCCTTGGCGCGCAACAGGGTTCCGTCCTCACGGTCGAGCACCAGATAGTTGGCGATCCCGTACAGGCCGTTGAACACGATCATGCTGCCGAGCACGCCCGGCAGCGCCAGCGCGCCCAGCTTCAACTCGGTCTGGTGGAACGTTCCGTTTCGCATGAAGTACAGCGCGATCAGGATCAGGATGGGGAAGAAGAACAGATTGATGAGATCGGTCGCGTTGCTGAAGGATTGACGCAATTCGAGCCACGCGCGGGTGATACCGCCCCGGATGGCCACGGTCGTCGGATTCATAGTGTGATCTCCTCCAGGGCGCGCAGGTCGTCATCGTGCCCGGACTCGTGCCGACGCACCAGGGTCATATAGGTGTCTTCGAGCGAGGCGCGCCGAACCTCGAGGTCCTCGAGTCGCTCGCCATATCGCTCGTACAGCTCCCGCACGAACTTCGTCGACTCGGTTGTGTTGTCCGAGAATCGTTCTCCATTCACCGACCACCGCACTTCCGATTCGGCGGCCACCCGGCGCGACAGCTCGGCGGCCGACCCGTCGGCCACGATTCGCCCCCCGGACAGAATCAGGATCCGGTCGGCGAGCTTCTCGGCCTCATTCAAATCGTGGGTGGTGAGCAGGATCGTGGTCCGCTGGTCGTCGGCGAGCCGGTGCACCAGGTCGTGAAACTCGCGCCGCGCTTCGGGATCGAAACCCGCGGTGGGCTCGTCCAGGAACAGAATCTCGGGCCGTCCGACAATCCCGATCGCCACGTCCACCCGGCGGCGCTGCCCGCCGGACAGCGCATTGATCCTGGTGTTCGCCTGCGCGGTCAACCCCACCAGAGCGATGAGTTCATCCGTATTCCAAGGCCTTTGGATATCCCCGGAACTGTACGGGGCATAGAACGACCCCAGATACGCGAGCAGCTCCCGCACTCGCCACTTGCCGTGGTCCCGCCATGACTGCAACACCACCCCGACTCGCGCCCGCCACGCCTCATCCCCCTGGGCGGGATCGCTCCCGAGCACCCGGACCGCGCCTGCCGACCGGGCGCGAAACCCCTCCAGAATCTCGATCGTGGTCGTCTTACCGGCCCCGTTCGGCCCGAGCAACGCCAGCACTTCACCCCGTCGCGCTCGAAAGCTGACATCCCGCAGCACATCGGTTGTGCCGTAACGCATCCGCAACTGCTCGACCTCGAGCACCAGGTCCGCTCCCATGACTCGCCCCTACACCGAGTTGGACGCGGGCGAATGATCGTGCCGTCGCACGTGTTTCAGGATTCGAGGCACGACGCGCTCGGGTATTTGGTCGAGCACGCCGTGCCCCATCCCGGGGTAGATCTCGGTGTCCGCGTTCGGGACAAGGCTGTTGATTCGCCGCACCGCCGCGACGGGATCACATGCCACCGACTCGCCACCGAAAATCGCCAGCATCGGAACCGAGAACGAGCGCAGCTCGGCGTCTTTGAGCACCCGAGCCCACCCCAGGCGCGTCCGATAGCCGAGAGAGGCCTTCGCGCAATCGAATTGCGCTTTGCTCATGGTGACGCCGGGAGTGATCCAGGCGTTCATCTTGCGCCAATCCTCCTCGGACGGGTTGATCCCGAACCGCAGGATCTTGAACAGCACACTCCATTTCATCTTGGTGATCACGCCATTCGGCTCGATCAACGTCACGCTCGCGACCCGCTGCGGCAGTTGCGACCCGACCAGCGCGGTATGCCAGGCCCCCTGCGACAACCCCACCACATGAGCGCGATCGATCCCGAGCCCGGTCAAGACCTCGCCGAACCACCCCGCGAAATCGGCATCACCGGCGATCGGCGCGGTCTGCACGCTCTTCCCGGCAGTGCCGATCGTGTCCAGTGCGTAGACAACGCGATCGTCGGCAAGTTCCCCCGCGACGAAATCCCAGTACAGACCGTTCCCGCCGAACGGATGCAACAGCACGATCGGCGTACCCGTTCCCTGTCCGCACTGCCGCACCTGGGTGGTGCCGAAAGATGTTGGAATCTCTCGTGTTTTCGCTTCGAGCGTCGACCGCGCCTCGAGCGCCGCGTACGCATTCATGAAGTCGGCCCGTGCCTGCTCATTCTTGAATCGCCCAACCTTGGCCATGGCCGCCCCTTCATCATCGTTGATGATATGACCGTACCACGTACATGGTATGCCCGTACCACTGCGGGGTTGTGGACCAGGTCAGCTGGCCCGCTCCCTGGCGAATTCCTCGATGAGCACGGGGTATTGCTCACCGCCGTGGCCTGCGGCGATCGCTCGATCGGCCATTGCCTTGATCAGCTTCGGGAGTTCGGTGTTCACACCCAGTAGTTCGCTCTCCTGCACCATGTGTTCCATTGCGCGAGCGTCGGTTTCGAGGGCGGCTACCGTCGCGGAGTAGTCGCCTCGATCGATCTGGTCGGCGTAGCCGGGGAGCCAGTCGGCGACACCGGCGGCGATCTGCCGGGCGAACGGGGCGAAGGTGGTGGCATCGACACCGGCGGTGCGGAGCATGGCGGTGCCCTGCAACCAGGCGTTGAGGACGCTCCACATCATGGTGAGACCGGCGACGTCGTACAGCGAAGCAAGTCCCGGGTCCGCGCCCAGATATGTGCTGGCACCCAGTGTTTCGAGCACATGCCGGTGTTCCTCGAACACCGCTTGCGGCCCGCTGTGCAGGATGGTCGCCTCGGCGGTGCCGATGGTGGCGGGGATCGCCATGATCGCGCCGTCGAGATAGCGCGCGCCGCGCTGTTCTGCCCACCGCGCAGCGTCGCGGGCCTGGGCCGAGTTTCCGGAGGTGAGGTTGACCAGTGTCGTCGTGGTCAGGTCGACATCGGGGTCATCGAGAAGATCGCGCACGGCCCGGTAATCGGTGAGACAGATGATCGTCACCGCTCCCGCCGCGAGCGCCTTCCCGACCGAGGATGCGATCACCGCGCCCTCGGCAGCGAGCCGTTCGGCCTTGTCCGGTGTGCGATTCCACACGGTGGTCGGATGCCCGGCGGCAAGAAAAGCGCTGGCCAGTGCCTGTCCCATCAAACCGAGACCGATGACTGCCACGGGGGTTTCGTTATTGCTCATGGCAACATCGTCAACGTTGATATCGGTGTGAAGGTCAAGTGAGAATTCGATGCTTATCGGTGAATTGAGTCGGCGCACCCGGGTGAACGCACACCAGCTGCGCTACTACGAGTCCCAGGGACTGCTCGACGCGGAACGCAGCGCCAACGGCTATCGCGACTACGACGAGACCGCGGTACTGCGGGTCCAGCAGATCAGGCATCTGCTCGGCGCGGGCCTGTCGTCGGAGGACATCGCCTACGTGCTGCCTTGCGCGGTCGGTGAAGTGCCCGAGCTGCCGGGATGCCCAGAACTGATGTCCGCGATGCGGTCACGCATGCAGCGCCTCGACGATCAGATCGAGACTCTCGCGAAATCGCGTGCGGCCCTGGCTGATTACATCGACGCCGCCGCACAGACGGGCGGGGACAGCTATCCCCCGTTCGATGGCGACACGGACCGCATTCCGGCTTGATCGCGATGATCCCGTTTCACGCCTGCGGGTGGAGGCGAACACGTATGCGGTTCAGCAGTTCTCCGGTGCGCAGTGGTCCGGGTAGGTAGTCGCACGCGCCCGCGTCGATTGCCGCGCTCACCGCGGCGGGGTCCGGCTGGGGGCAGCGGATGAAGATCGGGATTCGAAGTGCGGCGTGCAATCGTCGGCATACGTCGAGCTCGCCGGGGTCGGGCGTGGACAGGCTGAGTACGACCAGGTCCGGACGCCACCAGTGTGCGATCTCCACGCCCTGTCTCGCGTCCATTGTGTGCAAGGCGTCATAGCCCGCGCCCGAGAGTGCGCCGACAATGGCTGCGGCGCTTGGTTCGTGCTGCTCGAGGAGGAATACCCGCCCCAGTGCGGGACCCTCGTGCTGTGACGCGGGAATGAGCGGATGTGCTGCTCTGCGACCGCACAGTTGATGTGTGTTCACGATCCATACCCTTTCGGCCCCGACCCTGCCGTCGAAGCTCGATCATCGAATTCCCGTCGACGATCCGTCCTCGTCGAAAAGTCGATAATCGAGCCATGTTTCGCACGCTAACGTCTCAGCTATTTATCGGCAATATGTAATCGAGAATTGCCTTCCGCGCGGTAGATCGCGTCCAATTCGTGATCGAATCTACTGCGTTTCATCGGAGTGTCGCTGCCGGATCGGGCGCCGAACACGTGCTGCGGGAGACGTAATCGAACGGCGCACAGGCGGCGGATCGCAGCTCGAGTCCGCGTGCGCACCAATTCTGCTATCCGCAGGCAACTTTCGGACATCGGGTGTGCGCGGCCATCAAGTTCGCCCCTGTCCCAGTGCATTCGGAGGGCTCGGGTGCGGGCGGCGGGTGCCGCAGAAATATTTCAGTTGCTTAAATATCTCGTTGGTGAAATAGTTGGTCGCACAGCCCGAAGTCCTTGGGCGCAAGCCGTACCCGATGGAGATGATCGCCATGCGTGAGGTGTTCGAGGCCCTGTTCCAGGCCATCCATATGCCCCTGGTCCAGCTCTACTACCTGTTGGACAACGCGCTTCCGAGGTAGCGCTTCCAGGCGATTGGGCGGCCGGTGAATCCGGCCGCCCAATCGCATGTAGCTGTGGAGGAATTCGCTGTGGTATCTGCGGCGCTCATACTGCTGGCAGTGGCTCAGTTGGCTTGTGTGGCTTGGCTGCTCGTCATCTCACGTCGGTTTGAGCCGATGGACCGGGCTCGTTGGCTCGTCGTTCTGGTCGGCTGCGGGCTGGCCTACGATTCGGCCGTTTTCGGCGGCGGCGCGCTGCTCGGCGAGGGAACCGCGCTCCGTGTGCTGAGCGTGCTGCGCTTCGTCGGTCATGTGGTGCTGACCCCGCTATTGGTGGTGTGGGCTGGTGATCGAGTCTTCCGCGCACGAGCGTGGTGGGTATGGCCGACCGTGCTGTGTTTGGTGGTGTGGGGTGCGGTCACCGATCTCCTATCGCTGAACCTGGTGCCCCGGACGTTCGGGGATACGCTCCGATACACCCACGCGGTGCCCGCCGGTCCGCCGATTGCGGCACTGGGTGTCACCGTCATCTTGCTGATGGCGGGCGTGCGACTGTGGCGTCAGCGACAGTGGGTGTGGCTACTGGCCGGAGTACTCACGCTGATCGCGGCGTCGGCCGTCGCACCCATTGTTCCGCCCCTCGGTAACGCCGGTGAAGGTGCGTTGTTGATCGCGCTCGTTGCCACCGAAGTCTCGGCGGTGCGGCGCGGGTTCGCGCGCGAATCCACCGAACCGGTGGATTCGCGCGCGATGTGATCACGCTCGGATCGTCAGTGGCCGGTCAGCTTTTCCTTCACTGATTCGGCGGCTTCCTTGACCTTCGAGGCCGCGTCGTCGATGTGCTGCTTCACCGACGAGGACGCCTGATCGGCCTTACCCTCGGCCTTGAGGTCATCGTCGCCGGTGAGGCTGCCCGCAGCCTCCTTGGCACGGCCCTTGAATTCCTCGGCCTTGTTATCTGCTGTGCTCATGGCGGGTCCTTCCTCTCGGTTGTGGCTCGCGAACGGCATCAGTGACGTCCCGAAATGAGCCATACCCGGGTTCTGCGGATTCACACGTTCGTCCCTGAATCGCCGCCGGCGGTCACCGAGGTTGGAAGAATTCGAGCAGCCGTCGGCTGGCGTCGGGCGCCATCAGCATCTCCTGCAGCATTGTCGACTTACGGGCGGCCGCACCGCTGCGCGTGTACATCTCAGACTCGTATTCCTTGATGGCGGAGGCGAAGTCGTCGGGATGCGCGGCGAGCGCGAGGCCGAGCACCGCGCCGTCGAGCAGGGCCATATTCGCGCCTTCGCCCACCGGTGGCATCAGGTGTGCGGCATCGCCGATGAGCGTGATATCCGGGGCCGATGGCCAGGTCAGGCCCGGTGGGAGGGTGCTGATCGAACGCGGCACGATGGTGTCGTCGGCGGCCGCGATCAGGCCGGTGAATCGGGAGTCCCAGCCGGGGAGCAGATCGATCAGCCGCGCTCGGGTCGCGGCCGGATCGTCGAATGGGATTGCGCTGGTGGCGAACCAGTCCTCGGGAGTGTTGTAGAAGCTCACGCCGATGCGGACACGGCCGTCGCCATTGCGTTGTGCGGCAAGGGATATGCCGTCGCCGAGCACCCAGTAATTGCCGCGCCCGACCATGGCCGCGAGGCCGGGGTGGGTGCGATCGATATCGGAGATGCAGAGCTCGACGGCGTTCTGGCCGATGTGTATCGGGCGGGCATCGGTGAGTAGCGCGCGGACCCGGGACTGCGCGCCGTCGGCACCGACCAGCAGGTCGTAGTCGGCCGTGCGGCCGTCGGCGAAACGCATGACGCCTTCGGACGCGGATTCGAACGCGTGGCCCCAGCGCACCACGGTGCCGGGGAGCGAATTCAACAGCAGCCCACGCAGATCCGCGCGATCGACCTCGGGACGGGCGAGCGGGGCGTCGTCGGGGGTGTCCTCCTGGAGAAGCAGGGTGCCATCGGGTTCGAGCAGGCGCATGTCCTGGCCTTCGCCGCGGGCGATCGCGTGGAATTGCTCGATCAGTCCGGCTTCGCGCAATGCCCGCTGTCCGGAATGGATGTCGAGCATGCCGCCCTGACCGCGCGCCTCGCGCGAGCGTTCCCGTTCGTACACGACGGCGTCGATGCCGTTCACGCGCAGTACCCGGGCGAGGGCCAGGCCACCCAATCCGGCTCCGGCGATGGCTATCGTCATGACTTCCTCCGATACACTGTATCTATCAATACACTGTATCGCGCGAGGCGATGTATCGTCAGCGCCATGTTGGTGTGGGAGCGACCCGAACCGCCGAATCGCCCGGTGCCCGCGCAGTTGAGCCGGGAGCGGATCGTCTCGGTGGCTATCGGACTGGCCGACGCGGACGGCCTCGCGGCGGTCTCGCTGCGCAAGGTCGCCGCGGTGCTCGATGTCGGGCCGATGCGGCTGTACGGCTATATCGCCACCAAGGAGGAGTTGCTCGACCTCATGGTCGATGCGGTCTTCGCCGAGATCCAGCCGGTCGGGACGGCGTGGCGTGAGGTGCTGCGATCGCTGGCCGAAACCACCCGGCAAGCCGGTCATCGGCATGAGTGGCTGGCCGATTTGCTCGGTGGGCGACCGCAACTCGGGCCGAATACGCTCGCCCGCGGCGAGGCGGTGGTGGCCGCCATGACCGGCGTCGACATCGATATCGTGATGCCGATCGTCGACGCGGTCAACGCGTACGTGATCGGTGCGGTGCGCCGCGAGATCACCGAGCGGCGCAGCGAACATGCCAGCGGGATGGATAAACAGCAGTGGCAGCGGACCTTCGGTCCTTACCTGGAGCGAACCTTCGCGACCGGCCGATTCCCCGCACTCTCGACCGTTATCCGCGACGCCGCGCACCTGGATGCCGACGAAACCTTCCGGACCGGCCTGGAGTTCCTGCTCGACGGTATCCAGGCGCGCGTCGCGCGGTAATGCGGTCTGATGCGTTGCGGCCGTGATCATCTCAGGCGGTCGTCTCGGCGTTCGCGGTCTTGCCCGGCAGCAGGAAGCAGAGTGGGATGGACAGCGCGGTGGCGACGATCGCCCACCAGAACGCTTGGTGGAAGCCCTGATTGAGCGCATCGAGGGTGTGAGCTCCGGCGGCGGCGTGTTGCAGGATGACCAGCAGGATCGCGGTGCCGAACGACCCGCCGAGCTGCTGCGCGACCCGAATGATGATGCTGGCGTGCGGGATCTCATCGTGACTCATACCGCTGAATCCGGCTCCGCTGAGCGGAATCATGGCCGCGCCCAGGCCGATACCGCGCAGCAGCAGCACCGCCATCAGGAAGATCTCATTGGTGTCCGCGGTGACGAAGGCGAAGGGAATCGTTGCCACGCAGGCGATGACGAACGCGGCCAGTGCCACCGGGCGCGGGCCGAACTTGTCGGTGTACTTGCCGGCGAGCGACCGCGAGAGCAGGGTGCCGATGCCCTGCGGGATCAGCAGTAGACCCGCGCCGAGCGCGTCGGTGCCCCTGACCTGCTGGAAGTAGAGCGGGAGCAGCAGCATCGAGCCGTAGAGCGCGGCACCGGTGAGCAGCAGCATCGCCGATGAGGCGGCCAGCGGACGGTGTTGCAGCAGTCGGATATCGACCAGTGCTCCTGCGCGGCGGCGCAATGCCCATGCGGCGAACGCGGCGACCAGGATCACCCCGATCAGCAAGGGCGCCAGCACTTTCGCGTCCGCGAATCCGGCGGTTCCGTCGATGCGTGAGAGACCGTAGATGATGGCCGCGACACCGGGGGACAGCAGTAGGAACCCGATGATGTCGAGCGGCTGGCGCGGGCTCGGCGCGTCGGCGGGCAGGTTGCGCATGGCCAGCCAGATGCCGATCACGCCGAACGGGATATTGATCAGGAACATCCAGCGCCAGTTCCCGAAGTGCAGGATGAGCCCGCCCAGGACCGGACCCAGGATGGGGCCGAGCGCGGTGGGCACGGTGATCAGCGACATCAGCTTGCCGATATTGCGGCCGCCCGCGGCCTGCATGATGAGTGTGGCGGTGAGCGTCATCATGAACCCGCCGCCGATGCCCTGTACGACTCGAAAGGCGATGAGGCTCGGCGCATTCCACGCCGATGCGCTCAGTATCGAGCCGAGTAGGAAGATGCCGAGTGAGACGATCCAGAGTCGCTTGCCGCCGAGTGCGAATTGCGCCCATCCGGCGATCGGCATGGTGATCGCCAGCGCCAGCAGATAGCCGGTGCTGACCCATTGGATGGTGCTCAGCGGCGCGTGCAGATCGCGACCGAGATCGTTGATCGCGACGCTGAGGATGGTGGTGTCGAACACCACCGCCAGCGCGCCGATGATCACGGTGATCCCGATTCGCCAGACGTGTGGATCTATCCGATCGGAATCGGGTACTTGGGGCTTGCTAGTGGTGGTCATGGAATTCCTCCCGGTTGGTGTCGGATCGAGGCTGGTGAGAGCCTCGGAAGCAGTGCGAACGGCGTTCGTCACGAACAGCGTTCGTTACGAACAGAGTACGCTGTAGGCTGCAACTGTCAATAGGTCTCATCACCGACATCAGGGAGTACGCCGCCGATGACGCCCACCAATCGCCAGCGCTCGACCCGAGATCGCCCCGCCAAGGCGCCGCTCAGCGAGGAAGCGGTCATCGATACGGCCCTGGCGCTACTGCAATCCGAGGGCATGGCGGCGGTCACCATGCGCCGGGTCGCGACCGAACTCGATACCGGCCCGTCCTCGCTCTACGTCTACGTCGCCAACCGCGAAGCGCTCATCCAGGCCATGCAGTCGCGCGTCTTCGCCAGTGTCGAACTCGAGACCCCGGACCCGGCGCGCTGGCGCGACCAACTCCACGCGCTACTGGCCCGCATGCATCAGGCCCTCATCGCACATCCCGGCATCGCCGCAACGGTTGTAGCCGAGGCCCCCGCCACCGAGGCGACCCTGAGCTACACCGAGAATCTGCTCGGTATCCTGCTCGCCGCCGGACTTGAACCGCAGGAAGCCGCCTGGGCCACAGACATTTTCGCGATTCTGGTCACCCACGCCGCAGTCGAGGCCGATGCCCGGCAGGCCGACAGCCGGGGCCAGGCCGACGCGGGCTACCAGGCTTTCACCAGCCTGCCTCCCGACCGGTTCCCGCTGGTCACCACCTATGCCTCCGAGCTCGTCGCGGGGGATACCGAGCAGCGCTTCAGAGTCGCCATCGACGTGGTCATCGATGGCCTGCTCGCCCGTGCGGCCCGGCGCTAGCGGGTCCATTTCAAGATCGAATACGCGTGCCCGTCCGTGTGGCGCACCGCGGCGGCGTGTGTGTATCCCCTACGATTCCGGGGTCCTGAACAGCAATTTCTAGCAAAGAATGCGGGCCACCGGTGCGGTCACAGTCTTCGATCTGGAACGGGCAGGGTTCTTCGGCGGCATCGGCATCCGACGCCGCGTCGGTGCTTCAGGTGCATCCACGCGGATTCCGCGATGAGCTGGTTTCGGCGGCACAGTGGGTGGCCGAGTATCTGGAGCAACTGCCCAGTGGGCCGGTCACTCGTCCATTGCCGGCGGCGCTGCGCGAGCGACTGCGCGCGGGCGGGATGTCCGAGCAGGGCGGCGATCTGTTCGGCGTGCTCGATTTCGCCGAGGAGTCCCTCGCGCCGTACCCGACCGGAAATGGGCATCCGGCCTTCTTCGCCTGGATCAACTCCCCGCCCGCACCGGCCGGAGTCATCGCCGAACTGCTTGCCACCGCGATCAACGCCACCTGCGGAATGGGCGAGCACGCGCTGATGGATCTCGAACGCGGCGTGATCTCCGATCTCGCCCGGCTGGCCGGCCTGGCTGATTCGACCGGCGGGGTGCTCACCAGCGGTGGGTCGATGGCGAATCTGCTGTGCCTGGCGGCCGCGCGGCACTGGTTCCTCGCCGAGCGTGGCGCCGAGGACGGACCGGAATACGATGCGGCGCAAAGCCGTTTGGTCGCGTACTGCGGTGAGCAGACGCATATGTCCGTCGCGAAAGCCTGTGCGGTGATAGGTATTCCGCGTTCACGGCTGCGCGTCATCGCCACCACTGCCGAGCGGTGCATGGATGTGCCGGCGTTGGCCGAGGCGATCCGCGCGGATCTCGAGGCCGGACTGCTGCCGTTCTGTGTGGTGTCCAATCTCGGCAGCACTCCCACCGGCGCGGTCGATATTCCGGAACCGATCACCGCGGTGTGCCGCGCGAATGGAATGTGGCACCACGCCGACGGGGCGTGGGGTGGGCTCGGTGCGCGCGTGCCGCGGTGGGCGGACGCCTTCCGCGGCATCGCCGAAATCGACTCTCTCACAGTGGATCCGCACAAGACGCTGTCGGTGCCCGTGGGTTGTGGTGCCGCGCTGGTCACCGATCCCGGGCGGTTGCGCGCGGCGTTCGGAGTGCGCGCCTCCTACCTCGAAGGCAATGAGAATCTGCCCTGGATGTCGGAGTACACCTTCGAGCTGACCAGGCCCGGTACACGCGCGCTGGCACTGTGGGCCACGCTGCATCAGCTCGGCCGCGCCGGTGTCACCAATCTACTCGAGCACTATGACCGGATGGCGGCGTACCTACGTGAGCGCGTCGAGCAGCACCCGCGCCTGCGGCTGTTGCCCTGCGGCCCATTGCCTGTGGTCTGCTTCCAGGTCCGCGATATCGATTCCCATGCCGACCTCGCCGCCGCGGTCCAGGCACGCGGGCGTGCGTACCTGGCCACGGTCGACTACGACGGCGAGACCGTGTTGCGAGCGTGCATCTGCAATCATCGGACCGGGACCGCGCATATCGACACGTTGATCGACGAGATTATCAGCCTTGCAGAGGAATTCGATCAGACGGCAACATCGCGGGGTTGAAAACAGGCTTCGGGCAATCGCTTTCGGAACACTTGCCGATCACGGCAGCGAGAAGCCGAGAGCCCGCGATGCCCGCACCGGCGTCGGATCGGCCCAGCGGTCTCGCAGGTTGTCATTGGTGGTCAGTGATCGCGTGTCGGCCTTGTCGATGTAGATGATGCCGTGCAGGTGATCGGTCTCGTGCTGGAAAATCCTTGCGGCCCAGCCGGTCAGGCGCTCGGTGTGCTGAACGCCATCCAGGTCCTGATAGGTGGCCATGATGGATTCGGGGCGAGCGACGACCGCCTGGTAGCCGGGCATGCTCAGGCAGCCTTCGTAGAATGCGATCTCGTCACCGTCGGCGGTGTATGTCGGGTTGATGATGGTGAACTCCGGCAGTGGACGCCGTCCGCGCGCGGTCGCGACCTCTTCCGGCACGGCCGCGGAATCGCCGAGCACCGCCATGCGGAGGGGGATTCCGATCTGCGGCGCGGCCACCCCGACTCCGGGGGCCGCGTGCATCGTGGCGAACAGGATCTCGGCCAGTTCGCGCAGGAGTTCCATCCCCACCTGTCCATTCACCGGTTCGCCCACTGCGCGCAGCACGGGGTCGCCCACCTCCACCAGCGGCGCGGCCGCACCCCGGTATTTCTCGACCAACTCGGTCACCAACTCCGCGATCTCCATACCGGCCATTCTTCACGGAGAGCAGTGCTCTTGACTCGAATCACCGCGCGTGACACAGTGATCACAAAAGAGAGCACTGATCTCGGAGTGGTGATGATGATCGAAATCTGGCGGGGCGCGAACCTCGCCGTCGCATTCCTCATGGAACTGATCGCCTTCGGCGCGATCGGGTTTCTGGGCGCCCGATGGGGGCGCGGGCCGGTGCTGAAAGTCGTCTGCGGCGTGGCCGCCGCACTGGCGGCCATGACCGTATGGGGTTTGTTCGCCGCGCCGCAGGCGAGCTTCAGCGTTCCGGTGCTGGCGGTGCTGACCAAGATCGCGGTATTCGGCGGAGCGGCGCTGGCGCTGCATCGCCTCGGGTACCGCCGCGCGGCTCTGGTCTATCCGATTGTGGTGCTGGCGAATCTGGCTGCCATCCACCTGGTTTCGTAGTCGCCGGGTCAGGGTCGCAGGTTGCGGTCGAACAGGGCCAGTAGTTCGACGTAGTGGCGATCGTCGGATTGGGCGTCGTAGGCGGCGGTGTCGGCCTGGGTGAAGCCGTGCTGGGCGCCGTCGTAGACCTCGGTGCGGTGGCGGATACCGGCGGCTGCCAACGCCTTGTCGAACTGGGCGATGTGTTCGGGGGTCATGTGCTGGTCTTCGCCCGCATGCGCGAAATACAGTTCGCCGGTGATGTTTTCGAGGGTCAGGTGGGGGCTGTCCGGGGCGTCGGTGATCAGCGGGCCGCCGTGGAATCCGGCTACCGCGCCGATTCGATCGGGGAACATGGCGGCGGCCATGACCGCCAGGCGCGCGCCCATGCAGTAGCCGGTGAGGCCGACCTTGCCGCTGCTGATCTTGGGTGCGGCCGCCATCCAGTCCAGGTAGGCGCCGACGTCGCTGCGCAGGCGGTCGGAGGTCAGATCGCGGATCATCGGGAAGACCTGCTGGAAGATCTCCGGGCGCTCGCCGGGATCGATGAAGTCGGGCAGGTCGACCACCGGTGCGCGGCCGTGACGGTAGTAGGCGTTCGGGAGCAGCACCGTAAAGCCATGGGCGGCAATGCGATCGGCGAGGGTGCGCAGGCTCGGGCGCAGCCCGAAACCGTCCTGGAGCACCAGCACGCCGGGGTGTGCGGCGTCATCGTCGGGGTGGGCGAGGTACGCGTCGGCAATGCCATCGGGCGTGGGGATGTCGAGTGAATGACCTTGCACCGCAGTCATCGTTGAAGCCTCCTGTTGCTTAGTCGACTTCGAACGTACCTCATTCGATATCCGCCAGATTTCGGCGTAGCAGCTTGCCGGTGGCGTTGCGGGGGAGCTCGTCGAGGAAGATGATGTCGCGCGGGACCTTGTGGCGGGCGAGGTTGGCTTTGACGTAATCCTTGATGGACTGCGGGTCGACGGTGGTTTGCGGGGCCGGGACGATGAAGGCGCGCAGGCGTTTTCCGAAATCGGGGTCGGGGACGCCGACAACCGCCACATCGAGGATGTCCGGGCGTGAGACCAGCAGGTTCTCCACCTCCAGCGGAAAAACGTTCTCGCCGCCGGAGACGATCATGTCGTCGTCGCGGCCGTCGATGAACAGGCGGCCCTCGGAATCGAAATGGCCCACATCGCCGCTGGACAGCAGGCCGTCGACGGTTTCCTTGTTGCGGCCGTCGGTGTATCCGGCGAAGCTCAGGCCGCTGGAGACGAAGATGGTGCCGGTGATGCCGGGTTTCGTTATGCGGCGGCGGTTTTCGTCATATAGCGCGACGCGGCAGCCGACGGGCGGCTTGCCCACTGTGCCCGGTGCGTCGCGCATGTCCTGTGGCGTGGCGACGGCGGCGACCGCGACTTCGGTTGAGGCATAGAGGTTGTAGAGCACCTCGCCGAAGGCTGCCGCGGTGCGGCGACTGAGGTCGGGTGAGACCGAGGAGCCCGCCGCGAAAATTACCCGGAGCGACGACGTGTCGAGGCTCTGCAAGACCTCGGGTCCGAGGTCGACAATGCGTTGCAGCATGGTGGGAACCAAAACCAGTGTGGCGGCGCGATTTTCGGCTACCGCGGTCAGCGTCGCCTTGGGATCGAACTTGCGTTGCAGCAGCACGACCTTGTTGCCCAACCCCCATCCGAGCATGAGCTGGGACAGCCCGGTGCCATGGAAGATCGGTGCGGCGATGACCATGGTGGAGTCGCGGGGGAGTGGGATCCGATCGAGGAACTGCGCGGATTGCAGCGGCGAAACCTTATCGCGCGGTGCGCCTTTCGGTGTTCCGGTGGTGCCGCTCGTCAAAATGACCAGACCGCCTGGCTCGGCGGGGGCCTTGGGCGGCTCCGAAGAGTTGGCGGCGATCAGGTCATCGATCGTCGGCAGGCTCGCGTCGACGTCGTCGGATTGATCGACCCAGGTGAGGATTCGAGGAATCTCGGCGGGGATCGCATCCAGCAGACCGGCGAATTCACTGTCGAGCAGCACCGCGCCGACCTGTTCACGAGCAGCCACATCCGCGAGCTGCGGTTTCGCGAACCCGGTATTCATCAACACGACTCGCGCACCGATCTTGCCCGCCGCCTGCAGGCTCAGCACCATCCCGCGATGGTCGCGGCACAACACCGCCAGCACCGTGCCCGGCCCGAATCCCGCCAGCACCAGCCCCCGTGCCAGCGCATTCGACTGCGCGTCGAGCTCCCCGAACGTCAGCGTCCCACGCTCATCACTGATCGCATCCGCACCCGGATCCCGCCGCGCCGCATGCGCCAGGATCGTGGTGAACGGCCCATAAACCGCCGCATCCCGCATCGACTGCACCACCTCCCCCGGCCGCCGCAAATCGAACATCCCCCGCCTGCGCAACACCTCCACGGCGGACACCGCATCCGTCACCGAACGACCCACCCGCAGCAGCGAATCCGCAGCCCTCACCGGCACCTCCTGAAACGACCTGTCCCGCCACTATCGCACATGAGAATCCGGATTCACATAGGGAGATCAAAGTAGTGCGAACGCGCACACTCTTAGCGGTATTTCGGGTACGTTCGGAGTACTGGACCCACAGCAATACTGAGAACTGGCGCAAACATCGTGACAAGATCCGTCAGAGGAGTGCGGCGACCTTTTTCGCGGTTTCCTTTGCTGATCCGGGGTTTTGGCCGGTGACGAGGTTGCCGTCGACTACGGCGTAGGAGACGAAGGGGAGTTTGGCCTTCGTGTAGTGGGCGCCGCGGTTCTTCATCTCCTGTTCGGCGTTGTAGGGCACGAGCTTGCTCACACGGGCGAGAACCTCTTCTTGCCAGGCGAATCCGGTGAGGTTGCGGCCGGCGACGAGGTAGGAGCCGTTGGACAGGGTGGTGTTGAGCAGGCCGCAGTAGCCGTGGCAGACCGAGGCGACGATGCCGCCGCGTTCGAAGATCTCGCGGGTGATGCGTTGCAGGCCTTCGCTATCGGGGAAGTCGTACATGACCGCGTGGCCGCCGGTGAAGTAGATGGCGTCGTAGTCGGCGGAGTCGATCTGATCGGGGCCGGTTGTGTTCTCCAGCAATGCCATTCGGGAGGGATCGGCGCGCCAGGCCTTGGCTGTCCTGTCGTAGTTGGGGAAGGAGAGCGAGCGTGGTTCCAGGGGTACGGGTCCGCCCGCCGGGCTGATGAGGGTCTGTTCGAAGCCGTGTTCTTCGAAAACCTGCCAGGCGTGGGTGAGCTCGGACAGCCAGAGTCCGGTCGGGTGGGACGGGTCGTCGTAGTGGCCGACGTTGGTGACGACGTTCAAGATGCGCTTGGTCATTTGTGATCGCCCTTCGTGCGTACGGAGGTGGGGATCGGCATGTGCAGGGCGTTCTGGCCCTCGGTCATGACATCGAGCTGGATCGTCCGGATGGGGCGGAGCGAGCGGATGTCGTCGGCGACCCGGCCGGCGCCCAGTTCGAGGTCGACGCCGCGCGGGAAGCGGGTGGTGCCGGTGGAGAGGGTATTGGTCTGACTCAGGGTCGAATGCCAGGCGTCGTTGATCCTCGTGTACGAGGTCAGGGTCGAAACCTGTTCGCCCGAAGTGTGTTTCACCTGACGAGGTGTGGCGGCGGAGAAGGCGACATCGATATCGCCGTCGTCATTCGCGACGCGAGCGGTGACGCGATCGGCATCGATGTCGACATCGATGTCGGTCACCCATTTCGGGAACCCGTAGCCGTCATGGCCGCGCACCTGGGCGATCTTACTGTTGACGGGCAGGGACAGCACGTAGGTGTGCAGGTGGTCGTTCTTCAATCCGGTGAGCAGATCGAGGAATCCGAATCCGCGGTGCCGTGCGGGTTGACGGCGATGCCGACGGCGGCCTCGGTGTAGAAGTCGATATCGCAGATGTCGTAGCGGAAGAACATCACCGAGACGAGCCCGAGGCCGGGTACGAGCTCGACCGGGGACAACTCGCGCGGTAGGCGTGAGCGGATCGCAGTCGTGGGCGCGATCATCGTCAGTCGCGCGGTGGAGATCCGGTAGTAGAAGTTCGGCGTCCAGGTGGAGCCGATCGGGGAGTCGACTTCGACCTTGGGTAACTGCCGGAAGAACTCGACGCCGGGCACTCGCGGATCGGCCGCGATGACATCGAGGTCGGTGTGCATTCGGAAGCGGTCGTAGAGACCGCCTCGGGGGATATCGACCTCGTGGCCTCCGAGGTCGACGGTGACCAGCTGTGGTGTGGGCGCACCCATGAACACTCCTCATGTTGACAATGCTTACATCAACGATAGAGTCTCATGTTAGCAATGTAAACATACCGCGATCAGGAGCAGCGATGTCATCCGCAATCCCCATCCCCACCAGGTCCGGCGGGTCGGAGCAGGCTTCACCGGTCTTCGCGCCCTTCACACTCCCCAACGGATCGGTCCTGCCGAACCGGCTCGCCAAGGCCGCCATGGAAGAGAACATGGCCGTTCCCGGGCAACTCCCCGGCCCGGCGCTGTTCCGGCTCTATGAGCGCTGGAGTAACGGTGGAGCCGGACTGATCATCACCGGCAATGTCATGGTCCATGCCGAGGCGCTCACCGGGCCGGGTGGCGTTGTCCTCGACGCGAATTCGCCGCTCGAGCCCTTCGAGCGATGGGCTGTCGCGGCCAAAAACGCCGGCGCACACGTATGGATGCAGATCAACCATCCAGGCAGGCAGGTGCGCGCGGATATGCCCGGCGTGGCCTGGGCTCCCTCGGCAATCCGGGTCGATGTCGGCAAGAACACCAAGCGTTTCGCGCGGCCGGTCGAGATGACCGAGAACCAGATCGCCGAAACAGTCGAGCGCTTCGCCGAAACCGCCCGCCGGGCAGCGGAAGCCGGATTCGATGGCGTGGAAATCCATGCCGCACACGGCTATCTGCTGTCCCAGCTCCTCTCGCCGTTAGCGAACCATCGCACCGACCGCTGGGGTGGCAGCCTCGAAAACCGCGCCCGGCTCCTACTCGACATCGTGCGCGCCGTCCGAGCCGTCGTCGCCCCCACCTTCGCCGTCGCGGTCAAACTAAACTCCGCCGACTTCCAACGCGGCGGCTTCGACACCGACGACGCCGCAACTGTAATCACCATGCTCGCGCCCCTCGGCGTCGACGCAGTAGAACTCTCCGGCGGCAGCTACGAATCACCCGCCATGACAGGCCAATCCGGCGACGCCCGCACCCGCTCCCGCGAGGCATACTTCCTGACCCTCGCCGAACAACTCGCCAAAACCAGCCCCCTACCCCTGATGCTCACCGGCGGCGTCGTACGACTCCCGGTCGCCGAACAGGTTCTGGCAGGAGGCATCGACCTGGTCGGCATGGGCAGCGCACTCGCCGTCAACCCCGACCTGCCGAATCAGTGGCACGAAAACCGCTCCGCCACTGTCGAACTCACGCCGGTCCGAATGAAGGACAAAGCCGTGGCCTCCGCCGCTGGCATGGCGCGCGTCCGCCGACAACTTCGCCGCCTAGGCACAGGCCGCCACCCCCGCCCCGCCACCAACCCGATACTCGCCCTACTCATCGAAACCGTTCTCCAGCAACGCGCACTCCGCAACTACCGCGTATGGCTGTCCAGCCGCACGGCGTGAACCCGTTGATCGCATACGGTAGTGACCGAGGCACCTGCTCCTATTGCGTTGTAGCGGGCAGTGATTCGACCGGAAAAGGAGCGCCGGAGACGATACCGGCCCGCCAGAAGTAGCGGTATGCGGCGTGGGCCACTTCGGGTCCAAGGATTTCCAGGTGGTGTTCTGTCACCTCATGGCGACGAGCCGCATCGGCGAGACGGTTGAGGTCGTCGAGGCTGGCGTGATCGAGAACTTCGCCGGTGTCATCGTCATATGACGTCCGCACGGCGGACGCATACGCACTCTTGGCTGCTTCTCGAAGGCTGTCTTCATGGGCGTACTCACGTAGGCGGATGTAGAGGCCGTCTTCGTGTTCGGCGGGAGTGCGATGCCAACCGCCGTGTTCCCACCAGCGTACGAAGCTGATCGCGTCCGGGGTGAGAACGTGTGGGTGATATGTCTTCAGCTCGACAGCTCGAACCCATTCCGGTGCAGCGGCTCTGGGGTCGTATGCCTGGTCTCGGAGGTCATTGTCGCGATCCCATCCGAAGAGCACGGCGCGATCGCCCGGGTATCGGATGAGGGCGTACCAGTTGCCCGCACCGTCCTCATTGTCCACACGCCCGCCGGTGATCACCGTCGTCGCACCGATCTCCTCGGCCAGTTCGCTGGGTTCGAAGACCGCGTCGGGGAAGACAGCGAATAGGACGTCTGTGACAACAGCTGTCACCCACAGTGTGCGCGGATGAGGCAGCTCCAAGTCCATGCCCGGCACTGTAGTACCGGTCACCGACACCGTGCCGCGCCCGCTGAGGAAGCGTTCCGAATCTTCACCGCTGGTCGGTGGCTAATTTCAGGCCGAAGGCGATCAGGACTGTGCCGCTGAGGGTGTCCATGGTGCGGCGGACGGTGTCTCGGCTCAGCCAGGTTTTCGCGAGGGTGGCGGCGGTGATGAGGGCGGTGAACCACAGCATGCCTTCGATGTTGTGGATGAGGGCGAGCAGGGTGCCCATCAGCAAGGGTGGGGCTCCGGTGGGGAGGAATTGGGGGAGCATTGCGATGTAGAAGACGCCGACTTTCGGGTTGAGCAGGTTGGTGCCTAGGCCGCGGGCCCAGGCTCCGAGGGCGCTCGGGGATGAATCATGTACTGCGGCTTGTGGATTGGTCGCGGGTTTGCGGAGTCCGGCGCGGATCATGGTGACGCCCATCCACGTCAGGTAGATCGCGCCCGCGATTCGCAGGCTGGTGTACGCCAGTTCCGATGCGGTCAGCAGCAGGGAGACTCCTGCCGCGGCGGCAATGCCCCAGATGAGGGTGCCGGTGCCGATGCCGATCGCGGTGGCGAATGCGTAGCCGCGGCCGCGACTGATCGCAGCGCGGAGCACCAGCGCGGTGTCCAAGCCGGGGACCAGCGTGAGCAGGCCCGCGACTAGGGCGAAGGACAGCAGAGCGTGCGGCATGCGCGCAGCCTATATGGGCGGTTGGCCCATACCGGCTGGCTCGCTGCCGTCGAGTGGTTCGGTGCGTCGAGGTCGATATGACCGGTTAGCACGTCATGCCGTGGCGCACAGCGGACTTGGGGTCGAAGTTCTCCGGATCCACGGCGACGCGCACGACCTTCTGCGCGGACAGGTCGACCAGGAAGGTCCACCCGTTCGGCAGCACGAGGCCGTCGGCATCGACGCGGTTTACCTGAATGTACTTGCCGCCGTTGGCCGGTCGGCGCGCGGTGAACCGGCCGAAGCGGGTTTCCGGGGCCTTCGCACGCACCAGGGCGATGGCGGAATCCACATCCGTATCGGGAACGGGGGTGGGCGCGGTCTGGGTCTGGGTTTCCATCGGTGTCAATCTCCTTGCGGTCCTTGCCTGTTTCGCCTACTTCATACAGAGCGTTAGCCCGCATGGCACGTGAATTCAAGCATGTGGCCCAACTTCGCGGCGCGTCTCACAGCTGGGATGCCCGTGATATACCCGATTTCGGACAGCGCAACGGGTCGCTCAGCAGGCTCTCGACTGCTGAGCGACCCGGTTCGATGGATGGATTCAGGGACTCGGATCCGGGACCGCCGGGCCCAGGTCCAGGGGTTGCGCGCCGTTCTGGCTGTCGTGCGCGGTGTTTCGATTGCCGCTTTCGCTGGAGCCGTCGCCGACCGCGCCCGAGCTGAGGGTGTTGCCGTTGCCGGGGCTTGCGATATTTCCGTCGCTGCCCGCGGATCCGAGGCCGGAACCGGTGCCGCCCGAGCCGGAACTGCCCGCATCGGCGATGGGTAAGTTGACCTTGCCGGTGTCGCTGCTGCCCGCCGAACCGGTGTAGGCGCTTTGCGACAGTGGCAGCGATGGGAAGTCGGCGCTACCGGTGCCGCCGATGGGGGCGGGTGTCGCGGCGGCGACTCCGAGGCCGAGCGTCACCAGCGAGGTTCCGGTGATCATGACCGCCGCGGCGGCTTGCAGGTAGATGGCCAATATTCGTACGCGTCTTCGTGCCGGATACATATGGTTCTCCAAATATCTCGAATGTGTTATCGCGCATTGGTTTTCGAGCTGTCACTGTGTCGAGCGGCAGTCACCTCCGGGCTCTGATCGATGTGGTCAGTGCGGTTTGCGTCCGCCGTCGACGATGTCGAATTCGTTGGGCAGATTCGCGCGATACAGGCCGGCGTCGACGGCCTTGAACGGTTCCCAGAGCAGCTGTTTGAACTGTTTGTGCAGTTCGACCGCGCCCTGTGACGACCCCGAAGCGTGCAGTACGGCGTTGGCGGCGCGGCGGCCGCCCTCGTTCGCGCCTTCCATGCAGGACACGTTCATATCGGTCTTGATCCAGTCACCGGCGAGCATGAGGTTGTCGATGCCGGTCGTCGCTTCGGGACGCTGTGTCCACGAGCCCGCGTTCTGAATGAAAATCGAATCGTCGTAGGCGATTTGGGGTGTGCCCGCGCCGGTGAGCCCGGTGTCGATGAGCGTCGAGTGCACCATATCGTCGGTCAGCTGGGTGACGCCGTCGCCGTTGATGTGCGCCTTGATCTGCTCCCAGGTTTCCTTGACGATCTCCTCGGGCGTGCATTGCTTGGCGGTCTTCTTGTTGAACATGCCCGGGGTGTCCCAGTCCGAGATGATCGCGGAGAGAACATCTTTGACGGTGCCATCGCCGTACGAGGTGAGCGGCTTCTTCCAGAACTGCGCTTCACTGATGGACGTCAGTCCCCAGGGCGCGTCGTTGTACCCGACGTGGCCGTTGGCCAGGTCGTGGCGGGACTTGAGGAAGTACTGGAGACCAACCATCCAGGCGTTCTCGAGCTTGCGTGCCCCGGCCAGGGCGGGATCCGCCGCGATCATGGCATCGTCGAGAACCGCGGAAAACCGCTCGTGCGGAATCGCCGAGATGTAGTAGTCCGCTTCCACCGTGTGCGTGCCGCCGGAACCGGAGACCGTCGCCGAGGAAATGTGTTTGCCATTGGTCTTGAAGCTCGAAAGCTGCTGCTCCAGTTGAATCTTTACGCCGATCGAGCGCAGATAGTCGCCCCACGGATTGACGAACTGCTCGCTGGTTGGCCCGTTGAGCACCCGATCGTTGCCTTTGCCCGCCGCGCCGCCGTCGTTATTGATGCCCAGCAGTGACCACACATAGGATTCGCCGACCAACCCGATCGCGTTGGCGCTGCAGTTCGCGGATTTGGTGGCGACGAGTTCCTTGATGAATCCGTCGCCGAGGAACCGGTTGTACTCCTTCGACGAATTGTTCAGCTTCGCGAAATCGGTCCAGGTGATGTTCTCCCACTGCCCGAATTTGCGTTCGTCGCAACTGGTTACGTAGACGCCAAGCCGTTCCGCGGCGAACAGCGCCTCCTGGGCCGGGAGCCGCCATACCGTCTCGAGCACCGAGGACACCGAATCGATGAAGGCTTTCAACGTCATCGGCAGCTCGGGCAGCGGTATCGGGAACGGCAGGGGAATGGTGAGGTTGTGCCGGTTGACCCCGGCGATCATTGCCGCTTCGAGTCGTACCAGGTTGTCCCACACGCCATTCTTATTGCCCGCGAACGGTATTCGGCGCATCGTGTTCGGCAGGTTGTGATAGAAGCCGAAGAAGCTGCGGAACCCGTGTTCGCCGGGCAATGGTGTGGCTCCCGAGTTGGGGGCATAGATGCTGCGGGTCTTGCCGCCCAGCACATTTCGCGCCTCGTACAGTGTGACGGCGAATCCGCGCTCGGCCAGTTCGTGTGCGGCGGTCATACCGGCTGGGCCGGCGCCGAATACGGCCACGGATTTACCCGGGGGAGCGGCGCTGGCCCGCCACCCTTTTCCGGTTCCCGGCGCCGTGCCCATTGTCGTGAGCGCCGCCACGCCCGCGCCGGCGACCGCCGCCTGCTTGAAGAATGTGCGCCGCGATTGTGGCGGTAACTGTTTGTCGTGCAACTTCGGCCTCCCGACCAATCGGCCCGGGGCGTGCGATCCTGTGCTCCGCCGGGGGCCCGACTATTCCGTCGAGGCAATATGTTAACAATTATTCTGGCGTGAAACGGTTCCCTGGCAAGTCTGTTGCAGGTCACAGAAAACGCCTTCACCTGCACATATGTGCAATAACGGAACTATCTCGACTGGACGTGGGCATGGAATTAGTTTCCAGCAAATACTTTGATTTGCGTGGCGCTGGGAGTTGTCTCGTGTCACGCTACGTCCCACGATCCAGGCGATAGACCTTGTGCGACATGAGAAGTCGTGGTGCCCATGAACCAGACCTGTACCGACCTCACCTCCGTGACATGGCGGTGCGCCGAATTCGCGATCGCCATGCTCGACGGTCACGCTGAGCCCACCGCGGCCGATCTGGAGCAGCTGGTGCGCGCGGTGACCGAATGGGCGCGCGCCGGGGTGCCCCTCGATGCGATCCAGCACGCCATCCACTCCGGATTCCGCAGGGGCATGGCCGAATTCATTACCCGGGTCGATCCGGTGAACGCCGGTGACATCACCACCGGAATCGAACTTGCCCTCTCGCTGTTGACCGTGATCACCTCGGCCGCCTCACTCGCCTACCTCGACGAACTGCGATCAGTACTCTGCGAACGGCGCGGGGCCACAACGACACTCGCTGCCGCACTGCTCGGTGGCCGCAGCACCTCGACGATGGCTCGCGAATGCGGCATCACGATCGCCGAGCGATATACCGTTCTAGCCCTGGGCTTTCCAGCCACCCGGCCGAACCCCACCCCGAATGCCATGAACCGCACGATCGCGCGCATCCAGGATGCACTCACCACGCACGCCGAGGCCGGTGTGCTTTTCCTGCTGGGCCCACACGGCGGCACCGTACTGATCCCCGAGCCGGTCCTATCCGACAGCGAGGTCGACGCCCTGATCCAACACCTGTCCGCCGCAGTCGAAGTCGAGCTCACAGCGACCAGCGCCCCCGCCACCGTCCCCGGCATCCCCGCCGCCGCCGAACACACCCACGAACTCCTGAACCTGGTCCGCCAGGCCCACAACACCCCCGGCCTCTACCGCTTCGACAACTTCGCCCTCGAATACCAACTAACCCGCCCCGGCCCCGCCCGCCGCCTCCTCGCAACCCAACTGGACCCCCTCGACGCCCACCCCGACCTCTTCAAAACCCTCCGCATCCACCTGGCCAACGAACTCAACCGCCGCCGCACCGGCCGCCAACTCCACATCCACGCCAACACAGTCGACTACCGCATGCACCGCATCAAACAACTAACCGGCCTGGACCCAGCCCTCCCCTCCGGCCTCTGGCAACTACGCTCAGCCCTGATAGCCAGACTCAGCGAAGGCCCAAAACCCTGACGCCTCACTCCACCAGCCCACCCGATCAATCAGTCGAGGACAAATGACTCGAATCGCCTTCTACGGCGATATCGCCGCCAGCGAAAGCCGGCCGGTGTCAAGCGTTCTCACCAACTGGCTGGACCGCGGACCGCTGAACGGCAGAGAACGAATGTTCGGATACGAACTGACCTACGAAGACGAATCGACCTACCTCTACTGCCACGAAGCCGCAACCGCCCCAGGTCGCCCCACCCACTACCTCATCGAAGGCACCCTCGACGGTGACGAATCAGAGTCGGTCGCAAACCTGAAACAACTGATCAACCTTTGCGCGAGCAGTGGCCTGAGCTGCGAAATCGACTACATGCCGGTCGATTCCGAAGGCGAACCAGTGGGCGCCGAAGTCACCATGACCACACGCGATTCCTCGAAATAGATCGTCGACGCCCCAAGCCAGATTCCGCTGTTTCAGCCTTAAGGACGGGCTGCGTCACCGGATGCGCCGAGCATGGTGCTCAGGTCTCGGATCGCGTCTTCGAATACTTGCCGACTCCCCGGTCGACTGTTCAGGCCGCGGTTGCCGCAGTGGGGGATTTCGCGGCCGGTGAAGTCGTAGAGATCTGGATGGGTGATGTTTGCGAGGTGCCAGCCGGTGCGGGCGTTCTTGCCAAGGGGCAGAACAATTGTGAGGTTCGGGAGTAGTTCGACCAGGCGGCGCGTCCAGATGGTGGCCGCCTTCAGTTCCCAGAGGTGCGAGCCGCCATTCTTCGTGTTCGCGGTGGGGAAGGGGCAGACGTTCCAGTGCACGACGTCCTTCCAGCTGACACCGTGACGGTCGTACGCTTCGCGGCAGTTGCGCGCGGTTGCGTCGTTGTTGTCCAGGCTGAGCAGTCCGGAACCGGTACCGGCTTCGGCCATCGTGCTCGGGTTGTCGAGCAGAACGAGTGCGCGGGCGTGGATTCCGCCCTGGTCCGGATCGACGTAGGGGACCGTGCCCAGCTCTAGTGCGCGTGCCTGCGCGATCTCATCGGCCAGCGCGTTTATCGGCGCTACGTGTGGCTGGCGGATACGCGACATGCGCTCGCGTACGACCTCGGGGTAGGCATTGCGTCCAAGGACCATGCTGCTCCTCCATCGACTAACTCGATGGTAGGGCCGCAAGAGCCACGCCCGGCGTGTCCCGGCGCGCAGGCTGAATTCGGCTGCGTGTCAAGTCAGCTCGATGAGCCTTCGATGGTCAATGTCGCGGTTGTCAGGTTTTCGGCGGCTGTGCGGGCGATGGTGGCGGCTTGGCGTAGTTGGGCTTCGGGGTGGGCGGTGCGGTGTTCGACGGCGGCGCGGATGCGGTCTAGGGAGATTCCCGTTGCGGTGGTGGCGTCGCGGAGTTGGGTGTGGCGGTCGTCGAGGTCGCGGTGTGCGGCGGCTAAGTCGTGTAGGCGGCGGTGGAGGTCGGCGATGTGGTTGATCAGGTCTTCCACTTCGCGGGTGGTCAACTCCAACCCGGGATGTGTCTCTCCGGACAGGATCGCCTCACCGGCGATCTCGGCGCAGCGTGCCTGGAGCACGTCGAGAATGTCTGTCACACAGATCCCCTCCTACGCTGCGGCGGGGGCGGTGCGCAGCCCGGCCCCCGTCGGTTCGAATGGTCCATCCACGCCCGGAACCAATTACACCATTGTCTCCGACAGTGGATTTTCACTACCGGTTTTCCCGACGTCGACTGAGGAATTGCCCACGATACGTACGAGTAACCCCGAGACGCTGTGTACGTGCGCGCGGTTCGGGTGCAAACTACGCGAGACCGGCAGTCGTAATCCAATCGCCCGACCCCGGGCCAGTGCTGTGGAAGGAGTTGGCGAGTGTTCAGCCGTATCGCCATCGTGAATCGTGGGGAGGCCGCCATGCGGTTGATCCACGCCGTCCGAGATCTGGCCGCGGAGACCGGGTTACCCATTCAAACTGTGGCCCTGCACACCGATGTCGACCGGAACGCGACATTCGTGCGAGAAGCAGACGCCGCCTATGACCTGGGCCCGGCGTCCGCGCGCCCGTATCTGGACCTGAAGGCGCTCGAGCAGGCGCTCGTCGCGACCGGAGCCGACGCGGCCTGGGTCGGTTGGGGATTCGTCGCCGAGGATCCGGCGTTCGCCGAACTCTGCGAGCAGATCGGGGTCACCTTCATCGGCCCCAGCCCCGACGCCATGCGCAAGCTCGGCGACAAGATCGGCGCGAAGCTGATCGCCGAAGAGGTCGGCGTACCCGTCGCACCGTGGAGCCGCGGCGCGGTCGAAACCCTCGACGCCGCCCTGGAGTCCGCCGCGCAGGTCGGCTACCCGCTCATGCTCAAGGCGACCGCCGGCGGTGGTGGCCGCGGTATCCGCATGGTGTCCAACGAGGCCGAGCTGGCCGATGCCTACGAGCGCACCAGTCAGGAAGCCGCGCGCGCCTTCGGCAGCGGCATCGTGTTCCTGGAGCGCCTGGTCACCGGAGCCCGGCACGTCGAGGTCCAGGTGATCGCGGACGGTCAGGGCACTGCGTGGGCGCTGGGCGTGCGCGACTGCTCGGTGCAGCGCCGCAATCAGAAGGTCATCGAGGAATCGGCCTCGCCGGTGCTCGAGCCCGAGCAGGTCGCCGACCTCAAGGCTTCCGCCGAGCGCCTGGCCATCGCGGTCGGGTATCGCGGTGCGGCCACCGTCGAATTCCTCTACCACCCCGGCGACCGCATGTTCGCGTTCCTCGAGGTGAATACCCGCCTGCAGGTGGAACATCCGATCACCGAGTCCACCACCGGGTTCGACCTGGTGCGTGCGCAGCTGCACGTCGCCTCCGGCGGCAAGCTCGAGGGTGAGCCCCCGGCCGAGCGCGGCCACGCCGTCGAGGCGCGCCTCAACGCCGAGGATCCCGATCGCGACTTCGCACCCGCGCCGGGCCGCATCGCACGCCTGAATCTTCCGGCGGGACCGGGCATTCGCGTCGATACCGGCGTCAGCGAGGGCGACACCATCCCCGCCGACTTCGATTCCATGATCGCCAAGATCATCGCCTACGGCCGCAATCGCGATGAGGCGCTCGCGCGCCTGCGCCGTGCCATGGCGCAGACCCAGGTCGTCATCGAGGGTGGCGCGACCAACAAGAGCTTCGTGCTCGACCTGCTCAATCAACCCGAGGTCATCGACGGCAGCGCCGACACCGGCTGGATCGACCGCGTGCGCGGCGAGGGTCGCCTTGTCTCGCAGAAGCATTCGTCCATCGCCCTGGCCGCCGCCGCCATCGACGCGTACGAGGAGGAGGAGAACGCCGAACGGCATCGCCTGCTCTCCACCGCCGCCGGTGGTCGCCCGCAGGTGCAGCATCAGAGTGGCCGCCCGCACGATCTGAAACTGCGTGGCGCGAGCTACCGCGTTCGGGTCGCCCGCATCGGCGCGCACCGCTTCCGGATCGGCATCGAGGCCGGTGGCGATATCGCCACCGCTGACGTCGATTTGGAGCGTTTCGATCAGCACACCGGCCAGATCGTGGTCAACGGCACCCGGTACCGCCTGGTCACCGGCACGCACGGCCCGATCCACGTGGTCGATGTCGACGGCGTGACGCATCGCATCAGCCGTGACGAAGGTGGCGTCGTGCGCTCGCCCGCGCCCGCGCTGGTCGTCGCGACCCCGCTGTCGGTCGGCGATGAGGTCGAGGCGGGCGCTCCGGTGCTCGTGCTCGAGAGCATGAAGATGGAAACCGTGCTGCGCGCGCCGTTCCGGGCTCGGCTCAAGGAAGTCTCGGTCACCGTCGGCAGCCAGGTCGAGACCGGTGCGCCGCTGATGCGCCTCGAGCCGCTCGCCGAAGAAGGCGACGATGCCGAGGGCGCCGCCACCGAACAGGTCGAGCTGGACCTGCCCGGTGCGCCCGAATCCGTTCGCCCGCAAGAGCGTTTGACCCGCGGCTTGCAGGATGTCAGCAGCCTGCTCATGGGCTTCGATGTCGATCCGCACGATGATCGCCGCGTGGTCGACGAGTACCTCATCGCCCGTCGCGCCGCCATCGCGGACAAGCGCCGTCCGCTGGTCGAGGAATTCGAGATCGTGCGCCTGTTCGCCGATCTCGCCGAGCTGAGCCACAATCGGTCGTGGGAGGAGGAGAGCGGTCCCGCACACGCGCCGAGCGCTCGCGAGTACTTCCACATCTACCTGCAGAGCCTCGATGTCGATCGGGCCGGTCTGCCCGCGTCGTACCAGGCCAAGCTGGGTACCGCGCTCGCGCACTACGGTGTCACCGAATTGGATCGCTCGCCCGATCTCGAGGCGGCGGTGTTCCGCATCTTCCTGGCGCAGCAGCGTCCGGCCGATGCGGTCACCATCATTACGACGCTGCTGCGTGAGTGGCTGCGCGAGCCGGGTCCCGATGGGGTACTGCGGGAACCGGTCGGTCTGGCGCTGGAGCGTTTAGTCGCCGCGACGCAGGTGCGTTTCCCCGTCATCGCCGATCTCGCGCGCGGGGTCGTGTACGCCTGGTTCGGTCAGCCGCTGCTGCGCCGCAACCGCGCTCGCGTCTACACCAGCGTGCGCAAGAATCTGCACTACCTCGATCAGCATCCCGATGCCGCCGATCGCGGTGAGCGCATTGCCGACATGGTCCGCAGCACAGAGCCTTTGGTGCGACTGCTGGGTCAGCGCCTGGTGCGCGGCTACGCCGACAACTCCGCCATGCTCGAGGTCCTGACCCGCCGCTACTACGGCAACAAGGACCTCGCCGATGTCCAGACCAAGCACGCCAGCGGCAGCACCTTCGTGGTCGCCGAACGCCGCGGGCTGAGCCTGGTCTCGGCCGCGGGCAGTTTCGACCAGATCAGCAGTGTGCTCAGCGGTTTGGCGCAGGTGTCGGCCAGCGCGGCATCGGTGGAAGCCGATATCTACCTCGGCTGGGAGAAGCAGCCCGAGGACTTCGACTCGATGGCTGTCGCGCTCCAGGAAGCCCTGGACGCGCAGCCGCTGCCGAACCAGGTGCATCGCATTACCGCCACCGTCGCGGGCAGTGGCGGTGCGGTTATGCACCACCACTTCACTTTCCGGCCCTCGGCGACCGGCATGGTCGAAGAGCGCCTGATCCGCGGCCTGCACCCGTTCATCGCCCAGCGCATGCAGATGAAGCGCCTGCGCAAGTTCGACCTCACCCGACTGCCGTCCTCGGACGACGAAGAGGTGTACCTGTTCCGCGGTATCGCCAAGGACAATCCGTCCGATGAGCGGCTCATCGCCTTCGCTCAGGTCCGCGACCTGGCGGCGCTGCGCGAGCGGGACGGTCGACTGCTGGCGCTGCCCTCGGCCGAAATCGCGATCGCGACCTGCCTGGACTCGATCCGGCGCGCGCAGTCGATGCGGCCCTCGGCCAAGCGGTTCAACACCAACCGCATCGTCATGTACATCTGGCCGGCGGTGGATGTCACCCGCGCGGAGCTCGAGACCGTCATCGGCGGGCACGTACTGCCGATGACCGCGGGCGCCGGGCTGGAGGAGATCCTGCTCATCGCACGCCAGCTCGATCCCGAGACCGGTGAGCTCACCAAGATCGCCCTGCGCATTTCGTTCGACGCGGCGGGCGGTGCCGAGGTCACCATCGGCGAGCGCACCGACGAGGCCGTCGAGCCGCTGGACGAGTACCGCCAGAAGGTGCTGCGCGCCAGCAGCCGCAACACCGTGTACCCGTACGAATTGACCGGTCAGCTGGGCGATTTCGCCGAGTACGACCTCAATGTCGAGAACGCGCTGGTGCCGGTGGATCGGCCCAAGGGCTACAACAAGGCGGCCATGGTCGCCGGTGTGGTCACCACCCCGACCGCGCAGTACCCCGAGGGCGTCACCCGCGTGGTGCTGCTCGGCGATCCCACCAAATCGCTTGGCGCACTGTCGGAACCGGAATGCCGCCGGGTGATCGCGGCGCTGGATCTGGCCGAGCAGATGCAGGTGCCGCTGGAGTGGTACGCGCTGTCCTCGGGCGCGCGGATCTCGATGAAGTCCGGCACCGAGAACATGGACTGGGTGGCGGCCGCGCTCAAACGCATCGTCGAATTCACCCAGGACGGCGGCGAGATCAATATCGTCGTCTCGGGCATCAATGTTGGCGCGCAGCCGTATTGGAACGCCGAAGCCACCATGCTCATGCACACCAAGGGCGTGCTGATCATGACTCCCGACTCGGCGATGGTGCTCACCGGTAAGCAGGCCCTGGACTTCTCCGGTGGCGTATCGGCCGAGGACAACTTCGGTATCGGTGGCTACGACCGCGTGATGGGGCCGAACGGTCAGGCGCAGTACTGGGCGCCGAACCTGCTCGCCGCCCGCGATGTCCTGATGGCGCACTACGACCACACCTACATCGCACCCGGTGAGCAGGCTCCCCGTCGCGTGGAGACTAGCGATCCGCTCGATCGCGATGTCTCGGACTTCCCGCATCTGGTGGCGGACAGCGATTTCACCACCGTCGGCGAGATCTTCTCCTCGACCGCGAACCCGGATCGCAAGAAGCCCTTCGACATTCGTACCGTCATGCGCGCGGTGGCCGACCAGGATCACCCGGTGCTGGAGCGCTGGGCGGGCATGGCCGACGCCGAAACCGCGGTGGTGCAGGACGCGCGTCTGGGCGGTATTCCGGTGTGCCTGTTGGGCATCGAGTCCCGGGGTGTGACGCGTCGTGGTCTGACGCCGACCGACGGACCCGACACCTACACCGCCGGAACGCTTTTCCCGCGCTCGTCGAAGAAGGCCGCGCGTGCCATCAACGCCGCGAGCGGTAATCGCCCGCTGGTGGTGCTGGCGAACCTGTCCGGCTTCGACGGCTCCCCGGAGTCGATGCGCAAACTCCAGCTGGAGTACGGCGCCGAAATCGGCCGTGCGATCGTCAATTTCCAAGGACCGATCGTGTTCTGCGTGATCTCGCGCTACCACGGCGGTGCGTTCGTGGTGTTCTCCAAGGCGCTGAACCCGAATATGACGGTGCTCGCGCTGGAAGGCTCCTTCGCCTCCGTGCTCGGTGGCGCGCCCGCCGCCGCGGTGGTGTTCGCCCACGAGGTCAGCACCCGCACCGCCGCGGACCACCGCGTCCGGGAGCTGGAGACCCGCGCCGCCACCACGGCCGGTGCCGATCGTGCCGTGCTGACGGCCGAACTCGACGAACTGCGCTCCTCGGTCCGTACCGAGAAGCTCGGTGAGGTCGCCGCCGAATTCGACCGCGTGCACAATATTCAGCGCGCTGTCGAGGTCGGTTCGGTCGACGCCATCATCCGCGCCGCCGAACTGCGTCCGCGCATCATCGATGCCATCGAGGCGAAGCTGCGCTGAGCTACACCCGGCTAGTCGGCTGACGAAATTCCGCCGGTCCCTTCACAAGAGGGACCGGCGGAATCATTTGTGCCCGTCGGGATGTGCGATGCGGTGGCTGAAGGTGCCGTGGAATCCCCACGGGATGTGATGGTCGAGCCAGGCGGTGGCCAGTGGACCGCATTCGAGGTCGCGGGCATCGAGAATCAGGAGCTGGGAACGGTTTTCGATGAGTTCGTGATTGAGTACCAGGAGCCAGCCGTCATCCTCGGCGGCATCTCGGGTGCGCGGTACGAATAGCGGTTCGCCGACCGAGCTCGAGCCCAATTCGCAGCTGGTGAGCTTGCCCGTGTGGTGGTCGACCTTCACGACGGCGTTGAACAGTCCGGCCGGTCCGCCCGCTCCGGCGAAGTAGCTGTAGCGGTGTTCCCGGCTGCCGCGACGCCAGTCGTACTGCGGGAATTCGCCGGATCGATCGGCGAGTTCGCGCTCGATGACGGTGCCGCCCTTGGTGATTCGGTACTGCATCAGCCGCGAGTGCGGGAACTGCGGCTCGCCGAGGTCCGCGCGATTCACCATGCCGGTCATGCGGCGGACCTCGTCCCAGCCGGTGTCGAGACGGATGAGTTCGACCACCACGTCATCGCCGTCGTCGTAGGCGTTGGTCAGGTGCAGATGCAGCAGCGCTTCGTGCTCGATGATGCGCGGGCGGCCGCCGTGCTTGGGAACCAGCAGGAATCGGGTTCCCTTGGCGCGCTTGAATTCCAGCGAATCCACGAACGAGGACGTGGCCAGCGCCAGCTTGGCGATATTGGGCAGGATCGGATCCAGCACGAACACCATATAGCGCTCGGTGAGCGCGAAATCGTGATTCCACGGCACATCGAGCATCGGTACCGACGCGACATTGTGCAGCCGCCCGGTGCGATCGATCCGATAGGTGCGGATGCGCGGTGTGGGCAGCACATCCAATCCGAAGTTGTACATATCGCCGGTGGTCGGATCCCATTTCGGATGCGCGGAGAACGCACCGAGGAAGCCGAGGCGGCCGCCGAAGTCGGTGGGGCCCAGCGTATCCAGGCTATCGGGGTCGATGCGGTGTGGATTGCCCATCTCCCACAGCGCGAGTAGGCCACCGTCGTAGTTCACGATATTGGTGTTGGCCACGTTCTCCGGCAGTCGGCCGATATTGGCGAGCGGCCCGCCCGGAATCTGGTCTCCCACACCGCGATACCGAATCCGGTTCGAGCGCTGACCGTGCTGGAAGTGCCGGGTGCGCACGTACCGGTTGCGAAATCGCACCCCGGACCCATCCAATACGAACTGCGAGATCATCCCGTCGCCGTCGAACACGTTGTGTAGCAGCGACTTCCCGACCTGAAACCTGCCCGGCCCGATCCGGTAGAGCGTGCCCCGCAGATCCTCCGGCAGCGCCCCGTCGATCTGTTCGATCCGATAGTCGAGCTCATCGAGCAGCGGTGCGGTGACCTGGTGGTAGGCGGACGCGTGAGTACTGGTCATCGCGGATTCTCCCTTGAATCGCTAATCTGATGACACCTGTCATCTGATGACGTATGTCCGCAAATGTAGAAGCACGCCTGAAGTGTTGTCAATGACGAATCCGGTGTCGCCGATCGATGCTGCCCGGGACTGATTTCCCGCCTCTCGGCGGCAGGTCCGGAATACGCCAGCTTGCCTAGAGCTTGCCAAACTGCGACGACGCGCTTCCCCCTGCTCTGGGCATTCGGATTCGCTGGAGTCAGCGAGCGGGTCCGGGGACGCTGGCGGGAGGGTTCGCGGTTGTGATGGGCGGCTCCGGGGCCGCGGTGATGTCGGCCGTCCCGGTTTGCAGGTAGCGCACGACAGCGTTGTTCAAGACCGGATTGTCGCGGCCGAATTGGCCGTGGTCGCCGCCGCCGACCCAAATGATCGTGCCGTTCACCGCAGTCGCCAGCGCCGTCGCACCCGACGTGGCGGGATCGTGTTCGCTCTGTAACAGCAAGGGGCGCAACGCAAGTCGACTTCCATCGACCCGAACACGCTGTGCGATCGAGGGCCAGCCGGCACAGAGGATCCCGCTACCGGTGACGGCCGCCTGCTGGCGGAACAGATCGTTATCGGTCAACAGGGTGGCCGCGGCGCCGGTCAGCGCCGCGAGGTTCGGGCCGCCGTCCTCATTGCATCGACTGGCGTCGCGCATCCAGCCGGAGGTGGGGTCGGCGACCAGCGGGGACTGCGACAGATACTTCAGAAACTCGTTCTGCCGCGGGTCATCTCGATACTTTCGCATCCCCTGCGCGAGATAGGGCCACAGGTTGCGCGAGTACGCGGCGAAGGTTGTCGCCTCGAAACTCGGTGCGTACCAACCACCGCCTTGCGCGTCGATCTGGCGATTCCACTCCGCGAGCACGGCCTGGCGGGTCGAGCCGAGGCTGTAGATCGCATCGTTGGCGGCGACCCAATCGAAGATCTGGTCGAGTCGTTGCGAGACACCGAGCGGAACCTGAGCCGTCTGCTCGGACCAGCTCGCCTGCGGATCGACATTGGAGTCGAGCACCAGTTTGTCGGTGTGCTCGGGGACCAGAGTTCCGTACAGCGCACCCAGATACGTCCCCCACGACACCCCGAGAAAACTGATCCGATCCTCACCCAGGGCCTGACGCACCTGCTCCATATCACGTGCGACCGATTCGGTGGTGATGGTCGCGGGATATCCGGGTTGCGCGGCCTCGCAAGTCAATCGGACCGTAACCGGCAACCCGTCGAGTACGGGCGATGAGCAGTTCAACGGTGTCGACCACCGTAATCCGCGCGGCTGTACGGCAATCAGATCGAAATCACGCAGTTCTGGCACCCGCTTGCTCAGTGTTGACCAGAACCCCAGTGCATCCGCACCGGGACCACCTGGGTTACCGAACAGCACACCCTGCCGGTGCACCGGATCCCGTGCGGGGATACGACTGACCATCACCTCGATCCGGGCGCCATCGGGTTCCGAATAGTTCATCGGAACCGGGAGTGTTGCGCACGAACCACCGTCTACTGAGGCATCGGCAGGGCAGGCCGCCCAGTCCAGGCCCGCGGGCGGTGCGGCGGTGAGGCTCGCCCCGGTGGTCTGAAACCCGAAAGCCGCGACGACGAAAGTTGTCAGCGCCAGAGCTCGCCACCTGAAATCCAGTTTCATGCGCATATTCCCCTCCACTGGGTGCCAGGCGAATCGTAGTGCATGCCTGGTGAGCCCGGTTCCAGCCCTGGCATTTGAAATTTGTCCGAGTCCGACAGGAGGTTGTCATTTTCAGCCAGAATTGAAACGGGTTCTTATCTTACGGTTAATTGTTTGCCGCCTATGTGCCCCGGGTGGGGACCGAATACAATGTGTGTGACTGTCGTCACATGTGACAGAATCATCGGGTATGCAATGCCGTGGTAGCCTCTGTGCTAGTAGCTGAAAAGGGAGTTTCGGCTACATCAATAGATGGGTCGGGGGACCTCTGCTCCTGCCTTCCTTCTGTTGGAACATGCCTGTATCAGGGTCATTGGAGGGGATATGGATATCATCGAGGCTTTGCTGCACGAATTACGTAAAATCGTCGGGCAGTGGCTGATACCTGCATGAATGTCGATATGACCGGACATTCCGTGAAATAACATCCCCGCAGCAGCTGATCGAACGCGTCTGTCGCTCGATTTGTGCTGCATGGTGGATCATTCTCAGCCTACGTGTCGGTAGACCGTCGGCTTGACCTTGTGCACCGCGAATGACGGTGTAATTCATATCTGATGGTGTCGCTTCGCCGTCCGGTCTGACGGTGGTGGGGAGACCATCAATTCGATGGCGCTGTTTGTGTTCGGCGCACACTATGGAGAAGCGATGAGTGTAAATCCTTTCGATGACGAATCCGGTGAGTTCTATGTCCTCGTGAATGCCGAGGAACAGTTCTCGCTCTGGCCGATATTCGCCGAGATTCCGGCCGGTTGGACGGTCGCCTTCGGGGCCGATAGTCGCCAGGCGTGTACGGAATTCGTCGAGCGTACCTGGACGGATATGCGCCCGCGCAGTTTGCGCGAGGCCATGGCAGCAGACGCCGCTCAAGCGGGGTAAGAGCACACAGGAGATTTTTCGTGCAAGACCAGCATGTGTCCGCGTCATACCCGTTGACTCCGCAGCAGATGTCGGTTTGGTTCGCGCAGCAACTGGATCCCGAAAAGAATCTCAACGTCTCCGGATACCTGGACGTGCGTGGTATCGCTGATCCGGAGAAGTTTGTCGAGGCCGCACGGCGCGTCATCGTGGACGCACCTACCGTCACGGTCTGCATTACCGAGGGTGCCGATGGCCTACGGCAGAATTTCCGGAATATCGATTCGTGGACGCCACAACTGGTCGATCTCTCCGGGCATTCGAACCCCGAGCAGAGTGCGCTGGAATTCTTTGCCGAACTCGACAATGAATCGTTCGATCTGGAACACGATATTCTCTTTCGCTGCTATGTGATATCTCTGTCCGCGCAGCGATTGCTGTTCGGGTTTGTCTCGCATCATGTGATCGGTGACGCGGCCAGCTGGGTGATCCTGGGGCGGCGAATTGTCGAGCGATATACGGAATTGCTGGGAGGACCGACAGCCGGCGAATCAGGATTCCTCGGCATCGGTGAATATGTGGACACCGTCGCGGAGTATTACGAATCCGCGAGGTTCGAGCGCGATGCTGCGTTCTGGCAGGATTACGTGGGTGAATTCGCGGAAACCTATCGGATTTCCCGGGAGACCGCTGGTGGTCACGATGTGCTGCTGAGCGAAGGCATCGATGTCGCGGCCGAGGATGTCGCACTGATCGCCAAGACCGCAGAGGGTCTGGGACTGCCGCTGCCGGCGGTGTTGACCGCAGTGGTTACGCTGGCCCTTCGATACTTCGGCCAATCGGATGAATTCTATGTTCAATTCCCGGTGGCCAACCGGGTAGGACGGGCTCGATCGACGCCGGCACTGCTCGCCAATGTTCTCCCGCTGCATATTCGCATGAGGCCCGAAATGGATTTCCGGGAATTCTGTGCGGCCGTCGCGTCGGAGATTTCGAGCATTCTGCGCAGGTCCAAGCTGGATATCTCCCATATTCGGCGTTATGCGAACATCGCCGCAGGCGACTCCTTCGGTCCGACCGTCAACATCATCCCCTTTCTCAACGCGTCGATTCCGTTCGAATACGGGAGCGTGGAGTTCCGGCATCTGCCGATGGCGCCGGACTCCGATCTGAGTGTTCTGTTCGCCTATGACTCCGGGAGATACACCGACGGCCGGATCGAGATCGAGGCCGACGGCAGGCAATTCGGTCGTTCCGACCTGCGACGCTATGCCCACACGATCGTCCGGGTGCTGCGACAGGTGGTGGCCGATCCAGGTCTGCGGGTCTGCCGGGTGGATCACGAAAGCCCGGCCGAGCGGGCCCTCGTGCTGCGGACATGGAACGATACCGGTACAGCTGGATCGGCTGAGGAAACGCTGATCTCGCTGTTCGAGGCTCGTGCCGCCGAGACGCCGTCGACTATCGCTGTGGTGTTCGAGGGCTCGGAATTTACCTATTCGCAGGTCAATTCGGCGGCGAACCGGTTGGCTCGCCGACTGATCCACGCAGGGGTCGCCGTCGACGATGTCGTCGCGGTTGCCGCGCAGCGGTGCCCGGAACTGATTGTGGCGCTGCTGGCCATCCTCAAAGCGGGTGCAGCATACCTGCCGATCGATCCTGAGCATCCGGCCGAACGTTCGGCCTTCATCCTCACCGACGCCGATCCCGCCCTGTTGATCACCACCGAGGCGAATCGCGCCGCGCTGCCCGAATCCGCCGTCGAAACCTTGATCATCGGGCCGGATGACACGGCTTCGGATGATGTCGACCGAACCGATGTCACCGATGGTGAGCGGGCAGGTGTGCTGCATTCGTCGAACGTGGCATACGTGATCTATACCTCCGGTTCCACCGGTCGCCCGAAAGGCGTTGCGGTCGAGCATGGCTCGATAGTCAATCGGCTGTGTTGGATGGGCCGGGAATACGGTCTGACCACCGCCGATGTGGTGCTCCAGAAGACGCCGATCACCTTCGATGTATCGGTCTGGGAACTGTTCCTGCCCTTGCTGACCGGGGCCAAGCAAGTACTCGCAGTTCCCGGCGGACATCGTGATCCGACTTATCTTGCCCGGCTGATCGACGCCGAGCAGGTCACCACCGTGCACTTCGTACCCTCGATGCTCGCCGAATTCCTCGAGCTCCCGCTCGGTGAGATGTCTTCGCTACAAAGGATTTTCACCTCCGGCGAGGCACTGCCCGCAGATACCGCCCAACGTGCGCGCGCGGCGACTCGCGCTGCCGTGCACAATCTGTATGGGCCCACCGAAGCAGCTGTCGACGTCACCTATCACCAGGTGTCCGACGCGGACACCGTCTCTGTCCCGATCGGCCGCCCGGTGACGGCCACTCGCGCGTATGTGCTGGATCAATGGCTTCGCCCCGTCGGGCCGGGCCTCATCGGTGAGTTGTATTTGGCCGGTGTGCAACTGGCGCGCGGATATCGAGGCCGAGCACCACTGACGGCCGCGCGATTCGTCGCCGACCCATTCGGTTCCGGCGCACGTCTGTACCGAACCGGCGATCTGGTGCGCTGGAATCGGTCGGGCCGACTGGAGTACATCGGGCGTTCCGATTTTCAGCTGAAGGTGCGCGGGTTCCGGATCGAACCCGGCGAGATCGAGGCCGTGCTTACCGAACAACCCGGAGTCGCCCAGGCTGTCGTTGTCGCGCGTTCGCGGGCCGGGCTGGACTCACGGCTGGTTGGGTACGTCGTCGCGACCGGGGATGTGGACGCGGCGGAACTGCGGCGCCGTGTGGCGCGGCAATTGCCGGACCATATGGTGCCCACGGCGATCGTGCTGTTGGACCGGCTCCCGTTGACGTCGAACGGAAAGCTGGACCGGGCATTGCTGCCGGATCCCGAGGCGGTCTCGAGCACCGTGTACCGCGATCCCTCGACCCCCGCCGAACGCATGCTGGCGCACATATACGGCGAGGTGCTGGGGGTCGACCGGGTCGGCGCCGATGATTCCTTCTTCGACCTCGGCGGCCATTCGTTGTCGGCGATGCGGGTGCTTGCGCGAGTACGCGCGGAATTGGCCGTCGAACTGCCGGTGCGGGCGATGTTCGACGCGCCGACGGTGGCGCGGCTCGCCACCCGCCTCTCAGACGCCACACCGGCGCGCCCGGCGCTGACCCGGCGGGACCGGCCGCACACGGTGCCGCTGTCGTTCGCGCAGCAGCGGTTGTGGTTCCTGCATCGGCTGGAGGGACCGTCGGCGACCTACAACATGCCCTATGCGGTCCGGCTGTGCGGAGCGGTCGATGTGCCGGCGCTGCATGCGGCGCTGCACGATGTGGTGGTGCGCCATGAGGCGCTGCGAACCATTTTCGCCGAGGTTGCGAATGCCGGGTCGCAACGGGTGCTGGCTCCCGGGGCGGTCCACGTACCGGTGGATATCGTCGAGGCGCTCACACCGGAATCGGTTGCCGACGCCGTCGACGTGCTGACGCGATACACCTTCGACCTGGCGGCCGAAATCCCTTTCCGCGCTTCGATAATCGAGTGCGACGGCACGGTGGTCCTGGCGGTCGTGGTTCACCACATCGCGTGCGATGGCGCCTCGATCACACCGCTGGTGACCGATGTGCTGACCGCGTACGCCGCCCGGCAATGCGGTGTGGATCCGCAGTGGCCGCCCCTGCCGGTGCAGTACGCCGATTACACGCTGTGGCAGCGAGACCTGCTGGGCGAGCTGGATGATCCGCAGTCGGTTATCTCAGCGCAGGCTGAGTACTGGCGACACGAACTGGCGGGACTGCCGGACGCTATCGAGCTCCCGATGGATCGAACACGCCCCGCGGTGTCCTCGTATCGCGGTGAAACGCTAGGCTTTTCGATCCCCGCGCCGCTGCGGGAGGGGCTGGAGGCGGCGGCTCGGGATCGTTCGGTCACCGTATCGATGATTGCCCAGACCGCGCTGGCGGTGCTGCTCTCGAAACTGGGGGCGGGCAACGATATCGCCATCGGCTCGCCGATTGCCGGCCGAACCGATGCGGAGCTGGCAGATCTGGTCGGGTTCTTCGTCAACACCTGGGTGTTGCGGGTGGACACCTCGGGCGATCCGGCATTCGAAGACCTCTTGGCGCAGGTTCGCGATCGGGCTCTGTCCGCGTACGAGCATCAGGACATTCCGTTCGAACAGCTTGTGGGACTGCTGAATCCGGTGCGGTCCACCGCGCACCACCCACTGTTCCAAGTGTCGCTGACCGTCCAGAACAACCAGGTGGTGAGCGCGTCTCGGATTGCGGATCTGCTGCCCGGTGTATCACTGCAACCGTTTGAGATCCCCACGTGCACTGCGCGTTTCGACCTTGCCGTGATGATCGACACCACCAGTCACGCCGAGCAGGGTTACCGCGGCAGTATCGAATACGCGACCGATCTGTTCGACCGCGCCACGATCGAAGCCTTCGCTGAGCGTTACTTGCGGGTGCTGCGCCGAGCGGTTTCCGATATCGGCACCCCGATGACGCGATTCGATGTACTCGGGGACGCCGAGCGATCACTTGTTCTCGGTGTCTGGAACGACACGACCGGCCCGGTCGACGACAGCGCGACGCTGGTATCCCTGCTGGAGCGCCGAATTGCGACCGATCCGGACGCGACTGCCGTGGTGCACGAGGGCTCGTCGTTAACCTATGCCGAACTGGGCTCTGCCGCGGATGAATTGGCTCGTCTGCTGATGCGCCGGGGTGTTTCGGTCGATGATGTGGTCGCTGTCTCGGTCCCGCGGTCACCGCATCTGGTGGTGTGTTTGCTGGCGGTGCTGAAGGCCGGTGCGGCGTACCTGCCGATCGATCCGGGTTATCCGGGCGAACGCATCGCGTACATTCTCCGAGACGCGGCACCGGCATTGACGATCACAACGGGAACCGTCACGGCACTCCCGGCCACCGCCCCGACGCTGCTGCTCACCGAGCTCGAAAATGCCTATCCGGCAGCGCATCCCACACCTCCGATGGAGAGCGCGCGCACCGGCGCATTGCGTCCGGCGAATCTGGCGTACGTCATCTATACCTCCGGCTCCACGGGAGCGCCCAAAGGCGTCGCCGTCACCCATCGCAGCGTGGTGAATCTCGTCCGGGCCGTCATCGAGACCCTGTGGGACGGAAAGCCTTCGGCACCCGTGCTGGTCAGCTCCTCGGTGTCATTCGATGCGTCGGTATTCGAACTCTTTCCCGCGCTGTGCGCCGGAGCCGGTGTGGAGATTGTGCGCGATATCGTGTCGCTGTCCGAATCCCGCCGCACCGGGTACGGCATGATCTGCACGGTTCCCTCGGCCTTCGGCCAGGTGCTGGCCGCATGCGCCGGCCGATTCGAGGGCATCCCGGAGGCGGTTGTCTACGCCGGGGAGGCATTGTCGCGGGCGGTCGTCGATTCGACCGCCGCCGCCCTGCCCGGTGCGCCGGTCGTCAATGCCTACGGTCCGACCGAAGGCACCGTATGGGCGACAGCTCATCGAGTTCCGGCCGGCACGGGCGCGGGTCCGGTGCCGATCGGCCGTCCGATCGCCAATGTTCGCGTGTACGTGCTGGATTCGGGGCTCGGCCCGGTGGCTCCCGGGGTAGCGGGCGAGTTGTACATAGCGGGTATCGGCTTGGCCCGAGGCTACCGTGGCCGACCGGCGTTGACGGCGGCGCGCTTCGTCGCCAGTCCGTTCGATACCGATGAGCGCATGTACCGCACCGGGGATGTGGTTCGTTGGAATCGGGCCGGGGAACTGGAGTACCTGGGCCGCTCCGATACGCAGCTGAAGGTGCGAGGCTTCCGGGTCGAGCCGGGTGAAATCGAAGCGGTACTGCTGGCGGATCCGGCAGTGGCGCAGGCCGCGGTCGTGGCCCGCCCCGCGGCATCGGGCAGCCGACTTGTCGGGTACGTGGTGCCCGCCGGTGACGGTGTGGATGTGACCGGGCTGCGGCTGGCCGTGGCCGAGCGGCTGCCCGCGCACCTGGTACCCTCCGCGCTGGTTGCGGTCGATCGCTTGCCGCTGACCGTGAACGGCAAGCTTGATCAGGCCGCACTACCGGATCCGGAGCCCTTCTCCGGCACGCATTTTCGGCCGGCGTCCACCGCGGCCGAGCACGCACTCACCGATGTATTCACCGAGGTGCTCGGTTGCGCCCGCGTCGGTGTCGACGACTCGTTCTTCGAACTGGGCGGCGACAGCATCATCGCCATCCAGTTGGTGTCGCGAGCGCGTGCCCGCGGGGTGAATTTCACGGTGCGGGACGTGTTCGAATATCGGACGGTCGCGCGGTTGGCCGCACACTCCGAATCGGGGCCGGCCAGTACGGTGCTGGCTGAATTATCCGGCGGCGGAATCGGTTCCATGCCGCTGCCGCCGATCGCCGCCTGGATGGTGTCCCGGCCAGGTGGCTGGGACCGATTCAGCCAGCATGTGGTGCTCGAGCTGCCGATCGGAATCGATCGCGAGTCCCTGACGACGGTCTTGGCGGCGGTGATCGACCACCACGACATGTTGCGCGCGCGGCTGGTAGTCGATTCGGGCCACCACCGATTGGTGGTGCGGGAACACGGCGCGGTCGATATAGCCGACTTGCTGTGGCGTGTGGAGGTCGGCGCGGACCTGCGGGCCACGACGGTGACCGCACTCGACGACGCGGTCGCGACACTCAGACCCGTAGATGGCGTGATGTTCCGGGCGGTATGGCTCGATTGCGGAGCCGAGGCGGCAGGTCGATTGCTGCTGGTAGCCCACCATCTGGTGGTCGACGCGGTCTCCTGGCGGATCATCGTGGCCGACCTGCTCGGGGTTTGGCCGGATATCGCGGCCGGAACGGCACCGCAATTGTCTCCGGTCGGCACCTCGATGCGGCGCTGGGCGCATGCGTTGGCCGCGGCCGATCCCGGGGACATCGAGTACTGGCGGGACCTGTCGCAGCAGCGGGATCCGTTACTCGGCAGCAGGCCCGTCGATCCGGCGATCGATGTGATGGCCCACATGGCAAGTGTGGCAGTCGAACTGGATGAGGCGGTGACCGCGCGGCTGGTGAGCGGGTTGCCCGCGCAATATCGAACCGGCGTCGAGGACGGCCTCATCGCGGCGCTCGCGCTGGCGGCATCGGGCTGGCGGGCCCGGCGCGGCACGCCGCACGCCGCGCTGCTGGTGAACCTGGAAGGGCACGGTCGAACGGAGGATCTGGTGCCGGGTGCGGACCTGGCGCGCACGGTCGGCTGGTTCACCACGCTGTACCCGGCACGCATCGAACTGTCGAGGACCGACACCGCAGCGGCACTGAGCGGTAACCCGGGCGCGGTCATCAAATCGGTGAAGGAGCAACTGCGCGCGATTCCCGCCCGTGGTGTCGGATACGGCCTGACGCGGTATGGGCGTTCGGAGCCCGACCGCGCGGCGGAAATCATGCCGCAGATCGCGTTCAACTATCTGGGCCAGATCGTGCTTCCAGACGCCGGTCCGTGGCTGCCGGACCCCGAACTGGGTGAGTTGGTCGCCACTCCCGACGCCGATCGTCCCGTGCCCGCGGCAATCGCGGTCGACTGCGTGGTGCGCGAAGGCCGTTTGGTAGCGCGCTGGCAGTACGCACACACCCTGCTCTCACACGACGACGTCCTCGAATTCGCCGAGCTCTGGACTCGAGCCCTGGAATCAATTGCGGTGCACCTGAATTCGCCGGATGCCGGTGGCGCGGTTCCCTCGGACTTTCCACTGGTGCGGGCTTCTCGCCGCGAAATCGACGACCTCGAACGCCGGTATGGGCGGCTGGCGGACGTATTGCCCTGCACTCCGCTGCAATCGGGTCTGTATTTCCACTCCGCCCTGGCCGGCGCGCAGACCGATGCCTACTCGATTCAAGCGGTGCTGAGGTTGGCGGGCCTCATCGACGAGCAGCGGTTGCGTGCGGCAGCGGCGGCACTGTTGGCGCGGCATTCGAATCTGCGGGCGGCGTTCGTCACCGATGCCGATGGCAGGGTGCGCCAGATCATTCCCGCTGCTGTCGAATTGCGTTGGCGTCGAATCGAATTGAACGCCGATACGGCCGAATCCGAGTTGGCCGGGGTGCTCGGGGCCGACCGCGATACCGCATTCGATCTGGCCCGGGCCCCCGCTCTCCGGTTCACCTTCGTGCGTCTGCGCGATGAGACCGCCACGCTGATCGTGACCGCGCATCACATCCTGCTCGACGGCTGGTCGGTGCCGCTGCTACTTCGCGATCTACTGGTGCTGTACCTCACCGAGTCCGATCCTGGGCCGCTGGGTGCGGTGGCGCCCTTCAGCGACTACGTGCGCTGGCTTGCCCAGAGTGACCCGGCGGAAGATCTGGACGCGTGGCGCGTGGCGCTGGCCGGTGTCGAGGAACCAACGCTGCTCTGCGCCAACGACTCTCGGGCTACGCCGCACGGGTTACCGCAGGACATCCGTCGGACACTGAATTCCGAGCAGACGCAACGAGTTACCGGCGGTGCTGCCGAACTCGGCGTCACCGTCAACACCTTGTTGCAGCTCGGCTGGGCGCTCGTGCTCGGGTCCGCCACCGGCCGTTCGGATGTGGTGTTCGGCACCACGGTCTCGGGTCGTCCCGCACAGGTGCCGGGCGTCGAGACCATGGTCGGATCGCTCATCAACACACTGCCGGTGCGAGTGCGCATGGTGCCGGGTGAGCGCGTGGACGAAGCACTCGCGCGGTTGCAGCGCGAGCAGATCGGATTGCTTGACCACCACTATCGCGCCGGCCTCGGACAGATTCAGGCTGTTGCCGGTGCGGCCACCCGTTTCGACACATTGCTGGTGCTGGAGTCCTATCCGATGGATGATGCGGCACTGCGCGGTCAGGCCGCGTCGGTAGGTGGATTATCGGTCACCGAGATGACGGTCAGCGACGGAACCCACTACCCGCTGGCGATCATCGCGCACCTGATCGACGGGCAGCTGCACCTGCGGGCGTCATACCAGCCCACCCTGTTCGACCGGACGATGATCGCGGGACTGCTACGCGGGCTGGCCGACACGGTGTGCGCCCTGGTCGCGGATCCGCTGGCGCTGGTGTCCCGGTTGCGCACACTCGACTCCACGGTGCAGACGTTGCTGCTTGAAACCCGTAATGCGACAGCGCATCCAATAGATCCCAAGGCGACCGTGGTGTCGTTGTTCGAGCTGCAGGCCGCCGCCACCCCCGAGGCGGTGGCAGTGCGCTCCGCTGGCCTCTCGCTGACCTACGCACAATTGAATTGCGCGGCAAATGATCTCGCGCGCACGCTGCTGAACGAAGGTGTTGCGCTCGACGATGTGGTCGCGGTGGCGATGCCGAGGTCATCGGAATCGATTATCTCGTACCTGGCTGTGTTGAAGGCCGGGGCGGCCTATCTCCCGGTGGATCCGGCGTATCCGGCCGATCGCATCGCCTATCTGCTCGACGATGCCGCACCGGCGGCGGTGCTGACAACGGCGGCGGTACGCGCGGGCTTGCCGAGTACGACGGCCGGCGTCGTGGTCCTGGACCGGATCGATCCGTCCCGTGCGGGGTCGGCCGACGTGGTGGCCGATGAGCGGACCGGTCTTGTGCGGCAGTCGAATTCGGCGTACGTAATCTATACGTCCGGCTCCACCGGATTCCCGAAGGGCGTTGCCGTCACCCATGGCAACGTCGTGCACCTGTCGAGTCAGCGGTGGCGCGTCGGCGGCGGCGAACGCATGCTCGCCGCCGCGTCCCCGGCTTTCGATGCTTTCGCGGTGGAACTGTGGCCGACGCTGACCGCCGGCGGCACGCTCGTGCTGGCTCCGCAACCGCCGGTGGATCCGCGACTGCTGGCCGAGCTGATCCGGGCGGAGCGGGTGGATCGTGCCTTCCTGACACCGGCGGTCCTGAGCGAGGTACTCGAGCAGATTCGAAGCGGCGCAGGCGAACTCGATGGCCTGAACGAAATAGCGACGGGGGCGGAGGCGATATCGCCCCGCACCGTGGCGCTGCTGGCCGAGATCGCCCCGCATGTCAGGCTGACGAACTGGTATGGCCCGACCGAGATCACCGTGTATGCGACCGCGTATCGGATGCCCTCGACCATCGGTGACAGGGGACCGGTGCCGATCGGCGGGCCGATTGCGAATGCGCGGGTGTTCGTGCTCGACGACTGGTTGCGCCCGGTGCCACCCGGGGTAGCCGGTGAGCTGTACGTCGCCGGTGCGGGCGTGGCGCGTGGCTATCGCGGCCGTCCGGTGTTGACCGCGGCGCGGTTCGTCGCCGATCCGTTCGGTTCCGGTGAACGGCTGTATCGCACGGGAGATTTGGTGCGCTGGAATGATTCCGGCGTGCTGGACTACATCGGCCGAGCCGATCTTCAGCTCAAGGTGCGCGGTATCCGGATAGAGCCCGCCGAGATCGAAACGATCGTGGCGGCGCATCCGGAGGTGTCGCAGACCGCCGTGGTCGCGCGCGAGGTGCCCGGCGCTATGTCGGGAGCCGTGCTCGTCGCCTATGTGGTGGCCGAAAAAGGCTGTGCCGCTCTTGATCTGAGCCGTTCGGTGCGCGACTACGTGGCGGCCCGGGTACCCGGTCATCTGGTTCCGTCGGCGGTCGTGGTGATGGACGGATTGCCCGTGACGCCCAACGGCAAGCTCGACCGCGCGGCGCTGCCCGAACCGGAGATGGCCTCCGGAGCGTCCTATCGCGCACCACGTGATGAGGCTGAGCGCGTGCTGGCCGGGATCTTCGGCGAGGTATTGGGCGTGGAGCGGGTCGGGGTCGATGATTCCTTCTTCGACCTGGGTGGTCACTCGCTGTCGGCGATGCGGGTACTGGCCCGGCTGCGGGCCGAACTGGCGGTCGAGCTCGAGGTTCGAGTGATATTCGAGGCGCCGACCGTTGCCGAACTCGCCCTCCGGCTCGGTGGGGGCAACTCTGCGCGGCTGCCGTTGACTCCGCGGGAGCGCCCCGATGTGGTGCCGTTGTCATACGCCCAGCAGCGGTTGTGGTTTCTGCATCGACTGCAGGGGCCGTCGGCGACCTACAACATGCCGTTTGCGGTACGGCTCATCGGTGCTGTCGATACCGCTGCGCTCGTCGCGGCGCTGACCGATGTGCTGCTGCGGCACGAAGCGCTGCGCACAGTGTTCACAGAGGTCGATGGCGTTGGTGCGCAACGAATCCTGGACGAGTCGACGGTCTCGGTTCCGGTCGAGATCCGCACCGCCGGCCCCGCCGACATCGCCGCGGCCCTGGCCGACGCCGCGGCGCATGCCTTCGACCTGACCGCGGAAATACCGATCCGCGCCACGGTGATCGACTGTGGCGCAGCCGAATACGTATTGGTCATCGTGCTGCACCACATCGCGGGTGATGGCGCATCGCTGGCCCCTCTGCTGAGCGATGTGCTGGCAGCCTATGCGGCACGGCAGCGGGGGAGCGGCCCGCAATGGGATCGGCTGCCGGTGCAGTACGCGGACTACACGCTGTGGCAGCGGGAGCTCCTCGGCACCCATGATGATCCGGAATCGCTGCTCTCCAAGCAGGTTTCGTATTGGAAGCGTGAACTGGCCGGCTTGCCGGAAGTGATCGAACTGCCGGTGGACCGCCCACGCCCGGTCGTTTCGTCCCACCGTGGTGACACGGTTGAGTTCGTGATCGGGGCACCGGTGCGCGCGGGGCTCGAACACCTCGCCCGCGCGAACGGGGCCACCGTATCGATGGTGACCCAGGCAGCGCTCGGCGTCCTGCTGTCACGGCTGGGAGCCGGGCCCGATATCGCGATCGGCACGCCGATCGCCGGGCGCACCGATGAGGCGTTGACCGGGTTGGTCGGATTCTTCGCCAACACCTGGGTGCTGCGCCTGGACATGTCGGGTGATCCGGAGTTCGGTGATCTGTTGGCGCGGGTGAAAGACAAGGCGCTGGCCGCTTTCACTCATCAGGACCTGCCGTTCGAACAACTTGTGACGGCACTGAACCCGGTGCGCTCGGCTGGACATCACCCGCTGTTCCAGGTCGCGCTCACTTTCGGGGACAGCCCCGTCCCGGACTCGTTGTCACTGATGGGTGTCAGCGCGGTTCCGCTCCGGATATCGACCGGTACTGCACGATTCGACCTGTCGATTTCCATCGATGCCGCCACCCCGGTGTCGGAGGGATATGTCTGCCGGATCGAATACGCGACCGACATTTTCGCCCGGGAAACCATCGAGACCATAGCCGGTCGATATGAGCGGATCCTGCGGCAACTGATCGCGGACGCCGGTATTCGGCTGTCGCAGTTCGAGATGCTGGATCCGGGTGAGCGAACGGTGCTGATCGAAGATCGCAACGACACCGCCGCGCCGATCGATCTGGCGGCGACCGTGGTCTCGATGTTCGAGGACCGCGTCGGTACCAGCCCGGACGCGATCGCGATCCGCTATGCGGGAACCTCGTGGAGCTATACCGAGGTGAACGTGGCCGCGAATCGGCTTGCCCGCACCCTCATCCGGCGCGGTATCGGCGTGGACGATGTGGTCGCACTGGCCATGTCGAGATCACCCGAGCTGGTGGTGGCCATGCTCGCGGTACTCAAGGCGGGCGCCGCCTATCTACCGCTCGATCCGGGATCTCCGAGTGAGCGCATTGCCACGATTCTCGCCGAAGCCGCTCCCGCGGTGGTGGTCACGACTCCCGAGGCCGTGGTGACCGGTCCGGAGGTCCTGGAGATCACCGCATCGAGGTTGCGAAGGCGAAGTGGGGCAACCGATCCTGGCGACGTCATCGATGCAGATCGACGCGGTTCGCTGCGTCCGGGAAACCTCGCCTACGTCATCTACACCTCCGGGTCGACCGGACGGCCGAAAGGGGTGGGAGTCTCGCATGGAAATGTGGTGCATCTGGTGCATCAGCACTGGCGCGTCGGCGCAGGCGAGCGAATGCTGGCCGCCGCGTCTCCGGCATTCGATGCGTTCGCCGTCGAGTTGTGGCCGACGCTGACCGCCGGTGGCACAGTCGTGCTCGCACAGGGATCGCCGCTCGATCCCGCTCGATTGCTGGATCTGCTACGGACCGAACAGATTCAGCGTGCGTTCCTCACCCCGGCTGTCCTCGCCGAGGTAGCTGAACAGGTTCGCGCTCAGCGCGGAGCGGATCTGAATGGACTGGTCGAGATCGCCACCGGTGCGGAGGCGATTTCGCCGCGGACCGTGGCGTTGCTGGCCGAGATCGCTCCGCGGATCAGGTTGACGAATTGGTATGGCCCAACCGAGATCACGGTGTACGCGACCGCGCACCGGGTGCCCCTGAGCATTGACGACAGTGGGCCCGTGCCGATCGGGGCCCCAATCGCGAACACCCGCGTGTACGTGCTCGACCAGTGGTTGCATCCGGTGCCACAGGGGGTTTCGGGTGAGCTGTACATCGCGGGGTCCGGTGTGGCGCGGGGGTATCGCGGCCATGCGGTGCTGACGGCGACGCGGTTCGTTGCCGATCCATTCGGCTCCGGGCAGCGGTTGTATCGGACCGGTGATGTGGTGCGCTGGAACGCTTCCGGCGCCCTGGAGTACATCGGCCGCGCGGACTTCCAGGTGAAGGTACGCGGTGTCCGCATCGAGCCGGCGGAGATCGAAGCCACCCTGCGCAGACATCCGGATGTCGGGCGGGCGGTGGTGATAGTCCGAGAGATCGCCGGAATGACGGGCAAGCACATCGTCGCGTACGTGATCGCTGATTCCGCCGCCACAGATCCGCTCGATCCGCTGCGGTTGCGCCGATTCGTGGCGGACCGGTTGCCCGAGTACATGATTCCGGTAGCGGTGGTGCCGCTCGAACAGTTGCCGTTGACGGTGAGCGGAAAATTGGACCGGGGCGCTTTACCCGAACCCGAGATCAGCTCCAGCGCCGCCTACCGGGCACCTGGCAGCGCTGCCGAGCGGGTCTTGGCCGAGATTTTCGCCGAGCTGCTCGGCCTCGACCACATCGGTGTCGATGATTCCTTCTTCGAATTGGGCGGCCATTCGCTCTCGGCGATGCGGCTATCGGCGCGAGTGCGCACCGCATTGGGTGTGGAAATGCCGGTGCGCATGGTGTTCGATACCCCCACTGTCGCCGGCCTGGCCGCGCGGATGGGAGAGGGCGGGGCGCTGCGTCCGGCACTGACACGCCGGGAGCGTCCGGCGGTATTGTCGTTGTCGTTCGCGCAGCAGCGGTTGTGGTTCCTGCATCGGCTGGAGGGGCCCTCGGCGACCTACAACATGCCGTTCGCGGTGCGGCTGAGCGGAGCTGTCGATGCCGAGGCGCTCGTTGCGGCATTGACCGATGTGGTGCTGCGGCACGAAGCATTGCGCACGCTATTCGCCGAGGTCGACGGTGTCGGCACCCAGCGGATTCTGGATACCGCGGCGGTACCGGTGCGGTTCGTCGATCTGACCGGCGTGACCGAGCCGGCGAACCGATCGGCCGACGTCGTCGCCACGGCGGCCGCGCATCGATTCGATCTGACCGTCGAGATACCGATCAGGGCGACGATCATCGCCTGTGGCCCGGGCGAATTCGTCCTCGCGCTGGTGCTGCATCACATCGCCGGTGATGGCGCGTCGATGGCTCCATTGGTGACCGATGTGCTCACCGCGTACACCGCACGGCACCGGGGTCTCGCACCGCAATGGCAGGCGTTGCCGGTCCAGTACGCCGACTACACGCTGTGGCAGCGCGAACTGATGGGTGATCTCGACGACCCGGAATCGCTGATCTCGGAACAGATTTCGTACTGGAGACGGGAGCTGGCCGGACTTCCGGAGGTGATCGAATTGCCCACGGACCGCCCGCGCCCCGCGATCGCGTCCAACCGTGGTGGCACCGTCGGTTTCACCGTGCCGTTGGAGCTACGCACCCGGATCGAGGACTTGGCCCGCTGCCACGGCACTACGGTATCGATGGTCACCCAGGCGGCCCTGGCCGCGTTGCTGTCTCGCCTGGGCGCGGGGACCGATATCGCGATCGGTGCGCCGATCGCGGGTCGTACCGACGAAGCGCTGGCCGATCTGGTCGGGTACTTCGCCAATACCTGGGTGCTGCGGGTCGATACATCGGGAGATCCGGCATTCGCGGATCTGCTGGTCCGGGTCCGGGACAAGGCGCTGGCTGCCTATGCCCACCAGGAGGTGCCGTTCGACCATCTGGTGACGGCGCTGAATCCGCTGCGCTCCACCGGATTCCATCCGTTGTTCCAGGTATCGCTGGCGTTCCAGGGCACGGTCGGTCGCGGCAGCGATCCGCTTGCCGCAACGCCGCCCGAGGTGACCGTCCAGCCGGTCGACATCGTCACGGGCACAGCGCGTTTCGACCTGTCGATGCTCATCGACAGCACATCGGAGGGCTACCGGGGCACGATCGAATACGCCACCGACCTGTTCGACCGCGACACCGTGCAGGCCCTGGCCGGAAGGTATCTGGCGGTGCTCGAGCAGGTGAGCACCGACTCTGCGGTACGTATCTCGCGGATCGAGATACTCGATGCGGCCGAGCGTGCGGCGCTGGGTGCTCCGGTGCCCTCCACCATGCTGCTCGCGACCAGTTTCCCGCCCGGTATTCTCGCCGAATTGTGCGCGGGCGCAACCGATTTGCATCAGACCGTGTACACCGTCGCACCGTCCGGACCGCACCCGGAATCGCTCGATCCGGCGGCAGTCGCCACGGCCCTGCTGATCCGTGGCTGCGATCATGCCGGTGCCGACCCTCATGCGGTCACCGCCCGGTATCTGACCGCCATTCGTGCCGCCGCGACCAGAAGTCCGGTGACTGTGGGATTGCTCCCCTGCCCGGACTCCGAATGTGGTTGGGCCGATTGGGAAGCCGGACTCGCCGTTGAATGCGCGGCTATTCCCGGTGTGACCGTCATCGGGGCCAAGGATTGGCTCGACTCCGGTGGAACCGGCGATATCTTCGCCGATCCGGCCGGACCCGATACACCCTTCACCGCGGCGTTCCAGGCCGCGATCGCGTTGACCCTGGCCGACACCGTGTGAGCCGCGTCCTGCGCCACCGAATCGGCCCCGCCCAAACCAGTACGTGATCGAAACAGTCGAGGACATTCGCATGACGAGCTTGGACCGTTCCAGTACCACCGGAAACCGCCGCGGCCTGAGCGTGCAGGCATTGCTCGCCAAGGTCGCCGCCGCGGGAACTCCCACCGAATCCGCTGCCACCCTGGTGTCTCTGTTCGAAGCGCAGGCTGCCGCCGCTCCCGATTCGGTCGCGGTCGTATTCGAGGCGAGCACATTCACCTATGCGGAATTGAACCGCGGGGCGAACCGGCTCGCCCGGGTGTTGCTCGGCCGCGGAGTCGCCGTCGATGATGTCGTAGCGGTGTCGATGGCTCGCTCACCCGAACTCATCGTCGCGCTGCTGGCGGTACTGAAATCGGGTGCGGCGTACCTGCCGATCGATCCCGGCTATCCGGCTACCCGAATTGCCGACATCCTCGCCGACGCCGAGCCCGCGCTGTTGCTCTGCGCTGAGACGGACCGCGTCGAGGCAGTGGTTCCCACCTTGTCGCTCGGCCGGTCGAATATCGAATCATTCACTGCCGCCGGTGATTCACGCGATATCACCGACGCCGAGCGGACCGGGAGACTCCGCCCCGCGAACCTGGCCTATGTCGTCTATACCTCGGGATCCACCGGTCGCCCCAAAGGAGTCGGCGTTGCCCATCACAATGTGGTGAATCTGTGCCGGAACGCGGTGTGGGGGCACGAATCGAACCGGTGCGTCCCTGCGCACTCGTCGGTGTCCTTCGATGCCGCCGCCTATGAGATGTGGGCGCCGCTGGCCTCCGGTGGCACCGTGGTGTTCGCCCCCGCGGGCGTTGTCGGCCCGGCGGAGTTGAGCCGATTGGCCGAGGCGCACGATCTCAGCACCCTGTTCGTCACGACCCGGCTGTTCGAACTGCTCGTCGAGCAGGGCGGCGAACTGCTCGGCCGGATCGGCGAGGTCTGGACCGGCGGTGAGAACATGCCCGCGGGGGTCTTCGAACGTGCGGTGCGGCAGTGGCCGGATACCACCTTCGTGCACGTGTACGGACCCACCGAGACAACGGTTTTCGCCACCGCGTTCCGGGTGAGCGAACCGACCGCTACGGGCCCGGTGCCGATCGGCGGGGCGCTGTCGGGTGTGCGAGCCGTCGTGCTCGACGAATGGCTGCGGCCGGTGGCGCGCGGCGTCGCCGGTGAGCTGTACCTCGCGGGCACGGGTGTGGCGCGCGGATATCGCGGCAGAGCCGACCTTACCTCGGCACGATTCGTGGCCGATCCGCTCGAGCCCGGCGGTCGCATGTATCGCACCGGAGATGTGGTGCGCTGGAATCGTTTCGGTGAGCTCGATTATGTGGGCCGCTCCGATTTCCAGGTGAAGGTGCGCGGATTCCGGATCGAACCGGGCGACGTCGAGGCAGCGCTGACGTGCTACCCCGGGGTGACGCAGGCCGCGGTGCTCGCGCGGGAGATCGCGGGCGTTTCGGGTACTCAGCTCGTCGCCTATGTGGTGGGCGGTGGTATCGATATCGCCCGCCTGCGGAGTTTCGCACTGGACCGGTTGCCGGAGTTCATGATTCCGGCCGCGATCGTGGTGCTCGATCGCCTGCCGCTGACTCCGAACGGGAAACTGGATCGTGCGGCATTACCGGAACCCGAAGTCGTCGCCGCGGGTGTGTACCGGGAACCGGAAACCGATGCCGAGCACGCGCTGGCGGCCATTTTCGCCGAGGTGCTCGGGGTGGAGCGGGTCGGCGCCGACGATTCGTTCTTCGAGTTGGGCGGGCATTCACTCTCGGCGATGCGGGTATTGGCCGCGGTCCGCGTCGAATTCGATGTCGACCTGCCGGTGCGAGTGATGTTCGAGGCACAGTCCGTCACGGCGCTGGCAGCCCGGCTGACCGAGGGCACGACGCCCCGGGTCGCGTTGTCGCGCCGGGTGCGTCCGGATGTGATTCCGCTGTCGTTCGCGCAGCAGCGGCTGTGGTTCCTGCATCGCATGCAGGGGCCGTCGGCGACCTACAACATGCCATTCGCGATCAGGCTCACCGGTACGGTGGATATTCCCGCGCTGTGTGCGGCGCTCACCGATGTCGTCGTTCGGCACGAGACGTTGCGGACGGTGTTCGGTGATGTCGATGGTATCGGGGTGCAACGGGTTCTGGATCAGGACTCGGTTCGGGTGCCGGTCGAGATCATCGAGGCCGATGGCACCGACCCCGAGGCCACGGTGACGACCGTAGTGGCCGCCGCAGCAGCGTACGCCTTCGACCTGACCGCCGAGATTCCGATCCGAGCCACCATAATTGATTGTGGCGCAAGAGAATACGTGCTGACGCTGGTGGTCCATCACATCGCCGGCGACGGTGCGTCGATGGTGCCGCTGGTGACCGATGTGCTCGCCGCGTACGCGGCCAGGCGTCGGAACACCGAGCCGCAATGGATGCCGCTGCCGGTGCAGTACGCCGATTACACCCTCTGGCAGCGAGAGGCACTTGGCGAACCGGACGATCCGGAATCGGTGATCTCCCAACAGATCGCATATTGGCGCGCGCAGCTGTCCGGACTCCCGGAGGTAATCGAGCTGCCGCTGGATCGCCCGCGCCCGGCCGTCGCGTCCAATCGCGGCGATATCGTCGGTTTCACCGTTCCCGCGCCGGTGCGCGCCCAGCTGGAGAATGTGGCCCGTGCGCAGGGGGTAACGGTATCGATGGTGACACAGGCCGCGCTGGCGGTTCTGCTGTCCCGGATGGGCGCGGGAACCGATATCGCGATCGGCGCGCCGATCGCGGGCCGCACCGATGAGGCCGTGGCCGATCTGGTCGGGTTCTTCGTCAACACCTGGGTTCTGCGCGTCGATACGTCCGGAAACCCGGGATTCCACGAGCTTTTGGCACGGGTGAAGCACGCCGCGGTCGGTGCGTACACCCATCAGGACGCTCCCTTCGAGCGGCTGGTGGAGGTGCTCAACCCGATCCGTTCGGCATCGCATCATCCACTCTTCCAGGTCTCGCTCGCTTTCCAGAACACCTCGTTGCCCGACGCGGCACTGCTCACCGCGGCATTGCCGGAGCTGACCGTCGAACCATTGACCGCGCCGACCGGGACCGCGCGCTACGACCTGCTTTTCAACCTCGGAGAGCACGGTGACGGCGCATTCGACGCCTGGGTGGAGTACGCCACCGACCTGTTCGACCGGAGCACCGTCGAACAGCTGGCGGCACGATATGTCAGCGTGCTCGAGCAGGTCGCCGCCGACCCCCGCATCCCGCTCACCCGGGTGCGGGTGATCGATACCGCGGAGCGAGATCTGTTGGCGCGCTGGAACGATACCGCCCAACCGTGGCCTGTCGATGCCACCGTGGTCGGGATGGTCGAGGATCAGCTGGTCCGCACCCCGGATGCCATCGCGGTGGTGCACGAGGGCACGGAGTGCTCCTATCGGCAGCTCCACGCACGGGCTAATCGGCTGGCGCGCAGGCTGATCGAGGCCGGAGTCGGACCCGACGCGGTCGTCGCGGTCGCCGTTGAACGATCGATCGATCTGATCGTCGCGCAGCTCGCGGTGCTCAAGGCCGGTGGAGCGTTCCTGCCGATCGATCTCGAACATCCGGCTGAGCGAATCGCCTATATGCTCGGCGACGCCGCCCCGGTGGCGGTCGTGACCACCTCGATCGCGGAGCCTGTGCTGCCCGCGGGACCGCTGCCGCGCATCCTGCTCGACCCGGGCGAAACCGCCGACGCCGCAGACGAAGTGAACCTGACAGACCTCGAACGTCGAGGGCCATTGCGCCCTGCCGACCTGGCCTATGTCTTCTACACTTCCGGTTCCACGGGCAGGCCCAAGGGGGTCGCCGTACCGCATCGCGGCGTCACCGACCGTCTGCGAGATCAGGCGCGCCGGGTATGGGGCGACAGCTCGCCGACACGACTGCTCGCGGGGACCTCGGTCTCGTTCGACGTCGCGGTGTGGGAATTCTTCATGCCACTGTGCCTGGGCGGCAGCCTCGAGATCATCCGCGATCTGCTGGCGGTCGTCGAACGCGCTCATCCGGGGTGCGGAGTGCTCTACGGTGTACCGTCGGCCTTCGCCGAAGTGCTTGCGGTGCCCAACATCTCGGAAAAACTACCCGATATCGAGGTGGTGGTGCTGACCGGCGAGGCGCTGCCGCGCAGCCTGGTCGAACGGACCAGGGCGGCGCTGCCCGGCGTTAGGGTGCTCAACGGTTACGGGCCGACCGAGGTGACCATCTGCGCATCGGTGCACGAGGTGGGCGAGGGCGACGGAGATGTGCCGATCGGACGCCCGATCGGCAACCAGCACGGATACGTGCTGGACGAATGGCTGTGCCCGGTGCCGGTGGGAGTCGCGGGCGAGCTGTATATCGGGGGACCGGGTCTGTCGCGCGGCTATCTCGGCCGGCCGGGCCTGACCGCCGGCCGGTTCGTGGCCGATCCGTTCGGTCCTGCGGGACAACGGTTGTACCGCTCGGGCGATGTGGTCCGCTGGACTACCCGGGGTGTGCTCGAGTATCTGGGCCGCGTCGATGATCAGGTGAAGGTTCGTGGTTTCCGCATCGAGCTCGGCGAGGTGGAGGCCACGCTGTCGCGGCATCCGAGCGTCGCGCAATCGGTGGTCATGGCGTACGAATCGGTCAGCGGCACACAGCTGGTCGGCTATGTGATCGCCGATCCGGCGGAACAGACTCTGCCACAGGATATTCGGCGCTTTGCCGCCGGAACGCTGCCTGGCTATATGGTGCCCGCGGCGGTAGTGGTGCTCGAGCAGTTCCCGCTCACCCCGAATGGCAAGCTCGATCGTGCCGGGTTGCCGACGCCGGACATCAGCTCAACCGCGACCTATCGCGCGCCATCGACCGATGCTGAGCGTGCGCTGACCGCCATTTTCGCCGAGGTGCTCGGAGCGGATCGGGTCGGCATCGACGATTCGTTCTTCGAATTAGGTGGGCATTCGCTCTCGGCCATGCGGGTGCTGGCACGAGTGCGCTCGGTGCTGGGTGTGGAGCTCTCGGTCCGGGTGGTGTTCGAGGCGCCGACGGTCGCCGAACTCGCGCTTCGCCTCGGGGAGGGCGTGGCGGCCCGTGCGCGGTTGATGCGCCGGGAGCGTCCGGCGGTGGTGCCGTTATCGTTCGCGCAGCAGCGGTTGTGGTTCCTGCATCGGCTGGAGGGGCCGTCGGCGACGTACAACATGCCGTTCGCGGTGCGGCTGTCCGGTGCCGTGGATCTGGATGCGATGCGTGCGGCGCTGACCGATGTGGCGGTGCGGCACGAGGCACTGCGGACGATCTTCGTCGAGGTCGACGGCGTCGGCACCCAGCGGATTCTGGACGCGGCAACGATTTCGGTGCCCGTCGAGATCGTCGACGCGGTCGGCACGGCCGAATCCGCGGCCGCGGCGGTGGCCACCTCCATCGCGTCCATGGCGGCCCATCGTTTCGACCTGGCAACCGAAATCCCGATCCGCGCCGAGATCATCGACTGCGGCGCACGTGAATTCGTGCTCGCGGTGGTGGTGCATCACATCGCCGCCGATGGCGCGTCGATGGTCCCCCTGGTGACCGATGTATTGACCGCGTATGCGGCGCGGTTGTCCGGCACGGCCCCGGCGTGGTCGCCGCTGCCGGTGCAATACGCCGATTACACGCTGTGGCAGCGCGAACTGCTTGGCATGCTCGATGATCCGGAATCGGTGATATCCGAACAGGTTTCGTACTGGCGCCGAGAGCTCGACGGTGTGCCCGAAGTACTCGAGCTGCCGGCCGATCGACCGCGCCCCGCGGTGGCGTCCTATCGCGGCGAAATGCTGGGGTTCACCATTCCCGCCTCGGTGCGCGCGGGACTGGAAGAGCTCGCTCGCGGGCAGGGCGTGACCGTGTCGATGGTGACACAGGCCGCCCTGGCGGCGTTGTTGACTCGGCTGGGTGCGGGGCCCGACATCGCCATTGGCACACCGATGGCGGGGCGCACCGATGACGCGTTGAACGCGCTGGTCGGGTTCTTCGTCAACACCTGGGTGCTGCGGGTGGACACCTCCGGAGACCCCGAGTTCGCCGACCTGCTCGGCCGGGTTCGGGAGAAGGCACTGGCCGCGTACGGCCATCAGGATCTGCCCTTCGAACAGCTGGTCAGCCTGCTGAATCCGGTGCGGTCGGCCGGACATCATCCGCTGTTCCAGGTGATGCTGGCATTCCAGAACAACCCCGCCCCGGACACCGATCTGGTCACCGCAATGCTGCCGGGACTCACGGTTGCGCCGTTGACGGCCGCGACACACACCGCTCGATTCGACCTGTGGGTGAATATCGACGCGTCCACCCCGGCCGCCGACGGTTTCGTCTGTGGCATCGAGTACGCGACGGATCTATTCGATGAGCAGACGATCGAGGCCTTCGCGGCACGTTATGTGCACCTGCTCGAACAAGCGGCCGCCGATCATCGAATCCGCCTGTCGCGGTTCGAGATGATGGATGCGGCCGAACAGCGGCTGTTGCTGGAGTCGTGGAACGGAGCCGTCGCTCCGGTCGACGGCACCGCGACGCTGGTATCGCTGTTCGAGGCCCGGGTACGGATGGCCCCGGACGCGGTCGCGATTGTGTCCGAGGATGTGGAATGGTCCTACGCGCAGGTGAATTCGGCGGCGAATCGACTGGCGAGGGTGCTGCTGAGTCGGGGTGTGGCGGCCGACGACGTCGTCGCCGTCGCGGCGGGCCGCTCGGCCGAGATGGTCGTGGCGCTGCTCGCGATTCTGAAAGCCGGGGCGGCGTACCTGCCACTGGACTACACCTATCCGGCCGAGCGGCTGAGCTACATACTCGCCGATGCCGCACCGGCGCTGCTGCTCACCACCGCTGCGGTGCGAGTACACCTGCCCGAAACCGGCGTCGACGTGATGGATATCGGATCGGCCGGGCCGGGCACGCGGGAATCGTTCGATGTCACCGACGCCGAGCGTGCCGGGCGGTTGTGCTCGTCGAACCTGGCCTATGTCATCTACACCTCCGGATCCACCGGTCGGCCGAAAGGCGTCGCGGTTCAGCATCGTAATGTGGTGAACCTGGCGGCAAACGGGTTGTGGGACAGGCATACTCGGGTGCTGGTGCATTCGTCGGTGGCGTTCGACGCCTCGACCTATGAGATGTGGGTGCCGCTGCTGGCCGGCGGGGCGCTGGTGCTGTCCGCCGATCGTGCGAGCGTGCGGGAACTCGACGAGTTGATCGCCGCGCAGCGGGTGAGCGCGCTGTGGCTGACCGCGCGGCTGTTCGAGGTATTCGTCGAGGAGCGCAGCCCCGCGCTGGCTCGGGTCGACGAGGTGTGGGCCGGTGGCGAGCAGATTTCCGGTGGTGTGTTCGAGCGAGCTCGGGCGCTGTGGCCGTCGACCCAATTCGTCAACGGCTACGGGCCAACGGAGACAACGGTTTTCGCTACGTCCGGGCGCACGTCGCGAGCCGGGCTGGTGCCGATCGGCGTGCCGATGCCGAACGTGCGCGCCTTCGTGCTCGATGAGCATCTGCACCTTGTGCCCCAGGGTGTTTCGGGTGAGCTGTATATCGCCGGTGCAGGTGTGGCGCGGGGGTATCGCGGACATTCGGATCTGACTGCGTCTCGGTTCGTGGCGAACCCGTTCGGTTCGGGCGATCGGGTGTATCGCACGGGTGATGTGGTGCGCTGGAATCGTTTCGGTGAGCTCGAGTATGTCGGGCGTTCCGATTTCCAGGTGAAGGTGCGTGGTTTCCGTATCGAGCCGGGTGAGATCGAGGCGGTGTTGCTCGCGCATCCGTCGGTCGCGCAGGCCGCTGTCATCACCCGCGAGATCGGGGCCGACGGTGACTCCGGTGCCCACCTGCTGGGCTACGTGGTGCTCGACGCCGACCACGCCGAGCTCCGCGAAGATCGCCGCGAAGCCGAACAGGTCACCGAGTGGCAGCGACTCTACGATGAGCTCTACGCCAAAGCCGCGACCGAACGCACAGCGTTCGGTGCCGACTTCTCCGGCTGGAACAGCAGCTACACCGGCGCCCCGATTCCGCTCTCGCAGATGCGGGAGTGGCGTGCGGCCACCGTTGCGCGGATCCGGGCACTGCATCCGGCGCGCATCCTCGAGGTCGGTGTGGGATCGGGTCTGCTGCTGGCGGAGCTGGCACCGCAGGCCGCGCAGTACTGGGCAACGGACTTCTCGGCTGAAACCATCGCCACACTGCGCGCCGCACTGGAAACACAGTCCGGGGACTGGACCGAACGCGTCACCCTGTCGGTGCAGGCGGCGGATGTGGTCGCGGGCCTGCCCCCGGGTGGTTTCGACACCATCGTGATCAACTCGGTGCTGCAGTACTTTCCGAGCGCGGCCTACTTGACCGAGGTCATCGACAAACTCTTCACCCTGCTCGCGCCCGGTGGGCGGCTGTTCCTCGGTGATATCCGCAACCTGGCACTGTTGACCGAGTTCAGCTCCGGGGTCCAGGTCGCACAGGCCGGGGGTGCGGGCAACCTCACCACGCCGGAACTGCGCGACCGTGTCCGGCGCGAGATCCAGGGCGAGACCGAATTGCTGGTCAGCCCGGAGTATTTCGTTGCGCTGAGCCGCTCTCGCGCCGATATCGGCGCTGTCGACATCCGGCTCAAGCAAATGGGCGCCGACAACGAATTGAGCCGCTACCGCTACGAAGCGGTGCTGTGGAAGCATCCGGACCAGGTGCGGGACCTGGCCGCGATTCCCGCATGGCATTGGCCGGAAATCGGCACTGTCGCCGGGCTTTTCGAGCACCTGGCTGCGCGGCGTCCTGATGCGGTGCGCATCCGGGACGTCGCGCACGCGCTGCTACACCACGACGCGGCCCTGGCGCAGGCACTGCGCACCGGACAGGAACTCACCGCGGCGCCGACGGCCCTGACGGAAACCGTTGTACCGGAGTCGATTCGGTCCAGGCTCGCCGATGCCGGGTACGAGTTGCTGGTCACCTGGGCGCACACACCGGGCTGTGTGGACCTGGTGCTGGTGCGGTCGACCGAGGCACCGCTGACCGGGATCTTCGCGCCTGCCCACGTCGGCGAGCGCCTTGCCGGGTACGTCAGCGATCCGGCCGCAGTGAGCAGAGCCGCCGATATTCGGCGCTTTGCGGCGGACCGGCTGCCCGAATTCATGGTGCCCGCAGCGGTTGTGGTGCTCGACCGGCTACCGCTGACCGCGAACGGAAAACTGGATCGATCGGCACTTCCGGATCCGGAAGTGAGCACAAGTGCCGCATATCGGGAACCGGTGGGCGGGGCCGAGCGCGTGCTGGCGGAGATCTTCGCCGAAGTGCTCGGCGCCGATCGCGTCGGCGCCGACGATTCCTTTTTCGAGCTCGGCGGCCATTCGCTCTCGGCGATGCGGGTATTGGCGCGGGTGCGCACCGAATTGGGTGTGGAGTTGTCGGTGCGCATGGTGTTCGAAACGCCCACGGTCGCCGGTCTGGCGGCGCGACTGGGCGAAGGCGCGGTCGCGCGGGTCGCGCTGACCCGCCGGGAGCGTCCGGCCGTGGTGCCGCTGTCGTTTGCCCAGCAGCGGTTGTGGTTCCTGCATCGGCTGGAAGGTCCCTCGGCTACCTACAACATGCCCTTCGCGGTGCGGTTGTCGGGCCCGCTGGATCTGGACGCGATGCGGTCCGCGCTGACCGATGTGGCCGTGCGGCACGAGGCCTTGCGCACGGTCTTCGCCGAAATTGAAGGCGTTGGCGCCCAGCGGATTCTGGACGCGGATACCGTGCGCGTTCCGGTTGAATCGATCGACGCCACCACCGACCCCGGCAGTGCCGTGGCAGCGGTGACCGCCCTCGCCGGATATGCCTTCGATCTGACCGATGAGATTCCGTTGCGCGCGGCGATCATCGACTGCGGTGCGGGCGAATACGTACTCGCGGTGGTAATTCACCATATCGCCGGCGACGGTGCGTCGATGCTGCCGCTGGTGACCGATGTGCTCATCGCATATGCGGCACGACAATCGGGTGCCGCTCCGGTGTGGTCGCCACTGCCGGTGCAGTATGCCGATTACACCCTGTGGCAGCGTGAGTTGCTCGGTGATCCGAGTGATCCGGAATCGGTCGCCTGCGAACAGGTTTCGTATTGGCGACAGGAGCTGGACGGTGTGCCGGAGGTGCTCGAGCTGCCCGCGGATCGGATACGTCCCGCGATCGCGTCACACCGCGGGGATCTGATCGGATTCACCATCCCGGCGGCGCTGCGGATCGGCCTCGAGGATCTGGCCCGGCGCCGTGGTGTCACGCCCGCCATGGTCGCGCAGGCGGCGCTGGCCGCGCTGCTGTCACGGCTGGGCGCCGGTACCGATATCGCGATCGGCGCACCGATCGCGGGACGCACCGATGAGGCATTGTCCGGACTGGTCGGATTCTTCGTCAACACCTGGGTATTGCGCGTGGACATCGCCGGGGATCCGGAGTTCGGCGAACTGCTGGCCCGGGTGAAGGATAAGGCGCTGGCCGCCTACACCCACCAGGACCTGCCCTTCGAACAGCTGGTCAGCCAGCTCAATCCGGCGCGGTCGGCCGGGCATCATCCGCTGTTCCAGGTCATGCTGGCGTTCCAGAACAACCCCGCACCCGGTGCGGACCTGATGGCCGAACTGCTGCCCGGCCTTTCCGTGTCGCCGGTCGAATACAGCACGCAGACAGCACGTTTCGACATGTGGGTGAACATAGACGCCTCGACCCACGCCGCCGACGGCTATGGCTGCACCATCGAGTACGCGACAGATCTGTTCGATCGGGAGACCATGGTCGAATTCGCCGCACGCTATGTTCGGATATTGGAACGTGTCGTGGCGGACATCCGAATCACCATGTCCCAGCTCGAGGTCACCGGCGCACCGGAGCGGCAGCTGCTGCTGGAGGCTGGGCGGGGGATCGATAACGCGGTCGATGGCGAAGCGACACTGGTGTCGCTGTTCGAAGCCCGCGCAGCCGCTGACCCCGATGCGGTCGCGCTGGTGTTCGAGGACGTGAAATACACGTACGGGCAGGTGAATTCGGCGGCGAACCGACTTGCCCGGGTGCTGCTCGACAAGGGCGTGCGGGTCGACGATGTGGTCGCGGTTGTCATCGGCCGATCGCCGGAGCTGATCATCGCGCTGGTGGCCACACTCAAGGCCGGAGCCGCCTACCTACCGGTCGATCCCACCTATCCGGGTGAGCGGATCGCCCTGATCCTCGCCGATGCCGCACCCGCGCTGCTGATCACCACCGACACCGGAGCAAGTGCATTGCCGCCCACGGAAACCGGCATCGTGATCGTCGGGGCGGACGCCATCGAGTCCGGTGATCCGGTGGACATCGCCGACGCCGAGCGCAGCGGCAGCCTGTGCTCGTCGAACCTGGCGTACGTCATCTACACCTCCGGGTCCACGGGCCATCCCAAAGGCGTGGCCGTGCAGCACCGCAATGTGGTCAACCTGTCCCGAAATGGGTTGTGGGACAGTCATACGCGGGTGCTGCTGCATTCGTCGGTGGCGTTCGACGCCTCGACCTATGAGATCTGGGCACCGCTGTCGGCGGGTGGGACCCTGGTGATCTCGCCCGATCGGGCCGGTGTGCGCGAACTGGGTGAGTTGATCGCCGCACAACGGGTGAGTGCGCTGTGGCTTACCGCGCGACTGCTCGAGGTATTCGTCGAGGAACGCACCATCGCATTGGCAGGGGTCCGTGAAATCTGGGCCGGTGGCGAGCGAATCCCCGACGGCCTGTTCGAGCGAGCCCGCGATCTGTGGCCCGGCGTGGCATTGGTGAACGGCTATGGTCCCACCGAGACAACGGTTTTCGCCACCGCCGGGCGTACCTCGCGTGGTGGGTCGGTGCCGATCGGCGTGCCGGTGCCGAACGCGCGCCTTGTCGTGCTCGATGAGTGGTTGCGTCTGGTGCCGCGGGGTGTTCCGGGTGAGCTCTACATCGCCGGTGCGGGAGTGGCACGCGGTTATCGCGGCCGGTCCGGCCTGACCGCGGCGCGGTTCGTCGCGGACCCGTTCGGCACTGGTGGCCGCATGTACCGCACCGGTGATGTGGTGCGCTGGAACCGTTTCGGTGAGCTCGAGTATGTGGGGCGTTCCGATTTCCAGGTGAAGGTACGTGGTTTCCGTATCGAGCCGGGAGAGATCGAGGGTGCGCTGCTGGGCCACCCGGCGGTCGCACAGGCCGCGGTGATCACTCGTGAGCTGCCGGGTACCGCCGAGCAACACCTGGTCGGCTACCTCGTCGCAGCCGAGGCGGAGGTCGCCGCGGTGCGGAGCTACCTGGGCGAGCGACTACCGGAATTCATGATCCCGTCGGCGTTGGTGGCCCTGGATCGTCTGCCCTTGACGGCCAACGGCAAATTGGATCGTGCCGCGCTCCCGATGCCCGAGTTCGTATCCGGGATCGCCTATCGGGCACCCTCCACGGCAGCCGAGCATGCACTGGTGTCGGCCTTCGCCGACATCCTCGGCGTCGACCGGGTCGGCGTCGACGATTCCTTCTTCGAACTCGGCGGGCACTCCCTGTCCGCAATGCGGGTGCTGTCCAGGATTCGCGCCGAACTGGGTGTGGAACTGCCGGTGCGGATGATCTTCGAGACCTCGACCCCGGCGGGACTCGCCGCCCGCCTGCACGAGGGTACGACCGCCCGGGCCGCGCTGGCCCGGCGCGAACGTCCGGAGCTGATCCCGCTCTCGTTCGCGCAGCAACGGCTCTGGTTCCTCTATCGGCTCGACGGGCCGTCGCCGACCTACAACATGCCGTTCGCGGTTCGCTTGACAGGTTCGGTCGACGTGGCGGCACTGCGCGACGCCTTGACCGATGTGGTGGCTCGCCACGAGGTGTTGCGCACCATATTCGCCGAGGTGGACGGTGTCGGCGTACAGCGCGTCCTGGATAGCGAAAGAACTTGTGTCCCGGTCGAAGTCGTCGATGCGAGCACTGCGGTATCCATCGTCGAGTTCGTGGCACAGGTGGTTGCCGGCGCGGCCGCGCACGCCTTCGACCTGGCCACCGAGATTCCGGTCCGGGCCACGATCATCGACTGTGGCGCAGGCGAATACGTGCTCGCGGTCGTGGTGCACCATATCGCCGGCGACGGTACCTCGATGGTGACGCTGGTGGCCGACGTGCTGACCGCGTACGCGGCGCGGCAGTGCGGTACCGCCCCGGTGTGGGCGCCATTGCCGGTGCAGTACGCCGACTACACACTGTGGCAACGGGAGCTGCTCGGTGAGCTCGACGATCCGGAATCGGTTATCTCCGAACAGGTTTCGTACTGGCGGGACCAGCTGGCCGGGCTACCCGAGGTGATTTCGCTGCCGTTGGATCGGCCGCGCCCCGCGGTGGCGACCTATCAGGGCGCCACGGTGAGCTTCTCGATTCCGGCGCCGGTTCGCGCGGGAATCGAACGGTTGGCCCGCGAACACGGTGTGACGGTGGCGATGGCCACCCAGGCAGCACTGGCGGTGCTGCTGTCGCGGCTGGGCGCCGGCACGGATATCGCGCTCGGCGCGCCGATGGCCGGGCGCAATGACGAGGCATTGGCCGCCATGGTCGGCTTCTTCGTCAATAACTGGGTGCTGCGGGTGGACACCTCCGGCGATCCGGAATTCAGCAGGGTCCTGGCCCGGGTGAAGGAAAAGGCGCTGGCCGCCTACACCCACCAGGATGTGCCGTTCGAGCAGCTGGTGGGCATCGTGAATCCGGTGCGATCGGCCGGGCATCACCCCCTGTTCCAGGTCTCGCTCGCATTCCAGAACAACGCCACGATCACCGTGGACGCCGCCGCCGAACTGCTGCCCGGATTGACCGTGACACCGGTGCGGACCGCAACGCACACGGCGCGATTCGATCTGGTGATCACCATCGACGCGTCGACCCCGGTCGCGGACGGATTCAGCTGCGGCATCGAGTACGCCACCGATCTGTTCGATCGTGAAACCATCGATGCCCTCGCTCAGCGGTATGTGCGGGTGCTCGGACAGGTGAGTGCCGACGCGAGTACCAGGATGTCGCAGCTCGATGTGCTCGACTCGGCGGAACGATCGCTGGTGCTTGATGGGTGGAACGACACCCGAATGCGATTCGACAGCGGCGATGCGACGCTGACGGCACTGTTCGAAGCGCAGGCGGCGGCGACCCCGGATGCGGTCGCGGTGGTGTTCGAAGACGCGGAACTGACCTATACGCAATTGAATTCGGCGGCGAATCGATTCGCCCGGAAGCTACTGGCCACCGGTGTCGCGGTCGATGATGTGGTCGCGGTCGCGGCGCCCCGTTCACCGGAACTGATCATCGCGCTGCTGGCGGTGCACAAGGCGGGTGCGGCGTACCTGCCGATCGATGCCGAGTATCCGGCCGACCGCATCGCCCACATAATCGGGGATGCGGCTCCCACCCTGGTGATCGCCACCGGCGAGATGGCGGGCGCACTCGCCGGCGCACTGCCGGTCGGTACCACCAGCCTGATCATCGGATCCTCCGATCACGAGGGCGCCGACTCGGGCGATATCGCCGCTCACGAGCGCGCCGGAGTGCTCCGCTCCTCGAACCTGGCCTACCTCATCTACACCTCCGGTTCCACTGGACGCCCGAAAGGCGTTGCCGTCGAGCATCGTTCGGTGGTGAACCGGCTGTTGTGGATGGCCCGGCAGTACGGGGTGAACACCGCCGATGTGGTGCTGCAGAAGACTCCGATCACCTTCGATGTATCGGTCTGGGAGTTGTTCCTGCCGTTGATCACCGGTGCGCGGCTGGTGCTGGCGGTGCCCGGCGGGCATCGCGACCCCGCCTATCTCGCCGCGACCATCCGGCGTGAACGGGTGACGACCGTACATTTCGTGCCGTCCATGTTGGCCGAATTTCTGAACGATCTACCCGGTGAGTCGAGCTCGCTGCGCCAGATCATCGCATCCGGTGAGGCGCTGCCCGTCGGCGTCGCGCAGCGAGCGCGAACGGTGAGTGGCGCGACCGTGCACAATTTGTACGGTCCCACCGAAGCCGCCGTCGATGTCACCTATCACCAAGTGGGTGCAGCTGATGCGCTGCTGGTCCCGATCGGGCGGCCGGTCGCCAACACCGGCGTGTACGTGCTCGACGATCGTTTGTGCCCGGTCGCGCCCGGGGTAGCCGGCGAGTTGTACCTGGCCGGGGTGCAATTGGCTCGGGGCTACCGCGGTCGTGCGGACCTGACCGCCGAGCGCTTCGTAGCCGACCCGTTCGGCACCGGTGCCCGCCTTTATCGCACCGGCGATGTGGTGCGGTGGACTCGTAGTGGCGAACTGGTGTATCTGGGGCGGTCCGACTTCCAAGTGAAGGTTCGAGGTCTGCGGATCGAGCCGGGCGAGATCGAAACGGCGCTCCTGTCCTATCCGGGGATCGCCCAGGCCGCCGTCATCGCCCGTGCCACAGGTGAATCCGGTGATCCGCAGCTGATCGGATATGTGGTGCCCGGCTCCGACGCCGGGCGCGATGGCGATCGGGAACAGGATCTGGTCGGGCGCTGGCAGCAGATCTACGACAGCGTCTACTCGGACAGCGAAGACATTCCACAGCTCGACGGTGTGGTGGGGGTCGAATTCGGCGCGGACTTCCGTAGCTGGAACAGCAGCTATACCCGCCAGGCCATTCCGCTACCGGATATGCACGAATGGCGCGACGCCACGGTCGCTTCGATCGAATCGCTCCGGCCGCGCCGGGTGCTGGAGGTCGGTGTCGGTTCCGGACTGCTGCTGTCGCAGATCGCACCGAAGGTGCGGGAATACCACGGCACCGACCTCTCACCCGTAGCGATCGAATCGATGCGGCAGGCGTTGACCGGAATCGACGCGGACTGGGTATCGCGAGTCCGCCTGCACGCGCTCCCGGCCGATGACATCACCGGTCTGCCCAAGGCCTATTTCGACACGATCGTGATCAATTCTGTCGCGCAATGCTTCCCGAGCGCGGACTATTTGCTGCAGGTCCTGACCAAGCTGGCGGGGCTGCTGGCCCCGCAGGGCGCGATCTTCCTCGGGGACATTCGTAACTTCGCGCTGTTGCGCGAATTCCACACCGGCGTTCAACTCGCCCACTACGGCGGTGATGATGCGAGCGAGCTGCGCCGTCGCATCGACCGCGCGATTCGTGACGACAAGGAATTGCTGCTGGCACCCGAATTCTTCCGAGCCGCGGTGCCGCGACTCGACGGTATCGACGGCTGCCGGGTCCGGTTGAAGCTTGGTTTCGGTGATACCGAGATGAATCGGTACCGCTACGACGTCGTGCTGACCAGAGGCACTCACGCGACGCCACCGCTGCCCGCCTTCGAGTCCGTCCCCTATGCGGATCCGGCGCAGGTGGCGCGAGCACTCGGCGGCCGCGATCCGCAGCGAGACCGGATCACCGTGACCGGGGTGCCGCAGCGCGGCGTGATCGAGGATGTGCTGGCGGTGCGGGCGCTGGCCGCCGGTGAAATGCCGGTCGGACAATCGACCGGAGAGGGGATCACCGCGAGCGAATTGTCCCAGCTGGCAATCGAATTCGGCTTCGAGGTGGCGGTCACCCCGGCGAGCGCGCCCGGGTATATGAATGCGTCGTTCTGCGCGCGCACCGACAGCGGCTTGGCTATCGACGATGTCGGCACCCTCGCCCGGGAGTTCGCTGATCCGGCGACATATGCGAGTGACCCGTCCGCAACGCTCGACGTGGTGGCCGTGCGCCGCCATCTCACCGAGGTACTGCCGGAATTCATGGTGCCGCCGGTCGTGCTGGTGCTGGATCGGTTGCCGCTGACCGGCAATGGCAAATTGGATCGGGCGGCGCTGCCGGACCCGGAGTGGGGCTCGAGTGCTGCCTATCGGGCACCGACAACCGATGCCGAGCGCGCGCTGAGCGCGATCTTCGCCGATGTGCTCGGCGTGGACCGGATCGGCATCGACGATTCGTTCTTCGAACTGGGTGGGCATTCGCTGTCCGCCATGCGGGTGCTGGCTCGGGTACGCACGGAACTCGGTGTGGAACTGCCGGTGCGGCTGATATTCGACGCGCCGACCCCGGCCATGCTCGCGGCACGACTGCACGAGGGCACTACCGCGCGTGCGCCGCTGACCCGGCGTGAACGCCCGGAGTTGGTGCCGCTGTCCTTCGCACAACAGCGCCTGTGGTTCCTGCACCGGCTGGAGGGACCCTCCGCGACGTACAACATGCCGTTCGCGGTCCGATTGTCCGGGGCCGTGGACACCGCGGCATTGCGTGCGGCGTTCACGGACGTGGTAGGGCGGCACGAGGCATTGCGGACGATCTTCGCCGAGGTCGATGGCGTTGGCACGCAACGGGTTCTGCCCGTCGAATCGGTGCGGATCCCAGTCGAGATCGTCGACGCCGCCGACCCGGACACCGTGTCCGCGACTCTCGCCGCGGTGGCCGGGCATCGGTTCGATCTGTCGGCCGAGATTCCGCTGCGGGCCACGATCCTCGACTGTGGTGCGGGCGATTTCATCCTGGGCGTGGTGGTTCATCACATCGCCGGAGACGGCGCCTCGATGGTGCCGCTGGTCACCGATGTGCTGACCGCCTATGCCGCGCGCAGTCACGGTATCGCGCCGGTGTGGACACCACTGCCGGTGCAGTATGCCGATTACACACTGTGGCAGCGCGATCGATTGGGCACGCTGGATGATCCGACATCGGTGATCGCCGAACAGGTTTCGTACTGGCGACAGGAATTGTCCGAGCTGCCCGAGGTGATCGAGCTGCCGGTGGATCGCCCGAGACCGCCGGTCGCGTCACACCGCGGCGACACCCTGGGGTTCACCATCTCGGCGACCTTGCGTGCCGGGCTGGAGCGCCTTGCCCGCTCCCGGGGCGTAACCGTGTCCATGGTGACCCAGGCGGGTCTCGCGGCGGTGCTGTCTCGAATGGGGGCGGGTGCGGAGATCGCCATTGGCGTGCCGATCGCCGGGCGTGCCGATGAGGCGCTGACCGCTCTGGTCGGATTCTTCGTCAATACCTGGGTATTGCGCGTGGATACCTCCGGTGATCCGGAGTTCGGTGTACTGCTGGCGCGGGTGAAAGAGAAGGCGCTGGCGGCCTACACGCATCAGGACGTGCCGTTCGAACAGCTGGTGAGCGTGCTGAACCCGGTGCGGTCGGCGGGACATCATCCGCTCTTCCAGGTCTCGCTGGGCTTCCAGAACGGTCCCGCCGCCGATGGCGATCAGCTCGCCGTGGCGCTGCCGGGCCTGTCGCTGTCATCGGTCGAGATCCCCAACCGCACAGCACGTTTCGATCTGTGGATGAATATCGATGCCGCGGGCCCGGCCGAGCGCGGCTACAGCGCGAGCATCGAGTTCGCCACCGACCTGTTCGACAGGGACACCGTCGAGGCGCTGGCGGCTCGGTATGTCCGGGTGCTCGAGCGAGCTGTCGCGAACGCCGATACGCGACTGTCCCAATTGCCGGTGCTCGATCTCGCCGAACGCGCACTGGTGCTCGAGCGATGGAATGCCACCGCGGTGCCGATCGCGGGCGATGCAACGCTGGTGTCCTTGTTCGAGGCGCAGGCTGCCGCGACGCCGGAGTCGACCGCGATCTTCTCGGACCGGACCGCGCTTTCCTACGCCGACTTGGCCGCGCGGGTACGCCGCCTGGCACGGTGGCTGATCGATCAAGGGGTCGGCCCGGAATCGACTGTGGCGCTGGGGATGCGGCGATCGCCCGAGCTGGTCATCGGAATGTACGCGACGCTGGCGGCCGGTGGAGCGTTCGTACCGCTGGATCCCGATCTGCCGGCCGAGCGCGTCGAGCACATCCGCCGGGTGGCGCGGCCGGTGTGTGTGCTGACGACCGAGAAGGATGCGGCACGCTTCCCCGATGCGGTCGCCCTCGACGGAATCGACCTATCCCGGTATCCCGATTCGGCGGTGAGTCAGGGCGAGCGGAACCTGCCGTTGCGCCCTGCGAACGCCGCGTATGTCATGTTCACCTCGGGATCGACGGGTCGCCCAAAAGGGGTGATGGTCTCGCACGAGGCGATTGTGAACCAGCAGCTCTGGATGGCCGAGCGGTACCGGGTGGGCGCCGGGGATGTGTATTTGCAGAAGACCGCCGCCTCGTTCGACGTATCGCTGTGGGGTTACTTCCTGCCCCTGCTGGTGGGCGCGAAACTGGTGCTTGCAGCGGCCGATGACCACCGCGATCCGCATCGGTTGGCGCAGCTGATGGCTCGGCACAGTGTGACGCTCACCGATTTCGTACCGTCGGTGGCAGCCGAATTCCTCTCGCAGGCAACCGAGTCCAACTGCATGACGCTGCGTGAGCTCTTCCTCATCGGTGAAGCCTTGCCGGTTACGGTGGCGCGTCGGCTGCGGGCCATCACCGGAGCGGGCGTGCACAACCTGTACGGACCGACCGAAGCGGCAGTGTCGGTTACCCATTACGAAACCAGCGAGACCGATGAGGTGTCGGTCCCGATCGGGCGGCCCGAGGCCAATACCCGGGTGTATGTGCTCGATGAAAGGCTGCGCCCGGTCGCGCCCGGAGTGGCGGGCGAGTTGTATCTGGCCGGGGTGCAACTGGCCCGCGGATACCAGCGACAGCCGGAACTGACCGCGGCGCGATTCGTGGCCGATCCGTTCGGCTCAGGCGAGCGGTTGTACCGGACCGGTGATGTGGTGCGCTGGCTTCGTTCCGGTGAGTTGGACTACGTGGGCCGCACCGACTTTCAGGTGAAGGTGCGTGGGTTCCGGATCGAGCTGGGCGAGATCGAGGCGGTGTTGGCTACTCACCCGGCGGTCGACCAGGCGGCCGTCATCGCCCGTGAGATACCCGGCGTGGTCGGCCGGCAACTGCTGGCCTATGTGGTGTGCCGGAACGAAACATCAGGTCTCCCAGAGGAATTGCGCGATATCGTGGCCGCGGCGCTGCCCGGCTATATGGTCCCCGCCGCAGTGCTGGTGCTGGATCGGTTCCCGGTGACGGTGAGCGGCAAACTGGATCGAGCGGCGCTGCCCGATCCGGACATGACATCCGGTGCGGCATATCGGAATCCATCGACAGCGGCCGAGCGTGCCCTGGCCGGAATCTTCGCCGAGATACTCGGGGTGGGCAGCGTCGGCGCCGACGACTCCTTCTTCGAACTCGGCGGGCACTCGCTCTCGGCGATGCGGGTGCTCGCGCGAGTGCGTGCCGAACTCGGTGTGGAGTTGCCGGTGCGCTTCGTGTTCGAAACCCCGACGGTTGCGGGCCTGGCCGCTCGACTCGGAGAGCAGGAGAGCACCGATCCATTCGCCGCGGTCCTGCCCATCCGAACCACCGGCGAACAAGCGCCGCTGTGGTGCATCCACCCCGGAACCGGTGTCGGCTGGGCATATTTCGGTCTCGCCACCCAGATCACCGATCGGCCGATCTATGCCATCCAGGCGTGCGGCATCGATGGAGCCGCGCCGCCGGCACCATCGATGCGGGCCATGGTGAACCACTACGCCGACCACATGCTGGCCGTACAGCCGGACGGCCCTTTCCATCTGCTCGGGCATTCGTTCGGCGGTACCGTCGCGCATTCGATCGCCGTGGAATTGCGACGGCGCGGCCATGCGGTGGCGAGCCTGACCCTGCTCGACTCGGGGCCGGCCGTGCCGTATGAAATCGACCGCACGGCGGTGGAATTCAGCGCTGCCGAACGTGACCTGCGCGCAGCGATGGAGCAGTGGGCACACGCCCGGACCGGCGACGGCGATGGCTCGATGGTCGCCTCGGTCATCGATTCACTGGTCCCGGTCTCGATCAACAACGCGGAAATCCTGGCGGCCCACCGGTCGCCGGTGTACGACGGCGACCTCGTCATCTTCCGGGCCGTCCGGTCGCCGGACGGCGGACGACTGGACTCGCTGATTCCGTCGTGGCGCGAGTTCGTCGACGGCGACATCGAGGAGCACCCGATCGATGCGACCCACGAAGCAATTGTCGAGCGGCAGGGCCTGTCCGAGGTGTGCGCGATCCTGCGCCGCCAATTGGCCACTGCGATAGCGGATTAGGAGCAGAGCCATCAAACCGAAACTGATCAGGTCGTTCGAAGAAATCGACCGGACCATCGACCGATCCGCGCCAGTGGTGACCCTGTTCAGCGGTGGTCTGGACAGCAGCTATTTGCTGTTGCGGCTGCGAGAACTCGGATTCACGCAGGTGCACGCCCTGTCAGTGGATATCGGTGGACTGGAGACCGTGGAGGAGCAGAAACATATCGCTTCGGAACTCGGCGCTGTGTTTCATTCGGTTGACAAACAACAGGTGTTCGCCGCGGAGTTCGTAGCGCCCGCGATCAAAGCGCACGCGGTATACCTCGGTCTACATCCGGTCAGCTCGACCTTGAGCCGTCCCCTGATCGCCCGTACCGCAGTGGATTTGGCGCACCAGGTCGAGGCCGGATGCGTCATCCACACCGCCAATCGTTCACAGAACACGCTGCGACGGCTCAACGGCGCGTTGGGAATGCTGGGGTTTCCCGGTCGATACGGCAGCCCATACGACCTGCAGCCGGTCGACAGAACACAGAAAATCGAGGATCTGTCCGCGGCGGGCATCACCTTCTCGAGCGACCGCACCATGAGCGGCGATTCGAACCTGTGGTGCCGGGAGTACGAGTCCGGATCGCTCGATGATCCAGAGTCGCATCGTATTCCGGACTCCATCTATCGATGGAGCGTCACACCGCAGGACGACCACCTCGTCGCCGAGGAGTTGTCGCTGAGTTTCGAGGAAGGTATACCCACCGCGGTCGACGGCGAGCGAATGGATCTGGTCGAACTCATCGGACAGCTCAATGTCCGGGTCGGCCGGTTCGGCGTCGGCCGATACACCGGACTCGAGCATCTGGACCACGGCGAGAAGGTGCTCGAGGTGCGGGAGATGCCGGCGGCATGGCTCATACTCATGACCGCGCGCCACCTCGAGAGCGCGTGCCTGACCGCCGAAACACTCCGGGTCAAGCTCGATCTCGAACAGCTATGGGTCCGTGAAGCATTGGAAGGACGATGGCTCGGCTCACTCAAACGAGCGGCCGAAGCCTTCATCGACAGTTGCGCCGCACGGGTGACCGGCTCGGTGCGGTGGCGACTGCACCTCGGCGGTGCCGTCACCACCGCCATAATCGCCGAGCATCCCACCTACATCCGTGACCGCGAAGCGTGGGAAACCGCATCCATCAGGGCCGAACTCAGCCATTACAGTCCGCTCCTGAGCGAAGGTGGCCTGATCGCCTGATGGACCTGGCACGACTTCGGATCTTTTCGTGAACTCGTCGATCGCAGCACACCTGACGCGGTGGTCCTGTCCATGTCACTCAGGCGTGATCCCCAACGCCGACAGCCGCGCCTAAAGTGTTGTCAATGACGAATACGGCCACTCGCAGCTACGGCGGCGTCAGCGCGACCGAGCGCCGCGCCGAGCGCCGCGCGCGCCTGCTTGTCGCCGCTCGCACCACCTGGGGCGAATCCGGAATCGGTGCCGTCACAGTCCGGGGCGTCTGTAAAACCGCGGGCCTGACCGACCGCTATTTCTACGAACATTTCGCCAACCGCGAGGAGTTGCTGCTCGCCGTCAGCGACGAGGTGCGCGATCAGATGCTGGCGGCCATGGTCGAGGCGGGTGTCTCCGCGGATGGTCCGGCCGAGCGAAGACTCCAATCCGCGCTACAGGCATTCCTGGAAATCATTGCGGCGGACCGCCACATTCATCGCATCGTCACCACCACGGACCCGGGCGACCTGCCCGAGCTGACTCAGCGTCGCCACGACGTACTGACGATGATCACCGGCCTGGTCGTCCAACACGCTCCCGCCGCGCTGGGCATCTCGATCGAACCGGAATGGCTGCACCGCGCAGCGCTTTTCATTACCGGTGGCGTCAACCAACTCATCGAAGGCTGGCTCGGCGGCACCATCGATATGACCGCCGCCGAACTTGCCGCCGAATGCGCGCGCATGTGCGTCAGCGTCCTGGAAAACACCCACCCCTGACCGCTCACCGCGAAGAGGAACCAATGATCGCTCTCGTCACCGGAGCCAATCGAGGCATCGGGCATGAGGTGGCGCGCCAGCTAGCCGCCGGCGGGCATACCGTAATCGTTTCCGCTCGGTCTCTGGACGCGGCCACGAAGGCGGCTGCGGATATCGGAGGCGATACCCATCCACTGCAACTCGATATCACGAGCGAGCGCGATATCGGCTCCGCCGCAACGGATATCGGCGCACGCTTCGGTGGGTTGGACATCCTCGTCAATAATGCCGCCATTACCTACGACACCTGGCAGCGCGCTGCCTCCGCGGATCTCGACGTCGTTCGCGAAGCAGCCGAAACCAATCTCTATGGTCCCTGGCGACTGATCCAAGCCCTGCTGCCGCTGTTGCGTGCCAGCGCCCATCCGAGAATCGTGAACGTCTCGAGCGAGGCCGCCTCCCTGACCAGCATGGGCGGCGGTACCCCCGCCTACAACACCACCAAAACCGCCCTCAATGCCCTCACTCGAATGCTCGCCGCCGAGCTCCGCCCGGCGGGCATCCTCGTCAACGCCATCTGCCCCGGCTGGGTAGCCACCGATATGGGCGGCCCCGGCGGCCGCCCGGTCGCCGACGGTGCCGCCGGAATCGTCTGGGCGGCAACCCTTCCCGACAACGGACCGACCGGCGGATTCTTCCGCGACCGCCAACCCCTGCCGTGGTGAACGGGTACTGGGTGTGTGGTTCAACTCGGTGTGGCGGGTTCGGGCCAGAGCCAGCGGGTTGAGTGGTAGGCGATGAGGGCGCCGAGGGCGTTGAGGGCGGCGCGGAGGGCTCCGTCGTACCAGGGCATCGGGGTGGAGTAGTCGGCCAGCAGGAGCAGGAGTGCGGGGGCCGCGAGGGACCAGTAGAGGTAGTTCGCGGGGCGCCAGCCGTAGCCGAAGACGGCTGCCAGGCCGACTCCGATTGCGACGGTGATTGTTCCGGGGTTGGTGATGAGGATCAGTGCCGTTACCACGCCGCCGAGGGAGTTGCCGACGGTTCTCTGTAGTCCTTTGGCGCGTGTTTGCTCCGAGGTGGGCTGCAAGGTCAGCAGCAGTGAGGTGACCAGCCAGTGTGCGCCGCCGCCGAGCAGGCCGCCGGATAGCAGGGTGCTCGAGACGACGGCGGTCAGCAGGGCCAGGCGCGCGGCGTGGTGACGGATTTTCGGTGACGACAGGCGGGCACGCGGTGACATGGCCTGAGCGGGTGGTGTGCTCTTCCGGTGGCCCCAGTTCGGGAAGATCAGGAGCGCGGCCCAGAGGCTGCCGAGTAGTTGATCGAGACCGGGCACCACGGTTGCGGCCCCCGAGCCGGTGATGCCGATCAGCAGCACGCCGAGCGCGGCCGTGACTCCCACGCGCGGCAGGAAGGCTCCGAGCGCGGCGGCGGCGGTGACGGCGATGACCAGCAGCCACGTGTGCGGTCCGATCAGCCACACCACCACACCGGCGGCGGTCAATGACACGGTGCGTGTGGCCAGCAGGCGCGCGCGCTCGGCACGGTCGGTGGTTCCCAGCGGCATCACCACCAGCAGCGCGGCCAGTGACATCGACGCGCCGATATCGGCGTGACCGGCCCAGTACATCGCGAGCAGCGGCGTGAGCAGCGCGATGCCCGCGGCCACCCCCGCCGGAATATCGGGTGGGGCTTGGGGTCGCCAGAAGCGTTGCAGTGCTTCGATACTCGCCGGGATCCGCCGGCGGCACTCGGACAGCAGGGTGGCCGCCGACTTCACAGTCGCCTCACAACGCCTCCTCGATCACCGGCCGAATGGATCACCAACCTAACCGCGCTCGTCCGCGAAGTGCGGAAACGCCACGGGCGCAATCACGAACCGCGTCGAGCCGGTGCGCGCCCGGACGGTTGGGTAGGTGCCGGTGTCATCGGCGGTGCGGCGGGGATGGGCCGGGTGATGGGATGTTCGGTGGTGACGATGGCCGAGTGCCCGTGGTGGGTGAAATGCAGTGGCCCACCCTCATGCAGGGTGTAGGTGGCGCTCGGTGCGGTGATGTCGACGGCGAGGCGACATCCCTGCCAATGAAAGGTGAAGGCGAGCCGGGTCACCTTGTCGGGCAGTCGGGGCGCGAATGTCAAGGCGCGGTTCTGATCTCGCATCCCGGCCAGCCCGGCGATCAGGGCGATCCACGATCCGGCGAGGGCGGCGATATGCAGACCGTCGCGGGTGTTGTGTTCGAGATCGTCGAGGTCCATGAGCGCGGCCTCGGCCAGGTAGTCGTAGGCGAGGTCGAGGTGTCCGACCTCGGCGGCGATCACGGCCTGCGTGCACGCGGACAGCGAGGAGTCGCGCACGGTGAGCCGTTCGTAGTATTCGAAGTCGCGTGCCTTCTGATCCGGGGTGAACGCGTCGGTGCGGCGATACAGGGCCAGCACCAGGTCCGCCTGTTTGACGACCTGCTTGCGGTACAGGTCGAAGTAGGGGTAATTCAGCAGCAGCGGATAGTGTTCGGCGGGCGTGGCGGCGAAATCCCACACCTGATGCTCGGTGAACCCCTCGGCCTGCGGATGCACCTCGAGCGCCTTGTCATACGGGATGTACATGGCGTCGGCGGCATCGCGCCAGCGCGCGGATTCCTCCTCGTCGATGCCGAGCTCGCGTGCTATATCGGATTGGCGTGCAACGGCATCGGCGGCGGCGCGCAAGTTCTGCTGCGCCATGAGATTGGTGTACACATTGTTGTCGGCGACAGCGCTGTACTCGTCCGGCCCGGTCACGCCGTCGATCCGGAAATGGCCTTCGGCGTCATGATGCCCGAGACCGGCCCAGAGCCTTGCGGTTTCGGCCAGCAGCCGCACCCCGATCTCGCGTTCGAAGGCTTGATCGCCGGTCGTGTCGAGGTAGCGCAGCACCGCGTCGGCGATATCGGCGTTGATATGGAATGCGGCGGTTCCCGCGGGCCAGTAGCCCGAACACTCCTCGCCATGAATTGTGCGCCAGGGGAATACGGCGCCGGTGAGTCCGAGCTGAGCCGCCCGCGCATTGGCCATGGGCAGCGTGGCGTGCCGCCAGCGCAATGCGTGCGCCGCCGCATCGGGAACCACCTGGGTCAGCACCGGCAGGACATATGACTCGGTATCCCAGAAACAATGCCCGTTGTAGCCGGGACCGGTGAGACCCTTCGCGGGAATCGCCCGGCCCTCCGCTCGGGCTCCGGCCTGCAATACGTGGAATAGCGAAAACCGCACCGCCTGTTGTATTTCCGGATCCCCCTCGAGCAGAACGTCCGCCCGCGACCAGAATTCGTCGAGGTAGGCGCGTTGCTCCGAACACAGGCCAACCCATCCGGTCCGGCGCGCACCGGCGAGAGCGGCATAGGCCTGGTCCCGCACGGCGGGCAGCGAACGGGTGCCCGACCACCCGTAGGCGACGAACTTGTCTATCCGAAGCCGTTGTCCCGGTTGCAATTCCGTGGTCACGGTGACCCGCCCCAGATCGGGGAAGCTCTCCGATTCGACCCGGGTCGGCTCGGGTCCGTCGACGATATGATCCATCGCCGCGGCGATATACAGCCTGCTGCGCTCGGTCGAATGCACCAGCCCGGCGCGGGTGCCCTTGGCGGAGTGCTGCTCCGCCACCAGCGGTGACGGGATCTGTCCGGCGCGCGGATCGGCGGCCGGTGCCGGAAGTTCCTCGTTGGCAACGAGTTCGGACTGCACCACCACCCGCACCGGCCGGTCGAAGGCCCGCACTTCGAAGCGAATCGCGGCGACCGAACGCTGCGCCAGCGACACCAACCGGGTCGAGGACACCCGAATGGGGCAGTCCGCCGGTGACACCCAATCGGTTTGCCGTCGCAGCACGCCGTCCCGGAAGTCCAGGCACCATTCGTGCGCGTCGAGCCGCCCGGAGGTGAGATCGAACGGCTCGTCATCGACGAGCAGCCGAATCAGCTTGCCATTGGTCACATTGATGACCGTTTGATCGGACTCCGCGTAGCCGTATCCGGGCTCGCCGTGCGGCAGGGTGCGCAGTTCGTACACCCCGTTGAGATAGGACCCGGGCAGCCCGTGCGGTTCGCCCTCGTCGAGATTGCCGCGCCAGCCGATATTTCCGTTCGAGAGCGCGAATACCGACTCCGCCTGTGCGAGCACGCCGAGATCGAGCCCGGTCGCCCGCAGGCACCAGGGCTCGACCTGAAACCGAGGATGATCGATCATTTCGCACCCGCCAGATCTGCCAGATCGGTCACGACCCGATCGGCCCCGTGCGCCAGCAGCTGCCTCGCCTGACCCACCCGGTCGACTCCGATCACGTAGCCGAAGCCGCCCGCGTGACCGGCAGCGACTCCGGCCAGCGCATCCTCGAACACGACCGCTTCCGCCGGATCGACCCCGAGCGCCCGCGCACCGGCGAGGAACATGTCCGGAGCGGGCTTACCCGCCAAATGCTCTCGCTTGGCGGTGATTCCGTCGATGCGCGCCTCGAACAGATCCTCGATATGAGCGGCGGCGAGGACATCACGGCAATTCGTGCTCGAGGACACCACCGCCCGCCGCAACCCGGCCTGCCGCACCGCGCGCACGTAGGCGACCGAGCCCGGATACGCCTGCACCCCGTCATTGTGGATGCGACGCAATACGATCGCGTTCTTGCGATTGCCGAGGCCCTGTACGGTTTCGGCATCGGGCGGATCATCCGAATTCCCTTCGGGCACTGTGATTCCCCGGGACTTCAGAAAGGCTCTCGTGCCATCGGCGCGCGGCATGCCGTCGACATAGGTGTCGTAATCCTCGACCGGATCGAAGGCCACGAAGGGTTCATCACCGCGCTCGGCTCGGGTCATCAGGTAGGCGTCGAACATTTCCGCCCACGCGGCGGCGTGCACCTTGGCGGTCTCGGTGATCACCCCGTCCAGGTCGAACAGGCAGGCCCGGATCCCGCGCGGCAGGCCCAGTGCGCCGAGATCTTCGGAAGCTGTTCGTAGTAGCGGGGTTTGGGACGCGCTCATGACACGGCACCTGTCGTCGAGGCGACGGGCTGGTTCGCCGCGTTCCGATACGTGTCGATCATGGCGAGGTAGTTGTCGGCGATCCGATGCCGGACCGCGTCGCGATCGAGTCGACCGCCGAGATAGTCGGCCAGCGGGTCATGCCAGATCGTGCGACCCGCGGCGAACCCGGCGTAACCGGGCACCCCGGCCGCCACCGACAGCCAGCCCCGCACCCGCTCCACATCGGCTCCGTGACCGAGCACGATGCAGGTGACATCGTCGCGTCCCTGACTGCGAGCCTGGGCGGCGGCGCCCTCGCACCCGCCGCGATCATCGATCCCCTGAATCTTCCAGATATCCGGTTCGATTCCCGCATTCTGAAGTGCGGCAATGGAATCGACAATCAGCCCGGGCAGCATGCGGTGCTCGTAGGTGAGCTCGTCACCGGCTCGCGCCTGCTGCGCCGCGGTCGGCGGGACCAGCAATTCGAAGAGCAGGCGGTGATGGTGGGCGCGCAGCCAGCTCGACAGACAGGCCAGCCGGGTCTCCTGCGGGCGGTTGCTCGCGGGATCATCCTCGGGGTTATAGCGGACAAGCACTTTCACCAGATCCGGCTCGAAATCCGCTATGTGGTCGGCGAAGTCGTCGTAGGCGAGTTCGAACTTCTCCAGCCCGGACTTCTCGACCGGCATCGCCAAGGTGACCCCCGCCGCCCGGGCGAAGCGGGCGACGTCGGCCCCGTATTCCTCGTCGACCAGCACACCGCAACTCTCGCGCGGCGCACCGCGATCGAGCGCGTCCTCGAAGGCATCCCAGATCAGCATTTTCAGATCCTCGGCTTCGCGGCGCTGCGCCCGATCCGGTGGTCCGGCGACGCCGAGTAGGCCCGAAGTGAACGACTCGCGGTGATCGAACGGCAGCAGGTATAGCGGATGGCCGATGTCCATGAACTCACTCCTTCTTCTCGTCGTGGCCGCCAAAACCTTTGCGCATGGCGGAAAGTGCCTTATCCGCGAAGTCGTCGAGACCGCGCGAGCTGAATCGTGAGAACAGCGCCGCGCTCAGAATCGGCGCGGGCACGCCCTCGTCGATCGCGGCGATCGAGGTCCAGCGGCCTTCGCCGGAATCCGATACGCGGCCGGTGAATTCGGTCAGGTCGGGGGAGTCGTACAGCGCCGCCGCGGTCAGATCCAGCAGCCAGGATTCGATGACGCTGCCGCGCCGCCAGACCTCGGCCACGGCGGTGGTGTCGATATCGAACCGGTAGAACCGGGGCTCTTCCATCGGTGCGGTCTCGGCGTCCGCGCTCGCCTGGGCGCTGCCCGCATCGGCATGGCGCAGGATATTGAGTCCCTCGGCGAGCGCGGCCATCATTCCGTACTCGATGCCGTTGTGCACCATCTTCACGAAATGTCCTGCGCCGCTCGGCCCGCAGTGCAGGAACCCGTATTCGGCGGGGTCCGGTGCATCGGTGCGCCCGGGTGTTCGCGGCGCGGCGTCGATGCCCGGGGCGATGGTGGCGAAGATCGGGCGCAGGCGTGCGACGACCGCGTCATCGCCGCCGATCATGAGGCAGTATCCGCGGTCGATGCCCCACACCCCACCGCTGGTTCCGCAGTCGATCAGGTGAATTCGCTGCTCGGCCAGGGTTTCCGAGCGCCGGATGTCATCGCGGTAGTAGGAGTTGCCGCCGTCGATGATCGTGTCGCCGGGCGCGAGATGCTTGGCCAGTTCGTCGATGATCGCGCCGGTGACCGTTCCGGCGGGTGCCATCACCCAGACCGCGCGCGGCTGGGCGAGCTTGCCGACCAGGTCGGCGACGGTATCGGCCCCGGTGGCGCCGTCGGATACGAGTGAGTCGACGGCTCGGGCGTCGATGTCGTAGACGACGCAGTGGTGGCCGTCGCGCATGAGTCGCCGGGAGATATCGCCTCCCATTCGGCCGAGGCCGATGATGCCGAGTTGCCGCGGATCGGTTGTCGCCATCATCGGTACTCCGTTCTGGTGCAGGGGGATTCGGTCATGAGCGGTTATCGGTGGGTAGCCATGGGGTCTGCCAGCCGGGGTGGCCGCGTAGCAGCTCGCCCGCGCCGCCCGGTCCCCACGAACCGCGCGGATACGTCACCGGTGCGGGGGGATGCTCGATGAGCGGTTGCAGTATTCGCCAGGTTTCCTCCACCACGTCCTCGCGCGGGAAGAGTGAATGATCGCCGGTGAGCGCATCGTGCAGCAGGCGTTCGTAGGGTTCGGGGGGTTGGCCCAGTTCGGCGGCGAACGGCAGGTCCATGTGGACCGGTCGCGTGGACGTGCCGGCGGAGCCTTGCGAGGTCAGGATCAGGCGCAGCCCGGGGTCCGGGTCGATACGCAATATCAACTGGTTGGCGTCGATGTGCTTGGGCTGCTGGAGGAACGCCGGGGGTGGCGGGCGGCGAAAGATCACCCTGACCTCGGTAGCGCGGGTGGCCAGCGCCTTACCCGCGCGAATGAACCAGGGCACACCGGCCCAGCGCGGGGTATTCACCTGGACGCGCAGTGCCGCGTACGTCTCGGTCACCGAATCCGGCCTCACGCCATCCATATCGTGGTAGCCCGCGTATTGGCCCGTCACCGCGCGGGCGGGCTCGACATCGGCGGTGGCCCGGAAGACCGCGACCATCTTGTCCCACAGCGCACGGGAATCCGGCCCGGTCGGGGGCTCCATGGCCAGCAGTGCGAGCACCTGCAACAGGTGGTTCTGCACCACATCACGCACCGCCCCGACCGAGTCGTAGAACGCGCCCCGATCCTCGACACCGAAATCCTCGGCCATCGTGATCTGCACGGCCGCAACATGATCGCGATTCCACACCGGCTCGAACAGGACATTGTCGAAGCGCAAGAAGGTGAGATCGAGTACCGGCTGCTTGCCCAGGAAATGGTCGATGCGCAGGATCTGATCCTCATCGAGGGTGCGATGCAGCTGTTCGTTGAGGGCGCGCGCCGAGACCAGATCATGTCCGAACGGCTTCTCGATCAGCACCGAAGCGCCGGTCGTGAGCTTGGCCTGACCCAGGGCCTCGACGACCGGGGCGAACAGTGCGGGTGGGATCTCCAGATAGAACAGCGGGGCCCGGGCGTGTTCGAGGAGTTCGGCGAGCTGGCGGTACGTCTCGGGGTCGGTGAAATCGCCGCGCAGATAGCTCATGCGGCGGGCCAGCCGGTTCAGGACCTCCGAATCGACGGTCTCGCCGGAGGTCGTGAGTGCGGTGCGCACCGCGGCGACCAGTTGATCATGAGACCAATCCGGTTGTGCCAATCCGATGATCGGGCAGTGCAGGCGACTGGCCGCCTCCAGGCGATACAGCGCGCGGAAGGTCATCTTCGTCGCCAGATCCCCGGTGATTCCGAAGATCACCAGCGCATCGGCCCGCGAGTGGTCGAATCGCTTGGCAGACATATTGTTTCCGCGCGTCACAATGTCCATCGAGCACCTCACCGTGTGAATTGCTTTCGCCGACTCGTCGACTATCGCGCCGGTCGCGCGCGCCCGCCTCACCTCGAAAGGGTGAAGCGGCTGCGACACCGCGCACTGTGACGGTCGCCGTGTTCGGTGGCATCACCCGGTTTCCACAGCATGATGGTGGGATGTCCAAGCGGGTGAGCGCATGCGCGCACTACTGATATTGATCATCGTGCTGGCGATCGCGCTGATCGTCGGCGACCGAGTCGCGGTGGCACAGGCACAGAAGGAGATAGGCAGCCGGATCGCCACCGAATACAGCCTCGCGCAGCAGCCGAGTGTGTCGATCGGCGGCTTCCCGTTCCTGACCCAGGCGGTCGACGGCACCTATCGCGACATCAACGTGCGGGTGGGCGACTGGAGCGACCAGCAGATCTCGGTCCACAACCTGGAGGTTCACCTCACCGACGTCACCGCCCCGCTGTCCGATCTACTAGCCAGCCGGACCTCGAACCTGGTCGCCGACACCGCGACCGCCACCGGCGTCGTCCCCTATGACACCGTGCAGCGCTTCGCGCCCTCGGAAGTCGAATCGATCAGCTACGCCGCCGACGGCCTGCGCGTCACCGGCACCTTCTCGGTCCAGGGCATCCCGGTCCCCGCGACCGTCGTGGTCACCGTCGCCCCCACCGACGACGGCTTCGAGGTAACCCCCATCTCCGTCCAAGCCAGAGCGGGCGGCCCCACCATCCCCCTGGCCCTGATCAGCCAATCCCTGACCTTCACCGTCCCCCTACAGTCCCTACCCCTGGGCGCCCGCCTGACTGCCATCCAACCCGCCGCCGACGGCCTGCACGTAACCGCCATCGCCCGCACCGTCCGCTTCTCCGACCTCCCCGCCATACCCCAGCCCGGATAGCCTGGAGGACATGACTTTCCGCGCGGTGATCTTCGATATCGGAGGCGTTCTCGAAGTCACCGAACAGATGGATTTCGACATCGCCTGGGAACACCGACTCGGCCTCGAACGCGGCCAGCTCATCGGCCGCCTCGCCGATGTCTGGCTGGCCGGAAGTATCGGCACCATAACCGAATCCGAGTTCCGAGACGCGATCATTCAACGACTAGCCCTAGCTCCCCACACCGCCGACGAACTCATCGCCGACATCTGGACCCAATACCTCGGTGTAGCCAACGACGAACTGATCACCTACGCGAAATCCCTTCGCCGCGAACGTCGAACAGGAATCATCAGCAACAGTTTCGTAGGCGCCCGCGCCCGCGAACAACACGCCTACGGCTTCGAAGACCTCTTCGACGACATCATCTACTCCCACGAAGTAGGCACCACCAAACCAGATCCCGCCATCTACGCCCTGGCCTGCACCCGACTCGAAGTAGACCCCCACGAGGTGATCTTCATCGACGACGCCCAAATCGCCCTGGACGGTGCCACCGCAGCCGGAATGACCACAATCCACCACACCGACAACACCACCACAATCACCACCCTGAATACACTGCTGGGCAACCCGAACCGCTGATTCAACGAACCACTTCGATGGAAGCTCATGCGGGACTGGCGCTATGAAGAGGGTTTCGGTGAGTCCGTCAGCCAGGCGGGGAGGGGCTCGCGTGCCGCGAGCCAGCTGTCCGGGATCCCGCGAATCGAATCTCGGTTGCCGATGCCCGTGTGTGCGGCCACGATTCCGCCGACGATCGCGGCTGTGGTGTCCGCATCTCCGCCCGCTTCGATGCATGCGGTGATGGCTGCCGGATAGTCGGTGAGGAAGGTCGCGGCCGTCCATAGGGTGAATGGAACCGTGTCCTGGGCGCTGACTTGCGCGCCATTGCCGAGTTCATAGGCGGCCTCAACCACGGACCGGCCTAATAGCTTTCGAGCACGGTGGATGCCCGTCGCGGTTCGCCCATCGACCAGATAGGGTTCCACCGAATCCAGCAATTCATCTGGTGCGCAGGTCTTTCCGCGAGTGGCGGCGGCGTGGGATGTGGCGACTGCGACGGCCATGGCACCGATGATTGCTTCGGGGTGCCGGTGGGTGACCTCGGCCGAAAGTGCGGCTTGCGTTGCCGCTCGATCCGAATCCCCGGCGAAATATGCTCCGAGTGGGGCGACTCGCATTGCCGCGCCATTTCCCCACGACCCACGACCGCCGAAAGCCGCACCGGCGGCGTCGATCCAGGGACGGCCGTCCCGAATCTCGTGCAGCACAACGACGCTGCCCGCACCGTAGCCGCGGTAGGGCTCGCATCGATCGGCGAACACGGCCGCGAGCGCATCACGGTCGATATGGCTGCGGTCGCGGATTTCCGAATACACCGAACAGGCCATCTCGGTGTCATCGGTCCACTGCCACGGGGGTGCGGGTGGTTGCCCGGCAAGAAGATTGGAAAGGGAGCGACCGGGGACGAAGAATTGTGCACCCAGCGCATCGCCAACGGATAGACCCTGAAGGCTGTCAAATGCGATTTCGATATTCGGCATGCTGGGGACGATCCTGTCAACGACAGGCGATCACCGCAACATTCGGAGGTCGGCACCGCACAGACGTCGGCGGCCGCTGCGATAACCACGCAGTGGCCGCCGACGTCGAATCCTCAGGCGGACAACGGGATCAGAAGGATCCGGTGCTCGGCTTGGGGGTGGTGGTCGGGGTGGTGGGCTGGTCGGCGACGGTGACCACCTTGGTGGTGGTCGAGCCGGCCACACCGCTGCGGCCGGAGAAGGTCGCGCCGATGTTGTAGGAGCCCGCTGCGCCGGGGGTCCACACGATGGTGGCCTTGCCGTTCGCGGCGACCGGGATGTCGCCGAGGACCTGGTCGCCCGCCTTGAACTGGATGGTGCCACCGGCGGCGGCGGGGGACACGCTCGCCTCGAGGGTGATGGCCTTACCGGTCTGTGCGCCACTGACATCGGTGATGGAGGTGGTCGACACGGCATCGCTGGAGACCGTGATGTTCGGTCCCTTGTTGGCGTAGGTGCCGCTGCCCAGGGACCCGCCGTAGTTCATGGAGGTCGGCAGCGGAGTGTCGCGGGCGCAGTTCACGCCCACGGTGTACTGCACCTCGAAGGTCTGCGACTTGGGGTTGATGTTCGGGTACACCGGGTACTTGGTGATCCCGAATTCGGCCTTCACCCAGTCCGAGGACGAGGTGTCGAGCGAAACCTGATCGCCACCCATCTTGGCCGAGCCCGCGACGGGGGTCAGGCACGCCGGGTGCAGATCCTTGATGTTGTAGATGTACTCCACCGGAATCCCGGTGCGCTCGAATGTCGTTGTGACGGTGACGATGTCCCCGACGACCGGGTTGGTGTTGGACACCGTGCGGGTGAACTTGCTGTTCCCGTCACTCCAGGTGATCGTTCCGGGCGCGGCCGAAGCCGTACCCGGAATCAACGCCACCGCGAACCCCGCCGCGACCGCGAACGCCGCGAGCGACCCGCCCACCTGCTTCATTCTCTTATCCACCATCATGTACTCCCACGTAATTCGAATGCCCCTCGACCTCGTCATCGAGGCGCTGATGCATCCGAGTTGGCGCGATTAGATCATGATGAGAACCCCCTTGTACCGGATTCCGAAATGATGATGAGTCAGATTGAGACGTCAACTGGACTTATGACCACTATCCCGCCCGGAACCCGATGAGATCCGCCCCAGAGCCTCACGGGATCCACACAATTCCCGCGCAGCGCGTGCACATCGCCGACATAGGTTGCGATGATGCTCGTCAACGCTGCTCGGCCCGCCGCCGCCCCGCTCTGCGCATTGGTCTTGGCCACGATCGCGCTCGGTGTGACGCTGTATCGCGGTTGGATGGTCACCTGGCTCTGGATTCTCGCCCTGCCGTTGCTGCTGGCAGTGTTCGTGACAATCATTGCCGGCTTCGTACTGCTGCTGTTCTTGACCGCGCGCCGCGCACAACGGGTTCCGCTGGTGGCGACCGCGGTGCTGGCGCTGATCGGGGTCGGCGGGTCGGTGCTGCTCTTCTTCGTCCCGCACGCCACCGCGTGGACCCGGTTTTGGCTCGAGCGTCCGGCATTCGACACCATCGCGGCGATGGAGCTGCCGGACCGTCGCGCCATCGACTACTACGGGGTCGACCTGCCTCGGCAGCTGTGCTTCGTATCGGTGAACTGCAAGGTGGCCGTGATCGGCACCAGTGGCGGACACCCGGTGCGGTTCGTGCCCGATTACATCGGGATCCCGGACGATGCCCACGGTTACGGGCATTTTGTCGGCACACCCGAGCCTGGACCGTACGACGGGTTCGGTGAACCCCTCTGCCCCACAATGGAACTCGCGGGTGGCTGGTGGTGGCTCGGCTTTTGTGGGCGCTCCGTCCCTTAGCCCGGCCGGTACGGCCCCAGGGAGCGCCCTCGCCTCCCGGATTCGCAATCGCCTGACCGAATCCGGGTGGATCTGAGAGGGTCGCGACATGAAGATCGGTGTCGCACTTCCACAAATGGCTCCCGGCTACGGACCGGGTACGACGGTCGACTGGGCTCGGCGCATCGACGCGGGCCCGTTCTCGAGTGTCTCGGTGGGGGAGCGGGTGACGTTCGCCAACCCGGAGATGGTGGCGACGTTGGGCGCGTGCGCGGCGGTCACGGAGCGGGTTCAGGTGCTGGCGAATCTGTGGGTGTTGCCGCAACATCCGATGGCAATGGTCGCGCAGCAGATCGGCACTCTCGATCAGCTCGCGAACGGGCGTCTCGAGGTGGCGGTCGGCGTCGGCGGTCGCGAGCATGACTATCGCGCTCTCGGCGCGGACTTCAAGGCACGGCATCAGCGGCTCGATGACAAAGTGGCCGAACTGAAGTCGCTGCTCGCCGGGGAGCCGCCGTTCGAGGGCGCGGACCCGGTCGGCCCGGCGTGCGTGCAGCCGGGCGGGCCGATCATCCTGGCCGGTGCGATGGGTCCGAAGGCAATGCGACGGGCTGCGAAGTGGGCGGATGGCATCTCCGGCTTCAGTATTCGAGGCGATGAAGAGGAGATCGCCAAGACGGGTGCGCTGGCCGACCGGTGCTGGGCCGAGGCCGGTCGCACGACGACCCCACGCAAGGTCAGCGGCTGCTTCACCGCCCTGGGCATCGCCGACGCGCCGGAAGCGTTGCGTTCCTTCACCGCTCGCTATCTCAGCTTCCTCGGGCCCAAGTTGGCCGACATGGTGGCGGCGTCGACGCGAGCCTCCAGCCCGGAGGTGCTCGCCGAAATTCTCGACGGTGCGGAGCGAGCCGGTTGCGATGAGTTCATCCTGGTCCCGGCGGTCACCGACCTGAAATTCCTCGAGGTGGCGGCCGAAGTGGTGGCTGCCAGGTCTTGACGCTCATGGAATAGAACCTGTTCTATTCCAGGCATGACTCTGCGAGTGATCCAGTGGGCCACCGGTGGGCTCGGCCAGGCCGCGATCGGCCAGATCCAGCTGCACCCGGATCTCGAGCTGGTCGGATGCTGGGTGCACTCGGAGGCCAAGGCCGGTCGAGACGCCGGTGAGCTCGCCGGAATCGGCCCCATCGGCGTCATCGCCACCAATAGCGTCGACGAGATCCTCGCGATGGATGCGGACTGCGTGCTGTACGCACCACTCATGCCGAATCCGAAAGAGGTTGCCGCGCTGCTGCGTTCGGGCAAGAACGTGGTCACGCCGCTCGGCTGGTTCTGGCCGACCGCCGAGGAGAAGGAGCGGATGGCGGCTCCGGCTCGCGAGGGCGGCGTGACGCTGCACGGGACCGGGATCGACCCCGGCGGCGCGTCCGAGCAGCAGCCGCTGTTCTTCACCGGCCTGTCCAGCGCGATCACATTCGTCCGCGGTGAGGAGTACTCCGACATCCGCACCTACAACGCCCCCGACGTCGTGCGCCACATCATGGGTTTCGGGCAATCGCCGGAGCAGGCGATGAACGGTCCGATGCTGGCGCTGCTGAACAACGGCTTCGATCAGTCAGTCCGAATGTGCCTGGACACACTGGGTTTCGCCGACGCCGAGATCCGCAGCAGCCGCGAGGTGGCGGTCGCGACCGCACCCATCGATTCGCCGATCGGCGAGATCCAGCCCGGCCAGGTCGCCGCCCAGCGCTTCGCCTGGGAGGCATTCATCGGCGACACCAAGGTGGTCAGAGTCGCGGTCAACTGGCTGATGGGTGATGACCACCTCGACCCGCCCTGGAAGTACGGCGACGGCGGCGTCCGATACGAAGTCGAGGTGAAGGGCGACCCCGACTGCCAGGTGACGATCCACGGCTGGCATCCGACCGCCGTCGCGGCCGGTCTGGAACGCAACCCCGGCATCGTCGTCACCGCCGCGCACTGCGTCAACTCGATCCCCTATGTCTGCGCCGCCGAACCGGGCCTGCTGACCTTCGTCGACATGCCCGTTGTCACCGGCCGGGCACACCCGGACCTGGCTCGCTAGCACGCACGCACGCGGTGGCCCGACCGGCGTCAGCTCCCGTTGCCGGTCGTGGTGGCGTTGTTGACCGGGCAGTCGCCCTCGCTGCGGCCGCATGCGGCGAAATCGCAGAGGCGGCAGAGCCAGGGCTGTGGACGGTTGACGCTCTGGGTGGCGCGTTGCTCGGCTCGAGCGAGAGTGACGGTGGTCAGCATGGTGTCCAGCGCCGTCACCAGATTGCCGATCTCGTTGGCGGACAACGCCGATAGCGCGCTTGTCAGGGATGTCTCGCGCGTTTGAAGTATTCGTTCGGCCGTGTCCCGGCCGTGCGGGGTGAGGGCAACGGAGACGGCTCGTGCGTCCCGAGCCGCGCCACGTTCGACGAGACCTTCCGCGACAAGGCGGTCGACGAGCCGGACGGTACCCGAATGAGTCAGTCCGAGAACGGAACTCAGCTGGGTTACCGATCCGCCGTCGAGGAACTGGTGTATCGCGGTCAGAGCCGCGGGGGCCGACGGCCCGAGCGCCGTGACCGCGTCGACGGCGGTATTCATCCGGTCGGCGATCACGAGACTCAAGGCGCCCAGGACGTTGGCGGCGTGTTGGAGGCTTGACTGGGTTTCGGTCACGGCTCTAGTTTATATGCATGACTCATACACATTCCCCAGGGGTGGACTCGAAGCCGGCGGCGACCCTGGCGATGCTCAATATCGACAGCGGCGACCCGGCCAGGCAAGCGCGCTTCTATGCCAACGCGCTCGGCTGGGAAATCACCTACAGCGACGACAATTACGGGATGGTCGAGGGCGACGGCCAGAAGATCGGCTTCGGCAGGATCGACGAATTCCGGCCCGCCCAATGGCCGGATGCGGCCGGTGCCAAACGCTTCCACCTCGATCTACAGGTAGATGACCTCGACCTCGCGGCCAAGACCCTGTGCGCGCTCGGAGCCAGCCAACCCGACTTCCAACCCGGCGCCGCCCGCTGGCGGGTCCTGCTCGACCCCGATGGCCAGCCGATCTGCCTGAGCCTCCGAGCAAGCTAATTCCGCTTAGCCAGGCAGAGCGCGAAATCCGTTGTCGTATAACCATTGCCGTACGAGGTTGTGAAACTGTAAACCTGATCGGCCGCCGGATACTTCTGCCCGCATTCGAAATCTGGAATCAGCCCGCTCACCTGCCCGAGCACCACGGACTGTGCCCGGGCATCCGAACAGGGCACGATCTCCAACTCGGGATACTTGGCGTTCAGGTTGCCCTTGAATTTGTCTCGCACGCAGTCCCCGGGTTTGGCATTGCGGGGATCGCTGGCCGAGTAGATCGGCGCCGGGGCGCTGACATACGGATACGACGACGAGTGTGCGGTGGAATCGCTGCGGCTCGCCGCGGACAGGATGAGCAGGATAGGAATCAGCGGTACGAGCAGCCCGACCATCTCCCATCGCCGCGGAAACGCCTTCGCCGAATAGTCCGCCAGCGCAGGCGATCCCGGGATCGGAGCCGCGAGCGCACCGACCCGAACGCGATTGATCAGATTCATAAAAAGGGTGAACGGATTGGCGATGAAGAACGAAAACGGCCCCCACCAGCCCTGCACCAGCGTCTCCGCGGTCAGATGCCGGAACGCCGCCACCCCGCAGTCACGGCAGAAGGGCCCCTCCAACTTCCGGAACTGCATCACGATGATCATCCCGCGATGAGCGCGGAAATCCAGATCCGCGGCCGGCACAGACCCGCAGAACTGACAGTAGATTGTGGCCAAGACTGAATGATCCCCCAGATTGAGCTGTGAACCGCAGTATTCAAGCACACCGTGCCCCGCCCGGTCGAGATGCCGATTGGCGAATCATCAAGTGCGGCCGTCGATTCGGGTGGGGATTGTTTGGGAACCAAGCAGTCGTTAGGGTCGGGGGATGGAGCTTTCCGGGGTGGTGGCTGGTCCGATCAATCTGGTTTCGACGTTCTTCTCGCTGGCCGATGTTGGGTATGTCGCTGAGGAGTATTTCCTGGCTGGAACGGCTGTGTCGTATCGGCTTACGGGGGAGGGTCGGGATGATGGGGAGTGGGTGACGGAGGCTGATGGGGGTGCGCCGTTCACGACTCGGTTAGTGGTGTATCGGCCGGTGGAGGGTTATTCGGGGACGGCTGTTGTGGAGTGGCTCAATGCGTCGTCGGGGGCGGATACGCCGCCGGTTTGGTTGTTGGCGCATCGGCATTTGATTCGGGCTCGGATGGCGTGGGTGGGGGTTACGGCGCAGTACGCGCCTGTTCATGGCGGCAGCGTGATGGCGGCGGAGGCGGAGGGGGACGCGAGTTGGAATTCGATTCTGTTGCCGCCGCTGAAACAGTCGGATCCAGTGCGGTACGCGGAGCTGTCGCATCCCGGGGACGCCTACAGCTATGACATTTATCGGCAGGCGGGGGAGTTGGTTCGGACGGTGGTGCCGGGGACGCGGCAGGTGCTTGCGGCCGGGCAGTCTCAGTCCGCCGCCACGTTGGTGACATTCGTGAATGCCGTTGCGCCGCATGGCTCGCCGTACGATGGGTACCTCATCGACGGACGCCCGGGGCGTCCCGCCACGCTGACCGGCTGGGGCGAACCGGAGGGGCTGGACGGTGCCACGCGGGTGCGGGCGGATTCGGCCGCGCCGGTGCTCGTGCTCCAAACCGAGACCGATGTGGTCGGTCTGATGCGCTCGATCGGTTCCCGCCAACCCGATTCCGATCGATTCCGGCTCTGGGAGCTGGCGGGCGCGGCGCACGGGGATACCTATCTCGTCGGCGCGGCCTTCACGGACTCGGGTGCGCTGAGCGCGGCCGAACTTGCCGAACGGATGGCACCGCGACGCAATCCCCTGGGCGTCGATTTTCCCGAGCCGATCAATTCCGGCCCGCAACACCACTATGTCGTGCAGCGCGCCATTGCCGCGCTGTCCATCTGGGCCGCTGGCGGATCCGCCCCGGCGCAGGCCGATCGGCTCACGGTATCCGGCGGAGAGCTGGTGCTGGACGATCACGGCAACGCGCTGGGCGGCGTTCGCACACCGTGGCTGGACGTACCGCTGGCGGTCCTGTCCGGGCTCGGCCAGGAGGGCGGCGGCCCCGCGGTGCTGTTCGGCTGCACACGTCCGCTGCCCGGCCCGCCTCCCGCCGACTACCTCGCCGCATTCCGAGCGGCAGCCGAGAAGACAGTCGCCGCAGGCTTCCTGCTGGCCGAGGATGTACCGGAAATCCTCGCGATGGCGGCCGCGAATCAAGCGTTGAGCAGCAAGAACGAACCTCGATAGTCCTTGACCCGGCACCGCTCTTTTCGCCCATCGCCGCGTCCCGCGGATTAGCGTCAAGCTATGGACGCGAACGAGCTGCGCGCCGCTCAGGCGCCGTTGAAGGACCAGTACCGTCGGGACCCCGAGTCCGCGCGCACCCCGCTGGCAGCGACGGGCCGGATCGCCTCGGCGGGAATCACTTTCGATGTCGACCAGTTCTCCGGCGTCAGTCGCGCGGGCCTGCACCGCGCGACCGGCGGTGATGGATCGGACGCGTGCTCGGGCGACATGCTGCTCGAGGCGCTACTCGCGTGCGCCGGGGTGACGCTGCATTCGGTGGCGACCGCGTCCGGTATCGAGCTTCGTTCGGTGGCGGGCCGGGCCGAGGGATTCTTCGACGCTCGCGGCACCCTGGGCGTCGATCGGGAGGCGCCGGTCGGCGTGCGGGACGTAGTGGTCACATTCATCGTCGACACCGACGCCGACGACCCCGCCCTGGCCCGGCTGGCGAAGGTGACCGAGCGCTACTGCGTGGTGGGCCGGTCCCTGGCCGAGCCACCGACGGTCCTGGTAAAGCGACCCGGATAGCGAGTCAGTGCGGTGGCTCCGGCGGGAAACCGAAGGCGGCCACCAGGTTTGGATCCTGGAAGGCGACAACCCCGGTGATGCCGGTCGGTGTCGCGGTGAGGACCGCGACACCGTAGGGGGTCAGGACGCCGCCCGCGTTGCGGTGGTAGGTGACGACGGCCGGTTGGTTATTGGCTCGGGTGGGGAGCATGCGCCAGTCGCCGGGATTGCCGAGGATGTAGGTCGACAGTTGGCGGATACAGGCGATTCGGCCCGCGTACCAATTCTTGAACGGGGTCGCCTCGAGGGTGGCGTCGGCGCGCAGGACCTGTTCGAGCAGCGTGCTGTCGGAGTGTTCGAAGGCGGCTATGTAGCCGTCCAGCAGCGTGCGGGTTCTGGGGTCGGAGGGTTCGATGAGATCGGTGGGGTTGGGCTGTAGCTCGGCCAACCGAGTGCGAGCTCGCTGGAGCCCGGACTTCACCGAAGCCCTTGTGGTGCCCAGGATTTGGGCGGTCTCGGCGGTGCTGAAGGCCAGGACTTCACGGAGCATGAGGATCGCGCGCTGCTGCGGCGGCAGGTGCTGAAGGCTGGCGACCAGTGCCAGGCGCAGAGATTCGCGGTCGATGACGAGCGCTTCTGGGTCGCTCGCAGAGGGTGTGAGCAGTGCGTCGGGAAGCGGTTGCAGCCAAGAGAATTCGCCGGTCGAATCAGGGTCGGGCGGGGTGGCGGGCCCTTGGTACGGGTCACCGAGGCCGGAGGGCAGCACGCGATGGCGATGGTCGCCGAGCGCGTCCAGGCAGACGTTCGTGGCGATCGCGTAGAGCCAGGTTCGGATCGATGAGCGATGCTCGAACTTCCGATAGGCGCGCCAGGCGCGAATGTACGTCTCCTGCACCAGGTCTTCGGCCTCGTGTATCGCGCCGACCATGCGGTAGCAGTGGGCCAGCAGTTCGCGCCGATGCGGTTCGGTGTCGGTGACGAAACTGTCGTTCTGTGCGCCGGTGTCGGCACGCGGGTGTGCGCGGGTCATCACTGCTCCTGCCCTGGCCGGGCCTCGCTGATCGAGGCCATCGTCAGTATCGACCCGGCCGAGCGGTGAAAGGTAACTTCGCGCAGGTCTCAGGGGTGAATGAACTCCTCGGCGAAGTCCCGGATCGCGTTCGGGTCGAGCGAGTCGTGGAAGCTGATCAGTAGTTCGTCGACGCCCGCGGCCCGGTAGGCATCGATCCGTTCGCGGATGGTGTCCAAGGTGCCGATGAGGCCGTAGTCGGCCAGCTCGCCCGGAAAGACCATGGGAGCCCACGGCGGGACCAGGGCGCGAGCCCGGGCGTCGGTGTCGGCGATGATGCAGTAGCTGGTGGAGGTCCTGGTGATACCCGAGTAGTCACGACCCATTGTGGCGCAATGAGTTTCGAGAATGCCGTACTTGCGCCGTAGTTCCTCCGGAGCGACCTGGACGTTGCACGCATCGGCATGTTTGGCTACCAGTTTCAACGTCACCTTCTCACCGGACCCGGCGATCAACAGCGGAATATGAGGTTGCTGAACACCTTTGGGATCGTTGAGCGCGTTGCGAACTCGATAGTGCTTGCCCTCGAAGGTCGTTTCCGGCTGAGTCCACATGGATCGAATGATGTGCGCGGCCTCATCGAGCTGGCGCAGTCGAGTGGGAGCATCCTCGAACGGATACCCGTAGGCGAGGTATTCGTCCTCGTACCACCCCGCGCCGATGCCGAAAGTCAGTCTCCCGTGCGAGATTACATCGAGCGTGGAAGCCATCTTGGCTTGCAGGGCAGGATTGCGATAGTTGTTCCCGGTCACCATCTGACCGATTCGGATCCGCCCGGTGTCGCGGGCCAGTGCGGTCAGCGTCGTCCAACTCTCGAACAGATAGCCCGGGGCCGCCGGGAACGATACGAAATGGTCTGCGACCCACACTGTTTCGTATCCCGATTCATCGGCTGCCCGGGCCAGTTCGGTGATCGTTTCGAAGGCCGCCACCGGATCGGTGAAGCTCGCGAAATTGTGGCCGAGTCCGGTGGGTAGGTAGAGGCTGAATTTCATGCTGCCGTGGCCTTCCGGTGGGGGAGTGGTCGGGTTCGACCCACCGATACAGACCGCTGATGCCCCGGCGAAGAAACTCTGCGCAGGTCACGGCTCGCAGAAATACGGTTCAGCGCAGCGCGTCGGCGACCCCGTTGCGCTCGACCGCCATGAACGCCGCATCGCGCGGCAGGCTCCAGTCCGGTCCGACGAATACCGCGTCGGCGGCGGGGTTGGCCCCGGCGAGGTGTTCGAGCCACGCCATGGACAAACCCGCCGGGGGATTGTTGCGCAGATCGGCGTTGACGGCGAAGTGGGTTCCATTGAGCGCGCACGCGATGTAGGCGGGAGCCCGGAACAGCGTCCGGTAGTCGATCAGCCTGGGCCACAACATATCCGGCGTGATGACATCGAGATTTCCGGTGATGGTCAGCATCGGTACGTCGATCGCCAAGCCGGTCGGAGCCTGGATACCCGTACCGACACTGAGACCGCCGATAATGCGCAGCCGCGGATCCAGTTGAGCGGCCAGCCCGGGCAGATAACTCGCACCCCAGAACGTCGCGCCCGCCCCACCGGAATGCCCACCGAGCACGGTACGACTCAGATCCAGATGCCCGTGCAGGGCCGAATCCGGGCGCTGCTCCTCCGCCAACAACGCCTGAACGCCCCAAAGGTCATCCGTGGGAAAGGAATTCACGAAGTTGTAGGGCATGGCGACCACGAATCCGCGACTGGCCCACAGCCGGGCGAGCGCGTCGTACTGCCCGGCGTCGCCGTCGAGCCCGGGGAGCCAGACCAGCACCGGCGCGGGCGCCATCCGATCGAGATCGCCCGGGTAGTAGTAGAGCATTCCGATCGGCGACTCGAGCCCGTGCGGGAATGCGTAGGTGCAACGCATCTTGTCGACATCGTTGCCGCCCGCGAGCCAGAAGCCGATGCGCTGCATGGTGCCGTAGAGGTCGTCACAGGCATGCAGCTTCTGCGATACGACAACGGGATGCGTACCGGGACTGGTGAATTCGCGGTGGATATCGCCCTGCGCGGTTTTGGGCCAGATGCCGAACGGGCCGGTCGAGGTGGGCGGGTCGTTCGGGTCCGCGGGCTGGGCGGCGGCGGTCCCGGCGCTCAACAGCACCACCGACAGCGCGGCCAATATCGACCGCGTCACGGTCCGGAGCATCGTTGCTCCCCCAATCTTGATCACAACAGTCCAGCAATACGGATAGCGACAGTAGCGAGGTGAGTCACGCACCGCATAGGGCATGCCATGAGTCATGCCGACGCTCGAATTCGGGTGACCCAGCGCGGAGTTCCGGCCCCTTGTGTCGCAGACCACAGCGCGCTACTGTACCGAATCCGAGACTGTTTAGTTTCAGAACGTAAGGCCCGGGGCGTCGAACCCCGGCGAGGGGACATCAATGACGAAGTCCATTGCCCGAGTGGGCGCGATGGCGTGTATTGCCGCCGTCGTCGCGTCATGGCTCGCTGTCGCGCCGGCGGCAGCGGATGAAATCGCTTCCGGCGCAACGGCGCAGAGCCTTTTCGACGGTTCCGGCCCGCATCAGGTCGCGACGCCGACGGTGACCAATCCGTGCCAGGAGTCCGTCGCGGGGATGATCGCGCACATCGTGGTCCACACGCTCGGCAATCGCGATGATTTGCAGTGCACCCAGGCGTTTCCGTACGGATTGCAGTCGCCGATCGGGGTCAATACCTATTACCCGGCCGATATCGCCGAAATGGGTAGTGCCCCATTGATTCTGTTCGAGGGCGGCATCACCTCGAATCCCGGAAACTACGACACCCTGGTGCGGCAGTGGACGAGTCAGGGCTTTGTCGTCGTGGTCGCCTACGACTTCTTCAACTCGCTCGCCTATGTGCCCGCGATCGGATTGGCGACGGCGGTGGCGCAGAACCGCGATCCGAGTTCGCCGCTGTTCGGCAGGATCGATTTGAGCCGCACCGTATTGGCCGGGCATTCCGGCGGTGGACAGGCCACGTTGCAGGCGGCGGCGATGTTCCCGCCCATCGCGGGACTGGTCGACCCGGCGCTGCGGATCATCGGGCTGCTGGCCATCGAGCCCGGGCCGCTCGGGGTCGGCGCTCTGATCGGGATGCCGACGCTATTCCTCACCGGCTACAACGATTTCGTGGTGCCGGACTTCGCCTGGGTGCGGTGGTGGGAATACAACCTCATGGGTGGCACTCCGGCGTGGATCGCGAACGCCCGCGGGGTGAGCCACTTTTCACCGGTCGACGGCCCGGGCGCGTACCGATCCGCCGGGACCGCCGTGGCATGGCTGCGGTATCTGGCATTCGGTGACGAGACAGCAAAAGAATTCTTCATCGGACCGCAGTGGCGGCTCAGGGAAGACCCGGCCTATTTCAGTGTCGAACGCAACGCGGCCGCCGACGCGCTGCGCTGATTACCCTCGTTTACAAGGAGTTTCGTGATGACCAGCCGTCGCGCTGTCATGTTCACCGGTGTGGCCACAGCGATGATGACCGCGTTCGCGCCGGTCGCCGTGCCCGCGACCGCGGCCACCGGCGACACCACCTGTGCGGAACCCCTTGCGGGACAGTCACTGCCGCGCGCCGATCCCGCCCAGGTGAGTATGGATCCCGCCGCCGTCGACGCCGCCTTGGATTTCGGAGCCGGGGCGGGCGGGGTCGCGGTGCAGATCTATCGGCACGGCTGCCTCGTCGGTGACCGCACACCCACCGGGAATACGCCGCTGCCGCTGGCCAGCGCCAGCAAGGGCGTCAGCGCCACGGTGATCGGGCGCGCGGTCACGCTGGGGTATTTCGGGGTGGACGATACGCTCGGCAAGTTCTTCCCCGGCGCCGATCCCGCGCACGCGAATATCACTGTGCGCCAAGTGCTCACCCAGAGCACCGGCCTGCATTTCAGCTGGCCCGCCGATATCGCCGGGCTGTACACCGATCCGGTGCTGCAAACCTTGGCCGAACCCGCCGACTTCGAACCCGGCACCACGTTCCAATACGCGCAGAACGTGATGGCGGTGCTGTCCAAGATCGTGGAGCTCACCACCGGCAGCGACTTCCAGGACTTCGCGCAGCGAGAGTTGTTCACGCCCTTGGGAATCGCCCGCGACAACTGGGTGTGGCTGCGCGATCGCAGCGGGAACACCGCGCTCAATGGCGGGCTCGCCATGCGGCCCGACGATCTGGCGCGGCTGGGGCGTCTCATGCTGCAGCAGGGCGTATGGGGCGATCGGCAGCTGATCGACGCGGAGTACATCCGCCAAGCCACCACCGGGACTACGGCCAATCCCGGCTACGGCTTTTTGACCTGGCTCAATTCCGGCGACACCTACCGGGGCACCGAGGTGCCGTCCGCGGTCGAATACGATCGCCCGCAATTCCCCGGTTCACCGCGCGACCTGTTCTCGTTCGAGGGTGCGCTCGGACAGTTCGTCACCATTGTGCCCAGCCGCGACATGGTGATCATCCGCATGGGTGTGCCGTTGCGGGTCAATCTGGCGAATCCGGTGGGCATGCTGACCGGCAGCGGCAACCCAGATAACAAGGAGCTCTATCAGCGAATCACCGCCGCGGTCACCGACATTCCGGCCGAGCCGTACGTGAACCCGTACACGCTCAGCGATCCGCCGCTGCCCATTCACGGGCTCGAGGATCTCGGCAGGGTGATCGACCCGGTGACCGCCGTGAGCATTCTGCTGGGCGTGGGTCCGTACGCCTCCACCGCGTGCAACATCCTGTGGTGCAATGGAAAACCGGTTCCCGTGGATGTGTTCCGACTGCTGCTCGATGTCGGCGGGCAGGTGGTCGGCGCGCTGGGCGCACTCGGCAATACGCCGAGATAGGGCGGTGAGCCGTTCGGTTCACGCGTTCGCTTCGCCGGAACCCGGTTGCAGCACGCCCATGATCTCGTCGGTGAGCAGAAATGTGGCCAGGCCGTGGCCGTGCTTGTCACGGCGGACGAGGGAGATGACGTTGTTGCTGAACGCGTCTCGGACCTGACGGAACGCCAGGCGGCCGTCGCGCAGTTCCTCGGCGACGTCGAATTCGCTGAGGAAGGCCACCGCCTCGCCCGATGTAGCCAGGCGTTTCATGGTCTCGATCGAGTTGGTGTGGAAGGCCGGTTCGATATCGAGCTCGGCCTTGGCGAAGGCCTCGGCGACGATGCCGTGCATGAGCATCGAGCGGTCGGCGAAGATGAGCGGGTACGGGGTGCAGCGCGCGAGGGGAATCGTATCCAGTTGCGCCAGTGCATGATGCGGGGAGACAACGACTCCCAGCCGGGTATTCATCTGCCAGCAGACCTCGACCCGGGTCGATGACGGCACGTTGAAGCCCAAACCCAGGTCGGCTTCGCTGTTCTCGACCGCGTGCAGGATGTCCTGGGTTCCCATGGTGCGAATCGAGATCCGCACCCGGGGATGGCGGGCGCGGAAACTCGCCGCGGCGGTGGCGACCACACCGCTGGCCAACCCGGTCATCGTGGCGATCACGACCTCGCCGCTGCCCAGCGCGTGCAGATCGCGGATGTCCGCGACGGTCTCGCGGTACTGCTGCAGCGTGCCCCGGATATGCGCGAGCAGGGCCTCACCCGCCGGGGTGGGCCGCATTCCGCGGGGCAGCCGCTCGAACAGCGGCTGATCCAACTCGGCCTCGAGCATGAGGATTTGCCGGTTGATGGCCGACGGCGCGACGTGCAGCCGGGCCCCGGCCGCGCGAATGGAGCCGAGGCGTGCCACCTCGTCGATGTATTCCAGCAATCGTGAATGGAGCATGGCGCACCTCCTGCGCGGAAGTGTACGAAAAAAGCGCACACATTGCGCGAAAACGGATGCTTGTCGGCAACGGTGTGGTCGAGTTCCATCAGTACCAGGCACGGGACACCGCATGCGGCCCCGTAACCGCAAGTACGTGAACACGACGTGAGGACCGCCAATGCTCGATTCGACGACCGACAACCCGCTCACCGGCGCCGCCGCCGTGGCGGCCCAGGATGATCACGTACGCACCATCTTCGGCATCCTGGAGGGTGAGCAGGAGGCGGACCTGCTGCTGCGCAATCTCCACATTCTCGACGTGCACACTGAAAGCGTCTATCCCGGAGCGCTTTTGGTGCACGGCGAGCGCATTATCGCGTTGAATCCGGACGAGTCGATCGTGCGGTTCCGGGAAGTGTTCGACGGCCAGGGCCTGTACGCGATTCCGGGTCTGATCGACGCGCATCTGCATTTCGAATCCCAGCTGGCGCATCCGGCCGCGTTCGGTGAGGCGATCGTGCCCAGCGGAACCACGACGGTGTTCGGTGAGACGCTCGATTTCGCCAGTGCCGCAGGGGGTGAGGCGGTCGAGGCCGCGCGGGCGCTGTTCGCCGACCATCACAAGCTGCCCTATCGGCTCTACGCGTTCGCGCCGGGAAAGAAGACCTCCACCGAGGTCACCGAGGCGATGCTGGAGATGGATCCGGTCATCGGACTGGGGGAGCTGGCGCACCTGTCGTATATGACCGGCAATGCCGACGACTTCCGCAAATCCGCGCTCGGCCGTGCCAATGCGGGAGTGGTGAACTGCCACTGGGGCGTCACCGCGCTCTCGGACACGCTGCTGAACTACATGCCCGCCATCGGCGTCGACAACAACCACGATGTCTGGAACGAGGACGATATCGAGAAAAGCGTCCGCTACGGCCTCAATACCCAGATCAAGTTCGGCGTCGGCAGCCCCGAGGTGATCCGAACCATGTTGCGCGCCATCGTGAAACGGCGCTGGCCCGCCGAGAACTTCCAACTCTGCGCCGACAATATCTCGGTGGATCGGGTACTGCGGCAGGGGCATATCGACTGGGTCATCTCACTGGCCATCGAGATGGGGATGCCGCCGATTCAGGCGATCAAGATGGGCACGTTATACACCGCGCGCTCATTCCACCGGGATCGCGACCTCGGCTCGCTGAGCCCGGGCCGGTTCGCCGATATCGTGCTGACGGACAGTCTTTCGAAGATCAACCCGCGCTTCGTTTTCAAGGGTGGCAAGCTCGTCGCCAAGGATCGCGCACTGCTGGCCCCGGCGGATATCGACTATTCGGTGCTGACCAAGCAAGCCCGGCCCGGGCTCGGCGATTTGCGTTCGGAGCAGCTGGATCTCGTGCCGCTCGAGATCTCCGAGGATGGCGCGCAGGCGAAGGTGCTGCTGTTCGACGTGTACGGGCGCGGACATCTCAAGTTCGCCCAGGAGGTCTGGGTTCCCTACCGCGACGGTGTGGTCGTGCCCGAATACGAAGGTGCGCTGCTGAATCGGATCTCGGTGGTGCAGCGCTACGCCGAGGGTGAGCGGCACCTGGTCAATGGATTGTTCAAGGGCGTTTCGATCGATCGCGGCGCGGTCTCCACCTTCTGGCCGGCTCCGTCGGCCTATTTCGTGGTGGTGGGCTCCGACAGTGCCGAGATGCGCGAGAACCTCGCTCAGCTCGATTCCCTGGTCGGCGGCTGCATCGTCACCGAGGACGGGGAGTCGAAGGCCGTTCTGCCCCTCGACTTCTACGGCGTCATGGCCGATATGAACCTGGCCGAACTGGTCGAGGCCACCCGCTCCATCGACGACGCGCTCGCGAAGCTGGGCAATCACAACGAGGGTGAGCCGGTGGTGAACAAGCTACTGACGCTGTTCATTTCGCTGGACCGCTTCGGGTTCATGAAATAGCAAGGGATGCAACGGTTATGCAGCACGATAGCAACACCGGAGTCGTCGACAACGGAAACAAGGTGCGCCGATGGATCACCTACGTCGCCGGAATCTACATCCTGACCCTCGGTCTGAGCCTTGCCGTTCGGGCGGGTATCGGCATCTCGCCGCAGAGCAGCCTCACTCGAACGATGACACTGGTTTTGCCTCCGCTCACCCAGGGCAACTTCAATCTCATCCTCGAAGTCATCATGCTCATCGCGACATTCCTGGTGAGCCCGAAGAGATTTCGCGCCGCCAACCTGCTCGCGATGATCCCGGCCCTGATTCTGGCCCTGCTACTGGACTTCAACCTCTCGCTCACCACATGGATCCACCTCGGGGCCTACCCGCCCAAACTCGTCCTGCTGTTCTTCGCCGACGCCATGCTCGCCTTCGGCCTGTTCCTGATGATCCGCGCCAACCTGGTCCTGATGCCCATCGACATGTTCGTCAACACCCTCCAGCAGAAGACCGGCTGGAAGTGGGGCAATATCAAGACCGCGTTCGACTGCACCCTGCTGGCTCTGTCCGCCACCATCGGCCTGATCTGCTTGGGCGCACCGCATTTCATCCGCGAAGGCACGATCATCAACGCCATTCTGGTGGGCCAGTACATCAAGCTGTACTTCCACCTACATGGCAAATACACCGCTCGAAAATCCCGTGCCCGAGCGGTCGTCAACCCGTAGCCGAATAACTCCAGTCGATGCCGGACAGCCCACTGTCCGGCATCGATGCTGTGGTAACCGCTCAGTCGCGGAAAACGGCGGCCAGCTCGCGACGGGAGGTGATGCCCAGTTTCGGATAGGTATTGGACAGGTGGAACCCGACGGTGCGAGGGCTCAGGAACAGTTGTGCGCCGATCTCCTTGTTGGACAGTCCATTCGCTGCCAGGCGCGCGGTTTGCAGCTCCTGCGGCGTGAGCCGGTCCAGAACCGCGGACGCCGCGGGGGCCGCGGTCAAGGTCTCGCCGCTGGCACGGAGTTCACCGTCGGCACGATCCGCCCAGGCCTCGGCACCGAGGCGGCGGAACGTCTCCGCGGCGGTGCGCAGGTGGGTGCGCGCCTCGATACGCCGTTTGCCGCGGCGCAGCCATTCGCCGTACAGCAACTCGGTGCGCGCACGTTCGAACGCGAAGTCGGTGTGGCCGTTGTGGATTCGTAGGGCGGTGCTGAAATGGTCCTCGGCGTCCACGGAATCGGCGCACAGCAGTGCTCGGCACCGATGTGCGATCGCCACCACCCAGTGCTGGCCGACGTGCTCGGCCCAGGCGGAATACCACTCGAAGGCCGCGCGAGCCTCGTCGAGACGTCCGGCGCGGTGCGCGGCCTCGACGAGATCCGGTATGGCGGAAGTGATTCCATTGCGATTGGCGCCCGCCAGCATGGCCAGCAGACGATCGGCGGCGGCATCGGGGCGGCCCAGGCCCAGATCGAGCAGGCTCAGTGCCACGGCCGCATGGACGTTGCCGGGCGCTATGCCGCGAGCCAGGGGTTCGCTCGCGTATTCGGCACAGCCCGGTTCGTCGCCGCGCGCGGCGGCCAGCAGTGCCAGGGTCGCCGACTGGTAGATGACGATGAAGCGTTGGCCGGTATCGGCGGCCAGCCGCAGTCCCTCGGTCGCGGTGGCCGTCGCGGCGGTGAATCGGCCGAGCAGGAATTCGGCGCGCGCCCGCAGCATGAGAGCCCGGGCGAGGACGCCGATCGCGCCGCGGCCACGGCAATCGGCCGCGAGGGCGGTGGACAGGTCGTTCGCCGCGGTGATGTCGGCGAGCATCAGATGCCAGTACGCGGTGTCCGAGCGCTCCCGCAGTTGGTCGGAAGGCGTTGCGGCGAGCAGCAATCGCAATGCCTCGGTGGCCTGCTCGGCGCTGATGTCCGGGCCGGGATTGACGCCGTGCGCGAGTTCGGCCAGGGCGCGCACCCGGTCCGCGCCGGGCAGACCGAGCGATTCGGCGTGGGCGGCGGTGCGGTCGACCGCCGGTAGGTTGCCCGCTCCCCACGCCGCGTCTGCGGCCAGGTACAACAGTCTGCCCGCGGTTTCCGGGTCCTGGGTGGTCACGAAAGACGCTGCGGCAAGTAGGGATTGGTGTGCGACATCGGGGCGGTCCTGTTCGCGCGAGATGTGCGCGCGCAGCGCGGTGAGGGTGGCCAGGAGTCCGGGGTCGGTTGTCAGCGGCACGGCCTGCTCGGTGAGTTGCGCGGCCTGGTCGAGATCACCGAGATCGACCGCCGCCTGCGCGGCCGCGATCAGCCGACGGCATTTGCCCGCCGAGTCCACGCTCAGATCCGCCGCGCGCCGATAGGTGGCGCAGACCTCGGAGACGCCGCCGCGCGCGGCCGCCCGCTCGGCGGCGTGATCGAGCAGGCACGCCACCTCGTCGTCGGGTTCGGTGGCCGCGGCGGCGAGATGCCAGGCCCGGCGATCTCCGAACGGCTCACCGAGCAGCGCCGCGGCCAGGGAGCGGTGGGCATCGCGGCGCTCGGCCGCCGACACCGCACCCTGAACGGCCGTGCGAATCAGCGGATGGGCGAACGCGATCCGGCCATCCTGGACGCGGAGCACGTCGGCGGCCTCGGCGACGGAGATATCGGTGTGCCCGGCTGCCGAACCTGCGGCCGCCGCCAGGATCAGCGCCGGATCGCCGCTGTCGTCGATCGCGGCGATCAGTAACAGCTGCCGGGTCGTTTCCGGCAGTGCCGCGATGCGGTCCGAAAACGCCTGCTGGATCCGATATTGCGTTCGGAACTCACCATGGCTGTAGGGCGACGCGTACATGCGATCGGAGCGTTGCAAGGTGGGAAGTACCGACAGCGCGAGCGGATTGCCTTGCGCCTCACCGAGAATCCACTGTGTGGCGGCGGGCGTCAGCTCGACCGGGCCGTCCGCCAGCAGTGCCGCGGCCGCGGCGGAGTCGAGGCGTTCCAGTTCCAGCTGATGCCCGGGCAGTTCGTGCAGTTCGGCGAGGTGCCCGTCGCGTACCGCGATGATCAGCACGATCGGTTCGGCGTCCAGACGACGGGCGAGGAATAGCAGCGCGTCGAACGAGGCTCGGTCGAGCCATTGCGCATCATCGATCAGGCAGAGCAGCGGCTGGGATTCGGCCAGCCCGGCGAGCAGGGTCAGTACTGCCGCGCCGACCAGGAAACGGTTCGGCTCACCCGCCGCCTCGTCACCGAATGCCGCGCGTAGTGCGCACGCCTGTCCCGGCGGCAGACTGTCGATCCGGTCGCGGGTTCGCCCCAGCAGCATATGCAAACCCGCGAACGGCAATTCGCTCTCGGCCTCGGTGCCCGCGACCCGCAGCACCCGATATCCGAGTTCACCCGCGTGCGCCGCGGCCTGGCCGAGCAGTTCGGTCTTGCCGATTCCGGCCTCGCCCCGCAGTACGAGAATCCCGGCGCGTCCAGCCCTACCTCCGGTGAGCAGTTCCTCGATGACAGCTGATTCCCGCGCACGACCGTAAAGCACGGTCCGGAACTCTACGCGAGCGGGCAAATCATCAGCAGCGCGGTCTAGGCCGCATAGGGCGCTGCCGTGCGGGCCTGGCGCAGTGCTCGTCCCCACCACAGCAATTGATCCAGCATGGCCTTGGCGGCGAGTTCGGGACCGGGGTCGAGCGGTGCGCCGTCGGAACCGAACCTATCCCACGCATTGTGGAAGCTGACGGTGTCCCGAACGGTGACCGCGTGCAGCTCGGCGAAAACGGGGCGCAGCTGCTCCACCGCACGCAAACCACCGGCTAAACCACCGTAGGAGACGAATCCGACCGGCTTGGCCTGCCATTGGGTGTAATGCCAGTCGATCACCGTTTTGAGCGAGGCCGGGAAACTGTGGTTGTACTCGGGCGTCACGATCACGAATGCGTCGGCGGCGTCCAATCGCGCGGTGATATCGGCCATTTCGGGGGCGGGTTCGCGGGTCAGCACAGCCGGCATCGGATGCTCGGCCAGATCGATGAGGTCGACGGTGAAGTCGGTGCGGGCCGCGACGCGATCGGTGAACCAGTGCGCGACCGTGGGACCGAAGCGGCCCTCACGGGTGCTGGCGAGGATGACGGCCGCACGCAACGGGCTGGAAGACATCGGAATTCTCCTTCTCGGACAAGCTGAGTGAACGAGAACTCACGCTAGGAACGAGGACGGGTCCTTCTCTTCTGTCGAATGACCGGGGTCGCGGTGGCGGGGGCGAACCCGGTCATTCGACAGAAGAGAGCGGGGGCGCCCGGTCCATAGCGTCATCGCCATGAGTACGACATATGCCCCGTCCGCGGCGAGCCGCTCGGCGGGCACACCGTCGCTGGCCGCCACCGCGGCGGTCGTGATCACCGCCTCCCTCATGACCGTGCTGGACACCACGATCGTCAATGTGGCCTTGAACCACCTTGCCGGTGCGTTCCACGCCGATCTGGCGACCATCGCCTGGGTCGGCACCGGCTACACCCTCGCGCTGGCAACGGTCATACCCTTGACCGCTTGGGGGATGGGGCGATTCGGCACCAAACGGCTGTACCTGACCGCCATCGTGGTGTTCGCGCTCGGCTCGGTGCTGGCGGCACTGGCCTGGAACGCGCCCTCCCTCATCGCTTTTCGCGTGATTCAGGGGTTCGGCGGCGGCATGATCATGCCGATCGGAATGACGATCATGATGCGGGCCGCCGATCCGGCGCGGATGGGGCGAACCACCGCGCTACTGGGAATCCCGGTGCTGGTCGGACCGTTGGCCGGGCCGGTCCTGGGTGGCTGGCTGGTCGATCAGGTGGGCTGGCGGTGGATCTTCCTGATCAATCTGCCCGTCGCGATCATCGCCCTGCTCGGTGCGGTGCGCGTCCTGCCTGACGAAGCGCCGCAACCCTCGCGGCGATTGGATATCCCCGGCGTGGCCATGCTCTCGCCCGGTCTGGCGCTGCTGATCTACGGCATCGCCACCGGAGGTGAGCGCGCTGACTTCACGGCTGTCGCCACCCTGGTGCCCGCCCTCGCCGGTGCGCTGCTGATCATCGGATTCGCGGTGCGTGCCCTGCGGGTGGACAACCCGTTGATTGATCTGAATCTGTTCCGCCGCAGTCGTTTCCGGTCCGCGACACTGACCCTGATGCTGTTCAACGGGGCGTACTTCGGCTCCATGCTGCTCGGGCCGCTGTACTGGCAGCTGGTGCGGGGGCACTCGGCCACCGAGGCTGGGCTGTTCGGTATCCCGCAGATCCTGGCCACCGGGATCACCATGCAGATCGCGGGACGGCTCATCGACCGCATCCCGCCCGGCCGCATCGTGCTCGGCGGAATCGGCTTGGCGGCAATCGGATTCACGGCGATGACCACCCAGATTCAGGCGGACAGCCCGTACTGGCGGATCGCGCTCGCCGGTGTCGTCATGGGTATCGGTGTCGGGTCCACCATCATGCCGACCATCACCACCGCGTCGCGTGGCCTGGACCCCGCTCAATTCCCCGCCGCCAACACCGCGATCAATATCGTGCAGCAGGTCGCCAACTCCATTGGAACAGCGGCTATTTCGGTCCTGCTGACCGCGGCGATGAGTCGCGGTCTGCCCGGCGAGACACTGGATTCGGTGTCGAACGCCGATCGGGATGCCATTGCCGAACCACTCGCAGATGCTTTCCGAGGCACCTACGGCTGGGCAGCGGGCCTGATGGCGCTGGCCCTGATCCCGGCCCTCCTGCTGCCCCGACGATCCTGATGCCCTTGATGCCGGACAGCCCGCTGTCCGGCATCAAGCCGTGTCGTGCACCGGCGGACGGATTGTCAGCGCGCGGAACCGCTTTCGAGGAATTCGCGGACGAAGCAGAGCGGGCAGATGGGGTCGAACGGCCTGGTGATCTGGGTCGAGGCGGTGGTCGAGGGTGCTGCCGGGAGCCCGGTGGGTGCGGCCGCGGCGAGCGCGGGCTGCAGGGCGAGTGCGGCTGCGAACGCGCCGCCGACAATGACATTCAGCATGGGACGGTACAAAGTTCCTCCACGTGGCTGCGATGAGTCGTGAGGGTAGCAAGGTGCCCTGGGCGCGGTCATGCCCCCAATTCCGGCAAGAATGGGTGCCGACCCCGGCAGCCGGAGCACCGCTGCCACCGTGAACGACAGAGTAAGAGGGACCTCTCGCATGAGTCTTGCCGCACGTTTGGAGCAGCTCGGCCGACCATTGGTCGAGGAACAACTGGCGCACCCGACCGTGGCGGGAATCGCGAAGGGCGACCTCGCCGAGCCGGTGTTCCGCTCCTGGTTGGAACAGGATTACCTGTTCCTGCTCGACTACGTTCGCGTCTTCTCTCGCCTCGCCTGGCAGGCCCCCGCCGCCCACCTCGGTGACTTGGTCGACCTCGCGCACGGAACCTTCCACGACGAGCTCTCGCTGCATCGCGAACTGGCCGCCGAGTTCGATGCCGACCTCGACGGTGCCGTCAAAGGCGAGCCGTGCACGAAATACACTGCGTTCCTGCTGGATTCGGCCGCGAACTACGCCGATGGCCTGGCCGCCCTCTACCCCTGCATGTGGGGCTATTCGACACTCGGCGCCATCCTCGCCACGAACCCGCCCGCCGACCCGCGCTACCGACGTTGGATCGACACCTACGCCGACCCCGGCTTCGCAGCACTCACCGCCCGCTGCGCCCAGATGCTCGACGAAGCGGGCGGGCACAACGCGGAGGAACTATTCCTGACCGGCATGCACCACGAACTCGCGTTCTGGGATGTATGTCCCGACCGCGCTTCGGCGGCCGAGGCCTGATACCCGGCCAACTCCCGATCACCGCCCTCTGGGTCCGCTGACGTGCTTTCGGTTCAGTTGCTTTGGCGGCGGAGGGTGGCGGCGCCGCCGAGGAGGGTGGCTATGGCGAAGAGGGCGAGGATCAGGAGGTCGAGCCAGAGGGTGGTGGTGGGGAGGGGGAAGGTGCCTACTTCGCTCATGGCTTCGGCGGCGTAGCGCAGGGGCATGATGTCGCTGGCGAGTTGGAGGGGGGTGGACATGTCCGCGCGGGGCCAGATGAGGCCGCAGAGCAGGATTTGGGGGAAGACTATGGCGGGCATGAATTGCAGGGCTTGGAATTCGGTGCGGGCGAAGGCGCTGGTCAGGAGGCCGGTGCAGCAGCCGAGGATGGCGGTGCTGACCGCGATGAGCAGGACCGTGGCTATGTTGCCCTGGGTGCGGAGATCGAGCAGGCCGTAGGCGATGGCGCAGGCGATGCTGGCCTGGACCGCGGCGAGGGCGGCGAAGGCTATGGCGTAGCCGAAGAGTAGGTCGAGTTTGTGCAGGGGAGTGCTCAATAGGCGTTCGAGGGTGCCGCTGACGCGTTCGCGGAGCATGGCGACGCTGGTGATGAGAAACATCGACGTGAAGGGGAAGATGCCGAGCAGCATCAGGCCGATCTGATCGAAGATGTCCAGGCGGTCCACGAAGATGTAGCGCAACAGCGCCAACAGCAGGCTGGGGACGGTGATGACCAGGGCGATGGTGCGGCGGTCATGCCGAACCTGGGTCAGGACCCGCGCGGTGGTGGCCAGGGTGAGCGAAATGGACATCAGGCGAGCACCTTTCGCGCGGTCGCGGTGTCGGACTGTTGCAGGATCAGCCGCAGGAAGGCTTCCTCGAGATCCTGGGCTCCGGTGGCGGTGCGCAGATCCGCGGGAGTCTCGTCGGCCAGCAGACGGCCGTCGCGCAGCAGGAGCAGGCGTTCGCAGCGGTCGGCCTCGTCCATGACGTGACTCGAGACCAACAGGGTGGTGCCCGCCTCGGCGAGATCGTGGAACTGCGCCCAAATATCGCGGCGCAGTACGGGATCCAGGCCCACGGTCGGTTCGTCCAGGATCAGCACGTCGGGGTGCGCGAGCAGGGCGCACGCCAGGGAGACACGGGCGCGCTGACCGCCCGACAGGTCGTCGACCATGCGATCGGCGATATCGGCCAAACCCACATCGCGGATGGCGGCATCGGCCGAAGCCGCGCCGGTGCCTTGGATTTTGGCGAAATAGCGGGCGTTCTGGCGAATCGTCAAATCCCCGTACACCGACGGCTGCTGCGTCACATAGCCCACCCGCCTGCGCAATTCGGCGGTTCCGGCCGGATGGCCGAGCACGGTGACGCTGCCGGATCGAATGCGCTGCACCCCGACAATGGCGCGCAGCAGCGTAGTCTTGCCCGACCCGCTGGGACCGAGCAGCCCGGTCACGCTACCCGGCGGCACGGCGAAGGTGATCTCGTGCAGCACCTGCTGCTTGCCGCGGGTGACACTCAACTCCCGCACATCGATCGCGGTGTCGCTCATTTCGGGATCCTTCATGATCGGCTGCCCTTGCCGGGCGACTGTGATTGGGACACAGTGACATTCAGATGGGCGTCGGGATGCTCGGGAAAGCCGAGGGTGGTCCGCAGCGGAATGTGGGCTCCCCGCACCCGAACCCACACCGTCAGGGTCGCGTCCTTCGTGGTGCCCGGCAGTATCGCCGCGAGCGCGGCGGCCGGAACCATCGCCTCGATCTTGAACGCGTCGATTCCGGTGAAATCCTCACGCGCAGTGGTTTTCGGGTCCCGCAGCGAACGCAGCAAGCGTGCCAACCCGCCATCGCGCCCGACCATGCCACTGGGACTGGGGAATCCGGACGGCAGCGGAGTCAGCGTCCCACTGTCGGACTTGCTGAATACCTTGCCGTTATCGGAGACGAACCGGGTTATCGATCCGCTGGGCAGCGTGGCCGTACCCGCCGCACTGCCGCCGTCGCGGGCTGATACGTCGGCTTCCAGTGCGCGCAAAGGGAATCCGGGCACCGTGCCCTCGGATTGCAGGAGCAGATGCGCGGAACCCATCGCACCCGCCGAGATCGCGGCATCGCGCATCATCAGCCCGGCATCGGGCAACCCACCCGACCCGTCCGCGCAGCCGGTCAGCACACCGGCCATGGCGAGCGCGAGCACCGCGCTCCAAATTCGGTAGCGCACCGGCAACCTCCTATAGGTAGGGACGCTACCCATAGGCTAGGACACTTTCCTCCCGAAGGGTAGGCTTGCTACCCATGAGTGCAGAAGTGCTGAAAGGACACCTGGACGGCATGATCCTGGCCGTGCTCGCCGACGGTCCCCGGCACGGCTACGGCGTCATCGACGCGCTTCGCACCCGCACCGGCGGCAAATTCGACCTCCCCAAGGGCACCATCTACCCCGCACTGCACCGGCTCGAACAAGCCGGGCTGATCGACGGGGCATGGTCGACAGAAGGGGGCCGCCAGCGGCGCACCTACACCCTGAGCCCCGCCGGGCATCGGCGGCTGGTGCAGGAGCGGGCGTCCTGGCGGGATTTCGTCTCCGCGGTCGGCGCACTGATGGAGGGGAATATCGACATGGGGGGAAAGCCTTGTCCCGCACTGTAATCGACGCATATCTGGACGACCTCGGCACCGGCCTGACCGGCACCTGGTGGGAACGCCAGGCGATCCTCGCCGAAATCGGTGACGGACTCCAGGAATCGGTGGACCACTATCGCGCACAGGGACTTTCGCTGGAGCGCGCCAGCGCGGCCGCCATCGAGGAATTCGGCGGCCCGGCGACCCTTGCCCAGGAATTCGTTCCGGTCCTGGCCTCCAAACGAATTCACCGTTACGGCCTCACCTTCCCCATCATGGGAGCGGTAATCGGCACCCTGTGGGGGACAGCGGCATTGCTGGGCTCATTCAGCGCGGTCCCGCGATCACTCACGATAGTGGGCCTGGCCGTGATGGCCGTCGCGGTGGCCGCGAGCTTCCCGTTCACGCTGCTCGCCATCGCCTCCACCGGCCGTGCGAGCGCAATGGTGCGCACCCCAACCCGCCTGGCCGCCAAGGGTTTACTCGTCACCGCCGCGGTCACGATGCTCATCGACGGCACACTGCTCATCACCCTGCTGACCCTGCTCGCCGAGAACCCCCGAGACCTGGTCGTCCTACCGGTGACCCTCGGCGCGCTGGTCAGCCTGGCGCGCATCAGCATTGCCGCCACGAGCGTGCCCCGGCTGGGCCCCGCGCGCGGCGGCAACCTGGGCGGAGCATCGCCCGTACGGGTCTAACCTTTCAGACGATGCCGCTCGGTTGACGGCGCGTGCCCGGCCGCTGGACGGGCATCTCGTTGGGCGGCACCGGATATGGGACTCCGATGGTGGCGGTGCCGAGAGCGATGTTGGGACCGCACTGCGCCAAGGCCGCGTCGGCGCGGGCGGCGGGGTCGGTGAGCGGCGGCCGCGCACTGTCGGGTGCGGAGCCGAAGTCGAAGGCAGAGGTCATATCGCCGGTGACCGAACGCCGCCACGGCGTCAAATTGGGCACTTCGACGCCGAATCGCGTTTCCAGCAAACGCAATTGGGACGTGTGGTCGAAGGTCTCCGAAGCCACGAGCCCACCACGCGAATAGGGCGATACCACCAGACAGGGCACGCGATAGCCCAGCCCGATCGGACCGGCGATGCCCTGCGCGTCCCAGACCCGATTCGGATCCACCGACAGATACTCCCCGGGAGTGCCGGGCGGCGCGGTCGGCGGCGTGACGTGGTCGAAGAACCCGCCGTTCTCGTCATAGGAGACGATGAGCGCCGTCTTCTCCCACACCGCGGGGTTCGAGGTCAGGATATCGAGCACCTGCATGATGCCCACCGCGCCGAAAGCCGGTGGCAGCGCCGGATGTTCGCAGTTGAGCAGCGGTGGGATCACCCAGGACACCGATGGCAGCGTGCCCGCCGCGACATCGGCGGCGAAGTCGTTCGGGTAGACCGGATCCTTACCCCGCCTGGCCAGTTCGGACAGCGGGTCGGCGGCCTGGGTGAACGAGCCCAGCATGCCGTCGAGGAAGACCTGCGAGATCGGCCCGGCATCACGGTTGTTGTAGATCTTCCAACTCACCCCGGCCGCGGACAGATTGTCCGGCATGGTGCGCCAGCTGAACGCGTTCTGGCGGATCAGCGGATTGGTCATGACCTGCGGCCCGCCCTGCCGTCCGTCCGGATCGATGGTCGCCGAAATCCAGTACAGCCGATTGGGATCGGTGGGACCGAGCACCGAACAGTGGTAGCCGTCGCAGAGCGTGAACGCATCGGCCAGATCGTGATGGACCGGGATGTCCTCGTGCGTGTAATAGCCCATGGCGGCGGGGCCATTGCCCACGCCGACCTTGGCGATGGACATCGGCATCCATTGATCGTTGCGGCCACCGTTCCAGGCGCGGTGCATACCGGACCAACTGTGATCGGGATCGTTGATGCACTCGCCGTCCAGGCTGGGGCCGCGAGTGGTGTCCAGGCGGAAAGGCAGGAGGTACCCGTCGGCGGTCGGGCCGACCCCGGGGCTGTAGCCGAACTGTTTCCACGCCCCCGATGGATCATCGAAACCTCTTGCGCCGGAGTACGTCCCGAAGTAGTGGTCGAAGGACCGGTTCTCCTGCATCAGGAGTACGAAATGCTCGATATCGCCGAGCCCGCCCATGCCCGCCGGATCGGCGGCGTGCGCTCGCTCGATAATCGGCCCGGCCCAGGACGCGACCGCCGCCGCCCCACCGGCCGCCATTGCCCTGGCGAGAAAGTCCCGGCGGTTCATTCCATCGAAAACGCCCACGTCGTATGTGCCTTTGCTGTTGATTGCGGATCTACCTGGTCCGGTACCGGTAGTGGTCGAGATCGAAATGCCGTGCCCGCCACCAGGCTTCGAGCATGGTCGAGGGACGCAGCAGCGGTGCGTCACCGTGCCGATCGAAGTAGTAGCTGTTGGAGCCCGCGCAGGCTCCGGCGTAGAACACGGTATTGCGCATGCGGCGCAGCGTGCGCCGGAAGTATTCATCGTGATGCTCGCGCCGGATCTCCGCGCTGACCGCACCCCGCTGCCGAGTCTCGGTGATCACCCGAATCGCATGCGTCACTTGATATTCGATCATGAACAGCCACGATGTGCCGATCACCGAATACGGTGCGAAGGTCTGGAAGAGGTTCGGGAATCCCGGCACCGTATTGCCCTCGTACGCCTGTAGTCGCCGCTCTTCCCAGAATTTCCCGAGATCCTGCCCGCCGAGCCCGATGGTCGGCACCTTGGGCATGTTCTCCGCCTCGGTCACCAGGAATCCGGTCGCGCACACGATCGCGTCGACCTCGCGATGCACCCCGTCGGCCGTGCGAATTCCGGTGGCCGTCACGTCCGTTATCGGCGCTGTCACCAGATCGGCGGCACCGCGACCGAAGGCTCGAAAGTAGTTGTTGGACATCGTCGGTCGCTTGCAGCCGAATCCGTAGTGCGGGGTCAGCCTCCGGCGCAGCCCCGGATCGGGAACCTGCGACCGAAGATAGAGTCGACCCAGCGCTTCGACGGCCCGCGTCAACGGCTTCAACTGCCGGTTGTACACCGCGCCCAGCGTCATCAGCGTCTCGGTGGCAGCCGAAACCAGAAGGTACAGGCCCGAATACAGCCCCGGGATGCGATCCAGCGCGGTGCGCGCGGATCGCGGAATCGGCAGGTCCGCCTTCGGCATGACCCAGATGGGTGTCCGCTGGTAGACATAGGTCGCGGCGGCATGCTCGGCCAGCCACGGCACGATCTGCACGGCACTGGCCCCGGTGCCGATCAGCGCGATCCGCTTGCCCGGTACGTCGAGATCCTTTGGCCACCTGGCGGAATGGACCACCGGTCCCTGGAACGAGTCGAGACCGGGGACATCGGGCAGCTTCGGCTCGGTGAGCCCGCCGAGCGCCGAGATGACATACCGCGCGGTTATGACCCCGCCCGAAGTCCGCACCCGCCACCACTGGCTGTCTTCGTCGTATTCGAGGCGTTCGACCATCGTGCCGAACCGGCAGCGTTCCCGCAGTCCGTACTCCTCGGCGAAATGTTCTGTGTACCTGAGGATCTCCGCGCCCGGCGGGAATACCCGCGTCCACTGCGAGTACTTGTCGAAGGAGAACTGATACGCGAGGGCGGGCACATCGACCGCGACATCGGGATACACATTGTCGCGCCAGGTGCCGCCGAAGGCGTGGGTGCCCTCGATGATCACGAAGTCGTCGATTCCGGCGCGGATGAGCATCGCGCCGGCGCCGAGTCCGCCCAGCCCTCCGCCGAGAACGGCCACCTCGTAATCGGGTGCTGGATGCGGTTGGCCCGACTCGGCGGGCGTGGCTGCTGCGATCACGACTGCTCCTACTTACGGCGGTGTCAAATTGCACAGTAGAGGCAGCCGTAAGGTAGGTCAACAGGTGAATGCGATGGCGGAAGGCGCGCCTCAGCGCGGCCACGCCCGGGCGATATGCCGGGCCAGCGCGGAGATCACCGCCGCCACCCGCTCGGGCGGGAAGCGTTCGGGGTCCTCGAGGATCAGCCGGGCCGCGGACTCGGCGCCCGCGATAATCGACAGCGCCGCCATTTCGGAGTCGAGATCGGCTCCGCCGTACGGTTCGGGCAGCGATCGCACCGTGAATCGGACCTGTTCCAGGACCAGCCGCCGCAGTGCGTCGATATCGTCGCGGACCTGCGGCGGCGCGCCCAGTGGCGAAGTCAGCATGAAATGCCAGGTGCGCGGCGTCGCGGCCACGCCCTCGAGATATTCGTGCAGGAACGCCGCGAACAGGGCCGCGGGGTCCTCGTGGTCCGCCGCGGCGGCGGTGACGGTGGTGCAGCGCACCACCAGCTCGACCATCTTCTGATGCTCGCGGGCGACCAGGTCGGCGAGCAGCTGCTCGTGGTCGCGGTAATACTCGTAGAGCGCGGGCCGCGTCACGCCGAGGCTACGTGCGATCGACTGCATCGTGCAGCCCGGAAACCCCTGTTCCACAACGAGATCGAGCGCGGCATCGAGAATCTGCTCGCGCCGCTGTCGTGCCGTGGGACGGGTGCGTTCGGTCCGGCCGGTGGGTGACATCGCTGGCATACCCCTTCAGTCCGGATCGGCGGCGAGCAACTTGCCCGCGGCCGCGATGGTCGTGGAGTAGAAGTCCACGACGCGCTGCGGGGGATAGCGATCGGGGTCCTCGAGCACCAGCCGACTCGCCATCTCCGCGAACCCGATCACCAGGTGGGAGGCGATCTCGATATCGAGGTCGGCGGAAACCCGGCCGGTCGCGGCGAGTTCGGTCTGCACCGCGGCGAGCCGGGTGCGCAGGCGTTCGCGGTGCGCGGAGATCCACTGCCGCACCGATTCCGGCAGCCCCGCCGCACCGGAGAAGACCAGCCGCCAGGTATCGGGATGGCGAACGACCACGGCCAGGAAGTCGCCGATAATGCTGTCGAGGTCGAAATCCGCTACGTGATCGGCGATTTCGGCGGGGAAGACCGAGTCGATCTGCTCGGTGACGCGCAGGCTCTCGCGTTGCAGCAATGCTCGCAGCAGGTCGTCGACGCCCTGGAAGGCGTCATAGAAAACCGGGCGGGTCACATCGGCGCGGCGGGTCACGGCCATGACGTTCACGGACTGGAATCCGGATTCGGCGATCTGGCGCATGGCGGCGTCCATGAGCTGCTCCCGGCGCTCGGGGACGGTCAACCGCGGTGCGTATCGCCGTTTGGCGCGAGTGTTCCGCCCCGCCGTCACGGCCACCTCTTCCGCTCGAATCCGAGTCTGCCTGCTTGGCGCCGCCCCGAAGGTGGGCGATGTGACTTTATCACCCCGGTGATCGGCGCTTCTTCGTCATTGGCGGCGCAGGCTATTGTTTAGCTTACGGCACTGTCATATTGTCGCCGTTCATGAGCGTGGATAGTTCAGTGGCGGACGATCCGGTGATCGAAGAATTCGGCCCCGCGACCCGGCGAACCCGGGTGGCGACCACGGTCTTGCGGCCGGTGGCGCGCACGGTCGTCGAGGTCTCGTCGCTACTCGCGCGGCCGTGGAATGTGCGACTGGCCGCGCTGACCGACTACGTGGGACTGCTGTCCCGAACGCCGGCGGGGGTGTCGCGGCGGCCGGTGTATCTGCCGGATCTCGACCTCGAATGGGTGTGGTGCTCGACCGCGGCTGCGCCGGAATCGGCTGCGGGCGCGGTGCTGTATTTCCACGGCGGCGCGTTCGCCGCGGGCGGCCTGCGCACCTTCCGCGGGATGGCGGCGAGACTGTCGAGCGCGACCGGCCTGCCGGTGTGCCTGGTGGGGTATCGAAAATTGCCCGCGCCGTTCCCGGCGATCGTCGCGGACGGCGTGCGGGCTCATCGATACCTGTTGGCGCGCGGATTTCGACCGGATCGCATTGTGTGCGCGGGTGATTCCAGCGGAGGATGTCTGGCGTTCGCCGTCCCGCTGGCCGTCGGCGCGGCGGGGCTGCCATTGCCGGGTGCCATTGTCGCGGTGTCGCCGTGGACGGACTTCGACTGCACGGCCAAGGCCGAATCTCCGAACCGCCGAACCGACGTCCTGTTCTCGCCATCCGCGGTGCGACGGCTGGTGGATCGCTTTCTGGTGAACGACCAAGGGTGTCACGCCGATTCGCCGGTGGACGCGGACCTGCGCGGTCTTCCGCCGGTGCTGATCCAGGTCGGCACCACCGAATTGCTCCGCTGCGACGCCGAACTCATGGCCCGGCGGCTGGCTGCCGCCGGCGTTCCGTGCCGCTTGCAGCGGTGGGACCGCCAACCACACGGTTTCCCCGTCTTCGGCGTGCTGCCCGAGTCGGGTCCTGCCATCGCCGAGATGGCGCGTTTCATTCAGGAGAATCATGAGATCTGATATCCGCACCTGGTTGCTGCCCGGCGCCGCGATGGTGGCCGCGGCCGCGCTGTACATCCCGAAAGGGATTGTGCCGCAGGCGGCATCGCGATTCCGTCTGGAGCCGGTGACCGCCGACCGTACCGATGACTATCTCGCCACCGCACCCGTCACGGCGTCCGTATACGCCGAACTGCCCATGCCGCCGATGGAAGTCTTCGACGCACTGCTCGACGAATCCTGCTTCTCCTGGCTTCCGGGGGTATCGGGCTTCCGCTACGACTCGTCGCACCGTGGCCTCGGTGCGACGCGAGTGCTGCTCAATCCGCTGATGGCCGTTCGCGAACAGTTCACCGCCTACCGCGAGGGCGAACGCCTGGATTACACCTTCATCGGCATGTCGATCCCGGCGCTGGTCTCCGCGGTCGAATCCTACGAATTGCAGCCGGTCGCACAGGGTTCCACGTTGCTGACCGTGCGGGTCGCGATGACGCCGCGCATACCCGTGCCCCGAATGATCGCCCGGCCGCTGCACCGGTCGTTCACCGTGCAGGCCGTGCGCGGGTTGGGCGGCGCGAAGGTGGCCGGCGGCGAGGCACGGACGTGCTAGCGCGAACCGCCCGAATCATATTCCGCTACAGGGAGTTCCGTTGAGCCTGGAGATCGAGCGCATGCCCGCACTGTCGGTCACGCGGATTTCGCGGTGGTTCTTCAACTGCTACCTGCTCGCCGGTGCAGGGGACGCACTGGTCGTGGTGGATCCCGGGATGCCGCGCATCGCAGAGGATTTGGCCCCGATAGCCGCTGAGCTGCGCGGTTTCATCCGTGTCGTGGCAGCGACCCACGGACACGGAGATCATGTCGGCGGCGCGGCGGCCCTGGAGCGCCGAAGCGACGCGGCGATCTACTTGCCCGCCGTCACCCTGAACTATCTCGAGGAGGCGCGTCCGAGAACGCCGTCCCTGGCGCAGATGGCTCGGGCTTGGCCGTTGCTGTTCGGGCAGCCCTTCGACAGGCGCGGCGCGGTCGGATCACTATGGGCCACGTGGACCGCCGGCTTCGGCGGCCCACGTGGAATGGTCTGGGCCGCAGGTGATCCGATCGGCGGCCTATCCGAGGGGATGTCGTTGCCACACGCCCCGGAGTGGACCGTCATCGACAGTCCCGGACATACCGACGACAGCATCGTGTTCTGGAACGAGCGCACCCGCACCCTGCTCTCCGGCGACGCCGTCGTCTCGATCCACGGTAGGCCGTGTTTCGCCCCGGACATCGTCGACGCCGCGGCCGCGAAGCGTACCGAGCGCCGCCTGCGCGATTTGCCGGTGGCACATCTACTCGCCGGCCATGGTCGACCGATTCACGCGGAATCGGTGTGGGCGCTGTGAGACAGGACGAACGCATGCTGAAGCGAATCGCGGTCAGCGCCGTCACGATGACACTCGCGCTCGCGGCACAGTGGAACGCCCCGGCGAACGCGCTGCCGCTACCACTGTTGCCGCACCTTCCCTTCTACGAAACCGACACGCTGCCACCGTCGAGTCACCCCGAACCTTTGACGGGAGAATCGAATTGGTCAGGATCGGGTGGTGCGCACCTCGACGCCGACTACGTCTTCAACGGTCAGCGCCGCACCGTCGGTGAGTTCCTGAATCGATCGTCGACCCGGGGATTTCTGGTGCTGCGGGACAACCGGATTCTCGATGAGCGCTACTTCGGCGGCTATTCCGCCGCAAGCCGATTCAACTCCTGGTCGGTGGGCAAGTCGATCACCGCCGCCGCGGTCGGCATCGCGGTCGCCGACGGCAAGATCGGCTCGGTCGACGATCCCGTCACCGAGTACCTGCCCGAACTCGCGACCAGCGGCTACAACGGCGTGCGCATTCGCGATGTCCTGCATATGTCGTCGGGTATCGCCTACGACGAATCCACCAACACCGACCCGACCAAGGGCTCGACCAACACCATGATCCGAATGGTCGCGGGGATTTCGCTGCCCGATCAAGCCCGCGGAATTCCAGCCGAGCGCCCGCCGGGCACGCTGTGGAACTACGCGTCGATGGACAGTTTCGTGCTGGGCTGGATCGTCGCCAAAGTGACGGGTGCGCCTCTGTCCGAGTTTGTGCGGCAAAGGATTTGGGAACCGGCCGGGATGGCGAGCGAAGCGCTGATGGGTCACGACTACGCGGGCAATACCATCGGCTTCTGCTGCTATCACGCCACCGTCCGTGACTTCGCTCGCTTCGGATTGCTGTATCTACACGACGGCGATGTCGGCGGCCGACAGATCGTCCCCAGAGCATGGATTCACGACTCCACCCATAGCACCGAGCCGTATCTGCAACCCCGCCAACTGATCCCGGCTCGGCCGAACGCTTCGGAGAATGCCTACGGCTACGGCTACCAGTGGTGGCTCGGTGACGGTGACCGAGGCGATTACACCGCTGTCGGCTTCCTCGGCCAGTTCATCTATGTGTCCCCGAGGGACAACATCGTGATCGTCAAAACCAGCGAAGACCTGAACTCCACCGACCATATGGCCGAAGCGCTCCAGGCCTTCCGCGCCCTGGCCGACGCCACCCGGCGCTGATCACGCTGCTCACACCGTCTCACGCGGCGTGAGCAGCAGGGACAGGCGCTCGGCGTCCGGGCTGCCCGCCTCGGCGGTGTCGATCATGATGCGCAGGTCGCTGCCCGCGACCGTCAGAACGGCGCAGTCCAGGGTGATCTCGCCGACCAGCGGGTGGTCGATGGTTTTGACCGTCGTTTCGAATCCGGCGACCGTCCCGGACTCCCAGAGCCTCGCGAATTCGGTACTGCCGGTGCGTAAGTCGATGATCAGCTGGCGCAGGCGAGTATCGGCGGGGTACCGGGCCTGCGAGGCGCGCAGGTCGGAGACGAGGGCGATCTCCAAGGCGGAGAGGTCATTCGGGGCGTAGCGGCCCACCCCGCCGGGTGCGATGAAATGTCGCCACACCCGGTTGCGTTCATTGCCCCGCCAGGCCTCGGGATCGCCCAGTAGCGCGATACAGGCCGGATTCGCTTGCAGCAGTGTCCAAGACGCGTCGAAGACCGCGACCGGGATGCCCACGAGTCGATCCAGCATGCGCTGTACCGCGGGGGGAATGGCGTTCGGAACGGTTCCCGGCTCGGGCAGCGCGAGACCCGCGAGCTGGTGCAGATGCGCGCGTTCGTCCGGCGACAGCCGCAATGCCCGCGCCAGCGCCTCCACCACCTGCGGTGAGGGGTTGGAGGCGCGGCCCTGCTCCAGGCGGGTGACGTAGTCGACCGAGATACCGGCGAGCAGGGCCAATTCCTCGCGGCGCAGCCCGGGGGCGCGCCGGACTCCGCCCGCCGTGGGGCGTGCCGGATCCGGTGGGATCTGATCACGCCACCGCCGCACCGCCAGTCCGAATTCCGCCGTCGCCATTGATCAATTGTCGCCACCGCGCAATCGGGGACCGCAACCGGGCAGTGGACCTACCTCGCGCGTGGCCGGGCGAAGCGCCGCATGATCGGCAGATCGACCCAGTGATACAGCGCGGCCGCGATCACGGTGGAGACTGTCAGGCTCAGCAGGGAGAACAGTGCCCAGCCGAGGATGCCGAACTCCCGACCGCCGATCAGATGCCGCGTGATCAGCGCCATCACCGGGAACTGGATCAGGTAGAAGGCGAAGGAGATATTGCCCAGCCACACCATGCGCGGATGCGCGGTGAGCCCGCTGACGCCCTGTAGGTCCCGCGCCGCGAGGGTGGCCACCACCGCGGTCATGGGCGCGAGCAGCAGCACCGACATCTTGTAGTTCACCGGTACCACCCAGGTCGCCGCGTACGCGATGCCCAGCGCCAGCAGCGGCAGGGTGAGCCGGGTATTGCGCCAGCGCCCTTCGATCACCATGCGCGCGGCCAAGACGCCGAGGAAGAACTCCGGCAGTCGTGACAGCGGAAACGTATAACTGAGCCAATACGACGGCGACACCGGGATATTCGGCTGCGCGAACCACGCCGGTGAGGCATGCAGTTCGTAATAGGGCGAGGTGTTGCCCGGAACCAGCCGGGGCGCAAAGGCATTCGCGATGCCCTTGGGTCCATCCGCCCAGAGGAAGTATCCGGTGTGCAATGCGGCGATACCGAGCATGAGCACCACCATCGCCAGCAGCAGTCGCCGGGTCGGGATCCGCCGGATGAGCGGCAGTACGAGTGGAAAGCTCAGGTAGAAAAGCATTTCCGCGGCCAGCGACCAGGACGGCACATTGAGCCCGCCCACAGTCGTCCACTTCGGCACCCACGTGTGCACCAGCAGCAGATTCGGCACCCACACCACGGCCCGGCTCAGCGGCACGCTCGCGACCACCACGAAGGCCGCGGCCGCGAGCAGATGCGTCGGATAGATCTTGAGCACCCGCCGCCGATAGAACCCGCGCACCGACATCCCCGGCCGGAACGACCAGTAGATGATGAACCCCGAGAGCACGAAGAAGAACGTGACCCCCGCGGCGCCCAGCTGCATCGGAATCCACTGGTGGATATGCCGGAACAGCTCGGACTTCTGGAACGGATAGACCGGCAGGAACACCAGCGCGTGCAGTACGAAGACCGCGAACGCCGCCCACCAGCGCGCACCGGTCAGGGACGGCAGCGCTGGGCGATGCTCCGCGGAAATGACGGGCAGCTGAGGCTCCGCGTCGGCTGAGATCCGTTGTGCCGCAGTGCCCGGCGCGGGCAGTGTTTCTGTCACCGCGCGTACCTGTCGAAGATCGCCTTTCCGACCACCTCGTCACCCACGGGTGAGGGATGGAACGGGAGTCCTTCGATATCGACGGTCGGATCCAGCACCCCGTTCACCCACGGCTGCGGTGAACAGAGTCCGTGCCCGGTGGTGAGGGCGCGGGCGTCGAGGAAGTCGATCTTCAGTTCCTGTGCCGCTTCCCGCTGTGCCTGATCGATGCGGTTGAAGTATTCGACGACGGTGCGCCCGCGCGGCTGCGTGAACGGCACGACGCCGAAGAAGTCCAGGCATACGGTGTCCTGTTCGGAATGGAACAGTTCGGGATACCCGACCACCACGATGCGCGCGTTGGGCGCGTAGTACCGGATGTAGGTCACCGCATTGCGAATGCGCGCGGCGTAGGACGCCCCGGTGATATCGCGGGCGTCGGGCAGCCGCCCGGCCGCGACGGCATCGGCTCCGCACCCTTCGGCGAGGTCGAAGACGCAGTGTTGCATTGCGGCCCACAGGGATTGGTCCGCGGTGCCCCAGCGGTCGTTCAGTCCGAACTGCAGGGTCACCAGTTTGGTGCGCGGCCCGAACGCGCCCGCCTTGTCGGCATCGCGTGTTTCGACGCCGAGGGTGTATCCGGAGGTGTCGATGGACGCGCCCAGACACGATCGATTCTCCACCCGGTCGGTCCCGGCGACACCCATCAGGGTGCTGAGCCGTTCGGGCCACGCGGTCGCCCCGCGTTCACACGACCCGACCTCGGACAGTGGATTCCATACATTCGCGGAGAACGAATCACCCAGCACGACAAGTTCTTTGCCCTCGCGCGCGGTTTCCGCGGTGACGCTCCCGGTCCCGGTCACGGTGGCCGCGACCGCCATCGCGGCAGCGCACAGCCACCGACCGCTGTTACCCAGCACGTTGAATCCCCGGTCCCTCTAGTAGCCCGCGCGCGGTTCGAACCCGGGTACGTCCAGGCTCGGCGGTGCGGGTTTGGGCTGCTGGGTCTGCGGGGCGGGCTGCGGCGCCGGTTTCGGCGCGACCGGCTGGGCCGCGGGCGGTTCGACCACCTCGGGCGCGGGCGCCGGAGCGGGTGCCTCGGTACTGCTCGCCGGCGCCGGGGTGCTCACCGGAGCCGCGGTGCTGCTGACCGGTGCGGTCACCGCGCTGGTCGTCGTGCTCACGCCGCCGGACCCGCCGGTGGTCTCGTCATTTCCACACGCCGCCACCCCGGCGATCAGCAAAACCCCTCCGACCAGTACCGCTGCGGTACGCGCGATCGAAACACCAGGGGCACGGAACGTCATAGAATCCTCGAATCGACAACTGAAGTGTGAAAGTTTCACTTCGCGGGGAGTGTACAAGACGCGAAACCCGGATCAACCGGATTCGCGCAAGCCGAGAATCCCTGGGGCATTTGTACCCTCTGACGGGCGTTTTCGCGCGCCAACCTGGTATCGGCGGTCCCAGGAACCTCGGACGACTGGTTGCATATTCCGCCGCACGCGAATCTGGAGCTATGACAACCACACTCATCACCGGTGCGAACAAGGGCCTGGGATTCGAAACCGCCCGTCAACTCGTCGCGGCGGGGCACACCGTGTACATCGGCAGTCGCGACGCCGAACGCGGTCGGCGGGCCGCGTCGAGTCTGGGTGCGCGCACGGTGGTCCTCGATGTCACCGATGACGCGTCGGTCGAGGCGGCGGCCGAGCGCATCGAAGCCGACGGCGGGCTCGATGTGCTGATCAATAACGCGGGCATCGACGTGGAGGGCAACGGTGCACTCGAGATCGGCGAGATCACCGCCGACATGATGCGAAAAGTGTTCGATACCAATGTCTTCGGCGTGGTGCGCATGCTGCATGCTTTCCTGCCGCTGCTGCACCGATCCGCCGCTCCGGTGGTGGTGAATGTCAGCAGCTCGCTGGCTTCGATGGCCCGCGCCACCACACCGGGGACCAACGCATTCGCCTATCCCGGACTGTCGTATCCGGTATCGAAGACCGCGGTCAATCGCCTCACGGTGCAGTACGCGAAAGCCCTGCCGCACATGCGGATCAACGCCGTCGAACCCGGGTACACCGCCACCGACCTCAATGCCCACGCGGGCACGCAGACAGTGGCCCAGGGTGCGGAGATCATCGCGCGCATGGCGCAGGTGGCTCCCGACGGCCCGACCGGCGGCTATTACGACAGCACCGGATCCCTGCCCTGGTAACTCGGGCAAGGATCCGGTGCCGGGCGGTGCGGTCGGTCAGTGTTCCTGTGCCGCAGCCTGTTCGGGGAGTCCGAACGCCGCGCCGAAGGACACCACGGTGAGCAGTATCGCCACCCCGGTGACCGAGCGCATCGCGGTCAGCGCCACCTCCGGGCCGTCCCCGACGGCGAATCCGCTGAAGAACAGCGTGCCGAGCGCCGCCACCCCGAGCGCGGCCGCGCCCTGCTGGAAGGACTCCAGAAGTCCGGAGGCCGAACCGATTTCGTGATCCTCGAGCTCGCCGACGATAATTCCGAACAGCGGTACGAAGATCATGCCCATGCCGAGCCCGTACAGCGTCAGCGCCGGTGCCAGCGACAGCGGCGCGGGCGCGCTCGCCCCGCCGAACTGCACGAACAGGGTGACCAAGCCGAGCAGCATGCTCGTGAGGCCGATGTGCAGCACCTTGCGGCCCAGCTTGGGCGAGAGTCCCGCCCCGACGCCGGAACCCAGGAACGCGCCGATTGCCCAGGGCGCCATCGTGATACTGGCGCGCAGTGCGCCATACCCGAGACCCATCTGCAGGTACAGTCCGACCACCAGGGAGAACCCGCCGATACCGCCGAAGAACACGGTGACGAAGCCGATTCCCGAAGTGTACGAACGCTTGGCGAACACGCTGGTCTCGATGAGCGCGACCCGCCCGCTGCGGGAGCGGCGCATCTGATCGACGGTGAACAGCGCGAGCACCGGAACACTGGCCGCCAGCATGGCCGAAGTCCACCACGGCCAACCCAATTCGCGTCCTTCGACCAGCGGGTAGAGCAGCAGCGCCATACCGGTGCCGACGATGAGCGCGCCCCGCAGATCCAGGGTGAGACCCGGCATCGGGGCCGCGGCGGGCAGGATCCAGATGCCGAGCGCCAGCGCCACCGCACCCAGCGGCAGGTTCATCAGGAAGATCGAACGCCATCCGGTGCCGAGCAGGTCGGCGTCGATGAGCAGTCCGGCGACGATCGGTCCCGCGATGGTGGCCACGCCGATCAGCGGCCCGAAAGCCGCGTAGGCCTTACCGAATTCGCGGCCGAACAGATCACGAATGAGGCCGAAGCACTGCGGCACCATGACCGCCGCGAACAGGCCCTGCGTGATGCGTCCGATCAGCAGCATCTCGATCGAGACCGCGAATCCGCACAGCACCGAGGCGATGAGGAATCCGATCAGGCCGATCACCAGCACGCGCTTGCGGCCGTACATATCGCCCAGGCGGCCGCCGGTGAGCAACCCGATCGCCATGGCCAGGGTGTATCCGGCGCTGAGCCATTGCAGGGTGGCGACCGAACCGCCGAGATCGCCGCGAATGGCGGGTGCGGCGACATTGACGATGCTGGCGTCCAGCAGGTTGAGCAGGGTGGCGGCCAGGATCGCGAGCAGTCCGAGCCATCTGCGCGGCAGCGGAGCCGCTGCATCGGCCGGGTAGGTGGGGGTCTGGAGAGCCGGTTGTTCGGCGACGGCGGTCACGGGTGACTCCTTGGAAGAGCTGCAAACCTGAACGGAATGATCTGTTCCGCTATTGAAGCAGATCATTCCGTTCCGTTCAAGTGCTGGGGATCAGGCGAAGTCGGCGCGATGATCGGCGACCCACTGCGCGTAGGTGCGCGGCGCGTGCCCGGTGAGGTCCTCGACAACCGAATTCACCTGCGCGGGTTTGCCCACGGTGGCGGCCATCAGATCGAACAGGGCATTGATGAACGCCGGATCCATGAACTGGGCCAGCTGCGCGCGCACCGGCGCATCGTCGAGCTCCTCGAAAGCCAAAGGGCGGCCGAGGATTTCACCGAGCACCGCGACCTGCTCGACCTGAGTGAGCGATTCCGGACCGGTCAGATCGAGACTGCGGCCCGCGTACCCGCCGGGCAGCACCGCCGAAACCACTTCCGCCACATCGTTTTCGTGGATCACCGAGGCGGAGGCCTGCCCGTACGCCGCGCGAATCACATCCCCGCCCGCCAGCTGCATGGCGAACGACAGCGAATTGATCGCCGGGAACAGCAACCGCAGGAATGTCCACTCGATACCGGACTGCTCGATCGCGCGCTCCACATCGCGGTGGTACTGGGCGATCACATCCGGCTGCTGCTCCGCACCATCGACCACGGCGCCCGAGGACAGGAACACGATGCGCTGCACACCGGCCCGCTGAGCAGCGGAAAGCACTGGCGCGACGTCCATTTGATAGGGCAGCACCAGGAAGATGGCGCTGACCCCTGCCAGGGCGGCGTCGAGTGAGCCCGCGTCGGTGAGATCACCCGCCACCACTTCCGTGCCCTCGGGCAGTTGAGCCGATTCCGGTCGGCGGGTCAGCGCCCGGACCGGGTGCCCGGCGGTCAGCAATGCATCCACGGCCTGACGACCGAAATGGGCGGTTGCGCCGACTACCAAGAACATGAGACTTCCCTTCATCCCCGCACGGCCCATGAGCGGGCCGCGTCCGATATGCAAACTGTATGGCTCGATTTGCGGGCATCGGGGTGCTGAAAGGCGTCAAATGGGGGACCTGGCACGCCGGGGGGAAGGGCGCTTCACCCCGCGAATCGGAGCAGCGTGAGCGAGGGGCGCAGTGCGTGACCGAGCGGGGTGTTCGCGACCCGGCGCATGAGCGGGGAACCCCAGCGGCCTCGGCCCGGGGGCGGGATAAGGTCTTGGGAGGCAACAACTCCCGGAATGATGCGGGGGAGTTGGCGCGCCTGGCGCGGGCTCTGGCTGGTCGGCATCTGCGGGGCGGTGTAGCGCTCGCTCAGGCGCACCCGGCCGCGCATCGTCATGGCACTGAAGGCGCGCGGGATCGAGTCGTAGATCAGCACACCGCCCGGGAAATGTTCGGCCAGATCGGCTATCAGCCGATGCACCTCGGCGATCGGCAGATACATGAACAGGCCCTCCGCGGTGATCACCGCGGGCCCGGATGGCACCTCCTCGAACCAGGATCGGTCCAGCGCCGAACGCGCCAGCCGCGTGATCGCGGGTGCGGTGGGCAGTAGGCGTTCCTGCGCGGCGATCATCTCGGGCAGATCGATGGAGAACCAGGCCACCTCCGGTGCGCCCAGCCGCCAGTACGTCGTTTGCAGACCCTCCCCGAGCGCCACCACCGGCCCGGCGGGATGGGCGGCCAGGAAATCGGCGATCACCTCGTCGATCACCATCGCCCGCATGGAATGCACCTGGCTAGGCGGGCCGAATCGGTCGAAATCCTCGGCGGCCAGCGCACGGTAGAGGCGGACCGACTCGTCGTCGGTGAAGGGGGAGTCCGAGCGCAGGGCTTCCTCGGCGCGGTTGCGCAGGGTCCACAGTGCGGTCTCGGGCACCCCGGACAATTCGGTTCGAGTCATTGATCTGTCCCTACGGTGGTGAAGTCCAGCAGTGCGGCGGCGGTCCGCGCCGGATCCTCGAGGTTGGGGGAGTGGCCGACGCCGGGCAGCAGTACGACCTTCGCGCCCGGCACCGCGCGGTACTCGGCCGCGCAGGCGGGATCGAATCTGCTGTCGTTCGCGCCGAAGATGACCAGCAGTGGTTTGCCCAGCGGCACAAGGCGTTCGGTGAGCGAACGCTCGTCGATATAGGCGAGATTCGCCTGCGACGCGGCGGCGAATACGACCGGATCGATCGCGCGGAACTGATCCACGTACTCCTTCGGGATCCGGTAGTCCCGGCTGAATCCCGAGGCCATCAGCGCCCGGAACTGATCATCGGACAACTCCGACCACGGCACCGTGACGGCGGGGATCGGCGGGTTCAGGTACGCGCGCATATGCGGTCCGAAATCCATGATCACCACCGCGGTCACCAGATCCGGTCGATGCTCCGCCAGGGCGGTCGCGACCGCACTGCCGCTGGAATGGCCAACGGCGACAACCTGTTCGATACCGAGCCGATCCAACGCCGCCGCAACCCGTGCCGCCTGATCCGGCACCGAATAGCTCACCGTGCCCAGTCCGGCCGACTCACCGCACCCGAGCAGATCCACTCGAATGACCCGGTGCGATTCGGAGAGCAGGGGAACCATCGGATCCCAGGATCGCCCCGACGCGGCCGTGCCGTGAATCAGCAGCACCGCCGGGGCATCGAGCGGGCCGTCCTGGACCACATGGATCTCACTGCCGTCCGAGGGTCGATCCGAGTCCTCGCCCGTTCGTAAATTGTTGCCGGAAACAGTCATACCTGCACTGTCGCTGGCGACGGGTGCTCGTGGATTGGACAAATGTTCCCGTCCACCCGAATGCGTAGCATGACGGAATGGGGTTGAGCGCACCCGGGCGAGACGATGCGATGCTGTGGGACATCGCCTGCCCGCCCCGGCCCAGTCGCCTGCCCGGAGTCGCCATGGCCGGATTCGCCGATCGGGGCAGCACGCCGCCCGATCTACGGCTGATTCCGCACCCGGCGGTCACGCTCCTGCTGGTCCTGGGCGGCTCCATCGCCGTGGAAGACACTGCCGGACAGCGGCATCGGGGCAGTTTCGTCATCGGACCGGGATTCGGTGAGGTGCTGCGCACCCTCGAGGTGCGGGCCGTCGACTGCCTCCAGGTGCGGCTGCCCCCGATGATCGCGCACACCGTATTGGGTCCGGCCGCAGCGGATCTCGACGCCTCCGTCGTCCCGCTCGACGCGCTCTTGGGACCGGAGGCGAACCGAATGTGCGAGCGGCTCAACAACTTCCAGACCTGGAACGCGCGGTTCGCCTGGACCGACGCCTGGCTCACCCGGCGCTACACCGCCGTCGCGCCCCGGGTGCACCCCGAGGTGATGTGGGCCTGGCGCCGCATCGCCGACGATCGCGGCAGCATCCGGATCGAGCCGCTGGCCACCGAACTGGGCTGGAGCCGCAAACGCCTATGGTCCCGATTCCACGCCCAGCTCGGCCTGACGCCCAAACGCGCCGCGAGCCTGATCCGCTTCGATCACGCCGTGCATGGCCTGGTCGCGGGGCGTCCACCCGCCGAGGTCGCCGCGGATAACGGGTACACCGATCAGTCGCACCTGCACCGCGAGATCCGCGCGTTCACCGGCCTGACCCCGGCGACCGTGATCCGCGAACCATTCCTCGCGGTCGACAGCACCGCGTGGGGCTGGCCGGGCCGATCATCGTCGACGGACTCATTGCTAGACCAGTCGAGCGGACCGCGACCCCCTGTGCGCGGTCGAAATTCGTCTACGTAATCCATCACAGCCTGGACCGTGTGTTTCAGGTGATCTGCATTCGCCCGAATAGGGCACGACCTCGCTGAGCAGGCTTCCCTGTGCCGGGAAGGGTCCCGCTGCATCGGCAGGCCAGACTGCTGGTGTTGTCGGTTTGAAGGATGTGACGAGTTGTCGATAATGGTTCTCGTTCGAAACTCCAGCGTGCGATTGGTTGTCGTGCTGATGGCGACGATCTTGGGCTCGGTCGGCTGCAGCGCAGTCGACTCACCAGAGGTCGGGTCTGTCCCCCCCTCATCAGCCCGCTCGCTCGTTACCGACGGGCACTGCCCCAGCGGCCGCTATCGAGTTGTGCTCGAGCCGGTGACACAAGGGGTCGTGGAGGTATTGGTGATCGAAACCGAGAGCAGTACGAGGGTATTCGACGCCGGCCGCTTCAATATTGGCGCCGACCATCAACTGTTGGTTGGATGGCTCTCGACCGAGCCTGAGCAACTGTGGATCTACTCCAGCGACGTGGGGTCGGCTCGGGTCTCACCAACTACGGATGGAGGCTGGGTGAAAAGTGCAGGCCCGGTACAGCTTCCGGCGGAAGTCGCACAGTGGCGAACACAGCGGTGATGTGGAATTCGCAGTCCATGTGGCTGACCAGGTATCAACAGCCGAGCTGATCTGTCGGGGCATGATCTGGATGGGGAAATGTCGTAGCGATGCCGCCTCAACACCTTGCCACTGACTACTTCGACGTGCAGCGTGGCCGGCACCCTGCGCCCCGCAACCAGTGGAAAGTAAACACCCCGTCGACCGCTTGATCATTCGACATCGATTCGGCAAGATGCCGGATCTACGCTGTATAGTTGCTGCGAAATACCGATCGAAGTACGGGTGCGAGCCGCAACTTTCAGGATTTCGGTCGTCAGTCTCCCAATAAGGCGCGTTGATTCGTTCGCGGTGCGAACGATCGCGAGTTCCGAGGAAGCGGCGTCGATGATCGGCCGCCATTCAACCGTCGCAGGTGAGCTGTTAAATCCCAGCGGCTCAGGGGCGAGCCAAATCCCTTTGCCGCGAGCAACCATCGTCATGCAATCATCGAGCTTGTCCACCATCGGCCCGAGCAGGACCGGTGTACCGTCCGGCCGTGGGTCGATGATCCACTGGCGTAGATCGTGTTCTGAGAGAAATATATTTGGTCGGATGATCGGTTCGGCGCCGAGATCCGCGAGAACCACCGATTCTTGGGCTGCCAGCGGATGTTTCGGTGGTAGCGCTACCGCGCGGCGATTTCTGGAGACGACAGTGCTACACAAGCTTTCGTCGCCGTGTGGCATCCACATGAGTGCAGCGTCGACCTCACCTGAGATCAATAGCGAGCGTTCCTGTTTCCGAGTGTGAGCGATGACCAACTCGACCTCCAAACCAGGAACCGTGGCTTCCAGCGCGTCGGCGACCTCGATTGTGAACAATTCGGTCGTGCGTGGTCCGCTGACAATCCGTAGCCTGTCGAGCGTCCCACGATCCGCTTCATGCACTCGTTCGATCAGCCGATCGAGGTCCGCGATCAATGCGCTACCACCACGTGCGAGCTCCCGGCCCGCTGGTGTGAGCCGAACCCCGCGCGATGTCCGGACCAGCAAGGGTACCTGCATCGCTCGTTCAAGTTGTTGCATCTGGGCAGACAGTGTCTGCTGACTGATATGAAGACGACCGGACGCGTGGGTAATGTTCAGCTCGTCGGCGACCACCAGAAACGAGCGGAGCTGACGAATATCCTGACTGATCACACGGTAAAGCTACTCTCAAAGCGAGTCATTCACCGCTACAGGGAATCTTGGTTGCAGTCACAGATATTTAGTGTTTCAGGTGATGCTTCTCCCGTGGCACTATATTGATATGACTCCAAACTCTGCGGAATTTCCGGTGGGCAATATCGAGAAGCTCGCAAAGATCGACATCGAAGCTGCCGATTTACGCCCTGCCCTTCGTGCGGCAGTTCGAAGGCATCTCGAAGGCGCGGGAGCCAATTGTGGATTTCAGTCGTTCATCGATGGAGATCCGGTCTCTGAAATCTCCGCCGCCGAGTAAATATTACGTTCGATATATGGGATGATAGTTTCACGGGTAGTATCTCGACGAATTTGATCCCAAGTCGATCGGAGAGAATTTTCGAAAATGGGAACACTATGACGGCGATTGAATATGAGCTGATCGAGGCAAGTGATGACCTTGCTTCCGGAATAGGCTCAGAATCAAGCATCGAATTCCTCGAAGATGGAAATATTACGGTGCGTTTGATCCTCCTGGCGAAACTTGTTGATGCGTTGCTATCAAACCATAAACAGGATGCCGTTATCGCGGGTCTCCCGGCCGTACTGGAAGCGCTCGAAAAGTTGCGTTCAATGGAGGCTGAAGAGTTCCGGGCACTAATCTCCTATCCGCACACCGGATCATGGCTTTCATACGCATGTCGCCGCATATTCGACGATCGACAAGACGGAATCTCGAGTGTGCCCCTCTCGGCAGACATCGGCTACCTCGGATGGCTTGTTGCCTCAGGCTTGATTGCAACAACCGCCGAAGGATCTATCGAGCTGACCATTCGGCATGGCGTGATTATGTTGCCGCGTATTGGCCTCGCGCGTTTGGGAAATTCAGGTCAACACGGGCAGTGCAACCTTTATTGGACCGAAGACGGCGGAATGAGATTCACTAGTGAGTGGGGCGTGCTCCAGGTGAATTGTCCAAAATCAGAGGATAATCCTGCCTGGTTACCGCTTCGGAGGTTGAGTGGTGGATCGAGTGAATCGAAGTCGGTCTACCTCGATGATATCGATCCCTTCCGAGACTTTGCTGAAGCAGACATAGTCGAATATCAGCGAAATCCCCCTCGGTTGACCCTCGTCGAAGCTGCGCCATGGCAGCAGAGATTTGAGGCCGCATGGGGTCTACTCGAAAAAGATTTCGCCTCGTACACCATTCCCATGCAGCGCAGTCTGGCAATGATTGTGCCACTTACTGCCGAGTATGATCCGTGCTCTGTGAGCTACACGTCGCACAACGGCTATGGCGCTGTATATACCACAGCGCCACCTGATTGCTGCGAATTGGCAGTTACGCTGATTCATGAAATACAACATACGAAATTTACCTTGCTTACCGATCAGGTAATACTGCATGACTCCAACCAGGAATGCCACTTGTATGCGCCGTGGAGACAGGATCCGCGGCCGATCGCAGGACTCATGCATGGAATATATGCGTTCTTTGGAATTGCTGATTTCTGGCGTGTCCATCGCAAATCTCCATGTCACCGATCGTTGCGTGCGGACAGCGAATTTGAACGGTGGCGGATACAGGTAGAGGCCGCCATCGCCGTAGCACTGGAATCCGGTTTGCTGACGCCTGAAGGAACACGCTTCCTCTGTACGTTGACTGGTAGTATCCGTAAATGGGACAGTGAAGAAGTCTCTATTGAGGCCAAGCAAGACGCACAGATTGTATCTAACGCCCACAGAGCATTCTGGCGGGTGCGCAATCTGAGACCGGCCTCGGAAGCGATTGCCAGTCTGTGCGATGATTGGATCACGAAGAATCATCGCACAGCCGCTCTCCCTGATTCTGAATTGATTGATCAGAATGGCATACCAGATAACTATGCTCGGGCCAGAATTCCGGAGCGCATTCCCGAGAATTCCTTGACCTATTGCATTGCTAAATACACGGAATCCTTAAGAATTGATCCTATGGACCCTCGGGCGTGGGCAGGGTTGACTCTCGCGCTGCCAATGAAGTATCCGGAACTGAACTTTCATGTTCTGGAAGAGCGCACGGAAGTCGTCGCTCATATGTATGAGACTATACAGTTGACCAGTGGAGACTGTGATATCGTCTCACTGGCGCAGTGGTTGTCAAGTTCGGTAGTCCATCGCTGAGCCTTATCAAGCGTCCCGCTCAATTTCTATTTGAGTGTAACGTACAGACGCTTGTAGTGTGTTAGAAATGTTGAGACGCTCATCGGCTCAGGGTGATCGAAGCCCCACGGGTTCCGCAACTCGAGTTTATCGCCGAGGACACGAACAACCTCGTAGTTATGGCCGGGGTAAATTCCGAAAGGGCGGATGTCGCGTCGAGTTTGCTCGTACGTGCCAACGAGAACCGGCTTGTCGCTGTCGAGCTGCCTCTTGAATTCACTGAGAAGGGGAGCGTGCTCATTTGGCGGATATCGGACCTCCGCTTCTTCGCCGGTGATCCTCGCGAGCACGCTGGCGCGGTCGGAAGGCATCGAACCTACGCCTAGTCGGTTATAACCGAGTGGTGGTGAGGGCTGAATCTCGTAGAGCGTGTGCAGGTCGTCAATGCCACTGTATTTCTCAATCCATCGTTGATTCCACCGCATATGGGCGGCCTTGTCCCATGCTTGGTCTTCGCTAGCGATGGCCTTCTCGATCAGTGCGGGCCATGTACAGGTGCTCGACCATACGCCGGCCGGTCGCTCATGTGGTGTGTCGAGAAAGTAGGGCAGATCACTACTTACTCGAAAGGTGGTGGTATTCCCGGTTGGCTTTCCGACCATGTGGGGCTGTGTCACCGCCTCCAATTCGTGAAGGGTTACGTCGTAGGTGCCGTCACCGCGATCGAAGATCGCCTTCCGAATAGCATCGGGGCGGTGACCGGCAACAGCGCCGATCGTGGCGACAATTCCGCAATCATTTATGCTCCCCTGCCTAACCTGTTCACGCACGGGTGAACCATCGAAAGCGGGGTGTCGACATTGGCGGAATGCTACCTCCCTGTTTGTGGCATAGTCGGTAGTGAACGTCGGATTGCGGACATTGATGACCACGTTACATGAGGGCTTATCGTACGATTGTGTTTTTTCTCGACCGATAGATTGAGAGCTGGTCCAGTCGGTCTCGCTTAATCGTCGCGCCTCGATTCTGAACTCTTCCGCCATTCTTCGAATTCTTGATATCACACCCCTGTCGTAGCCCAGTGGGATATCGGCCTGGATCGTCCGGCAGATGCGTACCATCAGCTCGGAAAGTTTCTCGGACATTCGGCTACGTGTGTTTCAAGTATGGTCAGAGAAGATCGAATTCGGAAGCGACTGTTGGCGCTGGTTGTATGAATAGTGATTCTTCGATAATATTCTAGGCGATTGACCGTGATCCCGCTGCAAATCTATTGGTGACTGCAGCGGAACCTCGATGGAGTTGTGAACTGTTCAACCCTACCGCAAACGCACGTTGTAGGTTCTAAACCATGCGTCGATCTCGAGTAAGTAGCTGATGTGCTGGGTCGGGGTCCAATCGGCGAGATCGTCACTATGCCGGGCCAAGTACTGCGAGACAGAAGTGGCGTCGATGAGTTGGTGGAGGGGAGAGCTGGGATCGGCCAACGTGTCGTTGGCGCGAGCCCACAATGCCCGATGGTATCCGAGGGTGATGCTGGCCGGATATCCGCTCTTACGCCGCCACACGATCTCATCCGGAAGCAGGTCACTGACGGAACGACGCAGGAGGCCTTTCTCCATGCCGCGATCGCGGCGCCAGGCGTCCGGGATGTTCCACGTATATTCGACCAAACGGTGGTCCAGATAGGGAACCCGTAACTCGACGCCTGACGCCATCGAGGCCCGGTCCGCGCGTCGCAGCAAGAAGGGCAGGTAGAAGCTGTTGGTCAGGGCGGCGATCTGCCGGACCCTCCGGTCCTTTCCGAAACCGACTGCAGCAGTGGCATTTTCGAGCGCGACTTGGTAACGCTCGCGCCGATAGCGCAACGGATCGATGTGCCGACGTGCGTCACCGTTGAGCAGTGTGCTGATAGGACGATAGGTGCGGTGCCACGGAAAGTCATCGACGGCCTGGTCTTCGGTGTCGTGGTGCCACCGGTAGCCGTGGAATAGTTCGTCGGCTCCCTCGCCGCTGATCGCGACGGGCGCGTCCTGGGAGATCCGTCGGAACAGCAACGCCAACGACGTGTTGATCGTGCTCAATGAAGGAAGGTCGAATGCCGTCAGCATCAGTTCTCGGGCGTCGAGCAGGTCTTGAGTGGTTACCACGAATGTGTGATGTTGCGTGCCAACATGTTTGGCGGTCAACAACGCATAGGAGTTGTCCCGGTCGACATGGAGAGCGGATGCTGCGTGTGCTACTGAGCCAATGGATTCGTACGCGTGGTCGATGTCAAACGACATCAACGTCTTTCCGGTGGTTCGCAGGTGCGCCGCGGCGAGGGCCGTGGCTGCGGCGGAATCGAGTCCGCCAGAGTTCAGCGTGCACACCGGGACATCGGCACCGGTCTGCGCAATGACGCTGTCGGTCAGCAGTTCCCGGATGCGAGATACGGTCGAGTTGAAGTCATGCTCGTGTGGGTGATCCTGTAGTTCCCAGTATCTATGCGTCCGGAAGCCCTCGGCTGTCGCGGTCAATACCGTGGCAGGTTCGAGTTCATGAATTCCGCGAAAGATGGCATGGCCCGGCGACGTCATCGGAACCATGGCAATGAGTTCGGCCAGCCCATCGGCGTCCACCTCTGCGGTGATCTCGTGATGAGCCAGAAGCGCCTTGAGTTCAGACCCGAACACCAGGCCCTTCGGAGTATGCGCGTAGTACAGAGGTTTGATGCCAAGGCGATCTCGTGCGAGCAAGAGCCTGGACTCGGTGCCATCCCAAATCGCGAAAGCGAACATGCCGTTGAATCGCTCCACGCAGCCAGGGCCCCATCGAAGATAGGACTGTAGAACGACCTCGGTGTCGGAGCGGGTTACGAAGCGGTGCCCGAGTCCGGTGAGTTGTCGGCGTAGATCGGCGAAATTGTAGATCTCGCCACTAAAGGTAAGCACGATAGGCAGGTCATCGCGATGAATAGTCATAGGTTGTGACCCGCCGACGTCGTCGATGATCGATAGCCGTGCATGTCCGATTGCAGCATGTTTGTCGACCCAGACACCATCTGCATCGGGGCCTCGGTGTCTGAGAGTTCCTGTCATTGCGCGTATTTCAGCGCCAGTGGCGATGGAGCCCGTCCAGTCGATAAATCCGGTGATACCACACATAGAGTATTATTCTTTTCTGCTCACGACAGCGGAAGCACCGTGACCATACTGGGATTCGATCCCACTGCAAGCGATGCACCATTCCCGATGATGGGAATAGTCAATCTCTTTGTCGCAGACGTACCCGTCGGTCTCCAGTCCTCGCCTGACGGATTCTCCCCGCCGCGGCGCCGGGCAACAGAGGATCTACGACTGAGAGTTGTGGTGTCGAACTCAAAGTACTTTCTTGACGATCGTTGGCTGAACTATTCCCATGCGAGACTCTGCCGCAGACCTACTTCGCATGATCTCCAGCTGCGGGAAGGGGTCAGTCCTTGATAGTGGTTAGGATTGAATCCGGTTCCTTTGAAGCCGCAGTGGCCCACCAAAGGCTGGAAAGCTTGGGCTTGAATGAAGGTTCCGTGTGCTGCCGGGTAGCAACTAGTTCGGAAATTCTTTGAACTGTGTGGTTCCGAAGGGTTGCCGGCAATCGTCAAATCTGGCATTCGAATCACACCTCGATAGCGGCCTCTCGTGGGCTGTCACTTGCCCAGTCCGAGGGCAGCTTGCTCGGCCGCTCGGATCCTGCGGTACTCCTCGACTGGGGTCGTTACAACGTTTCTGTAGTCGGTGTAGATTTTCCCGTTCAGGTGATCTATTTCGTGGGCAATCAGTCGAGCGAGAGCGCCTTCATAGGTGCTCTTTGCCCGTGTGCCGTCGAGTAGGATATGTGACACGGTAATTCGCTCCAGGCGAGGCACCATGCCGCGCTCATCAAAGAATGACAGACAGCCTTCCCATTTCTTGATCGGCATGTTCGAGCCGAGGGGCCCGATCCTACTTCTGATAATCTTGGGGTTATAGAGCGTTATCCATCCGGTCTCCGGCATGTAGGCCACCGCGGTTGCGTACCTTAGCGAACATTGGGGAAGTGCCAATTGCACCGCGTTCAGTCCTGGACCCTCCGTGAAGGGATGCAGCGCTCGCACTTGCTCGCCGACGCCGATGAGTATTTCCTCGGCCTCGCGAGCCATGGCCGCGTTTGCCGGCAGGTGGAAAGGGGTAGCACGGCGGCGCAGACGCGGGTCGCCTTTTTGCACTATCCCAAGTGCTGACATCTGCTGGCTGGGTAGTAGTGACGGAGTCAATTCATGAAGTCGACTGTGTACTTGGGCCTCGATTTGTTGGGGTGACGCCGCCAATATCGAGTCTGTCGGCATTTGCTCTGTATGAGAAATCAACCTACGACCGAGTCGGTCCGTGCCGTCGTAAGTTGATAGCGCTCTACGAACTTCATTCGCGTGGGCCCTGTATGCGCCTTCCAGCTCTGCCGCAAGTCGATGCCTGAGCAGTTGGTCCAAGCCGGTTCCCAATCGCGATAACAAGGCTTTTAGTTCGTCGGCAGAAGCGTGCATCAATCCGCCTGTTCGGTACTTGTTCTGTATGGAAGCCAGGGTACTTGTGTCGGCAATGGTCGCGACCCACGTCAGCCTCTGAATTTGACACGTCGAGGCTCGATCCGAGAAGCCAACGCCTCCACCTCGATATCCCGACAAGACACATGCCGAAATGGATCAGCGAACGCCCGCATCAGCCAGCATCGACTCCATGATTCGAACCGGCAGGTTGGGGTTGAGCGCCGCACCGCAGGAAGTGGTCGAATCGTCGACTAGCTCGAGTAGACGAGGCATGCTCAGTCGCGTGTCTCCAGCGGCCGTGCGGCGGACCAGCGGATCGGTGTCATAGCTGAGTCGCTCGATTAGTTCGGCTGGGGCCGAGTGGTCCCGGGTCACCAAGCACCGCTCGTAGGCATGGGTGCTCAGGGCCAGACTTCGCAGCCGATGAGTTGGGAAGTTGGGGCGTGTGATCAAATGCTCACACGCGACACTCTTGTTCTCGCGCAGTACATTCCACAGCAGATCGGCAGGGGCGCAAGGGTTCGTCTCGCAGAGAATGCGTCGGACTATCATGTCGTCATCCAACGCAAGTTGCTTGACAAGATTCGGTGGCAGGCATGGGTTGTACGCGGCGCTGCGGCGCAATCCCACATGCGTGGATTTGACAGCACGGTGCATGAGCGACGGATCGGTCGTTGCGCTTGCCCAGAAGACCGGAGTGATCTCATATGCGGGACCGATCTTGAAGCCACCTGCAGTCTGAACCCGATCGCTGAACTCTCGGCGCATCGACACCGCCATCCGGACTCCGGGATCCTGGTCGGCAGCGAGTCTGGCGACGATATCGGTTGACAGGTATGGATTTTCCGCGAGCACACACCGGATCCATGCATCGCGGGACAGCAGTGCGGCAATAGTGCCTGGGTCGAGTAGGGCATTCGCGATTGCTTCCGACCATAGGTGAATCACATCCTCCCTCGCAGTGGCCATCAGTGGTAACAGCTGTGGCAGCCTCCGCCAACTACGGGCCGCGGCAACTGTGCGCGTCCGCGGGTCCGGATCGCTCAACAGTCGATTCAGAACCGTCACCGGGGGATCGGGCCAGCCCATACAGGCCGCCGACCGGACAACAGGAGACGAATCGGCGACCAGTACCGCGTACGCCTCGTCCGGTAACGGCTCGATCGATGTTTGGTGTGTGATAGACCCGAGCGCGACGAAGAGTCGAATCGACGCGCTCGGGTCTGCGGCCAGACGTGCCCGCTGCGCTGCGGGCGCGATCGGGCTTCGCGCCAGCAAGGCTCGGATATCGATGGCGGGATGAGTGGTTACCGCGTCGTACACCATGCTCGGAAGCTCCGGTCGACTCATCACCGCTACCGCGCCCGACCATCCAGAGGTCAGTATTCGCAACAACAACCCCGTGGGCGTACTTGGATTGCGAGCTACGCCTTGAACGTTGGCTTTCACCTTGTCAAGGTGCCACTTCCGCCCCGAATACTCATCGATGCTATTCCCAGGGAGGAAAAGCGGAGCTCACCCAGCCTGTTCAACAGGGGACCGCGGAAGTGGCCGTAGAGATGTGTCGCAAACGTGGTCCATCTTGCTAGATGGACCAGAAGCCTGCGGATGTGTCCGCCAGGCAGTAGCAGCAGGCTTGAACCGGGACTGTCGCCCGCTTGTATATCAGCCCGGTTGGGTACGTCCGGTGCGACCAGTTGCGGCCTGGCTCGGCGAAAGGACTGCTGAAAAGTCCGGACCCGCGCAGATCAACATCACCGCATACATACTTGGATGTGCGCACAGGTAGACCGACGACCCGCCGGATATGTCCGGTACTGTCACCCCAGCGCTGACTTGGCCATCCGGGTTCGAGATTTCCGCTCGCACCGCGTTGTCGACGCTGTTCGCAACCACAGTGCCCACCCGGACGACAACCACCGGCACGCGGCTGTACAGGTGAGGGGCGACGCACAGCCAGATCTGTTCACGTCGTATTACTCACGGCACCAACATCTTTCGGGTGCCAGGCTTCCTCGGACCCGTGCGCATGGTCGGAGGTTCGAATGACTCGTCAGCCGGACAAAGTAGGGCAATGCACTGTGGTCGAATAGGTATCGGCGGCCGCAGGTGTCGAGCGTCCTCGCATGTTGGATATCAGCGAACTCGCTAGAGATTCAGAGTCCGCCGTGCAGATAGCGTGCTCGGCATCCGATCAGCTGTAGCGCATGGGCGTGAACCTCTGCTGCGACCTGTGGCAGTGATGGCCAATCCCGCAGTGCCACACAGCAATTGGTTCGGGCAAAACTGGACCTCTCTAGATCCCAATCCCCGATAAGGGCGGTGGTGTCACATTCGGCGCACGTTTCGAATACCTCCAACTCGCTGCACAGCCACGTGGTGGCGTCGAATTCCTCGTGCGGGGCCGCGCACCGCGGACACAAAGGTGCTCGCGAGCGAGCCCAAGCGCTTGCCCAATCGAATCCCAACATCGGTGTGATCATGTTGTGGGGAATCTCGGTGGCGCTGCTCATGTTTGCGACCGCTTCAGCCATCAAGTTCATATATTCGTACTCGTCGACGGTGCCGCCGGCAACGATCCCGATAGCCGGTAGCAAATCACAGCCATCAAGAATCTTCCTGCAGCTCAGGAAGAATCGTGTCGTGTCCTGGACTCGCTGTAGAGCTCTGTCCTGCGGCTCACCGAGTGCGAAGTAGTACTGAATAAACACCACACTGCGGAGTTTCCACCACGCCGTTCGATTTCCCAGTGCAGGTAAGGAACGCGAATCGCGCCCTCGATCTTTCGAATCACCGCAACCTGCTAGCGCTGACAATCCAGGCTGGGCGGAGGCCAGCGGAGCTGTCGGCTTCTCCGATGGTCGAACACGCGAGTCGCGTCGGCAGCCTCCTGCCCGCGACAGCAACAGCACTCGATGACCCCACAATTCAGGGCAGGCGCGCAATCGTTATTGCCGGTCTCGCCGATCTGGAGCCGGTAATCGTGACAGAGCCGCCGGATGTCATTGTCGGAGTCGATTTTTCATAGGCCCTGGCCCTCGCGCCTGCCATTGTTCTGATCAATGTACTCACCGTCCGCGCGTACATACCAATAGGCGCACGCGAGTCTGTCATCGATGGAGGGGACTTGGGGATCCCCCGAGCGACTCCGCTAGTCGGCCAGATCGGCAAGAGTTGCCGCTAAATGTAAGTTGTCGACATTCCGCAGAGCGGCGGCAGTGCGCGGCAGGACATCGGTGCTGCGGCAGGCAGACAGTAGCTGGATGTGCACCGCCCAAGTCAGCAGCGGTGGTTCGGACAGCAGCGGTAGCAACGGTTTAATGCGATCGCCCAATAGCGATACCGCCTCGAGGCGGATTTTCTCCCGGAGATCGGTGCGCGCCAACATGATCAAACGGTCTTCCAGCTCTCCAGGTCGGGTATGGGCGGCGCAGGCGGCAAGTGCTTCGGCGCCCCTGGTGCCGGCTACCCGACCGGAGACGACCAGATCCCATGTGAATGTGGCGATTTCGACAGACGGTGGCACGAAACGCAGACTGTAAACCGCGGACCCACGGACACCCGGGTCCAGATCGCGGGCGAGTGCGAGCAGCGAATCCGTCTGATGCCAACTTGACAACACCTGACAGCACAGCTGTCGGACCTTCGGGTCTGGATGGCTGGACAGGAACGTGGCCAGGCCGGGGCGGTCGGCGGCAGGCACACCGCTCCAGTCGTAGCTACCCAGCGCGGCCAGCTTCGGCGCCCATTGCCCGTCGAGATCCGAGTATGCGGCGAGTACTTCCGCTGCTTTCGGCACAGACTGTTTGGGGAGCGGTGATCCCGGTGATCCAGGTGGTACGAGTGAAGAGACAGCATCAGAGTCGGGTGTACCGAGAAGGGCGGCGACCGGTGCGAGCCAATGTCTGATCCGTGCTTGTTCATTCTCGAACTCGCCGAGCATGTCGGCCACGACATCCCGTGCTGACGCCGCCGAAGCGTCGTCGCCCTGGGAGATTTCGTGCAGCAGTCGCAGCGTGGACCGGCTGGGGTAGTAGCGCAGCGTCTCAATAGCGGAGCACGCTACGTCGGTGTCGACGTCGGCACTGGCACGCTGCAAGGCCGGTTCGGCAGCAACCGGTTCGTCCCAGTACAGAACATCGGCGGCGGTCGACCGTATCGCCGGGTCGGGGTGGTTCAGGCCGACGATCTTGTATTGCTGCCAATGTGGCTCCTCGAAGCCCGCAACGATTCCCTCGAGTGCGTGCCGGTGTAGCAGGTGGTGGGGATCGCATGCGACCGATTCGACCAGATCGGATTCGTCGCGGGTAGCCTGCCGCAGCACGTACGCTCGAACCAGATCGTCACCGGAATTCCACCAGGCGCGCAGAACAGCGGAATCCCGGTGCATCGACGAACGTTCCAGCACCGATAGCGCTGTCTGTCGTATTTCGTCCGGTTGATCGCGGTCGTACCCGATCCGCGTCAGCGGCAACACTGCGCGTGGGTCGCCGAGCTCTCCAAGCGCATCGGCGATCCGGTCCCGCTCCAGCGCCCCTGTGTTGGGAGAAGTCAGGTTCCGAATCAGCTCGAACGTTGCCGAACGGTCTTGTTGGTCGGCAACCCCCGCGAACTCGTCTAAGTCGTGCACTGGTACATCCTTAGCGAGCGGCCACCGGGGAGCCACCGAGAATCGCCGCCGCCCACCACCTTCGGGATCCAAGCGCCGCCAATGGACTGCCGACGCCATCCCAAGCGCAAAGTCTCCAGTCGCCGCCGACAAAGCGAGCAATGCCCTGGACTGCGGTTCGGCCGATCGACCGCACGGGCTGGAGAGGCGAGCATGTCTATGGTGCTCATCGCGGGGGCAACTGGGTCTGCAGCGCGCTGATCACCCTCACATCGGGCATTGAACACGTCGGCGAACTGGATCCGGCGACGAACTCCCGTAGCGCGATCGTGAGGCCGGCGGCCGCATATTCCCAATATCACCCTGCTCCGCCAGCATCGCCACGGGTTCGAAGTAGTATTTCCCCCTGTGAGAGTGGCCTGGAACCGCGTTGGCCCCATCGCCTGATCGCTCATAGTGCGGCCCATCCGATGATCCCGAGGAATTCCGCGAAAGTCAGCGGCCCGTCGAGTTGGTCGACACACTCCTCGATCGGCCAGTTCGTCAAGGACTCGGGCGTGATTTGGCGAGGAGCTTTTTCGGTCACTGACGTTCTCCAATGTTTGGTCCGCACCTGGCAGGTCATCGGTTTCGCAGGCTCGTGAGTGCTTCGCACGCTCACCATGCGGCCACAGTAGTTTCCAGCCAGGGAGAACTCTCTGGCTGCGATGTCGGTGGTTAAGTCCACTGTTCATGTGGGCGCAACTGTCAGTTCCGCCTCAAAATGGTCTGCGCATGGTGCGTGGTGCTCGCCCGCTCGACCTTAACAACATCCAGCACCCGTTGGTCTTACGGCTGTTTACCGCACCTGGGAAGGGTGGTCCCCTTCCCTGGATATTCATCGTCTTGCGGCCGATCGCATAGACACCCATGAAAGCAAGTTCCAAATCTTGCAGGTCGTCGATATCCTCGGTTCTGGTGAGGTAGACGATCTGCGTTATGGAGCTGCCACCGGAATGTTCCCGACATTGGGAAGTGTCGAGGCTTGGACTTCAAATATCTTTGTCGTCGTCCTTCATAAGTGCGACATAAGGAGAAACATGAACGTACTCGGCAACCTCATCAGTCTCGTGGCGAACGCCGTGGCAGCCACACCGACCGGATCTTGGGCTGGTCTGCCGCATCTCTGATACCAGGGCATGCTCCCGGGTGCCTACCTCACCCGGGAGCATGCCTGGGGCACTTGACCGGGCCGAGAAATAACATTCACCGTCCAACGTTATCTATTCTAATTCACACAATGATTTCCTCTCGATTGATTCTCTGCCCTATGATCTTCTCTGGTCGGCGCCGTCGGCGGTGATCGCGTCCGGCGGTGGCTGCCCACGCGCGCTTCGTCCGCGGGATGACATTCTTTCGGACTGCTTGAGTGAGAGCTGGTATGCGCGACAGGATATCTTCGGCCGTCTACTGCTGCTCTTGCCAGTTCTTGAGTTCGATCAGCTCCCGCCAATTGCCACCGATGTAGTTGCAGAGGCTCTGAGACTCCTCACCAGGCGCACCAATTTGATCAACCTCTATGTCGCATCGATCGGTTGGCCATGCATCAACACTCCCCATCATCTGCTCCGTGCCTGCGCAATCAGGAATACGTGGCGACCAAGAATGATCGCGATGAGGGCGAGTGTGCGGTTCTGTCTATCAGCCGAGTAAGGATTGATAGAGTATCGCCTCCATGCGTCGGAAGTCCTCATAGTCACGCTCGATGGCGACCAGATCCGATGAAATCAGATACAAATGACCAGGGCATACTGTCAGGTTTGTGGTTCGTGACAACCACGCTGTCGTATCGAGCGCGCTATCGAGGCTGTATAGGGTCGACAGCGCGAGAATTTGGTTCCATTCTGCTCGGCCGTGTATCGGGCCCTCGCTGGTGCTGAGGAAATATACATGCCGGGCGTGCCGATCATGTGGAATAGGCCGGGTAGTGCTGTGTGCGAATCCCTCAGGATCGAGATAGGCGGCGACGAGCAGTGAATTCTGACTGTGGCCGAGTGTCGCGTATACGGCGGCTGGATCACACGCTCCTTCGGGGCGAGAGCTGGTTTCGATCAAGACGGGGCCGTTAGGGCGCATCATGATCTCGGTGTGGGCTGCACCGTTCATGGTCCCCACAGCGTCGAGAATTCTCGTGCAGAAATCTGTCAAAGTTCTATAGGGCTCCTCATTGGGGTGCACGAGATCCGAATACACGCACACTGCCGTACGGTCTACCATTCTCCGCTGCATACGCCACACGTCGGTGACGAAGTGATGTCCTGCGGAACTGATCGAGTTGACGGTGTACTCGACGCTGTCTTCGGAAACGTCTTCCTGCACCAAGACAGCGTCATTAACATGCCCGAATATGTCCTTTTCGCCTATCAGCGCTTTCACTGCGGCAAGTAGAGATTTTTCGGAGTCGACGAAGTGGACGCCGTTCGCGCCGGTGCTGGAGACTGGTTTGACCACGGCCCGCGGAGAGGGGAGCCCTCGATAGAATGCGGCGGCTTGATCCGCTCGGGTGACCCGAGCCCCATCGATTGTCGACAGACCGTGGCGGGACACGCATTCGGCCATCGCTACCTTGTCTCTGCGTGCTGAACTGAGGCGGGGATTATTTCCTGGCAGGTGTGGAAAATGCTGCGACAACTTGTCGGCGAGAAGTACTCCCGACTCCATGCCTGCCACAATGCATATGATCTCGAAGCGACTCAACTCTGAAACGATAGATTCTACGCTCGCGTGGGCGTACTCGTCCAGGATGGTCACGAAGTCATGGCGCTGCAAAGCTTCTGGCGCTGTCGACTCTCTGCCATCGCGGCTCATGACGGCGACACAGTGGTGACCGAGGCCGCTGAACAGTCGTGGTAGTCGAGCTCCTGCTCGAACAGGATCGACGATTACGACCACACGCTTGGGCCGCGGGGTCACAGTGGTCTAACTACCTGCGAGGTTGATCGGTGAAGTGGCTTGTGCCAAGTGTGCGAAGTATGCGAATGGAGCTCCTCCCAGTAATCGGCGAGCAGGCCCAGGTAACTGTCGTAGCCATGTTTCAGTAGGTCGATCTGAGTCGTGTCGCGACATATTCGAGCGGCGGTGGAAATCGAGTGCATCTTATGCTCCTTTTCCGTTGCCCCAATATGGAGATAGAAATATTCAGAATTCACATGAAATTCTTCGAGGGAGAAATAATCCATATAGTTTCGCATCCCTTCGTATAGTAGTACCAGTTGCGGGTATGCATGCCACTCTTGAGCGAGAAGTGCCCCGCAGCCGATTTCTGGGCGCGGCTCACCAAACAATGTCATTCCGTCGCGAACGAGACGCTTAGTGGCAGGCAATAACGGTCCGTCGATATCAGAAAATACAACTGGCTTGCCATGTAAACGCGACAGCAATTGTTCCAGCATATTTCGGAGCAACACCGCATGCGTTTTTGAAGGATCTCCGTGACCCAGCTCGTCATCGAGGTTTTCGACAGTTTCCGTTCGGGCGCCCGCGTCGGTCAATCGGAGAAATAGCGTAGCTAGCCTGTCTGCAGTAGGTGAAACATGAGCATAGAAATTGCGTGCAAACAATTCCACGTCCGCGACCGGCCAGGCGCAATCTCGCCAGCATGAATAGAATGTGTTGTTGAGGGCGGGGTGTTCGTAACAACTAGATGCGATTGCTTCGATCTTCGCATGTGCATCCTGGAGTGACAGTTGTGTCCTTTCCCTAGATGGCAAGTTGTGCACAGAATGAAGTTCTGTAAATGGCTCTGACATGACGGAATACCTCCGAGGGGTAGCCTTGTGATGCCGCTGAATATAATCTGGTTAATAGTATTTCAACAATGTGAGATTTTTGATTGTGAGATTTTTGATTCAAAAGTGTGTCTATTAGTTTCCGGCGTACTGTTTGGAATCTTTCGGAATTTATACCGGCGAGGTGAGTTTTTGTCAAGCAGGGTGCCGCGCGATCGAGGTGCGGATTTGTGGAAGAAGATTGAGAGACCGTCCGGTATTGAATTTCTTCAACTCTTCTCTGTGGTGGGAATTGAGCCTAGAATGTCGGATATATAATTGCACGCACCCAGTGAAATGCATGTTCGCTGGACTATTTCGTGGACGTCCAGGAGATTTATGGCTTTCGATGGACCGTTTGAATGTGTCGAAGTTGCCAAGCAGCTGCGGGATTTGAAGAATCGGTTGCCAGGTTGAGGCGGCTGGTCGGTCCGACACCACAAAACAGTTGGCAGGTCGGCTCCGATGAAGTCGACGTGTGTCGTATCAAAGCTGCCGCGAATCCGCTTTCGATCCCGGCAAGACCCAAGAGGCTGACACTCGATCTTGCTCACACGGCATTGGTCGTAATCGACCTGCAAAACGACTTCTGTCACGAGAAGGGCTGGCTCGCGTCGACCGGGCGTGACGTCTCGGCAGCGACGTCCGCGATCGACACTGTCGCAGAGCTACTGCCGGTCCTCAGATCTACAAAGGTGCCGATAGTTTGGGTTACTTGGGCTGCGCGGGCGGACCGCGCGAACATTCCTCCGAGCGTGCTGCATACTTACGACTTCGCCGGAGGAGGTCGAGGCATCGGCTCGCCGCTGCCAGGTTCAGGCGAACATGCGATGCAAACAGGCAGTTGGTCCGCTGAGGTCGTTTCGCGATTGATCATCGCCGATAGTGACCTTCATGTTGCGAAACATCGACTGAGCGGGTTCTTCGACACACCACTGGACTCAATATTGCGGAACCTTCGTGCAGACACGCTGATGTTCGCCGGCGTGAATGCTGACCAGTGCGTGCTCGCTACCCTGACTGACGCCGCATGTCTCGGTTACGATCCGATCCTGCTCTTGGACGCGGTCAGCACTACTTCTCCCGATTTCTGTATGCGGGCAACGGTGTATAACGTCGAACATGGCCTCGGCTTTACCGCCAACGCTGCTGACATCATCGCTAGCCTCGGCACGGCACAGGGATAGTTAACATCCGAGACGGCTCCATGTGCAGGTCTGACACGTGTCGTTCGGCACGAACTGAATAATTCTCCGCCGAGGTCGCCGTCCGGGAGGAGAGTGTACGTGTCCCTCGGTTGGGAACTAACACAATCGAGTTTCGGCCACCCTCCGGCGTCCGAGTTGGTTGATGACTGAAGCTTGGCCTGCGATAGCTTCCTACCGCTCAGTGATCCTGTTCTGGCACAATGCATTTCCGAGGTATTCACTACCCCGGAAATGGAGTGAAGTGATACTCCACCGATACGAGAATTGCCATCGGCGACCCTCGGTTTCGCTGCTGACCGACAACCTAGCGGACCGCAGTCACGAGCTGATCCCGGCGACATAGCAGCTCGATGTGCAGATCCTGGGTCCGGTTCGCGCCGATGTGTCTTTGGCTACCACTGCCGATCGAGAACTGTCGTATGGGAAACACAAGAGTGTTCCGATGGGTGACGTTCGACAACTTCGTAGCCGCAGACCGTCTACATCGAGGCCATGTCTTCTCATTGCTGGGAAATCGTGACACGCAGGGGCAGATTGGGACTACCTGGTGGAGAAAGTGCCACGTTCACGCCATTCGAGAGGCTTCATATGCTGGTTGGTGGAGTGCGATGCGATTCAAAGATCGACATGGTTAGGGCCGATTGTTCCCACATCAGACAGGAGTCCTACTGGTGGACTGAGTCCCAAGGCTGTACCTGGTTGCCGTCGCTACGGGCCTGCCGGCCAGTTGGCGCAGATTGCATGCACGGGAAGCGGTTCCCGCGCCATCTCATTGCAGTCCTGGGTTTTTCGTCGGGCAAAGACATCGTGCTGGCGCTGCTTGCGGCGATTCAAGATGCCGACGATGACCTTCCAGATGCAGCTGCGGCCTATTGCATATTTGGCGGATATCTGGAGGAGAAGGGGAACGAATGCATCGCACCGACAATCGGTTCCTCGCCCGGGACGAGAACGCCGGCCATGCTTGCCGTCGGGCTCAGCAGTGCATCACTGCTGAGTGAGCGGCTGCGGCTAGCTGCCCGACTGGCTGAGTACGCATGTCGCGGGTATGGCGCGTCAGACCCCTATGTCGGCGGGTTCTGCCACCTCGCATGGATATCGTAGCGCCTACAGTTTTGGAATTCGCTTCTCCCGATGTGGAAGTTCGGGGACACGCGCCATTAGCGCCATCGTGTGTCATCCTTCAACACTAGGAAGTCATTGTGGACAACCCAGTCAGCATTCATGATCGGAAAGGTGTTGCCGCGACTCGGTTTCTGACGATTGGACAGGGTCGTATCGCGTACGACGCGATGGGGGAGGGGCCACTGGTGGTGATGGCTCCGGGTGCGGGTGATCTCCGGCAGGTGTATCGCTTCCTCGCGCCGAAGCTGGCCGAGGCCGGCTATCGCGTGATCACTGTGGACCTACGAGGGCACGGAGAATCGAGTATGTACTGGGCCTCGCACGATGGCGGCGATGTCATCTCGCACACTGATATCGCCGGTGACCTGCTGGCAGTAATCCGGGCTCTTGGCGGACCCGCGGTCATTGTCGGGCATTCCATTTCTGGTGGCGCCGCCACCATTGCCGCTGCGCGCGCACCGGGACTCGTACGTGGAGTGATCGAGCTCAACCCGTTCACCAGAACCCAAACTTTCTCTCCCGCAGCATTTCTCACAAATCACCGGTATCGGCTGGGCATGATTTGGCGGTCGATGGCGCGTATGCGCGAGAGTCCGAAACAGTGGGTGAAGTACTTGAACGTAGCATATCCGATCAAACCGCCCGACTATCGGGAGTACATCGCTGAGCTATCCGAGAATTTGTGTGCACCAGGCAGATTCGACGAACTTCTCAAGACTATCGAGACTACTCCCGCTGATGCCGAAGCGCAGCTACCGAATCTGATTCGCCCAGCATTGATTATTATGGGCACGAAGGATCCGGACTTCCCGGATCCCGAGGCCGAAGGACTTGCGATCGCCGCACTCATGCCCGAAGGACTCGGTACGGTCGCACTGTCCGAGGGTTCGGGGCACTGCCCGCACGCCGACGCGCCGGACAGGGTCGCTGAACTTGCTCTCAACTTCCTGGCCGAGAAGCTGGAGCGATGAAATCCTCCGTCTTCCGATCTTCGAGCATTTCTCTTGCCTGCGCCGCAATTTCATAGAACAGGCATTCACCAAATTCAAGTATTGGTGTGGTGGCGCTAGCCGTTGAATGACTGAAGCCATCAGGACCTAACCCCCAGTTTAATTCATGTTGCGTTTGTGGCGGGGCGGCGCAGATTGCGGCGGAAATCGTCAGTGCCCTGGCCGGTCCACCGTCGGATGGCACGGCGCAGGGTTCGGGCGTCTGCGTAGCCGAGCCGGGCTGCGATCGACTGGAGTGGCAATCTCGTATCGCGTATGAGGCGGACGGCGTGCTCATACCTGACCAATTCGACCTCATGCCGCCACGTGGTACCCATCTCGTGCAGGCGGCGCTGCAGCGTGCGCGCGCTCATGGTCAGTCGACCGGCCGCTTCATCGATATTGACATCGCCTTCGCACAGGGCGATGGCGATGATGGCGTGCAGGGTTTGTGGCCAACTCGGTGCGGGATGCGATGTTGCCAATACCAGTTCGGCGTAATGACGCAGCATGGCACCGAGGTGTGGGCAGGTGCCAACCGGCAGTGCGCCCGCGTCGAGGAAGGTCAGTTCGGCGCATGGGGCACCGAAATCAATGTGGCTGGTACCGAATTCATCCACGAGATAGCTATAGCGATTGCTGGATCGGTGGCTCAGTGTAACCCGAATCGGGACTAGATGCTTGTGGGTGGCGGCACGGACACGGCGCAGCATGATCGAAAGCATGAACTCCTCGACTGGCGCGAGGACTGGATCATTCTCGATGATGACCGTATCGCGAATGGTCAGCAAACGTCCGTTTTTCATCACGATCCAGCCGATGCTCGGATCCGCCACCACACCACGCAATTCGCCGTCGGTGTGCGTCGTCTGACCGAGTGCGGGACCGCTGGTGAGAAGGTGGTCCCACACTCGCAGTTCAGCAGGACCGGCTGCTGCGGTAGCGAGCAGACCTGACCCTGGACCAGCGGTTGCATCTATGAGTTCCCATGCACGCCAAGCCCATTCGGTCGGCACCCGAAAACAGTCGTCGGCCAGTGCCGCTGGATTCACGCTTGGATCAATCTCGTCCAGCGCTGCGGGCAGGACACCAACATTGAGCGCGGTGGTTCGGATCAGTCCGGCGAGGCGGGTCGGTACGGTGCCTTCGATCACCACCGGAGCATAACGGCCGTTTCGACTCGATTTCGGGCCCGCTGGCGCGTTCTGCTCCCTCGATTGGATGGGTACACGCGATCAGACGCCGATTCCCGAGGTCGGAGGGGCATTTCGATCTTGCCGGGCGAGGACCGAACATGCCAGTGCCACTGAGGAATTCGTACACTTCGAGGCATTTGCGCATTCCGCAGGCAGTATGCCGTCACGTGGTTCCGGAGCGATCCGCCACGACCGGTCCCGACGTGTATGGCGTGGGGAATCGCGAAGTGCCATCGAACATGAGAATCGCGATTGTGTCCATGTCTGCCAAGGGATTCCATTCGCAGGTCTCGGAATTCGAAGACCCGTCTCGTCCTTGTATCTACCACGACGAAGAGGATGGATTTGGAATCGATTGCACTGCAAAGGGAATGGTCCTCTCGGTGCTGTAATCATCTCTGTGCCAACGTTGTCCGTGTGTCGGCTCTCGAACTAGGCCCTGGTGTGTGCAGCGCTCTGTCTTGGAAAGGACGATCCAGCCGGCGGGGCGCTGGCGCGGAGCCACTGCGGCATGATCATGACGGAGGGAGCAAATACCCACTGAATTCCGGCCCGCATGAGCTAGGTGGACGTTTGGGTGACGTCGCTGATGCGCCGCGGACGCCTGCGGCTTGCCGCTGCTGAACGCCAGCGGTATCTAGCGATGGCCATAGGGGATCAGGGTATCGAAGTGTTATGTCGGATTTGGATACCGTAAGGGACCATTTGCGCCACGGCGCTAGTTGGTCGCTCGATCCTGAAGGCGCCTGGATGACTATCCGGCTGCTGGGAATAGTCTGCTAATCCTTCAGACCGTTAGGGATCGGATTACAACGCGCGGATTCTCGCGACTGGGAATAGCAGCGAGACGGCGGGTGTAAGCGCGGGTACGGTTCGGCTCACCCAAGACGCTGTCGGACTGGAGCCTTGAGCTACGCACGATGGCGGTAGTCGGGGTCGAGTCGCTTCCGGGCTCGGACTTGCCCGCCCGGAGTCCGGAAGTGTGGCATGTGGCTTGGGATACCCCTCGCCCGGCTGGCCAACCTGCGGGGAATACTATCGCTCTTTCTTCCCGGTGGTGGAAATAATTCGACGGCCTTGACTGTAAGTCATTGCTAGGGTCTTGATCCTGCAATGTCGACTGGGTATGTAAATGCAAGTAGTGGATCAGGATAACGGAAGTGACTGTTTTACCTGCGAATTATCTGACGATAGATCGATTCGCTCGGACCGATGATGAATTACTTGATCATCTGGATTCCTTCGTAGCGGTGATACAAGCGGAAGAACCCTATGTCCTTGGCTATCCAGGAAATCTTAATTTCAGTTTCAACCGACTGAGTGGCCTGCTGGATATCTTCCTCAACAATGTTGGCGACCCTGGCAGCTATGAGATACCTGCGGCGGGGTCCAAGGCGATGGAACGCGCGGTCGTCGAGTTCATGACTCGGTTGGCGAACGGCGATCCCTACGACACGTACGGTTACCTTGCCTCCGGTGGTAGCGAGGCCAACCAGTTCGGGCTGGACCGCGGCTGTACATTGCTGCCGGAGGCGAAGATCTACTGCAGCGCTGCTGCACACTACTCGATCCGGAAAAGTGCGCGGCTGATGCGCAAACCATTGGTCGTCATCCCTTGTGATCGTGAAGGCAGGATGGATACTGAAATGCTTGCCAGCATCTGCCGCCGGGAAGCAGGGAGAGGCGCGGTGGTCGTGGCTACAATCGGCACAACCATGACGGGGGCGGTCGATGATATTCCTGCGATCGAGGCGGCCGCGGCTGGTGCCGGGGACGTTTACGTCCATGCCGATGCTGCTTTGAGCGGACTTATTCTGCCGTTCACGCCATGGCGCGAGAAGTGGGGCTTCGGGTATCGGCATGTCGGCAGTGTCGCTGTCAGTATGCACAAGATGCTTGGTGTGCCAGTCCCCTGTGCGGTGGCACTGTGCCGGCGGGGGTTCGTCAACCCACAGGTAGAAGGCGAGTATGTCGGGGTCACCGATGCCACACTTGGTTGCTCACGCAGCGGTCTGGCTAGTGCGTTGAGCTGGTACGCGCTCGCGAGCAAGGGCGCGACCGGTCTTGCGCGAGAGGCACACCGTGCGCTGGACACCGCCGAGTATGCTGCCAGGCGGCTTGCTGAAGCGGGGCTTCGCCCTGCACTTTTTCCGGCATCGATCATTGTCGTCTTCGATCGGCCGGAAGCGTGGATCTGCCGAAAGTATCATCTGGCTACCGAAGGCGATCGGGCACATATTGTTACGGTTCCGCATGTCGCCGAAGCGGTTATTGACGAATTGTGCCTGGACATCGTCGGGAGTCGGTACTGATTAGACCACGCCGCGTGCAGACCCACGCTCAGCGCCCGTGAACCGAAGACTGGGGAATCTCGGATAGGTCAACGTATGTCCAGCGTCCGAGGATCGAAATCTCGATGCCTTCAGGGCTTGCGGCTAGTACTAACAGCCGCGTGCCACGCGGGTTTCATTACTTTGACGTAACACTCAGGCGGGTTGTGCCGCAGAAGTCGGCCACCGCGCTGGACGCGTTACCGCTGGCCCAGGCCAATCGCGATATCAGCGGGTCCCGCGTGGACAGGGCAACCGGCGCTGTACATATCGTCTGGTAGCCTGTGCCGCCTGCCCCAGTTCCCTCCAGGACTGGAAATCCACTTCCGAAGTTTCCACCGTTGGGAATGCTGGATGGAGACGTCGGAAGGGTATCGATATTCTGGACTATGCTGGACGCCCTGCCGCGACGACATGGGTATCCCGGGATGTCCAGTTCAAGACCGATTTTTGCTGATTGCGGCAACTGGATGCCTGGACCTCGTTGTGAGGATGGTATCGAATGGCAATCCGAAATAGAGACACCGAACAAATGATGTCACGGATCCCCTCCCCTGTTAAATTCCCCTTCGCTCCGGTAGTCTGTTCGGCGTCGCTGTTGCCGACCGCCCGTGAGTTACATATTGCGTTGTGTGTTCGTTCAACCGCCGAGCCATTGTGTATAGGGGCGCACGCCTTGCGCGAGGTGCATCGACGTCTACGAGAAGAGCCTGCGGCCTTCCATCTACTGGCGAACCAGCATTCGCTGCTGCTCCGCGATATGGTGAATCAATTGAACCAGCGGCTATCGCGAGGCAACCCCCGGACAACAGCCAGTGCTCGATCGTTCGCGGAACTCATCGACCTTATGGCCGCGACTGCGGATCGTGCCCTCTACCTGCTCGAAATGCTAGGCGGGGCTGATCTGCGCACCCATAAGACCTGGACGAGCCTGGCTGAGCTCGAACTCATATACACCGACCTGAGAACAGGGCTGGCCAGGCGTTGGGCCCCCTGCCCAGCCGCTTGATTCGCTGTAGCCGTCGGCGGTTCGATTCCCAGCGGTGGAAAATTGAATCTGGAGCTGTAAACTCGCCGTGCTTGTCCCCCGACTCGTCAGATCAAATATTCACTGCCCTCGATTTTCTCCAGACCAATGGGAGCGCTGCATCCGCGGGGTTGTCATTTGTACCATGATTCGTCGTATTCCCAGACACCGAACATCGGAGTTTCAAGTATGACCAAAAAAGATGCTATCAACCCCACGGTATTGCTCGAAGGACTCGCATTGGGTGAATCCCCCCGCTGGCATGAGGGTCGTCTGTGGCTCTCGGATTGGTTGGCCGGGCACATTCTAAGCATCGACGAGAAGGGTACTCCTAGAGTTGAACTCCGAATGGCCGGTCTCCCATTCTGCTTCGATTGGCTCCCTGACGGTCGCCTGCTAGTGCTCTCGAACGGCGACGAGCGTAAACTCCTCCGTCGCGAACTTGACGGCACTGTGGTCAGCCACGCCGATCTCACGAACCTATCCGAATACCCATGGAACGAGATTGTCGTGGACGCGCACGGCAATGCCTATATCAATAGCATCGGGTATGACATGATGGGAGGTGAGGATCCCCGTCCAGGCAGCCTTGCCGTGGTTGCCCCGGATGGCAGTGTCCGCAGTCTCTCCGATGACCTGCACTTCCCCAACGGGATGGCCATCACGGCCGACGGGTCGACGCTCATAGTCGCTGAGTCGCACGCGAAACGGTTGTCCGCGTTCGATATAGAGAATGATGCCACCGTGACCAATCGCCGTGTGTGGGCCGAGGTTGACGGCTACCCCGACGGAATCTGTGTCGATGCCGAGGGGGCGGTCTGGGCCGCAGCGATGGATCGCTGCCTCCGAATCGCCGAGGGTGGCGCAGAACTGGCTGAAGTTGTCCTCGACCGTAGCGCGTTCGCCTGTACGCTCGGCGGCCCCACGGGGGACACCCTGTATGTCGTGGCCGCAGAATGGAAAGGCCCGGAATACATGTCGCCCGAGAACCGGACGGGCCGTGTCCTTACCGTGCGTGCCCCAGCAGCTCATGCCGGCCGCCCCTAAGGACACCTTTTACACTCCACATTGTTCGGACCAGCTGGCCTGAATGTGGAATGGACATAACGCTCATTTGGCGAGTCTCAGCCAATCCCGCGTGCCTCGCTCTGGTAATGAAATGTATGCGTGAGTGGCTATCAGACTTTGCGAAGTCATGGAGCAATGAGATCCCGACGACCTTCCCCGAATTCCATCCGTCCGCGACCGTGGGCATCTCCCAATCCTGCCTGCGGAACTGACTGTCCGAGACTGCATAGACGCTGACGGACGCAAAGGTGGCTCGACTGGCCGTTGATCGGCGATATCGACTACGTCCAAGGGACTTCCCACCCGTTCGTCGTCCAAAACATGCGCAACGCATTCGCGATCGTCGCGCTCGATCCCACGGGCACTACCGGTGTGGTCGAGCGCCGAATTACCGCCCCGGGCCTCGATGTACCGACGACCGTCGCCATGTTCGCCGGTCGCCTGTACCTGCCCAATGCTCGCTACGACACCGTCCCCGAGCCCAGCACGCGGTACTCGGTTATCAGAGTCGGCTAGGTGTTGTGGGTCGTGACGTTGGTGACGCTGGGCCGGGCGTGAGGTGAGGGGCGGGTCTTTCAGCGGCAGGATGAGAAACGCCAATCCCTTATCCGCCAGCAGGAAAGACCCGCCGTGTCCCACCGTAATGCCCCGTTATCCGTCGAAGGGCGACGACGCCTCGTGCTGCGTTGCCAGACCCGTCCGATCGCTCATGTGGCCGCCGAGATGGGAATCTCGCGCCAATGTGCTTCCAAGTGGGTCAACCGATTCCGTCGTTACGGCGAGTTGGGGTTGGTCGATCGTTCGGCCACCCCGCATCGCAGCCCGACTACAACACCGACCCCCGTGCTGGATCGGATCGAGAGGATGCGCCGTGACCGGAAATGGTCGGCCCGGCGCATCCACATCCAGCTCGCCTCCGAAGGCGTTGTGATCTCGACCCGTACCATCGGCCGTCACCTGATCAGACTTGGACTCAACCGCCGCCGATTCCTCGACCCGGCCGGGGAGACCACGCGGGCTCCTCGGCTCATCGTTGCCCGCCGTCCCGGGCACATGGTGCATGTTGATGTGAAGAAGGCCGGGCGCGCATCCGAGACGGCGGCGGATGGCGCGTCCACGGCCGAGGCTCGAGGCAGCACAAGGCCAATCACGCCGCGAAACAACGTGGTGAACGCGTCGGCTATGTGTTCTTGCACTCCGCGGTCGACGGCTACTCCCGGCTGGCTTACACCGAAGCCCTGCCCGACGAAAAAGCTGTCACCGCAATCGGATTCGTGTTCCGGGCACGAGCGTTCTTCGCCGCGCACGGCATCACGCACATCGAACGCATCGTCACCGATAACGGGTCCTGCTATCGCGCAGACGACTTCGCGAGGGTCCTGCTCGGCGCCAAACATCAACGCATCAGCCCTTATACGCCCCGCCACAACGGGAACGTCGAACGCTACAACCGGATCCTGGCCGAGGAATTCCTCTACGCCCACTAATGGACCAGCGAAGGCCACCGCACCAACGCGCTGGCGGTCTGGACTGGCAACACGCCCGCGAGATCCTCGCCCGCCGCGGCAACGACCACGCCACCGAAGCCGAAATCGCCCAGGCCGCAGCCGATCTGCTCGACCGGGCCGAGCAAGGCCCGTCCGTCGGCGAACCCGCACTCACAGTCCGTGATCGGAAGGTCGTCGGTCGCACCAAGGCCACCACGCGCGCGTGAACGCGGCCACCCGAACCACAGGACGACGACTCCGAGCCTGCCGCGATCACCGAACAGCCGATGGCGAAGGTGATTCCGCTGGGGGTGTTCGATCCGTTCGAGGAAGCGAGGAAGCGAGGAAACGCTGGTGAGCATCGAGGCCGATCCGGTGACCGAGCCAGTCCTGCAGCTGACCACCTTGACCGGCTGGCGGCACCCGCGGCGAACAGATCGCCGGCCGATTCACCATGATCCACAGCGTCGGCTTCCCCTACACCGCCGACTGGCGCGCCGTCGTCGCCACCCTCGAAATCACCCTTCGCCTGCATAAGCACATACCTGGAACGCTCACAGACTTGGATCACTACCTGCACCGACGCACCAGCGGGATGATGGGCAGCCTCTCGGCACTGATCCGCGAAGCAGCATTGGAAGCCATCCTTACCGGCGCAGAGAAGATCACCAAACCGATGCTCGACGCCATCGAACTTGACCATGCCGCCAGCGATTCAGCCCAACGCGATGGCAAACGCTCGTGACTCTCAGCGCCGACACGGCGCCACTGCCGATCCGGCTGCGACCTGAACCCGGTGAGACCGCCGAGTCCTTCGTCGTCCGGCTAGCCATCGCAAATCACCTGCGGCCTAGTTACCTTCGCCGACATCTCACTCCGGGGCGACAAGGAACCGGCTGCATCGAACCCGCCAAGCTCGCTGCGGTCTCGGGCCGAACACCCCAAGTTCTCTTGCGCATGTTTCCCGAGCTGGCCGAACGACGGTGTCCGAAACGGCAGGGCACCACCCAGGCCAGACGAGAGGCCAAGCAGCGCAACGACTCCATCAAGCATGCCCTATACGTGATCATTCGCCGCGACGCTGATAAAGGACTGTCCGGCAGGGAGATTCAGCGCAAGCACAACGTCGGATATCGAACCGTCCGCGCCGCGCTCACCCTGGACACCCCGCCACCGCGCAAGAAATACCGTGCCCGCGAACGAACCAGCCTCCAACATCTCGTCCCGGATATCGCCGCCATCCTCGAAGCCATGCCCGACGCGACGGTCCAGGACATCTGGAACCAATTGCTCGACCAACACCACGCCGAGGTCTCATACAGCGCACTTCGGCACTACCTCACCGACCTTCGAGGTCCCAGCCCGCAACGACGCAGAAGAGCCAACTCGGCTCACCTTCAGTGACAATCCGCCCTCGCAAACCCATGCCACCGAATCTGAGCCAAGCAGGTCACAGCCCGGCGACTGGCTCAGATTCATTGGCACAGGACACAGGAAATCACCCACAAACACGACTTCCCACCAGTGAACCGGGCATACCGTGGGATGAGGTGGAAACTCCCCAGTTCATGGACATGCTCGTCTCATTCGGATTGCACGGCACAGTCGGCCAGATCCACTGCGGGCACCGCTCCGCCGGTTCGGACCCGACAACCTTCAGGACACAACGCCGGACGCGAAGGTCCTTGCGATGTGAACGACGGCGCCACCGACGACCGGCCTGCCCGCCCACTCTGGCCGAAGTCGTGACCAAGGAGGATATCGGCGTATGAGTCAGCCGATCAGTCCCAGTTCTGCGCGCCGGATCCCTACCGTGCTGGCAGTCGCCTTCTTTGCGGCATGGATCGGCCTCGGTCCGGTGGTGGCATGGCAAATGTCGGAGCCTGAACTCGGAATATTCCGGAACCTTGATGAGCAAGGCGTTCGAACGGCTGCCACACTCATCGAGTCTCAACCAAGAAACCACAACACCGTCGTCTATATGTTCTCAGTGAACGGCAAGTGGTATCTGTCCAGAGATTCTTCGCGAGGGACCAATCCACCCGCAAAGGAACTCACCTCCGGAAGCACGATTCAGATCGTCTACGATCGACGCGATCCGAACAGTTCGTGTTCCTGCGACCCGGGAGCAGAACTGAAGCTCAGGTCTGCAACTGCGCTGAGAGCTGCGATCGGAGTTGACGTTATCGGTGTCATTGCCGCCATGTATTGCTGGTTCGGACGTCGCCAGATCAAATTTGTTCCTCCTCCATCCGATCACCGCTCCCCACCGAGGTAGGCGAGACGAATGACCGGCCAGCACCACATGCTGGATCGTGCACCGGGGTTACTGGAAGCTCGAAGTCTGGCTCGCGTGACAACGCAAGCGCACACCGACACTTTCGCTAGCGCGCGCAGGCGCAGGGTGGCGCAACGGCGATTCCATAGCTGCCCCAGGCCAGGGTCGTGATCAGTGACTGGAAGGACGAATACAACTATCGCCGAAGACATTCGGCGCTGGGCTACAACGCCCAGCCGGATACGCTGCAATCTGCATCCACCGATAACCGGCTCTCACACACAGTGGACCGAATCATGGGGTCCCGTTAGGTAGGTATTGGCCCAGTGGGCGATCGGTGTTTCGTTGGTGCCCCGTTGCCAAGGGCGTCGAGGTTTGCAGAGGTAGATAGATGTGCCGGTGGCGGGGCGGTGATGGATGTGCGGCCGGAGATTTCTCGGCCGCGGTCCCAGGACAGAGTTCGGCGCACCGTTGGCGGGAGGCTGAGCAGGTATCTCGTCAGGTGCGGGGTGACCTGGTGGGATTCCGTCGGGGAGCGCGATCAGCGCGGTGAATCGGCTGGTCCTCTTGACGAGGGTGGCTAGCGGACGGGCGTGAGTCCCTCACCAGATCTCATCCCAATGCCTGCGACGCGGCGGATCTGGACTTCTATCGGGCGTTCGGTGATGGCACCAGGCCACGAATGACCCCGCGGCCGTCTCGGTGACGCCCCGCTTGTGCCAGGTGCTTGCGCGCCAGGAGTGCAGCGGCATCCTCGGCTAGCAGGGGCAATGGCCTTTGACGAGTCAGGCATCAGTCAGCGCTTCGGGGGATTCGTGCATACCCGCCGATATCGGATCTTATCCGAGATCAATTCGTTCCATTCATCTCTACTCATGGTGTTCGCGACGAGATTACAAGCGACGTCCTCGAATGAGGTCGGCGATGGCCAGAGCCGAATTGTGCCTTCATCGTATCCGGAGGCGAACTGCAAGCCATCCGGAGAGATTGCCAGGCTCTGTATGAACCGTGGTCCAGCAACGAGTTGGCGTCCGATCGGCGTGTGATCGATTGCGTCCCAAACTCGCACAATCCCGTCATGGGATGCCGAGATGATGTACTTGCTGTCTGGCGTGAACGCCACCTGGGTCACCGAATCTCCCTGACCTCCTGGTTGCTTGCCTACCGGTGACTTAGCTGCTGTATCCCAAATACGAACGTATCTATCAGCGGCTCCAGAGGCGATCAGGTCCCCGGTCGGTGAGAACGCAACGCTGAAGACGAACCCCTTCTGACCTTCGGTCATCTGTCCCTGGCTTTCGCCGGTCCCGGCGTCCCAAAAATACACTGCTCCGTCTTCACCGCCGGTAATGATTCGTTTCCCATCAGGGCTGAACGCTACTGCGAACACCCTGGCTTCTTTGGCGGCCCACTCGCGCAGCAGTTTTCCCGTCTTCGCATCCCATATTCGAATTTTCCCGTCGTTGCCAACCGAGACGATTCGAGTTCCGTCTCGATCGAAGACGGCCGCAGATATCGGCCGCTTGCCGGGATCGGAGGTCGGTGGTTTCACTTCGATATTCTGTAGCGGATCTATGTGCTGATCAGCCTTTGCGTCCCATATCTTGTCTGCGTCCCAGATCCGCACCGCCCCATCGCGGCCGCTCGTGACGATGTACTTGCCGTCGTCGCTGTACGCGACGCCAAACCCGGTTCCGTGGTGTGCGGGAACCATTTTCTTCAATTTGCCTGTGGCTGTGTCCCATAACCGCAGGACCCCATCGTCGCCGATCGACGCGAGTCGCCGTATATTCTTCGGGGCAAACGCCAACGCCCAAACTTGACCGCCGTAGGGGATGACGCCCGCCGATCGTCCAGCGGCGTCCCAGAGTTGGACGTTGCCGTCGCGGCCCGTGGCGATCGTTCGACCGTCGGCACTCGGTGCCGCCGCAAACACCGGACCTGCTCGCGTATCGATCGCAGCACCGACCGGATGCCTGCTGGCGACATCCCAGATCCGCACAGTTCCGTCCCAGCCGGCCGAGACGACATGTTTCCCGTTATCGGTGAATGCCACACTGTTGACCTGTCCTTTATGGCCCTCCAGTGGAGGATGGGGAGTTCCGTCCGGGTCCAGGAGTTGGACCTTTCCATCCTTACCGCCAGCGGCGACGTGGCCGTCAAGACTGAAGGCCACGCTGAAGATCGGGGTGTGCGCGTCGAATTGTTCGGCGTTCGGCGCGCCGGTATCGGCGTTCCAGAACCTCACTGTTCCGTCCAGGCTGCCAGTCACCATCCGGTGACCATCTGAGCTGAAGGCGACGCTTTTGACCGCCTGCTGATGGCTCCCCGACAGGATGTGGGTTGTCCTGGTCCGGGCATCCCATATTCGCACCGACCCGTCGTCGGTCCCGAAAGCGATCCTGAGTCCGGCCGGGTCGCCAGTCGCGGCCACCGAACGTACGGGGCTCGTCGATTCGAAAAGCACCTCCTGCGGCTTGCCCGTCTCACCGTTCCACAATCGGACCGCGCCGTCATCTCCGCCGGAAACGACCCAGCCTCCGTCGCCGCTGAAGGCCACAGTGTTCGCCGCGCCGTTATGAGCTTCGAATTGCTCCCCCACCTCCTTCGGCTTATCGCCACTCAAGTCCCACAGTCGGACGCGGCCGTCCCAATTGGCGGTTGCGATGGTGTTTTTCGTTGGGTTGGGATTGAACGCGACACCTAATACATTTCGCTCGACGTGGTCCATCACGATGCCTTCGGGTCCGAGGTGTCGATCCCAAAGCCGCAGGGTGCCGTCATCGCCGCCCGACACTATCCGCGGTTCCGTCGGGCTGGAGGACACGCTGGTCACGGCGCCGCGGTGCCGACCGATGGGCCCGCCGCCGAGGGAAACCCCGGTTTCGATGTCCCATTCCCGCACCGTGCCATCCCAACCTGCCGATGTGACACGGGGCCAGAACTCGTCGAATGCCACACCGAGAACAGGCCCCCCTTGTCGGTCCAGGACTCGGGTCGCCACCGGATCGGCGTGCGTCACGTCCCACAAGCGCACGACCTCGTCGTTGCCACCGGAGGCGATGAGGCGACCGTCCGGGCTGAACGCCACGCTGTTGACCGCGCCAGGGGGCAGCGCCGCAGGGGACATCGGTGCGGAAGTAGAGATGCCGGTCTGGAGGTCCATCAGCTTCACACCGGCCTGGCCGCCCCACACAACTCGCTGACCGTCCGGGCTCAACGCAACACTCGACACCTTGGTCTCGCGTGCGATCGTTACGGCATCTCGGTCGGGGTGCTGCGGGTCCCAGATCCGCACGGTGCCGTCCTCACCTCCGGAGGCAACCCGTGTTCCGGTTCGGCTGAACGCGACACTCGTTACCTGCTGGTCGTGTTTGGCGATCACCTTCCCGAGTCGTTCCGGGTGCTGCGGGTCCCAGATCCGCACGGTGCCGTCCTGACCTCCGGCCACCACCTGGGTTCCGTCCGGGCTGAACGCAACGCTGTTCACCGCGCCTTGGGCCGACATCAGCTCAGCCACTGGCAATTTGGTCTGTGCGTCGAACAGTCGGACCCCGTCCTTGCCCGCGGACGCAATCCGTGTTCCGTCGTGGCTGAACACCACCGATGTCACTCGCGTCGGCAACGTCTTCATGACACCTTGCATTTCGACAAGGGCGTTCATCAACGGACCCGCATCCATATCGGGGTCGATCGCATGTGCCGCGAGCAGCCGCTGTATTGCGCCATTCGCATTGAGGTCGTCTTTGATACCACCGAGTATGGATTCGGATTCGGATCCGAGCCGAAGAATCGTCGCATCTTGGTACTCGTTGACGGCCTCGTTTTGCTTGATGAACGCGTAGCCCCCCGCGGAAACCGCGACCAACAGCAAAACGGTGAGCAGAGCGACCACCTGCCGCGTTCTGCGTGCACGTCGCCGTTCATCGTCACTGCTCGCCCGCAAGAATTCCCGCTCCTTGCCGGCGACCAAACCAGCAAGGGCGGGGTTGGTCTGCAGCGATTGAGCTGCGGCAAGGCGGTTTCCGGAGTAGAGGTATGCGGGGTCGTGGCCGACACGCCAATGATCCGTGGTGGTCGCGAGGTCGTTGTGCACGAGCAGCGCGTCGCGGTCCTGCGTGATCCATGCTCGGAGCGTCGGCCATGCCCAGATCAACGCCTCGTGTGTGATCTCGGCGTAGTTGTGGTCGAGGGTGATCAGGCGCGCTTCGGGAGCCGCGAGTGAGTCCAAGACGCGCCGGATCGCAGTCGCATCGTCGTTGGGGTGATCCTGAAACAGATTGTCGACGTCGAGACGGCGACGAGTGTGCTCGGTTCCCTGTCCGACGCGCACCATAAGCAGCAACAGCAATCGCATGGCGCGCAGTTCGGCGGGCTGCAACTCGTCGTGGATGCGATCGGCAACTTTTGCCACGGCGCCCTCGATCCCGCCGGAGTCGCGGTAGCCGCGCAGGGTGAGGATTCGCCCGCGGCGCTGATGCCAGGTCATCGTCAGCGCGTAGGACAAGAGCGGAAGAGCCCCGCCGGGATCTGGTGCCGAGCGAGTTCCCAGCCGCATATCGGTCACGATCTGGTCGGCCAGGCCGGGTTCGAGCCGGTATCCCGCAACCTCGGCGGGCTTTTCGATTGCGTCGCGCAGCTCGAGTTCGGTCATCGGACGGACAGTGAGCTGACAGTCGGACAGTGCCTCCGCCAGGATCGGATAGGCGAGGCAGTGGCTATAGAAGTCGGCACGCAGGCCGACGATGACAAGCGCGGCCGGGTTCTTACCCATCGCCGCAAAGCCGAGCGCTCGAATGAATATGTCACGCTCCGTGCCACTTTCGCAGGCCGTGTACAGCTCTTCCAACCGGTCGATGATGATCACGGCCCGAGCATCAACCGACATTGATGCCGCGAATCGGTCCCGGATCATGGAGGTGATGACCGCTGGGTCCTCGACCAACCGCGCTCGCATCGTCTCGACATCAGCGGTTGCGCTGACGGCAAGGACCAGCGCCTCGAGCGGCTTCGCAGTTGGAGTGCAGGGGATTATCGGCCAGGTTCTCGAGGAGAGTCCGGCGATGGCGTCGCGTCGCAACGCCGGTATTAGACCGGCCCGCAACAGCGAGGACTTCCCGGTTCCCGAGGCGCCGACGACGGCGACCAAGCCTGGTTCCGAATACCGTTGCGCCAGTTTCCTTGTCAGCTCCGCGACGGCTCGATCTCTACCGAAGTAGTAGGGCGCATCGGCAACACCGAACTCGACCAAACCCTGATATGGGCAGATCTGATCAGCTGCCTCTCTTGTTATGACCTCTACCGTGTTCTCGACCGGCGGCCGATACGCCCGATTGTCCGCCAGCACGATGTCGCCGACCGTGCCGATTGCCTGCCGATACGGTGGTGGTTTCCGCGGATGTTGTTGCGGCAGAACGCTGTGCAGGTGTGCAAACATGTGTTCTAGCGTGAACCGAGGTGGCCCGTCCGGATCGCCGTCGCGCAGCAAATCCACCGCTGCACCGCTGAATGCCGTCCGATTCGATTGGTCGTCGACAAGCGCCGTGACCTGGGGCGCAGCCGCTCCGAGCACGTAGCTGCCGGAGTGACCCCCGAATGCGAATGCATCGTCGAGAGCGCTGCCGACTGCGCCTCGCGCCCGACCCGCGAAGCAACAGTCGAGCACGACCACTATCGAGCGAATCCGATTACGCGCCACCGCGTCGCGTACCGCGGAGAACCCGAGCGCGGTGACCGGCAGGTCCTCGGTGAGACTCGTTGTGGCAGAAGTAGACAGGTGTAGCTCATTGGTCGGGCTCACCAACCCGTGGCCGATGTAATAGAGTAGCAGCACATCGTCGGCACCGTTTGCCGCGGCCTTGAGCGCGTGGTACAGGACCTCACGGCTATCTGGATCGACGAGCGTTGTCAGATTCGACCGATCCACGCCGCAAACTTCGACAAAAACCGACTCGAGTTGGCGAACAGTGTTCAACACCACCTCGGATATGTCCGGCAGCTCCGAACCGGCTGGGTGCGTTCCCGTGCCGACTATCAGGACGCGGGTCCCCGGCCCGACAAGATCGGTCGGACGACTACTGCTCACCGAGGTTTTCCGCGTCGCGGCTGTCCGGCTGGGGCGATTCCGTCAGCGACTGTGCCAACCTCTCTGCGACGCTGGCAATCTCACTGGCCGGCAGTGAACGCACCCGGATCGAGTCGATCTCGAATTCCGTGCCGTCGGGTCGTTTGATCTTCACCGTCACTGCGCTGGAACGATGGCGGATCCAGGTAATGAGAACACTCGCGAGAGCGGTTGCGAGTCCTCCTTGGCTGAGCGCGACGATCACGGTATCCCCGAACGCGCCCAGTTCGTTGCGGCGGGGAGGATCGCTGGCAAAACGAACTCCGCCGCTGATGGCGTCATCCTCGATCAACCAGCCGTATAGCGAGCGGGCCTCGTCGCCGCTATCGAGACCATCGACTGCGAGCGTCAGTTCCATGGTTCCCCCCAGATCTCTTTCATTGCCCTGCGCAAGCATATTGGGCTGCGCCCGATCACGGTGGTTTTTCAGTTCGTCGAGACGGTGTATCGGCTCGTTCTGTTTGTGATCCATAGATGGCACGGAAGCGTGCTAACTCTCACGTTACGGCGGCTGGCCCGCGGCTCTTCGGTCGACCTGTAGCCGACATCGCCGATCCGTGTTAACTGGAGGTTCACCGGGTTAGAGGATCTCGCGTCGTAGTCACGGCTGCAGCAGAAGTGGTGCTGGACCCGCTTCACCGTCACATGCGCAGACCGGTCGTCGCCCTCGAAGCACATCTCGTCATCCACCCGAGGCAAGGCCAGAGCGTTGACCACGAACGCCACGTCATCACCCCCTCGTCCCTGGTCCCGGCGGCACGGGTGAGGCGAACGAACAGATAGTGTCGGATCGGCCCAAATGCGAGGTGGGCTGAAGGATCATCCCCTGGGCAGTCACTTACCAAGGGGCAGCCGAGAGTCTGTGCGGTGGGGCATCTGTCACCCATTGCGGCACAAACCCTTGCCTCGCCTATTGCGCGTACTGCCATGACATGAGGACTGGCATTGCGGTAAGGCCCAGAACCGGTGCTGGCTCGAGCCTTTCCGCAGGCAAGGGTTCCCCTTTTTGCAGGTCGCTGATCTCTCCCGAGGCTTCGGCGGGTCGCGGACGATAATCACGGGCTTTTCGACCATGGCGCGAGCATCTCGTGGTCGGTCTGGTGCTCGCTCCGAGGCATTTGTAGTGCCTTGGCTATCGGAGGTCGTGGTGCCAGTTCCGGGTGCGGGCCAGATGCCGCGTGCCGACCCACTCCTGCGCGATTCGTCGGCCCGAGGTGAGCAGATGCTGTGCCGCGCTGCGATGCTGGATGGGGAGCCAGCGGGTCAGCTCGGTCGCGGTGGCGTTGGTACATGGCTTTTCGGCGCCGCACCAGGGCTTGCCAAGGGTGAAAAGGTCGGTGTACAGACCGACTGCGGGAACGACTGGAATATGCGTTTTCGTGTCTGCTTCTGTGGGGATGGACAGCCCGGTCCTATCGAGGTCGCCGAAGTAGCGGATTTCGGTGATCTCCTGGTTCGCCTCTATGGCTCGGACCGACGCGATGAAGCTGGAACCAAGACCCCATGCGACGTGTCCGACATTGTGGATTGGGGGTAGGTTCTCCACAATTGACCACCAGGTGGCGCTATTCTCTACGACGATCAGTAGATTACCGTCCCCGACGCGCGCGAATTGGCCCGCGTCGAGTTCGTCGAGGGGGCGATGGCTCAACAGCGGAGGCGGCCGGGGAATAGCCCGCATGACCGTCAGTAGTCGCTGTGGTTCGCCGAACAGCAGCCCGGTTTTCCAGTCGTCCAGGGCCTTTTCCGGAACAGGGAAATCGGCTTCGGTCCCGTAAGTGGCGAAGATTTCCAGAGCCCGCTCCCGAAACGGGACCTTCATCGTGTCTGGGTCGCTGAGCAACCATTGGTTGATGGCGTTATAGCGGGCGCGGCGTGCGGGCCCCGCGGTGGGCCACGCGTCCGCCAGATCGAATAGTTCGCGGTGCCAATGCGGTTGGGGCGGCACCGTGCGGGTCGACTTCGCGGCGACGGCTGCGAGGGTGACTTTCAGTGGTAGAGGCACCTTCTCCCGGTCGGTCTTCGCTGAGGACGTGATGAGTCCTTGCGCCACCAATACTCGCAGACAATTGGCGATGATGAGCGATCGGTTCGGATCGTCGCTACGCGGTGTGTATGCACGGGCGAAACACGTTCGTACGGTACCGATTTCGACCCTGCGAGTGGTTGTTCGCGACCAACCGTCGGAGGTGGCGGTGGCAAGCAGTTCCTCGTACAACCGCGCGGCCAGGTCCTCGATGCGATCGTTCATCGGGGGCGCTCGGGTAGCAAGATGCGGGATGCGGTGAGCACTGCGCTGTCATCGGCGTCAGGTAACTCGTCCAACATTGCTTGGACGCGGGCGTCGACAGACAAATATTTGCGTCCGGCTCGCAAGTCGGCGTCATTGCGGAGACGGATGATCAAGGGGAACCCGGCGAGCGCCTCGGCATCGAACAGTCCGGTCGTATAGATCAGCTGGACCCCAAGCGCGGCAGCGACCCCGCGCTGCAGGTCTAGCAGGTACCCGGCCGAGGCGCGTCCGATTGGGTTGTCTAGGAACAGAACTCCCGAGTGGCGGTGGTGCGCGCGACCCTGTTCGTTAGCGCGCAGCGCCGCTAGGGTGCAGTACAGAATGATGGCGGAGGTCAGATGCTGGCCACCGGAGAACACATCACGGACCTGGCCGATGCGGACGCGTTCGGTGCGCAAGACCGCGTCGGGTTTGAGGATCGAGACCTTGAATCCTTTGGGGACCGCGGCGCGGGCGCTGCGCAGCACGATGCCGACACCGTCGCGTTTGCCGGTCCCAAGATAGCGGCGCACCTCGTCGTCGAGGACCTGGCCGAGGTGATATTCAAGCAGTTCGCCTTCAACGGGGGTGAACCCGATTCGCAGGAACTCGTGTCCAGCCCACGACTCCAGGGTGTCCGGTAGCTTCGAGAGTCGTTGCGCCGCACGCAATGTGCGCACCGACACTTCGACGATGCCACGCAAGTTGCCCAGGATCATGGCGCGGTGGCGATTGGCGTCCTCGAGGTCCCGGGTGAGCGACTTGACTCGCGGGGCGAGTTGTTCGATCCAGTCCGCAGCGTGGACGGGTAGCTGCGCGTGAGTTACGGCGCGGATCTGGACGCGCACCGCGCTGTCGAGGGCCTCGAAACGCGGCTGGACAACGAGCCGAATGAGTCGGTCAGCCAGTCGTTGCAGCGCAGCGGCCTGGCTAGCGGCGTTATGCAACGCTGTCTGCTCATTGGCGCATAGTTCGTGATACCTAGTCCGCGCCTGGCCGACTTCGCCGAGAAAGGGCTCAGATGTATCGAGATCGACGACCGGGCGTTCCCTGCTGGCGAAAGCCATTTCGACGATCGAAGCGAAGTCGGCGGCGAGTGCGTTCGCCTGATCGCGCTCGCTCTCGGCGGCTGCGAGTTCGGCCGCCCTGGTCTCATACACCTCGGTGGCGTGGGCGAGTTGCGCTGCAGAGGTCTCGATGAGCCGGGCCGCGTGTGCAGTATCGACCGGAAGCTGCGAGGGTTCGAGCGGCGGATCGGGTACCAACAGCCGTTTCAATTCACCTTCGCAACGTCCGGTGTGTTTCTGGGCGGCCTCGAGCTCGTCTGTGGCGGTGGTCAATTTAGTACGAGACCGACTGGTCGCGGCGCTACGGGATGCCGCGTCGGCACCAGCAGATGACTCGAGCAAGCTCGTGGCGGCCTCCCGCACGTCGCCGTCGAGATCTTCCCAATCCTGTTCAGCCTGTTCGGCCTGACTGGCGGCGGTGTCGAGTTCTTTGAGCAGGTCGTCGCCAACCGCGGCCTTGTCCAGTGCACGTTGGGCGTACTGGAGCCGGGTACGGAGCACCGCCACCGGCTGATCGGGTACAGGACCGCTGAGGTCTGTCTGCGTATGTGCAGGGATCTCGGCGATGTCCGCTTTGGTGCGTTCGGCCAGGGCTCGGTGCTCGACCGCAGCCGTATCGTGCGCGGCGGCCACGTTATCTAGCTTTTCGATGTCGACGCTGAGCTCGTTGGCTTGGCGGCGGTGAATCACGGCGGTACGAAGGTGCCCTTGGTGCTCGCGTTGCCATTTTGCTGCCTTTTCGGCGCGCTCGGTCAAGTCCTTGAGCTGTCGTGCGCGTTCACGTCGCTCGTCGAGTTCGCAGCGGTCTCGGTCGAGCTCCTCGCGCCCGCGCTCGGCGGTCGTGTGCAACTGCTGCTGGCCCGCCGTAGCTGCCTCGACGGTCAGTCTCGCTTCGTGTACCGCCGCCGTGGCGGACGCTACGGCCTCATCGAGTTCGACGATCCGTCCTGGAGGGTAGTCGCTGCGCCACATAGAGATTCGGGCGCGCAACCCGCTGTCGGCATGATAGCGATCGTCCAGGTCGGCGAGCTCTGCCACGCGCAGATTGTGTTCGGCGAGTAGCCGCAGTCGTTCGGCCGCCGCCGCGGTGGGATTGTATAGCGCGGGGTTTGGCGGCACCACGAATCCGGACTCGGTATCGATGCTCAGGTCCTGGTGCGCGGCCACGGTTCGGTCGAATGATTGTGTGCTGGAAACGAATACGACCCCGCTGGGGCGGACCGGTGATGCGGTCAAAATGTCGCGGGCACGGTCAAGGTCGGCCAAGTCATTGAGGATCAGCCCTCCTGCCAGGTGCGGGAGGCGGTTTACGATTTCGCGGCGAACAGCCAGATTGGGGCGTGCAGCCAGTCGATCCCAGCCTGTCCAGCACAGAATCTGGGCTTGAACTAGCTGCTGGTGCAGCACTCGGAGTTCATGTGGAGCCACCAGGAGCGCCTCGGGGTCTTCGCCCCAGACGATCCGTGCGGGCTCATCGACGGCATCGGCGATCTTGATCTCGGTGCGTGCCCGGTCGCTGTGGTCGAGGGCACGCAGTAACTGTTCGCTCAATGTTTCGGCGTCCAGGTCCAGAACTACTTTGTCGCTGTCGAGCAGTTCGGCTAGGCGCGGGATTTCCTCTAGCTGACGTGTGTTGTTATGAGCTCGTTCAGCGGTCCGCTCGGCTGTGCCCAATCGAGCCTCCGCAGCGGTGAGCTCCGCTCTCGCGGTCAGCAGGTGAGCACCGGTCTCTTGGATCGCTTGCTCGAGATCGTTCAACCGAGCCTGACCACTCGCGACCATGGTGACGAGTTCGGCAACGCGTCGGTTCATCGCCTGTGTCGTCGCTTCGAGACCGTCCCTGGACTCGATGAGAGCTGTCGCCTGTGCCGTTTCCAACTCCGCATCGACCTCACCGATCTGGTCAGATAGTGAAGCTGCATGGGCTTCTTCGGTCGCCGCCTGTCCTATCGCGGTCTCCCACGCCCTGCGCAGATCGAGGACTCGGAGTCGATGGCGGTCGGCGCGTGCCTGTTCACGCTCGGCGTCGGCGGTGGCGGTTTGCACGATTACCAGCAGTGCGCGAGTCAGTTCCGCACCAGCTTGATCGCGAGCGGTCATGGCACTATCGGCGCGATCCTGTCGTCCTGCCACCACCTTCCTTATCGAGATAGCGTGCTCAGCGGTCGAGCCGCGCCGGATCAGCGTCGGTATCGCCTCCCAAGCGCGCACCTGAAGTTGAGCCCGCACTACTCGATCGCGCAGGATGTTCTGCTGTGCGATGGCCAGTTGTAACCGTAGCGCGGCCTCCGCGTGCACGAACGCGCCATGTCTGGTCGCAGCGCGGTCGCGCTCACGTTCGCTAATGGCAAGCTGTGTGCGGAGGTGCTCGATCGTGGAGGCATACAGGGTTCCCCGCTGTTGTTCCCGATCGGAGCGGGCGGCCATCTGTGCCAGAAGAGCGTTCACATGTGTAGTGGCGAAGGCGGCGTCAGTGGACGCGGTTGCGGCGTGAGTGTGCTGCTGGGCCAGCGGATCCAGTCGTTCGAGTGTCTCTTCCAGGAAGACGCGTTCGAGTTCGAGGGTTTCTCTTTGTCCGAGTTTGTCAGCATGCTCGGCGATGGATTCGGCGATGTCACGGCTTTCCTGCACAGGTAACACCGACCTGAGCAGGAATTCGACGAACGCGTCATCAGTGGGGAAGGTGAAAGCGTCGGCGGCGCCGCCCTCACCGGCGTTCATGGCACGCTGGTAGCCGAATAGTTCGGTATCGAGGCCCAGATTCGCCAGTCTGTCGGACCATTCCTTGTGGATCTTGTGCGGGTCCAGTTCCAAGTGTGGGTCTTGGGCGGCGAGGTTCTCGAGCCGGTGGCGGTAGGCCACGGCGTCGAGGTTGTGGCCTCCTTCGGCGAAGGGCAGTGTGGTGAGGTCTAGGTCGCCGTGCGGACGCAGGCTGTACCAGAGTTCTGCCATCGCGTCGGCGTCCGCACCTGATCGCCAGTCGGAGACCTTGCCAGTCAACAACAGTCGGCCGGTCTGGCTGTGCATCCATTCCAGAACCACATGCGAGACGTCGTTTCGGCCGACAAAATTCTCGAGGAGCTTGCTGTTGGTGGAGCCGACCACTTGACGACGGCCCGGCAGCATCACCGAGAAGATCAGTTTGATCAGCACCGATTTGCCGCCACCGTTCTCAAGGAACAGGATCGTGGCGGGTGAGGGGCGTCGCACCTCGGGTGCGAGGAGCGTCAGTTGCTGTTCGCGGACAGGCGCACCGGCCCCAGACAGATCCAGCACGACATCTTCGTAGCGCGCACCGACCGGACCCACCGAATACAGGCGCACGCGTGAAAGTTCATACATGACAATTCTTTTCGTCGCTGGAGATCAGTTCTCTGTGGATAGCAGCAGCGATGTCGAGCGTGCGTCGAGCGAGGGCACGACACCCAATGCCAGCAGTTCACGCAGGGCGCTCTGAGAGGCCAACTGCCGTACCAGGATTTGGTAGCGGCCCGTGGTGCGGAACACCTCGTCTGATTGCTCACCGACCGGCTGCAGCAATCCGCGGTCGGCCAGCCAACCCAATGCGCGCCTCACCACGCCGCGGGTGGTTTCTGGGTTGTGCCGGCCGTCTTTCGTCTCCGCGACCTCCGGGCGGCGCACATACACTCGCCACAGCCGCTCAAGCTCGAGTTCTTCCGCGCTCGGATCGTGGCGCTCGCCCTCTCGCTCTGTGCGCTGCTCAAGTACTCGGCAGGTTTCGCGCACGACGGTATCGACCAGCTCGACCGAGACGCGCCCAGGATAGAAGTCGTGGGCCAGATCATCGGCACGGGGAAACGCCAGCGCCGCGATCGCAAGATGCGCCAGCCCATGCAGGACCCGTTCGGTGTCGCGGCGCTTGGGCAATCTCGTGCTGGCGTAGTCCTCGAGCTTGAGTTCGAACACCGACCCAGGCTCGGCAGCGAGCACGATGCCGCTGCGCTGATCGACTTCCAACACCAGCAGCCGCAGTCCGGCGGCCACAGCGATGACCATCGCGGCGAAGTCTTCGTCGTGGCGATAGCGGTGCACGAGATCGCGGTAGGCGATATCGCGATCGGGTACCTGTTTGCCTCGTAGCCCCCACGCCACCAGTTGCGCGGCCTGCTCCGCATCGATTCTATCGCTGACGGTCACCGGTTCTCCTCGCGTGCTGGTGCGACAGCAATGCCGTCGGTCTTCGTCAATACCGCTGTGGTCAGCAGCAATTCGTCGCCTTCGATCCCGGTCACCGACTGGGGCATTCCCGTATCAGTCGGCACAGCCACCATCACCGAGGACTCGTGACGCTGGCGCGCGTTCATTACGGCAGGGGCCAAGGCGTGCAGGGCCCGCAAAGCCACCAGCGTCGGTAGATCGGCGTCGAATTCGGCGGCCTCACTGAGCACCGTGCTCAGATTCCGGACCCGCCCGGGTAGATCCAGAAGTTCGTCGGTGCGCCGCCAATGCTCCTCGGTGAACCGTGAATCAACGACGCGGTCAGCGAGTTCGGGCACAAATACCGGACGCGAGCCGTCAGGAGAGTCGACCGGTGGCCGGAGCAGGGTCGCTACTAGCTGCGGCAACGATAACGCATCGGGCACTCGGACGCCCGACGCTGAGGAGAAGAACGCCGCGACCGGCGCGATCGCTTGAGCCACCGGCAATTCCAGGATCGGTGTCAGCAGCTGACGGTGCAGATTCATTGCCGATCGTTGCGGTGGGCCGGAGAACTGCTGGCGGTCCTGCTCGGCACGGTACATTCCGCGCGCGGATTGCAGTCGATTTTGCAGTTGAGTGTGACGGCTTAGGCATTCGCGCACGATTTCCACCAATTCGGCGGCGCGCCGTTTCTTTACGGGGTCGTCGGTTTTGTCGCGTGTCTGAGCGATATTGCTAAGGATGCTGTGCTCGACCTGGAAGCGTTGCTCGATGTGGCCCAACGCCTTATCGAGTAGTTCGGGCATCTCCTTATCCCAGTCGACCAGCCGCACGTCCCGTCGGGTCGCTTCGAGCCGGTGCCGCAACTTTTCCCCATACTGAACGGTGCGGTAGCGGTGCTGTTCAGCTTCGAGGCGTGCGTCGGCGAGCAGCCCGCGGTCGATGAGGTTCGCAAGCTTGACCTCGGCCGCGATCTGCGCGGACTCGACATCCGTATCGAGCGCGCCGACGAGCACGTTGATTGCTTCGTCGGTGGCGCGCAGGAAGATTCCGCCTCGCGCGCCCGGAACCTCGCGCAGCAATTGGAAGGTGAACAGCATGCGTTGGTAAGAGCCGTCGGGGCCTATCTCCCCATACACCCGTTGGAAACCGCGATCGACGATCCCAACATTGATCAGCTTCTCGAGCACCCACCGCGCCACCCGCCGATGCTCAGCGGAGCCTCGTTCGCGGGCCTGGGCGGCCACGAATGGGAGCACCCGCTCTACGACCTCGTCGTGTCTTGCGCCGGTATCGAAATCCATTGCCAGTGTTACCTGGTCGATGGTGTGGATCGCGATCTCGGCCATCTGATAGACCGACGCGTCGACCCAGTCCAGCCTGGACTTATGCACATCCATCTCGTGCAGGGGAGCCGTGCATGCTAGCGCCTTGAGTCGACGGGTCAACCCGAGATCAGCACTGGCTGCAGGGCCCAAACCGCGAATAAGCGGTTCTTGCGCGAAGGCCGCATCGACTTGCGGCTCTGTGAACACAGGCAAGGCTGGATCTAGGTTCACCCCCTCGCCGCGCCCTACGATCTCACTCGGCATCGACTGTTCGTGAATTGACACACGAGCGCCTTCCCCCACCGCATCCACCGTTAACCCCTTCTGCGACACGGTAGTTCACCGGACCGCACAATTGGCTCAGCATAGTTGCCGTCTCCGCCGGTGGGCGAAAGGTATCCAAATGAGGGATCTGTCCAGTGCCGCAGGTTTCATTTGCAAGCTCCAGTTATGAACTGTGTGGACATCCGTTCCGGCCCAGCCGCCGTCACGGCGTGAGCCTGCGCCAAGGCGAAGCTGAACCGTCATGAGTAAGGGACCGGCTTCGGATTCAGACCAGCGCCGGTCGGCGTGGCGATTGTTGAGAGTAGTACGCGGCTTCGTATTCGGCCGGATCACGTAGCCCAGCCGCGAGTGCAGACCAGCGTTGTTGTACCAGTCGGCCCATTCCATGAGCGCGAACTCGACCTCGGTGAGCGTCTTGAACGGGCCGTGCCGGTCGACGACCTCGGTCTTGAACAACCCGATGATCGATTCGGCCAGAGCGTTGTCGTAGGCATCACCAACCGAACCTATGGACGCTGAGAGTCCTTGCAGTGCAAGTGAATCAGCAAACTTCACCGACGTGTACTGTGACCCGGCGTCGCTGTGGTGGATCAGTCCGGGCTCGATCGGTGCCCGTAATGCTCACGCCGCCACACGGCCATGTTAAGCGCCTTGGACACCAGCGAGGTCGTTTCCGTGGTCCAGCCGACGATCGCCCGGGAGTAGGCGTCGAACACGAACGCCACATACGCCCATCCGGTCCAGGTCGAGACGTAGGTGAAATCGGCGACCCACACCAGATTCGGTGCCGCGGCGGTGAAGTCGCGACTGAGCTTGTCACCAGGGCGGATCCCGTCTTTGGTGGGGACCGTGGTGCGCAGCTTGCGGCCACGCACGATCCCATTCATGCCCAGCTCGCGCATGATCCGGTCCACGGTGCAGAACGCGACATCATGGCCCCGGCGGCGCAGGAAACGGGCCATTTTCCTGCGGCCATACATCTGCTCCGGCTGACCCGTCAGATCACGTAATGCGTTCTCCACGTGAGCATCTGCGATATCGCGCGCCGACGGTGGTCGACGTCGCGCCTTGCGATAGGTCCTGGGTGCGATCTGGAGTCCCTGCGCGGTCGGCGCACGGCATATCGACTCGACGCCGAAGACCTGACGGTATTGGTCGATGAACCCGACGATCAGCTGTGTCGCGGGTCGAGTTCCCGCGCGAAGAAACCGAGGCCGCTTTTAGGATCTCATTGGCCTGCTTGAGATCTCGGACCTCTTTACGCAGCCGCGCCAGCTCCTCCCGCTCGGCCCCGACAACCCCGCACCGGTCTTGCCGACTGTCGGCGCGCCGTGGGCGAGCGCCTTCTTCACCCACGCTCGCAACGTCTCGTAATGCACGTCCACCAGCGGGCCGATCGCGCGGGCGGCGGCATACGGGGACTCGAACTCATCGAGGCGCTCGAGGACCAGACAGACGGCCTTCTCGCGAACCTCGGGCGGGTAACGCTTCGTCATGATGGGAACCATCTTCCATTAGGAAGAAGCGGCCCCAAACCCGTGACGGTTCAAGCCGGCGGTCACAGATGCTGTGATTACGGGCAGGGACTCTGCGGTCATTACCGCTGGCACCGCGAATACGGATCGATACAGCCGCCGGCTTAGTGGGCAGTTCTGCGCGGTAAGGTCATGCGCGGGAACCGAGACAGCGATGGTACGTATTCGCTGGTCTCGCCGCCTTTTCAGCGTGCCAAGAACGTGCCAATACTGGGCGATACGCCTGGGACAGAGCGGCGCGCACTGGACGCAGAAACCGCCTCTACCTGGACTAAACGACATGTCCAGGCCGCCGGATCGCAGTCTTCGGCTCACGTGTTTCCAGTGTTTCGGGCATGGGTGTAGTACGTCTCTGTGAATCGAGGGAAGGTAGACAGAAGCGGCAGAGGCGACACAGAGGCCGCGAATCCGGTTTGCCACCAGGCGGTTTCGTGCGCTCGCTGGGAAGTCTGGAGTCGGGAGGCTCATCGGAGGTGCCTGCTCGGAGGAGTCGGCATCGTGCGACAGCGCGATCGGAGCTCGCGCGCTGGCAGGTCAGGGGCGTAGCAGGGCACGTTGGCGCGAAGAGGATCATCGAGTAGCGAATTCGCCTTTGGTGCGGTGGTGGAGCACTGACCAGCTCCATTGCGCTACTGAGCCGCGTCCCGTGACAAGCTTGTGCAGGCTGGCTGTCCACCAACCCCGTATCTCCCAGCGGCAACTTCCGTGCTGTGATCGGACGCCAACCGAATTTCATGGCCGCGATCTCGATTGCCGAAACTGCCACGGGAACAGTCCTTTTCGAGGCCGGTAGCTACAGTAGGAGCAGGCTGCACAAGCTCGGAGTCGGCTGGCTGACAACCGAACCCGAGCAGCTATGTGTGTATTCGGGAGACGCCAGCTGCGCCAAGACTGAGAGGACGCCAACGGCGCATGGGCGAAATCCGAAGTCAACTGCCGGGATGTCCCGGCAGAGGTCGTCCAATGGTGATGAACCGCACCCACCCCGACAGTGACTACTCCGAGTAGTCAGTCGTGATGTAGAAGAACGCGTTCGGTCTACGGATTTCGCGCGGCATGTCTTCATCGAGCCAGTCCTGATGGACACCGCTGTCGAGGTGGCCGTTCCCGACCCCCACAATCACTCGCCACGCCGTTGGCTGAAGCTTGCGCTGGAACGAACTATCGGCCGGCCACTTCCCGATGACGTGAAAGCTGTTCTGAGCGTGCACAACGGCCAGGTGGCCTCCGAAGTCGGCGACTACGACCACTGGCGTGCCCTGCATCCCGACCCTGGTCTTCATGTCCACCAGGAAGATTCGCCGGACGTGGACGCTCTGGCGCAGCATCGAGCAATACCCCGACACCGAATCACTCCAGGAGTCGGGTGCGGTCTACCCCGGAGCCGAGGGAATGATCAAGCCGCTCTGGACATCTCCGGGCTGGATCCCGCTGTGGTCCGACCCGACACGGCCCGATTACATCGGTTTGGATCTCGACCCCGGCCCCGCAGGCACCCCGGGCCAGATCATCAACTTCGGCCGCAACGAGGAACGGCACTTCCTCTGCGCGCACAACTTCACCGATCTACTCGAGTTCCTGCTCGCCGAAGTCACCACCGGCGCATGGCCTGCCACGGCAATCGTCGATGATGACGGGAACGAGCCCTTCCCATGGTTCGGCGACCCTGAGAAATCCTTCTTCAACACCCTCCACGACCGATTCGAAACCCACCCCCGGCACTGAACCCTGGCCACGGGTCGGATCGTTCGGCAAGGTGCGCGCGCTCCGTTGCTAGCGGGTATTGCCGTCGAGTCTGTCCGCGAGCCGATCGATCTTCCACACCGTGCGAAGGGCTTTGGGACTGGAGGCCGGAGAAGGGGTGAACCAGGGGCGGGGTCGCCACACCGCTTCGAGGTCGTCGACCGGTCGGTCGCCGGCGAGTCGGTCGGCCAGCAGGCTGCCCAGGTACGGCCCTTGCGCCAGACCGTGGCCGTTGCACGCGATCGCGTAATAGATGTTCTTGGTGGCCTCACCGACGACAGGTAGCCATGACGGTGTCATTGCGATCCAGCCACCCCATGCCCTTTGGGGCGCAACGCTTTCCAGTGATGGGAAGCGTTGATGGAAGCCGCGCACCAGGTCGTCGACCACGTCCGGATCGGCGGTGCGGGCACCCAGCGCACCGCGGGTGGTTTCGGGTTGGCGGACTCCGAAGATGATCGTGTTGTGCGGGGTGAGGCGGAAGCTTTCCAAGACCAGGTGATGGGTGGAGATTCCGACACGGCTACTCCAGCCGGTGGCACGCAACCGCTCGGGGTCGATCGGTTGGGTTTCGACCAATGTGACCCACAGGGGCGCGCTCAGATTCCGCGGGGTGATGGCGAGGTCTCGACTGTATGCGTTGTTGGCCAGCACAACTCGGTCCGCGTGGACGCGTCCGGCGGTCGTGGTGACCGTGACGCCCCGGTCGGTGGGCCGGATCGAGCCGACCGGACTGTGCTCGAAAACCTTGACCGATGAGTCGAGCAGTGCGGCTCGCAGTCCTCGCGCGTACTTTCCGGGGTTGAGCAGTCCTCCGGCGCGTTCGTAGATGCCGCCCAGGAATGCGTCGGGCAGTCCGAACTCGCGGCCGTCGATGAATTCGGCGTCGGCTCCGGCCTTGACGAGGATCTCGGCATTGTGCCGCGAGCGTCGCAGTTGTCCTCGGGTGACCGCGGCGATCACATTCCCGGTTCGCTCGTAGTCGCAATCGATTCCGAGCTGGTCGATCAGCTTGTTCGAGAATTCGACCGACGAGTCGGCGAAACGGATGACCCGGCTCAACCGGCGCGGATGCAACGCGGCCAGCATCTGGGCGTCCCCCGCCAAGGTGTTGGTCAGATATCCGGCATTGCGCGAGGCCGAACCCCAGCCGCAGAACTCCGATTCCAGCAGTACGACATCAGCTCCACGCTGAGCCAGCCGCAGCGCGGTGGACATCCCCAGGTATCCGCCACCGACCACCACGACATCGGCGCGAGCCTCACCCGTCAGGGTCGGCGCGTATTCCGCGGGCGAATCGATCCAGCCACTGAACGAGGAGTAGTCAACGCTATCTGCCTGCACCGCAATACCTTTCACCACGTCCACCGTGCCGCGAACGCGCGATGACTCCACGACGCCGGCGCGATCCGCCTCCGGCGTGCCGCCGATCGGGTCGGCAGTGACCACACACTGCCCGCGCGCCCGCATCGCGGACTACACCCGCACGCCCCAATCTGTGCGCACGTCCGGTGCACCGTGCACACAGAGTCGAAGCCAGTTCAGGCCGTCGGTCGCGGGAGGTGCTGCGGCATACTGCCGAGTTGAGGGCACTCTCCCCGGCGTATCGGGCGCGTTGAAATATGGCGGGCGACACAATCGCGCGTGAGCGAACTAGGACAGGGTTTGGCCTGGTCGGGTCATACCTTGGTCTGCATGAACGCTGACATCATTCCCTTCCGGATCGATATCCCGCAGGTTGAGCTCGATGATCTGCGTGAACGTCTGGCCCGCACCCGATTTCCGCACCCGGTACCCGGCACCGGCTCGGACTGGGATCACGGCATCGCTCCCGATTACCTGCGCGAGCTGGCCGACTACTGGGCCGATGGGTTCGATTGGCGTGCCCACGAAGCTGAACTGAACCGCTACCCGCAGTTCGTTACCGAGATCGACGGGCAGAGGATCCATTTCCTGCATCTGCGTTCGCCCGAACCGACCGCGACCCCGCTGCTGCTCAACCACAGCTACCCGACCTCGTTCGTCGAGTTCCTCGCCGCGAGCGGGTCTTTGATCGATCCGAGGGCACACGGTGGCGATCCGGCCGACGCGTTTCACCTGGTCATCCCGTCCCTGCCCGGATTCGCCTTCTCCAGTCCGCTTTCATCGCGCGGATGGAATATGGAACGGACCGCGCTCGCGTTCGGGGAACTGATGACCCGGCTCGGGTATGACCGTTTCGGTGTCGAAGGCGGTGACCTCGGTGCCGGGGTGACCGGACGGGTGGCGACGCTGCTGCCCGAGCGGGTGATCGGCGCACACACGCACGGCGACAGGTTGCAGGTCGGCATGGCGGGGGAGGACCTGCCGGTACCCGCCGACCTGAACCCCGATGAGCGGAAACAGCTTGAACAAGCGCAATACGACTGGTCGCAGAAGAAGGGTTACAAGGTCCTGCACTCGACCGAACCCAATGCCCTGTCGGCGGGTCTGGCCGACTCCCCGATCCTGCAATTGGCGTGGATCGCGGAGAAGTTCGTCGAGTGGGCCAACCCCGCGACCCCGATCAGCCGCGACAACGTCCTGATCACCGCGAGCCTGTACTGGTTCACCCGCACCGGCCCCGCCGCGGCCGATTTCTACTGGGAACTGGCCCACGCCCAGAACTCCGGTTGGGGTGATACCTCTGCGGTGCCCCAAGGCCAATCACTGTTCTACAGTGACCCTTTCGTCCGCAGGATTCTCGGTGCCGGAGACAGCGTCGCGTTCTTCCGCGAGCACACCGAAGGCGGACACTTCCCCGCCTTCGAAGTCCCGGATCTGTTCGCCGACGACATTCGTGGCTTCTTCCGCCAACTCCGCGATTGACACCCTTCACGCGCAAGCCGCCATCCCGCCACGATGGCAGCGCCGTGACAGCTGCCGCGCTCTTCGGTGTGGCTACTTTGCCGACCCCGATGCCGAACCGGATACGAGGCCTACGAGGCAGGCGAGCGGGTTGATGGGGTTCGGGTGTGAGGGGTCGGTGTCGAAGCATGATCCCTGCGCGATCGTCCCGGCGCTCGGTGTGGGCGCGGTACCGCTCTGTGCGGCGGCTACTCCCGCTGCTGTGCCGAGCCCTGCTGTCAGCAGTGCGGAGATGACGCCGACACGGACGGCGGTGTGGACTTTTCGCATCTGAATCTCCTGATCGTGTGTCAGGCATCAGTGCCTGCAATCGCATTGAAACGCTAGCGTTTCATTGACATCCGCGGCACCCCGACTTTAGGGGGCACGTCCCGTCAGGCCTTCGCGATGCCGAGAATGGTGAGGAAGGCGCTGGCCGCCGGGGTGCGGCCGGAGCGGTTCCAGATGACGTACTCCACTCGGGCTGGCGCGTCGGTGATTTCGACCGTGGTGATACCGGTGAGTTGGGGTGCGTAGGTGGCGGGGAGCATCGCGACCGCGATGCCGGGGCGGACCAGGCGGGCGATGTAATCGGCGGTGGTCACTTCGAATGCGACGTCGCGATCCAGGCCGGCGGCGGCGAAAGCCAGGTCGGATTGCACGCGTCCGGCGGTGCCGGCGGGGAGGTCGACGAAGGGCTCGGCGGCGAGCCGATGCAGGGGGACCGACGTTTCGGTGGCGAGGGGATGGTTTGGGGCGACGACGGCGACGAGGCGGTCGCGGGCAAGTTCGACGGCGACGACTTCGCGGGGCTCGGCAGTGGTCGGCAGGCCGAGGAAGGCCAGATCCAGTGTGCCCGTGCGGATCTGATCGGTCAGATCATCGCTGGCTCCGACGCGCAGGCTGATTCGCACGTGCGGGAATCGATCTCGGAACTCGCCGAGTGCGGCGGGGACGTCGACTGCGGCGACGGTGGGGATCAGGCCGACGGCGAGACGGCCGCGCACCTCGCCGACAGCGGCAGCCACCTCGGCGGCCGCGCGGTCGGCCGCATCCAGGCATTCGCGTGCGGCGGGGAGGAAAGCCGCACCGGCGGCGGTGATCCGGACCCGGCGGCTGGTCCGTTCGAACAGCTTCGCACCGAGTTCCCGTTCCAGGCGGGCGATTTGGTGACTCAGCGCGGATTGGACGACGTGGCAGCGTTCGGCGGCCCGAGTGAAGCTGTTCGTTTCGGCGACGGCCAGTACATAACGCATCTGCTGGAGCTCCACCGATCAATCATGATTGCAGATCGATGCGGTGACAAACATGTCTTGGACTCATCGATCGAGGCGGTGTCAGATCGAGGTGTGAGACGAAAACTCGGAATCCTCTGCACGCTCTGCGTTTCCGGTGTGACGGTAGTGCTGCCCGCCTACCGGGCGACCGCGGATCCGCTGATCTTCCCCGGTGTGATCGAGTTGCCCGCCGGGTTCCGACCGGAGGGCATCGAGATCGGCTCGCTTCCCGTCGCCTACCTGGGCTCGCTGGCGGACGGTTCCATTTATCGCGCCGATCTGGTGACCGGACGAGGTGACATCCTGAGTCGTGGTCCGGGTACACCGGCGGTCGGGCTCCGGCTCGATGCGCGCGGCCGACTGTTCGTCGCCGGAGGTGCCAATGGCGACGCCCGCGTCATCGACACCCGCACCGGCGAGACGGTTGCCGGCTACCAGTTCGGCACTGCGCCGGACACTTTCGTGAACGATGTGGCGATCACGCCCGCCGGTGCGTGGTTCACCGACTCCCGTGCACCCGTGCTGTATCACCTCCCGATCGCCCCCGACGGCACGCTACCGGGCCCCGAAAGGGTGGTTCGGCTACCGTTGTCCGGCGATATCGACTATGTCCCAGGAGCTTTCAACGCCAATGGAATCACTCGAACTCCCGATGGCACGGGACTGATAATCGTCCAGTCGGTCACCGGACGGCTGTTCCGCGTCGACTGCGAAACGGGCATGACCCGGGCAATCGATCTCGGTGCCGAGACTGTCCGCGATGGCGATGGACTGCTTCTGCGCGGTTCCACCCTGTTCGTCGTCCAGAACAGGCGCAACGCAATCGCGATGATCGCGCTCGACCCCACGGGCACCACCGGTGTGGTCGAGCGCCGAATCACCGCCCCGGGCCTCGATGTACCGACGACCGTCGCCATGTTCGCCGGTCGCCTATACCTGCCCAACGCTCGCTACGACACCGTCCCCGAGCCCAGCACCCGGTACTCGGTTATCAGAGTCGATTAGTGAGTGTGCAATCCGAAGCCCCTGCGCCCCAACGGCTCAAGCCCCTGCCGCAATTGCAGTGACGGGATCTCGTAATCACCGAAGTTCTGCCGCCGGAACGCGATCGGCTCGGTCGAATCCAGGGTGAGCAGGCGTTGTTCCCACGCCTTGGCCAGATCCGGATAGTCCTCCGCGCCGATGCGGTCGGAGCCGTACAGCACGAAAGGCGGCAGCACCGCTATACCGGGGTAGAACAGGATGCCGTGCTGAATCGGGAACAGCAGATCGTCTATGGGACCGTTGATTCCGCGTGCGGAGTAATGCGATTCCGGCCCGCCCGCGGTCACCGACAACAGCGCCCGCTTACCCGAGAGCGTGCCCTCACCGAAGCGTTCGCCGTATCGGGTGGCGCTGTGTTCGCCTACGCCGTAGGCGAAGTGGAAGGTGAATACCCGATCCACCCAGCCCTTGAGAATCGCGGGCATCGTGTACCACCAGAGCGGGAACTGGAAGATGATGGTGTCGGCCCACAGCAGTTTCGCTTGTTCGGCGCGCACATCTGGTGTGAGCGTGCCGGAGTCGAAGGCGCGACCCGAATCACGGGCAACCCGAAGGGGATTCGAGGCGGCGGGCCCGTAATCCCCGGATTCCACAACCGCTTTCCAGTTCATCGCATAGAGATCGCTTACCTGAACCTCGTGCCCGGCGTTCTCCAGGGTGGTTATCGCGAGGTCCTTCAACGAACCGTTCAGCGAATTCGGCTCGGGATGGGCGTAGACGATCAGCGTCTTCATTGATGTTCCTTCGGTTTCGGTCGCGGATGAATCCGGGCGGTTACGAGCCCACCGACGATCAGTCGAGTACGCGGCCCAGGAAATCCCTTATCAGCGCGGCGATTTCGGGCCCGTGGGTCTCCAGCGCGAAATGGCCCGCGTCCAGCAGATGGAGTTCGGCGTCGGGCAGATCGCGCAGATACGCGCGAGCGCCGTCGGGCCCGAAGATCTCATCGTGCTCGCCCCAGGCGATCAGCACCGGCGGCCGGTACTCGGCGAAATACTTCTGGAATGCCGGGTAGCCGTCCAGATTGTTCTTGTAGTCGAAGAACAGTTGCAGCTGAATCTCCTTGTTGCCCGGTCGATCCAGATACGCCTGGTCCAGGATCCACGTGTCCGGGCTGACCCGTGCCAGTCGATCGGCCGAAACACCGTGGGTGTACTGCCATTTCGTGGCGTCGAGTTCGAGCAACTTGCGCACGGCGGGCTCATGCGTGACGCGATCGGTCGCGTGCGCGAACAGCACCTCCCAGAACGGCGTGAAGCCCTCCATATAGGCGTTGCCGCTTTGGGTGATCAGCGCGCTGACCTGTTCGGGATTCTGCGACGCGATCCGCAGTCCGATCGGAGCGCCGTAGTCCTGGATGTACAGCGCGAACCGTTCGATCCCGAGGGTGTCGAGCAATTCCAGGGTGATCTCGGTGAGCTTGTCGAAGGTGTAGTCGAACTCGTCGACCGGCGGCATCGCCGACTGCCCGAACCCGATATGGTCCGGCGCGATCAGGTGATAGTCCGCGCCCAACTCCGGCAGCAGCTCGCGGAACATGGCCGAGCTGGTCGGAAATCCGTGCAGCAGTACGATTGTCGGTTTCGACGGGTCACCGGCTTGCCGGTAGAAGACCGGCAGGCCCTGAATTTCCACGGTGTGGTGGGTTACGACGGTCATGGTGTTGGTCTCCGTTGTCGAGAGGTTGTTCCGGCAGGCGGTGCAGAGTGGCATGGTGGACCGGTTCGTTGCTGTGCAGGAGTAGCGCCGCGGCCGCGCTGAACAGCAGGCCGAGTGCGAAATAGCCGCGGTAGCTGTCGGTCAGGGCATGTAGGGCGCTGGCGATCGCCAGTCCCGCCGCCGCGGCGAGTTGATGAATCACCCAGGCGGGAGCGAGGGTTCGGCCCATCCGTGCGGGGTCGAGGCCGCGCGATACGACGGCCATGGTCAACGGGACGATCGGGAAGGATGCCGCGCCGAACAGCACCGCAACGGCGATCAAGGTGGCCGGTGCGGTACTGGACACCGCCAATGCGAGCGCGATGATTCGTACGACATACAGTGCCCGCAAAAGGTTTTCGACCCGATATCGCCGCTGTAGCCGAACCATGGCGATCGAGGTGAGCCCCGCCGCGAGCGCGGCCAGGGCGACCAGACGGCCCGCGTTCACCACGGACCAGCCCGCTTCGACCGCGTGTTTGGGCAGCATCAGGATCACCACGTACAGGGTCGCCGAATGCAAGCCGAAGGAGACCAGCACCCGGCCTCGTCCCGCGAGCGATTCAGCTTGTCCTGCAACCCGATTCGTTCGGGAGTCAGCGGGAAGGATCAGCCACAGCACCGCCGTGACGGCCAGCCCGGCCGCGCCGAGCAGCGCGTAGGTCGCCCGTACCCCAGCGGGCTCGAACAGCGCGGTGGCGGCCCACGGGCCGATCAGCTGTCCGAGATTGATGCCCACGGCAGCCCGGGTCAGCGCCGGTCCGACTTGGTTGCCGAGTGTGCGCCCGATCAGGGTGGTCACGGTCAGCGTGGACGAGGCGGCGAAACCGAGTCCGCCGAGCAGCATGTACGCGGTGATGAATTGCCAGGTCTCCCGCACCGCCGCGAGTGCGAGATAACTGCCGGAGATCAGTGCCAGCCCGCCGATCAGCACCGTTTTCGCACCGGCGCTGTCGAGCAGCCTGCCGACGAACGGCTGCGCGAACCCGGTCACCGTGGTGCCCAGTGCCGCGGCTACCGCCAGCGCGGTCGCACTGACTCCGTATGAGGCGGTCGTCGGCGCGAAGAACACTCCCATGGAGAAGTTCAAGCCGAACGAAATCGTCATCGCGGCAAGGCCAGCCCATGCGATGTGAGCGGGGCTTTTCATGCCGGACCTGCTACCTGGCTCTCGCGAGGCCCGAAGATGGCGCGCTCGGCGGCGCTGATGCGCAGATCGTTGATGCTGGCCTCACGGCGACTCATCAGACCGGCGGCGTCGAACTTCCAGAGTTCGTTGCCGTGGCTGCGCCACCATTGGCCTTCGGTGTCGTGCCATTCGTAGGTGAAGCGCACGGCGATCTTGTCTTCGGTGAAGGCCCACAGGTTCTTTCGGAGCGCGTACTCGTGCTCCTTCGCCCATTTCGCGGTGAGGAAGTCGACGATCTGCTCGCGGCCAACGAGGAACTGATCGCGGTTGCGCCACCACGAATCGGGGGTGTACGCCTGTGCCACGCGCAGCGGATCGCGAGTGTTCCAGGCGTTCTCGGCGGCCAGGACTTTGGCGGCGGCGGTCTCGGCGGTGAACGGCGGGACCGGGGGACGGCTCTCGGACATGGCGGAATCCCTTCCAGTACAGCGGTTCTCGCTACTTCGCCCGATCGATCTTGGCGGTGAGCGCGGTGAGCAGACCCTGGAGCAGTTCGATCGTGTTCTCGTCGACCAGATTGCCGTCGGCGTCGAACCGCTCGTGCGAGCGGAACGCGATCACCTCGGGCTTGACCACGATGTCGCTCTCGGTCCACACGAATACCTGACGCAACGCGAGTTGCGCACGGACCGAACCGAATTGGGTCGGTGCGGCACCCATGATCGCGATGGGCTTGCGCAGCAGCGGAAGACCCTCGGTCTTGGTCCAGTCGGTGCTCACCCAGTCGATGGCGTTCTTGAGCACGCCGGGAATCGAGTAGTTGAATTCCGGGGTGGCGATCAGCAGGCCGTCGGCCTCGGTGATGAGGCGGCGCAGCTCGGTGACCTGCGCGGGACGGTTGGCCGGGGTGTCGAGATCCATATCGTAGGGCGGGATCTCACGCAGTCCGTCATAGATCACCACCTCGAGGCCGGTGGAGAACTTCTGCGCCGCGCGCAGCAGCGCGGTGTTGTGCGAGTCCGCGCGCAGGCTGCCGGAGATGGCGAGGATTTTGTGGTTGGGCATGGCGAATGTTCCTGTCCGGCTTACGGATTCAACTGAAGGTGCATGCCTCTCGGCCTACATCCATCAATTTATGGCCCGATTCCGCGCGGACAGGGAGTCCGGATATGCCGCAACGCGGCCCGAATGTGCCAAACCAACCAGGTGGAACAACTCCGCGGTCACATACCGCTGGCCATTCCTCGCCGGAACCCGTCGGGGGTGTCACCGGTCCAGCGCTGAAATGCCCGGCGCAGCGCCCGCGCATCGTTGTAACCGACCTTGGCCGCGACCGATTGCACCGGAAGCGCGGTGTCGCGCAACAGATCCACCGCGTGCTGATGCCGGGTCGCGGCGACCTCCTCGCGCCAGGTGGTGCCTTCCTCGCTGAGGCGGCGCTGCAAAGTCCTTGTGCTGATGGCCAATCGGCGCGCGACATTGTTCAGGTCGAGCTCACCGGCCGCCATGGACTGGTGCATGGCCGCGCGCAGCTTGTCATGCCAGCTCGGCGCCGGGCGCGCGGCAGCGAGATTGAGCTCGGCGTAATGGCTCAGCACCTCCCCGAGGCGGGGATCGCTGCCGGTGGGCAGCGCGCCGGCGTCGAGAAAGGTGATCTCGGCGTGCGGTGCGTTGAAATCGATATTCCGCGTCTCGAATTCGTCCACCAGATGCGCATAGGACGCACCCGGTCGCTGCGTGAATCGAACTCGAACGGGCACCAGATTTTCGCGGGTGGCCGCGCGTACTCGCCGCAACATGACCGACAGCACGAATACCTCGACGAGCGCGAGCACCGGTTCGGGTTCAACGGCGACCGAGCATCGAATGGACAGCAATCCGCCGTCCTCCACCACTTCCCATCCGACAGCCGGATCGGTCACCACCCCGCGCAACTCCATTGCGGTGCGCAAACTCTCGGCCAAATCAGCCCGGCTCGAGAACAGATAGTCCCAGACGTGCAGTCCCACCCGATCGGCCTGCGCGGCCGCGAGCAACCCCGCCCCGGAGCCCGCCCCCGCCCCGGCCTGGATCAATTCCCATATCCGCCACACCGATTCGGTCGGGACCCGCAACAAATGGTCCCCGAAAGTAGCCGGATCCAACCCTGAGACACTGGCCAACTGAACCGGCGTCACACCCACCTGCACCGCCGTCGCCCAAACCAGCGAGGCACTCCGAACCGGCATGGTGTTCTCGTTCACCGCGAAAGCATATCCGCCGATCAACCCACACGTATGACTCGTCAACCAGACAGTGAACGCTGTAGTCGCGGCTGTGTTTACGCCCACGTCGCGAGTCGACGTGATTGCGCGCCCCGCCGCAGACCTGGCACGCCTGCGAGAAGTGCTGCCTCGCATCCTGTCCTACGGCCGCCCCGAATCCCGCGCACGATTGATCATGACCTAGCCCGAATTCGCCAGCGCGTGAAATGACTCGACTCCATCGAGCGGCAACCGTACGCTGCGCGAATGTGCTTCTACCCGAGCCGAACACATCTGGTGTGCGTGAGTTGCCGTATCTCGCATAAACACCCGGTCGGCCGCGGTCCCGCGCGCTGCCCAAGATGCCGAGCACCATTCATCGACGCCGGACCGCACCTGGCCGTGCCCAGAAGAACCGACACGACCGGGTGGCGGGCCTTACAGGCCGTCCTCGATTCCGGCCTCACCTTCTACGGCGGCTGCTGCAACGAGGGCCCCGGCTACCGCCCCCGCACCCCACGCCAGGTTCGCGAGCGACTGCTCTTAGCCGAGCGCACCGGAATATCGATCCAACAGGCCCTGGCCGAACCAATCCCGTGAACCACCATCGGCAAAAGCGATTGCGGCCGCGCAGCTCTAGGACGATACGGACTGATTGTGAATGAGGCCGAGCCCATCGGCGTGGAGTGATCGTCGACCTCGGCTTCGACACCATCGGGCGGTAGTAGCCTTTCGCCATGGTGACCGGACTTGTGATTGTGATCGTGGTGATGGCGCTGGTCGGGTTGGTCGTCGCGGGGGTGAGTCGGGACGACGATCCGAGTAGGCGGCGGGATCGGTGGCAGTCCGGTGGCATCGACGGCGGCGGTGATAGTGGTTGTGGCGGTGGGGATTCCGGGCACAGTGGGTGCGGTGGTGGGCATAGCGGATGTGGGGGCGGGGATAGCAGCAGTTCTGACTAGGTGTCAGGCAGGGACGGTGTCGGCCAGTGGGCCACTGGCCGAGTGGCCGGGTCAGTTGTAGCCGGTGGTGAAGCCGAAGCTGAAGTGGTGGCCCTTGGAGTTGCAGGTGACCTGGCCGCGGAAGCCGCTGCCGATGCAGGTCGCGCCGCCGTAGGTGATGGTGGCGTCGGGGCCGTAGCCGGAGCCGGGGGTGGGCTGGCCGGGGGTGAGGGGGGTGCTGTCGGCGCGGCCGTGCTGGGCGAGCGGGCCCAGGGGCGGGTGCGCGGGGAGGAACGGGAGATCGATGGAGACGTTGGAGATTTGCAGGCCGTACCAGTTCATGGTGCCGTTGGTGATATCGCAGCCGACGTCGCCGTTGGGGCGCATGGCGCAATTCGCCAGGTTGCCGTAGGTGAAGTAGACGGTGTCGCCGACCAGGAAATTGGCGGGGTCCTGTGCAATGGAATCCGCTGCCGCGGTTCCCGTTCCGGACAGGGCGGCTGCCGCCAATGCCAAAGCTGTTCCGGCGAGGGCGGTTCCGATGCGGGTTCGTGTCCTCATGATTTTCCCTTCGGTGTGAATTCGGCGGTGCCGTATGTCGTCTTCGAATGGCTCAATCGAGTTCGCGCTTACCGTATTCCGGCGAGCGCCACGATACGGTGCCGGTCGGCGAATGCGCAATTCAGCTTTCGTGCAACGACTTTCGAAGTCGCGCATCCACGCGAGACCGGAATCGATCGAAGAAGTCCGAATTCCGCTGACAGCCCGTTTCAAACCCTACTTTTGGTGGCAGCGCGCCGGGACCTGTGCAGTTAGGATCCCCGAGTGTCGTTGAATCCGTTCATGCTCGGTGTTCGTCTCCTGCTAGAGCTCGCCGCGATCGTTTCCTTCGGAGTCCTGGGCTGGCGCGAATTCGACTCGCCCTGGCGATATCTGCTGGTCGCGGTGCTACCGATTATTGTCGCTGCCTTATGGGGAACCTTCGCGGTCCCGGGAGATCCGAGCCGCAATGGACAAGCGACGGTCGCTGTGCCGGGCGCGGTACGCCTGGCGCTGGAGCTCGCGATATTCGGCGGCGGAGCAATAGCCCTCTGGGCTGCCGGACTCCCCGTCGCAGCCCTGGTATCCGCCGTCATCCTGGTGATCTACCAGGCCCTCGCCTATGACCGCGTCAGTTGGCTGCTCTCCCGCTGATACAGCTGCGAAGATCCTTGCGGTTCGCCGCAACACCGACTCTCCGATATGCCGGTAATCGGCACATACCGCACGTGCGGAGTCAGCGGTCGGGGGAGAAGACGGTGTCCGGGGCGACCAGTCCGACAAGTGCGCCGACGACCTGGCGCAGGGTGGATTCGGTGACGACACCGATGCGGTCCTGGAGCCACGGCCGGTAGACCGGGGTGATGCGGTAGACGACCGCGGACAGGCCGGGGAGGGGGTCGGCGTCGTCGAAGGGGACGGCCAGGCCGGGCATCTTCGGTGCGAGTTCGACCGGGATGGCCAGGACGGTCGGCAGGATCGCGTTGGCCGCGGTGCGCGAGACGATCAGGACGCGATCACCGCCGAGCGATGACGGTTTCTGGCGGCCCGCGATGGTGGGCAGGTAGTGCCAGAGTTCGCCGTGCGCGGGTGTGGCGGCGGTTACCACGCGGCGCCGTCGGCGCGAATAGCCTCGGCCATGGCGGCGCGTTCGGCTTCGACCTCGGCGAAGTGCTCGGCGGTGTCGCGGCCCTGCGCACGCTCGTAATCCGCGGCGATGCGCGCGGAGTTGGCGAGCAGTTTGTCCCGCAGCGCCGATTCCACGAAGGCGGAGAGCTTGATGCCCATCTGCGCGGCGACTTCCTTGGATTGCTCCAACACCGTGCCGTCCAGGCTGAGCGACGTATTAGCCTTCATAGTAGGAATCGTAACAGGAATCCAAGCACGGCCGCCGGGTCATTGGTCGGCGCGCAGCGGCACGACGCCCGGAGCGACGGTGACAAGCACGGGTGACGGCTCGGCGGTCCCGGGTGTTTGCCGGTTGACGAGATTGAGGCCCAGCGCGCAGGCGATGATCAGAATTCCACCGATGATTCCGCCCAGCGTCGGCATCTGCCGGTAGAACCACCAGCCGAACAGCAGCCCCCATACCCCTTCCAGGGTCAGCAGATTGCCGCCGCGAATCGGGTCGACATGTTCGAACGCATAGTTGATCAGGAAAACGTTCGTCACATTGAGCACCCCGGCGACCGCGATCGCGCCCCAGAGAATCAGCGGCGACGAGGCCGCTGGAACATGGGGAATCCCATCGCCTTTGAGCAGCGACACGAGTGCGACGCCGAGCGCGCCCAGGCCCACCGTCAAGGTGGTGATCTCGAGATTGTTGAGCGTGTTGTCATGCCAATCGCGGCCGATATAGCTCACCGCGAGCGCGATCATCGCGATCAGAGCGATCAGCTTGCCGCTGTTCCAGGAGATCGGGAGCGGGCCGGAACCGAGCCCCGAGGTCGTCAGGATCGCGACCCCGGCCGCGGAGCCGGTGACGCAGATGACCCTGGTGGCGGTCACCCGCACCTTCCGGAGCAGTAGCCCAATTACCGGCACCAGCGGTAGCGCGGCGATGAAGGACACATCGCTGATGGGAGACATGGTCGCGGCCTGGGAGAACAGCGTCGTGCCGAGCACATACAGCAGAATCGCGCGGACGGTGATCACCGCCCATTCGCGCGGTCTGATCTTCGGGATCTTGGACCATTTGATCCAGGGCCCGAATGCCACCACCGCGATCACGAATGCCACCGCGGTCCGCAGATAGACCTGCTGCGCGATGGTGAATCCGGTGTCCAGAAAGCGCGCGAACACGGTCAGCATTGCGAACGATGCCGTCAGTAGGAGAAATGCGCCGACGCCGCGCAGGTCGGAGCGCATGCTGAGCCGTCCGGTAAGAGTGTCGTTGATGCGGTTCAGGCTACTGCCCTGCCCGCCGCCAGTGCGGAACGGCGGCGGGTCGGTCGTGAACGCCGGCAATGATTTCCACCTACGGTGGCGCTTGCGTTCCGGCGTCCTCGCCGCCGGGCAGCGCCGACCCCGAAATACGTGCGGGCCAGGTACGCAGACACGTCTCACAGTTATTGCCCGGGCTCCCAACGAGCATGCGCGACAGCATCTTCGAGCCCGAGCTGCCCGCGTAGCGAGGCTCGGCGCACCTTGCCCGCGTCGTCTCGCAGGGCGGCGGTTGTGTAGTCGAAGGTGCGGGGGATCTTGTAGCGGGCCAATCGAGTTGCGATGAAGGCGCGCAACTCGTCGTCGATGAGCGGGTCGGATGACTCGATCACCGCGTGTACGCGCTGGCCGAGGTCATCGTCCGGTACGCCGAGTACGACCGCGCCGCTGACCCGCGGATGTTCGGTCAGCGCGGCTTCCACCTCCGCGGGGTAGACGTTCGCGCCACCGGTGATGATGAGATCCGCTCGGCGATCGTCGATGTAGAGGTAGCCCTCTTCGTCCAGGCGTCCGAGATCGCCGACTGCTTCCCAGCCATCGATGACTCGGGACGTGGCTCCGATGTAATGATAAGTGGGAGTGTCATTCTCGGGGCGGACGAGGATTTCACCGGTGTGGCCCGGCGGCAGTTCCGCGCCATCCGATGCAGCGATGCGTACCCGGCCCCACAGCGGCAGACCCACCGAACCCGGGTGCCGCAACCAGTCGGCGCCGTCGATGTGGGTCATCATCGTGCCCTCGGTGGTGGCATACATTTCGTGCAGCGCGGGCGCACCGACCAGATCGATCCACGCGCGTTTGAGCCACTGCGGACACGCTGCCGCGCCGTGCCAGACCGAACGCAGCGAGGTGATGTCGTATTCGTTTGGGCTGCTGCGCAATTCTTGTACCAAGCGGCTCATCATGGTGGGTACCAGGCTGATCCAGGTGGCCCGCACCAGGGCGATCGACCGCAGCACCGCGACCGTCTCGAATCGCGGCAGCACCACCAGGTGCTGCCCGGCCAGCAGCCCGTAGATCGAGAAGTTGAACGGTGCGTTGTGATACAGAGGGCCGCAAACCAATTGGGTGTCACCGTCGCGCTGATCCAGGATGGCCGCGGTCAGTTCCACATCGAGTTCACCGGGCTGCGCAGACACGATCAGTTTGGGTCTCCCGGTGCTGCCACCGGACGTCGGGGCCTTCCAGGAGGGTGCGACCGCAGTCGGCGTGATCGGGGTATCGGGCACCGTGGACGGGGGCGTGAATCCGGCGGGCAGCCACCGGATCGACGGATCCGCGGGCTGTGTTCCGATCACCAGAACCGGTTGTGCCAGTGAGAGAATCGCCTCGCGCTCCGGTCCGGGCAGCGCGCTGGAGATAGGCTGCGGCACCGCGCCGATCTTCCACAGCGCGAACACCGCGATATAGAACTCGGCTCCGTTGGGAAGCGCCACGGTCACCAGATCTCCGGCGCGCACCCCGAAGTCGCGGTAAACGCGGGCCAGGCGATTGGCCGCGGCATCGAGTTCGGCGCGGGTGTAGGTGCGGTCCGCATCGGTGAGGGCGGGTCGCTCGGGCGCACGGGTCGCCAGGTCCGTGAGCAGCTGTCCGAGCGGAATCGCCTCAGCCACGGAGGAACCTGTCGATGAACGCGGGTTCGACGACGAGCCCGTGCACCTGCATATTGTGGCTGTGCGCCAGTTGATGCAGTGCGAACGCGTTGCGAATGGCTTCGGGCCGTCCGGCGGCGTCCTGCGCGGCGTTCACCGATTGCTTGGCCAACTTCAGTGCGAACGGCGGCTGCTCGGCGATGTGGGCGGCCAGTTCCATTGTCGCGCTGGTGAGTTCGGCGCGCGGCACCACTTTGTTGACCATGCCGACGCGTTCGGCCTCGGCGGCGGTCATGGCGCGCGAGGTGAACAGCAGTTCCTTGGCCTTGCGCACGCCGAATTCATAAGGGTGATTGAAGAATTCGACCGCGTTCACGCCCATCGACACCACATTGTCGATGAATTCGGCATCCTCGGCCGCCACGATCAGATCGCACGGCCAGGCCAGCATGAGCCCGCCGGAGATGACCTTGCCGTGCACCTCGGCGATGGTCGGCTTGGGGATATTGCGCCAGCGTTCGCTGAAGCCGAGGTAGATCTCCTCTTCACGCGCCATTACCCCGGCCGCGCCCGGCTCGGTGAATCCCGCACCGCTGCCGACGGTTTCGAAGCGCTCGTGTGCGGCCAGCGGATCGGGTTCGCGCATATCGTGACCCGCGGAGAAGTGCGGGCCGTTGGCGGCCAGGACGATCACCACGATGTCGTCATCGTGCGCGGCGCGGTCGAACGCGGTGTTGAGGGCGTACAGCAGTTCGGTGTCCTGGGCATTGCGCCGGTCGGGGCGGTTCAGGACGATGCGGGCGACTTTCGGGATCGGTACCTCGTAGGTTACCGGCTCGGTGCTGATGCTCGTCATCGCTTGCCCTCCCATAGGATTCGTTCGTGGCCCGCCGGATCGTCGGCGGTGGTGATGGTTTCGGAGATGAGTCCGGTGGTGCGGGCGGTGGTGTCGTAGGCCGCCCAGCCGGGATCGCCGCGGGTGATGAAGTCGATCCAGATTCGATGGTTGGTGTCGGCGACCACCTGCGGTGGGGCGTCGCCGATGCGGGCGCTCAGCCCCTGGTCGCCGAGGGTGTCGAACGCGAACGGGATATCGACGGCGTGGCCGGAACCCAGTGTGGGAGAAGCCCATTCGAATCGGTACAGCCAGGTGCTGCCGGGCTCCCTGGTTTCGGCGACGCGAATGGAGGGGATGCGGAAGTACCAGTCGGACACAATCGCGGAGACCAACTCACCGGCGGTCGCGTCTTGTCGATCGCGCCGGTACGCGGTCAGCGTCTCGGCTACCGGCAGCCCGTACCCTTCGATTGTCGCGGTCAGCGCGGTCTCGTCGAGCAGTGTCAACACTCCCGATGCGACCAGAATCGCGCGCGCTTCATCGGCGGTGGTCCCGACGAGCAATCGCACCCCGGTGCCCTCGGCGAGCGCTTCCAACGTGGGCCGGGGCAGCACGGTGCCATCGACGGTCGGCGCGAAGGGCTGCTGGGTCAGTGCGAGGGCTCCCCATTTGGCGGGATCCGGCGCGGTCTGAATCTCGGTGATGACCGTCCGGCAGGCCTGGGCGAGCACCTGCGGATCCACCGCGGCGAAGGCCTCGCGCTCGGGCTCGATACCGAGCAGGCGCGCCAACTCTCGCGCGACCGTCAGTGATTGTTCGGGCGGCAGATGGTGATGCGCCCCGCCGCTCTGCGAAATCGCCTGGTGGAAAAGCCCTTCCGCATCCGGTACCGCCAGCAGGGTGTTCACGCTCCACGCGCCCGCGGATTGCCCGGCCACCGTCACCCGATCGGGATCGCCGCCGAATGCGGCGATATTGTCGCGCACCCACCGCAGTGCCGCGATCTGATCGAGGATGCCGAGGTTGGCCACCTCGTCCCCGGTGTACAGGAAACCCTCCGCGCCGAGTCGATAATTGATCACCACGGTGACCACGCCGTCGCGGGCGAATGCCGAACCATCGTATTCCGCAAGCGAATTCGAGCCATTGGTGAACGCGCCACCGTGAATCCACACCAGCACGGGCAGGTGATCGGCATCGACGCGGGTGTGCACGTTCAGGTTCAGGCATTCGGTGCCCGCGATGGTCACCTCGGGGTAGTAGGGCATGTACATGGCGATGTAGTCCGCTTTGGGAACCGTCGCCCCGTACTGCCGGGCATCGCGCACACCCTGCCACGGCGGCGCTGGAATCGGGGGGCGCAGGCGGTTCGCACCGAACGGTGCGGCGGCGTACGGGATGCCCAGAAATTCCAGCAGGTCACCCCGCTGTTGCCCGCGCACCGTTCCTTCTCGGACGATCACCGTATCGGTCACCGTGCTGCCCATTGCGGCCTCCTCGCCTGCAAGGTCACTCGAATACGCCAGTGTCGCAACATGATCGCGCCAACTGTCGAGTGTGAAACATTTTGTTGAGATGTTGCATGAGCCTAGACCGGATGCAACATCACGGCAAGATGTTGCACAAAGGAAATGTCGGGCAAGATATGCTGCATCGGTGGCATCGACACCGCTGGAACGACAACTGGCCTCGGACTCGACCCCCCGCCGCCCGACCGCCCTGGACGCGTTCGCCCTGGCGCGGGCGGATTTCCTGGCCGGGGAGCGCATCGACATCGGCTCGATCGCACAGCGCCTGGGCGTCAACCGCGTCACCCTCTACCGCTGGGTCGGCACCCGCGAACAACTGATCATCGAAGTGGTCTGGTGGCTCACCGAACGCACCCTCGACCACGGCTGGCGCACCGTCGAATCCGCCCCCGGCCCAAGGGTTCCCGCCCTCCTCGGCCACCTACTGCACGCCATCTGGGATCAACCCGGCTCGCGCCGCTCCATCGAGCGCGACAACGCCATGTACATGACCCTGCTGACAGTGGCCTCGCACGGCTTTCAACCCCGCATGCTCGCCTATGTCCGCGCCAAACTGGCCGCCGACCTCGACACCGGCCGCATTCACACCCCGCTCACCCTGGACGACCTGTCCTACACGGTCCTGCGAGTGGCCGAGTCCTTCCACTACATGCCCACCATCATCGGCGAGCCCGCCGACCCCGACCGCGCCGTCCGGGTCCTGACCGCGATCCTCGGCAACCCCTCGGACTCGAATCACCGGTGATGGGAAGGTTTCCTGCCGCGTCGCGGAGACATTGTGCAGCACAGTGAAACCCATGGGCGGAGAATTGGATGCCGCTTGGCGGGCGGTGCGTGATGTGCTCGGCACAATGGCCAGGGACCTCACCGACGCGGCTTCCACGATGCCCACGCGAACTGCCGACGTCATCGCGGGGGGTGTCCGGGGCAGGGTCGAGGCCGATGCCGCGTCGACAATTGCTGTGGCCGATGCGTCCTCAGCCCTGCGTGGTGAGGTCGCCGCCGACGCGGTGTCTCCGAGATACGTGCGTGGCAGGGATCTGATCGATGAGGCGGATTACAGCGCGCTGCGCCGGTCCGGGGGAATCGATTCGCTGGGGACCTCCCCGACTTTCGAGCGGATTCAGCGTTTGCAGGGCTTCGACGGCCGCGTTACCAGGGCTACCTCCGATGAGATCGACTCGGCGGTCGCGAGGGGTGGCGCCGAGCTGTTCCGGGGATTCGAGGAAGGACGCTTTCTCGATGCGTTTGTTTCGGGTCCGGTGCGGCCCGGCGGCGGGACCACCGGATCCGGGACCTATGCCTCGCCTCTGGAGCGGATTGCACTGCACTACACCGATCCCGGCCGTACCCAGGATCTCGCCACCCGGCAGGCCAAGGTGCTGCGAATGGCCCTGCGCCCCGACGCCAGAACGATCACCCTCAACGCGCTGGAGTCCGACCGCGGCCGGACCCTCGTGCAGATCAGTCGGGAGCTGACAGCGATCCGCAATATCAGGAACCCGACGGCAGCCGAATCGGCCCGCTACACAGCGCTATTGGATCAGGAGCTGGTCATGGCCGATATCGGCCAGTACGGTGCGTTGCGGGGCTGGGACGCCATCGACGGATCGGCCACCTGGCGGAACAAGGAATGGGCCGTGCTCAACCCGACCGCACTGCTGGCCCAACGGTGAACTACTCGCCTGTGGCACGGGCGGGTTCGGCAACCGTTGCCGACAGCGGTGGGGCGATGTCCTCGAGGGAGCGGCCCTCGGCGTCGATGGCGAGGCGGTAGGCGATCAGGCCGCCGGCGATCATGACGGTCGCGCCGACGAGGTAGCCGAGGAAGAGGCCGAGGGGGTAGGTGCCGTCGCCGATCAATGCGCCGTAGATGACCGGACCGAGGGCGCCGAAACACTGTGCGATGGCGAAGAATACGGCGATTGCCTTGGCACGGACCTCGAGGGGGAAGATTTCGCTGACGGTGAGGTAGGCGGCGCTGGCTCCGGCGGAGGCGAAGAAGAAGATGACGCACCAGCAGATGGTTTGGGTGATCGCGTTCAGGGCGCCGCTGTAGAACAGGCAGGCCGAGAGTGCGAGCAGGACGCCGGACAGGATGTATGTGCCCGAGAGCATGACGCGTCGCCCGACGGTGTCGAAGAAGCGGCCGATCGTCAAGGGGCCCAGTAGGTTTCCGACGGCGAAGGCGATCAGGTAGAGCGGGGTGGCGGTGGAGGGCACATCGTAGAACTTGCCGAGCACCAGCGTGTAGGTGAAGAAGATCGCGTTATAGAGGAACGACTGGCTGATCATCAGGCTCGCACCGAGAATGGCACGGGAAGGATACTCGCGGAACAGGATTCGAGTCAGTGCCCGGTAGCCGATGTGCTCCGCGGGCTTGACCCGCATGGCCTTCGATTCGTCCACAGGCGGCAGGTCGACCTCGCTTGCCCGCACCTCATGCTCGATCGCGGTGATCGATGCCTCGGCATCGTCGGCTCGGCCCTGCATGATCTGCCAGCGCGGGCTCTCGGGAAGGTTGCGTCGCACCAGCACGATCACCAGGCCCAGTACCGGGCCGATCAGGAAGCCGAGCCGCCAGCCCAGGTCCAGGCTGACATGGTTGAGCAGGATGTACGCGCCCAGAGTGCCGAGAATCGCACCGGCCCAGTAGGTTCCGTTCACGGCGATATCGACGCGACCGCGGTATCGCGCGGGAATCAGCTCATCGATCGCGGAATTGATCGCGGCGTACTCGCCGCCGATTCCCATGCCCGCGATGAACCGGGTCAGGTACAGGAACACCAGCCATCCCGGACCGCTGCCGAGCGTGAACGCGGTGAGCCCGCTGCCGATCAAATACACACCGAGGGTGATGACGAACAGCTTGCGCCGCCCGAGTCGATCGGACAGGTTCCCGAATACCAGCGCGCCGACCACCTCCCCGGCGAGATAGACCGTCGCCAGGAACCCGACCGCCGTCGAAGATAGTTGCAGCGCTTCGGGTTTGGTGAGAGTATCCGCGACCGCGCTGGCGACGGTGATCTCCAGCCCATCGAGAATCCACGCCACTCCCAGCGCGATCACCATCCGGGTGTGAAACCGCGACCACGGCAACCGATCGATCCGCGCCGGTATCAACGTCCGTACCCCACCGGCAACGCCGGTCACTTCCGCCATGACGACTCCTGTGTCCGACCACCTGCGGAAGAACCCTAGCGGCGGAAACAGCTGCCCTTCAGCGCTGGGAACGCGATCGTCAGGACCGCACGGCCTGCCCGCGGACGTCGATCACAGGAAGTTCTAGGTGGTGGATGTGGTTGTCGTGGTGAAACTCTCGGTCGTGGTGCTGGTCCCGGTGCACGTCGTTGTCACCGTTCCCGACGCGGTGGTCGTGCAGGTGCCGGTGAACGATTGTCACCGTGCGAGTTCGGTCAGAATTCGAAAGCGAGTTCCCGAACCCGGTGTGTTGATGAGTTGAATCTGCGCTCCGTGGGCGGTGAGGATGGCGCTGACAATGGCCAGTCCGAGCCCGGAACCTACTGTGCGGGAGCGGGATTCGTCGGCGCGGTAGAAGCGGTCGAAGATGTGCGGGGCTTTGGCGGGCGGGATTCCGGGGCCGTCGTCGTGGATTTCGATGATCGCGACATCTCCGGATAGCGGTATCGCGGCACCGGCATGCGCGATGACATCGCCGGTCGATGGTGCGGGTCCTCGGGTTATCGTCAGGTCGATCGCGGAATCGGTGTGGGTGAGGGAATTGCCGATCAGGTTGGTGAGCACCTGGCGCAGTCGGTGCTCATCGCCGTAGGTGTATACGGGTTGCGGCGGAATATGCAGGCGGACAACGCGTTCGGGGGCTCGGGCGGCCGCGTCATGGACGACGTCATCGGCGATGGCGGTCAGGTCTACCCGGGCCATATCCATGGGCCGCTCCTCGTCGAGTCGTGCGAGCAGCAGCAGATCATCGACGAGCAGGCCCATACGCGTGGCCTCGTCCTCGATGCGGCGCATCATGCGATCGACCTCGTCGGGAGGTTGCGGGCCGCTGAATCGGTACAGCTCGGCGTACCCGCGAATCGAGGTGAGCGGGGTGCGTAGTTCATGCGATGCGTCCGCGATGAACAGCCGCATGCGTGCCTCGGATTCCTCCAGGCGCCGCAGGGCCGAGGACAGGCGCTCGACCATGGTGTTGAACGCGGAGCCCAGGCGACCCACCTCGGTGTACGAATTGGTTTGCGCCACACGCCGATCCAGCTCTCCCGCCGCGATGGCCTGCGCGGTGTGCTCGATGCGGGTGAGCGGGCGCAGGCCGACGCGGACCAGCCAGGTCGCGACCGCTCCGAGTATCGCGAGCAAACCGATTCCCGCGGCGACCTCGATGGTGCGGAGTTGACTCAGGGTGGCGTCGTAGGTGTCCAGCGACATGGTGACCGCGACGGTGCCACCGTTGGGCTCGAAGCTATTCGGTGGCTGATAGGCGGTATGCACTCGCCATTGGACACTGCCGTCGTGGGCGGGAACCGTGATGGCGTGCGCGCCGCGCGCCCGTACGGACGCGGCGTCCATCGGGGGCAGTTCCGGCAGCGATACCCCACTGCCGATTCGAATCGTGGGCGCGCCGTCGGTATCGAAGAACAACACTCGAAACGGCGAGGGGATCTGGTCTTCGGCGGTGCTCCCGGCAGGTCGAGGCGGGGGTGGTGGCCGATTGGTGCGTGTCATATCGGCGACCACGGTGTTCAGCTGTGCGTCGATGCGCGCGAGTTCGGCGCGATCCAGCAGTGCGACCGCGAGAATTCCGAAGGCCGCCATCCCGACCGCGGTGGTGATCAGCGCCGCCGCCAGCACCCGGGCGCGCAGCGTCCAACTCCGGCGCAATCGGATCACGAATGCTCACCGGGTAAGCGCAGCGAATACCCCACACCGCGAACGGTATGAATCAATGCCGGACCGTGCGCGTCGACCTTGCGCCGCAATTGACTGATGAACGTCTCGACCACCCGATCTCCGCGCCCCTCCGCGGAATCCCACACCTGATCCACGATCTGCCTCTTGCTGACCACTTTGCCGGCATTGGTCATCAAATAGCGCAGCAGATTGAACTCGGTTGCCGACAGCCACAACCCCTCACCGCCGCGAGTCACGCTGTGCGCGTCCGCATTCAATTCCAGATCGGCGAATCGCAGTGTCGCCTCCGCGTCATGCGGCGTCGCCGTGCGCCGCATGATCGCGTGCAATCGCAGTACCACCTCTTCGAGGCTGAACGGTTTGGTGACGTAATCATCGCCGCCCGCGGTCAGCCCCTCGATCCGATCCTTGACCGCATCTCGCGCGGTCAGGAATAGCACCGGCACCTCATTGCCCGCAGCCCGCAATCGCCGGGCCACGGAATACCCGTCCATATCCGGCAGCATCACATCCAGAACCACGATGTCCGGCGGCGTCGTCGCCGCGCTGGACAGTGCCTCCACCCCATTCGCCGCCACGGTCACCGAAAACCCACTTGCCCGCAACGCGGCCCCGAGTAGATCTCGAATATTCGGTTCATCGTCGACAACAAGAACCCGCATGCTCGCAGACACCATCCGATCGGCCACGAATCCCACAATAAGCCCAGCCCAGCCGCCATTCCTGGCACCCGACCGCCCGATTCCCAGCCAATCCACAGCCCCGCCCGCGCCTGCCCGGAGGTTCGGGTCAGGCGGGGGTGATGGCCGGGGGCTTCCAGCTGCCGTCGAGGATGGCCTGGTCGCCCCAGTAGGCGCGGATGTAGAGCGAGAAGGGGCCGGAAGGGGTTGGGATCCAGTTGGATTCGGTTTCCCGGGTGGGGGACTGCGGGCCGATGTGCAGGGTCAGGGAGCCATCGGGGTTGCGGGCGAGATTCTTGTTCTTGGTGCCCAGGGAGTAGCGGTTGAGGGGGTTGGGGGAGAAAAGGTGTTGGTTGTTGTAGACGGTCAGCGACCAGAAGCCCTTGACCGGGGGTTCTTGGCCCGCGGGGAAAGTGACGCTATAGGTGCGGGTGCCGTCCAAGGGGGCGCCGGCGGTGTCGTTGTCGGTGTAGAAGTACTGGGTTTCGGTGGGGCGGTTTTCGAAGATATTCGATTTGGAGGTGCCGGTGCGGCTGAAGTAGTCGACGCCGAATTGGGCATTGTTGGCTGAGCGGTTCCAGCCGTTGCCGGCGGGAACGCCGTTGTGCTTCCACTCGAAAAACGGTGCTATGACGTTCTTTTCGGCGGCAACCGCGGTGTCGATGAGGGCTTGGCGAAGAGCGGGATCACGGCGGGCCGCGTCGAGCAGACTGCGGAATTGCGCGTAGAGCGCTTCCTCGCCGGGCAGGGGCGGCACGCTGTCCAGGATGGTGCCGAGCTGGTCGAAATACTGTTCGGGGATAACGTATTTCGTCTCTCCGCCATCGGTGGGAGGTCCGGGCAGGGCCGGGGTCTGGGACCAGTCGGTGATCTTGGTCTTGCCGTCGAATTCGGTGAGCGGATAGATATTGACCTGGTTGATCACCGCCTGGATGGCGGTGTGGTCCTCGGGTGTGGCATCCATGAATATTCGCGGCAGGGCGTTGGCATAGGTGGTGGTGGATCGGATGACCGCTTCGACGCCCTTGGGCGCATCGCCCTGCCAATTCGGTCCTGCGAGCAGGTAGAAGCCAGGCTTGGTGCCGTATTGCTTACCCAGTTCACCGAATTGGTCGAGGCGAGCGTTGTAGAGGGCGTACACCCAGAATCGGTCCCCGAAGTCGGGAACCTGGACGATGACCGGCTGCGCGTCGAGGTTCAAGAACGCCGCACCGTAGACCACATCCTGATTAGGGCACGCGACGACATTCTCCTCGGGCACAACATAATTCGACAGCATCGACAAATGCCCCTGCGGCGCGACGGGCACCGCGTTGTTGAGCCGTCCGGCCTGGGGAACCTTACTGATCGTGTCATGCCGATTGCGCATATTCACCAGCGGCCAGCCCCACACGTACGCGAACTGCCCGATCGTCTTGGCGTAATCGGCGAACATATCCACCCCGGCCGCGGGCTGGGTCACCTGCGCCGGATCACCGATCGCCTTGTCCCGCTTGCCATCACCGGTCCCCGTCGGCGCCGCACCTGTGGTGGCATCTCCCGAGGACTTATCGTCGGACCCGCACGCCGCCAGCGCCATCCCGGCCCCCACGGCCACGGCCGCGACCCCCGCCCCTTGGAACATCCGCCTGCGCGATACGCCCGAACCTTCCCCAGCGTCCTTCTCGCAATTCTCAGGGGCATGGCGATTGAACAGGCGGGATGGTTTGAGAATCATAGGTAGACCTTCCGGCTGGGGTGGTACAGCAACACCTCCGACGCTAGAGCCGAACACCCCACAACCAATTCACCCGCGCCGGGTGAGAACAGACATTGTCGATTGGGACGTGGGGTGGCTGAACTCAGTTCACCGTGGCCGCGGTCGCCCTGTCCGATCGTCTCGCGGTAATGCTGACGCTGTGTGGTGCCGGGGGTTGGTCGTGGGCGTCGGTGATGCGTGAGATCACCGCGATGGCGCACGCGGAGCCGACCAGGGCGAGGTGAATTATCAACTGCCACATCACGAAATTGTTCGCTCCGGGTTGGCGCATCACATCGTGCAGGCTGACGAAGGTGCGCAGCAGATCGATCGAGGAAATGCCGATGATGGCCATCGCGACCTTGAGTTTGAGCAGATTGCTATTGATATGTCGGAGCCAATTGGGGCGATCGGGATGCTCGTCGATGCCCTTGATCCGCGATACGAACAGCTCGTACCCACCGATGATCACCATGACCAGCAGATTCGACACCATGACGACATCGATCAGGCTCAGGATGACCAGGATCCACTCCCGCTCACTCACACCCCATTGAATATGGCGCAACTCCTGCAGGAACTGCGCCACGTACAGGGCTTGAGCGATGATCAGACCGACATACAGGGGCGCTTGCAGCCATCGCGAGGTAAACATCAGCAGCCCGACCCAGCGCAGTCCGAATGGTGCCGGGGGACTGCGATCATCGGAATTGACCGGCAATACATCGGTTTTCGGTGGATGTTCGGCCTTGAGCCGAGGGGAGGCCTGCACCAAATACGAAGGACGGAACACAACTTGCGACATGGGACTGAACAGAACCGAATACTTAACGCACGTAATGGAATTGTGCTTGGCATTCGGCAATGGCCCATCGCTCAGCTGAAAAATCCTCTGCCACAACCGGACAAGAATCAGGCGAAGACGACGTTGTCGATGTCGACCGAGACCATCAGTGGTTCGGGGGCGGCCCGGCCGTTTTCGGAGACGGGGTAGACCCGTCGAGTGGTGGGAACGGTGATGCCGTCGAAGTTTTTGTGGTTGGACGTGTAATGGGCGGTTGGTCCGGCGGCCGCGATTTCGACCGTGTAGTCGTGGCGGCGAAGTAGGCCGCGTTCGTCGTAGTAGAGCGTTTGGTGGGGGCTGTGGGTGGCGATGCCGTTGGGGAACATTACTTTCAATCGCCGCCACGTCTGGCCATTTTCTATCCACGGGGTGAGTTCTTCTGTGTGGAAACCGTTGGTGGTGAACAGGAATGGTTCGTTCAGATAGTTCCACATGGCGTAGCTGAGGAAGTAGGCCGTCTGTAGGGGATCCCACGGGGTGGCCAGGGTGTGGCCGGTGAAAGAGGCGCGGGGGTCGGCGAGTTCGGTGACTATGTCGCCGGTATCGGTCACGATGGCGATGTGATCGCCGGTGAAGGTGCTGCTCAATTCCGCTGCGCGGAAAGGGAAGAGATCGGCGGACTGGCGATGCAGTTCGGCTCTGATATTGATGTCGTCGAGATAGCCGCTCTGGCCCTTCACCGCGAACAGTGCGCCGCCGAAACTCAGATGCGCTGTCACGCTGGTGTATTCGTTCCAGCGGTCGAGACCGCCGCTGGCTTCGATCACGGAGTCGAGAAGATCACTCATAGCGCCTCCAGCCTCGGGGACGGTCCGGCGCGATCTCGGTTGCGCCGCAACCCATCAATGGGTGATGCACCCTTGACGGTGCCACCGATTGGCCGCCCGCACTTCACCCCGATCGGGTGAATGCCTGCCAGAGCCCATCGCGCGTCGCGCGCGCGATTCGATCAATCGTGTTCTCCATCACGGTTTCGGCAGGTCGGGGCCATTCCCGCCTGCGGGGATGTCACCCTAAGTTACTGTTCCTTCGAGAGTTTGAAACTATCTAGTTCCACAAAAGAGGGGTGTCTTCGGTGACCCAGCAGGCTCGGGCCATATTCCGCGTGATGGACTCGGACTCGGCACGGATCTCGCTTCCGCGGTTAGCGGCCTCGATCGCCGATCATCCTCGACGCTGTTCACGAGATTTGCGCCTGCCTCAATTCGCCTGCCCCGCAGGGCGAACGGCATGAGATTCGCGCACGCCCATCACGCTTTCCTGGCCCAGTGCCGATATTACGCCGACATCGGAAAGAGCCTGGAATCCGCTGCGCTGGCGGTGATTACGGCTGAAACGGCCCAGTGGAGCCGCTACCCGGCGGTCCGCGCTGAAGCGCTCGCCCAATGCCGCCAGGCCCGCCACGACCTATCACTCACCGACGCCGCCCTCAACGCTGCCGTCCGTGCCGGAGCCAGTTTGACGACACGGCAGGTCAGCGTGTTCAACGAGGCCGAGAACGCCGCCAGGCGTGAAGTCGCGACACTGCGGCAGACCCTCTCGACCATCGAGATGTCACTGCGCACGACCTAGCCCGCTAGTGCGGTCGTCTGAATCTGGTGACCGTGCGGGCAGAGTCGTTGCAGCACTTCGGAATAGGCGCCGGAGTGGTGCAATAGCGCGGTGGTGACCCGGCCCGCGTTCAATGCGAGAGCGTCGGCGCGGGCCGATGTGGACAGGCCGCAGGTGGCTCGGATGTCCCGTGGGATGAGGGCGATGCCGACCCGTGCGAGTGCCGGGTAGGCGCGGAAAAGCAGTGCCCTGGTGAGGTTTCCGTCCATATCGCGCGGGTGCAGTATCGCGTCGAGGGCACTGCGGGTTTGGGCGTTGACGCAGATCAGATGACGCGAGCCGGCGAAGAGGCGGCGGTATTCCGCGTGGGTGGCGGGCAGTTCGTCGAGTATGGCCCCGGCGTCGATGCCGTGGCGGATCGCCGCAGTGCGAATGCTCTCCAGGTCGACGCCCAGACTCTCGAAAGCTCTTGCCGCTTCCGCGAAGTAGCGATCGGTGACTTCGGGGGTGAGGCCGCCGACGAGTCTCTGGTACGCGTAGTAGACCGAATGCCAGCTGAGCATGTGATTGCCCAGCCGTAGGTAGGGGTCCAGGGCGCTGTACCGGCTGCCCGTCATCGGTTCGGTGCCCACGATGCGCGCGTGCAGCCGATCGAGTCGGGTGTTCGCCTTGGCGACGGTCACGGTGTCGGCGAATACGACGGTCAGGAAGTAGTGCATGGTCCGGTCGAGTCGCCCGAGCGGGTCCTGCCGGTAGCGGCTGTGATCTTCGAGCGCAGCGGCCCCATGCGGGCTGGCGACCATATCCAGCACGAACGATCGCATGACGCCCGGGATAACGGCCGGATGCGACCACACCTTCCAGGACACCGAATCCGGGCCGAAGAGTCCCTGGTCGACCCGACCGGTCGGTGCCTCGAGACGAAACTGCTGCTCGGCGATCCGCTGCTCGTCCACGGGGGTCGCGTGCTGGGTTCGGTATGTGGCCACTTTGCCACTCCTCTCGACAAACCTAATGAGAAACGCAATGATTCTGGTTGTGAGAGTACAACATGTTTCTAAACTCCGGCAGTGGCCCAAATGAGCATTCGCAGACCGCTCATCGTCTTCACGGTTTTCGCGACCATCGCGATACTCGTGACCGTGATGGTGTGGAACACCCTGGCCCGCACCGTGAAAGGAGATACCAACACCTACGCGGCAACGTTCTCCGATGTGCTTGGACTGCGCGAAGGCGACGATGTGCGGATGGCGGGCGTGCGCGTGGGCAAGGTCGAGCGCATCGGGCTCGACGAGCGCAACCGAGCGGTGGTGACGTTCGTCGTACAACGCGCGCAGACGCTCTACGGTGACACCAAAGCGCTGGTGCGGTACCAGAACCTGATCGGCCAGCGATATGTGGCGCTCGCGCCCGGGGCCGGATCCCCTGACGCACGGAGTGTCCTGCGTGCGGGCGCTGCCATCCCGATCGAGCGCACCGAACCGTCGTTCGATATCTCCGGGCTGCTCAATGGATTTCAGCCACTGTTCGCGGTGCTGTCTCCCGACCAGGTCAACACGCTCTCCGGCACACTCGTTCAAGCGCTACAGGGCGACGGTGTGTCGTTGAGCGCCTTCATCACTCAGGCGGCAACCCTCGCGGGCGATTTCCAGCGCCGCGATGCCGTGCTGACGAGTGTGATCGGCAACCTGTCGGCGGTGATGTCCGGGTTGGCAAGGCGCGGTTCGGAACTCGAAACTCTGGTCACCCAGACCCGTGCCCTGATCGGCGGGCTAGTTGATCAGGGGCAAGCCCTGCAAGCGTCCACCGCTCGAATCGCCGACGCGACGACCGGACTGACCGCGATGTTCGACGGGATTCAGCCGAAACTCGTACTGGCGCAACACAGCACCCGCGATGCGCTGACCTTGCTGCTGGCTCATGGCGCGCAACTCGACCAATCCCTGCCGGATACGACCGCGATCATGACGGACTGGGGCAAGGCTTTTCAATACGGCGCCTACGCGAACGGCTATCTGTGCAGCCTCGACCTGTCCCTCTACGGTGTGCTGCTGCCCCGCGGGACCTTCAGTCGCATCGGCGGCGACTCGCACTCGCAGGTATGCCGTCCGTAGTCGTGCGGCCATGGTTCAGTGAGCCGACCGATTACTGTTGCGGTATGCGCAGTCCAGATATCACGGTGCCCCCGGCGACCGCCGCCATCGTGCTGCAACTGCTCTCCGGTGGCGCTCCGCAAACACTTCCGCGTCATCGGCATGATCTGTCCCGCGAGGACGTGCGCGAGACACAGCGCGCCCGCATCGTTGCCGCGGCCATCGAATTGTTCGCCGATGGCGGCTACTCCCAGACCGCGGTCCAGGACATCACCAAACGTGCCGGGGTTTCGCGCAAGACCTTCTATGAGCTGTATGCCACCAAGGAGGAGGTTTTCCTCGAGGCCTATCAGGCCGTCGGTGTACTGGTCAGCGAAGCGGGCGTCATGGATGCCGAGAGCCGAGGGCCCGAGCTGACCCCGGAGACGTTGGACGAGTACGCGCAGCGCCTGCTGCTGGTGATGGCGGTTGCGCCCGCGGCGACCAAGATGTTCTTCCTCGAAGCGCTGGGGGCGGGGCCGCGAGTCCGTTTGCGGCGCAATGAGGCAATCGAGGAGTTCGTCGCAGCCGCGGTCCCCGGGCTGCGGGAATTCCGCGCCCGCTATGAGCCGGAGCTGCCGCAGCTGACGATCGAACAGTGCCGCGTGTTGATAGCGGCCTGCATCGAACTCATCACCCAGTACCTGGCCGACCACGAAGCCGCCACACTCGCGGCGCTCGCCCCGCGGCTGGTTGATGCGGTTCGCGCCATCGTGATCCCCAACTATCGCTCGTGAATCAGCCTCAGCTGGTGTGAATTCGGCTTCGTTTGAGTGTGCGCAGGTCGGTGCGGACATCGATCGAGTGCAGTCCGTCGATGCGGGCGAGTTCGTTGGTCAGCAGGTTGTAGAGGTGCTCGGTATCGCGGGCGGCGATGGTGGCGAAGAGCGCCGTGGGTCCGGTTGTGGCGCAGACGTAATGGATTTCGCTCATGCGCGCCAGTGCGTGTCCGGCGGCGTCGAGTTTGTCCAGGGCGACACCGGCCCAGAGCGCGGCCGAGATGCGCAGGCCGAGACGGTTCTGATCCACCTCGAGGTCGAAACGCAGGACTCCGGCTTCGGTGAGGTCGATGATCCGGGTCGCGACGCGCGCGGGGGTGAGGTTGGTGACGCGGGCGAGGTGACTGTACGAGGCGCGCGGGTCCTCGGCGAGCAGGGCGATCAGCCGCCGGTCGTCGTCGCTGAGGTCCGCGGCGTCGTGGTTCGGGGTATCGCCGTGCCGGTCGATCGCGAATAAGGGGTCGGCCGCCTCGGTGAGTCGTTCGCGCTGGGTGGCGTCGAGGGTCCAGCCCAGATCGGGCCAGGTGGTGTGCAGCGGGAAGCGGCGCAGGACCTGGCGGGCATCCATCGATTCGACCAGCGAATTGGAGCGGATGCGGTCGGTGAGCATGAGGTCGGTATCGGCGGCCGATTGCGGCTGATAGCGACAAACCACATCGGCGGCGGTCATGCTGACCCAGCTCATATCATCATGCTGCGCAAGCATTTCGGCGAGCTTCGTGCCTTCGGAGCTCGGGGTGATTCGCAAAATCCATTCGTGCTGCCCTAGGGTGCGGTGATCCAAAGTCGCGGTGCAGCGCAGGATGCCGTTGCGAACGAGGGTTTGGTATCGGCGTGCTGCGGTCTGCTCGGAGATTCCGGCAACCGTGGCCATCGCGGCGTACGACATCCTGACATCACAGCCGAGCATGTGGATGATTTGGAGTCTTTCGATGGTCTGACTGGAGGGCATATCCGAAATCTACTCGATTGTTGGAGGTTTTAGTCGATTTTCTGCCGGAGCGACGACTACCGGAGGGCTGCTGGCCGTCGGCATCGGCGCCCTGATGCTGTTGATCGACATCACAATCGTGATTGTGGCATTGCCCGACATTCAGCGCGATCCGGGCATGGGTTTCGGTGCGCTGCAAAGGGTTCTGGACGCCGGCGTGCAGGCGGCACTGAAAGGAGCTGCAATCCAGGCGGTTTCGGTAGGTTGTCTGGATACGGATGTGAGGAGTGGGGATGCGCCGGGTTGTCAACGCGCTCGCGGGAGTGGGGACCTTCGCCATGGTGGCGGGGTGCGGGTCCGGCGGTGTTCCGGTCAAAGCGTCGGAGTGCCGGTTCCCGACCACGGCCGGTGGGAATCCACGCACGATCACCTTCCCCGACGCGCAGTATGTGGAGATCACGCGTGAACTGGGCGGCGGCGACGGCATGTGGTATCGCTACGGCCCGGACATCCCCGAGCTGGCGAATTCCTTCAAATACTCATGGGCAGACCTGGATACCGAGTTCTACTTCCTACCCGGTGTCGCCACGATCGCGTCGACCCATCCGGACCGGATCGACGGCAAAGACGTCACACGATACGACCTGGACATCAATACCCAAGCGCCCCGGGCACTTCCGGCGGACGCCGACAAGGACACCACCGAAACCGTGCAGGTTTGGATCGGCGCGGGGAACCTCCCCGTACGAACCGTCATCCGCACCAACCCGAACACGACCCGCGAATCCGTCACCACCACGAACTACCGCGACTGGGGCCAGTCACTCGACATTCAAGCCCCGCCCGCGGACAAGACCCAGCCCGGACCACATTGACCTTCGCTCTGCGCGACCCGTACGTCGAGTCCATCGCGGAGCCACTGTTCGGCGGATCCAGCTCAGCGTGGTTCGCGGCGTGCGCGGCGGCGGCGTTGCAGGCCGGGGTGGATTCCGGGCGGGAGGTCCGCGTGCGCGGCGATGCGTTGCAGGAGTGGGAGAAGCAGGGTTCGCTCGGTCTCGTCGAGGGGGGCGAGCATTTCCGATTCCAGTGCGTCGGCCTCGGATTGGATGGCCCCGAGCATTTCGCGTGCGTGGTCGGTGAGGTGTACCGCGTGGGCGCGACGGTCGTCCGGGTGCGGGCGCCGGGTCACAAGTGCGCGCTCCTGGAGTTCGTCGACCAGTCCGACCATCGCGTTGCGGTGCACGCGCAGTAGATCCGCGAGTTCCTGCTGGCTGCGGCCATCCACCGTGGCGAGGTGGCCCAGCACCGCGAAGTGGGCCGGATCCAGATCCAGTCGGGCCAGCTGCTCGGTGAACCGGTATGCAACGTGGTGACCGATCTGCGACAACAGAAACACCCCACGCGAGTCCAGCGGCCGGTTCACCATGGCCCCACATTAGCAACTCAACATGATTGCCAGATAACAGGATTGACAGTTAAGTGGATTGTCACTTAACGTGACAATATGACAGCTTCCAGCACCCCGACCGTTCCTGATACCGATGGCCCGGTCACGGTGATCAACACGATGTCCGTGCCCACTGCGCAGCGAGACTTGTTCCTGCGGCACTGGCGGGACAACGCCCAGTACATGGCGGCCGCGCCCGGCTTCCGTCGATCGCAGATGTTCCAAGCGGCCGGTGAGTTCGCGGAGGCACTCTTCGTCAACGTCGGGGATTGGGACAGTGGCACCGCCCTGCGTAGCGCCCTCGCCACTCCGCAATGGCACCAACTGAATCAGCGAATCCTGAACGACCTCGAGCTCACCGCACGGCCGATGATTTTCCGTCTCGCCATCGATGTCGCGCCCGGGGACGTGTTGTCCCCGGCAGCCACCGATCGATAGTTCGAGTTTCAGCGCCCGGCCGACTCGCATAGGAGCGCGCTCGGTCGGGCATCTACCTCCGGCAAGGCCACATGCCTTGCTGCACAACGCTTTCACTCTCGCCGAGGAGAATCACCATGTCGCGCAAGAACTTCAACACTGTCCTGGCCACCGCCGTCGTAGGGTTCACCTTCTACCTGGCCGTGACCTTCATCCTGACCCCCGCCACGTCGACCCCGGGCTTCGGTCTGCCCAGCTGGCCCTCCGGCGACGGCGACGGTTTCCTCATCGTGAAGGGCTGCCGCGAACTCGCGATGGGCCTCGGCTCGGGCATATTGCTGGTAACCGGCCAGCGGCGTGCCCTGGGTTGGGTCCTGTTGATGACGGCCGCCGCGCCGCTGGGTGACATGGTCAATGTCTTGGCCCACCATGGGTCCACCGCCATCGCATTCGGCGTCCACGGCCTGACCGCGGCGTTCATCGCGGTCACGGGCGGGCTGATCCTTCGCGAGACCCAGCGAGTCGCCAACCCGGTGTTCGCCGCCCAGCCCGCCTGAGGTCGTCGGCGAGCGGCTGCACACGGTGCGTATTCCCGGGATGCGTTGGCAGTCTTCAGCTTTGACTCGGCCGCCTGGTGAAGATTGAGATTCGGTCGTAGCAGCTGGTGACGATCAGGCCGATGACGATACCGAGCAGTGCGCCGATGCCGACGTGAATCCAGGCCGTGCGCAGTCCCGACAGGGGGACCGAGTTGAGATACAGGATCGAGCGCAGACCGGACACAATCGGTTGCATGGGTTCGAAATTCGCGATGACGCGGAAGAACGCGGGGGTCGCTTCGACGGGGATCGTGCCCGCCGAGGATGTCATCGCCAAGGCGACGAAGAAGAACATGTTGACCAGCGGGGCGAGCGATCCGAAGATCGCGAAGACCGTCAGGGCGCTGAGCGCGACGGCAGCAATTGTGCTGGTGGAGAACAGGTATAGCTGCCAGGGGGAGGCGACGGGCATGTGCAGCACCTTGGTTGCCATCCACTGAATCAGTCCGGCGCTCAGGGGTGCCGCGATCAGCGCCACACACCATTTGACGACCAGCATGTGGAGTCGGGACAGGTGGGTGTACCGGCGGCGCTGGACCTTCGGACCGAGCTCGCTCGGTTGGAAACCGCTGGCGGAGTCCACAATTGGGTGGATCACCGAGGCTCCGACGAAACCGAGTAGGACCAGCACCACCGCGTAGTAGAAGACGCTGGTCCCGAATCCGGTGCGCGTGGGCAGCGGTATCAGCGGCGCGGTCACGATCGTGAACGGGGTCGCCAGCGCGGTCGCGGTAGCGGCGGTGATCGGCGCTTTGTACGTCGGTTCCACCATGCCCAGATATGTGTTGACCTCCGCGACCAACGGCGCGAGATGCCCGGTGAACAACCCGGTGCTCATTGTCGCGGCCGCCGGATTGGTGTCGAGGTGAACCACCGCGTGAGTGGCGGGACCCGGTGTGCCGCTGACGAGCCGCGCGGTCTCGGCATTGAAATCGGCGGGTATGCGGACGGCTCCGACGATCTTGCCGCCCGCCATCTGCTCGCGTTCCTCTTCGGGCGTCATCTCGACGAGGTCGATGGCCTCGCGGTCGACGTGCTGGGCGATGGCCTCGCGGACCTGCTCGGCGGCATCGAAACCGGCGGTGGTTTGCGGTTCCACGACCAAGGCGACCGGTAGTCCGCGCAGATTCGCGGACGGGTCGAGAGTCCCGCCGAGATAGATCGCGGGCAGCGCCAGCGCCAGGATCAACATGACGAACAGCGGCGGGAGCCAGGTCGCGGGGTGACGGCCGAAGTCACGGGCGACCCGCATCGGGTTCGGGCTCATGCGGGGGAGGAGGTCGGTGCGGCCGCATCGCGCTGCGCGTCGATGCGACGGCCGATCTCATCCCACGACAGGCGCATTTCGGCCGCCGGTGCGTTGAAGAACACAAAAGTGGCGTCCCGCATGACTTTTCGCTTGCGTGCGACGGTCGATCGGTGCGGTTCGGTGCGCGCGTATGTATAGATCGCCGCCTTGTTCTCCCAAGCCGAGTAGGTCCAGAAGACCCCTTTGAACATTTCGGCCTTCAGGGCCACCCCGAGCACTCCGGGTGAGCGGCGGGCCTGCCACCACAGCGCGAGTGAGGACATCAGAAAACCGGGTGCGTTGCGCAGCGACTTGACCTCCAGACGGGAGGCCATGCACTGCACCTCGGGGGTGGTGGGTGTGCCGATTGTCGTCCACGGAAGCGTTGGCATTCACTGTTCTTTCGATCGGGCGGGCGGCGAACGCCCCTCGGCGGTCGTCGATGGTTTCAGCCTCGATCCGCGCCGGGAATTGATCAACGTCGAAATGCGTATGATCTGATAAGCCGCCGTGATTGATGGGAAAACTGCATGGACCTGCGCGATTTGGATCTGCGCGATATCGAGATCTTTCTGATGCTGTCGGCGGAGCTGCATTTCGGCCGGACCGCGGAGCGATTGCATGTTTCGCAGGCCCGGGTCAGTCAGGTGATCGGAAAACTGGAGCGCCGGATCGGCGGCAAGCTCTTCGAACGAACCAGTCGCACAGTGGCGTTGACGCCGGTCGGGGTTCGGTTGCGGGACGATTTGGCAACCAACTATCGGGATCTGCGCGCGAGTCTGGGCCGGGCATCGCGGGCGACTCGCTACGGCGATGGGGGCATCCTGCGACTGGGACTCACCAGCAGCGATCTGACGCATGTGCGACCGCCGCTGGATGCGTTCCAGGCGACGCACCCCGACTGTCTGCTGCATATCGAGCATATTCACTTCGGCAATCCTTTCGGCGCGCTGCGCGGGGATGACATCGACGCGCTGATGACCTGGTTGCCCATTCATGAGCCCGATTTCGTGGTGGGTCCCACGCTCTACGAGGAGCCGTTCGTGCTGCTCGTCGGCGCGGATCACCCACTGGCACACCGTGAATCGGCGTCCTACGAGGATCTGGCGGACTACGGCGTCTTCGGCGTACCGCCGTCCGATCCGGAGAATATGCCCCCGGATTACTGGGCCGCGGCGGCCGTCCCGTTCTTCAGCCCGAGCGGTCGCCCCATCGCCCGCACCGCGTACGCGTCGAACTTCCAGGACCTGGTCCTGCTGGCGGCGGCGGGTAAGGCGATAACCCCGGTGCACGCGCACGCCGCCCTGTACTACCGCAGACCCGACGTCGCCTACATCCCCATGCCCGACGTCCCGCCCGCCCGGTGGGCGCTGGTCTGGCGGCGATCGGGCGAAACCGATCTCATCAAGGATCTGGCAGCGGTGTTCGCCGCCGGTCGCGTTCCCGATCCCGACGGCGATCCGGTCGGAGCGCCGAGCTAGGCCCGGCTATTTCACCTGCGCGAGCCAGTGCGCGACCTGCTCGCACACCCATGGTGCGTCATCGAGTGGCAGGTCGTGTCCCGCATCGGGGTGCAGTTCCAGGCTCGCTCCGTAGCGGGCGGCGATCCGCTCCGACATGTGATAGTCCGCCAGGCGATCGCCCTTGGACGCAAGTACCAACAGCGGCAAGGAGATTCGTGCGGGCAAGCGGAACGTGGCGGCGGCGGCCACCTGTGCCAGCGCGCTCGCGTTGAGTGGCGCGGCTTCCCGCTGATACTGCGCCCATGTCAGAGCCAACTCCGCCAATTCCGGCTTCGGCCGATTACTGGATATTTCGAGGGCTGCGGCTTCGTGAGCCTCCAGCGACCGAAACTGTTTGCCCGCCACCAGTGAGACCAATCCGGTCTTCATCTGATGCGGCCGAAATACCGCCGGCGCACCGGTATTCACCACCACGCAGCGCTGGAAATCATTCGGATACCGCTGTACCCAATTCAGGGCCATCATGCCGCCGAGTGAAATTCCCAGCAGGGACCACTCCTCATCCCCGCGCTCGAATCGTCCCCGAATATCGTCGGTAATAGCCGACATGGACCGGGGTGAAACCCGTCCATTCTGTGTCCCGAAGCCAGGCGGATCGATGGTCTCGACGCGAACTCCCAACCGCGCCGCCAACTCCGCGTCGAACCCACCCCAGTGCCGCTGATCCCGCGTCAGCCCCCGCAGCAGCAACCAATTACTCATCGCGACCCTCTCCTCGCACCGGCATCTCGCGCAATCGTGCGGTCCCGGATCCCCATGGTCAAGGCGTCGGCCGGGTCCCGGGTGTGACGGTGGGGTTCGAGGGAACCGTCACACCCGAGTCTGTGATCGCGGCATCGTTGCCGCGGCTATCCCAAGGGCTCTCGAATTCACTAGCGGATGCGGAGAATTCGGGTCAGGCCGGGTGGCTGGTCACGGTCGGCTGGAAGCTGCCGCCGTGTGCGAACAGGATGGGCGGTACCAGGTTGCACGAGCCCTTGACGTCCTGCGGTGTCAGCGTGCCCATCAGCTGAAACCCGTTGCCGTGATTGATGCTCCAGTTCAGGACAGTCGTCTGGGCGAGGGTGTACGAGCAGGTCGGCGATTCGATCCGCACGCTCAGTGTGCCCGCAGGCAGTTTTCCGGAAATCTCCGCGCCACCGGTCACGGTGAGGGGGGCCGGGCGGACGGTGGCGGTCACCGTCGCGGTCGCGCCGGACGGCATGGTGCATTGCGAGAATGTGTACCCGGAGAAGGTTCCGATCACGCCCGTCGAATTGCTGACATTGGGCATCGATCCGCTGAATGTTCCGGTAGCGCAAGACAATAGGTTGGCGGATGTGCCGTTCCGGAACATCGGATGCGGGCTGGAGCCACTGAAGGAGCCACCCGGAGCGGTATTGCCGCTGACGTCGTACAGATAACCGGCCGCGTTTGCCGTGGTGGTTCCCGCCGCCACCATTCCCGCGGTGGCCAGTGCGAGGGCGGCAAATGAATAGGTGCTACGGAATCGGCGCAGATGAGCACGCACGATGCCTCCTAGGGTTCGAATTATTTATCGAACCCAACGGTAGTGTCGCACAACACAATTCGGCGGTGGCGAATCACGCCACGATGGGGACGTGCGACGCCAAGCGGATGCGGCTCGAGGCCGATCCGCTCGGCGTCGGCAGTGGTGTCAGAGCGAGTCGGGCGTCTCGAAGAGCTGTTCCCGAGGCGGCCCGGCCAACAGCTCGGCCCCCGCCGCGAACGCCTGCTGCAGGTGCGGACTGCGCAGATGCGCCTCGAATGCCGCACGGCTGTCCCATGTTTCGATGACAACCCAGCTCCCGGGTTGCGTCGGGTGCTGATAGGGCTGGTAACCCAGGCATCCCGGCTCGGCCAGCGACGGCTCGATCAGTGACAGCGCCTGGGCATGCACCTGCTCTTCCTTTCCCGGGCGAGCCTGCAACGTGGATATAGCGGTGACGGTCATGGCTGGGGTCAACCCCGCACCCCGGGAATCTCTTCCCGCCCCCGCTACGCCTGGTCGAGGACGGCGATGGTGCCGAGTTCGTCGGAGACGAGCTCACCCAATGTGGCGAAGAACGCCCCGATCCCAGGCAGATTCGGACCCTTGGCCCGGGACGCGCGAAAGTCCTCCTCCGTACGCCATTCAACAATGTCCAGCCACTGATCATCGTCCAGCCGAACCAGCCGCGCCCCGAGAAACCCCACCCTGTCGGCCTGGAAGTCGGCCACCATCGCAGGCCGCGCCTCCAACATCGCGCGAACGTTTTCCGGCGCAACCCGGAATCGAGTCAACTCCACCGAGGCCATCCATCATCTCCAATCGATCGGTACCACAAGTTATCCCACAGCTTCCCCGAGGGCCTCGCCCGCCGCGACACCAAAAGTGCACTCCCCGCCGTGCTGCTCTCTCGGCTGAGAGGACCGGCGTGTCCTGTCGGCGCGTGCTGCTTTGTTGCCGCGATTGCGGGCTCGCTTCGGTAGTGGGCTCGTAGGGTTGGTCGGACACCGTCTTTTCGATCTGATTAGGGCACCGATGACCATTGTCGAGTCGCAGTTGTCGAAGGGCCAGAACGTGCCGATAGCCGTCGCCGAGGTGACGATCGCGCTACAGACCACCGCCGCTGCGGATTTGTCGGCGTTGCTGGTCACCGCGAACGGCAAGGTTCGTTCCGACGCTGATTTCGTATTCTTCAATCAGCCTGCGGGGCCCGGTGTACGGCTGGTGCCGGGAACTCCCGGCGCATTGCATGTCGCGCTGGGACAAATCCCCCACGATATCGATCAGATCCGGGCGGTTCTCACTCTTGCGGATCCGCAGGCGACCTTCGGGAGATATCAGCCACCCATCGCGACGCTCAGTGACGGTGCGGGGAAGCTGTTGTGTGAGTACCGAATCGATGGACTCGGCCCCGAATCGGTAGTGATCGCACTCGAACTGTATCGACGTGGCCCCGGATGGAAGGTCCGCGCGGTCGGGCAGGGGTATTCCGGCGGATTCGCCGCACTGGTCACCGATCACGGGGTGACGGTCGATGACGATCCCGCCTCCTCCCCGAGCCCGGCCTCGGATGCCGCAGCGGTTGATCGCGGGGGCGTGCGCACCGTTGCGGGGGAGCAGAAGCTCTCCCTCGAAAAGCGCCAGAAGCTGGACCTTCGCAAACGCGAGGTGGCGAAGGTCTTGCTCGCCAAAGGCGCCGGCGGGGTACGCGCCCGGGTGATCCTGGTCATCGATAAGACCGGGAGTATGTCCGAAATGTATAAGAAGCAGGTCGTCCACCGAGTCGTGGAGCGGATGATCCCCATCGCGATCCAACTCGATGATGATGGCGAGCTGGAGCCCTACCTGTATGGATCCCGATTCGCGAAGCTGCCCAATGTTCGCGTCGACACGGCGGAGTCCTGGTGCGCGGAGTTCATCCATCTCGGCGGAGTGCACGGCGGCATCGACTACCGGTTGATCGGCGGAGCCAACGACGAAATACCCATCATGACAGAGATTTTGAATGTACTGCGCCCCGGTGGTGATCCAACACTCGTCCTGTTCTTCACCGACGGCGGCTTTCACAAACGGGGACCCATCACCGCGTTGATGCGCTCTGCGGCCGAGCACCCGGCCTTCTGGCAGTTCATCGGCTTGGGGCACAACGACTTCGGAGTCCTGCGCAAACTTGACACGCTGACCGGTCGCAAGGTCGACAACGCGGGATTCTTCGCGATCGACGACATCGACCGCATGAGCGACGCGGACCTGTACTCGAAACTGCTGAGCGAGTTCCCCGATTGGCTCCGAGCCGCGCGCGCAGCGCATGTGTTGCCTTGACAAGGCGCAACGTGCACGAGCTGCCTCGTTGTGACGACGATCAGCGGATCAGGGCGCCGAGGGTGTCTATGCGGTTCGCCAGTGGAACGGTCAGCTCGACGATGGGGATGTCGTCGAGTAGGTGTAGTTCATCGGAATAGGCCACCTCCAGTAGGGCATCGTTCACTGTGCGGCGGAGGCCAAGCATTTCGGGTGGAGGCAGTTTTGTCTCGGTCTCGGGGGTGATCGGTACGATCACCAGGAGATCGAGGGTGGCCAGGGCTTTGCGGATGGGTGTGGGGTCTATGTCGGACTCGATGTCGAGACCGGTGGCCGCGAGGTAGGCCAGGAAGTCCAGGGGAGTTCGGTCGAATACGGAGCCGTCGGGTTCAGAGTTCAACAGTTGTATGGAATACGCCAGTTGGGCTCGGTAGTCCGAGTGCGAGGGTGGGTATTCGAAGTCGTAGCCGTCTTCCTCGAGTAGCACGTACGGTTCTTCGACCGGGGTGAGATCGCTGAAGCGGGAGCACAATTCGAGTACCAGTGTTGTTTTCCCGGTGCCGTGTGGCCCGGATACCCCGATGCGCATCAGATCCCCTCGATTCGACGTGCCGATATCGGCCGACAGCTCCGGACGGACGGCAACGGCCCGAGTTGCCTCGGGCCGTTGATATTCGGACTATATAGCTCTGCGCCTTCAGTTGACCGATGCGGCCAGTCGATCGGCATACGGGGCGACGATTTTTCCGAAGATGGGCAGTTCGGCGCGGGCGCCTCCGGTCTTGTTGGCTTGAATCATGGCCATGATCCAGACGACGAGGGTGAGGATCGACAGCACGAGGCTGACGAGGGTGAAGATGATGCCGATGGCTCCCAGGAGTGAGCCGAGGATGCTCAGCGCGATATTGGCCACCGAGACCGCTCCGAAGAACACGATCGATTGTGCGGCATGGAATTTGACGTCGGAGTCGTTCTTCCCGATGAAGAGGAAGATGACTCCGGTGACCCAGCCCAGCGCGTAGGACAGAATCGCGCTGGTCTTCTTGTCCAAGCCGGTGGACTGGGGCTGGTTTGCGGGGGGCTGTGAATATGTCATGGGATAAGTAGACGTTGGCCTCCGCACCTACCGATCCCAACTTTCGGATCGAACCGCAGGTCACCGGTGGCGCGTTCACCGCGTGGCGCCCACGGTTTCCTCATGAAGCTTGCCGCAGACTAGGCCCGAGACAGTCCCCCGCCACCGACTTCAGCCCAGGACGGTGCTTTCACCAATGCGCTTGCCGCTCTTGCTCATCACCGCGATCGTCATCCTCGCCGGATGCGCGACCCCGGCTGGATCGGACACCGACGCATCCGATCCGCCCGGGACGGCTACCCCGGCCGCGCCCTCGGCGGCAGCGTCGCGCTTTCCCGCCGGTGCGCCGGCCGACTATCAACTCGGCGGGGCTTATCCGCCGCCCGCGGGTACATCGATCGTGGCCCGGGACCGCACGGCCACTCCCGCAGCGGGTCTCTTCAACATCTGTTACGTCAACGGATTCCAGACTCAGCCCGAGGACCGCGACCTATGGTTGCGCGACCGCCGCGATCTCCTGCTCAGTGGACCGGGTGGTCGTCCGGTCGTCGACAAGAACTGGCCGGACGAAATGATCCTCGATACCTCGACACCGGAGCGGCGCGGTCGAATCGCCGCCCTGCTCGCGCGCAGCATCGGCGAATGCGCCGAAAAGGGTTTCCAGGCAGTCGAATTCGACAACCTCGATTCCTATAGCCGCTCGAACGGCGCACTCACCGCCGACAACAATCTGGCGCTCGCGGCCGACCTGGCGCGTACCGCCCACGACGCCGGTCTGCTGGCCGGTCAGAAGAACGCCGCCGACCTCGGCGAGCGTGCCCAGCGCCAAGCCGCTTTCGACTTCGCCGTCGCGGAAGAATGCCTGCGCTTCCAGGAGTGCGCCCGATACTCCGCGATCTACGGCGAACGCGTCATCGACATCGAATACACCGATGACCTCCCGACCTCACTCGACGACGTGTGCCGCCAGCCCGGCCGCCTCCGTTCCACCATCATCCGCGATCGACAACTCGTCACACCGGGCACGCCCGGCTATTTCTACCGCCACTGTTGACGGGTCAGGCGGCCGCGCGCAGGGAGCGGCCGATGAGAACCTTCAGGGCGAGGGAGAAAAGGGGATTGGTCAGCAGGGCCAACGGTGCCAGCCGGATGGCCGGGAAGCCGGCAGGAGCGACCGCGATGGTGTAGGTGACGGAGCTGCGGGTGGGGGACAGGTCTTCGATGGTGAGGCGTTCGGCGATGGCCCGCATGCCGGGGACGGGGAGTTCGCCTATGAAGAACGCCATTTCGCGGTTGAGGTCGGTGCGGGTGACGAATTCGTTGCTGAGCAGCAGCGGGCCCAGGGTCAGGCGGCGGCGGGAACCGGGGCCGTGCGGGGCGGGGGTTTCCCAGCGCGCGGTCACGGCGGGCAGCCAGTCGAAGGTTTCCACCTCCTGCCACAGGCGGGCGGCGGGAACCTCGAATTCGGCTCTGCCGCGCACGATTATCGGTGCGCGTTCGTAGAAGTCCGAGGACGGCTCGACGATTTCGGGGTGAAAGACCATGGGGTGGAGCCCTTTCGGGTGAGATCAGGTTGCCGGGGCGGTGATCAGGCGATGGAAGGCCTCGACCACCTGATCGTGATAGGTGCGCATGACGGTTTCGACCAGGGACAGGTCCGGGATATCGAGGGGATCTCCGGCGGTCTGCAATGACTGCAATGTCCGGCCGATCACCACGTGACCCTCGGGTTCGAGGGGTTCGTAGAACGCCTGCGCCGCTTCGGGCATGGTGATCAGGAGTTCGCCGACCGTGTTGAACAGACTCAGACTGCCGATGCTGCCCAACGCGGCGAAGGTGCAGCGCAGCATATGCAGTTCGGCCGCCATGATGTCGATGAGCGTGGCCTGCGGATCGTGCACGAGCATCTCCATGCGATCCAGCGCACGGGTGGCGGCCGAGACGTCGTAGTGGCGCGGGTTTTCCACGAAGGCGCGCACCGCCTGCATCACCAGGATGTGATCGACGTCGATGATGTCCGAGAACAGGCGCGAGGCCTGCTCCGGAATGCGGTGTGCGAATCGGAACAGATAGCGCCAGGTGTCGATGCCGCCGTAGAGCTGGATATCGCGCACGATATAGCCGAGCCCGCGCCGAGGTTCGGCGAAACCGAGCGCGGCGAGTCGGCCCAGAGCGCTGTTGGCGGTCGGTGCGCTGGCGGAGAACTCCACGGCCAGTTGGCGAACCGAGGGGAGTAGTTCGCCCGGTCGATAAATCCCCGCGGCGATGCGATAGGCGAGTTGATCGGTGATCTCGTCCACGATCGTCGGACGCGACCGATCCGCCCGAACACCCTGTGAGACTGCGCCTTTCGGGCGCGGCGCGACCGGATGCACGGTGTTGCCGCTCGTCCGGCCGCGCACTGACATGTCGGTATTCCCCCGAACCCTATGCGCCCGCGACAACGCGGGTCGGCTTGGCGGGAACATCCGCCTGCGGGGTCTCATAGCTGTAGTCGTCGAGCGGGAACCTGCGATGCCCACGGCTGGCCTCGAAGAATCCGGAGGGACGCACATAGGTGCTGTCCCCCTGCGAGTTTCGGTAGTAGGTCGGGGTGTGCGCGTTGAGTTCGTTGAAGTAGAACCGGATCGGCTCCGCGCGCCGGAAGATCTCGGCGTGGTAGGCGTCGAGCGCTTCCTTGCGCACCTCGACCACCTTCGCGCCGCGCCGCAGTCCCTCCTTGATGGCCCGCACCGCGTGATCGGCGGTCATCTCGACGAAGGAGTGCCAACCCGATCCGGTCCACGAGTACGGCCCGACCAGGGTCCAGCGATTGGGCAGCCCGGGCACCGAAACGCTCTCGTACGCCTGCATGCCGTTCTCGGTCCAGAATTTGCCGAGGTCGAATCCATTGCGGCCCACAATGGTTCCGGGTCGATAGGTCTCGGGATCGGAGAACACCTCGTACCCGGTGGCCAGCACGATCATATCGAAGTCGTGCTCGACCCCGTCGCGGGTGTTGATGCCGGTGGCGGTGATCTCCTCGATCGGCTCGGTCACCAGCTCGACATTGTCGCGGTTGTACGCCCGCAGATATCCGTTGGACATGGTGGGGCGCTTGGCAAGTGGGCCGAAATTCGGCGTCAGCTGCGCACGGGTCGCCGGATCCTTGACCACCAGCCGCAGGAACCGCTGATAGGCCGCGATGGTGGACCGGTCGAACCACGTCATCGCCGTCTTGGCGGTCTCGGTCGGCACCGCGATCGCCCCGCGCAGCACGAGATCGACCACCACGAGCACGACCCCGTGCAACGCCGCCTGCAATCCGGGCACCGCCAGCAGCCGCTGGCCGAGCCGAGGCACCGTGAAATCGGGTTTGGGCAACGACCACACCGGAGTCCGCTGGAATACCGTCAGCTCCGCCACCTCCGGCGCGATAGCCGGAATGATCTGCACCGCACTGGCTCCGGTGCCGATGATGCCGACCTTCTTACCGCGATGATCCCAGCTGTGGTCCCAGCTCGACGGCCGCTGATACTTGCCCTGGAAGTTCAACCGGCCGGGGATACCCGCCTCTTCCTTCGGGCGCACGAACGCACCGACCGCGCTGATCAGGAACCGCGCCGAAATGACCTCACCGGAGTCGGTGATCAACTTCCAGTAGTTGTTGGCGTCATCCCATTCCTCACGGGCGATATTGGTGTTGAAGCGCAGATGCTCGTACAGCCCGAACCGCCGCGCCACCTGCTGGTGATACTTCTCGACCTCGGCCCCGTACGGGAACACCCGGCTCCAGTCCGCATTGCGGGCGAACGAGAACTGATAGGCGACCGCCGGAATATCCACGCCCAGACCGGGATAGGTGTTCTCGTGCCAGCTGCCGCCGACATCATCGGCGCGTTCGATGACGACGAAATCGCGCAGTCCGGCCTGCTTGAGTTTCACCGCCGCGGCGAGCCCGCCCGGGCCCGCGCCGATAACGGCGACCTGGAAATCCGGTTCGGTCTTGGGGGCCGGTTTCGCTTGGCGGCCTCTGGCTTTGGATGTGGGCATCTCGAATATCCTTCTGATGTCAGGGGTGTCAGCGACGCACGGCCACGGTGAGCATGTCCGGCCACGGGCGGCTGTACCACGGCCGCCGTACCGGATGCTGTTCGGCCAGTTCGAATCCGGCGATGGTGATCAGGTCGACCATCTGCTGCGGCGACGGCGCGGCGGCCGGACTGAACCGGGTGCCGGTGAGCCGCTGCGCGGGCGCGGCCCACCGGGCGCGCAGGTTGATCGCGTTGATGGCAAGCAGCCCGCCGGGTTTGAGCACCCGATGGAACTCCGCCAGCGCGAGTGGCTGATTGAAGAAGTGGAATGCGGTGGTGGTGATGACGGCGTCGACCGATTCATCGGGCAGCCCGAGCTGTTCGGCGGGCTCATTGCGCCACTGCACCAGCTGACTGCGCTCGCGGGCCTTGGCCAGCATGCCGGGGGACATATCGATGCCGTACACCGCGTCCGGCCGTAGTTCCTCGGCAACACGTGCGGTGAGAATGCCGGTGCCACAACCGATATCGACGATATGACGCGACCCCTGGCGACGCAGCAGGTCGACGATCTCATCCTGCGGCGGTTGATAGACGACCCGTTGCAGGGTGCGCTGATCATAGGCGCGCGAGGCGACCGAGAAGAAGGCGGCGATGGTGCGATTGAGTCCGCGCCGGGAGTCCAGCGCCATCGCGCTGGTGGACGCCGTGGCGGAATCGGCTGGGATGGAGGCGTTCACGATGGGTTCTCCTAATCGGCGACGGTCGTCGCGGTAGTCCGGCGGGGCGCATTGCTCAATCCGCGTCGCCCGGGAACCGCGCGCAGCAGCTTCCCGGCCCCGTCGGAATCGGCCAGACCGCGTCCGAGTTTCTCGATTTCGGGGCCGGTGGCGACCCGCATGAGCGCACGATGCGCGGTGGGTGAGAGCCGGGACAGCCCGTAGGACAACCAGGCCTCGGCCCTAATCGGCTTGATCGCCTGGTTCCGCTTGATGGCCGAGACGATGTGCCGCCCCGCCTTATCCGGGTCCATCGCCACCAGTGCCATACCGCGCGCCACGGCTTCCTTGACCACATCGGCCTGACCGTCGGAAATCGTTGCCATTTCCGCTGTTTCGGCAAGGTTCGTGGCGATCAAACCCGGGCACACCGCGGTGACTCCGATCCCGTACTGCGCGAACTCGGCCCGCACGCAATCGCTGAAATGCTTGACCGCGGCCTTGGATACGCAGTACGGCGTCCCCAGTCGATACGGTGCGAACGCGCCCATCGAGGCGATGTTCACCAGATGCCCGCCCCGCCCGTGCTCGACCATGCGCTCACCGAAGATGCGGCAGCCGTGGATCATCGCCATGGTGTTCACGGCCATGATGCGTTCGAAATCGGCGAGCGGAACATCCAGGATCGGCCCGCCCACCAGGATCCCCGCGTTGTTGACCACCACGGTCGGGACCCCGTGCTCGGCGGATACGGTGTCGGCGAAGGCTTCCAGCGCCTCGGTATCGGAGACATCGATCCGATAGGCGGCCGCCCGCCCCCCGCCGGCACGAATGCCGGCGACAGTCTGCTCCGCGCCCGCGATATCCAGATCGGCCACAATGACTTTCGCGCCCTCGGCCGCAAGGGCATTGGCGGTACCGCGACCGATGCCGCTCCCAGCGCCGGTCACAACGGCTACCGCCGCTCCCAGATTCTTCATGACGACCTCCCCGTGATCCGGCCACTGCCGGACACCGAATCAATTGCCGGATAAGACGTTTCGGCCGGATTGCCGACATCCTTGGATCCGAGCCTGGACACCAGCGCCGCCGCCCGCGCGGTGGCGTCCGGCCGATCCAGGAACGCGCGCCCGACTCGCTCCAACTCCGGTCCCATGGCCGTGCGGGCGATGCCGCGCCACAGCCCCGGAGCGAAGCGCCCGGCCGCCTGGAAGACGAAGGCCTCGGGGCGAATCGGCCGAACGGGCAGATTCCGGCGCATGGCATCGACCACAATGCGCCCGGCCTTATCCGGATGCATGCCGAGCTGGGCCATCACACGCCGGGTGGCGACCTTGCCGATATCGGCCTGCTCGGCATCGATGCTCGAAACCGTGGCCGTATCAGCCAGATTGGTCGCGATCAGACCGGGACAGATGGTGGTGACGCCGATTCGGTGCTGAGCGAACTCGGCGCGCAGACAATCCCCGAAATGCTTCACCGCGTACTTGCCGACGCTGTACCCGCTGGTGAATCGGGCCGGTCCGAACGCGGCCAGCGAGGCCACATTGGCCAGTTGCCCGCCGCGCCCACGATCGACCATCTGCGCGCCGAAGATCCGGCAGCCGTGGATCATCGCCATCATGTTGATGTCGATAATGCGTTGGAAGTCCGCATCGGCGGTCTCCAGAAACGGCCCACCGACGAAGATCCCCGCATTGTTGAGCACCGCGTCGGGTACCCCGTGCTCGGCCGCGACGCGCGCACCGAAATCCTCGAGTGCCGCGGTATCGGAGACATCGACGGTGTAGGCCGCCGCGGTACCCCCGGCCGCTTCTATGAGCGCAACGGTCTCGTCGGCGTGCTCGCGATCGATATCGGCCACAATCACTTTCGCGCCGATTGCCGCGAAGGCCTTGGACGTGCCGCGCCCGATACCGCTCCCGGCGCCGGTCACCACCGCCAATTCCGGATAGAACGGCCTACTCACAGCGCACCGGTGAGCTTGGAGTTGAAGGCGCCATCGGCGGTATCGACCCCGTGGCCCGCGCGGAAGGGCAGGCGTTCGACCAGTTGTCCGGCACGTCCGATCGCCTGCGGTCCGGCGACGGTGTCGCGGAGCTTGCGGACATCGCGCCGACCCGCCTGGGTCATCGCGAAGCGCACCAGGCCCGGCGCGAAACGTGTTACCTGACGGGCGATTCGGGCTTCCGGGCGGATCGGTTCGACCGCGATATTGCGGCGAATGGCGTTGACGATGCTCTGGCCGGCCTTGTCCGGATGCTGTCCGAGCAGCGCTTGGCCCTTGAGCAGGAGCGTGCGGGCCAGCTCGGACTGTTCGGCATCGAGGATGCCGTCCGCTTTCATGCTGTTGGACAGGTTGGTGGCGATCAGACCGGGGCAGATGGCGGTGACACCGATGTCGTGCGCGGCGAATTCGGCGCGGATGCAGTCGCTGAAGTGCTTCACCGCGTACTTGCTGATGCTATACGGACCGGTATAGGGCGCGGCGGCGAACGCGGCCATGGAGGAGATATTGACCAGGTGACCGCCGCGGCCGCGCTCGACCATTTGCGCGCCGAAGACGCGGCAGCCGTGGATCATCGCCATCAGGTTGATGTCGGTGATGCGCTCAAAGTCGCGCAGCGGCACATCGATCAGCGGTCCACCCACCAGGATTCCCGCATTGTTGACCACCACATCCGGCACGCCGTGCTCGGACCGCACCTGTTCGGCGAAGGCTTCCAGCGCCGGGGTGTCGGCGACATCGAGCCGATAGGCGAAGGCGACCCCGCCCAGCCCGCGAATCTCGGCGACCGCGTCCCGCGCGGAGTCGATATCGATATCGGCGACAATCACTTCCGCGCCGCAATCGGCCAGTGCCTTGGCGGTGCCGCGACCGATGCCACTGCCCGCGCCGGTGACGACGGACAGGCCCGGATAGAACGGTTTCTTGGACATTGTTTCTCCGTAAGAGATTTCAGGCGGCGCTGGACCGCGACTGAACGGCATTGGCGTCCAGGCGTTCCCGCACGAACTCGCCGATGACGCCGATGGCCTGGCGGGCGTCCGGAAGGATGTCCGCACCGGCCTGGAAGACATGAATGGCCTTGTCCCAGACCTGCATTCGGCACGGCACCCCGGCCTCTTCGCAGCGCTCGGCGAGCTGGTGGGCGTCGGCCAGCAGTACTTCGGTGGAGCCGACCTGAATCAGAGTCGGCGGCATCCCCGCGAAATCATGATTGACCGCGGACCACGCCGGATCGAGCCTGCCGTCCCGGAGCAATCCGAGCTGGGCCGGGGTATCGAGCGCCTTGGCCCCCAGCATCGGATCGAGGGGATCGTTCGCGTGCGCATAGCGCAGCGTCGAATCGTAGTTGGCCCAGGGCGCGATGCCGACCACACCGGCGGGCATCGGCAGCTTGCGGTCGCGGATGGCGAGCGTGGTGCGGAAGGCCAGCCCGCCACCGGCGGAATCGCCGGCCACGATCACCCGGTCAGCTGGAAAGCCCTGTGCCAGTAGATATTCGTACGCGTCGACGCAGTCTTCGATGGTCTCGGTGACGTGCGCCTTGGGTAGCTGCCGGTAGTCGACCTGGAAGACCGGAGCACCGCTGGCTTTCGCGATCCGCGAGACCAGACGGCGGTGTGTATTGAGCCCGCACGCGACCAGCCCGCCGCCGTGGAAGTAGAGGATGGCGGCATCCTGCGTGGTCTCGGGATCGAAAGTGTCACGCTGCCATACCCATTCGGCACGGAATCGCGGAAACGCGATGCGGCGCAAGCGAGTACCGCGAATCGGCACCAGTGGCGCGGCGAGCGGGTCGAGCAGGTTGGTCAGGTGGAATATCCGGGCTCCACGCACGGGAATTCCGCGCCAGGCGAATCCGACCAGCAGGTTCATGCCCTGTCTGAGGATGGCGTAGGACAGTGGATGCGCGATTCGCAGCGTCCAGCTGGCGCGCCGTGGATATTCGATCGTCACGGTCGAGGGCGTTTTCCGGGCCTGAACCCGGGCCTGCGGCTCGGTCAGCATGATGCGACTCCTTCTCAACGGCGACTCTGCCGTTGTCTGCGCTGTGCAACACAGTATATTGTGTCTGAGACACTAACAAGTCTCGATCTCCGAAAGACCTTGTTCTCCACTGATATTGCATGCGCTTGGACGCAATCCGGGTGGCCGCAGATGGCAGAAAATGATCACCAACTGACCATTAGTGCAGTTGAACAAGTTTTCGGCGCGAGTTTAGTGAAGTGTTGTACACGCTGTGTTGCACAGCGTACATTGGCTGAGACAGTAGCACGATGATGTGCGAATTCGAACTGAGGTAGACATGGCCAAATTCGAGAACAAGCTGGTAATCGTGACGGGAGCGGGCAGCGGCATCGGCCGCGCCACCGCCAAGCGCTTCGCCGCGCAGGGCGCGCGAGTGATCGTGAGCGACCTCAATCCCGACACCGCGCAGGACACCGTCGATCAGATCGCCGCTCTCGGCGGTGCGGGGTTCCCGTACGCGGTGAATGTTTCGGATGTGACGGCCATGGAGAACTTCGCCGCGAGCGTGCACGAGGCGCACGGCGCACCCGCCGTTGTGGTCAACAATGCCGGTTTCACCACCGCCGGGCCGTTTCTCAAGCACACCGTGCAGGATTGGGACCGGATCATGGGCGTGAACTTCTGGGGCGTGGTGCACGGCTCGCGCCTGTTCGGCCGCCAGATGATCGAATCCGGCAGTGGCGGGCGGATTTTGAACGTCACCTCCCCGGCCGCGGTGCTGCCCATCCCGCTCTCGACCGCGTACTGCACCAGCAAGGCCGCCGCGCAGATGTTCACCGAATGCCTGCGGCTGGAGTTCGCCGGAACCGGGGTCGGGGTCACCGCGGTGCTGCCCGCTTTCATCAATACCGGCTTCTACCCGAACGCCCAGGTCGTGGAGACCGAGGGCAAATCGGTCGAACGCGGTAAGAACATCTCGGTATTGGCCGCACAGCTGATCGCGCGGAGCCCGGAAACCGTGGCGCGCAACATTGTTCGCATCGCCGGCCGCAATCCCGCGATCGCCCCGACCCCGTTCGAATCGCGGCTCGCCTGCACCAGCGGGCGGGTATCCCCGGCGGGTGCGCGCCTGGCCGCTCGCATGATGGATATCGACGGGCTGGTCGGCATGGTCGACCGGGTGCTGCCCACGGTCCTGGTCCAGAAGCTCGAGGACGCCGCCGCTCGCGCGGTCGCGAAGTCCTGATCACCGATTCCGGCACGGGAGTTTTGAGTATGTCGAGCAGCACCATCGAGTCCACGGGTGCGGACACCACCGTCCAACCCGATTACGAAGTCATCATCGTCGGCGCGGGATTCGGCGGCATCGCCGCGGCGATCGAGTTGCGCGAGGCGGGAATACACGATTTCGTCATGCTGGAGAAGCACGACGGCATCGGCGGCACCTGGTACGTGAACACCTATCCCGGTATCGCCGTGGATATTCCGGCGGTGTTCTACAGCCTGTCCAAGATGCCGTTCACCAGTTCCTCGCGATTCTTCCCGCCGGGCCATGAGATTCAGCAGTACATCGAGCGTGTGGTGGACGCGTACGGGTTGCGCAAGAAGATCCGCTTGAACTCCTGTATCGAATCGGCCCGCTGGGATGAGCGGAACCACCTGTGGCGCGGCACGCTCGCCTCGGGTGAGGAGATCACCGCCCGCTATGTGATCGGCGCGCTCGGTCTGCTGGAAGTGGCGAAACTGCCCGATATTCCGGGCATCGACACCTTCGCCGGGCATAAGGTGCACACCGCACGCTGGGATCACGACTACGACTACACCGGTAAGCGCATCGCCATCATCGGCACCGGAGCCACAGCGCTGCAACTGATTCCGGAAATGGCGAAGGTGGCCGCACATCTGACGGTGTTCCAGCGCACGCCGATCTGGTTGGCCCCCAAGCCCGATTTCCGCATCGACTGGGGACTGGACCGGGTGCTCAGCGGGGTCAAGCCGGTTCGGGCGGCGGTGCGCGGTGCGATCGCGTCGGGCATCGATATGGGACTCATCGGTGGCCTGCTGTCGCTGCGCCGCATGCCCAAGGCCATGCCGTACGTCACCAGGGCGGGCGGGGCCCTGTACAAACTGTGGCTGCGCGATGACGAGCTGGCCGAAAAGCTCACTCCCACTTACGCTCCCGGCTGCAAGCGGCCCTCGATGTCGAACGAGTACTTCACGACCTTCAAGCAGAAGGATCGGGTCTCGCTCATCACCGACGGCATCGAGGAAATCACCGAGAAGGGTGTGCGCACCGCCGACGGTGTGGAGCATGAGATCGATGTGCTGGTGTGCGCCACCGGATTCCGGGTCTGTGAGCGCGGCTTCGCGCCCGCGTTCAACGTGTACGGCGAGACCGGCGAGGAGCTCGGCGACTACTGGCACGAGCATCGCTATCACGCCTATCAGGGTGTGAGCGTGCCGAAGTGGCCGAATCTGTTCATGGTCGGCTGCGGTCCCAACTCGATCATCCCGAGTTCGATCCTGGTGACGATCGAGAACACCGCCGCGCACGCCCGGCGTGCGATCGTGGAGACCCGCAGGCGCGGTGCCACCAAGGTCGATGTGAACCGGCAGGCCTACGACGACTGGGCCGAGTTCTGCACCGAGCGTACTGAAGGCTCGATGTGGGTCACCGCCCCGTGCGCCGGCTCGAATACCTATTACGTGAATTATCAAGGTGAGCTGGCGATCCGCCCGACCACCGGGCTGAATCAGTGGTGGGGTAACCGGCATTTTCCGTTCCGGCACTACACCTTCAGCACTCGGCCCGCATTGCTCAGCGCCCGCACCCGGGAGCCCGCGCTCGCCATGACCTGAGTTCCAGAAGCTGCCGGACCGCGCCGATGCCCGCGCAAGCGGGCATCTCTTTTTAGCCGAATTCAACTGTGACGCAAGCCCTATCGCACGACGTGAGTGATGCGAGTAACCCCGGGGGAGTGGGATGGCAATGACGAGCACAACCGAGAAACCGCCCGGCACACCGAGCGTGGCGCGGATCGCGCGACGCAACGTCGCCGATACCGGCCTGTCCGCCGCACGCACCTTCGGGCGAGTGGTGGCCATGGCGCTCGAGGCGGTCATCGGGGCGGTGTCCGATCTGCTGACCGGACGCTTCCAATGGCGCGAAACCCTGCGCCAGTGCTGGTATCTGGTCACCGTCACCGCCATTCCCGCGGTGCTCATGGCCGTGCCGTTCGGGGTGGTCGTCACGGTGCAGGTCGGCAATCTGATTCATCAGGTCGGCGCGGATTCGCTGCTCGGCGCGGCCGGTGGCATGGGGGTCATCCAGCAGGGCGCGCCGATGGCGACGGGCCTGCTGCTGGGTGGTGCGGGCACGGCCACCATTGCCGCCGATCTCGGCGCGCGCAAGATTCGCGAGGAGATCGACGCGCTGGACACCATGGGCATCAGTCCATTGCACCGCTTGGTGATTCCGCGCATGGTCGCCATGCTGCTGGTCGCACCGCTGCTCAATATCCTGATCATGTTCACCGGTGTGGTCGCCGGATACGCCATGGCCACCGGCGTACAGGGCGTCACCCCGGGCAGCTACTGGGGCAGCTTCGGGGCGTTCGCCTCGATGAACGACATCTACATCTCCATGGTCAAGGCCGCGCTGTTCGGCTTCATCGTGGTGATCGTGGCCTGCCAGCGCGGACTCGAGGCCAAGGGCGGCCCGCGCGGGGTCGCGGACGGGGTCAATGCCTCGGTGGTGCTGGCGGTGCTGGCCATCGCCGTGGTCAATGTCGGCATCACCCAGCTGACCACCATGTTCCTACCGGTCAGGATCGCGTGATGGCCGCGCCGTACGTTCCGCTCGGGCTGGGTCGGGTGTATCGGGTGGTGCGGGAGAAGAGCGTCTTCGCCCCGATCGATTCGCTCGGGTTCATCCTCGGGTTCATCTGGCAGGTGTTCTCCTCGATTCCGCTGGCGCTGCGCAAGTATCGCGCGCAGACCATGCGCATGATCACCGATCTGACCTGGGGCCGGGGTTCGGTCATCGTGGGCGGCGGCACGGTGCCGGTGCTGGTGGTGCTCGGTATCGCGATGGGCGGCGGGGTCGCGATCGGCGCGGTGCCCGTGCTGAACATGCTGGGTATGGGGCCGATGGTCGGAGTGGTGTCGGCGTTCGCCAATACCCGCGAACTCGCCCCGATCGCGGCCGCCATCGGATTCGCCGCGCAGGCGGGCTGCCGGATGACCGCCGAGATCGGGTCCATGCGGATCTCCGAGGAGATCGACGCCATCGAATCGCTCGGCTTGAAATCGGTGCCGTTCGTGGTGACCACGCGCCTGATCGCCGGGGCGGTGACGGTGGTGCCGACCTTCCTGGTGGCGCTGCTGCTGTCATATCTGTCGTGTTCGGCGGTGACGCTGGTGGTGCACGGACAATCCAGCGGCGTGTACGACCACTATTTCTTCCAGTTCGTGAACGGCTTCGACATCGTCGCGGCGGTGATCAAGGTGCTGATCTTCAGTGCCGCGGTCATTCTGATCCATTGCTATCAAGGCTTTTTCGCCACCGGCGGGCCCGAAGGCGTCGGTATCGCCTCCGGGCGGGCGGTGCGCGCCAGCTTCATCGCGATCATCACCCTGGACATGGTGCTCACGATCCTGCTGTGGGGTCTGAATTCCCCGATCGTGATCACGGGGTAGCGCGATGCCGTCATATGGAATGCCCGGCGTCACCACCGGTCCGCGCTTCTCGCGGGTGGCGGGGCTGATCGCGGTGGTGGTCGTGCTGGCGCTGGTCATCGGATGGAATGCGACCGCGGGCCTGCGAACCTCGGATGAGATGCGAATTCAACTGCGCACCAACGGTATCGGCGACGGTGTGATTCCGGGAGCCGAGGTGCGGTTGAACGGGGTCAAGGTCGGGCGGATCGAACAGATCGCCGGGCAGCCCAACGGCCAGCAGTTGATCACGCTGTCCCTGCAACCCGCGGAGCTGTTCGGGCTCACCAATAGTTTCGATATCGACTACGCGCCGTCGAATCTGTTCGGCATCAGCGAGGTGACCCTGAAGCGGCGCGATGGCGGAACACCTTTGCGCGGAGGCGAATTGGTGGACCTCACCGCCGCGAACCGGGTGCACGACGTGACCATGGGCAATCTGCTGCGCCAGCTCTCCACCACCTCGAGCGAGGTGCTGACCCCGCAGCTCACCGAACTGCTCACCAAGGCCGGAGCCGATATCGCCGCCTTCACCCCGCTCATTCAAACCATGGTGACCATCGGCCGATCCGTGGCCGACACCCAGCGCTATCCGTCCTCGTTCCTGATCGCGCAGTTCGCCTCATTCCTCAATGGCACAGGCATTTTCGCCGAGAACACGGTGAAGCTGGTGAACGAGGTCTACCAGATGCAGGCGCTGCGCGATCCGCGCTTCGATACCGGAGTGGGACTGGTGGTCGATCAGCTCTTCCCGATGATCGCGGATCTGGGCTGGACCGCCAAAGGAAATCTGAACGGCTGGACCGACGGTCTCGGGGTGCTGGTGGGTCAGCTCGCGCAGATGGTGCCCACGCCCGCGCAGAGCAGCGCCGATCTCTCGGAGTTGCTGGCGCGGTTGAACTCCTCGTTCCGCGCTACGCCCAATGGCCCCGAACTCGGGCTCGACGTGGTGCTACGCGGTGTGCCCGCGGTGGCGGTGCCGCTGCTCGGCGGCGCGCCGTTGCCGCCCGCGACTTCGGAGGGGCAACGATGAGGAAGCCGAAAACCTCCATTGCCGGAATCGCCGTGCGCTTCGGTGTTTTCGCGGCGGTGATGCTGGTGCTGCTCGTGGGTATCGTGACGGCCATTCAGCGGCCCGTGGCCGGCGGTACGCGCGGTTTCGGGGCGTTGTTCACCGATGTCAGTGGGCTGCGGGTCGGTTCGGACGTGCGCATGTACGGCGTGGCCGTTGGCAAGGTGTCCGCCATTGATCTGGCGGGGTCCAATGCCGAGGTCCGCTTCAGCGTGCAGCAGGATCGGCCGGTCTATGACACCAGCCGGTTGGCCATCCGCTATCAGAACCTGACCGGGCAGCGCTATATCGACATTCAGCAGCCGGACAAGGCCGGGTCACCGGCGGCGGCGGGCACCACCATCGGACTCGAGCACACCAGCGGATCCTTCGATATCACAGCGCTTTTCAACGGTATGGAACCGGTGCTCAAGGAGTTCTCGCCCGAGGCGGTCAATCAGTTGGCGGTCAATGCGCGGGCGGTGCTCGAGGGTGACGGCAGCCGGGTCGGCGCCACCTTGGACGCGGTGGGGGTGCTCAGCGCCTATGCCACCGATCGGCAGGCGGTGATATCGGTGCTGCTGCACAACTTCAGCCGGATCGCCGATCAGATCGGCGGCAAGTCGCCGGAAGCGGGCATGCTCATCGACGGCATTTCGACCGTATTCGTCAGTCTGCAAAAACAATTCGACGGTTTGATGGATGCCGTCGATGTCGCACCGCCGATTCTGGGCGCGCTCAACAGTCTGCTGGCGTCGCTGGGTTTCACCCACCCCGACAACCCGGATCTGAATGCCGATCTGCGCCGGTTGTTCCCGGATCCGCAGGCGCTGCTCGATGTGATGGGGCGGCTGCCCGCCTTTCTGCAGTCGCTGGTCGCGGCCGTCCCCTCCGGCACCGGCGTCAATCTCACCTGTTCACACGGTCAGGCCGAACTGCCCGCGGTGGCGAACATTCTGATCTCGGGCCAAAGGATCGCGGTATGCAAGAACGGTTGAGGCGCGGGAGCATTCGCTTCAAGGATTTCGTGCTCGGCAATGATCGGCACGAGGCGGTGGCGTCACGGCGGCAGCTGGTGCTCGGGCTGGGCGGAATGGCCGTGGTCGTGGTGCTCATGATCGCCAGCGCGATCATGTATTTCATCCCGCTTGGAAAGAACACCTACACCGCCGATCTCACCGAGGCGGGCAGTGTGAAGGTCGGCGACGAGGTGCGTATCGCCGGTATCACCGTGGGCTCGGTGACCGGGATGGACCTGCGCGACGATTCGGTGCGCATGACGTTCACGGTGGAGAACAAGATCTTCGTCGGTGATCAGACCACCCTGGATATCCGGATGTTGACCGCGATCGGCGGCCACTATGTGGCGGTCTTCTCCTCGGGTCGCAATCCGTTGCGCAGTAGGGCGATTCCGCCCGATCATGTCACCCTGCCGTACAGCCTGGCCAAGGCCATGCAGGATTCGGCGCAACCGCTGGCCACCATCGACGGCGGCACGATGCGCGCCAATCTCAACGCGCTCGCGGGCGCGCTGGAGAAGAGTCCCGGATCGATCGGCCAGATGACCGATGCCATGGCGGCTTTCGTCGATGTGGTGAACCGGCAGAACGCCGAGGTCAATCAGGCGCTCGATGTCGCCGACGAGTACATCGGGCTCTTGGGCGACTACCGCAAAGCCATCGGAGCCATGCTCACCAAGATCGGGGCGATGGAGACCACGGTGCTCAACCGGCGCGCCGAGGTGCTGGACGCGTTGCGCATTGTGACCGAACTGCTTTCGCGCATCGCGGCCATCGAGCCGGCGTACCGCGAACATCTGGAACCGTTGCTGGACAAGCTCATCGAGACCAAGCCGTCGCTGGATCAGCTCGGGCAGCGGCTCGGCGTGGTGATCGATTCGCTCAATCAACTCGGCACGCGGATACAAGGGTTGCGCGGTCCGCAGGGCGGAATCGCGATAGATCAATCGGCGCAGAGCATTTCGGCGTCATCGTTCTGCATTCCGGTGCCGGGGAGGGATTGCTGATGTTGCGCAGCTTCATCGCCTCCCGAGCGTTCGTCTCGATCATGGCCGGTGTGCTCGCCGTGATCGTGGCCGCCGTAGGCGCGGTGTACTTCCTGGAACCGAACAAGAAGATGATCGCGTACTGCGCGATCATGCCCGACGGGATCGGGCTGTACCGCGGCAACGATGTGAAGATGCGCGGGATGAAGGTCGGGTCGGTGACCGATCTGCGGCCCGAAGGCACCGGGGTCCGAGTCGATTTCGAGGTCGAGGCCGCGCATCCGCTGCGCGGGGAGGCCAGTGCCACCACGGTGTCGGACAGTATCGTCGCCGATCGCACGCTGGCGGTGTTCGGCACCAAGGGCGCGGACTGGAAGAACGCCGACTGCATCACCAAAACCGTGACGCCCAAGAGCCTTACGCAGACCTTCAGCGCCATGTCGAAGGTCGCCGACGAACTCCAGGGCGGTGACGATCCGGCGCAGGCGGACCGGATCAAACAGGCGATCACACTGTTCGATCGGGCAACCGCGGGCAGCGGGCCGAAGATCAACGACATCATCACCCAGCTGTCCGCCGCCCTGCGCAGTCCGGATGCCGCTGTCAGCCATATCGGTTCGCTGATCGACAAACTCAACGAGTTGATCGCCAGCGTGGCCAATAACTGGGGTGATCTGCGGCAGATGCTCGACGGGTTCGCCCCGATTCTGCAAACGGTCAATGACGTCTGGGATCAGGTGACCGAGCTGGTGAATTCCATTGTCACCATTCTGCCCTGGCTCAATGACGTCACCACGAAATACGGCGGGCCGATCCTGCAACTGCTGGATTCGTCGGTGCCGCTGGTGCATCTGCTCGGCGCGAATGTCGGTGGGCTGCAACAGCTGGTCTCGATGGTGCCCTCGATCGCCGGAATGTTCCGCACCGCGACCGATCCGCAGACCGGTGCGATCGGGGTGAGCTGGGCCGCGCCGCGGGTGGCATTGCCCGCGCCACAGGCCGAGCAGGTGTGCGCGGCGCTCAACGCGGTCGCGCCGGGGCGCTGCGGCGGAACGGCGGACGGTATGACCTCGGTGGATCTGGTGCCCCTGATTCTCGGATCGGTAGGTGTGCGATGACATTTCGGGTGAGTTCGAGGCGCTGGCGGCGGGCGCTCGCCGCGGCGGCGCTGACGCAGGCGGCGCTGGTCGGGGTGGTCGGCTGCGGGGTGGATCCCGCGCGGTTCACACTGCCCGGTGCCGGGATATCGGGACAGACGTATCGGATCGATATCCGATTCAGCAGCACGCTGAACCTGCCTTCGGGGGCGAAGGTGGTGGCAAACGGCGCGCGGATCGGGCAGCTGAACCGGATTTCGATTGCCGATCCGACCGCTACCGGCCCGGGGTCGGCGACAGCGGAAGTCGATATCCAGCAGTCGATTTCGCTGCCCTCGGAGACGCGTGCGCAGCTGCGGCAGGACACCATTCTGGGCGATATCTACATCTCGCTCGATACCAATGTCGCGAGTGGGTCGGGCACGTTGCGGCCGGGCGACACCATTCCCGTACAGCACACCGTGCCCGCTTTGCAGATCGAGGACGTCATCTCCGGGCTTGCGACTTTCGTGTCCGGAGGCGCGCTGCGCTCGGCGCAGGACATTGTCGACCAACTCAATTCCGCGCTGCCGCAGGATCCGGCCGAGACCGCGCGCATCGCGGGGGTGCTCAAGGACGACCTCATCGATGTGTCACAGCATCTGGATCAATCCGATGCGTTCCTGACCGGACTGCAATCGAATGTGGCTGCCATACAGAACAATCGGGAGGCGCTCGACGTGCTGCTCACCACGCAGGGCGCACAGGACATCACCAAGCTCGCGCAGACGCTGATCCACACCATCGGCATTATCGGCGCGATCGGCGGGATCGCGCATGCGCTGATCTGGCTCACGCCGCTGGTGCAGGCGGGCAATTCGGCCGCCACGGCATTCGTGCCGCTGGTGTTGAACGCGGGGCGGCCGTTGAATCTGGATGCGCCTTCGAATCTCAATCAGCTGACGGAATTCTTGCGCGACAAGCTGATTCCGTTCTTCGAGCACGGGCCGAAGGTCGCCGTCGACGGGCTGTCCGTGCAGGGCGATGCGGGTGCGCCGGTCGTGTCCACCGATCAGCAGGTGGCGACCATGATCGCGACCCTGCGCATGATCGGGATGGTCCGATGAGAGCGCGCATGGGATCGGTGCTGTCGCTGGGCGCGATCGCGGTGATCTTCGTGGTCGGGAGCGTGTACCTGACCTTCGGGATCGCACGGGTGAATCTGTTCCAGCGGTATATCAGTGCGTCGATGGAGGTGAGCGACGCGGCGAATCTGGTTCCACGCTCACCGATCCTGTTGTCCGGCTTGCGGGTTGGTGAGGTCACCGAGGTGAAGAACTCGGCCGGCGGGGTGCGGGTGAACTTCCGGGTCGAGCGCGAGTATCGGATTCCGGTGGCCAGCATCGTCACCATCGAATACCTGTCCGCGCTCGGCGAGCCGTATCTGGAGTTCCAGCCGCAGCGCGCGGGTGCGCCGTATCTGGAGGATGGGGCGCAGGTGAACGCCAAGTCCATCAGGATGCCGGTCTCGATTCCCGAGATGGCCAATACCGTCACCCGGCTGCTGGAGCAGTTCGATCCGCAGTCCATCAGCTCGCTGGTGAATACCTTCTCGCAATCGCTGGCGGGCACCGATGCGGTGCTGCCCGATCTGATCCGCGCCTCGAATCTATTGTCCGCCACGCTGCTCAGCCGTGCGCCGCAGCTGCGTGACATCCTGCAGAACGCGCAGGTGCCCGGACCCGATGTGGCCAAGGCCGGTTCGGATATGGCGACGGCCGGGCCGAAGTGGGGCGAATTCGGGGTCAAGGTGCAGAGCGTCGTGAAATCGCTCGAGACGCTGCTGAACGCGCGCCAGGTGCCCGATGCGTACACCACCGGCGACGGTCTGCTGGTGTTCCTGCCCAAGCTCACCGAATACCTGCGCACCATCGGTCCCGATCTCGGGGCGGCCTATCCCGCTGTCGCGCCACTGCTTTCGCAGGCGTCGAACTCGCTGCCGGGAATCGATCTGTCCGCGTTGATCGCGCAGGCCCTGCAATCGGTGAAACCGGATGGCGGCGTCCGGCTGCAAATCCAAGTCAAATAGCTGGGAGAAGACCATGACCACACTGGAGCAGACGAGCGCTGACGCCGTGGAGGAAACCACCGCGGCGCAGCATGATTCGAAGACCCCGCGCGAGGGCAAGGCGGCGGTGACGCTATCGCTGCCGGTGTCCACCCTGATCGCCGGTGCGGTGGCGGTGGTGCTGCTGCTCATCTCGGGCACCCTCGGTGTGCTGCTGTGGCAGTCCCGGGGCGAGTTGGGCGATCACAATGCCGCGGCGGCCGATGACAAGCGTGCCGAGCAGGTCGCCACCGATTACGCGGTCGGCGCGGCGACCATCAACTACAAGGATTTCAACTCCTGGGTGGCCAAGCTCAAGACCAATACCGTTCCGCAGCTGGCCAATACCTTCGACGCGACCGCGCCCAAATTGCAGGAGCTGATGGTGCCGTTGCAGTGGACCTCCACCGCGTCGCCGATCGCCGCCAAGACCGAATCGGTCTCCGGCAGCAGCTACAAGGTGGACGTATTCGTGAATGTCACCTCCACCAACGCGCAGAACCCGCAGGGTGTACAGACGACCGTCACCTACAACATCACCGTGGACAAGAACGCGGACTGGAAGATCACCGATGTCGGCGGCACGGCCGCGGCGCTGCCGCTGAAGTGAATGACCCCGCCGTGACCGGGTACGCCGATCGAAACTTCCCGCCGGAATGGATGACTCATGACTGACACCGGGCGCGGCAGCGCGTCACCGACCGCCGTGCTGGCCGATGCGGCCCGATACTGGGGGCCGCTCACCCGGGCGGCGCTGCGGACCGTGCCGGTGCGCCGCACCCCCGCGACAGTCGCGGCGCTGCGGCACGGCGTCGGGTTGGCGACGCTGCTCGCGTTGTCGGCGGCCAGGCATCCGAATCGAGCCGCCGTTATCGATGACGATGGCACGATCACGGCGGAGCAACTGCAGCGCAGGGTGATTCGGCTCGCGGTGGCGCTGCGAGACGACTACGGGGTCGGTCCGGGATCGAAAGTCGCCGTGCTGTGCCGCAATCACCGCGGATTCGTGGAGGCGTTGCTCGCCGGGGCGCGGCTGTCGGCCGACCTGGTGCCGATGAATTACGACTTCTCCGGCCCGCAATTGCGCGGGGTCATCGAACGCGACGGTATCGACGTGCTGATTTACGATGCCGAATTCCATCAGCGGGTGGAGCACGCCGGATTCACCGGCGTGCGCGTGATCGCGAAACACGCTGGCCTGCCACCGGTTTCCACAGTCTCTGGTGCACCGGTGCCCGCGATCGACGAACTGGTGGCCCGCACCCGGCGCGGTGCGGTGCGTCCCGCACGTGGCAGCCAACTGGTGATCCTGACGTCCGGCTCCACCGGCACACCCAAGGGCGCGTTGCGGCGCATGGGAATTCGCGAGCTGCGCGAGAAGGCGTCCTACCTGCATCCGCGTCTGCTGATGCTTGCCGCCGAAGCGCCGCGATTTGCCCGCCTCCGAGCCATCCCGGTCCCCGGACGGCCGATGGTGCTCGCACCGCCCATGCATCACGTCATGGGCATGCTCGGCCTTGTCAGCGGCCTGGCCACCACCTCGCCCCTGATCATGACCGCGCGCTTCTCACCCGAATGGGTGCTGGCCAGTATCGAAAAGCACCGCGCCACAGCCGCATTCCTGGTTCCGACGATGATCAAGCGAATCATGGACCTGCCCCCGGAGATTCGCACCGGCTACAACACCACCACCCTGGTCTCGGTCCCCAGCGGCGCCATGCCGCTACCCCCGCACCTCGGCACCGAATTCATGAACGCATACGGAGACATCCTCTTCAACGCGTACGCCTCCACCGAAATCGGCCCCTGCACCGTCGCCCTCCCCGAAGACCTGCGCGCCGCCCCCGGCACCGTGGGCCGTCCCATCCGAGGTCTGGTCCGCCTGCGCCTGCTGGACGACAACGGCACCCCCGTCCCGCCCGAAACCACCGGCCGCATCTTCAACCGAAATCCCTTCCAATTCAGCGGCTACAGCGGCGGCGGCAACAAGGAAGTGATCGACGGCTTCATGAGCACCGGCGATGTCGGCCACTTCGACTCCGCCGGAAGACTTTTCATCGACGGCCGCGACGACGAAATGATCGTCTCCGGCGGCGAGAACGTCTACCCCCAAGAAGTAGAAGAGACCCTCCTGACCCACCCCGCCATCGCCGAAGCCGCCGTCTGGGGCGTTCCCGACCCCGACTTCGGCCAACGCCTGGCCGCCTTCATCATCCCCAAACCCGATACCGACCTCACCCCGGAGGAAGTCCGCGCCCACGTCAACCGAAACCTGGCCCGCTACAAGGTCCCCCGAGACGTCCACTTCGTCGCCGAGCTGCCGCGCACCACCACCGGCAAACTCAAACACAAAGCCCTGACCGCCCTGGCGGAATCCCTCGAGGGAGCCGAGTCGAAGCCGACCTAGTCGTCGACTCCGCCGGTGGCGGTCTCAGCGGTGATATGCGCTGCGGCGGGCCTGTTTCAGGAACGGTGTGAGGCTCGGGTGCGTTGCTTCCGGATTCCAGGCGAGGCACAGCACGGTGGTGAGGGCATCGGTGACGGGGATTGCGCGCAGCTGATCATCGAGGGACGTTGATAGGTCGCCGGTGACCAGGATCGTGGCGTTTTGGAAGCGAACCATAGCGATGAGCTCGTCCAGGGGCAGGTCGGGGCAGTCGGCGAGAAAGCCCGGGGCGCTGTGTAATTCGGCCAGTGTCAGCTCGGGCGCGGCCGCGAGTGGATGGGTGGATGCGAGCAATGCCAGGGTGGGGTACTCGTCGAGTTCTTCCAGGGACAGGCCGTCGGTGTCCTCGGTGGTGCAGGTCAATGCGATGTCTGCCAGCTGATCGCGGACGGCGGCGGCCGGCGAGCGGGTGAAGTGCAGGCTCATCGGCAGCGGGTCGTGAAGTTCGTTGCAGTGGTTGATGATTGCTTGCAGACGGGCTGCGCCGGTCGCGGGGCGTGCGGCCACGACGAGTGGTCGGGTGCGGTCGTGGTGGCGGGTGCGGATGACCACCCGGTCCAGCGAGTCGAGAACGCTGTCTACGACGCACAATTCGTGGTCTACAACGTGCGCGGCCGGGCCCGTCCGAGCAGTGGCTGGCCCGCCGACGCCGCCAAGCAGATCATCAAACATGATCTGCCCTACGCCTTTCCGACGGACTGACCCGGTGTCTACGGGCGGATTCCGCCGTAGATGCCTCGTCGCACGATAAATGGTTGCAGGCGGGACCAGGCGGGGATGGGGATGGCTCGGCCGGTGGGGGTGAAGATCTCCAGGGTGTTGTGCTGGGTGCCGACCACCGAGCCCCAGCGGCGGCGTGCGGGGGTGAAGGGCTTGGGGGCTCCACCGGTCAGGTCGGCTCGGATGTTGTGTGCCAGTAGGGAATCGGCGCGGCTGCGGGCAGAGGTGCGGAGCGGGTCGGTCGCGGCGACGTCGCCGATCGCGTACACGCCCGAAGCGCCGGGGACCCGCAGGTATTGATCGACCTTGACGAATCCGGCGTCGTCGAGGAGTTCGCGGGGGAGCCAGGCGGTATTGGGCGTCGTTCGTCCGATTGTCCAGAGTACCGCCGCTGCTTTGGTTTTCGGCTGTCCGGTGCTCCATTCGACCGGGTCGCTGGTGATCTCGTCGCCAGTGAAGTCATTCGGGATGATGGCTCGGTGCCCGGGATGCAGGCCGACTCGCAGGCGATCCAGTCGGGCGCGCAGGGTGCGCCACACTCTGGGGTGATGGTGGGGGAGTGCCTGCTCGCCTGGGAAATACAGGTCGACCTGCTTGTCCGGCCAGGTGGTGGCGATATTGAACGCGGTGCTCACCGCTGCCGCGCCGCCGCCGAGAACGATCACCGAATCGGCTCCCGCGAGGCGCGCGTGGTCTGCGGCGAGCATGGCGTCGACCTGGTCCGGAGTTTGCAGCTCGGGGCGACGCCAGAAGCCGTTGGACACACCGGTCGAAATCACCAGGGCGTCATAGGATTCCGTAGCCTCGACGCCATCGGGCGCGATGAGGTGGACTCGACGTGCGTCGAGATCCACGCTCGTGAGGCTGCCGTGCACGGTACGCACCGAGTTCAGTCGGTGAAAGCGCTCGAAAGGCACCCAGTAGTCGCGTGCCCACTCGCCGGGACGCGACAGACGCATACCCAGTTCCTGACCGCTGACCAGGCCGGGCTTGGCGGAAATACCCACCACGTCAACGTGTTTGGCGAGATGGATAGCGGTCAACAGTCCGGTATCGCCGAGACCCGCGACGAGCACGCGCGGCCGGCTCATGCGCTGTGCTCGCTGACTTCGCGATTCACCGTGCGCGGCGGTCGCGGCACGAAGCGTGGCACCCGGTCGATCACCCGCTGGTATTCGGGCCGACGTTCGAGGCTGCGCTGCTCCATCATCGGGATGCTCGCGCCCTGGAACATCGCGTACATACCCACCGCGCCCAGCAACACCCACCACCACGCGTGCGGAGCCGCGGCCAGGCCGAACAGGCCCAGCGAGAGCCAGAAGGCGAACTCCCCGAAGTAGTTCGGATGCCGCGACCAACTCCACAACCCCTGGTCCATGGCCTGACCCGGGCGACGGTGCGCGACAAAGCGATACATCTGAAGATCGGCGGTGAACTCGAGCACCACCGCACCGATGCCGATCAGGGCGGCGACGATGTCCAGCCACCCGATCCCGCGCTCGGTATGGGTCAGCACCGCGTACACCGGGAGCATTCCGGCGAACACCTGCAAGGTCGGAAAGAGGTGAATCCCCACCAGATCCGCGATCGCCTCGGCCTTACCCGCGCGCGCCCGAATCATCGGATAGCGCCAATCCTCGTGGTGCAGGCCGGGAAACGCGTACACCCAGTTCCCGGTCAGTCGCACGGCCCAGAACACGATTACGCCCAGCACCAGCCAGGCTCGCGCGCCACCCGAATCCAGTTTCACCCACCAGGCGACCATCAGCAGCGGCGGCAGCACACTCCAGTAGGCGTCGTAGAAGCTGGAATTCTTGTACACCCGACTGGCCGCGAACACCACCAGCGTGGCGATCACATCCGCGATCAACCCGTCCAGCAGCACACTCGCGGTCTCGGGCCCCCACGCCAGCCACGCTCCGCCCGCCCCGAAGGCGAGCAAATATGCGATCCCGACGCGCACGATCGACCCGGTCTTGTTCATACCCCGACCGTACCTAGAACGAGTTCTAGTTCGCAGTGTTCTGGCACAACCGTGCCGCGGGCCGTCGAGTGTCGTATGGGGCTGCTGCTGCCGACGGTCACCGGGTGGAGATGAACGCGGTGAGGATCAGCGCGGCGGCCGCGAGCGCGAAGCAGCCGTGGGTGATCACGACTCGCAGGGGGAGGTTGCGGGCCGGGGGGAGGCGGTGCGCTGCCCCGGGGCCGGTGCCGAATGGTTCGGCGGTGCGGTAGGTGGGATACCAGCGCAGCAGCATGGTGAACCCGAGAACCGCGGTCAGCAGGAGAAAGGTGACCGCGACGGCGGCTATGAGGCGGGTGCCGGTGAGGAGGAAGAACGTCCAGGTGGCGACGGTGCCACCGGCCAGGACTACATGCCCGAAGACCAGGGTCGGGGGGAGCCGGCGGTGACGGCCGTGCCGAGTGCGGGCGCGGCGGACTTCACTGCGGGTCAGCCACGCGCCGAGAATGATCAGACCGGTGGCGGCGGTGGCGAGCAGGGTTGCCAAAGCAATGTACTGCAACACCGCGCCTCCAGGCCAAATGTCGTGTCCGAGTGAATGATAACGCGGTGGGCGGTGCGCCGGGCGACGTTTCGGCAACCTTGACGGGCGCGATATTGCGCCAAACCACTATCTGCCCGGCACATTCCCGAGATAAAGCGCAGCTATCCAGGAGTCAGTAGCAGTTTTCACTCAATTCGAGTGCAGTCTCCGGGGAAGTGCTGATGCGCACTCGATTTCGTTGTCTTGTCGCGACCTTGCTGGTCATGGTCGCTGTTTTATTCCTGGTGCCGGGGACGGCCGGTACCGCGCCGGAGCGGCTCGCGGGTGCGCTCGGTGATGATTTCCTCTGGGGTGTGGCGGCTTCCGGATTTCAATCCGAAGGTCAGTCACCCGATAGCAATTGGACCCGCTACATCGAGGCCAATCCGGGGTGGGATCGACTCGGCGATTCGGTCGATTTCAGATCGCGGTATCGGTCCGATATCGCGCTGGCGAAGCAGCTGGGCGTCAAGGTCTTTCGTGTCGGTGTGGAGTGGGCACGACTGGAACCACAAGCGGGAGTGTGGGATTCGGCTGCCTTCGCGTTCTACGACGATCTGGTCGACGCCATTGTCGCGGCCGGTATGCGGCCGATGCTGACACTGGATCACTGGGTGTATCCGGGATGGGAGGTCGATCGGGGCGGGTGGCGCAACCCCGCGATGGTGGCCGATTGGATCACCAATATGCGCAAGGTGGTGGACCGGTACGCGACTCGCAATCCGGTCTGGGTGACGATCAATGAGCCGGTCGCGTACATCATGCACGAGGTCAACCAGAACGGGACCGATGCCGATCAGATGCTGGCGCTGGTGGCGCAGGCGCACAACGGCATCTACGACTACATCCATCGGGTGCAGCCGAATGCGCAGGTCACCAGCAATGTCGGTTACGTCGCCGGGGCGGAGTCGCAGGTCAACGGTCCGTTGATGGCGCTGATCGGTGACAAGCTCGATTTCATCGGCGTCGATTACTACTTCGGTTATGCCGCACCGGAACTCGCCGCGGATACCCGGGGCGCGGCGGCGGCGCCGCCGGGCATGTGGGATCTGCCGATCAGCCCCGAGGGCATCTACTTTGCGCTGCAACACTATTCGCGACTGTTCCCCGGCAAGCCGTTGTGGATAGTGGAGAATGGAATGCCCACCTACGACGGGCAACCACGCGCCGACGGCTACACCCGCTCGGATCATCTGCGGGACACCGTCTATTGGCTGCAACGTGCCAAGGCCGACGGGATGAATCTCATCGGCTACAACTACTGGAGTCTGACCGACAACTTCGAATGGGGTTCCTACGCGCCGCGTTTCGGCCTCTACACGGTTAACGTCCGCACCGATCCGGCTCTGAAGCGCATCCCCACCGATGCGGTCGCCGCCTATCGCGACATCATCGCCCGCGACGGTGTGGCGGCCGACTACCTGCCGATCCGCCCGGTCGCCGATTGCGAGCTGGTGGATCCGCCCGCCAGCTGCGACACCCCGGTCACGGCCCCTCGGCGGTGAGTTCGTGCGCTTGACGCATACCCATATCGGAATATGATGGGCGCATGGCACGAGCAGCGACGACATCGGACGTCTTCAACGCGATCGCCGAACCGCAGCGCCGGCAGATCCTGGAACTGCTGCGCGGGGGCGAACGCCCGGTGACCGAGCTGGCCCAGCAGCTGGGGCTCACCCAGCCGGGGGCCTCCAAGCACCTGCGGGTGCTGCGGGAGGTCGGCCTGGTACGGGACCGCAGGGCGGGCAAGCAACGCCTGTACGGCCTCGATGCCACCGGGTTGCGACCGATCCACGAATGGGCCGGTGGTTTCGAGCGGTTCTGGAACGCGAGTTTCGACCGGCTGGACGCCTACGTGCAGACACTCGAACAGGCACCACCAACTACGGCAGCTGAAGGGAAGACCGGATGGGTACGGGACGAATGACAACGGCCGACCGCGAGATCGTGATCGCCCGGAACATCGGCGCCCCGCGAGAGCTGGTGTTCGAGGCGTTCACCGATATCCGCCACCTGTCGCAATGGTGGGGACCGGAGGGGTTCACCACCACCACGCGGGCGTTCGACTTCCGTGTCGGCGGCACATGGGATTTCGAGATGCACGGTCCCGACGGAACGGACTACCCGGAGTGGATCTCCTGGACCGAGATTGTGGCGCCGGAGCGAATCAGACTGCGGCACGGAGAATTTCGTGACGATCCCAACGCCTTCGAATCGATCCTGACCTTCACGCCCGACGGCGCGGCCACTCGCCTGGAAATGCGCACGGTATTCCCCACCAAGGAACTTCGTGACGAAGCGGCCGAAAAGTACCACGCAATCGAAGGCGGCCGGCAGACCCTGGACAAGCTGGCCGCCTACATCACCGAAATCACTTCGAAGGGAACACGAAACTAATGGCCGGCAAGGTTTTCTTCAGCGTATCGATGTCACTGGACGGGTTCATCGCACCCGAATCCCCCGAGGAACTGATGGGTCAACAGTGGATGGAGTTGCAGCAGTGGGTCTTCCCGCTGCGATTCTTCCGCGAAAACGCCGGTCTCGGCGAGGGCGGCGAGGAAGGCCGCGAAAACGACATCGCCCGAGCGACTTTCGAGCGCACCGGCGCCAGCGTCATGGGCAAGCGCATGTTCGACGCGGGTGAGAAAGCATGGCCCGAGGACGCTCCCTTCCATACCCCGGTCTTCGTTCTGACCCACGAATCCCGCGAGCCCTGGAAACGCTTGGGCGGCACCACGTTCCACTTCATCAACGACGGCATCGAATCCGCACTCGACCAAGCTCGCTCTGTTGCGGGCGACCGGGACATCCGCATCGCGGGCGGCGGCACCGCCATCCTGGAGTACCTCAACGCGGGTCTGATCGACGAATTCTCCATCGCCCTCTCACCCGTATTGTTCGGCTCCGGAATCCGTCTGTTCGAGGGTATCGACGCGAGTCGTGTTGCGCTGGAACAGATCAGCGCCGAACCAGGCAAACGCGCCACCCACCTGACCTACGCGGTCCGCGCGCGCTAACCGCCGTGGGCCTGCGCGGTGGCGATCTCGAGTAGGTGGCGGGCCGGTGCGGTGAAGCGGTGATGTGGTCGCCAGCAGGCGTGCAGGTTGCGTTCGAGGGTGAGGGTGGGGATGGGGACTTCGATGAGGGTGCGGTCGGCCAGTTCGTCACGGACGGTCAGTTCGCCCAGGACCGCGGGGCCGAGACCGCGGGCGGCGGCGTTCTTGATGGCGGTGGCGGAGGTGAGTTCCATCGCGGGAACAACCGTCAAGGGATCGGGCAGGCTCGCGAGCCGGTCATGCAGGACAGAGCGGGTGGCTGAGCCCGTTTCGCGCAGGATCAAGGGGGCGGTGGCCAGATCGGTGGCGGTGACTTCCCGGCGGTCGGCCCAGGGATGATCGGGGGCGACGACCACCACGAGCCGATCGCGCACCACGGGGCAGTGTTCGAGGTCGGCGGGGATGTGTCCGGCTTCGGCGAATCCCAATTCCGCGCCACCGCGGCGGATCAGCGCGACGGTGTCGGCGCTGTTATGGCACAGCAGGCTGATATTGGTGCCGGGCAAGCGATTTCGCAGCGCGGTGAACCAGGTGGGCAGGAAGAATTCGGCGATGGTGGTGCTCGCCGCGAGACGCAGATGGGCCGGGGAAGCTCCGGTCAAGGTGTTCAGGGCCTGGTCGAGTCCGGCGGTCGCTTCCAGCGCCGGGCGCGCCCAGCGCAGCACCAGCTGTCCGGTTTCGGTCAGAGTGGCCCCGCGCGGGTGACGGTCCAGTAGCGCCAGTCCCAAGCGCTGTTCGAGTCCGCGGATGCGGGTGCTGACCGCGGGCTGGGACAGGCCGTGATGGCGGGCGCACGCGCCGATACTGCCGGTGGCGGCGATCGTGGCGAGCAATTCGAACGGTCCCAGATCGGAGACTCTCGGCGACAGACCCATAGGGCAACCTTATGGGCCACCGGCGAAACATGCTCTACCGCCGGTGTGTTCGCCCCCGAGACACTGATCACGCCAATCGGGCACACCATCCAGGACAGGAAGTGATCGTCAGTGACGCGAATTCAGTCGGTGGTCGGGTACGAGATCCTCGACAGCAGAGGCAATCCGACCGTGGAAGTCACCGTGCGACTCGAGGACGATTCGATCGGCCGGGCGAGCGTGCCATCGGGGGCGTCGACGGGAACGCGGGAGGCGGTCGAACTGCGCGACGGAGATCGGTCACGCTTCCACGGGCGCGGGGTCAGCAGGGCAGTGGCACACGTCAACGCCGAAATCGCGCCGATCGTCCTCGGCATGGAGGCCGAGGATCAGGTCGCGATCGACCACGCGATGATCACGCTGGACGGCACCGCGAACAAATCCAGACTCGGCGCCAATGCCACGCTGGGAGTGTCGCTGGCAGTGGCCAAGGCCGCCGCCGCTGCCCATCGAATTCCGTTGTACCGCTACCTCGGTGGAGCCGCCGCCCGGCTGCTGCCACTGCCGATGTTCAATATCGTCAATGGGGGAGCGCACGCGGACAACCCGCTCGATTTCCAGGAATTCATGATCGCCCCCGTCGGAGCGGACACCTTCGGCGACGCGGTGCGAATCGGCGCGGAAGTCTTCCACACCCTGCGGGCCGACTTGGCCGCCGCCGGTGAGAACACCAATGTGGGCGACGAAGGCGGGTTCGCGCCCAACCTGCGCACGGCGGAGCAGGCGCTGGACTACATCGTGGCGGCGGTCGAGGCCACCGGTTACCGGCTCGGTACCGATGTCGTCATCCTGCTCGACCCCGCGGCCTCGGAGTTCTACGTCGACGGCGCGTATCACTATCGCGGGGAGGGCACCGTCCGGACCGTCGACGAACACATCGACTACCTGATCGGACTGCTCGACGCCTACCCGATCGCGTCCATGGAAGACCCTCTCGCGCAAGACGATCAGCAAGGCTGGACGAAACTCACCGCGGCGATCGGCGACCGCTGCCAACTGGTCGGCGACGATGTGTTCTGCACCAACCCGGAGCTGCTGCGCGCGGGTATCCGAACCGGGGCGGCGAACTCGATCCTGATGAAGCTCAATCAGATCGGCACCCTCACCGAAACCTTCGACACCGCCGACATCGCCCGGCGGGCCGGATATTCGGCGATCATCTCGCACCGTTCGGGCGAGACCGAGGACACCACCATCGCCGACCTCGCCGTCGCGCTGGGCTGCGGCCAGATCAAAACCGGATCACTCTCGCGCTCGGACCGCACCGCGAAATACAACCAACTCCTGCGCATCGAAGCCGAACTCGGCACCCAGGCCCGCTATGCCGGAGGAGTCACCCTTGCGGACGCGAAGACTCTGAACTCGCGGTGAGGCGGCTGGTGAGGAAGGCGATGTAGGCCAGGAACCCGATCGCGCCGAGGGGCCGGGTGCGGCGGAAGGTGATGGCCAGGCCGACCAGGAGTTCGGTGAAGCCGTTGCGGTAGGTCCAGGTTCGGGTCGAGTCCGGGAAGGCTTTGCCGGTGAGGGGGTCGAAGATTTGGGGGGCGGTGAAGTGGGCGGCACCTGTCCCAGCCAATCCGAGGCCGAAGAGGCGGGCTCGGGTGCTGTCGGGGGTGCGGGTGGTGATGACGACCGGGTTTTTTGGGGTTTTGCCCGCGATCAGTGCTTGTTCGGCGCGGTGTTGTCTTCTGCTGATGGTCATGATTCGCTCCCGGATTCGCTGGATCACGCCCTGTCCGGGTCGGGCGACTCCGCGAGCGATCTTGTCTCAGACAGTTTGCCATACTGGTTGCGGGTTCCGGTTTCCAATGTCTCGGCGAGGGCGCGCCAGCGGTCGGCGCAGTCTCGGGCCAGGCTCGCGAGCATGGCCATGCGGTGCGGGGAGAGTTCGCCCAGGATGCGTTCCCAGTGCGGGTCCTGAAAGTTGGGGAGGTCGAGGCGGCGCAGTAGGCGGCGACCGGATTCGGTGTCGCGCAGGGTGGAATTGCGGCGCAGTTCGCGGAGCATGGGCGAGGGACTCATGGTCGTCGGGGGTGATCCAGCGGGTTCGCTCATGCGGGCCACGCGGAGGGCGCGGCGGCGATAGCGCGCGATGCGGGTCGGCTTCGAATCATCATTGAGCAGCAGGGAGATTCGCAGGTCATTGATCGCCGCCTCGGGCATGTTCGCGATCCTCGCCAACTCGGGAGTCGGTGTCGCCGGAAGCAGGGTGAGCAGTTCGGTGACGAGGGCGCGCTCGGTGCGGGCGTCGAGCGGACCGCTGGGGACCGGGACGAGTGCGCCGGGTCGCGCGCCGTTCGACCTTCTGCGGTTGAAGCCGCTCGTATCGGATCCGGCCATGTAGCTCTCCTTGTCAGAACAAGAATATCGGAGCACATATTTGCATAGTGCTCCAGATCAGTAGAGACATATCGATAGAATCAGTGTTAACTTAGTCGCGGATCGGACTGGAGGCGACCATGGCGTATCACCGGCGTTCGGAACGGCCCGCGGACCAGGCGGCGCATATCGTCGTGGTGGGTGGGGGACTGGCGGGGCTCGCCACATCGGTGTGGCTTGCCGAGCGCGGATTCCGAATTACGTTGGTGGAGAAGCGTGGTCGGCTCGGTGGGCGCACCATGTCGTTCGAGGTCGCGGGTGTGCAGGGGTTGGTCGACAATGGGCCGCATCTGTTCGCGGGGTGCTATGACGCGTTGCTGAGATACACCGGGACGATCGGGACGCGAGATCGATTGCTTTGGGATGCACCGCCTTTCGCGGTGCGGACGGGTCCGGATCGGCTATTGACCATGCGATCGCCGAAGTGGCTGCCACGCCGCACACATCGAGTACTGGGGTTGGCCTGGCTGGCCTGGCCGCCGATTCCGCTGCGCGATCGGCCCGCGGCGGTGCGGACCTGGCTGGCATTGGCGGCTGCGGCGCGCAAGCCACGGGCGGAGTTGGATTCGGTCACGGTGGATCGCTGGTTCCACCGCATCGGTGCGCCACGGTCGTTGCGTGCTCTGGTGCTGGATCAATTCGTGATCGGACTGCTCAATGAGAAGCCGGAGCGAGTGTCCGCCTACACCTTCGCGCAGGCGCTGCACTTTCTGACCGGCCGCGCATTGGCGGGGAATCCCCGTGCGGGAGACGCGGTCTGGCCGAAAGTGAGCCTGCACGAGCTGTTCGTCGCCCCGGCCGAACGCTTCCTTGGTGATCGACATGCCGAAATTCGCACCGGGACGGGCGTTTCCGACGTCGTACTCGACGGCGATTGCGCCACCGGCGTACAACTCTCCGACGGCCGGAGCATCCGCGCCGACGCGGTTGTTCTCGCGGTTCCGCCCTGGTCGCTGACCACGCTGATCGACAACGGAAACCTCGGCCGCTTCGACGAATTCGCTCCGGTCCGCAAGATCGACGCCGCTCCGATCTCCAGCGTCTACGTCTGGCTGGACCGCCCGCTGCGCATGCGACGGCTCGCGGAAAACCTGCGCGACACCACCATCGAGTGGGTGTTCGACACCGGTGGCATGCACGGCGACACCGCCGACGGCCACTGCTATGCCCTCGCGGTCAGCGCCTCCTACGAGGTCTTGCACCTGAAGAACGCCGAATTCGTCTCCCGCGCACTGCAATCGCTGCACAAGCACTACCCCGATTCCATCGACGCGGAGGTGCTGCGCACCCACGTCATCCACCAGCCCCGCGCCACTTTCTCCGCCCAGCCGGGTTTCGAAGACCTGCGCCTGCCCCAGCGCACCTCGATCCCCGGCCTCTTCCTGGCCGGGGACTGGACCCGCACCGAACTGCCCTCGACCATGGAGGCCGCTGCCGAAAGTGCCTCGCGCGCAGTGGAAGCCGTCCTCGCGCACCTCGGCACGGGCGCTCAGTAGGGCGATGGCGCGAGGTTATCGGCCAGGCCGCCGGTCAGCAGGCGCTTGACGACCTTGCCTGTCTCGCCCCGGGGCAGGGAGGGCAGGAAGACGATGTCGCGCGGCACGCTGAAGCGGCTCAGGCGATGGCGGATATAGGTGCGGATCATGTGCGGATCCAGGTCGGAGCCTTCGCGTTTGACGATGTAGGCGGCCAACCGCTGGCCGAATTCCTGGTCGGGGACGCCCACGACGGCCACCTCGCTGATTTGCGGGAGGTGGGACAGGGCTTCCTCGACGGGGCGCGGGAAGACGTTCTCGCCACCGGAGATGATCATCTCGTCGTCGCGACCCGCGATGAACAGGCGGCCCGCGACATCGAGGTAGCCGAGATCGCCGGTGTCGAGCAGTCCCCGAGCCTCATCCGGCGGCGGGCAGTTCACATAGCCGTCGAAGAGCATGTGGTTGCCGACGTAAATGCGGCCGATAGCGCCGATCGGAACGGCGTGCCGGTCTTGATTCAGCACGGCGACCCGCGTGCCCAGCGGTGGCTGCCCGGCGGTGGTGGGGGAGACCCGAAGGTCCGAGGGGGTCGCGATGGTGGCCCAGGAGACCTCGGTGGAACCGTAGGTGTTGTAGAGAATGTCACCGAACGCGTCCATGAAACGCAGCACCGTCGTACCTGCAAGGGGCGCACCGCAACTGGCGACCACCCGCAGGCTCGACAGGTCGTACCGTTTGCGCACCTCGAGAGGTAGATCGAGGATGCGCTGCACCATGGTCGGCACCACAATGAGGGTGCTGGCACGATGCTCGGCGATCAGGCGCAGGCAGTCCTGCGCATCGAATCGACTGGGCAGCACCACCGTTGCGCGCAGCGCGGTGCTGAGCTGCAAAGCCGCCAGACCCCAGGTGTGGAACAGCGGCGCGGGGATGACCATGGTCTCGTTCATGCGCAACGGGATTCGGGACAGCAGTGCGGCAATGGTGGCGAACCCGCGCGGATGCGGGCGGCGCGCGCCCTTGGGCGTGCCGCTGGTTCCCGAGGTGAGCACGATCAGTCGGCCACGGCGCGAGGAGGCGCGAAAGCCGCTGTCGGCCTGCGCAATCAAACCGTCCACCGAGTCGTGCTGCTCTGGTACGTCGGTGAGATAGCGATGGATATCGGGATGCAGATAGTCGATCAACGGCACCAATTCCTGATCGGCGAACAGCGAGGTGAGCCGGTGCCGCTGCACGATATCCTCGATGGTCCGAGCCGAGAGCCCGGCATTGAGCAGGAACACATCCACACCGAGTTTGCCTGCGGCGACCATGGTTTCGACCATCTCGGCGTGATTGCGCGAGAGCAGGCCGATCGCATCCCCCGGACCGAGCCCGAGGTCGGACATCGCGCCCGCCAAGGCCCGGCTGCGCCGGTGCATCTCCCGGAAGGTCCGTGAGCCACGATCGTCGATCACCGCGATCCGGTCGGGTGCGTAGGCCGCCGCGGCCGCGTACCCGCCCGCCAGATTGAACCCCCACTTCGCGAGGCCGCCGATCTGTTTGAGCGACCGGACCGGTCGTAGCGGCCGCACCACGCCCGTCGACACGATCTGCCCGGCCACCTGCGCCCGCCGCCGCAACGGTCGATCCTCGCCATTGACCACGACGGAAGTGTCCGCACCCGAGAGCAATTCCGCCACCCGGTGCAGTCCCGCCTCGACCCAGGCGATGACCTCGGTATTGGACAGTGCGGCCACCGCGGGGTGAAGCTGCCCGGCCCCGAAGAACGTGACGGTCAGCCGGGTGTGCTCATCCCGCTTGCGCACTCGCACATTCACCAGCGCGCCGGTCTCCAGGCAGCGCAATTGCATCCCGCCGCGCCGGTCGGGGCGAAAGGTGGCGCGGCGGGAGCTCACCCCGGTGGCGGGGGTGCCGATGCGGATCAACCAGGTCAGGCCGTCGAGCAGGGTCTCGAGTTGTTCGCACGCGCCGACTCCGGCGAACACCCTCGGATACAGCTGCGGATCGACCAGCAGCTCCCGGACCGATTCCGGTGCGGCCGGCAAATCCACTGTCGTATCGAAGATTTCGGTAACCAATTTCGCGGGCCGTTCTACCAGGTGTCCATGATGATCGGGACGGCCGCGCACTCGGAAGATGGAATGCGACGGCGGATTCCGAATATCAACGGTAACAGCGCAATTCGGCCGCGGGCGGCAGGCGGAACAGGTTTGTGGTGAATACCAGCGCGGATGGGGCGTTACTGACGAACTCTCCCAAATCTTTCCATCGGGCCACGGTCCAGCCACCGGGCTGGTTGCGCCGCGCTATCGCGAAAAAGGTGAGCATTGATGTCGAAAGTTCGCGATCACCATGCTGCCGTGCACGCCTGTTTGCTACTCAGATGCTGGTAGAGGACCTGATTGGCGATCACACGGTATGCGCCGTGAACGAGAGTAGAAAGTGAGCCCTCGACCACTTTAGAGTTCGAACTCCACCGTTGACGTGCGGTAGACCACAACGGAAGGAGTCAACGATGACCACCGAGGGAGCACTCAGAACGGGCCTGACCGTGTCGGGCAGACCAATGTCCAATCCACTCGCGGACGTGCGGACGGTATCGGAACAGCTGGTGGGGCTTTTCGTCGACAAGGTCGCGCCCTGCGGCACCATGCCGGGAGACTTCCTCTCCGGTGATGTCACCTCGGTGACCCGGGTATGCCTGGAGATGGCCGTCGGAATGCTGGACGGACAGGACATGCCCGCCAAGATCGGGCGGCTGGCCGAGGCGGCCGGGGGCTGGGCGCGCGAGGGCGTGCCGATCGACAGCATCCTGCACTCCATTCACGAGGGCTTCAAGTACGGGATGGATCTCATCTCCGCGAACTCCTCCGCGCAGGACCACACCAATCTGATGGACGGCGCGAAGCGGGTGATCGAGATGCTCGACGCCATCAGCGTCACCGTCGCGCACGCGTACGTGCGCGAGCACAAGGCGGTGGTCAGCGAACACCACAATGCCGTGCACACCTTGACTTCGGCGCTGCTGGGCGGACATTCGACCTCGACCATGGCGCGCGAATGCGGCATCGAACTCGCGACAGAGTATTCCGTTCTGGCGCTTGATATTCCGCGTCACCCCGATGAACTGCATCCCATGCTCGATGGTGAGGTGGTGGCGCGGCGCAAACTGCGGCGACTCCAGGCCGAGCTGGCAACACGTTGCGCCGGAACAGCGCTGGCGCTGTTGAGCGTGGACGGCGGCACGGTGCTGATTCCGACCACCGCGATGGCCGACGGCGAACTCGACGAACTGCTCGCGCGGCTCTCGACGGCCGCGCACGTGCCGGTCATGGCCACGGTGGTGACCAGTGCGCCCGATGATGTGCCGTCCGCGGCCGATCGCGCACACGAGTTGCTCGATATGGTCAAGCGGCTGCACAGTGTGGCGCGGTTGTACCGATTCACCGATATGGCGCTGGAATATCAGCTCACCAGGCCGGGGCCGGGGCGTGAAACCCTTGGCGCGCTATTGGATCCGCTGGATGATCATCCCGAACTGTTGCAGACCCTGCGCTGTCATATCAGCAATAATCTCAACCGGCAGCGGACGGCGCATCTGATGCATATCCACACCAATACCGTCGACTATCGGATCAAACGCGTTCGCCAGCTCACCGGATTCGATCCGGCCGCGAATTCCGGACTGTGGCAACTGCGTTCGGCGCTGATCGCCCGAACATTCAACGATCAACGCTAGGGCCGAAAACTCTTACCAGTTCGAGTAATTCATCCGGCGTGTACGTGCCGCTGACCGTAACCCCCGCCGCGCCGAAGGAGGCCACCGCGCGGGGCAGGTGATAGCCCGAGGTGATCAGGACCGCGTCGCGACTGCCGAGCGCGCCCATGACCTCGGCGGAGAATTCGGCGTTCTCGACGGTCGAGCGCGCGGCCTGCTCCAGATGCACGCGCTCGCGCGGCATGCCGCGCGCGATCAGCCATTCGGCCATGGCCTGCGCCTCGGTGACCCCGGCCTGCGGATTTCCGCCGGTCACGATGATCGGCGAGGCCGTGGACACCAGTGCTTCCACGTAGCCCGCCCGCAATCGGTCGATCAATTCCGGGCGCATGGTGCCGTCGGGCAGCAGCCCGAATCCCAGGATGACGATGGCCGAATCCGGACCCAGCGCGGGCGGGAACTCGGCCCGGGCGGGCGTCACGCAGGCGGCGGCGATGCCGGTGGCGAGTACCGCGGTCGCGGCCACACGGCGGGCGCGGCGGGACAGGGGAGCGAATACGAAGTGGCGCACGGGAACTCCAGAAATGCCATGCGGGGAATACCCGGTGGAACCGCCGGGCGTTTCTCGATGATTCGTCAGGCGGGGACGAAAGTCCGGAATTGATTGCCATAACTGGAAGAATCACCACCGTGCCCGTTCGCAATTGTGAGGGGCTGTCGAATCATGCTCGGGCACAGGTGAATCGATGCCAATCGCGCTGTCGGAAATACGCTGTTGTGCTTCATGAATCAGATCCACCGATTTGGTGACCCACCCAAATCCCGTCGCGGTCTCTTCTGGCAGGCACGTTCCCCGGCCTAGTTTGATCCCGGTTTCGATGCCGCCAACCGTTGTGCGGCAACCGAACTCGAAGCACATCGGGCCGGAGGAAGGCACACAATGAGACGAAGTACCCGCCCACGGGCATTACGGTCGGCGATTCTGTCCGGGGTTTCACTGCTCGCGGTCGGATTCGCCGGGACGACCGCCACCGCGGCCCCCGGTCCCGCACCCACCGAACAGCAACTCGCCGATTACATCAACGCGGGCCTCAAAGGCGGACCGATCGCCGATTCCGGCAGCGGGGGCTCGGGGTCCTCCTGCAACTCCGGCAGCGGTGCCGGATCGGGCAACGGATCGGGTGATTGCTACGGCGGCTCCGGTTCCAGCTCCGGCTCGTCGGGTGGATACTCCTCCGACACAACGACTTACGGGCCGACAATGACCTCGTGGCTGGCCGCGTTCGGCTACGGGCTCGCCCACCCCGACGCCACCCCGGCCGGGGCCAACGACTGGAACTGCAAGCCGACGGCCGAACATCCGCGCCCGGTGCTGCTCATCCATGGCACCTGGATGAACGCCTACAACGGTTACGCCTATATGGGCCAGCCGATCAAGGACGCGGGCTACTGCACCTTCACCTTCAACTACGGCCGCTCCAACCTGATCGAGGGCGGCGGTTTGGGTTCGGTACTGCCGGGCGTGATGGGCACCGGCTATATCCAGGATTCGGCGAAACAGTTGGCCGCCTTCGTGGATCGCGTCCTCGCGGCGACGGGCGCGCCGAAGGTCGATATCGTCGCGCACTCGCAGGGCGGGGCAATGGCGAACTGGTACACCAAGTTCGAGGGCGGCGGTCCCAAGGTGCAACACCTGGTCACCTTCGGGGCGACCCATCACGGCACCTCGCTCGACGGCATCGGCGCGCTCGGCCGCATGGTGAACAACGCGGGCATCGATGTACTGGGCCTGGTCGAAATCTTCGTGGGCCACGCGGGAATTCAGCAGACCATCGGCTCGGATTTCGTGAACAAGCTCAACGCGAACGGCGACACCATCCTGGGCATCGACTACACCATCGTCGGCACCCGCTATGACGAGGTCACCAACCCCTTCGAGCTGACCTTCCTCAAAGCGGTCCCCGGGGCGCACGTGGACAACATCGTGCTGCAGGACGGCTGTGACCAGGACCTGTCCGACCACCTGACGATGATGTACTCCCCGCGCGCGCTCTCGATCGCGCTGCGGGCACTGGACCCGGCGCACAGCGTCCCATTGCAGTGCACCTTCAACCCGCCGCTGGTCGGCGGCGGCGGCTCGCTGTAGCCGATCCACACACGTGTACCGGGCCGTCCACGCACCCTGACGGCGTCCGGTACACCTCGCAGGCCCGCACTTCGCCGAGTGCCGCTGGACCCGTGCGTGCTCTCGCCGGAGCTCCGCAGCCTGCGCGCGAGGCCCGCCGGGGGCTCCCTGACCCCGGTGGGCCTCGCGTCATTTTCCATTCCGAGGAGTTAGCGCAGATGTCTGTTCGATCCCTGAATCTGCTGTGCCGCAGTGTGTTCGCCGCCGGTACGGTCCTGCTCGCGATGCTTGTTCCTGGGCCCGCGACGGCGGCTCCCGAGGGGGCTGCCGCGATCACAGGCTCGTGGGCGCTCGATGGGCGCACCGTGCAATTGCGGGTGCACTCGGCGGCAATGAACACCGACATCATGGTGAATGTGCAACGGCCGCCAGATACTTCGGTGTCTTCGCCGACGCTGTACCTGCTCAATGGCGGGGGTGGCGGTCAGGACAGCGCCACCTGGCAGCGCAATACCGATGTGCTGGGATTTCTGGCGGACAAGAACGTCAATGTGGTGCAGCCGATCGGGGGCCGGTGGAGTTACTACACCGACTGGCGCGCACCCGATCCGAAACTCGGTGTGTACAAATGGAAGACGTTCCTGACCGCCGAGTTGCCACCGCTGATCGACGCGCAGTTCCATACCAATGGTGTGAATGCCCTTGCCGGACTGTCGACTTCGGGTACATCGGTCTTGCAGTTGCCGATCGCGGCACCCGGGCTGTACCGCGCGGTCGCGGCCTATAGCGGGTGCGCGCAGATCAGCGATCCCATCGGCAGACAGTTCGTGAAGACCGCGGTCGAGGGCTGGGGCGGCGGCGATACGATGAATATGTATGGGCCGGACGATGATCCGATGTGGGCGGCGAACGATCCGTACGTGCACGCGGATCAGTTGCGCGGAACCGCGCTATTCGTCTCCACCGGTACCGGGGTGCCCGGGATGTACGACATCTACAACGGTCAGTACATGCAAAGTGGGCCACGAGGATTCGTGAATCAACTGGTGATCGGCGGCGTGCTCGAGGCGGCGGTGAACTGGTGCACGCACAATCTCCAGGCGCGGCTCGATAGTCTCGCGATTCCCGCCACCTTCGATTTCCAGCCGACGGGCACGCATTCGTGGGGTTATTGGAAAGACGCTCTGGTGCGGTCCTGGCCGGTACTGGCGGCGGGTCTCGGCGTGCCAGGCGGTAATTGATCCGCTGCCATTTCGGCCTCGATCCACGCGGCCATCATCTTGCCGGTCATGGTGACGATCTCGGTGCGTTCGGTGCTGTCGACCTCGAGCGCCGAGGCGCGCAGTACGCCCGCGAACCCGGTATTGACGAAGACGAAGGCCATCACATCGTATTTGCGGTCGTTGCCGGGGCCCAGGATCTGAATCAGCAGCACCTTCACCAGTAGCCGCAGACGGGGCTCGAATTCGGGTATGCCGCTGCTGTAGAACTGCACGCCGCCGACCAATGCGCGCACCAGTTTCGCGTTGGTGACCAGCTCCTCGGTGAACACCTCCAGGATTTCGATGACCACGGCCGCCCGGGTGAAATCCGGTTGTGCGGCGATCGAGTTCTGCGGGAAGCCCGACAGCCATTCGGTGAACCTGCGCTCGATGCGTTCGAGCAGTCGGCCGAGCAATTCGTCCACCATGACCGAGCGGTCGGCGAAATAGCGGTAGACGGTGCCGATGCTCACCTCGGCCTCGGCGGCGATGCGATTCGTCGAGGTGTCATTGATACCGCGCTCGCCGAACAATCGCGCGGCGGTGTCCAGGATGTGTTCCCTGGTCTCTCTCGAACGCTGCTGAGCCGGACGGCGGCGCTGACCTGCATTCTTGGGCGGCATCTCGACCTCCCTCCCTACTTTTCAGTAAGGATGAGTATTGCTCATTTTCCGGCTCTCGAAGATCGTTTCGAGATGCTGTAAGTTATTGCGCCACAGGGCTGATGGCATGCACCCCCGCGCGCAGGCCCATGGAGGTGCGCATGGCGTCAGGTCGGGTACCCAAGGGACGGCTGACCAGGGGAAGCCGGATGGGTCGCCTGGCCGCCGGACAGGCCCTCCGGGGCGCCGGCACCCGCCTGGCGATGATCGGCCAGCCCGAGGAAGCGCGCGCGATTCTCGCCGAACGTTCCGCATTGCAGGCCGCGCAACAGCTGGTGACCATTCTGGGCGGGATGAAGGGCGGGGCGATGAAGATCGGGCAGATGCTGTCCGTGCTCGATGTCGGCCTGGTGCCCGAATCGCATCGCGAACTGTTCCGGGTCAAACTCGCCGAATTGCGGGACCGGGCTCCCGTGGTGTCATTTCCGGCGATGCGGAAGGTTATCGAGGACGACCTCGGGCCACTGTCGCGAGTGTTCGCCGATTTCGACGAGACGCCCGTGGCGGCGGCCTCGATCGGCCAGGTCTATCGCGCGCGACTGCATGACGGTCGCGATGTCGCGGTGAAGGTGAAATATCCCGGCGTGGACGAAGCCGTCGCCGCCGACCTGCGCAATCTCGAATTCTTCAGCAAGCTATGGAAATCCGCGCTACCCAGCGCCGCCGACGCGGGCGTACTGGACGAGATAGCCAGCAATATCAGTGCCGAACTCGACTATCCGCGCGAAGCCCGCACCCAGCATCGGGTAGCCGCCCGCTACCGCGACCACCCCTACATCGCCGTTCCCGACAGCATCGAGGAATTCTGCGGACACCACGTGCTGGTCACCGAATTCGTCGAGGGCCGACCGTTCGACCATATGCGAACGCTGCCCGACGCCGACCGCGACCATATCGGCGAACTCATCTACCGCTTCTACATCACCTCGCTTTTCACCGATTACGAGTTCTGCGGCGACCCGCACCCCGGCAATATCCTGCTCGCCGCCGACGGCCGCGTAACCTTCGTGGACTTCGGCCTCTACCACCGCATGGACCCGCTGCACGTCGGCTTCGAGCGCACCGCCCTGCAAGCCGCCGCCGAACACCGCGGCGAGGACATCCACCGCCAATGGGTCGAGCGCGGCATCATCGACCCCCGCGCCGGCGTCACCCCCCAGGAATGCCTCGACTACGTCTGGGCCGCCACCGGCTGGCACCTGCTGGACGAAGAAATCACCATCACCCCCGAACTCGCCACCGGCGCGGTAATCCTCGCCGTAAACCCCCGCTCCGCCGAATTCCAAGGCATGCGCAAACAACTCCTCCCACCCGAACACGTCTTCTCCCGCCGAGCCGACCTCTTCACCTTCGCCGCCCTCGGCCAACTCGAATCCACCAACAACTGGCACCGCATAGCCCGAGAATGGCTCTACGCCGAACCCCCAACCACCGAAATCGGCTGCGCCACAGCCCAATGGCGCGAGCGCATCCACGGTGCCCCCACACCTGTCGACGAAAAGTAGCATTCGAACCGAGCCTTTCGCGACGCAACCCGCAGATCCTGCGCTGCATCGAAAAGTGTTCCATCACACAGCCGTTCGGCTGTGCTCAGCCTTGTCCCCGCATCAGCGAGCGTGATCTGCTTCGAGCGGCATTTCGTTCATAGAGGGATCAAATGCGTTCTGCTGTAATGAATTCAGCCCATCGCCTGTTAGCCGTCCTCGCCACACTCCTCAGTGCCCCTGGGAGCGCTGTCCGCCAAAGGAAACGATGACCGCGCTCGACGATCTGAAAGTACTGTTGCCCCCACCATCCGGGTACGGCCGCAGTTTCGACTGGACGACCGTCGAGCGGGGGCTCGGTGTCGCCACGATTCCTGAGGACTTCAAGCTCTTCTTCGAGGCATACGGAGATGTGAGCTTTTGCGATCGGCTGTGTCTGTTTCGGCCGAGTTCCAACGAGTATGTGGATCTGGCCGAAGTCACCTTCGCCTCACGGGAGAATCTGGCGGCCGACGACATCGGTGATCCACCCGGGCAGATACCCGCCGGTGTCTCGGTCGACCCGTCCACGCTCATCCAATGGGGTGCGTCATTCGGCGGCAACTACTGCCTGTGGGATGCGCATGACCCGGATCCGGACAAGTGGACCCTGGTGTTCACCGACGCGGATCAAATTCAAAGGGGCTTCTACGCCGGGACTGTGACCAGCTACCTCGTAGACTGGCTGACCGGAAATTTCACGCCAATTCCAATGTGGACGCTGAGCCCCGGGACTCGGCCGTTCGTGGAATTCTATGAGCCGGACAACCCGCATGGACCCGTCATCGTGGACCGAGTCGACGCGGCTCGAACAGTTGCGTAAATCCGGCGCTGAGGTATCGATATGACTTCACCGACATCGACAACCTCGACTGGGGCCGCCATCCCGGCGGCGTGACCGACTTCCTGCTGGATGACCGTCCGCGCGGCACCAATCCCCGTGTGGGACATCGTCAGCACCCACATGGAGTACATCACGCCGTACTACGACCTCGTCGATCCCGGCAACATAAAGAGCCAGGTGTGAACCACACCCGCTATCCGAGGGTGCGGGTCTGCTCGATCGTGTCGATGAGGCCGTCGACCGCCGCGAGTGAGGACCACTCGTCGGCGTAGGTCAATCCGGGATATCGCGCGGAATGCGCGACGAACGCGGCGTCCTGCGGAGACCAGCGCACCTGGAATGCGGACAGGTCGATGTGGGGAGCGATCGGTTTCATCATGCCCTCGGTGTGACTCGCGACGTTGCTTGCATTAACTGTCGACGGCGGTCACCCCGGAACGGGCGCGGTCGGCGATCCCGTTGCGTGACGGGCGAATCCACGCAGCATCAGATCACGCCCGGATCGCCAGCTCCGGACATGCGGGGTGCGGTGCGTCCGCGAAGGTGACAACGCCTCGGCGACCACCTCACCCTTGTCCGAAAGTCGAATCGATCCGGGAATCGCTACCGGATCGGCCCACTCCTCCGGGTCGTCGGTGGCGAGCAACCCATACCCCGCGATCACACGCAGCGCGGACACCAATTCACTATGCGATCCGCCCACCATTCTCACCAGCAACGCTGTGCCGCACCCCGACTCGGACACCAGATCGAGGATCTCCACGGCGTGGCGCTGTGCCATCAACTCGGCCAGCATCCCCTGATCGTCACGGTCGCCAATCATCTGAATCGTCTCCTCGCCGCCGGAATCCAAACCGGTCAGAAACTGGACGATAGGCCTCTCCATCAGGCATAACGCCCCAATTGACGAACCCTTGACGCGGCCCAGTCGTTTCCTGACACGATCCGTACGACGAGATCTTGATCTGGATCTACAGGTGTCGGGTTTCGAGAGCGTCGGCCAGGTCCTCGAGTGCCTGGAGGATACGGGCCCGGTTGCGGCCGAGTTCAGCGAGTAGTGCTGCATGGCAGCGGAGTTCGTGCGGAAAGACCTCATCGGTCACCGCGATGCCGGTGTCTGTCAGGTGCACCAGGGCCGAGCGTCGATCGTCGGGATTCGGCGTGCGGGCAATGAGGCCCTTCTGCTCGAGCTTGGTGAGGGTCTTGCTCACTCCGGCGCGTGACATGCCGAGGTGTTCCGCGAGGCGGATTGCTGTGATCGATTCGGTTGAATATCGAAGAGGCACAAGTAATTCCATCTCTGATGAGGTGATATCCGCTTCGGCGTAGATGGGCTCGACGGCGCGGTCGAGCAGGCCGGAAATGCGTTTCAGCTGGCTGACGAGTTGCATCGGAGAGGTGTCGAGCGCCGGATTGTGCTCGCGCCAGCGCTCGATCGTGCGTTCGCGCAGTGTCGTCACGACCACCACCTCCTTTTTGTTAACTGGTGAACAATCCGTTAGGTTCGATAGTAGTCGTGGCACCGGAGGGGATGGGTATGCGGGTCGATGTCGTGGTAATCGGTGGCGGGGCAGCCGGGCTCAGCGCGGCAACGGTTTTGGCGCGCGCCCGCCGCACCGTGGTTGTCGTCGACGGCGGTGAACCGCGTAATGCTCCCGCCGGGCATACGCATGGCTTCCTATCGCGAGATGGCGTCGAACCCCGACAGTTGCTCGCGGCGGGCCGAGCCGAGATGGTCGGTTATGGCGGACACTTCCTGTCCGGACTGGTGACGTCCATCGAACGGTCCGACGGCGGGTTCGTCATACACACAACGGATTTGGTCCTGACGGCCCGCGTTGTGCTGGTAGCGACGGGCCTGCGTGATGAGTTACCGTCCATCGCGGGCGTGCGGGAGCAGTGGGGCATCGATGTGCTGCACTGCCCGTACTGCCACGGCTACGAGGTCCGTGACAGTCCGATTGCCGTAATCGGCGGGGAGAACAGGCCGTTCACGCTCCATCAGGCGGCCCTTGTTCGCCAGTGGTCCGACGATGTGATCTTCTTCCCGAACGGCATCGAACTCACCACGCAGGAGAGACATGCGCTGCTGGCCCGCGATATTCGCATCGACACTGAACCCGTCGCGCGGATAGCCGTACGGGCGGGTCGAGTTCACGCCGTCGACCTGATCGATGGCCGATCGGTGCCACGCCGGACAGTATTCGTCGGCCCAACCTTCCTCCCGCGGCACGAACTGCTGAAGGATCTGGGCTGCGATCTCGGCGAGAACGGTTGGGTCACTGTCGATCCGACGGGCCTCACGAACGTGGCAGGAGTCTGGGCGGCCGGAAACGTAGTCGATTCTCCGGCGCAATTGATCGGTGCCGCCGCAGCCGGATCGCGGTCCGCCATCGCGGTGAATCACTATCTCCTCGCCCAAGACATCGAGTACGCCCTGACTCGGAATCAGCCGGTGGGATGAGGACCTGAACACATCGTCACAGGATGAGCATTGCCGCCGCGACCGCGCCGGATGCGCTATGCGGCAGGGCGGTTCCCATGTTGTCGACGACGTGCAGCTTTGCCGCGGGAATTTCGGCCGCCAGGGCCTCGGCATTGCCGAGCGGGAAGAACGGGTCGATGCGCCCGTGCACCACGAGCGTGGGGATGGCGATGTCGCCGAGCCGTTCACGCCAGCGCGGGGCGCAGTTGATGCGGGAGAAGACCATGCCGAGTTGGTTCGCCTGCTGCACCGCGGGATCGGTCGATGGCGTCCGGTCCCAGATTCGGGCGGCGGTCGCTCGCGCCTGATCGGGATCGTTGCCCATTGCCTTGGCACCCTCGGCGGCGAAGGCTGCGACGGCATCGCGGTTGGCCCAGTCCGGCAGGGCGCGCGAGAACACCGCGCCTATGACCGCGGGGTCGTGGTCAGGTAGGTCCGCATCGACCGGACCCGGTGCGATCGGGCGGGTGCCGATGAGGGTCAGCGCGGCAAACACATCCGGGTGGTCGAGCGCGGCAACCTGAGCGACCATTCCGCCGACGCCGATGCCACCGATATGCGCGGTTTCGGCACCGAGAGTCGCAACGAGCGCTGTGGCGTCGGCCGCCAGATCCCGCAGGTCATAGCATGGATTCTCCGGGTCGAGGGTTGTCGAGGCACCGGAGTCGCGTAGGTCGTAGCGGACCACGCGTCGTCCGCCTGCCGCGAGCCGCTCGCACAGCGCGTCGGGCCAGGACAGCATTGTTGTGCCGCCGACCAGCAGTACAAGCGGATCGTCGACGCGGCCGAAGCTCTCGATTCCGAGATCCACGTCGTTGGCTTGTATCGACGTCATACCCGATTGAAACGATCCCGCCATGCCGCACTCCTGTCAGTCGGTATCCGGAGTTACGACGACGGGGCAGGGCAAAAATCATCGGCCCGAGAGCCTGTGCGACCAACACTTCCTCGCCCTGCCACCGGGCTCAGGCGGCAAAGACCGCGAGAACCACGGATTCGTCACCGTCGACCTCGACCACCCCGAGAGCGCGCGCGTCGCCGAGAGTGAGTGCACCGGCGGCGAGGCCGAGGATGTACGCGGGGTCGGCGCGGACGGTGGCGTCGAGTGCGCTGCCGTCCTGCGCGCCGATCTCGAAGCCGGAGCTCGAGGCGCGCAGTTGGAAAGGGGCGTCGCCGATTTCGAGGCCGATGGTCGCCGAAGGGCGAGTCGTGACGCGGGTGTCGAGCAGGGCGGGGACGGCGAGCGCTAGCCATTCGGGGCGGAAGGCGTCGGCCTCGGGGCCGCGGATCATCAGCGGGGTGGACCAGCGGATGAGGCCCTCGATCGGCTGGCGTAGCTCCGAACCCCAAGGGGTCAGGGCGTATTCGACCGCGCAGCCCTCGCCCGTCAGTCGCCGTTCGAGTACGCCTGCGGTCTCGAGGTCGCGGAGCCGATCGGCGAGCATATTGGTCGCGATGCCGGGCAGGCCCTCGAGCAGGTCGCGGTAGCGGGCGGGGGCGATGAGCAGTTGGCGGACGATGAGCAGGTTCCAGCGGTCGCCGACGACCTCGAGGGACCGAGCTAGCCCGCAGTACTGGCCGTAACTACGCATCATTTCCTTCATTCGCTTGAGAATCTCAAGTGCACGTGAGAGTCTCAAGCATATCGGATATCGAAGTCCAACAGGGGGTCACGATGAGCGATGCCACCACGAGCGTGCGGCCGGATTGGGTCGACGACGCGCTATTTCCATTCGAGAGCAGATTCATCGAAATCGACGGGCACACAGTGCATTACGTCGATGAGGGGTCGGGTCCCACGCTGTTGATGCTGCATGGCAATCCGACCTGGTCGTTCCTGTGGCGCGATGTGATCGGCGCGCTGCGCGCGGACTACCGGTGCATCGCCCTGGACTATCCGGGGTTCGGGCTGTCGACGGCCGCCCCGGGCTATCGCTATTACCCGGAGGAACACGCCGATATCGTCGCCGGTTTTGTCGACACACTCGGTCTCGAGGACATCACCCTGGTCGGACAGGACTGGGGCGGCATGATCGGCCTGGCGGTCGCGGAACGGCGGCCGGGCGTCTTCAATCGCCTGGTGCTGGCCAACACCTGGGCCTGGCCGGTCAATGGCAGCCTGCACTTCGAGGGATTCTCCCGCGCCGTCGGCGGACTCGCGGGACGCTTTCTGGCTCGGCAATTCAATCTCGTCGTGAAAGCGTTCATCCCCACCGGCCATCGCCGGCGCAAGCCGAGCGCGGCCGAGATGAACCACTATCTCCGGGCCATGGACACCCCGGATCGGCGGCATGCCTCGGCTGTCTTTCCAAACCGAGTCCTTGCCAGCCGGGATTTCTTCGCCGAGGTCGAAGCCGGTCTGCCGGACCTCGCTCACCTGCCGACACTGATCATCTGGGGTGATGCGGACATCGCCTTCCGTCCCCAGGAGCGCGAGCGGCTGGAAGCGACTTTCCCCGACCACACCACCGTCATCGTCGAGGGCGCTGGAACCTATGTGGAGTCCGACGCACCCGAGGAGTTCGTCGCCGCGTTCCGTGACTGGGCTGAGTCGAACCCGAGTCATGCCGACGACGCGAACCCTTAGGAACCAATCAAGTTGCGCGCAAACGACTTCGGATATCAGGTTTGAGGACCTTCCCGATCTTGGATCGGGGTAGGTCGGGCCAAATCTCCACCTGCTTAGGAGATTTCACTCCGCCGAGCAGGGTTCGGGCGTGGGTGCGGAGGTCGTCGGGGTTCGCGGTGTGACCCGCGTGTAGTTGGACGACCGCGGTGACGCGTTCGCCCCATTTGTCGTCGGGCAGGCCGATGACGGCGCAATCCTGCACCGCCGGGTGGCTCAGCAGGGCCTGCTCCACTTCGGCGGAGTAGACGTTGAAGCCGCCGGTGATGATCATGTCTTTGGCACGGTCGACGACGTAGAGGTAGTTGTCGGCGTCGAGGTAGCCGATATCGCCGGTGTGGTGCCAGCCGAAGCGGGAGGCGTCGGCGGTCGCTTCGGGGTTGTTGTGATAGCCGGCCATGACCAGCGGGCCTTTGACCACGATTTCGCCGCGCTCGCCGGTGGGGAGCAGGTTGCCCGAGTCATCCATGATGGCCACCTGGGTCAGGGGAGTGGGGCGGCCCGCGGAGGCCAGGCGTTCGATGGCGACGGTGCCGTCGCGGTGGAAGTGATCGGCGGGGGAGAGGGTGGAGACCATCATGGGGGCTTCGGATTGCCCGAATAGCTGGCCCATGACGGGACCGATTCGTTCGAGCGCTTCGGTCAGCCGGGTGGTCGACATGGGGGCCGCGCCGTACCAAAGGCATTGCAGCGACGAAAGATCGGTGCTCGACAACGCGGGGTGATCGAGCAGCATATAGATGAGCGTCGGCGGCAGGAACGAGTGCGTGATGCGGTGCTGTTCGATCCGGCGCAGATAGTCACCGAGATCCGGTGCGGGCAGGATGACGATCTCTCCGCCGAGCGCGAGGATCGGAAAACACAGCACCCCGGCGGCGTGCGTGAGCGGGGCCAGCGCGAGATAGCGGGGCCGCTCATCGAACGGGTAGCTCATCAAGGTGAGCGCCGTCATGGTCTCGATGCTGTGGCCGGTGAGCCGAACTCCCTTGGGGCGTCCAGTGGTTCCGCCCGTGCCGACCAGCATGACCAGATCGTCGATCGGCTCGGCCTGCCACGGTGTCGGCGCGATCTTCCCGATCCATTCGACGAAGCCGATGGCACCCTCGACCGCGCCGTCCAGGCAGATCGCCGTGGTCACCCCGGGCAGCTGCGGCAGAATCTCCTTCACCAGCGGCGCGAACGACTGCTGGAAGATCAGGTACGTGCAGTCGAAAAGCTCCAGCAGATCCCGGTTTTCGGCGGCCTCGTTGCGGGGATTGATCGGGCACCACACCGCACCCGCGCGTGCGATACCGAAAACGCAAGTGAAGGCCGTGATGTCGTTGGCCGACAGGATCGCGACCTTATCGCCGGGGCGCACCCCGGACAGGTGCAGCGCACGCGCGACCTGCCACGAAAGCTGTTGCACCTCTTGATAGGTGCGGCTCTCCCCGTTCGCGGTGAGACACCGCGCCGATGGACCCAGGGACGCGCCCTTGTCCAGGTAGTCGGTCAGGCGCATTGCACAACCTCCGTGGAAGCTATTGGGATACAAGAGGGTTCGGGCCGCCGACGCCGACGCGCAGGGGTGCGCCGGCGGCCCGATGCGTGATCAACGATGCACGGTCAGAATCGGCTCCGAAACCAATCCGAACGCACGCAGCACCCCGAGCAGTTCCCGGTGCCCGAAAGCCTGACAGGCGGAAGCGAATCCGACCTGTTTCGGCGGCGTCTGCAACAGGGCGTTGGCGGCGTACGCCTGCAGCAGTCCGGTCTGCTTGTAGTTGCAATTCCCGTAGATCACACAGTGCGCGCGCCCCAACGGCCCCGACGCGTGGACCGAGTCCAGCGAGGTGTTGATGCGCGGGTTCTCGCGCGGCGGCATTTCATCGCGGACGGCCGCCGCCTGTTCGGTGAGCACCCGAAGCTTCTCCTCGGGCGGCAGATCCTTCACCTGCTCGAGCACCGCGGCCACGATCAACGGCACGCCCTGCATGAGTGCGCGGTCCGCGACTCCGCCGAGCACCTTGACGTTCGCCACGCGCGGATCGTGCTTGAACCACACCGGATGTGAGGTCCCGCCCCACGGCAGCGCGAGGCCGATCTCATGCTGGCCGGGTACCACCACGTTGTACAAACCGGCATCGGCCGGCCATTCCACGTACCGGTTCTGCTCCAGGTAGTACGCCTTGGCCAGCGCGGCATTGACCAGAATGGTCTTGGTGGACGCGACGGTCGGGAAGCCCTTCCAGATCACCTGGATGTCCAGGGTATCCAAACTCGGTGTCTCCAAGCAGATTTGGGCGGCGATCTCACCGGTGGTGTACATCTGCGCGATACCGGGGGACAGCAGCAAGCCCTGGGCCGCCATATCGGCCCCGTACTGCTCATCGCAGTCTATGAGCCAATCCTGCTCGCCGGTCGTGTCCAGATAATGGGTGCCCGCGGCAATGCACGCCTGCACGACCTCGTGGCCGTATTGCGCGAACGGGCCGACGGTATTGCAGACCACCGACGTGCCCCGGAACAGTTCGGTCAGCGATTCCACCGAGTGCGCGACCTCGACGATCTCGTACTCGACGGTGTCGATGCCGGGGATGTGGTCGATCGCCTCCTGCAAGCGGGTCTTGTCCCGCCCGGCGGCGATGAACGGAATTCCGTACTCGCGCAGGTATTCACAGATCAGGCGGCCGGTGTAGCCGGAAGCGCCGTAGACGACAACGGGTTTGGTGCTCATGCTCTCAGGACCTTTCGTGATTCCGGTGCTCACATGCCCATGCCGCCGTCGACCGGCAGACCGGCCCCGGTGATGAAACGGGCGGCGTCGGAGGCGAGGAAAACGACGGCGTCGGCCATATCGGCGACTTCACCGAGACGGCCCTGGGGCGTTTGCGCGATCACCGCGCCGACCGCTTCCTCGGCGCTCGGGAACAGCCCGATCTCGGCGACATCGTTCGCGAGTTGCGCGCCCATCTCGGTGGGGACCAACCCCGGGTACACGCAATTGACCCGGACGCCGTAGCCGAGCTTGCCCGATTCCATGGCCGCGACCCTGGTGAGCCGGTCCACCGCGGACTTGGTCGCGGAATACACCGAAATGCCCGGGAACGCGATAGTCGCGGCGACCGAGGCGATGTTCACGATGGCACCGCCCCGGCCTGCCGCGCCACCGGGCCGCATTGCCCGGAACGCGTGCTTGACGCCCAGTGCGGTGCCGAGCACATTCACCTCGAGCATGCGCCGCACCTGTGCGGGATCGAGATCGACTACGAGACTTGTGATTTCGACACCGGCATTGTTGACCACGATGTCCAGACCGCCGAGCGCGGTGACCGTATCGGCGATGGCGTGTTCCCAGCGGTCGTCGTCGGCGACGTCGAGTGGGATGAATTCGGCGGTGGCTCCCGTCGCGCGCAGTGCCTCCGCGGTCTGCTTACCGAGATCCTCGTTGACATCGGCGATGGCGACGGCCGCACCGGCGCGAGCCAGCGCCTCGGCCATGCCCGCGCCCAGGCCGCGCGCCGCTCCGGTGACCAGCGCGCTGCGCCCGGCCAGGTCATACCCACTCATCAGGGGTCTCCTCTTCGAGATGGCTTGTGCTACTTGATCACTCATAACTCGCTAGCTGGGGATGAGATGTGAATCACAGTACGCAAATCTTTGGACAGTCGTCAAGAGTTTCTTGGACAACTGTCAAAATTTTAACGGCGAAGGATTCGCGACCCGCGATAGACTGAACAGGTTGATCGGGTGCGGTGAGGCAGATGAGAGGTGGCGCGGTGACCGAAATCGTCGAGAAGCGGGCTCGTGTCGCCCGCCGTCAAGTCGACAAGTTCGCGGAACGGCGGGCCCAATTGGCAACCGCCGCACTGGATGCGCTGGCCGAACTCGGCTACGCCCGCACCAGCCTGCGCGAGATCGCGCAGAAATCGGAGTTCACGCACGGGCTGCTGCACTACTACTTCAGCGACAAGGTCGAACTGCTCACGCACGCGGTGCAGCAGTACGAAGCGGTCTGCGTGACCAGGTACGACGAGATCGTCGCCGCCGCGACCGGCGCGGATGAGCTGCGCAGCACCTTCAGCGACGCGATGGCGGGCACCCTGGAATCCGATGCCGCCCTGCACCGCCTCTGGTACGACCTGCGCAATCAGGGACTGTTCGAGGAATCATTCCGCGAGGACGTCGTCGATATCGACGCCCGCCGCGAACGCATGATCGCCAATGTCGTGGTGCGCTACGCCGAACTGGCCGAAAGTCCTTTGCTCATCAGCGAATCCATGGCCTACGCCACCTTCGACGGACTGTTCCAGCGCGCGCTGCTACTGCACCACTCCGGTGCCGCCGACGCGGTCGAGGGATTGCGCCGCGATGCCGCGGCACTGCTGGACCTGACCATCGGACGGCATCGAGGATGACTCGGTCCGCCGTCGCGCCGACCGTTGTGGGTCGGCGCGACGGTCCGCCCTACCTCAGATGGCGGGCGAAGAAGCGGTTCGCCGCGTCGCCCGCGTAGTCCGGTACGCCGGTGTGCCCGCCCATATTGGCGTTCAGCGCCTTCTCCTTCGAGCCGAAGGCGTCGAACAGATCCAGTGCCATTTGGCGATCGTTGCCTTCGTCGTCCCACTGCAGCAGCACATGGAGTGGAATGTCGACCTGCCGAGCCTGCTCGATAATGCCGCGCGGCACATAGCTTCCCGCGAACAGCACGGCGGCGCGGATGCGCGGCTCCACCACCGCCAGGCGGACACCGATGGAGATCACCCCGCCCGAATATCCGACCGGGCCCTCGATCTCCGGCAATTCCAGTAATGCGTCGATGGTCGCCTGCCATTCCGGAACCGACTGTTCGACCAGCGGAAGGATGAGGCGGTCGACGATATCGTCGCTGACCGGTTCGCCGGCCTGGATGGCCTGCCGCAGGTCGGCGCGGGCCTGATCCGCGGTGGCGGATCGGGGGCGAGCACCGCTGCCGGGGAGTTCGATGGTGGCCGCGGCGTACCCCTGCGCAACCGCGTCCCGCGCCCTCCCCGCCACTCGCGGGTACATGCGCTGTAGTTCGCCACCGTGCCCAACCAGGATCAAAGGCGTTGGTGCGGTAGCGGATTCGGCGGCCCAGAGAATGCCCGGAACCTCGCCGAGAGTGAATTCGCGCTCGATAACACCGTCATCGAGCAGCTTCTCGGAAGTGAATTGCATGGTCGTGCCTTTCGGGAGTGCTCATGAATGGCGCTCCCGGGCGACCTATCGCCCGACCGTGACCCCAGAGGGGAGCACCCATATCGATACAACGTTCACGGGTACCACCTCCTCGTTCGCTCACACGGCCCCAGGACTGTAGCAGCGCACCCCGGCGCCGGGCAAAGGCTTTAGCTCCGTGTCGAGTGTCGGTGCGCAGGGATATCGTGTGTGTCCGTGTACGAGATTGCCGAGCTTGCGGGTTTTTGTGCGGCACACGGGATCTGGAGTGTGTCCGATTCCGATGTGTTGATCCCGTTGATCGGGTACGCCCATGCCGACGGGACCAAAGGTATGGAGCGTTTCCTCGACGACGATGTCGGTGACTCGGCAGCGGCAGCCGAGGAGAGGCTCGCCGATAGCCCAGTGGGCTGGCTACGGGCCGTGCTCGTGGTTGATGCCTACCTGCACCTGGACAGGGGACGAACCGATGCGTTGATGATCAAGGCCGTCGAATTCGCCCTGAATCCCCGGTCGATGCGGATAGCCGTTCCCTACCGGCATCATTCGGCGGCGGAGGGTTTCGCGGTGTACCGGCCGAAGTTCCTGGAGGCACACGGTTTCGGCGATTCCGACTTCGACATCCTGGGGCAGGCGTTCTACGCGGGTGTCGACTCCCATGAGCAGGCGGCGGCGGTATGGAACGCGCACCTGCTGAACGAATCGGCCTGACACCCTCAGGAGAGTTTCGCCTCGGGGGCGAAGGCGGGGAGGCGTTCGAGGCTGGTGCGGACGGCTTCGGCACCGTATTCGAACATGTGGCGTTCGTAGTCGTCGACCGCGCCGAGGAGGTCGCGGCGGCCTTCGGCGGCCTCGATCAGGCTGCGGCGCAGCACGTCCGCGTCGCGTAGGGCGGTGTTCGCGCCGTTGCCGCCGGTTGGGGAGGTGGCGTGGATGGCGTCGCCGAGGAGGGTGACCGGGCCGGTGGTCCAGCGCCGGCCGGGGTGGACGACTCGGATGGACAGCAGGGCGCTGTTGTCGGGGTCGGCCTGTTCGATCAGGGCGCGGAGTTGCGGGTGCCAGCCCTGCATGTGGGACAGGACGGCGTCCTGGGCGGTGGCGTTGTCGAGTGAGCCGTTCGGGGGCAGGATCATGGCCCAGCGCACGTAGTCGCCGATATCGGGGAGGGTGACTTCGGGGGCGAGTTGTTCGGCGGCTTGCTTGGGCGGGGTGCGGAACTGCATCGCGCCGAGCAGCAGGCTGACGCCGTCTCCGGCGATCTTCGAGCCGAAAGCCTTTGAGATGTCGGCGAATTCGTCGGTCAGCGGGGTGCGGCCGATGACGAAGCGGACGCCGGTGTCGGTTGGGATGGTGTCGGGCGAGAGGACACCGCGGACCGCGGAGGTGACGCCGTCCGCGCCGACGAGCAGGTCGGCGGTGGCCGGTTCGCGGTGGGCGAAGTTGGCCTGGACTCGGCCGTCGGGCAGTACGTCGTAGCCGGTCAGGGCGGCGTCGGTGTGCACGGTCAGGCCGGTCAGCAGCAGATGCCGCAGCACCTGCCGGTCGACCACGATGCCGGTGCGGGCCGCGCCGAGCTTGCCGATCTCGTTCAGTTGCGGGTCCAGGATCAGCTGTTCGGCGGAGGCCTCCATGACGATTTCGTCGAGCAGCGGATGCCAGCGGGTGGGCAGGCAGTCGCGGACGGCCTGGAAGCCGACCGGGTTCAGCACGAGGCGGTAGCCCTGGAAGCGGGCGACGATGCCCGGATCGCGCTCGAACACCTCGGCCTCGATACCGGCGCCGCGCAGACCTTGCGCGAGAGCCAGACCGCCCAGGCCCGCTCCGATAACGGAAACTCGCATCACACACCTCCGGGAACATCGACACGAACTAAGTTCGTTCTGACGATCTAAGTTCTAATCGACGAACTAAGTTCGTGTCAAGCTATAGTTCGAGCATGTCCGCCGATGCCCGCCAACGCCGCGCCGCCCGCCATGCCCAACCCGCCGCGGAGTCCGCCGCACCAACGCCCCGCAAGGCGCCGATCACCGTTGACCGGATCACCGACGCCGCGTTGCAGGTCGTCGCCACCGAGGGGTATGACGCGCTGACCATCCGGCGCGTCGCCGCAGTGCTCGGCACCGGGCCGTCATCGCTGTACGCGCACATCGTGAACAAGGACGACATCGACGATCTGCTGATCGGCAGGCTGTATGCCGAAGTCGTTCTCCCCGAACCTGATTCGGGAGTCTGGCGTGAGCAGTTGCTCGATGTGTACGCCCAGATTCGCGACCTGTACCTGAAGTACCCCGGAATCTCGCGCGCCGCGCTGGCCATGGTGTCGACGAACCTGGAAACGCTGCGGGTCGGCGAAGGCATCCTCGCGATTCTGCTCGCGGGCGGTGTCGAGCCGAAGACGGCCGGATGGGCACGCGATGCACTCTCGCTGTACGTCAGCGCGTACGCGCTCGAACAATCACTGGTCCGGCAGCGCCGCCGGAATCAGGATCAGGAATGGGTGCTCAGCCACGAGGAGTTGCTGGACCGCTTCACCGCGCTGCCCGCCGACAAATTCCCCGAGACACGACGCCATGCCGCCGACCTGATCTCCGGCACCGGACAGGACCGCTTCGAATTCGCCCTCGGCCTGCTGATGAACAACCTGCTGCCCGCCGATTGACCTGGGCAGGTACATGCCTCGCTCTCAGCGGAATGAGGCGCGACTCGGAGGTGGAGTGAATCCTTTGGGCCACACCGTCTTCGGGGTGTAGAAGATGCCGTCCAGGGTCACCGTATCGAGCTTGGTGCCCGAGAGATCCGCGTCCGCGAGACTGGCCCCGGCCATATTGACCCCGTCGAGGAAGGCGCCGGAGAGATTCGCATTGCCCAAATTCGCGCGGGCCAGATTGGCTCGCTGCAAGACCGCGTGAGACAGATCAGCATGGCTGAAGTTCGTGTCTGTCAGGCTCGCATGGGTGAACAGCGCGCCGGACAAATTCGCATTGTCCAGCTCGGCTCCGGCGGCTTCGATATTGACCAGTGCCGCGACCTCCATATCGGCCCCGGAAAATTGCGCGCCACGCACATCACCCCCGGAGATATTCACGTTGGCGAGTTTCGCGTCATTCAACCGCGCACCGGCCAAACATGTTCGCAGCAAATCGATTTGACGCCCATCCTCGCCGGTGATGTCGCGCCGGGCGATCACGGTCAACGCCGCCTGAACATCGGTAGGAAGTCGGTTATCGGGATTATGGGCGTCGATCACCGTCCCCGCCGCGGGACACACCGAAACCGGGCTGTGCGTGCGCACGAATGCCGACACGATATCGACAACGGTCGCGTGATCCGCCGGCGAACCCGCCGAGAGCCGCTCCAGCAGATAGATCCCGCCAACCCGCACATCAAGCTTGTCGGACCCGAGATTATCGATCGCATGACTGAACCGCTCGGTCACCTGCCCTTGCTCGGACAGCCGATACTGATCACGAGTAGCCAGCAAACTCTGCCCCGTGAACCACACCCCCGCCACCGCGGCCACCGCCACCGCCACCGCGGCAACCCCGGCGACGCCCCGCCCCACTCGCCCCCAACCATCCCACCGCACGATCCGTCCGACCGACCCCGGTGGCAACCGCCGCCGCCACCACGGCGGCACTGCTGAACCCATAACAGTCATGATGCCGCCTCCGAGCCGACGCGGCCGGGGTTACGCGACCATGGAAACGGTCCAAAGTCGTTGGGGTCGTGCGGAGATTGTGTCGTGTGCTGACCGCTCGATCTGGTCGGCGGGCAATGACCGGGGCTGCTGATTAAGGCATCTGACGGATACCGTGCCCGGGGTGTGCTTCGTAATGTCGGCCGGGACATTCGAAATGAAGGAGCAGGGCATGAAAGCGCACGTCAGTTCAATTCTCCTCGGCGTCCGGGATCTGGACCGGGCCAAGCAGTTCTATACCGAGGGGCTGGGCTGGAAGATCGCGAAGGACTTCGGGATCTCGGTGTTCTTCGAGTCGGATGGCGCGTCGCCGGTGGGCTTCTACGGCCGTGAGGGTTTGGCCGGGCAGGTTGGCGCGGAGGCGGAAGGCAGCGGCTTCAGCGGGCTGGTGCTGACCTACGTGGTCCGCAGTGAGGGCCGGGTCGACGAGATTGTCGCGGAGGCCGAAAAGGCCGGTGCCACAATCCTCAAGCCCGCCGCGGCGCTGCCGTGGGGTGGATACGGCGGTACGTTCGCTGATCCCGATGGCTACATCTGGAGCGTGGGTTACAGCGATCAGGGAACCGATCAGCCCTACGCGGAATAACTTGGCCTGCCGCACCGCCCCGGGCGGTGCGGCAACTTCGTTCGGACTGTGGCAGAACAGGATTGACCAGCGAGTCCGAATTGATCTGAGTTTCTACCCCGCATCGGATGATGTGCGGAGTTCCTGCACCAAGCCGATCGTGACGCCATTGGGTCCGTGGATGTAGCAGTAGCGGTAGATGTCTTCGTAGTGGGTGACTATGCCGACGAGTTCGGCGCCGTGGGGGCGCAGGCGGGTGAGGGTGTCGTTGACGTCGTCTACGACGAAGGTCAGGCGGGGGATGCCGGGGACGTTCACCGGGGATGGCGTTGTGGTGCCGGTGAACAGGGGGGAGTGGAAGGTTGAGAGTTCGATTCGGGTGTGGCCGTCGGGGGTTCGGACCATGGCGATGTCGGCTTTGACGCCCTCCAGGCCGAGGAGCTCGTCGGCCCATTGACCGCCTACGCTTGCTTCGCCCTCCAGTTCCAGGCCCAGTTCGATGAAGAACGCGACGGCGGCCGCGAGGTCTTCGACGACGATTCCGGCGTGATCCATACGGCGGACGGCCATGGGAATTCTCCTTCGGTTCGGTGTATCCGAGGCCCGTTCGGGTGCTCGTACCTCTGGGACGGAGCCGCCCGCGCGTTCTCGACATCTCGCGTGCATGAATTTCAAAGTTCTTTCCGAGCGCGGTCGGCCAGCCCTATATTGGGCCACAGCGGGGTCGGTCCGGCGGGGTGGGTGGCTCGGCGAGCGAAAGAGTGCGTATGTCAGAGAGATTCACCGAGCGCGCGCGGCGCATCGTCGATTTCGCCGCGGCGGAGGCCAGAGCGCGCGGGCACGACCGGATCGGTTGTGAGCATCTGCTGCTGGGTCTGATCGATGACGGCGACGGTATTGGGGCGAAAACGCTCGAAGGGCTTGATATTTCGCTCGATGAGCTGCGGACGCAGGTCGACGCGATTATCGGGCGGGGTGAGCCGGGGCCGCCGCTGGTCGAGCTACCCCGGACCGCAGGTGCGACGAAAGCGCTGGAGTTGGCGCTCGAGGAGGGGCGGCGGATCGGGCTGGAGTACGTGGGCAGTGAGACGATTCTGCTGGGTCTGGTCCGCGAGGGCGATAGCGTCGCGGCGCAGGTGCTGATGCGGCTCGGCGCCGATCTGGAGCGGGTGCGCGCCTGGATACTCCGGTTGCTCACCGCCTACAGCGGGCCGGGTCCGAGATCGACCGCTCCGAGGTGGGCGCAGAAGTCTCCGCTGGAACGGTTCGGCCGCAATCTGACCGGTGCGACGGACCGCCTCGAGCCCGTCATCGGCCGTGACAACGAAATTCGCGAGCTGATGTGCGCTCTGCTGCGACGCGCGACGCCCTATCCGATGCTGATCGGTGAACCCGGCGTCGGCAAAACAGCGGTTGTCGAGGGACTCGCGCGGGCGATGGTTTCCGGGCCCGTCCCGAAAAGCCTGGCGCGCTGGCAGCTTTACACGCTCGAGCTGGATTCTCTCGTCGTCGGTAGCCGCGACCGCGATGAGGTGGAAGCACGCCTGGAACCGATCTTCGAGGAAATCACCGGGCGCGGCGACGTCATCGTGTTCCTCGATGACCTGCACACGCTGATCGGTGCGGGCGACAGCTATTCGAGTCCGACCGCAATGTATCTGGCCGAGGCCATGCGATCCAGGATCTCCCGGCGTGACCTGCGGTTCATCGGCGCGACCACCCCGGACGGCTATGACTCGCTCATCGCGGCCAATCCCGCTCTGCGCCATCGAGTTCAGCCGATTCATATTCTCGAACCGACAATCGACAAGGCCATCGACATGGTGCGCGGGCTGCGCAAGACGTACCAGTCTCATCACGGTGTGACGATCACCGACGCGGCGGTGACCACGGCCGTCACCTTGTCCCACCAATTCGTCAGTGCGCGAAGGCTTCCGGAGAAGGCAATCAACCTGATCGATGAAGCCGCCGCCCGCGCCCGCATCGCCGATCTGCCGGACCTGCGCGAATTCGACGAGGGAATCGCCGCCGCGCTCGAAGCCAAGTTCGCCGCCGTCGAGGCCGAGGACTGGGTTGCGGCCGCCCGGTTCCGCGATTCCGAAAAGCGCCTGATTGCCGATCGTTCGGTACGCGAGAAAGATTGGCAGGCAGGAACTTCCAAGACGACGGTCGATCGCGACCAGGTGCTCGAGGTACTCGCCGACTGGACCGGAATCGCCCTGTCCAGCTCCTCGAATCCCGACGCGGACCGCGGCGTCGACGATCAGCAAGTCGACGATCAGCAATAGGTGCGCAGGTCCTCGAGCCGTACCGGTTCGGTGGCTTCGAAAGTCACACCGACGCCGTAGGGTTCGCAGATGGGCAATGCGCCCTCGGCGAACCGGAGGAGCCATTCGCCATCGGCGTAGAAGTTCAACTGCGGCAGATCAACCGGGAACGTCGAGGCGTCGAACTCCCGAAACCGCTCCGCCGCAACCGCATCCAGCCCGAACACCGCCGGATCCTCGAGCAGTGCCGCATGCAGGAATTGCAGCCCGGCCGTCAGGTACCCGTCGATATCCCGAACCACTTCCGCGACGAGCTCCGCATCCACCGACTCCCGCTCGCCGAGAAGGATATTCACCTCGACCGGCCCCGAATAGAGGGCGCTGACCACCGGCCCCTGCACAGACCACAGCGTCTGCCCGTCGGGACCCGGCCCCGCGACGAACGCTCCCACTTCAGCAATGAACACGCTCACACAGTAGGCGGCCCGCGCCGCGCGGACATTGCGGGCGGATTCGGGTGGCCGTGTCGTGGTCACGTGAGCGCCGACCCCGCGCGTAACGTGTGGCCGGAAGCTCTTCGGCTGCAAGCCCGCTCCGCGCCTGATCTCGGCGACTCCCATCCCTCGCACTCGGCCCGCACGATCGAAGGAGTCCTCATGACAGCCTTGCCCGCATCCGAACTGGTCCTGGTCCCCGGCGGCACCCTGATCACCGCGACCCCCGAGGAAGGCCGAGCCCTCGCGCTGACCCTGGCCCGCCACACCATCCACAACATCCAGCCCGACCTGGACCGCCTCGTGGAGGGCCGCCCGATCTACTCGGCCAACCCGGACAACCTGATCGCCGCCGGGCACGTGGTCGCCGTGGAATTCCAAACCATCGCCGCGGCGAACAACTACTGGCGCGACTGACGTCCACCCTGGCCGATCCAAAATCTAGCAGCGCTAGACAGGCTGTCGATCAACTGTTACCGTTGCTCCATGTTCTAGCAACGCTAGAACTCAGCAAGTCGGATATCGCGCCAGGGAGTAATCGAAATGACCTTCACCAGCAACGAGCAGCATTTCCTCGCCGAGGCCGGACTCGGCCGACTGGCCACGGTGTCACCCGACCGAGTCGTACAGAACAACCCGACCAGCTACCGCGTGAACACCGACGGCACAATCGACATCGGCGGCATGCGGATGCGCGGCAGCCGCAAATACCGCAATGTCGAAGCGGGCAGCCGAGTCTCGTTCGTCGTCGATCAGCAGGTTTCCCTGGACCCCTACGTGATTCGCGGCATCGAAGTACGCGGCACAGCCCAGGCCCTCGACGATCAGGAGCCGCCCTTCCCGCCCCAGGAGCGCGCCATCATCCGAATCCGCCCCGAACGCATCATCTCCTGGGGCATCGACGGCGACTCCTTCGACTTCGCCGCCCGCGCCGCCGAATAGTCGAGGCGGTTGAGCGTGGCATGCACGTGGCAATCGGTGAAATGTACTGCGGGACAGTCCTGCCGGGTGTGGTGGCAGGACTGTCGGCGGGGTTACTTCCGGTTAGGCGCGCGAGTCCGGAACACTCTCGTAGTCGGGGAGTTCCACGCCGTTGATCGCGCGGTTGATCAGGTCCATGTCCCATTCGGGCTCGGTGCCGGGTTCGGCGGGCGGGGGAGGGTTGAGGATGCTGGCTGCGTGCTGTCGGCCGATTTCCTGGTTGGCCTCGACGAAGGAGCGCATGCCCTTTTCGTAGGCGGCGAAGGCGGCTTCGGGGTTCCAGTTGGCGGCGGCGAGTTCTCCGGCCAGCAGGTACGCGCCGACCAGGGCGAGTCCGGTGCCCTGTCCGGACATCGGTGAGGAGCTGAAGGCGGCGTCGCCGAGCAGGACCACGCGGCCGTTTGACCAGCGGTCCATGACTACCTGGGCGACCTGGTCGAGGTAGAAGTCCGGGGTGTCGTCGAGGTGTTCGAGGATGTCGGTGGCCTTCCAGGCCATGCCGGTCATGCGCTCGCGCAGTAGGCGTTTCTGCGCTTCGATATCGCGGTAGTCGACATCGAATTCGGCGAGGGGGAAGGAGAACATGGCCATCGCGTGCGTGGGATCCGGAATGGGACGCAGGCCCGCCGTGCGGCCAGACTCCTGGTAGTCCATCAGAAAGCGTTCGAGCCCGAATTCATTGGGCACGGTGAAGAACGCGAGTGCCATGCCGAGATGGCGGACGAACTTCTCGTGCGGGCCGAAGACCATCGCGCGCAACGAGGAATGCAGGCCGTCCGCGCCGACCACCAGGTCGAAGCGCCGTCGTTCGCCGCCTTCGAAGACCACGTCGACCCCGTCGGGGTCCTGGGTGAGTTCGGCGATCCGGTCACCGAAGATGTATTCGACGCCCGCGCGAGTGTCGTCGTAGATCACCCGGGACAGGTCGCCGCGCAGGATCTCGATCTCGGAGATGTAGCCGTCGCCGCCGTCGTCATCGGCCCGAAAGGTCTCCAGCACTTGACCTTCCGCGTCCACGGTGTGCGCCCCGGCGGTCTCGGTGCGCGCGGCGCGTACGGCGTCGTCCAGGCCCATGCGCCGGATGACCTCCTTGGTCACCCCGCGTGCGTCCACCGCCTGCCCGCCCGGACGCAGCTCGGGCGCGCGCTCCACGACCGTCACCTCGGCCCCGCGCCGGTGCAGCCAATGGGCCAGCGCGGGACCCGCGATGCTCGCGCCCGCCACCAAGACCTTGATACCGCTCACTGCGTCTCCTGCTCGCCGGTCCGGATCGCTGTCCGGAGCACTCGTTCCTGCGCTGATGCACCGCTGCCGGTGCATTCGGAGGTATCGACGGCGGAGCCATCCGAAATTCATCGGTGCCGCGAGAATTCTTTCACCGCGGAGCCCGATATCGGTGGCGGACGCCCGCACCGCGCACCGGGATGGCGCGCGGCGCGGGCGGCAGGGGTTCGCTCAGGCGAATTTGCCCGGATTCGCCGCGACGGCCCGGCGCAGGACGGGGCGGTTGGCGCGGTACTCGTCGACCACCGACTCGAGTTCATGGGGGCTCGCGCCGTGCATGATCACCGAATGGCAGCCGAGGTCGTATTCGCGGGAGATCTTGCGCACGCACTGCTCGGGTGTGCCGTAGGCGGCCGAGTCGAGCCATTCGTCCGGGATGAGGGCGTCGAATTGCTCGAGCACCTCGACCGAGGCGGACGCGTCGATGGGACCCGCCGCCGCGGCGTCCTGGAACAGCTGGGTGGCGCGAATTCGCTCCCACACCTGGGGATCCCAGCCGTTGGCGCTGATCAGAATGTCGGCATAGGCCTGCAAATAGGTCACCAGGCGGCCGGTGCGCCGGCGCAGCTGATCCGCCTCGGAGAGCGCGTCGCTCGCGGTCGCCAGGCAGGACCAGATCCGGACGCTGTCGGGATCCTTGCCCGCGCGTTCGGCGCCACGCCGCACGGCCGCAATGGAATTCGCGGTGGCCTCATCGGAGAAGAACGTGTGCAGTACGACGAAGTCGCCGATCTCACCGGCGAGTTCCATGGTCTTCGGGCCGACGGCGACGAAGCCGATCGGGGGCGCCTCGTCGAGACCGTTCTGGTGGTACAGCACGGGCCATTTACCCGCCGGGCCATCATGATTCACGATGGTCTCGCCGTCCCACAGGCGGCGCAGGATGCCCACGAAATCGCGCAATTGCGCCTCGGTGACGGCGGGCAGGCCGATCGCCTTCCAGTTCGCCGCCATGCCGCGGCCGAACGCCATGGCGTATCGGCCCTCGGTGATGGCCTGCATGGTGGAGCCCATGGTCGCGGTCACCATCGGATGCCGGGTGTGGTGATTCGTTGCCGCGGCGGCGATTCCGAGGTCGGTCGTGCATCCGGCCAGGCCGCCGGACAGCACCGCGGAGTCCTTGACGGTCATGCGCTCGCCGATCATGCACGAGCCGAGGCCGAGCCGTTCCGCGTCGCGGGCCTCGGGCAGGAGTACGCGGGCGTCGGCCGGGTGGCGGGTAATGCAGTAGTAGGCAAGTTCGTTCAGTTGATCAGTCACGAGAGTGTGTCTTTCCCAATGGGTTTCGGTGCGGCGTGATTCTCAGGCGCCGAGTTCGGCGAGCAGCTCTTCGACGAGAGCCCGGTGATGCAGCAGTATTTCGATATCGTCGGGGCGTTCCATCTCGCCGAAGTGGATCTGCCGTCCACCGGCGCGCATGAAGACGACGCTGTAGTTCAGGGCGGCGAACATCGTGTACCAGGTGAGGTCGCCGAGTTCCACGCCCGAGTGCGCGGCGTAGCTCGCTCGCACGTCGTCCTCGCCCATGAAATCCGGCATGCCCGGGAACCCGAAGTTGTTCGCGATCGCGTGAAAGACGCGATGTCCGAACACGATCCAGGCCACATCGAGCTCGCGCGGGCCGATGGTAGCCATCTCCCAGTCCAGCACCGCGACCGGTGTGAAATCCCGGTACATGAGGTTGCCGAGCCGCGCGTCGCCCCAGGAGAGCACGGTCTGATAGGACGAGGGCTCGGGAAGATTGGCGCTGAGCCACTTCAGGATTCGCTCCACCAGCGGCGACGGGCCGATATCGCGCGCCGCGAACTCGTACCACGCACGGGCGCGATTCAGGTTTCGCTCGAGCACGTCGGCACCGGGCTGTGCGGGGTCCAGGAACGCGAAAGTGGTTGCCGCGTCCGGGATCGCGTGCAGTGCCGCCAACGTCTCGACGGTGCTTTCCTGCACGCGGCGCTGCTGCTCCGGGTCGGCGTCGAAGAGCCAGTTGCCGCCGAAGGTGTAGGGCATGACATCGGGCGGAACCTGTCCGTCGATGCGGTCCATCAGCAGGAACGGCGTGCCGAGTACCTCACCGGTCGGTTCGAGGAACCGCACCCGCGGGACGCGGACGGCGCTGGCGTCGGCGACGATGCGCATGACCTCGAATTGGTCGGGGAGACTGTAGTTCTCGTAGACCGGGAAGTCGCCGGGAGCCGGGACCACCCGGGCGATCAGTTCCGCGACCTGCGTTTCGCCGGCTTCCTGCCAGCGCAGGGTGAGGGTCAGGGTCTCCGCGGACATCCCATTGCTGTCGATGCCGGACCCGAGCGTGAGCGTCGGATCGGCCCCATCGGGCAGCTGGGTCGCCAGCCATGCGGTGAGGCGCGGGATCAGGGCGGCGGGGTCGCGGCTGCTGCGCTGTAGGCGCATGCCCTGATCATCGGGAGACGGAGACATGGATCACTCCTGACTGAATTGCTAAGGGTGGAGGTAAGACTGGACCTCCCCTGCGCAATTGTCAACGAGGGTTCTCAAAGAATGTGTGTCAGCCCAGGTAGAGAGCCATCGCGTCGACGAGGCAGTGCCGGGCATCGGTCAGTTCGGCGGGTGCGGCGAGCCTGCGCTCGTTATTGATCCCGCGTATGGCCATCGGAATCAGCGCCTGAACCCGATGCACCTTCTCCGAATCCAGCGGCAGATCGGCCAGAAAGTACTCGAATGCCCGGAGCCAGGCGTTCTCGTATCCGGCCATCGCCGCGGTGGTCAGGGGGAATTCCGCGCGCCGCTCGTCCCGGGCAGCGGGCAGTCCGGCCCGCAGCGCCTCGACCGCTCGCCCTTCGGGGGTATCCAGGATGGTCCAGATGGCATCGACCATCTCCCACACGCGCTCACGAATCGAACCGGTGACCCGCGGCCAGATCTCGGGGCTGTTCGCGCCACTGCGATCGGTCAACTCGTTGAGCACCGCGGCCCACAGTCCGTCGATATCGCCGAACTGATGTTTGAGCGTGCCCCAGCTCACCCCGGCCTCACGGGCAATCCGATTGGCCGACAACGGTTCTCCGGAACCATCCGCAAGACAGACGATGGCGATGTCGAGCAGCCGCTGCCGCGTCTCGCGACCCTTGCGGTTCAGGCGCGTTCCCGCCGCGGACTGCATGGTCGAACTCGCTTCGCTCATCGCCGCTTCCGTTCCGCTGTCTCGGAGTCTCCGACCGTCGTTGTGACGATATCGGGGTGCAGCAGCCGCTGCGGTCCCGCGCCCTGTTCGGCCAGGCTGTCCGCGGGGTTCAGCACGTAGCAACGGCGCAGCGACAGGCAGCCGCAGCCGATGCAGTCGGTGAGTTCGTGCTGGAGGCGTTCGAGTTCGCGGCGACGGGCCTCGAGGTGATCACTCCAGCGGCGCGAGATGCGATCCCAATCGCGTTTGCTCGGCATGTGGTCCTCGGGCAGGGTCGCGAAGGCCTCGGCGACTTCCGCGAGGGGGATACCCAGGCGCTTCGCGAACAGTACGAGGGAGAGTCGGCGCAGGACATGGCGGGGATAGCGGCGCTGATTGCCCGAGGTGCGGATCGAGGTGATCAATCCCTGTTCCTCGTAGAAGCGGATGGCCGAGGTCGCCACGCCCGCGCGTTCGGCGAGATCGCCGATGGTCAGCAGGTCGGTCGGAGTTCTCTTCACTCGGCACACTCTCGCTTGACTTCAACATAACTTGAAGTTCTAGCGTAGCTCCCGTGACGCGAAATACCTTTGATGCCAGCGTGAAGACCACGAATTCGCCCGATGATCGATCTCAGGAACCGCCTGCGAACAGCATTGGAACCTGGTCGGAACTGTTCTCGGGCCGTCATGCGGTGGTGGTGTCGATCCTGGCGGGTGGTGTCGCGCTCTATGCGATGAACCTGTATTTCACGGCCGCGCTGTTGCCGTCGATCGTGGACGATATCGGTGGCGAACGCTATTACGCCTGGGTCGCAACGGGATTCCTGATGGCGGCGGTCATCGCGTCGATGCTGGTGAGTCGAATCCTCGGTTCATGGGGCGGGGCGCGCGCCTATCTGACCGGGTTTCTGGTGTTCGCGGTCGGTGCGGGGATCAATGCGGCGAGTCCCACCATGGAGCTGCTCCTGGCCGGTCGGGTGATTCAGGGTTTCGGTGGCGGCCTGCTCGCGGGTCTGGGCTACGCCGTGATCAGAACCGCTCTGCCGCAAAATCTCTGGGCGCGCGCGGCCGGATTGATGTCGGCCATGTGGGGTGTGGGGACGCTCATCGGACCGGCGTCGGGTGGCTTGTTCGCCCAACTCGACGCATGGCGCTGGGCCTATGTGCTGCTGATGGTCGTCGCGATCGTGCTGGCCGGTCTCACCCGCTGGGCGCTGCCGCGCGGTGGCGGTTCCGCCTCCGATCAGTCGCCCGTCCCGGTGCTGTCGCTGGCACTGCTCACCTTGGCGGCCACGGCGTTCAGCCTCAGTTCGGCGGTGTCGCCCGGTGCGCCCACCGCGATCGCGCTCGGTGTGGGCGTGGTCCTGATCGCCGCGTTCCTGGTCGCCGAGCAGCGCGGGCGCGCCAGCGTGCTCCCGAAACTCACTTACGCAAAAGGTAATTCACTGAAGTGGATCTACCTCACCGTCGCGGCTCTGTGCGCGGGCGTGATGACGGAGAACTTCATCCCCCTGTTCGGCCAGCAACTCGGCGGTCTCTCACCCCTGGTCGCGGGCCTGCTGGGCGCGGCTCTCTCGGTCGGCTGGGTGGTCGCGCAAACCGTCAGCGTCAACTTCGCCCCCTCGGCCGCCCGCCGCGCGATCCGCCTCGCACCACTCATGCTCACCGGCGGTCTGATCGCCTACGGCCTCCTGCAAACCGACAGCGCGTCCACCGCCCGCATGATCATCTGGGCCCTCGCGCTCTTCTTCGCGGGCGCGGGCATCGGCCTGGCCTTCCCGCACCTGAGCGTGGCCGCGATGAGCAGTACCGACGACCCGGCCGAAGGCGCGAAAGCCGCCGCCGCCCTCAACACCACCCAGCTGATCTCCTACACAGTCACCTCCGCCATCGCGGGCACCCTCATCCGCCTCGGCGACACCACCCCGGTCGACTCCGCCCGCCTGATGACCATCGGCATCACAGTCCTGACGGCCCTGGGCATCGTCACCGCACTCATCTCCCAGCGCGTCTCCGCCCGGTCTCACCACCAGCCCAGGATCGGGGCCAATTGACGGCCCAGGGCCGGGGCCAGGGTGCGGGAGTAGGTGGCGGTGAGGTGGTGTTCGTCGTGGTAGATCAGGACATTTCCTTCGACGACGGGGCAGATCTCGGGTTCGCAGACGGCGTCGGTGAGGTCGATGGGGTAGATGTTCGGGTACGTGGACGCCGCTTCGATGGCCGGGTTGACCGGGCTCAGGGCATCGGTGCGGCGCATTCCGCAGCCGAGGCGGTCGCCGCCCTTGCTGAGGCAGTCGACGGCGCGGTAGCGAACGCCGTTGTGCCGCAACCACGGAGTGTCTCGAATGACGATCACATCGAGGCCGCGGGCGGTGAGTTCGTTCCACACATCGAGGTATTCGGCGGGGGTTTCGTCGCCGCCCTCGTCCACGGGGCGTGTTCCGGTGGTGAACACCCAGTCCGGTTGCTCCGCGCCGAGCCGGTCGATCACCTCGCGGGACCAACTCACGCAGTCGGGCGTGGATTCGCCCGCGTACGCCGGATCACTCTCGACGGTGAGCGGGCAGCCCATCTTGAGATAGACGACTATGCGGAAATGGTTCTCGGTCGCGAGCAGATCGAGTGCGGGCAGCCAATGTTCGGCGTGTGAGCTGCCCACCACCGCCAGGGTGCGCTCGGCCTCCTGATCGCCGTAGGCACAGGTGATGACCGCGCGGGTGGTCCAATCGGAGATACAGCCCTGGAGAGTCGGCGGCGGCAGTTCCGAGGGCGCTTCGAAGACGGTCGGCCGCATCGTCGCCGGCGGTGCGGCGATGCCGGCGCTCAATGCCTCGGCTCCCGGATAGAGCACCGGGTCCAGGGCTGCCGCGGGCGCGGTGGGCTGGGAATCGACTATCACATGCCATACCGATGCGGCAGCGATCACCAGCACGCTCGCGAGCGCTACCCCCGCACGCGCGATCCAGCGGTAGGTGCGTGGGGCGGAACCGGATTCCCGCCGGAATGCCGCTCGCACCGGCTGTTCGATCCCGTGATGGGTCATCCAGGCCAGTATCAGCGACAGCCCGATGATCACTATCCCCTGGCTGAAATTGACTGTGCGCTGCTCGAATTCGATGAGAAAGAAGATGAGCATGGGCCAGTGCCACAGATACAGCGGATAGGCGAGCGCGCCGAGTTCGACCATAGGCCGAGTGGCGAGCAGCCGGTTCGGCCAGGGCAGCGCGGCAGTGGGCAACCCGGTGCCGGAGATAATCAGCGCGGCGGCGGTGGCGACCGGAAACAGCGCGGCGGGACCGGGAAAAACGTTGGCGCCGTTGAACAGCCATCCGCAGGCCAGCACACCGGATACGCCGAGTACGGCAAGCACGAGTCGGCTGATCCGCGAGGGAGTCAGCGCCGGCGCGATGACGGCGAGCGCCATGCCCGCGAGCAATTCCCATGCGCGGGCGAAACTGTCGTAGTAATTCCAGCCCTGCTGGGTGATCGCCCCGTGCGCGGCGTATCCGAATGACATCGCCCCGAAGACGACCGCCGCGATCAGCGTCGCCGGGCGCAGCAGTGTGGGCTTACCGATGCGTCGGCATCCCCACGCCAGCGTTGCGATGAAAAGTACTGCGGCGAGATAGAACTGGCCCTGCGCCGCCATCGACCACAGGTGCTGGAGCGGGCTCACCGACGGATCGGCCGCGAGATAGTCCGACCACGACAGCGCGAGTTGCCAATTCTGGTAGTAGAACAGCGAAGCCAGGGATTGGTCCGCCACATCGGCCCACCGCGTGTACGGACTGATGAGCACGGTGGCCACCGCGACCGCGACCAGCACGATGAGCATCGAGGGCAGCAGACGGCGCAGCGTACGTCGCAGAGTGGACAGCACTCCGACCGCGCCGGTGGAATCGTTGCGTCGCAACAGCAATCCGGTGAAGAAGAACCCGGAGAGCACCAGGAATATGTCCACCCCACCGGACACCCGGCGGAACCAGATGTGGAAGACCACCACGAGCGCGATGGCGAGGCCACGCAGACCATCGAGGTCATGCCGATACTGCTGGGGGGATGCGACGAAAATGATGACGAGTTCTTTCTGACGGAACGAGATCGAATGGTCGGCGGGCGAACCGCTATGGTTCCGTTCTCGCACTCGATGATTCGGCGAGACCCGCGAGAAACCTCGCGGCATCGCGGTGCGAACGCAACCGTATGAATTCGAGATGACCGTATGCCGGATCGGCTTGGAAGCTGAGATAACGCTCGCGGTTTCGGGCGTGGGTTGTCCACGCCCACACGATCACCGAGCGTTCGGGATCGAGCGAGAGCATGTTCCGCCACTCCTCCCGATTGCCGTTCCACAGCACGCGGCGCGTCGCCGCTCTGACGATGGTCCGCTTCGTGATCTGCCGGATGACAACGCGCCGCGGCAAATCGAACCAGACCACCGTATCGGTCCGCCGCCATACCAGATCCCCGAGCTTGCCGTGATAGTTCCCATCGGCAACCCACGCATCCGGCGCCAGCCGTTCAGCGACGGCAACCTGAAACTCGTGCGCGGGCATGGGCGTCCAGTCGGCCTGATGGTGGATCGCGTCGAGCTCGATATGCGGTATCCCGAGTACCTCGGAGATATGCCGCGCCAGCGAACTCTTCCCCGAACCCGAGGTTCCCACCACCGATATCCGACGCCCACTCACCTCCGCATTCTTTCACCCCCCACATACGCACCTCCGGCGGCACTCCCGCATGCCCCTTCGATCTCCTGAGTCCGATACTCCGGTACCCGCAACCGCCGCAACGCCACCCGGACGATCCTTCGAATCTTTAGGCGATCAAATACTGGCGACACCGGTGATCTCACGCGGAGTGATCACGACAAGCGATCTTGCCCGGCCCACGGCCCGCTCGGCCGCGCCGGGCGCGATCGAGCCGTCAATGTATTTGCTTCGAATGCGGCGAGTCCACATCCCCTCCGAATCCGCTGAGACGCTCGCCTCACCCACGATTCGAACCTGCCTATTCGGCCGTTCCCCATCCGGTCGCAACTCATCCTCGACATCGATCACCAAGCCCACCTTGGGATTCCGGATGATGCGACCCAGGTGCGGGCGAGTCGCGAAGCTGGTCAGGTAAAAGCGGTCATCTTCCCAACAGAACCAGATCGGAGTGACGTGTGGAAAGCCGTGGGCGTCGATAGTCGCCAGGCGCGCAACGACATCCAGGTTCAGCAGGTCGTCTATCTCGGGGCGTTCCAGGCGGCGCATTGTTCCTCCGACGGCAGACTTGTTGTGCGGGGGAAGCGTAAGCGTATGGGTCAGTGCCTGGGGGATGTCGGTTCGGCGAGCAGGCCTGCGCGGTGGTCGGCGAGTAGGGAGGTGATGGTTTCTTCGGCGCAGGTGCGGTTGGTGCCGATTACGCCGGTGGGGCCTCGTTTGATCCAGCCGGCGGTGTAGACGCCGGGGAGGGGGGTGCCGGTGGGGGTGAGGACTCGGCCTCGGGTGTTGGGGATGGTGTGGGTTCGGGGGTTGAAGGGGAGGTCGGGGATTTGTTTGCCGCGGAAGCCGATTGCGGGGATGACGATGGTTGTGGTGATTTCGTCGGGGGTTGGCGGGGAGGTTGGGGTTGTTCGTTCGGTGCGGATGGCGGTTACCGCTTCGGTGCCCAGAATGTGGGTGGGGGTGGTGTGGAAGCGGAGGGTGATGCGTCGGTTGCCAGGGGTGGGGGGCGTGGTGGCGGCGGTGGCCAGTAGGTCGTGGCGGGTGCGGGCGGCGGGGTCGGTGGGTGGCTGGTGGGGGAGGTCGGCCGGGTCGATGAGGATGTCGATGTCGGGGCGCTCGAGTAGGCCGAGGAGTTCGGGGGTGGTGAAGGAGGCGTGTTCGGGGGCGCGGCGGCCGAGGATGATGATCTCTTCGATATTGCTGTGCCGCAGTGCTTTCAGGGCGGTGTCCGAGATGTCGGTGGCGGTCAGGCGCGCGGGGTCGGTGGCGAGGATGCGGGCTATGTCGAGGGCGACGTTGCCGTTGCCGATGACGACGGCGCGGCGAGCGGACAGGTCGGGGGACAGGTCGCGATGGATCGGATGGTTGTTGTACCAGCCCGCGAAAGCGTTGGCGTAGTGGACACCTCGCAATGGGGCACCGGGAATGCCCAGCTGATTGTGGTTTTCGGCGCCGCAGGCGTAGATGACGGCGTGGTGGCGTGTCAGTAGCTCGGCGTGGCTGATATCCGTGCCGACCGCTACGCCGAGGTGCAGCTGGAATCGGCTGCGCTTGGCGGGCGTGAAGTCGAATTGGTCGATGACCCGTTTTGTCGCCGGGTGATCGGGGGCTACCCCGTGACGTATGAGACCGTGTGGCGCGGAGAGCTTTTCGAACATGTCGACCTTGACGCCGGGGTGCCGGAGTAGGGCTGCGGCGCTGTAGAGCCCGGCCGCACCGGAACCGATGACGGCCACCCGCAACGGCGTCGCCCCGGTGACCAATTCACCCGGGTGTTGTGCCCGTGTGAAATTCGGCGTCGGTGCGTGATCGCGGTAGTAGTCGGCATTCACCCGCGCGAACGGCCGGGTTGCGGCGGTGAGCGTGGCTTCGGGGCGGATCGCGTCCACAGGGCAGGCATCCGCGCATGCCCCGCAGTCGATGCAGGTGGCGGGGTCGATATGCAGCAGTTCGGCGGTGGCGAATCCGGGTTCGTCGGGGGTGGGGTGGATGCAGCCGACCGGGCATACCGCCACGCATGAGGCGTCATTGCAGCAGTTCTGGGTGATGACGTAGGTCATGGAAGTCCTTGCGATTCACGCGTCGAACGCGGCTGATATGTCGATGTCCAGTGGATGCGCATAAGGGAACGCGCCGGTGCCGGTGATGTGCGAACCGCCCCAGGGATCACTGTCGGTCAGCAACGCCGGTACCGCGTCGCGGTTCGGAATGCGCAGTCGGACATTCTGATTGGTGACTCTGTGCAGCCGCGCCAGGTCGGCGCAGGCGTCGATTCTGCCCGACCAGTGGACCGTATTGTCGACGGGCTGATACAGCGCGAGCAGGTGCGCGCGCACCGGATACTCGATGCAGTCATCACCGCTGAGGAATGCCGGGCCGTGGTATTCGTCCTCGTCCTCTCGATCCTCGGGCCGGGTGAATTCGAAGTCGGCGAGTCGCGGCGTGCGCGTGCGCCGCCAATAGTCCAGCGTCGTACCGGGCCAGATCGCCCGGTTCACTCCGTCGCCGTCGAGGTACCAGCTGCGGCAACCGCCGGTTGTCCACACCGTGCCCTGTGACCGGCGCTGGAGGTTTCGATTGAACTGTTGCTGCACATGCGATTTCACCTCCACGCGGGTTGCCTCGCGGGCACGCATCGCATCGATGACTTCGACGATGTACCGGGCCTGCGCTTCGATGATGAACACGATCGACTGGTTGCCGACTCCGGTATTGGGACCCATCAGCAGGAAGTAGTTCGGCAGTCCGTGCGTGGCCAGCCCGAGGTACGCCTGCGGACCATCGCGCCAAAGCTGTTGAATGGTTTGCCCGTTCGCGCCGATCAAGTTTTGTCCCACGGCCTTGTCGACCACGTTGAACCCCGTGCCGTACACGATGACATCGGCGCGATGCTCGACCCCGTCCGTGGTCTGGATCCCCGTCTCGGTGATCCCGGTGATCGCGGCGGTCACCAGGGCGACGTTCTCGCGTTGCAGCGCGGGGTAGTACCGATTGTCCATAACCATTCGCTTACAGCCGATCTCGTACTCGGGAGTCAGCTGTGTCCGTAGCCCTGGATCACGTACCTGTTGTCGCAGATGGGTTTTCGCGACGGATCGAACAATCGGCATGTACTTGGGATTCAGAAACGCGCCGGTGAGAGCCTCATGGCTGAAGTAGATTCCGGCCCGCACGAGTTTCCGCAGTCCCGGCACCACCCGATAGGCGGTGCGCTCGGCGGCGGTGATCGGCCGGTCGAGTTTGGGCAGTACCCAACTCGGCGTCCGCTGGTATACGTCCACGTGCGCGGCGCACTCGGCCAGTGCGGGCGTGAACTGCACGGCCGATGCGCCCGTCCCGATAACCGCAACCCGCCGACCGGTCACATCGATCGAATGATCCCACCGCGCCGAGTGAAAGACATTGCCCGCGAACGATTCCGCGCCCGGGATATCGGGTATCTGCGGAATGTGCAGCGGCCCGGTTCCGGCGATGACCACGCGTGCGGTGCGCTCGACCCCGTCTGCGGTGGTGACGGTCCAGGTATCGGACTCGTCCTCGAAACGCTCGCACACCACCTCGGCACCGAACTGAATACTGCGCCGCAGATCGAATCGGTCGGTGACCTCGCGCAAGTACGCCAGTATTTCGGCTTGCCCGGCATAGCCGCGAGTCCAGTTCGGGTTCGGTGCGAATGAGAACGAGTACATCAGCGACATCACGTCGCAGGCTGCGCCGGGATAGGTGTTCTCCCGCCACGTCCCACCGACCTCCTCCGCCTTCTCCAGGATGACGAAATTGTCGATCCCCTTACGTCGCAACATGATCCCCGCGCACAGCCCGGCGAATCCGGCTCCGATGACAATGACGTCGTACCGGCGTCCAGCACTCATCACAGGAATCCGAATCGACGCCACAGCAACCGCGAGACCGGATTCATCAGCCCGTTCTCGGACAGAAACCCGTGCAGCCCTTCGAAAGCCTCCCGCCGGCGGGCATTGACCTGCTCATTGGCGCGGGCTTGGCGCATCGCCTCGCCGACATCGAGTCCGCAGCGCTCATAGACCCGCCGGTCATACATCAAGCGGCGCAACACGAATCCCGCCGCTCCATTCGCGGTCGCCGCGAGCTGGCGTTCCCACCAGGGCGCGTGCTGTACCCGGCGGCGCACCCCTTCGCGCGCATATCGAATATGCCGAGCTTCTTCAGTGACGTGAATGCGCATGATCTGCGCCACGATCGGCTGTAGGTCGGGATGCCGGGCATAGTTGCGTTGCGCGTCATCGATGACTTCCTCGCCGCACAGCGCCGCCACCCACAGGAACAAACCCCGGTAGAAGAACGGAAACCCTTGCACCGTCATCGCTTCCAGCGTTGACAGTCGGTACGGCAGTGCCCCGATGGCCGTGATCACCCGACTGAACATGATCATGTGCCGGGTCTCGTCACCGATCTCGGTCAGCGCGTACTGCACGGTGCGCGAGGTCGGATCCTGATACAGCATGGCCCGCAACAGACCTTGGTTCAGCGTGTTCTCGAACCACACCGCCCGGCTCAGCATGTTGGCCAGTTCCTGACGCGACAGTTCCACCCGCTCGAGGTGAGACATGCTCTCCCACAACGGTGTTCCATACAGCGAGATGGTTTGCGGCGGCATGTAGAACAGCGCGGGATCCTGCGGCGCGTCCCAATCCACATCGATGAGCGAATTGTAGGAACGCCGTAGCGATCCCCCGATCAGACGGTCGGCGACCGCGTCGCGCCCGGCGGCGTTCGCGGTTCGGGGGTCGGTGGCGTCGGTCGATGCGGACATCGTGCATTCCTCCTGACACGAATCGGCAGCCGGTCACGCGTCACGGTGTCGCCGGGTTCGGCGACGCTGCCGATTCAATAGTGGAAGAGTAGACAGTTATTGCCTATGTGTCTACTTCGTAGGATATGCCTCATGAGCCCGACGGTCACACCCAGCACAGCGGCCAACAGCACCCGCGAGCGGATTCTCGACGCGTGCCGAGAGCTGGCCGCCACCACGGGCATGCGCAAACTCTCCATGGATGAGGTGGCCCGGCAGGCCCGCATCAGCCGCGCGGGGCTCTATAAGCACTTCGCGGGCCGAGATGCCCTGATCAGTGCATTGGTGGAGGAAGAGCTGGCCAGATTCTTCGCCGAAGTCCAGCTCGTGGCGCAGCGCTACGACGACCCTTCGGACCGGCTGGTCCACTCCTTCGCCGAGGCCTACCGCCGCCTGAGCGGGCACCCCGCTGTCCGCCCGGTCCTGACCCTGAACCCGGAACTGTTCCTGCCGTACGTCATCACCACCGACAGTCAGGCGCTGAACTGGGGGCGGATGTTCGTCGCCACGTTCCTGCCGCTGGACGGTTGGTCCACTCCTGCGGCCGCGAACCAGTTCGCCGAGCACGTCGCCCGCGCGTTCCACACGCTGATCCTGATCCCGTCCGGGGTGCTCGATCTGGAAAAGCCCGACGGGCCGGAGAATTACGCCCGCAACTTCCTGTTGCCGGTGCTGGACCATCTCTGGTCCGCGCCGGACTAGGTCGGGTCAGCGCAGCCAGTCCTCCAGGTCCGGCACGTCCGTGCGCGCCACACCGGTGAAGCGCGGTGGGCGCTTCTCCAGAAACGATGAGATGCCTTCGGCCAGATCGGGACTGGTTGACGCGTGCGGAATCGTCTTGCGGTCCAATGCGAATGCCGCTTCAGGATCGCCGTGGGCGGTCATGGCCACCAGGGCGCGGCGGATGACCGCCGCCGAGGTCGGCGCGATATTCACGGCGATGTCCCGGGCCAGCTCGTATGCGGCGGGGAGGAGGTCCTCGCGCGTGTGCAGGCTGGTCACCAGGCCCGCGTCCAAAGCTTCCTGGGCGCTGATGATTCGGCCGGTGAGCATCCATTCCTTGGCTTTGGCCAGGCCGACCAACTGCGGCAGGAACCAGGTCGAGGCGCCTTCGGGATACAGCCCGCGACGAGCGAAGACGAAGCCGAATTTCGTTTCCGCACTGGCCAATCGGAAGTCCGCCGCCAATGTCATGGAGATGCCGACTCCCACGGCCGCGCCCTGGATCGCCACGATCACCGGCTTGTTCGAGTTCACGATCGGACGCACCACCCGCGTGGACGGCTCATCCCAGTCCGGATCGCTGGTGTCTCCGATCGACGGTTCCGCGAAATCCATACCGACGCAGAAGTATTCGCCCGCCGCCGCCAGCAGGATCACCCGCACCGAGTCATCACGGTCCGCGGCCGTCACCGCAGCCCCGAGCTCATCAGCCATGGTGAGCGTGAATCCGTTGCGCGCGTGCGCCCGGTTCAGCGTGATCGTCGCGATCGCGTCGGCGACCGCATAGGTGATCGTCGAGTACTCCGTCGCGCCCGCATCGCCGTCGCTCATCCGCGTTCTCCTCATCGATGAGTAAATGGAACCCGAAGCTTCTCAACGCATCAGCCGGAGGTCAATACCCGTCCGTCAAAAATTATTTGACGCTCGAGGTATGCTCCGACCATGCCCGATCCCGAAGAACCGGATGCGGCGCTGCTCACCGACTGGCTGGCAACTACCGCGCCACCGTCGAGCCAAGCGCCCCAGCACAATCCGGCAGCCGTCGTGCGCGCGGTCCTGGACCGGCTGGCCGCCGCCGACACCGCCGAGCTGCCGCATCGCGTCATCTACGCCGCGGTCATCCAACTGATGGCCGCGCGCACCGAACTGGATCGCCTGGAACTCGAACTCATGCGCGCCGCGAGCGAACACGGCAACAGCTGGAGCTGGATCGCCGAAGCCTTCGGCCACCGCTCCAAACAGGCCGCGCACGCCCGAGCGGCCGCACTGCATCGCCGCCTGGAACACCGCACCCTGGACGAGGAAGAACCCCGATGAAAATACGTGTCGCACGAGACTGCCTGACTGAGGCGCTATCGGTCGTCGGCCCGGCGGTGCCGCGCCGCCCATCCGTCCCGGTGCTTGCGGGCATTCGGATACGGGCGGAAGCGAATTCAGCCTCGGTGGCTGCGTTCGACTACGAGATCTCCTCGCACGCCGCGATATCCGGCACCGAAGTCAGTGAGCCCGGCGAGGTGCTGGTCTCCGGACGCCTGCTCACCGAGATCGCAAAGTCGCTGCCCGCTTATCCGGTCGAACTGTGCGACAGCGGCGAACAGCTTGAAATCGTCTGCGGACCAGCACGATTCACACTGCCGCTGATGACCGTCGAAGACTACCCGGAGCTCCCACCGCAACCCCCGACCACGGGCACCGTCGACTACACCGAGTTCTGCGACGCCGTAACTCAGGTCGCCGTCGCCGCGGGCAAAGACGACACCCTCCCGATGCTGCTCGGCATCAATCTCGAGTTTCACGCCGACTTCCTGCGATTGGTCAGCACCGACCGCTTCCGCATAGCGATCCGCGAACTCGACTGGCAACCGAGCAGCCCGATCACAGGTGACCAGCCCGCCACCGTACTGATCCCCGCCCGCGCCCTCGCCGACACCAGCCGAGCCCTGTCCGGCTCCCGCCTCGAACTCGCCTGTGGCCCCGCCCAAACCGTTCTCGGTCTCGCATCCGACAGTCAGCGGGTCACCTTGCGCACCCTCGATATGGCCTACGCGCCCTATCAGGGATACCTGGTGGACCGCCGCACCGCGACAGCACGTTTCACCACGACCGCGCTGGCAGACGCCCTCAAACGAGTGTCGCTGCTCTCCACGCGGGGAGCGCAGGTTCAATTGAGCTGCACCACAACCAAAACCCTCGTCTCGGCGGGCACCGACAACGACGGGAACGCCGAGGAAACACTCGCCTGCGAGTTCGACGGCGATCCCCTGACGATCGTGTTCAACCCTCGCTACCTGCTGGACGGACTCGCAGCCATCCGCACGGACACCGTTGAACTCGCACTCAATGGACCCACCAGAGCGGCAGTTCTGCGCCCCGGCTCTTGCATTTCCGGAGATCGACACCGCGACGGCCTGCTCTATGTCCTCATGCCGGTCCGCCCGCCTGGCTGAATCGGTATTCTGACGATGGTCGGATACGCATGCGGGGATGCGTGAAGTGGTTTGAACGCCAGAACATTTGAACCAGCATGAGGAACAATATGCAGGATGCTCAGCAGGCTCCGTGAGTTCGGATCAGCCCTTGTGATATTCGGCGGGATCGTTCTCCAGGCCGCAGTCGCGATCCTGGTGCTGTCGCTGCTCGCCAGATCATGCCACGACCCCTACGACTGCTTCGACCTGACCGATGGGATCGGCAGCCGCGGCCCGATAACCTTCGTTGCCCGCGAGGGCGATTCCCGCACCTGGGTCAAGATCATCGACAAATGGAACCGGGCGCATCCTCATGAGAACGTCACGCTCACAACGCAATCCGGCGATTCCGATCAGCAACGTCTCGACATCGCCGAGCACCTGTGGAACTTCAAGTGGGATTCCGGATACGACGTTGTCACCTTCGACACCGTGTGGACCACGGAGTTCGCCGCACATGAGTGGCTGCAGCCGCTGAGCGGCAAACTCACGCTGGATACCTCGAAGATCCCGGCCCCCATCGTGCGGGGCGCCACGTATTCCCACACGCTCAACGCGGTACCACTCACCACCGATGCTGGAATGCTCTACTACCGCAAGGATCTCGTCCCCGTCCCGCCTACCACCTGGGATGAGATGATGGCGTACTGCCAGATCGCCGTTCAGAACAAAATCGGCTGCTACGCCGGCCAATTCGACAATGACGAGGACCTCACCGTGAACGCGGTGGAGGCGATCAGCACTTTCGGCGGCAGGATCCTGGACGAGTCGGGTAAGGCCGCTGTGAACACACCTCAGGCCGAAATCGGCCTCGGCAAGCTGGTCGAGGCGTTCAGGAACGGCAGTATCCCGTCCGAAGCGATCAGCTATCGGGCCGAACAGAGCCGTCAGGCGTTCGAGGCCGGACAGTTGCTATTCCTGCGGAACTGGTCCGAGGCCTACCATCTGGTCGCAACCGAAGGCACTTCGCTGGTGAAAGACAAATTCGCGGTCGCTCCGCTACCCGGCCCGAGCGGCTCCGGTGTATCAACGCTCGGGGGGCGCAGCGCGGGCATCAATGTGACCACCAAACATAAATCGACCGCCATTGATTTCCTGAAGTTTCTAACTGACGCCGAACAACAGGCGACCTTGCTCGTCGAGACATCGAGCGCCCCGGTTGTCGCCGACCTCTACACCGATGCCGCGTTGATCGCGAAGTTTCCCTACCTGCCGACATTGGCGGTTTCCCTCCGGAGCGCGGTAGCGCGGCCACTCACCCCGTCTTATCCCGCTGCTTCTAAAGCGTTGCGTAACAACACATACGCTGCTTTGAAAGGCGAAAAAAACGTCGCCCGAACGGTTGCGGACCTGCAGACCGCCCTCGAGGGGGCCGATATGGAACCTGTCGGCGGATGTCCGCATTATATCGGCGGGAAGTAGGACGGAGTTTCGTCCTGTCCGATTCGTTCAAGACCACGCGGCCGCCCAGCAGTTAGCTTCAGGACGGACCGAAAGTATTCAGTCAGGAGGCACACCGTTGAAAGCGAATATCGCCGCACTCACCCTCGGCGTCGACGACCTCGAACGCTCCCTGCGCTTCTACCGGGAAGCACTCGAACTGTCCTCCCCAGGCGTCATCGGCACCGAATTCGAGGCCGATGACACTACTCCCGGCGGTGCCGTCGCCATGTTCACCCTCGACAGCGGGCTGATCCTGTCACTGTACGAGCGCGAGAACCTGGCCAAGGACGCCGGAGTCGCGCCCGAACGCATCACCGGATCACCGATGAGCCTGGGGTACTTCGTCGGTGAGCGAGACGAAGTCGACCGCATCCTCGAACGCGCGCAAGCGGCGGGCGGCACCATTGTGCGCGCACCTCTGGAACGGCCCTGGGGCATCTACGCGGGCTACTTCGCCGATCCCGACGGACACCTCTGGGAGGTCGTTTACTTCCTGGGTGGCCAACTGCCGAACTGAGTTAGGCGATTCCGGCGGCGGACAGGACCGATTCCATGATCGGGAGTGGGAGGTTGGGGTTGCGGACCGCGCCGTAGGAGGTGGTGGGGTCGTCGAGGAGTTCGAGGAGGCGGCGACGGCTCAGGCGGGGGTCCGCAGCGGTGGCGCGGCGGACTCGGGGGTCGATGTCGTGGCTGAGGCGTTCGATCAGTTCTGCCGAGGCGATGGGGTCGTGGACTACCAGGGCTCGTTCGGTGGGGTCGGGGCTGGCGGCGAGTTCGCGGAGGCGGTGGATGGGGAAGTTGGGGTGGGTGATGAGGTCGGCTCGGGTGAGCATGCGGGTTTCGCGGAGTACGTCCCAGAGGACATCGGCGGGGGCGTAAGGGTGTGTCTCGCACAGGATCAGGCGGACCATCGCGTCGTCGTCGGCCGCCAGTCGGTGCACCAGATTCCGGGGGAGCCGGGGGTTGTAGGCGGCGCTGCGGCGCAGGCCCAGATGGGTGGATTCGACCGCTCTGCGCATGAGGGCGGGGTTGTCGGTGGTGCTGGGCCAGAACGCGGGGGTGATCTGTTCGGCGGGATCGATATCGACGGCGATGATGCCGCGCACCCGGTCACCCAGTTCCTGTCGCATCGAAACGGCCACGCGCACATCGTGACTCCGATCGGCGATCAGCCTGGCGATGGCGTCCCCGGGCAGATACGGATTCTCGGCCAGCAGTCGCCGCACCCATTCGTCCCGGGTCAGCAGCGCTGCGACGGTGGCGGGGTCCAGCGGCGCGGTCGCGATCGCCTCCGACCACAGGTGCACCAAATCATCTCTGACGGTGGCTATTTGGGACAGCAGCCGGGGTAGTCGCCGCCAACTGCGGGTGGCCGCCGCCGTCCGCGTCTCGAGATCGGGGTCGTGCAGCAGCAGATCCAATACTGCCGCAGGCGGATTGGGCCAGCTCAGGCATGCCGCGGATCGCACGGCCGCGGACTCGTCGGCCACCAATTCCCGGTAGGTGTGATCGGGCAGCGGTTCCACCCTGGTGCGGAACGCGATCGGTCCGGCCGCGACGAACAGCCGGATGACGGCGCTGGTATCGGAGGCCAGCCGTGCCCGTTGCGCGCCCGGCGCGGATACGCTGCGCGCCAGCAACCCTCGGATATCGGTGTCGCGGTGCGCGACCACCGCGTCATAGATCGGGTCGGACAGCTCGGGTCGGCCGACCACCGCCGCACCACCCGGCCACCCCGAACCCAGGATCCGCAACAGCAATCGCTGCGGAGTGCTCGGGTTGCTCGCCACGCCCTCGACATTCGCGTTCACCGAGCCAAGATTTCATCTTCTGCCCCGGCACCCGCCGATGGCATTCCCAGCCCTGACTACCGCGCACCCCGCCCGCCACCCATTCGGCTCCGGCCTGCCTCGGGATCAGCGCGCCTCGTGAGTGATACTGTGCGCGCGGCCGATTTCGCACGGGCCGATTCCTGATGATCCACGGCGATTCGCCGAAGTGATTACGAGCAATACGCGTTCGATGTCCTCCCCGGCAGTGTCATGCGGGCGCGACGCGCTCCCCGAATTTCAGCGGAAGGATGAAATCGTTGCCAGGCAAGCGCAGGTCCGCCCTGATCTCGACAGCCGCTGCGGCATTGTGTGTTTCGAGCGCCGCACCGGCCGTAGCGGATGAATGGCTGCCCTTCGGTGTGCTGCCCGCGCCGGTCAGCTGCGCCGCGCTGACATTGCCGGGACGCGCTGGCGCATGGCCTTTGCCGATGCATTTCCCGAATACCGGGATCGGTTTGTGGACCATGCCATTCGCACCCGTCGAAGTCGCGGCACGACTGCCGCAACGCATCGAGTTGCGCACCGCCGAAGGCGGATTCAATGAGGTGTGGCAGTACGCGCTGCTCGGAAACGATCTATACGTCAAGGCCGTCGCGGGTGAATCCGGCTGGCGTATTCCACCGCTGCCGAATTGCCTGCGCGGGCAGATCACCGGCATCTCGGTGGATGGCTCCCGTCTGGTCGCGACCGGTCCCGAGGGCCGGGTCTACACCCTCGAATCCGCCGATCAAACACCCGAACTGTGGTGGTGGACAATGCGGTACGGCGCACCGACCTGGCTGGATCCGGCCGGTCAGCGGGTACGCCCCGGCCACCGGGCGTGGAGCCTGTCCTGGCTGGACCCGCGCTATGTGGAGCTGATTCCCTTTCGCCAGGACGGATTCTGGACCGATACCGCCGGACATGACCAGCCTGTCGGCGGTGCGGGCGTGCATACGGTGTTCGTGCTCTCGCCCGAAGGCAATCGGATCGTCATTCTCGATCCGTGGCTGGCGGGCGGGGATCCACTGCATCCGGACGATCCCGCTCGCGCCGATGATTACAGCTTCGAAATGCCCGGACCACTGGACGGCCGCTTCCGCGCGGTCAATCTGAGTGCGGCGGGTTCGACCACCTTCCTGATCAACGAGTTCGGCGATATGTACACCAGGCTCTGGGATTTCGATATCTCCGGCTCGGATACCGTGTTCTTCTCATACTCCTATGAGGATCAAACCGCGCACGATACGGCGCCGAACAATTTCGAGGGGGAGTTCGCCCGGTTCTCGTTCCTGCGGCCGTTCTTCTCGCAGTACGCGAATATTCAGTTGCCCGCGCCTTCCTGGATCAAGCAGCCGAAGATTCCGGGCGATATCACCTCGACCATCAGCATTCATCAGACCGGCGGTCGTTCCTTCGAGCGGGAATTGCGGGTGGAGGGTCGCGATGGCGACCGAACCGGGTTCTGGCACAAGCCGATCGACCCGAACACCGAATGGGTCTTCGCGCCGACGGACCGGATCCTCACCGGTGATCCGCTCGACAATCGACCGGGCGATACCGCCGCCGCGACGCTCGCCGCACCGACCGGCGTGCATTTCGACTACCGCGACCCGGCCGGATGGACGCTGAGCACACGCGACTTCGACTACGCCACCGACAAACTGCCGCTGCGGCTGTGCGCGGGGCAGGCGTGCACCGATCTGGTCGCCTACCTCGCCAGCGCTCCTCGATTGGGCTGGCAGCCGGAGGGATTGAGCGATACCGCGCGCGAATACCACGGCTTCGTGGTCATCGCGCAGGACGAGTGGGATGCCATGAACGACCGCCTCCGGCCCATCGTCGAGCAGTTCACCGGAACCGGCAGGTTCCGCAATGCCATTGTGACCGCGACCAATTCGATGCTGCGGGTGCGTACCGACGAGGGCGTGAACGTCCCCATGTCGCGGTCATGACCTCCGACTCACCAGGAACGGAAGGACATTCGATGCGTAACAGCTGGCGCGGCGGGCTCACCGCGTGGCTCACCGCACTGTCACTGCTGTGCGCCGGTCCCGCCGCGGCCGACGAGTATCTGCCGTTCGGGATCCTGCCGCCGGTATTCAGCTGCGCGGCGCTGTCCCTGCCCGGGCGTGCTGGGGCGTGGCCGGTGCCGCTGCACTATCCGAATGTCGGAATCGGTTTGTGGACAATGCCACTCGTCCCCGCCGATATCGCGGCCCGGCTGCCCCGGCACATCGATCTGCGCACCAGCGCGGGCGGCTGGAACGACGCATGGCAGTTCGCGCTGCTGGATCAGAACCTGTATGTCAAAGCCACCGAGGGCGAATCGGGGTGGCGGATTCCGCCGATGCCGAATTGCCTGCGCGGGCAGCTCACCGGCATTTCGGTGGACGGCGGGCGCTTGGCCGCGACCGGGCCGGAGGGTCGGGTGTACAGCCTGGAGTCGGCGGATCAGACACCGGAGATTTGGTGGTGGACAATGCGATTCGGCGCACCGGTCTGGTTGGATCCCTCGGGCCAGCGGGTGCGGTCCGGCTCGCGGGCGTGGAGCCTGTCCTGGCTCGACCCGGTGTACAAGGAGGTCCTGCCATTCCGTCAGGAAGGATCCTGGACCGATACGGCCGGACATGATGTGCCGGTCGGCGGAGCCGGAGTCACCACGGTGTACGTGCTGTCGCCCGAGGGGAACCGGATTGTCATCCTCGACCCGTGGCTGCCCGGCAGCGATCCATTCCATCCCGAAGACCCGACGCTCGCAGACGATTACAGCTACGAGGTGCCGGGCCCGCTGAACGGCCGGTTCCGCGCGATCAACCTCAGCTCGGCGGGCTCGACCACCTTCGTGATCAACGAATACGGCGATCTGTTCACTCGGCTCTGGGATTTCGACATCTCCGGTGCGGACACCCTGTTCTTCTCGTACTCGTACGAAGACCAATCCGCCTACGACTCCGCACCCAATAACTTCGAGCACGAATTCTCCCGCTTCCCGCAACTGCGCCCGCCGTTCAACGAATACGCCAATATCCAACTGCCCGCGCCGCGTTGGGTACGGCAGCCGAAGATCCCGGGCGAGATCACCTCGACGATCAGCATCCATCAGACCGGCAACCGGTCGTTCCAGCGTGAACTGCGGGTGGAAGGCCGTGACGCCGAGCGAACAGGCTTCTGGCACAAGCCGATCGACCCCGCCGTCGAGTGGGAATTCACCCCGACCGACCAGCCGATGCTCGCCCCGGTCCTGGACAACCGCGCCTCCGATACCTCGGCATTGACCCTGGCGCCGCCCTCGGGTGTGCACTTCACCTACCGCGATCCGCAGGGCTGGACCCTGACCACCCGCGACTTCGATTACGCCGCAGACGAAGTCCCGCTGCGCCTGTGCACCACCGATGGTGCGTGCGCCACCCTCAACGCCATGCTCGCCAGCGACACCCGCATGAATTGGCAACCCGAGGGTCTGACCACCACCCCGCGCACCTACCACGGCATCCTCGGTCTCACCCCCGACGAATCCAACTCCTTGGACCACCGCTCCGCGCGCCTGCGCCCGGTCGTCGAACAACTCACCGGCACCGGCCGTTTCCGCAATATCACGGTCAGCGCCACCACCTCGGATCTGGTGATCCGCACCAGCGACGGTCAGGAGCTGACCATGCGCGCACTGCCGTAACCGAATTCAGGACCGCACCACGGCCACCGCCCACAGCGGCAGCAGCAGGAGGGTGACCAGCGTGGACTTCACCACCACCGACGCGGCGAGATCGACGTCGGTGTCATAGGTCTGGGCGAAAATGAACAGGTTTTGCGGGCTCGGCATGGCGGCGATCAGCACGACGTAGCCGAGCCACGGCTGCGCGAGGTGAAAACCGAAGTGCGCCACGGTGTATGCCAGCACCGGGAACGCGACGCATTTCATTGCGATCAGCCAGTACTCGTCGCGGTCGGCGCCGCGCAGCTGAAGTCCGGCTGCGCCCAGATGCAGGCCGAGTGCGAACAGGGCGACCGGTGCGGCCGCCGCGCCCGCCATCGACAGGCAGTCCAATAGCCACCGCGGGGCGGGAACATTCGCGGCGTTGGCGGCGATCCCCACCCAGCAGGCCAGCACGAGCGGCGTGGTCAGGGCTGCCCGAATGCCATGCAGGACAGCGGATCCGCTGTGAACGGTGGAATCGCGGGACGCGGACTCCATGATGGCGATCACCACGGTGGTGAGCACGCACACCTTGCAACAGGATCACCGGGAAGATCGGGGACACATCCCCGAACAGCAACCCGAATACCGGGATGGCGATGTACGCGGTATTGACCTGGCAGGCAGCCATTATGCGCAGCGCGATCTCACGAGTCGTCCGGCCCCGCGCCCGGGCGATCACCGCCACCGCGGCCGCCGCCACGACCGCCGTGACGGTGTACGCGGCCAGCGCGGGCACATTGAACACCCGGCGCAGATCGGCGGCATACAGGCTGCCGAGCAGATAGGCGGGAATCGCCAGTCGAAACGCGAACTCGGAGAAAGCCTTCGACACCTCCCCGGCGATGATTCCACGACGGGCGAACAGCGCCCCGGCCGCGAACAGGAAGGCCACCGGGGCGAGTTTGCCGATCGTGACGATCAGGCCGGACAACGCCGTGCTTCCACACGCCATATGTGGGTTGTGGCGCTGTGGTTCCGGCCTCGGTGCACGATAGGCAACCTATCCGCATCGGGTGCGGCGTGCTTGCCAGGTGTACCGAGACCGGATCTCGAGTAGTGCCGGATCAGCCGACAGGTTGTGGGCTGGCGTCCATAGCTCGATCCAGGGTGAGCGCGGCGTCGATGAGCGAGAGGTGGGTGAAGGCCTGGGGGAAGTTCCCCAATTGCTCACCGGTGAGGGCGATTTCCTCGGCGTAGAGGCCGAGGTGGTTGGCGTAGGTGAGCATCTTCTCGAATACCAGCCGGGCCTGCGAGAGATTGCCCGCGCGGGCCAGGGCGTTGACATAGTCGAAGGTGCACAGGGAGAAGGTGCCCTCGGAACCGGCGAGCCCGTCGGGGGAGGCGCTCGGGTCGTAGCGGTGCACGAGGCTGTCGGTCATCAGTTCCCGGCGGATTCCCGACAGCGTGGACAGCCACATCGGATCGCGCGGTGCGACGAATCCGACCTGGGCCATACGCAATAGCGCCGCGTCCAGCACATCGGAGTCATAGCGCTGTACGAACGAGTGCCTGCGCTCATTCCAGCCGCGCTCCCAGACCTGTGCGTCGATGCGGTCGCGCTGTTGCCGCCACGAATCCACCGGTCCGGGCAGGCTGTGCCGCTCGGCCAGCCGCACGCCGCGATCGAAGGCCACCCAGCTCATCAGCCTGCCGTAGGTGAAATCGGCTCGGCCGCCGCGGGTTTCCCAGATGCCCTCCTCGGGTTGATCCCAGTTGTCGGTGAGCCAGTCGAGCAGTTCGGTCACGCGCTGCCACCCCTGATGGCTGATGCGCAGTCCCTGCCGATCCGCGGTATCGATGCTGTCCAGCAGTTCACCGTAGATATCGAGCTGAAGTTGTCCCGCCGCGTCGTTGCCGATGCGGACCGGGCGGGAGCCGCGATAGCCCTCCCAGTGCGGCAGTGTCTCCTCGCGCAGATCGGCTGTGCCGTCCACCCGGTACATGATTTCCAGCCGCGAGTCCTTGCCCTGATAGCGTCCGCGCAACCAGGCCGCGTAGTCCGCGGCCTCCACGGTGAAACCCAGTGCGAGCAGTGCCGACACCGAGAACGACGCATCCCGAATCCAGGTGTACCGATAGTCCCAATTGCGTTCGCCGCCAAGCTGTTCCGGCAGTCCGGCGGTCGGTGCGGCGACAATCGCGCCGGTGGGGGCGTAGGTCAGCAACTTCAGCGTGATCGCGGACCGGTGCACGATCTCGCGCCACCGGCCGCGATAGGTGGAGTGCGCGATCCACCCGTGCCAGAAGCGCACCGTATCGTCGAATATCCGCTCCACCTCCGGTACTCGAATCGCCTGCGGCGTGCGCACCGCACCGGCTTCGAGCACGAATCCGCGTACCTGTCCGGCATGCAGCGGCAGCAACCCGTGCAGGGCGTTGTCCTCGGAGATCTGTACCTGTGCGAGCCGTGGATCCTCGGGTTCGCGTACGGCGTGCAGCGTCAGACCGGTGTCACCGGCATCGAATATCGCGCCGTCCGCGGTGATTTGGGTCGCGTGGCCGCGACGTCCGTAATCGAAGCGCGGGGCGATGTCGAGTTCGAAGGTGATGCGCCCGCGCACGCAGCGCAGCATGCGGACCAGCCGATGACTGTCGGTGCTGTCGCGCCCGGCGGGCGGCATGAAGTCGATCACCTCACCGGTGCCGATATCGGTCATGAAGCGGGTGATCAGGATGGCGGTGTCCGGAAAGTACATCTGCCGGGTGCGAAATGGCCGCTGCGCGGGCCGAACCCGGCAGTGCCCGCCCCGCTGATGATCGAGCAGCGATCCGAATACGCTGGGGGAATCGAAACGGGGATGGCAGAACCAGTCGATGGTGCCCTCGGTGGAGACCAGCGCGGCGGTCTGCAGATCACCGATCAGGCCGTGGTCGGCGATGGACGGGTAACGGTTCATCGGTCATCTCCTCGGGTGAATTCGATTGTGGAGCTGCGTGATTCGTAGCCGGGCACGGACTGCGCGATACCCTCCAGCGCCATCAGCGACAGTCCCGCCGTTGCCGCGATTCCCACCACGACCATGGCGGTCGGATAGGACCAGAACAGCAATGCCAGCGCGGCGATGGTGAGCACGGCCAGCCGCAGCGGCATCCGCCGGCGCGCGATGAATTGTGCTGCGGCGCTGGGCTTCCGGTCGCCGGTGCGACGCTTCACCGCCGTGACCGCCCGCCGGAAGTCGTTGCGCACCGCACGCGCCGAATACGAGGGCCCGGCCAGATAGGCGGCCAGCGCCGTGCACAGCGATACGGTCGCGACCGCTCGCATACTGGTGCGCAGCGGTGCGACCACGGTGTCGAACATGGCCCGCGCGGCTTCGGGTGAGGTGGTGTCCGGCGGTATCGCGTCGAGGTACAGCCCGCGCACGATGACCAGGCCGACCCCCAGCGCCACCATGGACAGCGCGCCCGTGAGCCCGGTCAAGGCCAGCGCGCGCAGTCGACGCCCCCTCGGCGCGGACCCGACCGCACCGACGGCGCACCCCGCCGCGATCCACGGCAGCAGGGTCGCGGCCCGGTCCAGGGCGCGCACGATGCGCTGCGCCTTGGGCAGTTGAGTGTCCTCGAAGAGCACGAATCGCGCATCCACCTCCGGAATCCGATCGGCGAAGGTGAACCCGCGCTCATCGAGCCGCTCGCGCACGGTGGTCAGGATCGGTTGCAGCGCAATGCTCACGGTGCCGTTCGCGTCGACCTGCACCCCTGGTCTGGTCTGTCCGGTGACTACCCCGACCAGGCTCTGGTGCACGAGGCGGTTCGCGGTGGTCCAGGCATGTTCGAATTCGTCGCTGGCCACCAGCGTCGCGGCGGTCTGATGAATGAATGATTCCGCCTGTGTGGCAACCAGTGTCGGCAGATTGTCCAGCGCGGCGGCGATGCGCGGCCGGTCCGCGAGTTGCCCGGCGTTATCGGTCAGCGCGGTGACGGCCTGCGCGGTCGCCCCCGCGATATCGACATGGGTCACGATCGTCTCGGTGAGCCGGTCCGCCAGCTCGCTCTGGATCGCCGGATTCGAGGCGAGCGGTGCGACGGTGGCGACATAGCGATCGGTATCGAAGATCTCACCGCGAGCGAATCGGGCGGTGACCGCGCCCAGCAACACTATTCCCATGAGTGTCAGCAGCACTCCGGCCGCGGCCCAGCGCAGCGCGGGCCCGGGTCCGCGGGATTCGGCGGCCACGGCGGCGCGCAGGCGTTCCAGCTCGGTGCGTTCATCTCCGGACAGCACGGGGGAGCTCATCCGATCACCATCCGTTTGAGACTCGCGAACTCATCCGAAGTGATCGCACCCTCGTCCAGCAGCTTCTTCGCATCGGACAGCTGTGCGGTGGTGTCCGCGCGGGCGACCTGCCTGATGTAGTCGTTCTGCGCCTCCTGCCGGCGGATGCTCTCCGCGGTCGATCGGGCCGCCATCGAACCGCCGCGCGTGATCAAGTAGATCAGCGCGGTGACGAACGGCAGGAACAGCAGGCAGAGCACCCAGAGCGCCTTGCCCCAGCCCGAGACGCCGCTGTCGCGGAACAGGTCGGCAAGGATCGAGAACAGCAGCATCAGATAGGCGAAGAACAGAAAACTCAGCACGATGAACCACACGATGTCCCAGAACGACATATCGACGACCCTTCGGTGACCCGGGCTGAACCCGGAATGGGTGATATCGAATGACGGTGCGGGCGCGGCCGTCCGCACTCCTCCTCCGCCCCGGATGAGTTCGGCCGCGCTCGCCGCATCGGGGTCCGTGCCCGGTGCCGGGCTCATCCGAATCGGGGGAGGCGCGCGGCGGTGCCGAGGCGCAGGTTTCGTGGTGCACCCATCACTGTCGAGAAAGGGCTGACCATGACATTGCGCGCAGAGAGCGAGGTGCGTCAGGAGCGGGTACCGGGCGGAGCCATCGCCGCGGCGATCCTGCTGGTGACCGTCGGCGTGCTCGATTTGCTGCAGGGCATATCCGCGGTGGCCGCCGATCAGCTGTACGTCGCCGGGCTCGAATACATCTACCGGTTCGACACCACGGCGTGGGGCTGGATACACATCGTGACCGGAATCGTGTTGGTACTCACCGGAATCGGATTGATGAGCGGCACCGCGTGGGGCCGAGTCGCCGCCATGACCGTGGCATCGCTGTCGATCATCGCGAACTTCATGTCGCTGCCGTACTACCCGGCCTGGTCGATGCTCATCATCGTGCTGGATGTGGTCATCATCTGGGCGATCGGGTCCTGGCACAGCCGGGCGTCGTGAACCGCGGCTAGAGCAGTCCACTGCGGTGGGCGAGGTCGAGCGCACCGGCGCGGGAACTCGCGCCGAGTTTGGCGTAGATACCGCGCAGGTGCGTCTTGACCGTCGTGATCGATACGCCGAGCACATCGGCGATCTGCTGAGCGGTTCGCCCCGAGGGCAACTGGTTCAGCACGGTCAGCTCGGTGGCGGTCAGGCTCGGCAGCGAGCGCGGGCGGCGGATGGCGGGATGGGCACGGACGGCATCGGCGAATGCGTTGTCGCGTCCGAAGGTTCCGCTGTGCTCGTCCAGCAGCGCACCCGCGCCCGGGACATCGAGGAAGGGCCGCACCAGGTGATCGGGCGCGGCGCGGTGCACCGCGGTGGCTATGGCGGCGCGGGCCTTCGGCGGATTTCGCAGCGCGGCGCGGGCGCTCGCTTCGACCAGCCATGCGGTGATCATGCTGACCGGATGGCGGGAAAGATCCGCCGCAAGCAGCGGATCGACAAGTGCTCGAGCCGATTCCGGGCGATCGGTGATGTGGGTCAGTGCCCGCGCCAGCACGATGTCGGGGGTATCGCCCAGCCGCGACGCACACTGATCGATGAGCAGGCGCGCGGAGTGGGTCGCGTCGACCTCGATCAGGACGCGGACCACATGCGGCACCAGTCGGCCGAGCACGGCGGGTAGCAGGGGTGGGCGTCGCAACAGCACCGACAGTGCGCGACGGAGAGATTCGGCCGCATCGTATTTGTCGTCGGCCTCGTCGAAGGCGACCAGACGTTCCAACAACTCCGTGTATGGCCCCGGCGCGAGTTCGGTGCCGAGTGCGCGTCGCGCCCGCGTCTGCGTGGCGGAAACCGTTTCCCCGCAAAGGTATTCGGCGAAGGCGGCGATCGCCGTGGCTTGGCGCGCATCGTGGGAGTCGCGCAGATCGTGTGCTGAAGCGACGTCGATGCCGTGCTCGGCATGGCTCCGCATGCGCCCGACCGCGCCGCCGAGTCCGGCGACCACCGCGCGGCGGATATCGGCTCGCACCGTGAGGCGCGGGTTGCCGGTGGAGTCGGCGAGCGCGTGTGCGCGCCGGAATTGCACGTCACCGGAAGCGATATCGCCGCGCGCCATCATGACGGTGCCGATCTGAATGGCGGTGTAGCTGTCGATATCGGGTTGGCCGGTGAGCGGAATGCGCTGCGGGATAAGGAATTCGGATATCCCAGCACCAGTCGATAGCGCGATGGCGGCACTCGTGGCCAGCGACAGCGGCGTCAGCCACGACGTCGGCGCGAGGACACCCGGCTCGGTGGGACGGCGCAGCAGCAGATCCAAATGCACTGTCGCCCTGCTGATATCGCGCTGTTCCAGTGCGGCCACGGTGCGCAGCGCGCGCAGGTACGGATCGGCGGTCAGGGTGGGCCTGCCGTGCTCGAGCTGCCGAAAGAGACCGGGGCCGTTGCCCTCCAGCACCAGCCGCAATCCGTGCTCGCGCAGGAACTGTCGCAGCGCGTTCGGTTCGGTGACCTGGAGCAGATGCGGCAGTGCGGACATCGGCTGCCCGGTGGACAGATACCACTGCGCGGTGCGCGCGTGCAGTTCCGCCCAGGTGCGCTGACCGAGCCTGCGGTTCTGCGCGAGCAGATACGCGCGCAAGAGCGGATGGTAGGTGAACCGGAGATCGCCCTCGCGCGCGACGCTCCGCATCGGGAACCGGGTGCGAACCAGTTCGTCGAGAATCGGCTGCGCCGTTGTGCCCGTGACGAATTCGGCCTGTGCGGCGGTGTACGAGGCAGGCACGCTCAGGGTGGTCACGAAGTGGCGGATGTGCTCGGGCAGCGGTTCGAGGATATCCGCGTCGAACAGGTCCGCGATCGCGGGCGGTACCAGCGCCAGTTCGGCCAGCGCGGTCGGCCGATCGTGATGCGCGGCCAGATGCCGCACCGCCATCCGCACCAGCGCGGCCCAGCCGCGGGTCAATCGCATGATGGTGATGAGTTCGGCATCGGTGGCCCGGTAACCGTGCCGTTCGCACAACTCCCGCACCCGCGCCGGGCTGAAAGCCAGATCACTTGCGCGCAAGTCCGATACACCGCCGCGCAGCTCCGAGTTGTGCCAGCGCAGCGGTGGATCGTGCCGGGCCGCGAGCACCGTGGTGCGGGTGGCCGGGGCATTGTCGATGAACTCCTCCAACAGTGCGATCGATTCGGGATCGGTGATTCGGTGCGCGTCGTCGATCACCAGAACGGTGGGCCGCTCACGCGCACCCGCGCATTCCAGTAGTGCCCTGCCGAATTCGCCCGCGGCGCTGTTGTGATCGGTCAGAGTCAACTGGGCAGTGTGCACACCGGGCAGTGTGTGCCGCAGGCGATTGCCGAGCCAGTCGGTGATCAGGACGGTCTTCCCGCTGCCCGCCGGTGCGGAGATCCGCAGGACGTGACCGACGGGGGAGGCCACCGCCGCGTCGAGCCGGGCGTAGAGCTCCGGACGTGCGATGGGCGTGAACTCGTCTCGGGCGATATGTGCGCGTGATGAATCGGTCATCGTCCCACTCTCGATTCGGCAGAAAGGATTGCGTATGTACTGAATTCAGCTCGATGCGATCGGTACGAAGGGTCCGTACTCGCTCATATGACCGTCGGCCCAATTCCAGCGCGAGGTGTCGTGCACGGCTACACCCTGCTGGATACACAGTCGCCAGCCGGTGCCGGTACGCTGCCATACATCGCCGTCGCGGTCCCGATACAGGCCGAGGGCTTCCGGTTCCGAAACTTCCGAAAACTCCAGGTCCGGTGCGGAATTCGCATCGGCGGCGGGTGTCAGGAGATATCCGGTCAGCTCCATCACACGTTCGGCGACGCCCAGTAATCCGGTCAGGATGGCTTGTTGCCGCGCATCCTGGAATCGCCCGATCACATTCGTATCGCAGATTTCCCGATCGGGTCGGATATCGGCCGAGATTCCCATACTCTTCAACTCCCGAGGTCGTGGCAATGTGTCCCGCCGATTATCCGTTGGGCCGCTTCCCGATTGCTTACGCGTGACTTCCCCGTGACTTCCCATTCAATTCGATGCGATCTTGTAATTCTGCCGTGTGGCGACACCGTCGGATTCTGTGAATACAGTTGCGACGGTGCCGGTGTGTTCGGGCCGGCGGCGTGCGGTGCTGTCGGGCAATGGCTTTGATGACGCATCAAAGATTGGCCGAGATTTGTCAAGACTGTGGTACGGAGGTAATTTACCGACCACTGTCTGGGAAAGTGCTACCGATAGTTCGAGATCGGAGGAACGCCGCGTGATTACAGAGCCGAAGGTGCGGGTGTTCGGCCCGTTGCAAGTCGTGCTGGCGGGCCGGACCGCGCGGATAGGAGCGGGTCGCCAACAGGCGATCCTGGGTCGATTGGTGGTGGCCCGAGGGCGAACTCTCGCGGTCGACCGATTGGTGGAGGACGTGTGGGAGGGCAGTCCGCCACCGCACGCGCCGACCGCGTTGCAGGTTCAGATCCATAATCTGCGAAAAGTGCTGGAGCCGACGCGAAGACCTCGAACGCCCGCTCGGATTCTGGTCTCCGAAGGCAGTGGGTACGCCCTGCGTTTGGACTCGGGAAATGTCGATGCCTGGCAGTTCGAGACGCTCATGCGCGAATACGAAGAACGCGTTCACGATCCGGCCGATCACCCCGGCCCGGTGGAACGCTATCGAATTCTCGGTGAGGCGCTGAAGTGCTGGCACGGAGACGCTTTCGAATCCTTCGCCGACGCCTCCTGGGCGGCTTCGGAGGTCGCGCGACTGACCGATCTACACGCGAGCGCCATTGAGTTGCGGGCGCAGGCCGCGTTGGAACTGGATCGATTCGGTGAAGTCGTCACCACCCTGCGCCGTCATATCGAGGAATTCCCCGGCCGCGAGGAAACCGCGCGACTGCTCGCGCTGGCGCAGTATCGGCTCGGCCAGCAGGTGGACGCGCTCGCGACCGTGCGCCGCACCCGCGAGTTTCTGCGCACCGAATACGGCATCGATTCCGGGGCGAAACTGAACGACCTCGAATCGGCCATCCTGAGTCAATCCGTGGCGGGCGATCAACGCGGCCACTCCGGAATCGCCGATGAGCGCGGTAATCCCGGCGGCCCCGATCAACGCGTGGATCACGGGCCCGCGGCTATCGTCGTGACCGCCTCGGACACTCGCGAGAACGGCACACCTGTCGAACAGGCACCGCGCCCGACTTACCCGCCGTCCAGCACCGAAACCACTTGCTATCCAAACGAATTCGCCATCACTAGGTCGGCCGCGCAGGAGGTTCGCGCCGCCGGGCTCCGCCTGATCTGGCTCGTCGGTGATGTCGGCACCGGTAAGACCACGCTCGCGGCGAGTGTCGCGGCGACGCTGGCCGGGGAGGGCTGGACCACGGCGGGCGGACGCTGCCCGGAAGTGGACGGCGCGCCGCCCGCCTGGCCGTGGTCGGAGCTGCTCGCCGGATTGGGCGACGAGTCGATGTCCGAACACGATCGGGGTGCCTCGCCCGACCCTTTCACCCTCGTTCGCGCGGTCCGCCTCAGATGCCGCGAACTCGCCCGCGGTGGTCCCGTCGTGCTGGTCCTCGAGGATGTGCACCGCGCCGATGCCGCGACGCTCCAGGTGCTGTGCCAGTTGGGCACCTGGTTGCTCGATGAGCCGGTGCTGATCATCGTGACCGCGCGGGAGTGGGAATTGCCGCCCGCGGTCCGCGCCGCCGAAGCGGTGCTCGCCGATCGCATCGCCGCACGGCTGGAGCTGACCGGAGCGGATCCGGCCGGAACCCGGCAGATCGCCCGCGCGGCCGGGCTGGTGTCGGTCGATGCCGACACCGTGCGTTCGCTGCACGAAATGACCGGCGGCAACCCACTTTTCATTCGTGAGCTGTCCAAACGTATCGCGGCGCACGGCGATCGGCAGTCGATGCCCGACAGTATTCGCGCGGTGCTGGCCGAGCGAATCGAGCGGCTTCCGGCGGACGTGCGAACGGTGCTACAGCACATCGCGGTGTGGGGCCGGGCGATCGACCTCGACGTGCTGACCGGGTTGTCCGCCCTGCCGGAGGACTTGATCGTGGACTGCGTCGAAGCCGCGATGGTGGGCGGACTGGTGCGATTCGACCCGGACGGGCGCATCGAACTCTGCCACGCTCTGGCGCAGGAGTCGTTGTACCGCAGCATATCTCCGCTACGGCGTCAGCGAATGCACTGCGGTGCACTGGAGTTCATCGAGCAGATCGCGCCGCCGCAGCTGTTGGACGCCGGTGATCCGACCTTGGCGGCGCGGCACGCATTTCACGGAGCCACCCGTGCCACCGCCGCGCACGCACTCGACTATGTCATCATCGCGGCCCGCAGCCGTGATCGTGACGGCGCGCGGGGCGCGGCCGCGCGGTTATGGCGAGATGCCGTGGAACTACACGAACTCGCCGGTCACGCCGGCGCATCCGCCGACCGCCCCGACACCGTGGCGCTGCTGGACGCGCTGTGCGCGCTCACCGACGCGCTGGCGCACGACGGCAGCGCGGCGGCTGCCCGCGCCACCCGGGAACGCGCCCTGGATCTGGCCGAGTCACTCGGCGATCGGACCTACCTGATCCAGGCGATCACCTGCTGGCGCTCATCGACGCTCTGGTCGATCCGGGAGTGGCGCACCCCCGATGCCCGAATGCGTCTGGCCTTGGAAGCGATGCTCGCAGGGGAGACAACGGTGGCCGAGCGCAGTCGGCTGCTGATCGCACTGGTGTACGAATCCGAGGTCGAGGGCAATGTGCCGGGAACGCACGACCGCGCCCGCATCGCGGTCGAGTTGGCGCGTGCGTCGGGTGATGCCGAGTTGCTCTGCGCGGCACTGGGTGCGCTCGCTTTCACGGTGACCGGTCCCGCGATGCTCGACGGCTGGCGGACGGTCGCCGATGACCTGATGGACGCCGCACGTGCCGCACGCTCGTTCGGCTATCAGGCCATGGCGCATTACCTGCGGTTCCGGAGCGCCTGCCGCGACGCCGACGTCGCCGCCGCGCGCCTGCACGCGGCCTGTGCGGTCGAATGCGCCACCACCGCACAGGTGCGCCCGCTGCTGGATACGCTGTCCGCGTTCTCGGCCGTCACCGCGGTGCTGTGCGGTGATCTGGATGCGGCCGAGGCGGGTTATCGGCAGTTCGGCGTCCGCGTCGGCAGGTCCGGTATCGCGAACGAGAGCGAGGTGCTGCTACTCGGGGAATTGGTGGTGGCCTGGGCGCGCGGGGATATCTCCGGTCTGGTGGATCGGCTGGAATCGCTCTATCGGGTGGAGCCCGAATTGGTCGCCCAGCCATACATTCTCGCGCTCCTGCACGCGGGCGACCGAGTTCGGGCACGTCAGCTCTTCGATCGGCATCCCCACGTACGAGACGACTTCTACCGCCAACTCATGACGGCGTTCCGCGCATACGCCGCGATCGAGCTCGGCGCGGTGGACGCGGCAGCCGATCTCTACCGCGCCCTCGAGCCCCACTCCGGCACCCTCATCGGATTCGACAGCGGCGTAGCGACATTCGGCCCGGTGGACGCGGTGCTGGCCGATCTCGCGGAACTGTGTGGCGATTCCCGCTCCGCGCAGCGATTGCGAACCCGCGCGAAGGCGCAATCGCTGCGCGCGCGCCGAGAGCTCGATACCGCCTGATCGCCGCCGGGCGCACCCCGGCCGGTCCGGTGGACGCCGTGCCGACGCGACCGTCAGTGCTGGAGTTGGAATTTCGCCAGCAGCGGTCGTAGCGGCGCGGGCGCCCACCAGTTCCAGGTGCCCGCCAATCGCATGACGGCGGGGACCAGGAAGAGCCGAATGACGGTGGCGTCCAGCAGGATAGCCAGTGTCATGCCCACCCCGAGTACCCGGTTGACGGCGATGCCGCTGGCGATGAGCCCGGAGAACGCGACCACCATGACCACCGCCGCCGCGGTGATCACCCGGCCGCTGCGGGCGATGCCGATCGCCACCGCACGATCATTGTCCGCGCGGGTGCGGCCCGAGGCCTGCCATTCCTCCTTGAATCGGGACAGCAGGAAGACCTCGTAGTCCATCGACAGCCCGAAAGTGCTGCAGAACAGCACGATCGGGATGGTGCACACCGTCACCCCGGTGGTGACGGTGCCGAACCCGCCCAGATGTCCCTGCTGAAACACCCAGACCAGTGCGCCGAAACTCGCCGACAGCGAAAGGCTGTTGAGTACAACGGCTTTCAAGGGCAGCAGCACACTGCCGGTCAGCAGCAGGAGCAGCAGAAACGAGGAGATCACGATCCAGGCCAGCGCACGGGGAAAGGCCTGCCGGATGCCGCCGACGATATCGGCGTTCTGCTGAGCCAGGCCGCCGACCAGCACCTCGGTGGGCTCGGGCAGTGCGTGCACCGCGCCGAGCAGGTCTTTGCCCGCGGTGGTATTCGGGTCCAGGGGTGTGGCCACGGCCAGATAGGCCGGGCCGTCGATCGCCTCCGCCGGCGCGGAGAGCTGTGCGCCGCCGCCGTAATTGCCAACGGTGCCGGTCACCCCTGTCACGCCGGGCAATTGGGAGATCGCCGTCGCATACTCGCGCACCCCGGCCATCTGCTGTGGCGAAACATGGGGCATGGCAACGTAAATCGTTCCGGCCAACTGTACGGGGAAGCGTTCGCGCAGGGTATCCCCGACCTGGTGGACGGCCGCGTCCCGTGGCAGCACCCGGTCATCGGGCAGCCCGAATCGGATGCCCAGCATCGGCGTACCCAGTCCCAGCAGCGAGCCCACGATGACGATCGTCACCAGGATCGGCCGCCGCTGGGCGAACCGCGCGATGCGGTAGAAGCGGCTCTCCTGCACCGGCCGACCGGGATTGCGGCGGCGTTCGACGCGTTCGCCGAACAGCACCAGCAGTGCCGGAACACAGGTCAGCGCCAGCACCACCGAGAGTGTGACCACCGCGATGCCCGCGATCGACATCGACCGCACGAACCCCATCGGGAAGAACATCGCACCCAGTAGCGAGAGTGCCAGGGTGATGCCGGAGAACACCACCGCGCGTCCACTGCTTTGAACCGCCAGCAGGATCGCGGCGTGTTGCTCACTGCCGTCGTCGAGGTATTCGCGGAACCTGTTGATGATGAGCAGCGCATAGTCGATGGACAGCGCCAAACCCATTGCCGCACTGGCATTGACGGCGAACACCGAGACGTCTGTCGTCGTCGACAGCGCGGTGAGCAACCCGACCGTGCCGCCGATGGCGACGAATCCGGCGGCAACCGGAATCGCGGCCGCGACCGCACTGCGCAGCAGCAGCGCCAGCAGCAGCAGGCTCAGCGGCAGCGTGATCATCTCGGCGCGCGAACCGTCTTCGGTCGCTTTGTGATTCACCTCGTAGTAGGCCAGCGCCGGCCCGCCGGCGGCGACGGTGACCGCACTATCGGAACCGGTGAATCGTTCCGCGAGCCGGTGCGAGGTGTTCATCGCCTGGTTATCGTTGCCGTGCAGGCTCACGATGATCGCCGCGATCGTGCCGTCGGTACTGCGCAGCGCCGCTCCCGCCGCCGTACCGTCCCACGGTGTCAGCACACCGGCGACATCGTGTTCGGCGCGCAGTTCGGTCGCGATACGTCGCCCGGTGTCGATGACCGGCTGCCCGGTCGCGCCCGCCGGGCCGGTCACCGTGAAGACCATTTGCATGCTGGTCAATCCGAAGTGCTCCGCCAGCACCGCGGCCGCCCGCGAACCCTCGGTATCGGGTTCGAGAAACCCTCCGGCCGAGAGCTTCTCGGTGAGCGTGCTGCCCAGGGCACCGCTCACCACCAGCAGTGCGGCGGCGATGGCCAGGGTGATCTTCGGTGCCCGCATCGCGGCCGCGGCGATCCTGGCGATGATTCCGTGGACTGGCCGGGCGTGTTCGGGCGATTCGGCACCGATGCCGACCGCCGCTTTGGACGTGGTCATGTCAACCCCGCGCCGCTAGATCGGCGAGCCGGTCCAAGGTCACGATGAGCTGCTCCAGCCCATGCTTTTCCAGTGTCGTGGCCAGCACGCCGGTGATCAGGGGACCGCTGAAGTCCCCGCCCGCGGTGATCTCGGTTCCGGTGTCGATGGCGCGCAGCAGATAGGTGAATTCGCATTTCACCCCGGCCATTGCCTTGCCGCGCAGTACGAGCCGGTGCGGCCGGTCGAATTCCCGTACCGACCACCGGACTTCGCCGTTCATGCCGAGCAGGGTGACCTTGGAGACGAGTTCCGCTCCGGTAGAGAGCTTTTCGGGCGGCTCGCCCACGAAATCGCGGTGGATGCTGAACCACTGATCCCAGGTGCTCGGGCGGGTGATGGTCTCGAACAATACCTCGGGGGTGCCGGGCAGGTTCTTGGTGATGGCGATGGTTCCCATGGAGATCCTTGTCGGTGCGGGCGCGTCGAATCAGACGGACGCGGGTTCGGCTGCGTGCCGGTATGTTTCGGCGATGGTGTCGGCGGCGAATTCGAGGTCAGCGGTCGAATGCTCGGCCTGCACGCACAGCCGGAGCAGCGGTTTACCCATTCGCACGCCCGGAAAGACGCTGATGCCGATGAAGATTCCGCGTTCGAAGAGCTGATTCCACTGGTCGATGAGGGCGACCTCATCCAGGACCGGGACCGGGACGATGGGGCCGACGAGCTCGGTGCCCCAGGGTGTCGGTGTGCTACCCAGCGCGGGTATTCCCTTGGCGGTCAGCGCATCTCGCAGGAACCGCGCGTTCACCAGCAGTCGCTGCGCCAATTCCGCGCCTTCGGCGGAGCGGATAACGCGCACCGCGGCCAGGGCGGCGGCGACCGACGAGGGCGTCGCCGAAGTAGTGAACTGGTATCCGCGAGCATGGGTGCGCAGATAGTCGATGAGATCGCGTGATCCGACCACATACCCGCCGATGGATCCGATGCCTTTGGACAGGGTGCCCATCCGGATGTCCACGGCATCGCTCACCCCGTACAGTTCCACCGCTCCGGTTCGCTCGGCGCCGAGAATGCCCACCCCGTGCGCTTCATCGACCATCAGCATCGCGTCGAATTCGGTGCACAGCCCGGCGATTTCGTCGAGCGGGGCGACATCGCCCTCCATCGAATAGACGGTGTCGATGATCACCAGCGTGGGCGTGGCCGCGGTGCGGGCCAGAATCGCGCGCAGCTGGCCGGTGTCATTGTGGTCAAACCGTTCGACCGCGGCCCCGGACATTTTCGCACCGTCGTGCAGTGAGGCATGTGCCGCCCAATCCAGCACGACCGTATCGCCGGGACCCGCCAGTGCGCTGACCGTCCCGACATTGGTCTGGTATCCGGTGGTCACCACCATGGCGGCCTCGGTACCGTGCCAGTCGGCGAGTTCGGCCTCCAATTCGGCGTGAATCGCATAGCTGCCGTTGGCGACCCGGCTGCCGGTGCTGGCGCTACCGAACCGGTCGATGGCCGAATGCGCCGCCTCGACCACTTTCGGATGGCTGGCCAGGCCCAGATAGTTGTTGGAGCTCAACATGATGCGTGCGGATCCGCCGACCCGGACGTGGGTGGTGGTCGCCGCCTCCATGATCCGGAAGATCGGCGACCGATGCATATCTTCCAGGTCGCGGACGAGCAGTCGCATACCCGCGAATTCGATGCGCTTCGCAAATTTGGCAAGTGTCATCGCTGACCGATCCTTCGGACTGACGTGCGTGGAATGGGTTGGTACATACCGGCGTCGAGGCCGGGTGGAGCCCAGTCGACCGGGATCAGTTGGCGTCCGTAGCCGATATCGATAGGTGCCGCGATTCGCCAGTGCAGAATCCGCAGCATCTCCAGCATTTCCGCCGATTTGGCCTCGCTGTAGATCGGAAGGTGTTCGCGGGCGGCCATTTTCATGAGCCGCCGGACAAGTACGGTGCCGCCGCCCAGGGTGGTCGATCCGGCGTAGTAGGCGTAGATGTGCGGATAGTCCGGCTGGTGGGCCTCTGCCGCCAATCCCATACGCGCCGACTGGAAGGTTCTCGACACCCCGAGAAGGACTATCGCGGGAATGCGGAGAAACGCTGTCCACCAGGGGAATCCGCGTGGACGACGGCGTATGTAAGCAATCGCGACCGCGGATACATTGTGCTGACTGTCGAACGTCATCGCCACGTATCCGCCCAGCACCGCCGCGATGGTGATCTCGCCGCGGAAGACCCAGTAGAGCGCGCGATGGGCGCGGGTCTCGCGGCGCGGTTTCAGCTCGGCCCAGACGGGATCGGCGGTGAACGCCTGTGCCAGGATTCGCGCGGCCTGCCGCCGCGTGTCGCGGGTCAGGCACGAGGCCGGTGTCACGGGTTCGATGGATGTCATGGCTCGAAATGCCTTTCATAGCGGGAGGAGTCGCGGTTCATCCGTGCGCTCCCGGGTACAGTGCGTCGCGTTTCGCCCCGGCGGCCGGATGTCCCAGGCCGAGCAGGTACACAGCCTGATGGCCCGGCGGCAGCGCGCGATTCCAGAACTCGGGTTCGATCCCGCCGATACCGGTGACGGCAACCCGGTGCCGAGTGGCGGTCAGATAGATCGTCTGCCCCACCACCCCGGCGGCGAACAGCAGAGTTTGGCGCTGTTCGTCGATGTTCTCGTCCGCACCGCGCGGAGCGCTCAGGACGATGAAGGCATCGGCGTCGACGAGTTGCTCCTGCCCGCTGAGGCCGGTGAGTAGATCGCCGTCGAGCAGGGGTGTGCCGAGCCCCGCGCTACCGAGAACTGCGATTCCGGGCCAGGGCAGGTTCAGTTGTGCCAGTGCGGAATTCGCGGCGTGAACCGCGTCGGCGACTACGGCGTCCAGCGTTCCCGGATCTACTCCGGACCTCAGCGCGGCCGCGGAACGTCGCTCGGGCACCGCATCGAACAGTTCCCCGGGAAGCTGCCGCACGCTGTCGAACGCAATGGGATGCTCGAGCCCCGGCGGGCTGATTCGGCTCGCCCACTTCTCGAAGGCGGTCCGTCCGGCCTGGAGTCGAGTATCTCCCGCGCGGACCATGCGCCAGCCCGCTGTCGGTCCGGGTGCTGTCGGCGGGTTGACCGATCCAGCGGCCAGGATGTCTCCAATGACATTCTCGCGCAATGGGGTCGGATCAAATTGTTCGGTAAATGACTGTGCACCGGTCGTATTCGCGGACAGCAGCGCCAAATTGAAAGCCGCGTGACCGCAGTCGAGCAGGTGATACAGATACCCGCGCGGCCCGTACTTGCGCATCGACAGCCAGGGCCTGCCCACCAGCAGGCATCGATAGCGGGCGGCATCGACCGGGAACCGATCGTGAACACGCACCACGACCTGCCGCCGGGACAGATCCACCAGCGCGAGCGGACCGGAATCGGCTGCGGTGAGCAGTATTTCGTACGGATAGGTGGCGCCGGCGGAAGGCACTCGTCGGGCCTGGGAATCACCGTGGCGGCCGATCATCTCCTCGATGCGTGCCACCACCGCGGCCAGGGTGCCGGTCAGCGGTTCGATCCCGGCAATGGGCTGGGGGACCGGTTCGATCAGATCGGACCAGCCCAGCCGCGCGATCGCGATGGAACTCATCTCAGGTCCAGCTTTCGATCTCGGGGTGTTCGCGCCGCACGCCGCGCTGGGTGTGTTCCCAGTAGGAGCGCACCGACAGGTCGGCGAAGATGAAGTCGCGCTTGGCGATGACGTCGATCGCGTTCGAGACCGAATAGGCGCGGCCCGCGGCGAGCGCGTCGAGTTGCAGGCGGCAGGCCCGTTCGAGCATGAGCGCGAACACCACCGCGTGCCGCACGCTGCGCCCGGTGATTACGCTGCCGTGGTTGACCAGGAACACCGCTATGCCCTGATCGAGGCATTTCGCGATGGCCGCGCCGACTTCGATGCTGAGCACGGTATTGCTGGTCTCGCGAAACCGGTGCACCTCCCCGGCGAGCAGTGCGCCCTCGTGGCTGAGCGGTTCGAGTTCGGCATCGAGCGCGCCGAAGACCAGACCTGCCGGGGCGTGCGAGTGCACGATGCCGCCGACCTCGGGGCGAGCGGCGTAAATGGCCTGGTGCAGTGGAAGTTCCGGTGGCGCTTTGACATCCGCCGGGGCGCACGGATCGGTATCGGCGACGACGAAATCGGCCGGGGTTGCCTCATCGAAACCGGTGAGAGCGCCCTTGATGTGGAACTGTGCGCTGCCGGGCCGGCGGCACGATATCTGGCCCTGGTTGAAATCGTCGTGACCACTCGCGGACAGCGCTCGTGCGCCGACGCAGGCCTGGATGACGAGGGGAGCGGACGCGGCCATATTCGTCAATCTCCTTCGTAGAGTGCGGTAATGCGGGAATACAGCGCGTCCGTGGTGTACCAGCCCGCACCCGCGCGGGCGAGCTGCTCGCCCAGTCGGACTGCCGCCGCCGCGGCGACCGCCAGATCCCTTACCGAATGCGTGATTTCGTAGGTTTCTCCGCCGGAGGCGAACAGCACGCGATGGTCGCAGACCCGGACACCGAAGCGTTCGGAGATCACCTCCGCGCGCTTTTCCAGCGCCTCGGACAGCAGCCGGGCGGTGGCCGACGGCGCATCCACCTTGGCGGCGGTGTGGCGGTCGACGACCGTGATCTCGGCATCGAGCTCCAGCGCGTGCGCGAGGTGGCCGGAGAGCTCCACCGCTCGGGTCTGAATCCATTGCAGGGGACTGAGATTCGCGATCAACCCGACCGGGACCTCGGTGCTGAGTTCGCGTAGTCGCAGCAGATCCTCCGGACCGGGATCGGAGACGCAGTACAGCAGCGCGCTGCTGTGACGACGGCAGAACGCGATGGTCGAGGTCAACGCTGCCGGTCGACTGGCATCGATCAGTACCGCCGGTGCGCGGGTGCCGACGGTCCAGCCGCTGGTCGAGGCGGCGGCCAGCAGCGGCACCCCGCGGGCCGCGCAGACCTGCCCGATCGCCGAACCCAGTCGGCCGGTCGCACCAACGATCCCGATGCCGTCCCGGGTCACTTGACGCCCTGCTTCGCGAGGTAGGCGACGATGAGCGCGACGGTCCGCATCGAATCCAGATCGGTCTCCAGGTCGATTTCCAGGCCGTAGGTGATCTCCAGGGCGTCGATCAATCGCAGGAACGACAGCGAGGTCATCCCCGCGTCGGCGAAGGTGTGTTCGGAGCGGCGGGCGGTATCGGCGTCGATGGTGCCGTCGGTGGCGGTGGCCACCAGTGCGGAAACCGTGCCGGTGAGGTCGTCGGCAATCATGTGCCGCATCAGGAGTTCTCGCTTCCGGTTCGATCGAAAGTCGCGGTGAGCAGGGACCGCGCGGCTACGGCGCGCACCTTGCCGGTGGTGCCGCGCGGAAGTTCGGGCACCACGAGGATCACCTCGGGCACCTTGAAGCGGGCCAGGTGGACGCGCAGATGGCCGGTGAGCGCGGTGACGTCGAATCCGGAGTCGGCGGCCACCAGTGCTCCGACACAGTCGCGGCCGGTGGGTGTGGTGAGCTGGGCGATATGGCAGTCACTGACGCCGGGATAGTCCAGGATCGCGGTGCGCACCGATTCGATGCTGAACTTGCGGCCGCCGACCTCCAGGGTCGGCCGGGCCCGTCCGTCCAGGCGTAGTCGGCCGTCGACGAATGTGCCGGTGTCGGAGGTGATGTAGCTGCCGTCCTCGGCGAGGTTGCGTTCGAATTCGCCGGGATAGTTGAGGTATCGGGTGCCCATCGACGCGGTGCGCACATGCAGGATCGGCACACCGTCGTGCGCACGCGGTGCGATGCGGATCGTGGTACCGGGCAGGGGACGGCCATGGCGACCGTCTTCGGGCGCGGAATCGAAAGTGACGGGGCCGGTTTCGGCCAGACCGTAGTAGTCGCATACCGGTCCGGACAGCAACTCGAATCGCGTCGCGGTGGATTCGGGCAGCCGTGCAGCCGACGACAGTCGTAATCGAATGCCCGCCAATGCTTCTCGCGTGGCGAGTGGCATGGACTCAGCTGGGTGTGCGGCCAGTCGTTCGTATGCGGCGGGAAAGGCGACCAGGATGCTCGGCGCGGTGGCGGTGATCAATCGCAGGACGGTGCCACCCGTCGGGGGTGCGGACGACAGCACCATGGCCGCGCCAGTCAGCAGGCTCGGTATCACGGTCGTGTTGAAGGCCAGCCCGTTGTAAATGCCCGCCAGACAAAGGGTTCGGTCGGTTGGGGTCAACTCGACAGCGGCGGCCCAGGTCGTGGCGGCGTTGAGCACCGCGGCGGCGGAGAATTCGATGCATGCCGGTGTGCGCGTCGATCCCGAGGTCAACCTGCCCAATTCGGTGTCGCACGCGATATCCGGAACCGTTCCCCTGAATCCGCTGGGACGCAACGAAGTCCGGGCATCCAGGGCAACAGTCGCGCCATCGGATGGATCGCTCTCGGCCGGTTCCGATATCACGCCATCGATGCCGCAACCGTCGATCAAGGCGGCGCGTTCGTGTGCGGTCAGCGCCGGATCGGCCAGAATCGGCACCGCGCCGCCGGCCCATACCGCCAGCAGGGTCGACAGATACCCCGGATAGTTCTGGGCGGCAATCATTATGCGCGCGCCATCTCGCGGGAATGTCGCCCGCAGGATGTCGCGTTTCTGGATGTGTTCGTCGAGCAATTCGGTGTAGGTCCGTGTCTGTCTCGAACCGATGACCCGGGTGTGTGGATACCGCAGCATCGCGGCGATCAAGCTCTCATACAGCAGCATTGGCGTTCCTAGCGCTCGGCATCGGTCCGGAGCCGATTCGCGATGGTCAGGCGTTGAATTCTGTTGGTGCCCTGCAGGGTTTGCAGCAGCTTGGCCTGCCGCATCGAGTGTTCGACCGGCTCGCCGGGCAGGTACGCGCTCGCGCCCAGTAGTTCGACCGCGTCGGCGGTGATGCGCGCCGCGGTATCGGTGGCGAACAATTTCGCTTGCGCGCACACCAGGGTCGAGGTCAGCGGATCCCGGTCGAAGCCCGCGCACGCGTGATACAGCAGTTGCCGTGCCGCCGTCAGACCGGTCGCCATATCGGCCAAAGTGAAACCGACACTTTGGTGTTCGATGAGTACCTGCCCGAATCTGACGGTCGACCCGGCGAAGTCCAGCGCCCGCTCGTACGCGGCATCGCCCAGCCCGATCGCGCAGGCCGCCAACCCGAGTCGGCCCTGCGTGACCAGGATGTCGGAGACCAGTGCACCGCGGTCGCGGCGGCCCAGGATCCGTTCGGCGGGCACGCTGGCATCGTCGAAGACGATGTCGGACACCGGAATCGCGAGCCCGCGCAGCTGCTCGAACGGTGCGGACACGCGTACTCCCGGCGTATCCGCGGGTACCAGGAACGCGGTGATACCGCCGATCCCGGCATCGCTGGTTCGGGCGTACACGATCAACTCGTTCGCGACCGCCGCATGTGCGGCCCAATTCTTGTACCCGGTGAGGCGGTATCGGTCACCATCGCGCACCGCCGTGAGTTCGAGCGCGGACAGATCGGATCCCGCGTTCGGCTCGCTCATGCAGTTGACCGCGAGAATCTCCCCGGTGCGCAATCCCGGCCCCAGCGCCGACCACAGTCGATCGGAGCCGTGACGGCGAATCGTATTGGCCGCCAACGCCTGTACCTGGACCGCCTCGGCCAATTCCACCGAGTGCCTGGCGATTCGCTCCAGCGCGATACAGCACTCGCGCGCTGGATTACCCACTCCCGCAGCGGGATCGAGTATCGATTCCACGACCCCGGCGCGCAGCAGCTCGCCCAGTACGGCCCGATAGCGTCCGGCCGCCAGGTCCTCGGCGGCCGCGGTGATGAGCGAATCGCATTGTCGCAGTGTGTCCGGCGCACTTTCGGTATGCGGCACAGTTCCCTCCCGAAACGATGGCAGATGGTTGCCGACGAGCAATCGAATGGAACCGGCTTCCCCGGGCGGCGCTGCCCCTCATGCCGGTTCGCTCATCGCAACTGGCGTCGATCTTGGCAGAGAACAACCCGGTGCGCAACCGTTATGTTATTGAGTATTCTTCACGAAAGTCTGTGTGATATGCGCAGTTACACCTGCTCACGTTGCATCGGTGTGACCGTAAGGTAATAGCGAGTCTTGCTATGTCGGGTGATTGTCGGTGACGGCGCGTGACGGGAGAAGTGATGCCACCACAAAGCCCGCGAGACCGATCCCCGCCAATGCGAGCGTCGCGGTGGCGTAGGCGTGGGTGGTGAGAGCGCCGACCAGGATGGTGCCCGCCAGAGCGGTGCCCAGTGCGGAGCCGAGATTGGACGCGCTGCGGGACAGGCCCGATATCTCGCCCTGGTCATCCTCGCCGAAGCTGGATTGCACGACGGTCACCGAAGGGGTGAGCATGAGCCCGATCCCGAGGCCCAGCACCAGCAGTCCAGGTGTGAGCGCCCACGGATTCTGGGAGCGCCCGGCCGAGACGGCGAGCGCGCCCAGGCCAAGGACGCTGGCGAAGAAGCCGACTCGAATCAGGGTGCGCTGGCTGCGTTTGCGTGCGAAACGTGCTGCGGCAAGCGAGGATACGAGCAATCCAGCGGTGGCCGCGGTGAATATCACCCCGGTCTGCACGGCGTTGTATCCGCGTATCACCTGCAGATAGGTCGCGACCGTGAAGGATGTGCCGATGAGCAGCAGCCATTGCAGCAGCTGCGTGATCAGGCCGAGGTTGGCCGTGCGATCGGTGAACATTCTCGTCGCGATCAGCGGTTCGCGGTCGCGGCGCTCCTTGGCGCGAATGTTGACGAAGAAGCCCGCCAACGCCAGCGCTCCGACTCCGATCAATGCAATCGTGAGTCGAATATCGTTGTCGGCCAATTGTATTCCCGCCACCACCAGGATCAGACCGCACGCCGAGAGCAGCGCGCCGAGGACATCGAAGGACGATTCCGGGTCCGGCGGCAATGGATCCGCGATACGCCGCCCCAGCACCGCGATCAACCCGACGACGATTGCCTGGAACAGGAAGGCCGCACGCCAGCTAAGTGTGGTGGTGATGAGCCCGCCGATGAGCGGTCCGGCGGCCGCCCCGACACCGCCCATCGCCATCACTATGCCGAATGCCTTCGCCCGCGCGACGGATTCGGTGAACAGCAGCGTCGTCAGGATGTAGACGGGCGGAATCAACAGCGCCGTGCCGATGCCTTCCAGTATCGAGTTTCCCAGGATCAGCACGCCCAGCCCGGGCGCGAGCGCACTCGCCAGCGCGCCGACCCCGTACACGAGTAGTCCGGCCAGCAGGCAGCGTTTGCGTCCGTACCGGTCCGCGAGCTTGCCGCCCGGAATCATCAACGCGGCCATCACCAGCAGAAACAGTGTGATCACCACCTGCACGCCCTGCACCGTGGTCCCAAGGTCGGTGCTGATGTCGTTGATCATCACGTTCATGTTCGAGCCCGCGAAGCTACAGATGAACTGCGCCAACGCGAGCGGGGCCAATACCCCGCGCGGAACGGATGGCGCCATGATGACCCTCCATCACCTCATACCGGCCTCCGCCGCTCGGCGGCGCGGAACTGCGGGTTCCAGCCAACCGGCCGACGCATGTTTGGGCGTCCTGCGAAACGGACGAGATTCGCTTCGCCGCAGCAAGCGCGGCATATCGGCCCGCGGATGCCGGGCGCCGGATGGGTGTGCCGTCTGGGAATATGCTGCGACACAGTATCCGAGTGGCTAACGTAGGGTCGGACGCAGTGAAAGTTGCTCCGGGGCAACCGATGTGAGGACCGGCTTGCCGACGGGGTGGTAACACCGATACCGGGAGGGCGTGGGGAGGTCCGATTGCTTTGCGGCTCAGCTCATTTCCATGAGCGAACAGCCGTCCCGGAGTCAATTTCGCTTGTGCCGCCGTGCTTTGATCGTCTGTCAACTCATCTTCTCAGAGGGAGTGTTGTGACCATCTCGAACCTGCGGGAACCCATGTACACCGCCGAGTTCGCCACGAATCCGCATCAGCTCTATGAGCGCTGGCGCGGATCGCACGGGTCCCTGGTGCCGATCGAGCTCGCGCCGGACGTGCCCGCGACCCTCGTCATCGGCTACGCGACCGCGCTGCGGATTCTCAACGATCCGCAGCATTTTCCCGCCGACCCGCGCATCTGGCAGGACTCCGTGCCCGCCGGCTGCCCGGTGCGACCCATGATGGAATGGCGTCCGAATGCCTTGCGCAGCAGCGGATATGAGCACACGCGCTACCGCACGGCCAATGTCTCCGCACTCGATACCGTCGATCTCTACGGTATGCACGCGGTCATCGAGCGGCTGTCCGGACCGTTGATCGCCGAATTCGCCGGCGGGACCGGACAGGCGGATCTGCTGGGCCAGTACATCTATCCGCTGGTCTATCGGGTGCTGGCCGTCATCCTGGGCTTCGACGACGACACCCTGGAACTGGTCTCCAAGGGTATGGCCCTGATGTTCGACTCCGGCGGCGAGGCCGAGGCCGGAAGCGCCATGATGGCGGCGGCGCTGGCCGAGCACATCACACGCAAGCGCGCCCATCCCGGCGCCGACGTGACCTCGGAAATGCTCAGGTCCACCGACCTGAGCACCGAGGAACTCATTCATCAACTGGTCACCCTGCACGGCGCCGGAAGCGAGCCGCAGGTCCATCTGATCTCGAACACCCTGCTGTTGCTGATGACCGACGATCGCTTCGCCGGTGACCTCATCGGTGGCAGCCTGTCCACCCGCGATGCCCTCGATGAGGTGCTGTTCACCAATCCGCCGATGGCGAACTACTGCGTCAGCTACCCGCCGCAGCCGATGCTGATCGACGGTGTCTGGCTGCCCGCGCACCAGCCGGTGCTGATCAGCATGTCCGCCTGCAATGCCGACCCCACCATCCGGCTCGATCGACACGATCGCTTCGGCAACCGATCACATCTGGCCTGGGGCGGCGGTCCCCATCAGTGCCCCGCCCGGCAGCTCGGTTACCAAATCGCCATGGACGCAATCGATTACCTGCTCGACGCACTGCCCGAACTCCGATTGGCCGTCGCCATCGATGATCTCGTCTGGCGGCCCGGCCCGTTCAACCGAGCTTTGACCGCGCTGCCCGTCGAATTCCCCCCTACTCCGCATATGCCGTATCCACTCGAGTGAGGAAATGACGATGGAGCACACGACGCCGCTGGTGCTGGACCCGACCGGCAAAGATATTCAAGGTGAGTCGGCGCGGATTCGCGCACTGGGCCAGGTCACCAAGGTCGAGCTGCCCGGTGGGATCCACGCCTGGTCGGTCAGCGATCAGGAGATCCTGCACGATCTGTTACGCGATCCCCGGGTGTCCAAGGATGCCCGGCAGCACTGGCCCGCCTTCAAATCCGGTGCGGTGGGCCAGGATTGGCCGCTCTACACCTGGGTCGCGGTCGCCAATATGTTCACCGCCTACGGCAGCGACCACACCCGGCTGCGCAAGCTGGTGCGGCCCGCGTTCAGTTCTCGCCGCACCCAGGCGATGCGGCCGCAGGTGCAGGCGCTGGCCTCGGATCTGCTCGACAAGCTGGCCCTGACCCCGGCCGGGCAACCCGTGGATCTGCGCGAAGCCTATTGCTACCCTTTGCCGATCGGGGTCATCTCGGAGTTGATGGGGGTTCCCGATTCGCTGCACGCGGGTTTGCGCACCTGTGTCGACGGCATCTTCGACACCACCTTCACCGCCGAGCAGGCGCTGGCCAATTTCGTTGAGATGCAACGGATTCTGCGTGAGCTGGTGGCCTACCGCACCGAGCATCCCGCCGATGACATGACCAGTGTGCTCATCTCGCACCGCGACGAGGATGACGGCTCCGCGCTGACCGAACAGGAATTGGTCGACACCCTGCTGCTGGTCATCAGTGCCGGTCACGAGACCACCGTGAACCTGCTCGACCAGGCCATCTTCCTGCTGCTGACCCAGCCCGAACAGCGCGCCAAGCTCGACGCCGGCGAGGTGACCTGGTCCGATGTCATCGAGGAGGCACTGCGATTCGAAGCGCCGGTCGCCCACCTGCCATTGCGCTACGCGGTCGAGGGTATCGAGGTCGGCACCGACGCGGGGCCGGTGCAGATCGCCGCGGGCGAACCCATTCTGGCTTCCTACGCCGCCGCGGGCCGCGATCCCAAGGTACACGGCGAGACCGCCGGTGATTTCGATGTGACGCGAGAAAACAAGGCGCACTTGGCCTTCGGCTACGGTGTCCATCTGTGCCTGGGTGCACCGCTGGCCCGTCTGGAGGCCGAAATCGCGCTGTCGGCGCTGTTCGAACGGTTCCCGGAGATGCGGCTGGCCAAGGATCCGGCCGAACTCGGCTCGATCGCGTCGTTCATCTCCAACGGGCACGGCTCACTGCCGGTACACCTGCACTCCTAGAAGGTGATTCGCCGCCCGCCTACCGGGGGAGTGGGAGGGCGGCGATACCGCCGATGAAGAAGTCGACACCGAAGGTGTAGTGATCCTCCGGATCGGCGCAGAAGGTCAGGAACGGCGCCGCCTGCACAACGTGCGGATAACGTTGCGGCGGAAGGCTTTCCAACGCGAGACGCTTGCGCCGGGTGGTTTCGGCCGCTTCGTCGGCGCTCTGCTGCGGCGCGGCGGCTCCCGGCTCGCCGAGCACCAGCGCGGTCGTGGTTCGCAGCGCGTTCGTGCAGATCGAGGCGGCGGTCGGCACATCGAATCCGAACTCGACCAGGATGTCGAGTGCGGTCTCGACGGCATCGAGGAACCCGGGGGAGGGTTCAGCGCTGCGTGGAATCTGCAGCAGCGGAGCCATTGCGCGATGTTCGCGCAGCACGCCGAGTAGTGATTCGGTCAGGACGCGGAATTGCCCCAGCGGCGGAAGTGAGCGATCGCGGGTGGTGTCCACCCGCGCCCACAGTCGGCCGAGTACGCCGTCGAGCAACTCGTCCTTGTTCTTGAAGTGCCAGTACAGCGCCATCGGCGTGACATTGAGTTCCTGCGCCAACCGCCGAATGGTCAGCGCGTCCAGGCCCTCGGCATCGGCCAGCGCCAGCGCGCCCTCTGCCACCGACTCCCGGCTCAGTCGATTCTCCGTTTTCGCCACTTGACAAATGTACACCGTACAGGTCTGATTGCCTCGTACATGTACGCAGTACAGGAACAACGTATAAGAACGACGTATAGGAGCAGTACTGTGCTGACCTTGCCGCGTCGCTGGTGGGCCCTGATCGGGGTTTCGCTGGCGACCTTCATGACTTTTCTCGATAACAACGTGGTCAATGTGGCGCTGCCGTCGATCCAGCGGGATCTCGGCCTGTCCATCTCGGCCCTGGAATGGGTTGTCAGCAGCTACATCCTGGTGTTCGCCGGGCTCATGCTGGTCGGCGGACGACTCGCCGACCTGTTCGGACGGCGGCGAATGTTCCTGAGCGGACTGGCCGTTTTCACCTTCGCGTCACTGCTGGCCGGGCTGGCCGGCAACGAAACCGTGCTGATCGGCGCGCGCGTACTACAGGGCGTGGGCGCGGCGGCGGCGATTCCACCGACGCTCGCGATCATCGCCGGGCTGTTCCCCGACGAGTCCGAGCGCACCAAAGCCGTCGGGGTCTGGAGTGCCATCGGCGCACTGGCTTTGGCGCTCGGGCCGTTCACCGGCGGGGTGATCAGCCAGCACACGGATTGGGGTTGGATCTTCCTGATCAATGTCCCGTTCGGCATCGCCACCTTCGCGCTGACCGCCCTGACCCTGGACGAGACCCGCGATCAGGCGCGGCCGAGTCTCGACCTGCCCGGCCTGGTGACCTCGACGGTCGCACTCTTCGCGATCACCTACGCGCTCATCGAAGGACAGGGCCGGGGCTGGACCTCGACGGTCATCCTGGGTTGCTTCGCCCTCGGCGCGGTCGCGCTGGCGGCGTTCATCATCGTCGAATCGCGTAGTGCCGACCCGATGGTGGATATGTCGATGTTCCGCTCGCGCGTCTTCAGCGGTGGCGTGGTCACCATGATGCTGTGGGGCTTCGGCGTGATGGGCATCTACTTCTTCACCGCCATGTACCTGCAAAATGTGCTGGCCCTGTCTCCGACCATGGCGGGCGCGGCATTCATCCCGATGGCGCTGAGTATGGTCGCGATCTCGCCCGTCGCGCCCCTTGCCGCTCGCCGACTCGGCACGAATATCACTGTGGCACTTGGCGTTGCCGGTATCGTCGGCGCGCTGCTGGATATCTCGACGGTCGGGGAGGGTGGTCGCTTCGTCGACTTGATCGCACCGTTCGTCGCCTTCGGTGTCGGCTCGGGCCTGCTGATGGCGCCTCTGAACACCGCCATCATGGGCCAGATGCCGGCGGCCTCGGCCGGTGCGGCGGGCGCGGTCATCAACGCCAGTCGCGAAATCTCCGCCCTGCTCGGCGTCACCATCGTCGGCGCGATCCTGACCACCCGAGCCGCGGCCTCCGCCCACGACGGCGCGGCACCCCTGCCCGCATTCCTGGACGGCTACCGCTTCGCGATCATCATCGCCGCGGCGATCGTCGCATTCGGCATCCCCATCGCCCTGCTCACCCTGCGGTCCGATCGCAGCCGGACACCCGAACCCGCTGTGGCAGAGCCTGTTCCGGCAGGTCTCTGACTCGACACCGATGGTCTGCCCGATGTCGGACCGGTACATGGGCTGCGGAACCGCGCGACTACTGACAGGGTGTAGCGGTGAGCGAGCCGAACTCCGACATCGGATCCCATCGGGAATCCGCGGTACCCGAGATCGAGGTCGAATTCTTCGTGCACCGCGAGGATTCGCTGGGCGTGCATTTCTGGGCGGATGACGGGACAGACAACGAGCTGTGGACCGATATCCGCACTCGCGCAACCTCATCGGGCAACTCCGCAACCTTCGACGACGCCTACCTACTGCGAGGCTCCACGGAACCGGCCCTGGCCACCGAGCTGCTGCTCGGTGCGCTGGGAGCCGGTGGAGCGATCACCATGCTCATCCAAATCCTGCGCGACTGGGTCGGCCGCTACCGAATCAAATCACTCAACGTCCAACTCCCCGACGGCACCCACTTCCAGATCACCGACGCGTCCATCGAGACCGTCGAACGACTCTTCGTCGCGATCGGAGCCCACCACCCCGAAACCCCGCCGCCGGACAGCTCATCGAACTGAGGTCACTGCGGCGATATTCGAAGACACCGGTCGCCATCCTCACCGCGGATAGCCTGGGTACCGATCACCTGGTCGACCTTGCTCGCAGCTATACCCGACTCATCCAGCGTTAAGGAGACTCGTCATGGTCACCATTCTCGGTGGTGGTATCGCAGGCACTGTTCTCGGTGGAGCCCTTGCCCGGCAACAACATCCGGTCACCGTGTATGAACGCCGGACGGGTCCTGCCACCGGCGCGTTCATGGTTCTGGACGGCGACGCCCATGGGTCGCTCAGCGAACTCGGTGTGTCGCTCGAGGCGCTGCACGCCGCATCGCACCCGATTCCCGGCGGCTTCGCGTTCCACTATCTGCCCGAGGGCCGCAATACCGGGCCCAGTCGCGGGCATCGGCTCTACGAACGCACCGAACTGATGCGTGTGCTCACCGAATTCGCCAGTGCCGCAGCCACGGATATTCGCTACGGGCACACCATCACCGATATCGACCTGGGCACCGGTGCGCTGCGCGGTACCGATGGTGAGCTGCCCGGCGATGGGTTGGTCATCGCCGCCGACGGTATCGATTCGCTCGCTCGCAGGCTGCTCGAGCCCACGCGCACACCGGTTTACGCCGGGCAGATCGTCATCTACGGCCAGACCTCACATCCCGTCGCGCTGCCTACCGATCCGACCGTCATGCACTTCCATGGCCAGTTCGGCCCGGGCCCCATGCCGCTGAGCTCCTTCGGGCATCTCGCCACAGACAAGACGGTCTTCTGGTTCACCCGCCTCACCCGGGAACCGATTGCCGAGAGCGACACCGGCTTTCATCCCGCGGCGGACTGGGCCGAGACGATCCTCGGCGCCGATCCCACCGCGACAGCATTGATCGGCGCAATCCTGGACGCCACCACCACGATTCACGTCTCGAATACCCGCAGCGTCCCTCTCGCCGACGCCCGCCCACCCGCGCCACCGGTCATCCTGATCGGCGACGCCGACCACGCCATCACGCCCGCCGCCGTACGCGGTGCGCGTGAAGCGATTGAGGATGCGCTTACCCTGTTCACCGCATTGACCACCGACGAATCACCGTCCGAGGCAATGGCCGAACGCCGCCGCACCCTCCTGATCAATCGCGAACAACCGCGCGCCGCGGGTACTGCCAACCGGTCCGACTAGGAGTTGTGATCCGGCGCGGGCAGGGCCGTTTGCACCAGTACCGCGCCGGTGAGAAGCACTGCGGCACCGGCCAATTGCGCTGGGCCGATCGCCTGGCCCAGCAGCAGCCAGGCCAGTACGGCCGCAACCAGCGGTTCGACCAGGGCGAGCACGCTCGCCAGGACCGCGGGGAGTTCTCGTAGCGCCAATAGTCCCGCCACGTATGGCAGCACGGTGCCCGCCACGGCCAGTATCAACAGCACGAGCCATACTTGAAAATGCGTATTTCCCAGTGCCGCGACGTTGTCGAGCTGTCGAAATGGAAGTGACCATGGCGGGGCGATCAGCGCCACCAGAACTGCGCCGATAGCCAATCCCGCGGCGGTCACTCCGAATGAATCATGTTTGCCCGCAACGTGTTCGCCGATCAGGAAATATCCGGCCGAGCAGATCGCCGCACCGATCCCGGCGGCGACGCCGAGCTGATCCAGGCCGGTCACCCGCCACGGCTGCGCGACCATCATGAGCCCCGCGATGGCCAATAATATTCCGGCCCAAGCTAATTCGGGCAGCAAGGTGCCCCGCACCACTCGCACCCACACCGCGACCAATACGGGGGCGATATTGACCAGGATCATCGCCACCCCAACGGGAATGCGGGAGACCGCGATGAAGAACAACAGCTGAACTCCGGCGACTCCCAATAGTCCGTAGCCCAGCAGGAACCCGAGATCGGCCCGAGCGAAGCGCAGCGCCCGCGGCCGCAACACCGCAACGACGGGCACCAGCAATCCCGCGGCCAGCACGATACGCACCGACGTCACCGCCGCCGGAGACCAGCCCGCCGCCATCACCGCCGCCGCGAGCGAACCCGAGCTCGCGAACAAGACCCATGAGGTCAGACTGAGCGTGGTCGCCCGGCTACGGCCGGGCACCCAAGCACGCTTCTCCGATATGGCCATGCCCGGCAGTGTGTCCGAGCCACCGAACCCCCGACCACCGAATTTCGAGCCACCATCCGAAATCGCCCGAATCACCGATCACCGCTGCCTCCGCACGCCCACTCGATTACGTTGGGCGACATGGGACTTTCGGCCGCTGAGGTATTCGACAGCTTGGGCAGAGACTACGAAAAGGCCTTCGCCGGGCATTCGGCGCATCGCGAGGAACTCGAATGGCTGCTGACCCAGCTCTCCGACGGAGCGCGGGTGCTCGACGTCGGCTGCGGTACCGGTCGCCCGACCGCCGAGGTGCTGGTGGCCGCAGGGCACGAGGTCACCGGATGCGACGTATCGCCCGGCATGATCGAGATAGCCCGCGCACAGGTCCCCGGCGCACGTTTCGAGATCGCGGACCTGCGCACACTGTCCTACCCGGAGGGCAGCTGGGATGCGGTAACGGCGTTCTTCCCGCTGCTGCAGTTGACCAGGGCCGAAATCGACGCCGCCCTGGTCGAATTCGCTCGATGGCTGGTCCCCGGCGGCATCTTCGTACTCGCGACCGTACCTGCCGACATCGAGGGCATCGATATCGAATTCATGGGAAAGCCGGTCACCGTGAGCAGCTATCCACCCGAGGAGTTCCATCGCCGCCTCACCGACGCAGGCCTCGAGGTGCTGCGCCAGCGAGTCGTCGAATTCCAGCCCGATCACCCGGACGCCACGCCGGAACCCGACCTGTTCATCGCCGCGCGAAAGCCGGTCTGACGCGACGTATGCCTCCCCCGATCGAGGGAGGCATATGTCCGCCTCTCGGGCGACGTGGAGTCGGGTGGGTGATCCGTAGCGTCGGGGGTCCCGGCAGGCTCGTCGCTGATCACTCATAGCGGGATTCGCCTGTGCAACAGCAACGTTCACAGGAGGACTCTTGCTTTCCGCCCTCGCACCGGCTTTGCGGACTCCGGATCTGCGGCGGAAGATTCTGCTCACGCTCGGATTGCTCGCGCTGTATCGGCTCGGGGCCACGTTGCCGTCGCCCGGGGTGGATTACCAGGGCGTGCGGGACTGTGTCGACAATGCGTCGGGTGGGCAGTCGGGTGGGATCTATCAGCTGATCAGTTTGTTCTCCGGTGGGGCGCTGTTGCAGCTGACGGTGTTCGCGATCGGGATCATGCCGTATATCACCGCGAGCATCATCACTCAGTTGCTGGCGGTGGTGATTCCGCGGTTCGAGGAGCTGCGCAAGGAGGGGCAGACCGGGCAGAACACGATTACGCAGTACACCCGGTATTTGTCCGTCGCGCTGGCGGTGTTGCAGGCCTCGACCCTGGTGGCGCTGGCCGGGCACGGGCGGCTGCTGCCGGGGTGTGACAAGTCGGTGCTGGCGGATAGTTCGCTGTTCTCGATGATCATCGTTGTGCTCGTCATGACCGCCGGGGCGGCGCTGACCATGTGGTTCGGTGAGCTGATCACCGAGCGGGGTGTGGGAAACGGGATGTCGCTGTTGATCTTCGCGGGGATCGCGTCTCGGATTCCGACGCAGGGGATGGCGATTCTGGACAGTCAAGGGGCGCTGGTCTTCGCGGGAATCTGCGGTGCGGCATTGCTGACCATCGTCGGGGTGGTGTTCGTCGAGCAAGGGCAGCGACGGATTCCGGTGCAGTACGCCAAACGCGTGGTGGGGCGCAAGATGTATGGCGGGTCGTCGACGTATCTGCCGTTGAAGGTGAATCAGGCCGGGGTCATTCCGGTGATCTTCGCATCATCGCTGCTGTATCTGCCGAATCTGTTGGCGCAGTTGACTCAAAGTGATTCGGGTGACCCGGCCACGTGGCAGGTGCTGATCAAGAAGTATCTGGTGAATCCGAGTAGCCCGGTGTATGTCGGGGTCTACTTCGCGATGATCGTGTTCTTCACGTACTTCTATGTCGCGATCACCTTCAATCCGGAGGAGCGCGCGGACGAGATGAAGAAGTTCGCCGGGTTCATCCCGGGGTATCGCCCGGGGAAGCCGACCTCGGACTACCTCAGCTACGTCCTGAGCCGCATTACGCTGCCCGGATCGCTCTACCTGGGCGTGGTCGCGGTGCTGCCGAACCTGCTGCTGCATTTCGGCGCCACCGACACCACCCAAACCCTGGCGCTCGGCGGCACGTCGGTGCTGATCGTGGTGAGCGTCGGCCTTGATACGGTCAAACAGATCGAGAGTCAGCTGCTGAACCGGAACTATGAAGGTTTCCTGCGCTGACCTTAGAGTCGAAAGGTATGGCCACGAATACGTCGGGACGTCCACTGCTGCGGGCCGCGTCATCACTCGCGGTCGCGGTCACCGCGGCCACCCTCACGGTCAGCGGAACGGTCGGCAATGCGCCGCTCCCCGCTCCCGTCGAGGTCGCCAGCCAGGCCGAGCACACCCCCGCGGCCCCCGATGCCGCGGCGCTGTCGACCATTTCGGTGCTGATCGCCGACGGCCACCTGGTGTTCCGGTCCGGGCTGCGCTCGGTGATCAGTTCCCAGCCCGATATCGAATGCGTCGCCGAGGTCGGTGACGGCGCTGCCGCCCTACGCGAAATCCAGCGTCTGCAACCTGATGTCGCCCTGCTCAGCCTGGATATGCCCGGCCTCGAGTCCGCCGCGAGCGCGCCGGAGAGCCCCACCCGTATCCTGACGCTCACGAACCACGAATCCGATGAAAACCTCTACCGCGCAATGAGTCTCGGTGCGGCCGGATTCCTCAGCAAAACCCTGCCCGCGGCGGGCCTACTCTCCGCCATCCGCACCGCCGCCCACGGCACCGCCCTCATCGACCCCAGCCTGACCCGCCGCCTCATGGCCCGCCTCGCCACCGGCATCGACCCGTTCCCCGCCGCCCCCGAACTCGAATCCCTCACCGCCCGTGAACATCAGGTCCTACTCCTGATAGCCAACGCGTACACCAACCCCGAAATCGCCCGCATCCTCGGCGTCGGCGAGCAAACAGTCAAAACCCACGTCTCCAACGTCCTGGCCAAACTCGGCGTCCGCGACCGAGTCCACGCCGCCGTCTATGCCCACACCCGCCGCATAGTCCCGCGCGAGGCGCTACCGCTCCCGACGACGCGAATCGACTAGCGGCACAACTCAAACGGCGGGCGGCACCGTCAAACAGAACGGGTGCCCCGACGGATCCAACAGCACCCGCCACCGATCCGGCGCAGGCTGAAACTCCGGCTTCACCGCCCCAATCGCAATCGCCGCCGCCTCCCCACTATCCAACTCCGCCACAAACAAATCCAAATGCATCTGCTTGGGCACCCCATTCCCCGGCCAATCCGGCGCAACATGATCGACCACCCGCTCGATCGTCAACATCACCCCACCCCCGCGCAACACCACAATCTCCTCGGTCTCATACCGAATCTCGAAGTCCAACAACGCTTTATAAAACTGCCCCAGCGCATGCGGATCCCTGCTATCAAGCGAGATCGCCCCGAACTTGGCTATCGCGGTCATCCTGCCCCCAGGAAGCTCATCGCTCCGAGCCTCGCTCTGGAGCTCCATCACCTGCCTACCACAATCCGCAGGTACGAGGTGTCGTACCAACGTGTGGGCTCAAGTAGCCGGAGTGAAGCGGTAGACGCGGGAGTCTCGGGGGTGGAAGCCGAGGCATTCGTAGAGGCGGTTGGCGGAGGTTCGGGAGGGACGGGAAGTGAGGTCCAGGGTGCGGGCGCCGGCGGCAGCGGCTCGGGATTTCGCTTCCTCGATGAGAATTCCGCCTACGCCCTGGCTGCGTGCGGAGTCGTCTACTACGACGTCTTCGACTCGTGCTCGGAGGCCCGAGGGGAGTGGAAACATCACCAGAGTCAGTGTGCCGACGATCTTTCCGTTGGAGCGGGCGATCAGGACGGTGGTTGATTCTGCGGCGGCCAGGCGGGTGAGGGCTGTTCGATCGAGGTGGGGTGCGGTTGTCGAGAGTTGAGGGAGGAGGCGGTCGAACGCCTCGACGATCTCGTCATCGACCACGGTCAGGGTTTCCACGGTGACTGCCACCTTGGCACTGTACTTCCCGGGCGGGACACAATGGTGCGGTGGACGGGACTGGTACGCGGGACGGTGAGCGGGTTCTGGTGGCGGCGGTGGCGCACGCGCGCAGGGAGTTCGGGGCGAATTTGGCTGCGTGCTACGCCATCGGGAGTCTCGCGCACGGTGGGTTCGCTCCGCTGGTCAGCGATGTCGATCTGGCGATCGTGTTGAACGACGCGACGGCGGTTGACCTGTGGGAGGGGGTCGCGCGGGTCGTGGATGGTGTTGAGGCTGAGGTCGATGATCTACTGGCGCAACGGTTGTCGATCTTCTGGTCGGATTGGTCGGGAGTGCGGCGGGGTGCGGCTCCGGGGCATCGGCTTCCCGCGATTGACCGGCTTGATCTGTTGCAATCGGGACGGCTGCTGCATGGAAGCGACTATCGAGGGCCTGCCGTCGTGCCCGGTCGCGATGAATTGCTTACTAACTCAGTGGAATTCGCACTCGCCAAGATCGATCGCACGTACTGCGCGGAGCTGCACGACCCGGCGCGACTGATCACCGAGGGCGTGCGCGTGGTCACCAAGAGGGTCTTGTTCCCGGTGCGATTTCTCTACACTCTCGACACCTCGAGAATCGGACGCAATGAGGACGCGATCGACTGGTATCGAGGGCGGCATCACCGGCTGGTTCGAGCGGCCGGACAATGGCGGTACGGCGGACTCGACGCGACCGCCGAAGCGCTGCTCAGCGACGAATTGATCGGGCTGTACATCGAATTCGTCGATGCCTATTCCGGTGTCGTCGCCGACCGTGCCGACCTCGCGCAACAGCTGGCAGTGCTACGGCGACGACTTGTCGCGGACTCGAGCTCTAAATCCACGTAATGCGTAGATCGCCGCACCGATACCGATCACCAGCGCACCGGTCAGCACGGATCCCCTCGGGAGTGTGAAAGCCAGTGTGAGACAACCGATGAGCCCAATGATCGGGATCGCCCGTGGCGGGCGGCGCTCAGCCGCGGTGAGGGTCCAGGCAGCGACGTTGGCGACGGCGTAGTAGAGCAAGACACCGAAGGATGAGAAACCGATCGCGGCACGCAGATCGGTTGTGGCGGAAGCGATTGCCACCACCACGCCGACGGCGAGCTCAGCGCGATGGGGGACCCGGAATCGCGGATGCACCGCGGCGAGTGCCGCGGGCAGATGGTGATCTCGCGCCATCGCGAATGTAGTGCGAGAAACGCCCAGGATCAACGCCAGCAGCGAGCCCAGCGCCGCGACCGCCGCGCCTACTCGTACAACCGGCACCAGCCATTGGTGACCGGATGCCCGCACCAGCTCGGATAGTGGAGCCGCCGCGATCGAGAGTCGTTGTGGTCCAAGAACAAGCAGGGCCGCGATGGCCACAGTCGCATAGACCAGCAGTGTGATCCCCAACGCGATCGGGATGGCCCGCGGAATGGTGCGCGCGGGATCGCGGACTTCCTCACCGAGCGTCGCGATGCGCGCGTATCCGGCGAACGCGAAGAACAGCAGTCCCGCTGCCTGCATGACGCCGGTGACCGTGGTGTCGCCGTCGATCCCGAGGCGCGCGGTATCGGTATGACCGCTGGTGAACGCGGCGGTGACCACCGCCGCCAGCACCGCGAGCACTACCCCGACAATCACCCGGGTCACCCACGCGGACTTCTGAATTCCGCCGTAGTTCATCGCGGTCAGACCCGCCACCGCCGCCACCGCAACCGCATGCGCGTGCCCCGGCCAGAGATACACGCCGACCGTCAACGCCATCGCCGCGCACGACGCACTCTTGCCGACAACGAAACTCCAGCCCGCCAGATAACCCCAGAACTCGCCGAGCCGCTCACGACCGTAGACGTAGGTGCCACCCGAGGCCGGATACCGCGCCGCCAGCCGCGCGGAGGACGTCGCATTGCAGTACGCGACCACACCCGCCACGACCAGCCCCACCAGCAGACCTGACCCGGCCGCGTGCGCGGCAGGACCGAGCGAGGCGAATATCCCCGCCCCGATCATCGCGCCGAGCCCGACCACCACGGCATCGCCCGTGCCGAGGCTACGAGCGAGCTGCCCCGTCGACGAACCGGGGGACGCACTGTTGGTCACGTGTGGTTCCTCATCGTCGATGACACGGCGCGACCATAACCGCTGGCCCCCGGCGCTGCCACCGCTGAACCTCGTCGACATGCGAGTTCGCCGTTTGGTCAGTCGGCCTCGTAGTTCTATTCGACCGCGCAATCGAGGATGCGCCCGTCCACGGTTCCGATCAGTAGTCGTCCCGGTGCGGCGAGGGTGAGCGACAGGGGAACCACGCCCTGGCGGTCGACCTCGAGGTGTTGCCGCCAGCGCACCGTTCCATCCGAGGTTCGAATGGCCACCAGCTCACCGGAATTGAAGGCGGCGTAAATCGTATTCTCGTCGCCGTCCAGGGCGGTGACCGGGAAATCCGCCGTGAAGACCCAGCGCGCGGCCCCGTCCGCGCCGTTCCGCCGAACGACGAAGGCGTTCCCCGGCAGCAGCCCTGCCCCGTTGTGGACGGCTCCGGCGTGCACGAGGTCCTTATTCCCCGGGCTATCGATCTCGATACCCGGACCACCGAAAAGGTGTCCGGCGCGCTCGCTATCCCATTCGAGGGGGAATAGCTCCCGCACGGAACGCTCGTCATCGCAGTCCGTCGGGTCGATGCTGACCACGCGTTTGTCCTGCCATGGCGCAGCGTTGTCGTTGCCCTGGAGAAATAGGAGCCGACTGCTGCGACGGATCGGGAAAGGATGGTTGAAGAGGTCGAAACTGCCTAGTGGAAAACGAATTTCGGGGGAGTGCGCCGAAGGTTCGATCAGCGCTACCCAGTCCGCTTTGCGCTCATGCTCTGTCGGACGCAGCGCGAGCCAGCCATCCTCTCGGGTGGTGAAGACCACGGAGGATTCGAGGGGCAGCGTGTCGAGCTGCTTGCCGTCCGCGAGGGATATCCGGACCAGGATCGGCTCTGCGGCTCCCCGTTCGTCATGTATCCAGCGCACCCTCCGCTCCGCATTGACCCACGCGTCGAGCTGTCCGTCCCGGACCGCGATTTGCCGACCGCCCTCCTCGTCCGGGATGCGCCACTCCAATTGCCCATCGGGGAGCCATGATTCGGCCAGCACGCCATCCGCGCAGGCCAGTACACGACCGTCCGGCAGCAGCTGGACATCCCACACGTGCAGGTGCGACTCGAACCGCCGGCCGGTCAATCCCGCGAGCGCCGACGCGGCCTGGTCGGTTAGCAATTCCGTTGCGGGACGGGAAAAGTCGATTCGAACTCCGCCGAGTTCGTCATTGTCCACCGAGTCCGCGGCGACAGCGGTCCAGTCCGGCCTTTCCACGACCGCGGAAAAGGCAGTCCTGTAAGCCTTCTCGTCGTATTCACCATCGGGAAAGTCGCTGTTCGGAGCCAACAGCAGCCGCACGGCCCGCTCGCCGGCCCATTCGACCCGCAATATCTCACGCGGCCAACGCAATACCGAAGTCGACCGGCCCGACCACAGTTCGAAAATCAGCAACTCACCGTCGTAGGAGTATCCGCCGTCGTACGCACCGGTGCCAACGGCCACAAGCGGCAATGTCGGATGAAAGGCGATCGAATGCACCGGCCACCTGGACTGCGCGACCCACCGGCATCGAAGGTCGTACGCGCCATAGATTCCCACCCGATACTGCCGAAACCTGCTGTCGGCAGTGCCGCAACCGGACCATTGCAGGTAACCCATGTCGCCGCCTATCGCAACCAGGCCATGGCGAGCATTGACAACGACAGCCGACGGCCTGCCGATCTCGGCGAATGGGCGGTCACCCGGGACACGGCGAATTGACAACGGACCGGACATATAGCGGCAACCCCCACGCCTGGATGAATAGTCGATTCGCGACTCGCCGTGGCGCCCAGCATCTTTCGATGGCATTACCGGCTCGGGCGTGCGGCGCCCTTCCCGCGAGAAATGGTCACGGCCTCACCTTAACCAGCGAGACTTTCGCCAGGCAAAGCAATTACCGCTCAGGGTTGACCTCGGCGAGCTGGGATCGGTGCGGAACAGCCTCCGGGTCGACGACCGCGGAATCCACTGGTGGGGCTCAGTCGGACTGTAGGACGAAGAATAGGAAGGCCAGGAAGCTTGTGCCGGTGGCCTCGCCGAATACTTCGGGGAACAGGTCGCGGGCTGCGGGTACGGCCGGGGGTTCGCTGATCGTGTCGATGCGGAAGCCCGCTGCGATGAAGGCGGCCGTCATCTCGTGCAGTGGTCGGTCCCAGAAGGTCAGCTGGGCGGTCTGGCCGCCCATGGTCCATTCTTCGACTCGGCTGCGGGTGTCGAAGTAGTTGGTCTTGTTCCCGGCCTCGCGTTGCCCGATGAAGATCGCGAATGGATGCTCGACCGAGATGATGAGTCGCCCGCCGGGGGTCAGTACGCGGCGCAGTTCCGCCAGTGCTGGTCCCCAGTCGCGCAAGTAGTGCAGCACCAGGGACGCGACCACATCGTCGAACGCAGCATCCGGAAACGGCAGTGGCTCAGCGAGATTCGCGATCCACAGATCCGCGTCGGAGCCGAGCCGTTGTCGGGCCAGCTCCACCATCGCGGCGCTCGCGTCGATTCCGCTCACGATCGCGCCGCGATCACGGAGCTTGGCGGACAGTGGACCCGACCCGCAACCGGCATCGAGAATCCGCCGACCCCGCACATTCCCGGCCAACTCCAGCATCGCGGGCCGCTCGTAGTACGCGTTCAGCAGGCTGGTCTCGTTCTCGGCGGTATACCCCTCGGCGATGCTGTCGTAGTCGCTGACCGGCACGGGACCAGTTGGGAGTGAACGGCTTTCCGGAATCGACGTCATCACCCCATCCTGTCCCATGCGGTGCCCCGGAGTGGACCCGATGTTAAATGGCCCCATGGCGATCGAGATCAACAAGGCGGCCGAGCCCACGCCCGAGTGGCTGGCCGTGCAGGTCGGCGGTGACGCGCTGTGGCGTCCGGCCGAGTTGCCTGAGCGGCTGGAGCACGCCGAGTCCCGTGCTTTCTTCTCCGAGGTGGGCTTTCCGGCGGTGGCCGTGGACGGCGAATGGTTCGACTCGGCGAACCTGCCGGAGAAAGGCATGTGGGAGGCCGACCCGGATGAGCTGTTCGGCCGCCGCTATCCCGATGATGATTCTCCCCCCGCGAAGTACGCCTACGGCCTCGGCACGTTCTACGGCGAATGGACCCTGATGCTCGACGGCGAGACCGGCGTCGTACAGGTCTACGCGCCGGACGGATGGGATCACGGCGAGGGTGACCAGGGCATCGCCTTCACATCGGTACGGGAGGCGGCGGGCGCGGTCGCACTGATCGCAAGTCTCGCAGCGCGACTGGAGGTTCCGAACTCCGACGAAACCGCGCGCGAGCTGATCGCCGCGATCCGTGGCCACGAATGGGCGAAGTCGGCGTATTGGGCGTGGGTGGTGGAGCGGCTGGAAGAGGACTACCTGAACTGATTCAGTGTCGCTGCCAGTTCTCTTCCTCGCCGGGTTCGGGCAGAACGACCCCGCCTTCCATGATCCAACTGGCGGCGAATTCGATCAGGGCGATTTCGACGGCTGGCGGTTCGAGGTGGGCGGCTGCGGCGATGGTGGTTTGCAGGGTGCGTTCGAGGCGGGTGAATAGGTCCGCGTTGCGGTTTCCGCCGCCTCGGACGCCTGCGATCACCGATAGTTCGATGTCGGTGCGTATCGGGTGTCCGTGTAGGAAGACTACGCTGACGAATTCGGGTGGGGCGGCGGTGATTTCGCAATGGGTGTTGGTGATTGCATCGACGATGGACTGGTGGGCGATGGTGTCGGGGAGGGCTCGGCAGGCGACGTTGTAGAGCGGCATGTCAGCTCCCGTGCTGGTTCGCGGCGATTACCAGGTGGCCCCGGGTGAGCCGGGATGTTACGAGGTGGGTGAGGGTGCGGAGCAGGAACATGGGCCGGGCGGTCGGGCGGATTCGGGCGCGGTTGAGTTCGAGGTAGCGGCTGAAGAGCGCGCTGTCGACCAGGGCGAGCATGAGGTCGTTGGGGCCCGCGCCGGTGATGGCGTTCCAGGATCGACTCATCGCACGCATGGCGTTTTCGCGGCGCGTGGCGTCGAGACCGTCATCGGTTTCGGCCAGTACCCACGACATGGTCGACGGACGATTCTCGGTGTAGGACTGCCCTTTCGGGATCTCACACCACACCACCACGGTGCGGTCGGTGCTTCCCAGCGACTGCCGATACGCCTCGCCGAGCGCCCGCTCCGCGGCTCGGAACTGCGAGGACGTCAGACTGCCCTGCTGGATCGTGCACAGAATCCGGCGCACACATGCCTCCTCACTCCGCAGCGACCGTGCCACGGCTGAAGCGAAATCTAGTACACCAATCGGTTTACTACAAGGATGCGAGAACTGTTGGCCGCAGCTAGCCCGGTAGGTGGAGCGTGAAGGTCATCATGTGCTTCCCGGGACCGTTGTAGTTCATGATCGGGCCGGCCACGTCGAAGCCCATCGCCTTGTGAAATGCGATGGAGGCGTCATTGTTCGGTGAAGTGATGGCTCGAATCGACTGTCGCCCTGCGGCTTTCGCCGTGGTGACGAAGCGGTCATAGAGCTGCCGGGCCAGACCGGTGCCGCGATGGTCAGGGTGAATTCCCGCGAAGTGGATGTAGGCCTCAATTGGATTGTCCGGAGACGGAAACCCGATCAGGAAGCCCGCGAGCTCACCATCCTGCTCGGCGATCAGGCTGGTACGCGCGAAGTGTTCGAGGAACAGCCTCGGCAGCGATGCCGCAACCGGCCGCCCCCACCAGAGATCGACCACGGCGATAATGGCGTCGTAGTCGTCGGTTGCTGCCTGTCGAATCGTGAAAGTGCTCCCCACACGCACAGTGTGCCAGTAGACATTCAGCGCGGTTGAACGACGATATGGTCGCCGAACTGCACGGCGTGGCGATCGTCATCGCTGGTGATCGGTGGCCGACAATACCTGCGCCATGCCAATTCCGGTGTCCCGGGACGACCGGCCGATTCGCGATCGGAGGTGCTGTGACCAGCGGTTCGGCGGCTGGCGGCCACACATCGAGCGCCGGGAAATACCTGAGCACCGCGGCATTGGGCTGCACCACGGCCGCTGCCATCGTGACGAGCCTGAGCGGGTTGCCGGCGATGGCCGAGCAAGAGCTGACCATGTTCTTCTACATCGGATTCGCGGTCCTGCTCTATCTGATTCCGGCCGGTCTGGTGTCGGCCGAACTCGGGAGCGCGTACAGCGGTGAGAGCGGGGGCCTCTATTCGTGGATCGGGGGTGCCTTCGGCAAGCGTGCCGGGTTCGCGGTGATGTTCCTGTCCTGGATACAGGCGATGGTCTTTCTGCCTACCGGGTTGAGTTTTGCCGCCGCCGGGGTGGCGTTCGCCCTCGATCGGCCTGATCTGGCCCGCGACCATGTGTTCGTGGGCGTGTTCGCCGTGGTGGGGATCTGGTTGTGTACCGCGATCGCGCTGATGGGAAATCGGTTCGCGGCCAGGGTGACCCAGGCTGGGTTCCTGATCGGCACGGCGGTGCCCGGAATGGTGCTGATCGGGTTGTTCGGGTGGTGGCTGGTTGCCGGTCATCCCATCGGCTGGGAGCACACCACCGATCCGGCGGTCACCGTGCAGCGCGACGGGCATGACGCGCCGCGCGTGCTGCCCGCTCTGATCGGCTTGTCGGGGCTGGCCTTCCTCGGGAACATCCTCGAGAACTTCACCGGCATCGAATCCCAAGCGGTGCACGCCACCGAACTCCGCGAGCCCGGACGGCAGTATCCGATCGTCATCCTGATCGCCGCGGTGATTTCCGCCGTGCTGTTCAGCCTCGGCGCGCTCGCGGTCGCGGGCATCGTGCCCGCCGATCGAATCAACCTGAATTCCGGGGTATTCGACGCATTGCACGCGGGATTCGGGACTCTGTTCGGCATCGGCTGGCCGGTCCTGATTCTGGGCGCGATGTGCGCCTACGGTGCGATCGCGGGCGCGCTGGCATGGACGAGCGGTCCCAGCCGCGGCATGCTCGCCACCGCGCGCGACGGCATGCTTCCGCCGGTGCTGCGCCGGGTGAATTCCCGTGGCGTGCAAACGAACATCCTGCTCGCCCAAGCTGTCGCCGTGACCTTGCTGTGCACACCGTACTTCGTGCTCGGCGATGTCGGCACGGCGCTATTCCTCATCGTGGCCGTGGCGGCGGGACTCGACATGATCATCTACCTGTTCATGTACGCGGCGGCCATCCACCTGCGGTACACCCGCCCCGATCTGCCGCGCCCCTTCCGGGTCCCCGGAGGGAGATCAGGGATGTGGTTTTTCGCCGGAACCGGTTTCGCAGCCATGGTTTTCGCCTTGACCACGGCATTCGTGCCACCCGAGCAACTCCCGATCGGAAGCCCAGCGCTGTACGTGACCCTTGTCGCCGGTGGAACGGTGATCTGTTGCGCCATACCGATTCTCGTCGAGCGCTTACGCAACCCGACGTGGTCGGTGCCCGTGGATGATCCAGCCGTTGAAGAGAATCGACGGTAGGTTGGCCTGCGGTGATCCGGTTCCTGCCGGATCGGAAGCACTACTGGGAGATTCATGAGGTATCTGGTCATCGGGGGCACGGGGCGTACCGGGCGGCGGGCGGTTGATCTGCTTCGTGAACTCGGGCATGAAGTGGTTGTCGGTACTCGGCGTCCACGGGACGATCAGAGCGTTGTGGTTGATCTGGCGAATACGGTTGATCCCGGCATCGTGAGCGGGATCGACGGGGTCATGATCTCGGTGGAGCCGCCGGTGGATGATGCGGGTGCCGACGCGGTCATGAATGTGGGGGTCGGACGGATCGCGGAACTTGCTGCGGCACAGGGGATCGGCGTTGTGCTGGTGTCGCAGATCTATATCACGCGGGCGAACGAGCATCCGGAGCTTGCGGGCATCATCACTGCTCGCGGGGCCGGTGAACAGGCGTTGCGGGACAGTGGTGCGCCGTATGCGATCGTGCGGCCCGGGTGGCTCACCAATTCGGCTGGTAGCGGCGTACATCTGGAACAGGGTGATCACGGCGAGGGCAGCGTCAGCCGCGAGACCGTTGCCCGGGTCGCGGTCGCGGCCTTGCTGCACACCGAGTCTCGGGGCAAGACTTTCGAGGTGTACGACGGTCCCGACCAGGCCGACTGGATCGCGGCTTTCAGTGCCTTGAAAGGCGACTGACCCGAACTCGCCACGACTGCAACCGAATACCGTCGCGGGTCAGGGTTAGAATGCCGCCTGTACCGCCGCGAGCAGATCATTGGCGGGCTGGGTGAGCGGACCGAGAGCGTCGGGAGTGAGTGGGGGCAGCGCCGCGATCGCGGTCCGCAACGAGGTAACCGCGGTGTCGGCGGCCGGGGCTATCGTTGCAACAGCCGCGGCTGCCGCTACGGGAGCGGGTGGTAGCGGATCAGCCTGGGGCGCTGTGACATTCGCGATGGGAAGCGACGCCGGGGCCGGGTCCACTCCCAATGCGTTACCCACGAGCCCGCCGAGCGCGGCACCTCCGGCGAGCCCGACCACATCCACGGGAATGGCTACCGCCAGACCGCCGATCAGGCATCCGGCGACGCCGCCGACCGCGGCCCCGACGGGTGCCCCCGCACCCACGGTCGGAAGCGCACCGATGACGCCACCGGCGATCGCGCCAACCGTCGCGCCGACCCCGCATCCCACAATCTCGAGCGGGAAGACCGCGATCTTGCCGATGATCGCGCCGATGACCTGCCCCGCCATTGTCGAGTCGGAGCGATTGGTCTGGACCCGGGGCAGCCCGATTCCGTTGTACGCGTTGACGATCTGCTGTTGCGCACCGTCGACATAGTCCTGGACCTGATCGCGAAGCCTCGGGTCGATGCCGTCCGGCAACGGGATAGTATGCGCTGCCAATCGCAACGAACCGGGATCAGTTGTTGCGGCAGGAATTTGCGGACCATCCACCGCGGGCGGCTGGAGATCGCCGGATTGCGCTGCCGCGGTGCCCGTTCCGAACGCGAGCAGGGCGGGCACTGCGGTCAAGACTGCGTAAGCGCGCAGGTCGGACATCGGCGCATCCCTCGGTCTGGCGAACCACCGTCGAGCCGCTCGAGAGTGGACCCGAACCTACGATGGCCACGCTGGCCACAGATCTTACCCCGGACTCCCTACCGGACAGCAGGATTCATCGCGGTTCACGGTTCGGCGCGCGATTCCCGAGTCCGCCTGGAGGTTCCGATCAGGATGCGGTGATCTTGATTGCCGGGGTCACCTTGTATTCGAGGGCGTAGGTGATCGTCTCATCCTGGGTGAGCAGTCCGACGCAATTCGGGACACCGTTCGCGGCAGAGATCTTGACCTTCGCTGTGGTGGCCTTCAATGCGGAGGTGGCGTTGGTGTAGGTCATCGCGGTCGCATAGGTATAGAAAGCGCACCTGTTCACGGTGTCCTTGCTGGCGAAGGCGACGTTGATCGGTACGCCGTCGGGGCCGTTGGTGATCGAGGTGGTGCCGGTCGCGGCGTTGTAGCTGTTGCCGACCAACCTGGATTCGCCCATCATGACGCCGGTGGCATTCCACACCGTGCCATCCGGGGCGCTACACGGGGTAGCCGTCGTGGTGTCGATGGTGCCCAGCGCGGTCCGCGTCCGGGTGCCCGCCGCCATCTTGCCCCTCGATGTCAGGCTCGCACAGGTGAACAGCACCGTCCCCGAACTGTTCTTGACGGTGAGCTTGCCCGAGGTCGCCGTGAATGCCCCGTCCGCGTTGGGATTGGTGACGGTCCATGTCGTCGCCTCGGCATCGGCATCGGCGGCAGCGGTGCCGGTGAGCGCCGTGAGAGCTGGTACGACCAGCGCGATCGCGGCCAGCGCGCGGCGGATGCGGGGAAGACGAAGCATAGGGATCTCGTTTCGTTCGGTGAGCTGAACCAACGCCCGGACGCTATCAACGAAAGTTGTTTCATATCAGCGACTTTCGTGCCCCGAATTCAATGGGCGGGACAGAAAGCGGGTATCGATAAACATCCGATATCGATGTGAAAAATGTTGTCTTCAGTTCGAACGACTCCGGCACCGCCGCAGCGCTACCCGGAACGCGCATTCCGATAGAGTTTGTCGGTACGCACACGATCGGTACCGCGTTCTACCCAGCCTTCAGCGATAGCCAGGTGACGGGAGCGGCGTTATGCAGGGATTCTCGCGGGACGCGGGAGTGCGCGGACCTCTGGAGCAGATTCCGGCCGCCGGTAAGCGCAAGGTTGTGGCGTGGGCGACGGTCATCGCGGTGGGTGGCTTCCTTTTCGGTTACGACACCGGCGTCGTCTCCGGTGCGCTGCTGTATATCAGCGCGGAATTCGACCTGAATTCGGCGCAGCAGGGCAGCATCGTCAGCGTCCTGCTGATCGGCGCGATGGTCGGCGCGATGTCCGCGGGCAGAATCGCGGATCGCCTCGGACGCCGCGGCGCACTGGCCGTCGAGAGCGCGGTGTTCATCGGCGGCACACTGCTCGCGGTGGCGGCGCACGACTACTGGGTGCTGCTGATCGCGCGCGTCGTACTCGGGCTGGCGGTCGGTGCGGCCTCGGCGACGGTGCCGGTCTATCTCTCGGAGATATCGCCCGCCGAGATCCGAGGCCGGATCCTGAGCCTGAATCAGCTCTTGATCACCGTCGGCATCGTGGTGTCCTACCTGGTCGACCTGGGCTTTTCCGGCAGCGGCAACTGGCGCGCGATGTTCGCGGTCGGACTCATTCCGGCGGCGGTGCTATGCGTCGGCGCGCTGTTCGTGGTTCCCGAGTCCTACGTTTGGCTGCTCGCGCGCGGGCGTGAGGAGCAGGCGCATGGACTGGTAGCCGGGGTCGCGGGGACCGAGCTGGCGGATCGGTTGATCGAGCGATTCCACGAACAGCGGGCGGCGGACGACTCCGAGTCCGTCGGGATGCGCGCACTACTCGCGCCTCGGGTGCGCCCGGCGTTGATCGTCGGGGTGACGATGGCTGCGATTCAACAGTTCGGCGGCATCAACACCATCATCTATTTCGCGCCGACGATCATCGAGAAGACCGGGCTGAGCGCCTCGAATTCGATCTTCTACTCGGTGTTCATCGGCCTGGTCAATCTGATCATGACCGTGGTCTCGATGAGCACCGTCGACCGGTTCGGCCGTCGTGTACTGCTGATCGCGTCACTGCTCGGGATGCTGATCACCGTCTCGCTGCTCGGGCTGACCTTCATCGTGCAGCTGAATTCGACGCTGTCGCTGGTCTTCATGGTGCTCTACATCGCGTGCTTCGCCGGCGGGCTGGGTCCGGTGTTCTGGGTGATCGTGGGTGAGATATTCCCACCGCGGTTGCGCGCCCAGGGCTCCAGCGTCGCGACCACGGTCAACTGGTTCTCGAATTTCGTTGTCAGTCAGGCATTTCTGCCATTGGCCGGTGCGCTCGGGCAGGGGCAGACCTTCCTGATCTTCGGTGTCATCTGCCTGCTGGGCCTGATGTTCGTCACCCGTTTCGTGCCCGAAACCAAGAACAGAAGTTACCCCGAGATCGACACCGCGCTACACGAACGCTTCGAGCGCGGCAGCCACACCGATCCCGCGCTGGGCAGCGCCCGCTGAATCCGGCACTCACGCATACTCTTTGGCGCTGTCAAGGCGACTGCTATGGGGTGCGCCGGGCGGTTGTGACCCCAGCCACTTGACCTTGAACCGCAGAAGAATGATTACTAACTTAACACGGGTATCGGTAGTATTTGATGCACGTTGGGTGGGGTCTCGACATGACGAACTGTAGGTAACTTCCTGCTGCTGGACCGCGCAGATCCTGCCGCGGCGAGCGATGTGGCTCGTACCGGTCGACCGAGCAATTCCGCAGCGCTGCCAGGCCTTTCGCGCATGGCAGGTGCCATCATCACGCAGTTGGAGAATGGGATGGTTGATTCGACGCGCCCGGAAAAGGGTGTCTCACCGTTTTCTCGTCGTACCCTGCTCAAGGTCGCGGGGGCGGCCGCGGGGGGAACGGCACTGGCCGGAACCCGCAGATTCACCGCGCGTGCGGCGGCCGATGCGGGCCGGGTCGCGGTGCTCGGTGGCGGCGTGGCCGGGCTCAGTGCCGCGCACGAACTGGCCGAGCGCGGCTTCGCCGTCACCGTGTACGAGCGAAAAGCCTTCGGCGGCAAGGCCAAAAGCATGTACGTGCCGGGCACCGGCACCGATGGCCGCCGGGATCTGCCCGGCGAGCACGGGCACCGCGGCTACTTCGGCTTCTACCGCCATCTGCCCGACACCCTCGGCCGAATTCCGTTCCCCGGCAATACCAATGGCGTACTGGGGAATCTGGAAACCCTCGCCGATGTCAGCCTCGCCCGCGCCGGGCGGCTGCCCGATTGGGTGCTGGAAGATCCCGTGCACACGCCCGGTCAGATCAATCTGGACAGTTTGCGCCAGATGCTGATCGGCACTATCGCGCACGCTGTCTTCATCCCGCCGTGGGAGGCCGCCTACGTGGTGGACCGCATTCTGGTGTATCTGACCAGCTGCGATGAGCGGCGATACGGGCAGTGGGAGCACGTGTCGTGGTGGAACTACCTCGGCGCGCCGTCACGATCGATCGACTATCAGCGGGTATTCGGCGGCTCCGCGCAGATCATCCAGGCGCTCAAAGCCCATGTGGCCAGCGCTCGTACGGCCGGACAGGGCATCGAATCGATCCTGTTCTCCGGATACCTCCAGCTCCCGGGTAGTTCCGGACCGCTCAACCGAGTGATGAACGCACCGACCAATGAGGCGTGGATCGACCCGTGGATCCGGTATCTCGAATCGATCGGGGTCGAGTTCCGCATGCCCGCAGAGGTGGTCGGTTTGGATCTGGACGGTGATCGGATCGGCGGGGCGCGGGTGCGCGGCCCCCGCGGGATCGAATCGGTGCGCGCGGACTGGTTCGTGCTGGCCGTCCCGCTGGAACGGGCCACACCCTTGTTGACAGACTCCGAATTATCTTCGCGTGACCCGCAATTCGAGAAGCTGACGCAATTGCAGACCTCATGGTCGAACGGGATCCAGTTCTATCTCAACCGCAAGCCCGCGGTGCTGCGCGGTCATGTCGCGCATATCGACTCGCCGTGGAAACTGGTCTCGCTGCCGCAGGGACAGATCTGGAAGGAGAACTTCGGTCAGACCTGGGGATCGGGTCGCGAGCAGGACTGCCTGTCGGTGGTGATCTCCGATTGGGTCGAGGAACCCGGTGTGCTGTACGGCAAACCGGCCAGCCGATGCGCCCCGCAGCAGATCGCCGATGACGCGTGGGCGCAGATGAAGATGCATCTCAACGATTCCGGCACGGACATTCTGACCGATGACATGATCGAGTCGTACTTCATCGATCCGGCGGCACAGGATCTGGGCACCGATGAGCCCTACAACGATGAACGCTATTTCCTCAATACCGTCGGCTCGTGGGACTTGCGCCCGAGCGCGCGGACCGCGATTCCCAATCTCTTCCTGGCCGCGGATTACGTTCAGACACCGAAGAATATCGACTTCACCTCGATGGAGGCCGCCAATGAAGCCGCTCGGCACGCGATCAACGCACTGCTGGACGCGGCGGGCTCACGCGAACCGCACGCGGCGCTGTTCGACGGCTACCGGCCACCCGAACTCGAACCCTTCAAAGCGGTCGACCGGGCACGGTATCTGGCGGGGCAACCGAACCTGCTGGACATCGGATGAGGCGCGCGCGAGGTGGCGCAGTGCTGGTCGCGCTCGCCATATCGATTGTGGGGACAGTGTTTTCGACCGGACCGGCCGCGGCGCAGCCGCCGAGCTGCCACGGTCACCCGGCCACCATCGTCGGGGCCGGGTACATCCGGGGCACCCCGGGTGACGATGTGATCGTCGGGTCCGACGGCATCGACTGGATCGACGGCGGCGCGGGCAATGACATCATCTGCGGCGGGGGTGGCAATGACTTCGTCATCGGCGGCCTGGGCGATGATCTCGTCGACGGCGAGGCGGGTACCGACGCGGTTATCGGCGATCAATTCGCGCTGGTGGGAAATATCGACGCCGACGGCGGGAATGACACGGTGCTGGGCGGTCCGGGCGATCTGGACATTATCGCCGGGGACAATGCGATCATCGTCGGCGATGTCTCGGGTCACGGTGGCAACGACCTTCTCGACGGCGGCCCCGGCAACCTGGACATCCTGCACGGAGACAACGCCTCGTTCCGCGGCAATGCCTCCGGTGCGGGCGGCGATGACGAATTGACCGACGCCGCAGGCGATCTGGAGATCTTCGTCGGCGACAACGGCGCCATCACCGGCATCGCGAGCGGACCGGGCGGGAACGACACCATCACCGATTCCTCCGGTTCGGTGTTCTCGATGAACGGCGACAACACCAGCTTATACGGCGCGAATGGGTTGGGCGGCAACGACTTTCTGACCGGTCCGCCCGGCGGATCCGGATTCGTGGCCGGTGACAATCAATCAGCGCTCGGGCCCACCGTCAGCGGCCCGGGCGGTGACGATGTCATCGTGCTGGGCGACGGGCCGAACGGTCTCGGGGCTCCGGTCAAGGGCGACAATATCGTCGCCGCGCTCGATGTCACGATCGACGGCTTGGTGCTCGGACTGCTCGGCATGCCCGGGGTGCAGCGGATGCCGATCCCGGTCTCGGTGCTCACCGGGTATCTGCCGGGGCTGTTCGGCTACACCCTGGGAGGCGGCAATGACCGCATATCGGGTGGTCGCGGGAATGACAGCATCGACGGCGGTCCGGGTGACGACGTGATCGACGGTGGCGGCGGAATCGACCGTTGCGATGGGGGAGGGGGACGAAATGTTGTGCGGAACTGCACAATTGGTGCCCCGACAGGCTGATCGACACCTGCGCTGCCGGGTCATCCAGGGGAGGAATTCACATCAACATACGCGTTGACTCGAACACTGAACGCTGAGAGACTGAAGCGGAAATCATCTCAACGTCTCTTGTCGGCCATGTTGAGGAAATGACGGCCGGGTAGAGCCGAACCAGAGGGAGAGGAAGGCTCATGTCCCCGGTAGCCGAGACTCGCAATACGCTCACGCGTGCGTTCGAACCCGCGCTGGAATGCCCCAAGGAAGTCGAACTCGAGGTGTCCGGCGCGATTCCGCCCGAGCTGCGCGGCACCCTGTATCGCAATGGCCCGGCGCGGTTCGAGGCCGGGGGCTTCCGCGCCGAACACCCCTTCGACGGTGATGGCCTGGTGACCAAGTTCGTCATCGACGCCGGCGCCGTCCGGTTCCGGTCCCGATACGTGCGAACACCGAAATTCCTTGCCGAGGAACGCAACCGGGGCGCGAGCGTGCGCGGTCTGTACAGCCAGGCCGCCGGGCTGCGCGCCAACCTCGGCCGCCCGCCGGCCGACAACGCCAACACCCACGCCGTGGTGCACGCCGATCGACTGCTCGCACTCAGCGATGTCGGCCGCCCGTGGGATATCGACCCCGTTGACCTGAGTACCAAGGGCCCCTGCGATTTCGGCGGGACGCTCTCGCGCCTGTCCCGCTTCTCACCGCACCCGAAGATCGATCCGGTGACCGGCGAACTCTTCAATTTCGGATTGGATCTGGCTGTGGGGCGCAAGATCTCGCCGTCGCTGCGCTGCTACCGGGTGGATCCTTCGGGGCGGGCGCGCACCCTCGGGGTGATCCCGCTCGACGACGTCATCGTGCAGCATGATTTCGCGATCACCGAACACTTCCTGGTCTTCGCGCTCGCACCGATCACGGTCGATCCCGTGCGGGCGGGACTGGCCATGCTCGGCCGCGGAACCCACGGTGATGCCGCCGACTACCGGCCCGAGCGAGGTATGCGCATCGTTCTGATGCCTCGTGACGGCGGCAGGCATCGGATCATCGAATGCGAACCCTTCATCTACGTGCACATCGACAACGCCTACGAAGATGGCGACGATGTGGTGCTCGATGTGGTGCGCCACGAATCGCTCGAATTCCTCACCGGCGCACTGAAGAAATTCCGCGACGGCCTACCCGCCGTCGGTCGTCCGGTGCGGGTGCGGATCAGCCGGACCGGACGTGTCGAACGTGAGGATCTCGGCGAGTTCACCTCGGTCGAATTCCCCATGCACGATGAGCGACGCACCGGCAGGATGCACCGGTTCAGCTACTTCGCCGCCTATCACCCCGAAAGTGCCGGAGCGATAGTCAAATTCGACCATCGAGCCGGAATCGAACGCCGCCACCAATTCACCGCCGGGGAGTTCCCGGGTGAGCCGATCTTCGTCCCGCGATCAGCCACGGCCGCCGAAGACGACGGCTGGATCTTGGCCCTGACCTACCTTGCGGCCGAACATCGCACCGCGCTGATCATCCTGGACGCCAAGGACATCGAACGTGCGCCGCTCGCGATCGCACGTCTGCACGGGCACGTATTTCCCGGATTTCACGGCAGTTTCACCGACCGCGTCGCTCCGGCCGGAGTCGCGCGCTGATTCGAGAAAGGACCACCATGCCCCTGGACACACCGCGCTGGGAGCCGAATTACGATGATCCACACAGTGATTCGTACATTCAGGAAGACCACGCACCCACCGTGCATCGCCGTATGTCAGTCGCGAAATCTCCCGATCCCGGCAGCGCGCCGCCGTTGACCTTGGAACGAACCCGTATCAACATTCCGTCCGCGCACCCGGTCGGCGGCAAACGACTGCCTCAGTTGCCGGATGCGCTCGATTTCTGGGGGCTGTCCAACGCACCGGCGAATGTGGCCATGCAGATGGCGTGGCCGGAGGTCGGGCGCGGCGTGGTGGAGAGCACGGTCGAATCCGGTGCGCTCATGAAGCATCCGTGGAAACGGCTGCGCACCACCGCTTCCTACCTGGCCGTGGCCATTCTGGGCACCGATGAGGAGAAGCGGGCCATCCGTGAGGCGGTCAATGTCGCGCATCGGCAGGTGCGGTCCCAGCCCGGCGCGCAGGTGAAATACAACGCCTTCGACCGCAGTACCCAGCTGTGGGTGGCCGCGTGCCTGTACGTCGGCTTCGAGGATTCCTACCAGATGTTGCACGGCAGAATGGATTCCGAACAGGCCGAGGCGTTCTACTCGACGGCCGCGACGCTCGGCACCACCTTGCAGGTGCATCCGGATATGTGGCCGAAGACCCGGGCGGATTTCGACGCGTACTGGGTGGACGCCTGCCGGCGGGTGAGTATCGACGAGGAGGTGCGCGCATATGTCGACGACCTGCTCCACCTACGGATGATCCACTGGTATCTGCGGCTGTTCTTCGGCGGACTGCTGCGTTTCCTGACCGCCGGATTCCTGGCCCCGCATATGCGCGAGCATATGGGCGTGGCGTGGAGCGCGGCGGATCAGCGGCGGTTCGAGCATCTTTTCCAGTTCGTGGGATTCGTCAATCGATTCCTGCCCAAGTTCCTGCGCAATGTCGGCGGACCGCAGATCGGCTATGTGCGACACCGGATTCGAAAGCAGCAGTCGCTGGTGTGACAATCGGTTTCCATAGCGCACGGTGGCCCGCTTCATGGCGGGCCACCGTGCTGCCGGTCAGACCAGCGACTTGCCCAGCGCGTGGCGTCGGCGCATATCGCGCAGATAGTTCTCGTAGGGATAGAGGCGATACCGCTGCGGCAACCGGACCAGAACCCGCCCCGTGGTGCGCATGAGAATCTCGAACGCCCGCTGCCTGCCCGGGCTCCATTCCAGGCCGAGTTCATCCCGGAAGCGTTGCGGGAGAAAGCCCGTGGTGAGGAAACGGTTCAGTGGGCCGAGCGCGAGACGGTATTTGCGTTCGTACGGGCCGAGGTTCACGACCTGGTCCAGCAGATACTTCTTGACCCCCGCGTCCACCGAGATCTCGCGAAGTGAGGTGTTCCAGTACTCGGCGAATGCCGCCCGGTCGATCGGCCACAGGTCCGCACCCATCTGCAACGTGGTGCCGAATCGTGCCGACTCGCGGTAGAGGTCGTCTTCGGTCGCCTCGTCGAGTGCGCCGTAGAACAGCACCTGATAGTCGCGCACACCCTGATAGATGCACGCGGCCACCCACAGTTGCAGCTTCGGATCGAACGCGTTGTATTCGACGCTGCTGTCCGGAGCGGACTTGACGATGCGATGCGAGGTGTTCGTGGCCGCGCGATAGAGCCGTCGGTCCTCCTCGGTGCCGAGCATCGCCACCGCCAGATAGGTCAGCGTGGTGCGCCCCCGCTTGCGGGGATGCAGGTCGTACCGGCCACTTTCGACCATGCTCTCGTACACGCCGCGCCCAACGGGTGGATTGCTCAGCTGCATGATCACATTCGCCGCACCGCCCATAAGCGCTCCGATGCCCACCATGTACTGCCGGCGGCGTTCGATCGCCTCCGGATCCGCCGCTACTGCTTCGATCCGCGGCGTCTCGGCGGATCGAATCGGTCGTACCATCATATCCCCTGATGAGTTGTTGAGATGGTTTCCCACTCATCTTCTCACTCTCCAGGGTGTCGGACAACCCGGGCCGTGAGCCGGGCGGCACGCGGGCTAGCGGTTCTCGATCCCGCCGAGATGGTCGAGGAGGTTGTCGACCGAGTCGAATTCCATGGTCTCGACGTCGTCGTCCCGGTCGTCCACCATGACGCCGTCCACGAGGAGGTCCTCATCGAGTTGGACTCGAATCCAGCTGTCGGGGAACTGCTTCGGGGCGGCGAAGGACAGCAGGATCGCATCGTGGAAGACCACGCTGGAGGTGAGCGTCAGGTCCTCACGCAGGTCGGTGGATTCGACGATGAGTTGGTCGGCGACCGCTTCCTCGATCTCCCGAGCGATCGAATCGGTGATCAACTGCCAGCGCTCAGGGGTAATGGTGAGCAGTTGCCTGATCGCGGCCACGAGGGCGGTCGAGTCCGGGGTCGGATAGTCGTCGAGTTCGGGATCCACATTGACCGCGACATCGACTGCGGCGCTGGGAATTCGGGCAGTTCCGTGAATGAATCCGTCGCCAATCTGCGGGGAGCTGAGCAGCCCGCTGCGTGCTATCTCGTCCATCAGGGCGTCGAGCGGATTCATAGCATGTGTCTCTTCATGTCGGGTGGTCTCAGGTTCAGCCGAGTCGGGTGGTGAGTTCTTCGACGGCCCAGCGCAATTCGGCCGAGAGTTCGTCGATCCTGGCCGGTAGGATCCGAAAGGACGGACCGGACAGGGACAACGCGCCCCGGACGCCGCCGCGCGCGTCGTGGATGACCGAACCCAGTGCGGTGAGGCCGGTTTCGGATTCGGCTTGGTTGATGCCGTAGCCGCGGGCTCGGACCTGGTCGAGCTCCGATTCGAGGGCGCGGCGGGTGTGGACCGCGTCCTCGGTGCCGCCGGTGAGGCGGGCGGCGGGATAGCGGCGGCGCAATTCGGCGGAATCCAGCACTGCGAGAAGGGCTTTGCCCGCGCCGGTGGTGTGCGCGGGAGTGCGGTGGCCGGTACGCAGACCGGCGCGGATGACCTGCTTGCCTTCCACGCCGTCCACGAAGACCAGTTCGGTGCCCTCGAGGGTGACCAGGTGCACGGTTTCGGCGGTGCGTTCGGCGAGTTGCTCGAGGATGGGGCGGGCCGCGGCTTTGAGGTCCGCCGCGCCCATGACGGCGATGCCGAGTTCCACCAGCGCCGGGCCCGCGCCGAACGCCTTGGTGGCGGGGTCCTGGCGGAGCATGTCGCGGGCCTGAAGGGTGGTGAGCATGCGGTGCGCGGTGGAACGAGCCACGCCCAGCTCACGCGCCACGGCGGCAATGCGGAGTTCGGGTTCGTCCTTGAGCATCAACAGGATTCGAATGGCGGTGTCCACGGATTCGATGGGATATCCGGCGGCTACGGCCACGGTTCCTCCTGCTGATGCGACCGTGCGATCGGTCTAGGGTGTTCTGCTGACCAGAACACTGTACTCGGACTGGGACGCGGGACGAATGAGGCCGACGAAGGCCGCGGCGATTACCGCGGGCACGATGAGCGCGTAGAAGCCGATGGCCGGGGCGGACCAGGTTCCGGTGACGGCGCTGACGTACGCGGGTCCGGCGATGGCGCCGATGCGGCCGAGGCCCATGATCAGCCCGAGTGCGGTGCCGCGCAGGCGAAGTGGATAGGAGCCGGTGATGTAGGCGTTGAGCAGGTTCTGCGTGCCGAACGCGCCGATACCGGCGGCCGCGGACATGAGCAGGATCAGCCACGTCGCGCCGACCACGCTGAGGGCGAGCATGGCCACCGATGCGCAGACCAGGCAGGCGATGATCGTTGCCTTGGTCCAGCCGCGATCGGCGATCAGTGTCGCGATCAGGGTGCCCGCGATCGCGCCGCCATTGAAGGCGACGGTGAAGCCCAACGCGGAGTGCAGATCGTGGCCGCTATGCACCAGCAGCGTGGGAAGCCATACCGCGACAGCCGAAACGAGAAGCAGTACAAAGAAACTCGCGGTGGAGAACAGCACGGTGAGGCGGCGGAACCGCGGTGAGTGCAGCGCGCGCAGCGGTGCGTGCTCCTTGGCTTCCAGGCTCGCGGCCAGGTTCGGCACCAGATACCAGCACGCCGGAATCAGTAGCAGTGCCAGCGCTCCGAACAGGAACAACCATTGAAATGACCACTGCGGCAGCACCGCCCGGCCGACGAACGCGACGATCACTCCGCCGAGGGCGACACCGCACTGCGCGGCTCCCACATAGAACGCCCCGCGCCGGGCCGGAGCAGCATCGGCGACGAAGGTAATGGTCAGCGTGGTGAGACCGCCGATCCCGATACCCGTCAACCCGAGCCCGACGGCGAATATCGCCAGCCCCGGGGCGAAGGTGCTGATCATCATGGCAATCGACACCCACGCCAGGCAGACCAGCACCGGCGCGCGGCGACCCCAGGCGTCGGCGGCCCGTCCGGCCAGGAAACCGCCGATCGGCATTCCGACAGCCAGCACACTGCCCAGCATCCCGATCGTGGCATCGGTCGCCTGCCACGGCGCGTAGTCCAGCAGCGATGGCCCGACGGTGCCGAGTGCGCCCAGGTCCCAGCCCTCGAGCATCATGATCAGCACGCCGAGAGCCAAGATCCGGCGCGATCTCGCAGGGTTTGCGGGATTGCCGGGCGGAGTGTCGAGCGTCGGTCGGGTATCGGTGGACATGCGGGGACTACCTCTCGTACCAGGGTGGAGCGCGACGCTGCGGCCACCGTGAATGCCGAACTCCCGGTGCCGTTTTCGGCCGGATAGGCGCGTTCGAGCTGGCCCGGGACGATTCCTCCGGGCCGCGATCGGGCAAGCCATGTGTTCTGCTACACAGAACGTATACCTGTGTACGGAACAGCGCAAGAGTCCGATTTCTTGACGCAAGCCACCAAAAGTGGCTACTGTGCAGAACATGATCCGCTCTACAGAACAGAGTGAGCGTCGATCGAGTGCGCCGGGTAGCTCTTCGCGGCCCCGCGTACGGCACAGAGATCGGAATCGAATATGAATCCTCCACTGGCGCAGGGCGAATCCTCACTGCGCGTGGTGATCGCGGGCGGCGGCCCGGTCGGTTTGACGGCGGCGAATCTGCTCGCCGCCGCGGGCGTGGACGTGGTGCTGGTCGAACGCAATGCCTCGACCAGCGATGAGGCCAAGGCGATCAGCATGGACGCCGAATCGCTGCGCGTGCTGCACGGCCTCGGCCTGGGTGCGCGCCTGGACGCGGTGATCGCGCCGGGCACCGGGGTGCGGTTCTACGGGCGACGCCGGCAACGACTGTTCCAGGCACGCGGAGCACGCCCGTATGTGTACGGGTACGCGATCAAAAGTCAGTTCTCCCAGCCGGAATTGGAGCAGGTGCTGATGGAGCAGCTGCGCCGCCGCGACCACGTCACCCTGCACATGAGCACCGAGCTGGTGTCCTACCGCCAGGACGCCGAGGGAGTCGAGGTCACGTTGCGCGGCGCGGGCGGGGTCGAGAACACCGTGTACGCGGACTACCTGCTGGGCTGCGACGGCGGTCGCAGCACCGTGCGCAAAAAGGCCGGAATCACCATGGCGGGCAAGAGTTTCGACGATGTCTGGCTGGTGGTAGACACGGTCGGCGACAGCCATGACGACCGGTGCAGCATGCACTTCGGCGATCCGGAACGGCCCCGGGTGATCGTGCCCGGCGGCGAGGGCCGCTGCCGCTACGAATTCCTGCTCCGCCCGGGCGAGGGCGACGCCCGCGAACAGCCGCCCTTCGAACTGATCCAGCGGTTGCTGGCCCCGTACCGCACCATCACCCCGGACCAGGTGGAGCGGGCGGTCAACTACCGCTTCAGCGGTCTGGTGGCCGAGCGCTGGCGGGACCGGCGGGTGTTCCTGCTCGGCGACGCCGCGCACATGATGCCCCCGTTCGCGGGCCAGGGATTGAACTCCGGCATCCGCGACGCGGCGAATCTGTGCTGGAAGCTGGCACTGCTCGACAGCGGGTACGCCTCGCAAACCCTGCTCGATTCCTATGCGGCCGAACGCAAACCGCACGCCGAGGTCACCGTGCGCGCCTCGATCATGCAGGGCCGAATCGTGATGACCACGAGCCGCACGGCTGCTCTGGTCCGTGATGCGGTGATAGCGGCCATGCTCCGGATTCCCCGGGGGCAGCGGTATCTCGTGCACCTGAAGTATCTGCCCAGACCGCGCTTTCGTACCGGGCTGGTGGTGCGCGACGGCTCGCCCGCCGATGCGCTCGTGGGCTCGGCGCTGGACCAGCCATGGACCCTGCGCCCGGACGGCACCACCCGGCGACTGGACGGCGCACTCGGTGACCGCTTCAACCTGTTGGGAGTCGATGTCACCGAACAGGATTGGGACCGCGCCATCGCCGCGCTGCGACCACTTCCCATGCGCTGCGTCGATGTCGTACTCGGTGATCGACGGCCCCGCACCGGCGGACCGCGCGCCGCGATCGGCGATGCGGACGGCGAACTAGAAGCACTGCTGCACCCGGCGGCGGGCAAATTCGTCCTGTTACGCCCCGATCGCTATGTCGCGGCGGTCTTCCCGTCCGAACACGCCGGTGCGACCGCGGCGCGATTGCGCGCGGTGCTGGGCACCGGCCGACTCCTCGAAACCATCTCCGCAGCGAAAGGTAAGCAATGACAAACGATTTCACTCCCGCGATCGCGGAACTGGGCCACGTCGGCATCCGCTGTTTCGACATCGCGCGCCAGCTCGAGTTCTACACCGGCACGCTGGGCCTGACCGTCACCGACCACGATGAGAAGCTCGGCGTCTGGTTCCTGTCCGCGCGCCCCGATACCGAACACCATGAAGTTCTGCTCGCCGCCGGACGCACCGCCGCGGCGGACGCGCAACTGATCCAACAGGTTTCGTTCCGCTGCGCCTCGCTCGAGAGCGTGATCGGCTTCTTCCGGCGCTTCCGCGATCAGGGTGTGCGGCTCGACATGGTGGTCTCGCACGGCAATGCCGTCGGCGTGTACTTCTACGACCCCGAAGGCAATCGCTGCGAGGTGTACTGGCAGACCGGATTCGAGGCACGCCAACCCTTCATCGAGCACATCGACCTCGATACCGATCTGGATCAGCTGCTCGAGCGCATCCGCGCCTCGGTGGATCGCTACGGGAGCACCGGTTTCACCGAGCCCTCGTACGTGGAGTGGACCACCAACCACAACGTAAAGGCAATCAACACAGGAGAATCCGCGTGAAACTGACCCGCATTCGCACCGCCGCCGGAGTCGTCCGCGTTGGCATCGTGGAGTCCGACGGTATCCATCTGCTCAACGACCTGGACGATATCGCACCGCTGCTCGACGATCCGGATCGCTCGCTCGCCGAGGCCGCACTCGCGCGGGGCACGACCGGCGAGATTCTGAACCCGTCAGAGGTGCAATATCTTTCACCGATCGCCACACCCCCGACGGTGCGCGATTTCTACGCCTTCGAACAGCACGTGCGGGCCGGACGCAAATGGCGCGGTCTGGAAATGGACCCGGACTGGTATCGCATCCCGGTGTTCTATTTCTCCAATCCGTATGCCGCGACCGGCAGCGGCGACATCCCGATTCCGCCGGGCAGCACCAAGTTCGACTTCGAACTCGAGGTCGCCGCGGTGCTGGGTGGCTACGGCCGTGATGTGACTCCCGAACAAGCCGAGGGGCTTATCGCCGGTTTCTGTGTCCTGAACGACTGGAGCGCAAGGGATCTCCAGAAACGCGAGATGACGCTGTCCATGGGCCCGGTGAAGGGCAAGGACACCGCCACCAGCCTCGGACCGTGGCTGGTCACCCCCGATGAACTCGCGGCGTTCAAGGAGGGCACCGGCTACCGGCTCGCGATGCGCTGTGAGGTCAACGGGCAGAAGTACACCGAGGCCGTGTGGTCCGATGTGTACTGGTCTTTCGCCGAGATGATCTCCTATGCCTCGCGCGGCACCGAGGTGCGCCCGGGCGATGTCATCGGCAGCGGCACCTGCGGCACCGGCTGCATCAACGAACTGTCCCAAACACATTCGCCCGAACAGTTCCCGTTCCTGAGTGAGGGCGATGTCGTCACCGCCTCGATCGAGGGCCTTGGCGTACTGGAAAACCGCATCGTCGCCGGAGCTCCGGCCATTCCCTTGCGTGCGGGAACGATCTAACCCGACCGAATTCCATCCACCGAAAGCCCTTTTCGCACAATGCGGAAGGGGCTATTCGGCGTTTCCGTACGGCGTTCAACCAGAGGCGCTATTCGTCTCCCGAATACTCTTATTCGAATTCGAAATAGGTTTGAAGTGCCGTAGATCACCTGATAGTTTCGAATGTGATCCGGTACACGTCAAAGAGATCGGATCCCGAGCGAATTCGAATTATGCGATTCGCGGAAAACTTCCGGCGCCCAGCATATTTGGAGCCCTCGCGCGCGCCGAGAAGAGAATATCCAGAGAGATGGAGATGAGGCCGATGAAGACCTCGACGAAAAAAATCCACCGGGCCGTCGTGATCGCCGCCATCGCGGTATCCGCCGCAGTGGCGACCGCGGGCACCGCACAGGCTGACGCGGCCCCCGCGAACACCGATCCGAGCCGCCTGAGCGTGGACATCCTGCCCGGCGTTCGCTATACCAGCGATCTGTCCGACGGCTCGGTGGTGCTCAGCTCACCCATCGGCACCCTGACCACCCAGGGTGGCCAGTTCCAGGTACAGGACCCGATCGGGGCCACCGTGGTCGGTGAGCAATTCGCCGCACCGGTAGCCGCTGCCGCACAGGCGGATTCGACCCCGGAGACGTCGGTCGATGCCGTCGCCGCTGTCGCGCCCGTGGCCGGTCCGGGCGATGCTGTCGATCCGCAGGAGCGGTACCAGCGCGCGCTGGGCTCCGCAGCCACCCAGTTCGGCTTGGCGACCGGGATCGGGTCCCTGGTCGGCGGCACCATCGGACTGGTCGGCGGGTGCGTGCTCGGCGCGTTCACCGGCGGCTCGCTGTTCATTCCGGTGAGTGCCGGAACGCTCTCGCTGCCCGCCGCGGCGGCGGGTTGCGTTGCGGGCGGGGCGATGGCGGGGGGCTTCGGCGCGGCCACCGGTGCCGCGCTGGTCGGTATTCCGGTCGGTATCGCGGCGGCGTCGCAGTTCTTCAACACCATCAACGCGCCGCAGCCGGCGGTGCAGCGCCCTGTCGCCGAGCAGCAGACGCTCGTCCAGCAGTAACAATATGAACGATGATGGCCCGCACCGGAATCCGGTGCGGGCCATCATTCATGTGGAGGGGGATTCAGCTGAACAGTCGCACGGTGTTCTCGTGCATGACCTTGTCCAACAGTCCGCCCTCGAGAATCTCCGCCGCGTCCAGACGCTTTGCGTTGATATCGATTTCGGGCAGCGGAGTGAACGGGAAATCGCTGCCGTAGTGGATGTGCTCGGGATCGGCGACGCTCAACAGCGCGGGCAGCTGCTCGGGAACCGGCATACCCGCCAGATCGAAATGCAAACGGCGCAACGCGGTTCGCATGGGATCGGTCTTGCCGACCATCTTCGCCCCGATCACATCCACGCGAGCGGTGATCATCGGCAGCACCGCACCGGCATGAGGAACGATCACCCGGATATTCGGATAGCGCTCCAGGGTGCCCGACAGCACCAGATCGGTGACCGTACGGGTGGTGTCGAAGAGGAATTCGAGCATCGGGCGCGGATAGCGCAGCGGCTCGGCAGCACCCGTGCACACCCCGGCGGGGCTGGTGGGATGCATGAACAGCACCGCGCCCCGTCGATCGAGTTCGGCGTACACCGGTGCGAGGTGCTCGTTGCCCAGGTACATGCCGTCGAAGTTGGTCTCGAAGACCACACCCGCCGCGTCGAGTTCATCGAAGGCATAGGAGATTTCGGCCAGCGCGGCGTCGACATCGGGCAGGGGAGTCGAGGCGAAGAATGCGAACCGATCGGGGTGGGCGCGGTGCAGTCGCGCGCCTTCCTCGTTCACCCGGCGCGCCATCTCCCGGGCGGCGGCGTCATCGCCGAAGTGCACACCGGGGGAGGAGATCGACAGGTACGACTTGCGCACGCCGAGGCTGTCCATGGCCGCGAGCGCCGCGCTCTCGCTCCACTGCGGAATGAAGGGGATGCCGTCGGGCTGCGAATGCCCGTTGGCGGCCAAGGCTTCTCGATAGAACTCGGGCAGGTAGTGACAGTGCACATCGATTCTGGTCATGGGTTCTCCTATAGGTGTTCGGGACTAGCGGTAGGTGTGGCCCGCATCGGTGAATTTCGGTGGAATCACCGGGATCTGGAGATAGGCCTGATGCTCACCGCCGGTGTGCAGAATGTGTCGTCCGGCGTTGTCGGTCTGCCAGGTGAGCGGTTCGAACCATTCGCCGCGGATATAGTGCCCGGCGATCTGGACGCGAATACGCTGGCCCGCGTGCCAGATTCGGCTCGTGGGCCAGATGGGGACGTCGACCGCCACGATCTGACCCGGAGCCAGTTTCTCCTCGCCCGCGTGCGTGAGCACCGGGTGGTAGTCGGTGGATTTGGCCGCGTCCAGTGCACGGCGGGAGACGCGGAGTTTGCCCCACGCACCGGGATGCGGCAGGTCCACCACGTTGGTCGGGATCCATTCGCCCGTGGTGCTGAGCTTTTGGATATTGACGAACAGATCCATCTCGTCATGGCCGTCGGCCTCCACATACAACCGCAGGGTCGAATACCCGGTCAGCTCGGTATCGGCGGGGAAAGTCATATCGAAGGTGGCGACTCCCTCGACCCCGTCGTAGGCGATGCTCGATTGCGCGGCCACCGGGTCGGGGTGCAGGGAACCGGTCGCGGCATCGAGGTACAGCTTCTCGTATCGCGTTCGCGCGAGCGGGAATTCGTTCTCGGGGCGATTGACCTGGAAATCGCAGTCCAGCGCGTCCATGACTTCGAGCCGCACGTGCGGGGTCAGCTCCCAGCCGTTATGGATGCCCTTGAGGTAGCGGTCGAAGAATCGGCGCAGATCCTCGATATTGTGCGGGGAGTACATATCGGACCATTCGAAATCCCGATGTGCGCGTATCCATTTGCGCTCATCGCTCACCTGCCGAAATCCCTCGAACGCGCCGTGCAGATGGAAATGACTCCAGGAGGCGGTGATGTAGGCGGGCACCTGGATCTTGGTCAGATCGGGGATCTTGTCCCGCCAGTAGTTATTGAGAAATGGGTAGCGGCGGCCCATTTCGCCGATGTCCTCGACCAAGCCCGGCCCGGTCAGAAACCCAACGAGAGCCGAATGGAAGGTCAGACCCGGGACGCCGCCCTCGTACATGGCCTCGGTGAAAATATCCGAGGTGCCCTCCCACGGTGCGATACAGGCCAGGTGTGGTGGTTGCTGCGCGGCGATCGCCCACTGGGTGACCGCGACGCCCGAGTTGCCCGCCATCCCGACTTTGCCGTTGCACCAGGGTTGTTCGGCCAGCCACTCGACGAAGTCGTACCCGTCGCGGGCGTCCTGGGAGCCGTGGAAGTTGATATTGCCCTGCGAGTGCCCAATACCGCGCGGGTCGACGTTCGCGACCGCGTATCCGACGTGGCACCAGTAGCCCGGATCGGCTGATTCGAATTTGGCCAGCAGCGAGATCGTTTCGGGCGGAACGCCTTTGACGTCCCATTGGGTCAAGCCGTCACCGGGGCGCTTGCCGAAATAGCTCCAGGAGATGATGACCGGGACCGGCACATCGGTATCGGGACGGTAGATGTCGGTGTAGATGACCGTGCCGTCGCGCAGGGTCACCGGCTGGTCCTGATCGCACCGAATTCCCGGCGCGGCCAGGTAGCTTCGGGTGTTGAAAGGCGGGCAGTAGCCCAGGTAGCCGTTGCCCGCGAATTCGTCATCGCCGCCGTCGCCGAGATCCGGTGGGCGGCGCGCGGGTTTGTAGACCACATCGAACTGTTCGCCGTTATGGGTTTCGGTAATGATGGTCGACTCTGTGCCGCGGTGGGTTCGCGCTGTCATGGCTGCTCCTTTCGAGCTATCGGGACGCGTTGTCGACAACGACGACGCCGTCGCGCAGGACCTGGTGGATATCGGCCAAGACCGTGATGTCGGCGATCGGGTCGCCGTCGATGATCAGCAGGTCGGCGCGTTTTCCGTGTTCGACGGTGCCGATCGTGTCGGCCCGGCCCAGCAGTTCGGCATTGGTCCGGGTCGCCGCGACGAGCGCGTCGGCGGCGGGAATGCCCTGATCGTGCACCATCATCACCAGTTCATTGCGCAGTGCCCAACCGTGCATGCCCGCCGAATGCGCGTCCGAGCCGACGCCGAGTGTCACGCCGCTGTCGTAGGCGCGCTTGACCAGCTGATTGCCGTATCGCAGTGTGCGAGCGTCGGTTTCGGGTGTGGACTGGTGCTGATGGGCGACCATGGTGGCGACCAGGTACGCCCCGCGATCGGCCATCAGCTCGAAGAGTTCGTCGAAAGCGCCGGGGTCCAAGGGTTCCGGTGCGCGCATCAGTAGGTGTTCGATATCGTCCGACCCCGCGCGCACCGCCCGCAGAGCGTCCTCGAGCGTTTCGGTATGGGTGACCACGCGCAGGGCGCGTGCGTGCGCGGCGTCGATGATGGCGTCGGTGATTTCCCACGGCATCTTCAGCTCGGGGCGCGGCGGGCCGAATATCGCGTTGTTGGAGATGATGATTTTGATGAGATCGACACCGGCATCGGCCAATTCGTCGACCGCGTACTTGGCCTCGGCTGCGGTCTTGGGCACCCGAGCCGCTTCGCGCAACGCGACCGGGTCGTTGAACCAGACGCTGCCGTTCGGATGCCCGCCTTCGACTTGAAAGCTCGGGCCGCTGGTGAGAATTCGTGGACCGCTCAGTTCACCGCGGTTGATCTCATCGCGTACGGCGAGGCTGTCGGTGAGAAAGTCGCCCAGGCTGCGTTCGGTGGTGACGCCGTGCTGGAGCGCGCCCGCGCGCGCCGCGGCGTAATCGTCGGTGGCTGCGCGGCCGCCGAACGCGGGTGTATTGCCGAAACCCAGCCCGCCCAGGTGCACATGCGCGTCGATCAATCCGGGTAGCACCGTCCTGCCGTTCAGATCCACGATCGTCGCGTCATCCGGTATCCGGACATCGGTTCCCGCGGCAATGATCTCGCCGTCGGCGACCACGATGGTGGCGGCGGGGAGTGCGGGTTTGCCGGTGCCGTCGATCAGCAGGGCGCGCGTGTACGCGGTCGCTGGATTGCTCGTCATGGGAATCCTCTCGATGGATGTGGTTGGGCCGGAATGCCTCCGGTGACCAGGCAGGGTCATTGCGCCGTCTGCTTCGCGGCGGGTCCGCGCACGATGCGGCGGATGAGTTTGAACAGGATCAGCGGCACCAGCAGGATGAGCAGGCCCATGCCGACGTAGATCGCGAACTTCTGGAAGAACGGCCCGGCGAAGTAGCCGCCGATGATGAACAGTGCGCTCCAGAGCGTGGTGCCGGTGGCACTGAACGCCACGAAGCGCGCGAAGGAATAGCGCGAGGCGCCGATCATCAGTGGAATCGTGGTGCGCAGGAATGGGATCCAGCAGGCGAAGGCGGCCGCGGGTGCGCCGTGGCGGCGCAGTGCCGCCTCGCCCTTGGTCAGCAGGCGGCGGAATTTGGAGTCCGCGGGACGGCTGGAGATCCAGCCGTCGAATCGTCGCCCTGCGGCGTACGCGCCGATCGGGCTGACGATTGCGCTGGCGATGATGACGATCAGCACCAGGGGCAGCGAGACCTGGCCGCTCGCGGCGAGAATTCCGGCCAGGACGAAGAAGGGTTCGCCCGGAATGATCATCCCGGTCGGTATCCAGAAGAGCAGCAGGGTCAAGGCGGCGAACACGGCATAGAGAACCGGTCCGTGCACGCCATCGAGCACGGCGGTGATGTCAACCATGCAATCCAGTGTTATTGAGCTGGGGTTATTCGTGAAATCATTGATTTGTATCCGGCTATCACCACGGCTGATACCCTGACTTGATGTCTGCTCGCCCGGATCTGAATCTGCTGATCGCACTGCATGCGCTGCTCGAGGAACGCCATGTCAGCCGGGCCGCCGCGCGGATCGGGGTGAGCCAGCCCGCGGCCAGCGCCATGCTCGCCCGGTTGCGGCGGCACTTCGACGACGATCTGCTCGCGCGGGTCGGCAACCACTACGAATTGACGCCGCTCGGCACGCAATTGCGTGAGCAGGCGGGCGGTGTCATGCAGCTCTCGGACCGGTTGTTCGACACCAAATCCCAGTTCGACCCGGCCACCTCGGATCGCGAATTCGTACTCACCGTCTCGGACTATCTGGTGGCGGTGCTCGGGCCGAGCCTGCTTTCGGCCTTCGAGGCGCAGGCACCGCGTGCCTCGCTGCGGTTGCGGCAGTTCGTCAAACCGAACGAACTGCACTCCGATGCCTCGGCGCGATCGGAGGACGGATTGATCGCGCCACACGGTGCGTTTCCGCTCGGGGTGCCCAGTTTGCAGCTGTTCTCCGATGCGTGGGTGGCGCTGGTCGATCGAGACAATCCGATCGCGCAGCATCCACCCACCACCGAACAGCTACCCGAATTGCACTGGGTGCTCGGGCAATACGAGCCCGGCGAGCCGACCTTCATGATGCGCAGACTCGCCGAGCGCGGTGTGCAAATACGGCCGCGCGCGGTCATCGATCGCTTTGTGGCCCTGCCGTTGCTGGTGGCGGGCACCGATCGGATCGCGATCATCCAGCAGCGGCTCACGCGCGCGATCGACCTGCCGCCCACGCTGCGGGTGATCCCGTGCCCGTTCGACGCCGGGCCGATCAACGAAGCGCTGTGGTGGCATTCGGTGCACACCTTCGATTCCGGGCATCAGTGGTTCCGGACGCTGGTGCGCGATACCGCACGTGCACTCGATGCCCCGGCCGAGGTGACCGGGGGTTCCTGAGTTGGCACCGGTTGCCGGACCATCGGTTCCAGGCCTGGACCGATGGTTCCAGCCGGCCCGGTTCAGCGTTGCGGGGCCAGTCGCCACAGCATGGTGCGCTCGCGAGCACGGGCGGCATGCAGCGGGTCGGTGCCATCGGCCGCACGGGAGTGGCGCGGTGCGGTCTCGTCGGTGCCGAGCACCTCGAGTCCGGCTGCGGCGATGCGCGCGAGCAACTCCTCGCGGGTGCGCAGGCCCAGGTGTTCGGCCAGATCCGACAGGATGAGCCAGCCTTCGCCCTGCGCGGTGAGATGCTCGGCGAGTTCGCCGAGGAAGCGGTTGAGCATCTCGGAGGCGGCGTCGTAGATGCCCAATTCCAATGCCGACGTGGGGATTCCGGGCAGCCAGGGCGGGTTGCAGACGATCAGGTCCGCGCGAGTGGTGTCATCGGGCCACAGGTCGGCTTTCGTCACGTGGACGCGGTCGTCGAGGCCGAGCAGGCGGATATTCTCGCGCGCACAGCGCACCGCGCGCGGGTTCAGGTCGGTCGCGAGGATCCGTCGTGCGCCGCGTCGCGCCAGGACCGCGGCGAGCACTCCGGTGCCGGTGCCGATATCGAAAATCAGCGGGTCATCGACCGGAAAGGGAACGGCCGCAAGGAGATCGATGTACTCGTCGCGGGTGGGGGCGAAGACGCCGTAGGCGGGGTGCAGGCGGCCACCGACGGCGCCGATATCGATTCCTTTGCGATGCCATTCGTATGCGCTCATGACGCCGAGCAGTTCGGGGAGTGAGATAACCGTTGTCCCGCTGGGGGTTTCGGCGGACTCCGCCGGCACTTCCCCGTAGGCGTGCTCGTATGCCGCGTGCACATCGGGCGCCCGGCCCAGTTGAATCGAGCGATCGCCCTCGAGCTCGATCAGCACGCTTCCCAGCAGTGTGGCTCGGTGCGATCGGGCTTCGCGCTGCGCGTGAAAAATCGCGCCCAGGTCGACATGCTTTGCGGCCGAGGGGGACTTCCGCGCGAGGCGGCGATCCATGGCGCGCAGCAGATGCCGGGCATTGTGGAAGTCGCCCCGCCAGAGCAGTCCCGTGCCGGAACGGGCCAGGCGCAGGGCATGGTTCGCCGTGGTGCGATCGTCGATCACGACGATGTGCGCCGCGGCGGGAGTTCCGTTCTCCGAATGCCAGCGGGCGGTGTGGACGGTGTCGTTCTCGGTCCAGCTGATCGTGGACATGTGTGGCTCCCGTACGGGTCGAAGGTGTCGATGGCCGACGACGCTTCGGCGGGGAGCAGGGCGTGGCTACCTTCGAATGAAGTGCGGCGACGCGACGTGCTCCTGTGCCGTAGCGCGGAAGCGGCGGTCGCCCAAAACCAGGCCCATGTTCACTGCGGATCAGTACCTTCCGATCGGATACGGGTCAATCCTCGCACATCTGTGCGGATGGCCCGGAGCTGGGCATGCTTTGTGAATACTTTCGAATGTTTGCTGAATGTGCGTATCCTTCGCGACTATGCGCATAGATGTTCATAGTCACTACCTCCCACCGCGCTTCTTCGACACGATGGACTCGCTCGATGCCCGTGCGCGGGTGGAGTCCTTCGCTCACTACGGCGCACATCTCACCGCCTCGGCCCAGCGGCAGTTCGCCGCGGGCGACGCCGCGTTCATAGATCAGTGGATCGGCGAAATGAATAGCGCCGGAATCGATCTCACCGTCATGAGCGTGGGCGCGGTGCAGCCCTACTTTCCCGACGCGGGCTCGGGAATCACCGGCACCCGATTCGCCAACGAGATGATGCGCGAGGCCGTCGCTGCCGGAGCGGGTCGATTGGGCGCGTTCGGGAGCCTTCCGCTGCCGCATATCCCCGCCACGCTCGCCGAGATCGATTTCTGTTTCGACGAATGTGGTTTCCGCGGCGTGAATCTGGGGTGCTCGGTCGCCGGACGGCCCCTCGACGCGCCCGAGTTCGACGATGTCTGGGCGGCATTGGACGAGCGTGCGGCCACCGTGTTCCTGCATCCGGGCGCGACGCCGCAGATGGCCCCAGGATCGGCCGACTTCATGCTCACCCCCGCGTTCTGCGGGCCGACCGAGATGGCGATCGCGCTGTGCCGACTCGTTGCGGCCAAGGTGCCCTTGCGGTTTCCGAATATCCGGGTGATCGGCGGGATCACCGGCGGGACGATTCCCTATCTGTTCGGGCGGTGGGATCGCGGCCTTCGTGCCACCAATCCCGAATTGCACGCCGAACTCGGCGGTGTGCTGAAGCAGCTGCGCACGTTCTGGTACGACACCAGCCTCATCGAGGACCCGTATCTATTCGGCACGCTGCGTGATTCGCTCGGACTGGATCGGCTGGTGCTCGGCAGCGACACTCCGCGTGAACCGGCGACCGTCGCTGTCGACCTGGTGCGCGATGCCGAACAACTCACGGCGGCGGAGAAGGCCGCGATTCTCGATCTCAATGGGGCCGCCGCGTACGGCCTCGCGGAAGGACGCTGACAATGGATGCGGGACTGCTGTTTCTACGGGTGGCACTGGCTGTGCTCATCGCGGGCCACGGGTGCCAGAAGCTTTTCGGGTGGTTCTCCGGCTCCGGGCCGCGGGGTACCGGCGCCTTGTTCGAGAAATGGGGCCTGGGGCCGGGACCGTTGCTGGCTGTTGTCGCCGGTGCGACCGAGGTGCTCGGTGCGGCGCTGTTCGCGGCCGGGCTGTTCACCGCCGCCGGGACCGCGCTGATCGTGGGCACCATGGTGGTCGCGGTCGCGATGACGGCGGGAAATGGGTTGTGGGCCAGCAAAGGTGGTTGCGAGCTCGCGCTGCTGTACGGGCTCACCGCTTTCGGAGCCGGGCTCGCCGGGCCCGGGCGCTACTCCCTCGATCATGCGCTCGGACTGGAGCGATTCACCGCGCCGGGCTATGTGCTCGGCGCGGCAGCCCTTGCGCTGATCGGCGGGTCTGCCCTGATCATCCGTGCGCGGTCGCGGACGGCGCGGGCAGTTCCCGTGCGATGACGATCTCGTCGGCCGCGCGTTGAATATGTTCGCGCAGTAGCGTTTCCGCGCGGTCGGCGTCATGGGCCAGCGCCGCGTCCATCAGGTCGCGGTGCTCGGCGGTGATGCGCGCCAACGCCTCATCGGCGGGGCTGCGGATGGGGGACCAGCGCCGGTACAGCGCGGACACATCGCGCAGGCGCGCGGTGCCGTCGTGCATGTAGACGTTGCTGCATCCGGCCAGCAGGGTCATATGGAAATCGGTGTGCGCGGTATTCCAGGCCGGGCTGAATGCCGTGCCGTCCTCGGCGAAGTACGGGGTCCGTTGCAGAACATGATGGGCAGCAACGACTTCCGATTCCCACCGGGTGGATCCCGCGAGCACCGAGACGCGAATGAACTGCGGTTCGATGAGCGTGCGGACCTGGGTGAGCTCGGCGAAATCGCGGGCGGACAGGGCGATGACGCTGAAGCCCTGATTGCTCACCGTGGTGACGATGCCCTGCTCGACCAGGCGCGCCAGCGCTTCGCGCAGCACGCCGACGCTCACCGCGTGCGCGGCGCCCAGCTCGGGGAAGGTCAGTCGCTGCCCGGGAGTCAGACGCCCGGCCAGGATGTCCGCACGGATCGCCGCGGTCACCGTATCGGCACGTGAGCCTGCGCCTTTCACCTTGGACATGTGCGTACTGTAGCCGATCTCGCAGACGCGCATATTTAATGAACTTTCGAAACTTGGTTGACGTTGCGCACATCTGTGGTGTCTCATGGGGGTGCATCACAGTTACGGCGGCGGACCGACGGGGGAGTTCGGGTCAGCGCCATCTTTCGACGGGAGAGTCATGCAAGACGTATTGGAGCCTCAGCTCAGCGCGGGGCATCCGCTGGTGGCGCGGGCGCGGCAGCTCGTCCCGGTGCTGCGCGGGCGCATCACCGAGACCGAGGAACTGCGCCGACTGCCCGATGCCACCGTGCGCGATAGCGAAGAGTTGTTCGGACTGCTGCTGCCCGAGGCGCTCGGCGGCGCGGGCGCGGGACCGCGCGAATTCGTCGACGTGCTCAGGGTTTTGGCGCAGGGCGATCCGTCGGCGGCCTGGACGCTGTCGTTCTTCATCGCGCACGGCTGGATGCTGGCCCGGTGGCCCGAGCAGACTCAGCGGAAGGTATTCGCAACGCCCGGACCGCATTTGGTGGCGGTCGCGGCGAATCCGCCCGGCCGGGCCGTGCGCGTGGAGGGCGGATTCGAGCTCTCCGGGCGCTGGGCGTATTGCTCGGGTGTGCTCAATGCGAACTGGGTGCAGCTGGCCGCCAAGATCGAAGGCGAGGATGAGCTGCGGCTGTTCCTGCTGCCGCGCTCCGCGGTGGAGGTGCCCGACACCTGGGATATGGCCGGAATGAAGGGGACCGGCAGCAATAACGTCATCGTGGACGGCGAATTCGTCGCCGAGGATTTCAGCCTCGAACTCCACGATTGGCTCTCCCGGGACAATCCCGCCGCCGGTCTCTACCCGGAACCGTTGTACTCCTACGACATTCGCGATCTGCTGGTGTTCCTGCTGCCCGCACTGCTGCTGGGCGCGGCGCAAGCGGTGGTCCAGGACTACCGCGATCGTCTGGACACCCGCCGCGAAGCCTTCGGTTCCCGTATCACCGGCGATACCGACGCCGGTCAATTGCGTTACGCGCGAACGGTTTCCCAACTTCGAACCGCCGAGGCCACGCTCGACCGCGCCGTTCGCGAAACCATCGAGGTCAACGCCGCCTCCCGCGCCTCCATGAGCGATGAGATGCGCGCGAACATCAAACTCGACTGCCTCTCGGTAGGCCGCCTGGCGTGGGACGCCATCCAGACCGCCGTGCGCGGTTCCGGCGCGGCGATCTATCGGACCCAGGACCCCACCCAGCATTTCCTGCGCGATGTGGAAGTGATCCTGGGGCATCTCACCATCGACGAGGACGGCATGCTCGCCCAGGCCGGACAGGTTCTGCTGGGCCGTGCTACCGGCGAGAAGGCCACCAAGAACTTCACCTGATCGGATCGAACATGCTGTCGGAGAGTACTTTCCGCGATCTCATGGCCGGTGTCTGCGGCCCGGTTACCGTCGTCACCACCACCGACAATCACATCCCGTTCGGTGTCACGGTGAGTTCTTTCGCCTCGCTGTCCCTGGCCCCGCCGATGATCAGCGTCGCTCTGGACCACCGCTCGGGGCTGCTGCCCGCGATCCTGAGCACCGAACGCTTCGGCGTCAATGTGCTGGCCTCCGGTCACGACCGCATAGCGATCACCTTCGCCCAGCGCGGTGCGGACCGATTCGCCGACGTCCCTTGGCAATTCGACAACGATCTACCGCGCCTGTCCGAGGCTCCCGGCTGGCTGGTCTGCCACCTGCACCAAGCCATCGACGCCGGGGACCACATCCTGCTGCTGGGTGAGGTAACCGCCGCCGAAACCCGCCGCGCCGCCCCACTGGTCTACGGCCACCGCACCTTCGGCACGCACTCGGCGTACGCCGACCGCCCCTAGTTCTTCGGCTTGCGTTGTAGCCGAATATATCTCGCGCTCGCGGTGCTCCACATCACCGCGATCGCGGGCCGGGACCGAACCGTCTTCATCCCGTCGCGCCATCATCCCCGCGCCCTGCCCGGCATCGGGCGATGTCCGGCCGCCGGAATGCCCCTCGGTCCCGGCCACGGCGAGCTCCGAGACCCGGCTCGCCGTGCCCGATGGCCTCCCACCGCCCTTCTTGTTCCCGGTGGGAGGCCATCGCGGCGCCCCGCCTTTGCCGCTAGTGTCACGTGGTGCGATCCAGTGCTTCCCGGGTCCGGGATTTTGTTCGTGCCGCGGTGCGGCTCGATTGGTCTTGGACGGCTTCGGATTTGGACCGGCTCTGCGCGGTTACCGGCTGGACGGTGACGCGCCGCTCCGCGTACGGAGCGACTCTGGCCACCGACTTGGACGTCACGAATCCGACTGCGTCGGTGTACACGAGTCAGGATGAGCTCGAGTACCTCAGCGTTGTTGTTCTTGACGCGGCGATGACCGGCGAGCCGAATGACCCGGACACCGTGCTGGATCTCTTTGCCGCACTGGGTATCTTCATGCTCGACGAACTCGGCGAGCCGACCACCAGAACTCCCGGGGGCGAACCGGTGATCAGGTGGGACCTGCCGAACGTGGTCGTCCGCCTGAACACGCGGGGAGACAGCATGGTGGGCCTCCACCTGCTGAGTCCCGAGTATCAAAAGCGTGAGGACCATTACGACAACGAGGTCCTGCCCTGGATCCGAGCCGAGCAGCAAGGCGGCGGGCTATGACCGAACTGCGGAATGACGATGACTGGCAACGGTTTTCGCCGGCCCTGGCCTCGGTGCTGGCGCGTATGCCCGCTTGGTCCAACATCGCGATCGAGGCCGGCGAGAACCGCTGGATCGCCTTCCTCATGTCCGACCACTTCTTGGCGTGCGAATTGGTGGGAAATGACTACCTCGCACCGCCTCATCAGCTGACGCCGGACAATGAACACTGGTTGCTGCTCGACGGATGGGGTCCACCGCAACGCGGCCATAGCTGGACCCGATTCCAAGGGTGGCCGGCGCGTATCAGCGCTTACCGTGACCTCACCACCCACATCGTCGCCACGATGCGCGAAGTCCTGAACATCGTCGCGCCGGGGGAACTAACTGTCACCGGGTGGCCCGGCAACCCCGATCAGGCACCCAACCTCGACCTTCTCGGCATAACGACGGCGATCGATACCCGCGCGCGCTGAGCCCGCAACGCTGAGATACCAACGCCCCGTTTATTTTCGACCGATACGCGATCGTGCGGCGGGTAGCCACAACGCGGCGAACCAGATCAGCCCGGCCACGGTATGCATCGATGCCAACGCGATCTTGGTCTCGACCGTTGCTTCGGCCGTGAGCACGAGGATGATGCTGAGGAGACCCGCGGCAAGTCCTCCCGCGGCGAGTAACCGCCTGACCGAGTCTCCGCGCTTGGCGAGGAGCGCCAGAACAAGAGTGGCGATTCCGATGGCAGCGAACAACGCCCCGACGATTACACCGATCCCGATGGTCATGGTCCGGCCTCCGTGGGGCGTGACAACCATGTCGGCTCCCGCGAGCTCGGCAATGCCGTAGATGAGGAGATCGGTGATCGCGGCGCCCGCGAAGACGATGCCCCCTGTCCTCCACGGTGACGGATTCCGTTCCAGCTGAACGATTTTGGACGCGGCGGTCGGACGCTGGGCTCGAATCATTGCCTTCTCCTGAATCGGCACGCGGAGGTCGGCTGGCGCTTGTCGCTACCGGCAAGGTCGCCGCCATCCAGATTGGGTGATGTCATCACCTAATAATGAGTGACGATATCACGTAAATGCGTGATGCTGTCACCCAATCTGGATAGAATGACGCCATGAGCGATGTTCCGGCGCCCGCGGCACTCTCGGTCCCCCAAGCGTTGGGGCGATTGCGAGTCGCGCTCAACAACAGCTTCAGCACCGCGAGCCGCGAAGCCGGACTCACCCCGCAACAGGCCGAACTCCTCTGCTACGCACTAACTCCGCGTTCAATCGGAGAACTCGCCGGGCTGCTACACTGCGACCGATCCAATGTCAGCCACCTCGTCGACCGTGCCGCCACTCGCGGCCTGCTCGCCCGCCGCCCCGGCGACCACGACGCCCGCGTCAGCATGATCGAACTCACCGACACCGGCCGCACACTCGCAACGGACTTCCTGCGACGTCTCGACGACCTCACCCGCGACCTCCGGCAATCGTGGACACCGCAACACACCACCGCGGCCACCGACATCCTCACCGAGATCGCCGAAACCCTCGAAACCCGCACCACCTGAGAGCCATTCAGTACCCGCACCCTGCGGGGCGAGTTTCCCTGTCGGTGGGACGTGGAACCATGCGCGATGGATCGACTACGCAGCAAACACGGTTAGGCCGAATGGATGACACTGACGCGCGATGAGGCATTGGCGCTACTGACAGACCCGCTCTCAGCGCGACGACGACGCGGCGCCAAAAGGCTTCGCGCGCTGGCGGACCCGGCAACCGCGGCCCCGATCCGCACCGCGCTCGAACGTGAAATGCTGGATCGGCGCACCTGGGAGACGCAATACCAATTGATCATGGCGCTGGGGATGACCGGTGGCCGAGACGACATCGACGTGTTGAAAAGACTTGCGCTGCAGCCGCGTTCCGCGTTTGCGGTCAACGCTGCCCTCGGTGACGCGATTGTCCGCATCGGTCGTGAGACCGACAACGACCCGACTCCTGCCCTGTGGTGCCTGCGACAAGATGTCGAACTTCTCGCCGACGGCGCGGTGCGCGCGGTGGCGATGCTGCGACTGGACTTCCCCGACACCGCGGTCGCAGAAGTACTCGATTACGCCGAGGCCCACTTCGACGATCTCAACCATAGGTCCCTGCCGTATTGGCCGGCCGTCGCGGCGGCTGGCTGGTCCGGGCCTCGCGTACAGGCGTTTCTCCGCCGCTGCTCACAGGACAGCCGTCAGCTCGTCGCCGACGCCGCAAAAGACGCCCTGCATGGTCGTTACGGAAACCACATGAGCGTCCTGTAATGGAAACGTTGATCGCCGACCGACTCGAAATCTCCGACCTGTTCAGCCGTTTCGGGCGGTTGCTCGATGAGTATCGGTGGGTACGCACGGCCAGAACCAGGGATCCGGTGCTCGTCATTCGCCCGGATTCAGGTCGGAGAACGTGCCGCTGCTACGCTCCGGCCGGTGGTGAGATCTGGTCTGGCGCAAGTGGTTCACTCCCTGACCGATCCGCAGTTCGGGATCCATTTCGACAATGTGGACTGGATGGATATCGCCAAACCCACTGTGGCACTGGGTGGCCAATGGCCCGCCGCCCTCGCATTGGCCGCCATGCCCGCGATCTGGCGCCCGAGTGTCGACGACGCCGTCCGGCACTTGCGAGTGCAGTCGGAGCGGGACCTGGGCGAACTGCCGCCGTTGGAGTTCTGGAGTGCGGTCTGCGGAGTGATCGGACGCTCATGGCGACTCGGAATCTTCGATGAGCTGGGGGCGACCGCGCGACTGGACATCGTGTGGCGGGACATTCGCGACCATGAACCTCGCGACAGGGCTCGGGAACTCATCTGGGAGGGCATGGCATGTCACGAGCTCGACCAATACGTGCGCACGGACGTGACAGACCGGGCACTGGCGCTACTGATCGAGGCAGACCGGTTCATCGCCGAAGACGCGGTCGACATCGCCTTCTGCGAAGCTGCGCTGGAGGCTTTCCTCTGAGCGCGTCGCTGGGACGTAACGCAGACGATCGCACCGGCATGCCATGCGTCTACAGGGATGGCGGGTCGAGCTCCCGTGTCATCCAGATCGAGTCCCCGCGTTCGGGATTCGGGTCGACTCGGCCGCTGGACTCGAAGCCGAGTTTGTCCAGGACTCGGAAGGATGGGGTGTTCCATTCCCGGACTGTCGCCCACAATCGCCGCCGCCCCGTCTGGGCGGCAGCCTCCACGACCGCCCGGCCGGCCTCGGTGGCGTACCCATTCCCGTGTGCTCGCCGGGCAAGCTCGTAGGCGATCTCGGGTTCGTCATACGAGGCTTGGCCGACGATCAGACCGCAGTACCCGATGAACTCACCGGTGTCGCGACGCTCGATGGGAAGGAGCCCCAGGCCAGGGTCGCCACCAAGGGGATTGGCCCGCAGCCATTCCCGCATGTCCTCGATCGTCGGCCGCCCGTCCGCGTCGATCCTGTGCACGGCCCGCACATCGCGCTCCGCCCACAAGGCCCGGTGCGCCTCCGCGTCCGCGGGACGCCACCGCCTGAGTCGAAGGCGCTCGGTCGACAAACTCGCCGGGAACTCCAAGTACGCCACCACAATTCGAATCTACGCGACGCCGCACCGACCAATTATCGAAATCGATCTCGGCCCATTGATCGTTGACCCTGCCTGTCGTCGCATCAAACCGCCTCGGTTGGCGGTCAGCGGAAATCGGCAAGGTGGTCGTTGACCCACTCCCGATAGGTGTGTGCGGGTGCGCCGGTGACCTCGGCGACGGTGGCCAGCACCGGTTCCGGCCGTGCGGTCAGCTCGTCCATCTCCAGCAGCGCCTTGTCCACCTCCTCGGCCGGCATCCACGCGGTCATCGACGCCCGCATCTGCTCCCTGGGCATCTTCTCGAACCGCACCGGAACCCCGAGCGCGTCAGCGATAACCCGAGCCCGCTGCGGGGCGGTCAGCAACTCGGGTCCGGTCACGTCATAAACCGTGCCGGTCCGCCCCTCGAGCAGCGCCCCCACACCCACCGCGGCAATATCCCGCTCGTGGATCACCGACCTGGCCCATTGGTCGTAGTGTTCGCGCACAACACCTTCCGTGCGAATCGACTCCGCCCAACCGAGGTCGTTACCCGCGAACCCACCCGCACGCACGAAGGTCCAGTCCACCCCCGATTCCCGAATGAGCCGTTCGAGATAGCCGTGCGACCCCAACACCGCACCAACCCGCTCATCCGCACCCCTGGCGGAGAGGTACACGATGTGACGCACCTGCGCGGCCAGCCGCCCAATCACCTTCGGCGCAACCGAATCCGCCTCCAGCGTCGGCCACACCAGGAACACCGCCTGCACTCCCGCCAGCGCGGCATCAAGACTGCCCGGGTCCGACAAATCCCCCCGAACGACCTCGACCCCCGGCGGCAAATCCACCGCCTCCGGCCGGCGAACCAGTGCACGCACACCGACTCCCGCCTCGTGTAGTTGGTTGACGGCCGCACGGCCGACCTTGCCTGTCGCTCCGGTTACCAAGATCATGAAACCAATCCTGCTACCTAAACCAATGTTCAGGTCAAGCCGATCATCGGAATAGGCGGAAGAAGCCGCGTACCTGGTCGACCAGAGACTCCGGTTGTTCAAGGGCGGCGAAGTGGCCGCCGTGCGGTAGTTCCTGGAACCAGCGCAGGTCGGTGAAGCGCAGTTCGGCTTCACGCCGGGACGGGCGGGTGATGTCGCGTGGGTAGATCGATAGGCCGGAGGGGGCGGTTACCTTGTCTCGGAACTTGGCGAAGCTCTCCCAGTACAGGCGGGCTGAGGATGTGGCCGATGCGGTGAACCAATAGACCGAGATTTCGTCGAGGATGGTTTGTCGCGACACCGCGTCTTCGGGGTGGCCGTTGTTGTCGGTCCACGCCCAGAACTTCTCGGCGATCCAGGCGGCCTGTCCCGCGGGGGAGTCGGTGAGGCCGTAGCCGAGTGTCTGCGGCCGGGTCCCCTGGATTGCCGAGTATCCCCGGCCGGTGCGCTGAAATTCCCTCTCGGACTTCAGATTCGCGAGCTCCGCCGGTGTCGGGTCGTCGAACGTGCCCGCTGCCACCGATCCCAGGTTCAGGTGCACGCCGACTACCCGCTCAGGTGCCACCTCGCCCAGCGCGCCGGACACCGCTGAGCCCCAATCACCGCCCTGCGCTCCGTAGCGTGGGTAGCCCAGCGAAACCATCAGCGTGTCCCAGGCGCGCGCGGTGCGGGTGACACCCCATCCGGTCGTGGACGGCTTGTCGCTCCAGCCGTATCCGGGCAATGACGGTGCGACCACATGGAACGCGTCCGCCGGGTCGCCGCCGTGCGCGCGCGGGTCGGTCAGCGGGCCGAGGACCTCCAGGAACTCGAGTACCGAACCCGGCCATCCGTGCGTGAGCACGAGCGGGAACGCGTCCGGTTCCGGCGAGCGGACGTGCAGGAAATGGATGCCCAGCCCGTCGATTGTGTCGCGGAACTGCGGGAAGGCGTTCAGCCGCTTGGCGAATCCGAAGTCGTAATCCTCGGCCCAGCTGCGGCACAGCTCCCGTGCGTACGCCAGCGGGACACCCTGTGACCAGTCGTCCACCGGCTCGGGCTCGGGCCACCGTGTCCGTCGCAATCGTTCACGCAGGTCGGCGATCTCGGCTTCGGTGATGCTGACCTCGAATGGCTCGGCAGACATGGCAAAGCTCCTTGGTAGTCGATGCGATACCGGATCGGTTGACTCTTATCGAGCTCTTCTTTTCGACTCGGAACGACTGATCTCGTTCAGCAGTTTTATCGCCTGTTTGATCCGTGGCATATCGGGAACCGTTGCTACATAACCGCAATCCCGGATGTGCTGGAGAAATTTCGTCTGCGGCGGCACGTCGTACTCCAGAAGGTAGTACCCGATCCCCATTGGCCAAATCCACTGTCCATCGGATCGGAAAATCGTCGGAACAGCTCTGCCCTGGCTCCGATCGACCAGATCGAGAGATTTGGCACGTGCCCACAGGATCGGCGCGCCGCCATCCAGAAACTGCTGAATTCGCTGGCGCTCTTGCGGATCCGACACGGTCGTACGCTCGGACGAGAGAATAGGATTCCCTGACGGATCGATCCCGTCGAAAGGTTCCGCCAGAATCAGATCTACGATCTCGACCTTGGTCCCCGTCAATTGTCGGAAAAGCATGCGTGACCACTCAGGACGTCTCACAGGAACACCCGGGCGATTTCGAGCCACTGTTGGGCGTCGGGACCGGTGGCGGTGAGAGCGGTGGCGGAGAGAGGTCTGCGGTGGGTGACTCGGAGGCAGAAGTCGAGGGCGCTGCCGTGGACGCGTTGCCGGGCGTCATCGGGGCCCCAGGTCCAGGTTTCACCGGTGGGGGCGGTCAGCTCCACTCGGAATGGGTTTGGGGGAGTGGGTAGTTGGGCGGCATAGAAGGATAGGGGTATGCCTGCGACGCCCAGGGCGGCCACGTGGCGGAGGCGAGTGGTCGGGGCGTGGGTGGCGCCGAGGGTGTCGTAGATGTCTTGGCCGTGGGCCCAGGTTTCCATGAGGCGCAGGGGCACCATGAGTTGCGGGGTCAATTGAGAGCCGTACCAAGGGAATTCGTGGGTCAGAGGGATCTCGGCGAGGGCTGCGGCCAGCTCGGTTCGGCCGGTGCGCCACTGTCGCAACAGGTCTGAACTCGGTAGCGCCGCCCCTGCGTCGGCGACCAGATCGGCGTGGTCGGGTCCGTCGGCATCGGCGCGTTTGAGCTCGGCGTCGAAGGCTTGCGGGTCACGCAGGGCGATCAGGACATTCGCGTCGGCGGCGGCGAGATGGGCGATCTGGTGAGCTATCGTCCATCCCGCGGCCGGGGTGGGCAGGGTCCAGTCGGAGTGCGAGGAGACCAGGTCATCCAGTTCCCGGCCTTCGATTACCAGGTCGGGTAGCGCGATATCGCGGTTCACCTCGGATAGGTCGAGGCCGTAGTCCAGCATTCGGTACCACCTTCGCACGGTTGGGCGAACACGATCACGTCCACCGTAGCCGCGAACCGTGCGAGGGGACCAAGGGCTGCAACGGGATCAGGTCAGCTGCAACCGGCGAACTGCTGGACGAAGGTGCCCGCGGTCTTGGCGGGGTCAATGCCGGGGCGGGCCGCGCCGGCACGGACGCCTACGCCGAGTTTGGTGACGTTGCGGTCCAGGATGTTCGCGCGGTGGGTGGGGCTGTTCATCCACCAGGTAACGGCGGCCTGGGGCGTGGTGAAATCGGTGGAATCCCAACCTGCGTAGAGGTTTTCGGACCAGCGGTTGACGTCGTGGCCGTCGCCTTTGTAGTAAGTGCAGGGGTTGTTGGATTGCACGCGGCGCTGGACCTGGGTGTTGACCGGGACACCCGCGAGATCCGGGTCGTCGTGGAAGTTCGCGCCATCGGTCCACCATTGACGGCCCTCGGCGTGGCGGGCGAAAACGGCGGCGCTGGTGGACAGGTCGTCGCTCCATTTCAATGCGGGGACACCGGCATTGGCACGTTCGACATTGGTGAGGCAGAAGACCGCGCGCTGGACCCTGTCGAATTGATCGTTCAGGGCGACAAGCGCGCTCACGGGGCTGTTCGGGAAGATGTTCTTGAAGTGGTCGTAGCCGTACACCGGCAGCTTCTCGTCCGCGCAGCCGGACTCCGCGGCGGCGGGCGCGGCAATGTGCGGGAGTGCGGTGACGGCGGTGCTGGCGGTAATGGTCAGCGCCAGAATGGCACCGCCGAGAATCTTGCGGCTCATGTTCTGCTCCGAGCGATTTGAGAACCAAAGGGCTCGCTGAGCATGCACAGCCGGACCAATGGTCCACCAACGAGATTCCAATGAACCCGCGCCCGGGAAGCCTCAATGATGGGCGTTACTCTCGACGGCGTGGATCAGCGTCAGGAACCTTCGGCAGCATCGACTATCTTCCGATCGTCCTGGGTGCGCTGGGCCGAAATAGTGGTGCTTGGCGTGATGGCGATCGCGGGCGGACTATTGTTGCTGATGACGACCAGCACCGGCTCGCCGCTGACGTTTCCGGTGCTCGCGCCGATCATTGCCGGAACACTCGCGCTGCTGCTCGGATTGCAGCACATCGTCCGTCCCGCACCCGATCTGGTCGTGGACGATCAGGCGGTGACGTTCAATCCATTCGGCCGGATTCCACTCGCCGACATATCCCGCGTCCATCTGATCACCGCCTACGGCGCGAGATATCTGGCCATAGAGCCGGTCCAGCCGACCCGGAAATTCCCCGGAAGCCGTTGGTCCCGTTGGGTGTACGGCCCGGTCGGCAGGTTCACCACCGGCTACCCGATGACCATTTCCGAGCGTTGGCTGCGCCCGATATCGCTGGACGATATCGCCGCCGAATTACAGGCCCGACACCCAGGCTTGGACATCGTGAGATCCCAGCGCGAGGGATTCGGGCGCGCCAATTCCCAAGGGAAGCACTGACTTCACCGCCGCGATGGCCAGGTGCTGGTCATTTCACGAGTTCTTCAGGCGCAGTGAGCTGATCATGTCCAGGGCAATGAGTCCGGCGTCGTGACGCGCCAGCGCGGTGTCGGCCGATTCGGCTATGCCCCAAGCCATCTCGGTGAGCGCGCCGTAGATCGCGCGTACGAGTAGATCCGGCGAACGCGGCGGGAAGACCCCGGCTTTGGTCAGCTCGTCGACGAGACCGCGGACCAGGCCGAGCATGTGCCGCTCGTCGAGTTCACGCCAGCGTGCCCACCCCAGTGCGACCGGACCCTCCTGGAGAACGATCCGCTGATACGGGACGCTGGTGCATTCATCCAGGAACGCGTCCAGTGCGCGCAGTCCGTCCTGCCAGGGGTCGCCGCCGGTGAGTGCGGCGGTGAGGCGCACGGTCAGTTCCTGTTCGATTTCCTCGAAGACCGCTTCGAACAAGCCCTGTTTGCCGCCGAAGTGGTGGTAGAGCGCGCCTCGGGTCAGGCGGGCCGCGCGGGCGATCTCCTCCGCGGACAGCTCGGTGTAGTGCCGTTCGATGAACAACCGCCGCCCTGCCTCGAGCAGGGCCGATCGTGTCGCTTCGGCGTATTCAGCGCGTAGTCCCTTGACAGCCACATCGGCAATAGTACTCTCACATACATCGTGTATTTGAGATGCAAGGTGTATGCCAAATGGTAGAGCTCAAAGATGTCATCGTTATCGGAGCGGGGGCCGCCGGGCTGACGGCCGCACGCGCGCTCACCGCGGCCGGGCACGAGGTGGTCGTGCTCGAGGCACGCGATCGCGTGGGCGGGCGCACGCTCAATGTCGAAGTCCCGGGCGGTGATTCGTATGTCGAAGTGGGCGGCATGTGGGTCGGCCCCGGCCAGGATCGGGTGCTGGGGTTGGCAACCGAACTGGGATTCGACACCTATCCCACCCATGATTCAGGCGTGCACCTGGGCGAATTCGGCGGGCGGATCACCCGCTATCAAGGGCGCATACCCCGGCTGAATCCGTTGGTACTGGCCGATATCGGCCTCACCCAGCTGCGACTGGACCGGGCCGCACGACAGGTTCCGGTGGATGCGCCGTGGACGGCCCCGCGCGCCGCCGCACTCGATGGCCAGACGTTCGGCACCTGGCTGGAAAAGCATGCGCACACCGCGACCGGTCGCGCGTTCTTCCGCCTGGTGACCAATGCGGTGTGGTGCGCCGAGCCCGAGGAGATGTCGGCACTGTGGGCGCAGTTCTACATCAACTCCGCCGGCGGCGTCGACGCGCTGATCAATACGACCGGTGGCGCGCAACAGGACCGCCTGGTCGGCGGCACGCAGGGATTATCCATCACCATGGCCGAAAAGCTCGGCGACAGCGTCGTTCTCGACGCTCCGGTCACCGAGATCGACTGGAGTGATACCGAAGCTGTTGTGCGAGCAGGAAATCGGCAGTGGCGAGCCCGGCATGTGATCCTCGCGGTGCCCCCTCCGTTGCTGTCGCGAATCCGCTTCTCCCCGGGCCTTCCCGCCGCGCGAACCCAACTGCTGCAACGGTTGCCGATGGGCTGGACGATCAAGGTCAATGTCGTCTATGACGAGGCGTTCTGGCGGGCACAGGGATTGTCCGGCCAAGCCAACAGTGATCTGCGCGCGCTCGGCACCGTCTTCGACGCGAGCCCGCCGGACGCCGAACCCGCTGTGCTGGTGGGTTTCCTGGAGGCCGGTCACGCTCAGGCCGCCGCACGCCTGACCCTGAAAGAGCGTCGCGAACTGGTACTGAACGATCTGGCAGCCTATTTCGGCCCCAAGGCACGCCACCCGGTCCACTACATCGAGCAGGACTGGGCCGCCGAGCCCTACACCCTCGGCTGCTACGGCGCGTTCGCGACCCCGATGACGCTGACCCGCTTCGGTTCCGAGCTGCGCCGCCCGGTCGGCCCACTGCACTGGGCCGGCACCGAAACCGCGACCCGCTGGGCCGGATACATCGACGGCGCCATCGAATCGGGGCAGCGCGCCGCGCGGGAAATCCTCGATCACACCGGCAACTGAAGGATGCGCACATGACCGCGTTCACTACCCGCCCCACCTTGCAGGGCACATTCGGCATGGCCTCCTCCACGCACTGGCTGGTCTCGGCGACCGCGATGGCGGTGCTCGAGGACGGCGGCAATGCCTTCGACGCAGCCGTGGCCGGAGCCTTCGTGCTCCATGTGGTCGAACCGCATCTCAATGGCCCGGCCGGTGAAGTGCCGATCATCCTTGCCCCGGCCGGACAGTCACCGAAAGTGTTGTGCGGGCAGGGCCCCGCACCGGCGGGCGCGACGATCGAGCATTACACCGGCCTCGGCCTCGATATGGTGCCGGGCACCGGCCCGCTGGCCGCGGCGGTGCCCGGAGCTTTCGATGCCTGGATGGTGCTGCTGCGGGACCACGGCAGCAAATCGCTGGCGCGAGTGCTGGAATACGCCATCGGATATGCTGAGGCAGGTCATCCCGTGGTCGAGAATGTGTCGGCCACCATCTCGGCGCTGCAAGGCCTGTTCGAGAGCGAATGGACCACGTCCGCGCCGGTGTACCTGCCCGGCGAAAAGCCACCCGCGCCAGGGGAATTGCTGAAAAACCCGGTGCTGGCGCAGACCTGGCGGCGCGTGATCGCCGAGGCGGAAGCCGCGAGCACGGACCGCGACGGTCAGATCGAGGCCGCGCGGCGGGTATGGCGCGAGGGTTTCATCGCCGAGGCGCTGGTCGCCTCCGCCGCGAATCCGGCCATGGATACCTCGGGGCAGCGGCACGCGGGCACCCTCACCGGCGCGGATCTGGTCAATTACCGTGCGACGTACGAGGATCCGGCCACCTACACCTGGAACGGATGGACCATCGCCAAGCCCGGGCTGTGGAGCCAGGGTCCGGTCTTCCTGCAACAGCTCGCCCTGCTGCCCGAGGAGCTCGAGTACGGCACACCCGACTACTACCACGCGCTCATCGAGGGCTCGAAACTCGCGATGGCCGATCGGGAAGCCTGGTACGGCGATAGCGCGGATATCACCCTGGATGCACTGCTCGACCCGGCCTACAGCGCCACCCGCCGGGATCTGATCGGGCCGGAGGCTTCGCATCAGCTGCGGCCCGGTTCGCCGGACGGGCGCGTTCCCGTCCTCGGCAAGCACGCCACTCACGCTGTCGCGGAATCGATTCCACTCGGAGCCGGGGAACCCACGGTGTCGCGCACCGGTGCGACCCGCGGGGACACCTGCCACATCGATGTCGTGGACCGCTGGGGCAATATGGTCGCCGCCACGCCGAGCGGTGGCTGGCTGCAATCCAATCCCGTTGTGCCAGAGCTGGGATTCCCCCTCGGCACCCGCTTGCAGATGGCCTGGCTCGAACCGGGTCTGCCGAATTCGCTTGTTCCCGGCCGCCGCCCGCGCACCACGCTGAGCCCGTCGCTGGCGCTGCGCGATGGTGAACCGGTGCTCGCGTTCGGCACCCCGGGCGGGGACCAGCAGGATCAGTGGAGCCTGCACTTCTTCCTGGCGGTGGCCCTGCGCGGGACGGTGCGTGGCGGCTGGGATCTCCAGGGCGCCATCGACGCGCCGAATTGGCATCAGGACAGCTTCCCGGGCTCGTTCTATCCGCACGCGATGAATCCCGGTGGCGTGGGGGTGGAATCGCGCATCGGCGATGACGTCATTGCCGAACTGCGCAGGCGTGGGCATCGGATCACCGTGGGTGAGCCGTGGTCCGAAGGCCGCGTCTGCGCCGTGGCCCGTGATCCCGGCACGGGCGTGCTGTCCGCGGCGGCCAATCCCCGTGGGATGCAGGGCTACGCGGCCGGTCGCTGACCGGATCCGCTGCATCGCCGACCTCTATCCACCTTCACAGTTGAATATCTCTCTCCAACAAGGAGTTCCCATGCGAGGCATGGCTCTCGCGGCGCTGGTCGCCGTGGCAACGACGGCGGTTCCCGCGCTGGCCGCGGCGCAGCCGGTGACATCGAGCGGACCGGGCACGATCGTGTCGTCCCAGCCACTGACCGCAGCCGAGCTGATTCCCGGTGCGGCCCAAAGCTATCGGGTCATCTACCGCACCACCGGGCAGAATGGTGAGCCGCAGATAAGCGGCGGCAACATCTTCCTGCCCGCCGGAACCGCCCCGCCCGGCGGGTGGAAAGTGGTGTCCTGGGCGCACGGCACCAGCGGTATCGCCCAGGGCTGTGCGCCCAATCTGACCGGCGGCATGGCCGATACGTTCAACGAACGACCCGAACTGACGCACTATCTGTCCCAGGGATACGCGGTCGAAGCCACGGACTACATCGGACTCGGCGCACCGGGCTTCTACAACTATCTCGCCGGACGCGCGGATGGCCACGCGGTCCTCGACATCGTCCGAGCCGGGCACGCGGTGGATCCGGCACTGTCCGAATCCTATGTACTGGTCGGGCATTCCATCGGCGGGCATTCGGTGCTGTTCGCCGCGCATTTGTCGCCGACCTATGCCCCCGAACTCGATCTGCACGGCACCGTGGCCTACGCCCCGACCAGCAATGTCGAACAGATCATCAGTGCGCTGGCCCAACCGGGCCTACCGGAACTGTCGGTGCTCGACGGGTTCAGGACCCGGCTGATCATGGTGCTGGCCGGGCTGGATCACAGCCGTCCCGAGTTGCGTCTCACCGACTATCTCAGCCCGCTGGGCCGACACCTGGTGGACATCGCCCAAGCCGAAATCGATTGCAAGGACTCACTCGAGGAGGCTGCGGCGGGTCAGCCCATCGGGGAGATGTTCTCCCGGCCACTCTCCGATCCGGCGATCACAGCGGCCTTGATCGACTACCTCGCGGTCCCGGCGAGCGGCTATCGCCAACCGGTGCTGATTCTGCAAGGTGCCGCGGACACGTTGCAGCCCATACCCACGACTCTGGCACTGCAACAACAACTCCAACAGGGTGGGACCGACAGCCGACTTCGGGTCTACCCGTCGGCCACTCACTTCACGGTCCTGACGCAGTCCGCCACCGATACCGAAGAATTCGTCGCTAGCGTCTTGCCGAGCCACTGACCCGTAACCCGTTGGTACTCAGTCTTATTCGATGTTTGGCAAGGACGCCATGATGGCGTGCCAGGGCGTCGCGTCGAAGATCAGCTCGATCGCCGATATGCGTCCATCGCTGCTCCTCGGATAGTGCTATGTCGCTGGGGGATTGGCGTTGTCGAGGTACTGCTGAATTCGGCGTTGGTTCTCGACGACCCGGAGGCACAGGTGGCGCAGCTGTGCGAGGTCGTCGGGAGTGAATCCGGCGAATATGGCGTCCATCGCCCGTCGCGTCGGTTCTCGGAAGGACTCGAGCCACTCGCGTCCGGTACGCGTGATCGCGACCCGGACCCCGCGTCGATCGCGTGGGTCCGGAATGCGTTCGGCCAAACCCTTTGCCGCGAGCGTGTCGACCAGGCCGGTGATATTGCGCGAGCTGACCCCGCACAGCCGGGCCAGCTCACCGATGCTCAGGTTGTGATCGGAAATCGCCAGTCGCCCAAGCACATCCAGGGCTCCAGTGCTGAGTCCGCGGCCACCCGCGCCCGCGGAGCGCAGCTTGTCCACGGACTGCCAGGCCAGGCGCAGGGCCGCGGCGGCTTCCATCGAGCCGTCTGCCTCGTCGGCGGTAAGCGTCTGCATCGCTTGCCGGGTGCCCGGGTCGTACATCAGGCCATCCGGACCGCGAGCCATTCCCGAATCAGAAGTATTTACGTCATTCATTATGAATGTCTACGCTATTCGGATGACCGCGCCGCCGCAACCCCGATCTCGCCTAGCCCGTTGATCTTCCACGGCGGCATTGGTGCAATGAGCCATGAGCTTTTTCGTGTGCGCGCGTTTCGATGTGCGCGATGGTCGGCAGGCGGAGTTCGAGGAGGCCGCGCTCGCACTGCGCGCGCAGGCGGCCGAAGAGCCCGAAACCCGCACGTACCGGTGGTTTTCCACGGTGCCGGGCAGCTACGTGGCGCTGGAGGAGTATGTCGATTCCGATGCCGCGATGGAGCACAACGAGCGGGGCGCGAAGTGGCTCGAGATCGTCTTCGACTGCGCGGAGCTGGTCTCGGCCGAGATCTACGGTCCGGCCGGGGCGTGGGTACGCGAGTGGGCGGCGTCGCGACCGCAGGTGACGCTCTTCCCCGAGTTCGGTTCGGAGAGCGCGTAACCCGCGGCTAAGACCGCAGCATCGCCAGGGCGATATCGAGGAACTCCCGGACCAGCTTGTCGCGATTGTCCGCGGCGACGACCAGGCACGTTTCGGTGCCGGGGGCGTCGATGACCGCACGATGCACCAGGTCGGGGCGGACGTAGGCGCGGGCGACGCTGAGCGGGACCAGCACCAGTCCGTGGCCGGAGGCGACGAGTTCGAATTTCTCCTCGAGCGAGGTGGTCTTGCGTTTGGCGATGTCGAGCATCGGTTCGGGGTCGAGATCGGCCATGGTGAGTTCGGTGCGTGCTGCCAGCGGATGGGTGGCGGGCATGCAGGCGACCCTGGACTCGATGTCGACCGGGATGACACGCATCCCGGATTCATCGAAAGGCCTTCGCAGGTAACCGATTCGAGCTCGACCGTCACGCAGGGGCGCATCTCCTTCGCGCCAGCGGGCCGGGACCACGTCGGTCTCCACCTCGGGGTGGCGCAGCGAGAATTCCCGAATCGCCTCGGAGACATGGAGTCCGGTCGAGAAGGCGACCACCAGTCGGCGCACGCCGAGGTCGGCGTCCTGCACACGCCGAACCGCGGTGTCGACGGTATCGAAGATCCGCTGCGCCTCCCGATAGAGCTGCTCCCCGGCGGCGGTCAATTCCACGCTGCGGGTGGTTCGCACCAGCAGCTCGCAGTCGAGCTCCTGCTCGAATGCCTTGATCTGACGACTCAGCACCGGCTGGGCGATGAAGAGCTTGTCCGCCGCTCGACCGAAATGCCTGTGCTCGGCCACTGCGGCGAAGTAGCGGAGCTTGCGCAGATCCAGATCCATACCCCCAGGGTATCAATCGACGGACAGGGTCTTGGACGGCGCGGCGTTCTCTCACCAGACTCGAATCATGATCGTCATTACCTCTCCCACCGGCAGCATTGGCAGCCAGGTCCTGCGCAACCTGATCGAAACCCCCACTTACACTGAGGAATTGCGCGTCATCGCGCGCGATCCCGGCAAGCTCCCGGCGGAGGTCCGCGCCCGCGCCGAGATCGTCACCGGATCACATCGCGATCCCGACACCGTGGACCGCGCCTTCGCCGGTGCGGACGCGGTGCTGTGGCTCATCCCGCCCGATATGCAAGCCCCGAGCCTGGACGCCGCGTTCTCCGGATTCACCCGCGCGGCGGCGAAGGCGTTCACCGTCCACCGGGTCGGGCACGTTGTCGGTATCTCGGCGCTGGGTCGCGGAACTCCCGTCGCCGATACGGCCGGACACGTGACGGCCTCGCTGGCCATGGATGACCTCATCGCCAGCACGGGCGTGGCCTATCGAGCGCTGGCTAACCCCTCCTTCATGGATAACCTGCTGTGGCAAGCGATCTCGATCCGGGACGCGGGCGTCTTCACCGGCACCACACCCGACGACTTCGCGGCCCCGATGGTCGCCACCCGCGACATCGCCGCTGCGGCCACCCGTCTGCTCGTGGACCGCTCCTGGTCCGGCACCGGCGAAGTTGCACTCCTCGGGCCGCAGGACCTGTCTCCGAACGATATGGCGCACACACTCTCCGAGGTGTTCGGTCGCGAAATCCGTTATGAGCGAGAGTCTCTCGCCGACTTCCGTGCCACTCTCACCGCGCGAGGGGCCAGCGACGCGATTGCGACGGCGTTTGTCGACATGATGCGCGCCAAGAACGAAGGCCTGGACAACGCCGTCCCCCGCACCGACGCGACCACCACCCCGACCAGCTTCCGTGAATGGTGCGAACTCGTTTTAGCTCCCGTGGTCCAGGCCTGAACGCCGTCCGCCGGGCACACCACGCGCGTCCTATCCCGCTTGTTCAGTGCTGGAGTTCGGGAATGGGCTGTTCTTCCAAGACGACAATCTCGCACTGTTCGGCCCAGTGCAGGTGGTGGTGATCGCCGACGAGTTCGAGCGCCTCAGCCATGGAGTCTGCTTGCAGGATGGACATGCCGATTACGCCGCTGTCGGTTTCGGAGGTGCCGGTGGGGGTGATGCGGCGGGCATTGCCGAGGGGTTTGCCGCCGTCGATGAGGCCGGTGCCGATGCGGGTGCTCCAATCCACCCACAACTGCATGCCTTTCGCGGCTTCGGCGGGTGTGGCCTGGGCGAATCGTTCGGCGACCGAGAGGGGTGCGAGGTACAGAACTATGTATCTGGTCATGGTTTCGAACGATAGGTGACCAAAAGGTCACATGTCAACGGTCATGTGACCTTTTGGTCTCGTATAGGGTGGGGGTTGTGGACGAGGACGCGGTGTTCAAGGCGCTGGCCGATCCCACCCGGCGGCACCTGCTGGACGCACTGTTCGCCAGGGACGGGCAGACGCTGACCGAGTTGGAGACCGATGTGGAGATGACGCGCTTCGGCATCAGCAAACATCTGCGCCTGCTCGAGGAAGCGGGTCTGGTGACGGTGGTGCGCAGCGGGCGAAAGAAGCTGCACTATCTGAACCCGGTGCCGATCCGGCTGATTCACGACCGCTGGATCGACAAGTTCACCGAGCAGCAGATCACCGCCCTGGCCGACCTCAAGAAGGACCTGGAATCGTGAGCCTGCAGGACATCCTCTCCCGCGCCCGCCCGGAAACGGCGCAGATCCATCGCGTCATCATTGCCGCACCGGCACAACGCATTTGGCAGGCAATCACCGATCCCGACTGGACCGTGCGCTACGGCTTCGGCGGCCGCAGCATCATCGAACCCCGAATCGGCGGAGCCTTCACGGTTTTCGCCCCCTCGGGCCCTCGCCCGATCGACACCGACCCGGAGATCATCATCCGCGGCACGATCACCGACTACGCCCCACCGAACCTCTGGGCCGCCCGCATCCACTTCCTAGGTGATGAAAACCTGGTCACCCAACCGGAAACCTATCTGCGCTATGAGATCCGAGACCGAGGCGACGACACCTGCGCCCTCACCGTCATCCACGACGTCTCCGGCGCCCCCCTCATCTCGATCATCATCTCCGGCGACCTGGAATCCGAAGGCTTCGGCGGCGGTTACCCCTTCATGCTGAGCGACCTGAAATCCCTACTGGAGACCGGTCGTCCACTCCCCGTCAGCCGCCCGACATCGAAATAAGGTGCCCCCGCGTGTCCCTCGAGTTCTTCAACAGCCTGTCCGGCACCTTGAACATCACCCTCTCCGAACCCCCCGAAGACATCTCCCCGAACCTGTCGAACCAACGCGCAACCCCCACCGCCGAAATTGCCGAACTCACCCTCGCCGTACAGGTTTGGGAAGGAAACGCGGATTTCCGCGCCCCAACCTCCGAAGAACTCACCCAACCCGCACTGTCGCAACCCGAAGTAACCCTGCGCGGCCTCGGCGACCCCATCACCCATCAAGCCCCCAACGGCCAATGGTTCACCGTCGACGACCTACTCACCGCCGTAACGGAAACCGAACGAGCCACCCGCCACCAGCAACCCTGGTTCGACGGAATCGACGTCCACCACATCTTCTTCGAGGGAATCGAATTCGGCGAGAACGGAATCGGAGAAATCAACTGGGGATCGTAAACGTCCCCGGGCGCAGGCGATCCGCAGCCCTATAAGTGTCGCGGAACGCCTCACGAACAATGGCGGCGTCGGGTGCGCCATGGCTGTCGATCCCCGAAACCACCTCCACCACACGCCAATAATTCGACGGGACCAGCCTGCCCGATTCCACCGCGACTAAGGCGACGTTCGCGGCTTCGTCGGGCTTGTCGGCGGCCACCAACGCCAACCCGAGATCCAGGTTCGCTGAGGCGATTCGGCGTGGCCTGGTAGTCGCAGCCGCTGCCAGGTCGGTCAGGACATGGCGGGCGTAGGACTCGGCAGCCGGATCACCCAGCCACGCCAGTGTGGTCGCCACGTAGGCATCGGACTTCGCGGGGTCGTATCGGAAGTGGTGTTCGGGACGTTCGGGTGTGCTCAGGCCTGACACCAGCCGCGCGACTCTGCGCAGCGCGTCGTGTGTGCCAGTGGTGTCTCCGAGCCGCGCCAATGCGCGGCCCTCTTGAGCGGTGGATTGAATGAACACCGAACTATCTTGCGGGGCCACGCTTTGTGCGGCCCGCGATACTTTCGCCGCCGCTACGAAGTTCCCCGCGGTCAGGAGCTGCCAGGCGCGGGTCTCGAGGCACCACGCCGATATTTCCGGGTGGTCAGCTTCCTCTGCGATATCCCGGGCAGCGTGACCGCGCGCGGCAGCGGCTGCGGTCTCACCCAGGTCGATATGGCATGTGCACGCCAGCAGCGACAACCACCCGACCGTGACGAGCAAGCGCCGGTGCTGGGTCAGTGTCTTGCGGCTGTCCATCAGCCGGGCCGCGTACCCCAGGTGCTGACGGATATCGGCCAGCAGCACGGCGGGTGGAGTCGTGGGGTACGCCGAAGCCAGGTCATCGACGGCCGCCTCCAGACGATCGAGGGCGTCACCGCCGATATCCGACGCGGCCACGCGTTGAATCCATTCCGCCCCAGCCTGTTCCCCGTCCGCTGACTCGCCGAGCGCACACTGGTAGGCGGCGACAACCTCGGCGGGAACGGTCCGTTTCCCGGACTCGATGAGTGACAAGTATGACGGGCTGTAGTGAGTCAGCGCCGCGATTTCGCGCAGCCCGACCCCCGCCGCCTCCCGCGCGGCGCGTAGCAGCGAGCCTGATTCCATTCGGCTACTCCAGCCTCGGCCTACCAGCAAACACGTTGTCAACACCGTATCGCGGCCGACCGTATCCACCCACGCCTAGCGTAATTTTCAGCACCCCTCCTGGTCGGCACCGTGTCCGGTTGGTTCGGGGAGGTGGGTGCCTACCGTGGCGAAAGCGAAGGGGCAGGCGATGGACCTTCCTGCACAACACGACGACGAGGATGCTTGGAAACTGGCGCTGGCACCGACCGAGGGCGGACGCCTACTCGTCCATCACGACGGGACATGGGGACTGGTCGGCGACGACGGGTGGGAAGTCGATTCCGACGAATTGCGCTCCCACATCACGATCGCGGTCGTCCGCCCGATGATGCCGACTATCGAAGTGCAAGCGATCTCAGTGAAAGACAGTGAGATTCGATGAGCGGCGGCTGGATCACGCTCGGGTGGGTGATCGTGCTCGGACTTCCTCTGGCGGTCGTCGTCACGGTGATCTGCTGGCCCGCACGGATCCCGAAAGACCGAACCGTGCGGGCGATTCGTCAGCGCGTCGAGGATGAGGACAGAAGTCAGTGAAGGAGACGGCACAAAGGTTTGCCCCGGTTCCCAGCCGATTGCCAGTTTCGGCGGCGGTTGGCCCGAGGACGGGTGGGCAGAGTGATCGTGTCGGTCGTGGTGCGGCCGATGGGGCATCGGGTGTTCGACTCCGCAGGAACCGGTGCCCGTTTGAGCTGGCGGATGGATGTCGCTGCCCGTGACGTCCGCCTGGCTCGATGAGTGGCCGGGTGAGATGCCGTCCTCGCCCGGCCACTTCGGAGTTGGTCGCCGAGGCTGAAAGCGTTGTGCTAGTGGGCTATTCGGCCAACTCGGGTGCGCCGATGTCGAATACGCCCATGAGCTGGGCCAGGGTTCGGTAGTAACCGGCGAGCGTGGTGATCTCGATGACTGAGGCTCGGTCGAGAATCCCAGCCGGTGGTAGATCACCAGGGGTGGCGACGGGGCGCAAAGTCAGGTGCTCGGAGAGGGTTGCGATTGCTTGTTCTCGGGGGTCGGGGGTGGTGAAGGTGCCTTCGCGGAGGGCGGTGAGTTCGGGGTCGGTGAGGCCGATGGCGCGGCCGACTGCCTCGTGGGCGTAGCGTTCGAAATTGCTTGCGGTGCAGCGGGATACTGTGAGGATGGCGATTTCGCGTTCGCGGGCGGTCAGGGCGGTGTGGTAGCGCAGGGCTGCGCCGAGTTCCTGGAGGGGGTCGCCGACTTCGGGGACTTCGACCATGAGGCCGAAGGGGCCCTGTAGGCGGCCTTGGGAGTCGAGGAGGGGGAAGTGCTGGGGGCCGGAGGCGCGTTGGCCGTGCACTATTGCCTCGTAGACCGCGCGTTGCCGGGGAGTCATGGTCATGGTTGTGCAACGTACCGGCGGGCAGTGGTCAGGTAGCTGCGGCCCTGGGGGTCCTTGGAGGTGACGGTGACTCGGACGCCGTTGTCGTCTACTCCGACGACTTCGCGGCCGAAGCGGATATCTACGCCGTGCTTGCCCGCCCATTCGGGAAGGGCAGATGCGGGATCGAGTGGGCGTTGTTCCAGGATGCGGACGCGAGCGCCCGAGGAGGCGATTTCCGCGGCCGCGGTCAGCCCGGGCGGATCGGTTCCGATGACTATGACATCGACGTCGAAGCTGTTGTATCCCATGCCGTTTGCCTTTCTGTCGATGAGCGCGCGGACGTGGGGTACGCGTTCGCTCTCGTAGGAGTCCAGCAGCGCGGACCCGCCGAACCCGCGCAGCGCCAGGTCGAGTCGCCACGCCAGCGCTTGCGCGTCGCGTACCCCTTGGGTTGTCCGCCGTTCCACGGCGGGCGGCAAGATGTGTGCCGCGTCGCCGATCAGGAAGATTCGGCCGTCGCGCCAGCGCTCCGCGAGCTTGCATTCGAAAGTGTGAGCGCCGTCGTGGAATTCGATGAGGAGCAGGCCCGCACCGATGTGGTCGCGCACGAGGCTGGCGGCCCCGTCCGCGCCGATCAGATATCGAGTCCGCACCGTGCGAGCCACCTCACCACGCACGACACCGCCACGCTCATCGATGCGTGCCGAGCGCAGCCGCACTTCGACATGGTCGTGATAGCGGATGATTCCTGCGGCCTCCCAACCGAAATACGCTGGCACGCTGGCGGAGTCGTGTACTGCTCCATAGAGCGCGGTGTCGATGCACGACTCTCGACCGAGGTAATGCGAGCACCGACGTTCGAAAACCGCGACGCGATGCCCGGTCCGGCCCAGAAGTGCGGCCATGGTCTGGCCGACGGAGCCGTAGCCGATCTGCACCACGTCGTAGATTTCGTTGTCGGACATCATTATCTCCTGGGGTGATGCTGGGTGACGCGCCTAGCGCGACTCGGTGCTCCGGCGCTGAAGCAGCTGCGCGAACTCACCGGTCACCGGCGGTACCGACCGGAAGTCCGGCCGGAGCTGGGCGCGCAGCTCATCCACGAGCTCGCCGAGTTGTATCGGGGCGCAAGCCATCCCGTAGAGGTAGAAGTCCGGACGCAGCACAGCCGCGACCGCGTCGCGCTCGCGCAGCCAGGGCAGATACTCGTTGTCCAGATCCGCGAAGGTGCCGTAGCGCCCATCGGTGCTCAATTGCAGGACCACGGCCTCGATTTCGTCGAGGAACGCCCATTGATCGTCGGTGAGCACGATATCGGCGACGGGACCGTCGGTCAGGATCTTGAACCCGGATCCGGCGATATCGTCGAGCAGCCCGACCGCCGTGCCCTGCGCGATGCGCCGTTGCGGCACCAGCTGTCCGACACTGCCGGGCAGGGCGTGGTCGCGGTCATGATGGAGCACACCGTCGCCGAGCACCGGCGGCGCGCCCGGCGGGAGCACCCGCGCGGGATCGGCCTCACCGGCGATCATGCGCAGATCCCGTTGTGCGGCAACGTGTTCATCGAGCACACAGATCACTTCACCCAGCGCGATGGACATATCGATCGCGTGGCGCACGTGAGCCGAACGCTCGGTGGAGTAGCTGTCCAGCAGCCCCGGATCGGCCACATTGTGCAGCACGAGATTGAGTTTCCAGGACAGATTGAGCGCGTCGCGCAGCCCCGAGCACATCCCCTGTCCGGCGAAGGGCGGCATCAGATGCGCCGCGTCACCGGCCAGCAGCAGCCGCCCCGAACGCCAGGTGTCCACGCATTGGGCTTGGAAGGTGTAGACGGTGTGCCGTTCGATGCTGCTGTTGTCGGGATTGCGGCCCCACGGCTCGAGCAGCCGCCACGCGGTCTCGGTGGTGTTGAGCTCGGCGACGGTTTCGTGCGGCAGCCGCATGAACTCCCAACGCCGCCTACCGGGTCCACCCGAGACGATGGTGGTGGGGCGCACCGGATCACACAGTTGCCAGTTCATCGGCGACCACCGCTGATCATCGTGGGGGATGGTGTCCACGATCAGCCAGTCGAAGAAGAATCCGAGATCGGTGGTCGCCACACCCATGGCGCGGCGCACGAAGGAGTTCGCGCCGTCCGCGCCGATGACCCAGCGGGCCGCGAAGCCTCGTTCGCCCTCGGGGGTGGCAGCGGTGATCTCGGCATGGTCGGCGTGTTCGGCGATATCGATGACCTCGTGTCCGCGCAGTACGGTAACCGAGGTGATCGACTGCGCAGCCTCGGCGAGCACGAGTTCGAGATCCGGCTGGGAGAAGAAATTGGCTGTGGGCCAACCGCTTTCACCGATCCCGCTCCAATCGATGCGCAGTAGCGACTCCCCGGAGGTATTGCGCCACTCATAGAAGTCCGGGACCGGATCGGTGATCGCCATGACCTGCTCGGCGACCCCGGCGGCCTGGAAGATCCGCCCGATCTCGTGATCGAAGTGCACCGCACGTGGTTTGGGATAGGGCTCGGGCCAGCGTTCGAGCACGAGCACCTCGTGACCCTGGCGACCCAGCAGGATGGCGAGCAGTTGGCCGACCGGGCCGAAGCCCACTATGGCCACATCGTGAATCTTGTCCGGCATTGCTCGGTTCTTTCTCCTCAGCCGGCGTGGTGTGCGCCGGTCATGAGGGCCGCGAGGTCCTCGGGGTGCAGGAACGACGGTGGCGGCGGCGGGCCCCAATTGAACAGGCCCTGCGCGCCCTCGAACACCTCGGGTTTCCACAGTTGGTCATCGACGATGGCGTCCATATCGGAGTAGTACTCGGAGAAGTTGCCCGCCGGATCCTTGAGGTACCAGAAGAAATTCGAGCCCGCGTGGTGGCGGCCCAGGCCCCATACGTGCCGTTCGGGGTTGCCGTCGAGCATGGCGCTCGCACCGCGCCCGACCTCGTCGATGTCCTCGACCTGCCAGGAGGTGTGGTGCAGGAAGTTCACCGGGGCGCGCAGTACCAGCACGTTGTGATGATCGGTGGAGCAACGCAGGAACGCGCCCTCACCCTTGATTTCGTCGCTGAGCTTGAATCCCAGTCCGTCGCAGAGGAATCGGCGGGTGGCCTCGTAATCGACCGAACCCATCACCACATGCCCGAGTTTGCGCGGGCGAACCGGTTCAGTGCGCAGTACACCGGGCGCGCGGGCTCCGACCCGTTCGAGGCGGCCCGGGCCGTTGTACGCGGTGGCGAGCGTCTCGGGCTGGGTGAGCCGCGCGGCCACGCGCACCACCGCAGTGAATCCGGCGATGGGTTCCACGGTGGTGAGCGCATCGGGGGTGCGGGTCACCGGTAGATCCAGTCGGCGCAGGCGTGCGGCGATCGCGTCGAGATCATCGGGATCGTCTGCGCCCAAGGAGATTTCGACCAGTCGCCGGGTCGGCGTACACACCAGCCGCAGCTGGTTGCCGCCGTCGCGGGTGCCCAGCCAGCCATCGGGGCGCGGGGCGAGGCCGAAATCGGTGTAGTAGTCACGGGTGGCGTTCGGGTCGGGCACCCCGATGGTGACCGAGGACAGTGCGTGCAGCGCCATTGCCTGGCTCCTTCGAAAAGCGTTGTGCGGTTCAGTGATCGGAGACCATGACGTGCCGCATCTCGCCGACGCCGCGCACATAGCTGACCAATTCGTCCCCGGGCGCCAGATAGCGTTCGGGCGTGCGGCCCAGGCCCACGCCCGCGGGGGTGCCGGTGAAGATGACATCGCCGGGGAGCAGCGGGGTGATGGCCGACAGGCGTGCGATGAGTTCGGTGACGGGGAAGACCATGTCGCGAGTCCTGCCCTTCTGCATCTGCTCACCGTTGATCAGGCAGCCCAATTCGATGTCGTCCGGGTTGTCGAACTCGTCGGGGGTGACGAGCAGCGGGCCGATGGGGCCGAAGCCGGGGAAGGACTTGCCCATGCTGAATTGCGGGGCCGGGCCGACGCGCTGGCGGTTGCGCTCGGAAAGGTCTTGTCCCACTGAGATTCCGGCGACATGTGCCCAGCCGTCGGCGGTCGCGACCCGGTGTGCGGGCCTGCCGATGACGATGACCAGTTCGACCTCCCAGTCGACCTTGCCCGGGGGCAGGGTCACGGTGCCGTAGGGCCCGGCCAGCGAGGAGGCGAACTTGGTGAACACCGGCGGTTCCTCGGGCACCGCGAACGCGGATTCGGCGGCGTGATCGGCGTAGTTGAGGCCGATGGCGAAGACCTGGCGCGGCGCGGGGGCGGGATTGCCGAAGTCGGCGGGTGCGATATCGGCCAGCGGCACACCGGGTTCGGCATCGAGATCGCCGCAGAATCGCAGGAGCTCATCCCAGCGCGGGTAGGCGTCCTGTATCCCCGAGCCGAACGTGCCACCGCTGGCCTGCTCGATATCCACGACGCGGTCCGAGGTCGTGACCAGGGTCAATCGATCGGAAATATTGGCGAATCGCACGGGGGAACTCCTGTTTCGAGAATGCGGCCCGACGCGGGCCTGTGCACTGGATCACTTTCGAAAGTAGACGTATAGTTTCGATTCTGCAAGATTGTTTCGTATAGTGATACCGTGTTTGCATGGCGAAGAGCGGCGGAACGACCCGTACCGATGGCATCTACCAGGCGTTACGCGCCGACATCCTCGGCGGCCGCCTGGTACCGGGCGAGCGGCTGAAGTTCCCGGACCTGTCCGAGCGGTACAAGGTCAGTGTCGGGGCGACCCGTGAGGCGCTGACCAAACTGACCGCCGAGGGACTGGTGACGACCAAAGCGCATCAGGGGTATCTGGTGCGCCCGCTCTCGCATCAGGACCTGGCCGATCTGACCCAGGCCCGGGTCGAGGTCGAATCCCTGGTGCTGAAGCTGTCCGTGCAGGACGGCGATATGCAGTGGGAAGCCAATGCCGTTGCCGCACACCATCTGCTGGAGCGCACGCCGTTCCGGGACCCGGCCGATCCGGACCATCCCACCGATGAGTGGTCCGCCGCGCACGCGGCGTTCCATATCGCGCTGCTCAACGGCTGCGGCAACCGCCGCCTGCTGGACACCGCGCGGGCGCTGCGGCAGGAAGCCGAACTGTATTTGCAGTGGTCGGTCTCGTTCGGCAATGAGCCCGAGCGGGATCTGCCCGCCGAGCACCGCGCGCTGCTCGAGGCGGCCGTGGGCCGCGATCCCGAACTGGCACAGGAGCTTCTGCGCGATCACATCGCGCACACCGCGCAGCTGTTGATCAGTTGCGCACCCGATCAACCGAATTCGGCGGAGGCCGATATCGAGTAAGGAGAACGTCCGTGATGGACAAGACGATCACAGATCCGGCGACCGCGATCGCCGATATCCCCGCGGGGGCGACACTCGCCGTGGGTGGTTTCGGATTGTGCGGTATCCCCGAAACCCTCATCGAGGCACTCGAATCCGCCGGGGTGGGCGATCTGGATGTCGTGTCCAACAATTGCGGAGTCGACGATTGGGGGCTGGGGCGACTGCTCGCGGCCGGGCGCATCCGGCGGGTCACCGCGTCCTATGTCGGGGAGAACAAGGAATTCGCGCGGCAGTATCTGGCCGGTGAGCTCGAAGTCGAGCTGACCCCGCAGGGCAGCCTCGCCGAGCGGCTGCGCGCCGGAGGGTGCGGGATCCCGGCGTTCTACACCCCGGCGGGACTGGGCACGCCGGTCGCCGACGGCTCGATGCCATTGCGCTACAGCGCCGATGGCACCGTGGGCGTGCACGCGCCCGCCAAGGAGATGCGCACGTTCGAAGGCCGCGACTACATCCTCGAACACGCGATCACCACCGACTACGCTCTGGTGCACGCCGCGATCGGCGACCGGCACGGCAATCTCGTATTCCATGCCTCCGCAGGCAATTTCAATGCCCTGTGTGCCATGGCGGGAAAGATCACGATCGCCGAGGTGGAGCGGCTCGTCGAACCCGGTGAGATTCCGGCCGACCAGGTGCATGTGCCCGGGGTCTTCGTGCAGCGTGTGGTTCCGGTCGCCTCCGTCGACAAGCGCATCGAGAAACTCACTGTGCGCCAGCCAATCTCGGCCTGAGCCCGCTTCCCGCCTTCTACCTACACATTCGAGGAACACCCATGCCCTGGACCCGCCATGAGATGGCCGCCCGCGCCGCTGCCGAACTCACCGACGGTCAATACGTCAACCTCGGGATCGGCTTGCCGACCCTGGTGCCCAACTATGTCCCCGACGACATCACCGTCGTACTGCACAGCGAGAACGGCATCCTGGGAGTCGGACCGTATCCCGTTGCCGGACAACAGGACCCGGATCTGATCAACGCGGGCAAGGAGACGGTCACCCTGCGCCCGGGCGCGAGCTACATCGACTCGGCGCTCTCGTTCGGGATCATTCGCGGCGGGCACCTCGACGTCGCGATCCTGGGCGCCATCCAGGTGTCGGAGACCGGTGACCTGGCCAACTGGTCGATCCCGGGCAAGATGATCAAGGGTATGGGCGGGGCCATGGACCTGGTGCACGGAGCGCGCCGAGTGATCGTGCTGACCGAGCACACCGCCAAGGACGACACCCCCAAAATCGTCGAACACTGCACTCTGCCGTTGACCGGCGTAGGCGTGGTGCACCGCATCATCACCGACCTGGCCGTGCTGGACGTAACCGAAAACGGCTTGGCCCTGGTCGAACTCGCCCCCGAGGTCACCATCGAACAGGTCCGCGCCCGCACCGGCGCGCCAGTGCGAACCTCAGACCATGGCTCGCACATACACGGTGACCGCGGCGTCGGTACCGGTGATCAGCACCGTGCGAGCCGCCCTCAACTCACTCAGCAGCAATCGCTGTGAGGCGGCGCAGTCTATGCCGAATTCGGACACCAGCCCGAGCATCGATCGGTCTGCGAGGTCTTTGCATGTGACGGGTCGGGCCGGGGGTAGGTCGGAGGTCTCGGGCGGCTGAGCCAGGAAAAGTGAAGGGTACCGGTCGAATTCGGCTGCCGGACCGCTGAACGAGCCGGTATACGAACAGGTATTGAGCGTCGTCCCGACGTTGCAGTTCGTCCGCATCTGCACCATCGGCCAATTGTCCGGGACGTGGAGATGAAAAATCCGCGCCATATCGGCCCTGGCCTGTCCATCGGACAGCTGGGTCGTCACATAGTAATCATCAACCGTCAGATCCTTCAGATTGACTTTGGACAGCACCGATACGCAGCCCGTGACAACAATCGCCAGCACCATCGTGAACGCCACCGCAAGCCCCGCGAATAGGAGTACTGAGGCCCGGGCTCGCCGTCGAACCACCGCGCCTGCCGAATTTTCTTGTCGTGTAGTCGATCCCACCCCAGCCCTTTCGTCTCCGGACTCTACCAATGCGGTGGCATAACTCCGGGCCGGGATCTATCCCATACCGGCGGCCAGGGCGCGTGCGGCGTCGGCGAAGTACTGCTCGTCGGCATCGGGAGCGAGGCCGAGGATGACGCCCTGACTCATGCCGACGAACAGCGCGCGCAATGCCGTTGCCAGGCGTTGCGCGTGCTGCGGGGTTACCCTGCGCCCGTTGTGGTTTCGTCCCGTGAACAGCGCGATCAGGTGGCTTTCCTGTTCGCGAATGGATTCCGCCAGTTGGGAGCCGAGCTCGTGATCGTGAACGGCCATGTCCAGCAACGTGATCTGCAACGTCAGTCCGGACAGCGCGTCCGGGCCGTCGCAGGTACCCCGGTAGTAGCGTGCGAAGGCATCGACCGCCTCGACCAGGTCCATCTCGGCGGAGATCGTCCGTTCGATCTCGTCGTAATGCGGAGTCAGATAGTCGCTGATCATCGCGACCACCAGTCCGTTCTTACTGCCGAACAGGGAGTAGATCGCCCCGGTGGTCACCTCGGCGCGAACGGCGATCTCCTCGAGCTTGGCGCGGTACCCGTCGCGGGACACGATCTGGAACGCGGCATCGAGCAGCGCCCGCCGATTCCGCTCCTTGGTCTCCGCCCTCGTCATTCGCATAATTAGATTATTACCGTAATCTGATTACGAAACAACCCGGCAGGCTTCAGGAGGATCGGTCATGACCCAGACCATGGAATCGACTCGGATCAGGACTGCGGGAATCATCGCTGACGGCGCGTTCAAAGTGCTGTTGGGAGTAGGGGCGCTCGGTGGCGCGTCAACGCTCGGGCGTCTGCTCGGCGTGCCCGTATGGATGTTGGTGGTCGCGGGCGGCGCGCTGGTGATCGGCGGCGGGGTGGAGATCAGGTACGTGACCAGGCGTCCGGCACGGAGGTATACGGCTCTCATGGTCGCGTATGACAGCGGGTGGGTACTCGCGGCGAGCGCCGGTCTGCTGCTGGCATGGCAGGGCGCAGGCTTCGGAGGTGAGGTCTGGGTCGGATATCAGATGTTCGCGCCCATTGCCTTTGCGGTGCTACTGATTTCGGGCATCACCTTCGGGTCGCGCCTCGGCGCATCTCGCCGGGCGTGAGCTTGTAATGGTCACGGAATGCCTTGTTGAAGACGGACATTGCGGAAAACCCGCACTCGAAGGCGATATCGGTGACCGTCCTGCCCGCCCAGAGCGGGTCGGTGAGCCGCTCGGCGGCGCGCTGCACTCGGGCTTTCAGCAGAAAGGCGTGGGGAGTGGTCTGTGCGAGCCGCATCGCACGTTCGAGCTGGCGACGTGTGATCCCGAGGTTCTCGGCCAGTGTGTCCACAGTCAGGCGCGGATCATCGGAGTACGCGCGAATGTGACGCTGGGCGTCGCGTGAAATAGCCGCCAGCCGTGTGCTTTCCGGGGCGCGGCGCTCGTCGAGCGCGGCGGCGAGCAGGCCGACCAAATGGGTACTGGTGGTCAGAAATTGCTGGGCGGTGAGTGTCGCGCGGTGGCGGTGCAATTGCTCGGCCAGTGCCACGACTGATCCCAGCAGCGGATCACATGCCTCGAGAGCCAAGTGCGGGCGGTTGCCACGCACAGCCCGTATGACGCCGGCCGGAACGGTCAGGATCCAGGCGCGGACCTGATCGCTGTGGGCCAGTGTCATCGGCTGCCCCCAATCGACCACACCCAGCTGACCGGGCCGCAATTGCACCGTGCTGTCACCCTGCGCCAGTCCGAGCAGCCCGCGGCGTGGGATCAGTAGCCGACCGCTGCGATCACCGTCATTGCCGATATGTGCGCTATCACGTTCATAGGAGACTTCCTGGGAGGTGAAGTCCACCGCTTGGAAATCGCCGAGCCGATAATTGCTGAGCCGCTGGACGACCGTCGCTCCCGAGAAGCCTCGCGAGTTGGCGTAGCGAATGCGGGTACCGCCGTGATTGTTGTGCACGTGATGACGCCAGAAGGCAGGCCTGTCATCCGCGTCAACCTCCGCGGTGGAGCCGCTCAGCAACGTCATCTCGGCCATTCGTACCCCTGTGTCGCAAATCCGGAGGGCAACTGTCGCACATCCGGTCGATCCGATCATCCACGCGCACATACCCTTTCACCGCACGGGCGGGACCGCCACCTCATGTCGGCGGCGGATTGGTTGCTCTCACCGCCGAAGGGGGGTGGTAAGGGCAACCAGCCCCGCGATACGGGCGAGTTCCTCGTGTGTGCGGGTGTCCTACACGCGACCCGACCGCAACCGCCTGTGGTTCAGAGGTGGAAGCCCGCGCCGAGGCCGCCGCGGCGGTTGAGGTCGGTGAGGATGGCGGTGATGGAAGTGCCTGCGCCCCAAGACCAGTGGTTGCCGATGAGGGTGTCGCCCATTACCACCGGGGAGCCGGAGTCGCCGGGGAATTCGGAGACGGTGGTCAGGAGGTAGGGGCCGGCGGTGGTGAGGGTGACTCCGCAGGTGCGGGCGGTGGTGGCGCCCTGTTTGCAGACGGGGGTGCCGGTGGGGGGTGGGGCGGAGAGGGTGCGGATGGTGGTGTCGCCGACGGTGGCGACGGGTTCGACCTGGGATTTGTCGAAGAGGATGACGGCGTAGTCCAGGCCGGGGCCGTTCGGGCCGGGGACCACCGGGTTGCCGCCGCTGATGTAGGCGATGCGGCCGAGCAGGTGCAGGTCGGCTATTTTCGCGCCGGGGGCGAAGGCCTCGGATTCCAGGAGTACCAGATCATTCGGCCATTGACGGTCGCCGTCGTATTCGCAGTGCGCGTTGGTCAGGCCGATGAGGTTGTCCGCCGCGTCGTAGCCGATGGCGGTGAGGGTGCACACGTGCAGGATGGCGTGCTCGGTCAAGGGCGCACCCCACAGCAGGGCCAATCCCGTGCCGCCGCCGACCTGGACGCGAGTGCGCGGGGCCGGAACGTCGGCGGTGGCCACGGCGGTGCCGGTGACGGCGAGCACGGCGGTGAACAGCGTGGCCAGCAAGGGGATTCGGCTCATATCGCTCCTGGGCACGGCGGCTGGTAGGGGAGTCGGGGCAGATGCGCGGCCCAGATCTCGCGGGTCAGCACACCGCGGGTGACCGCGCAGATGCGCCGGCGGGCTTGGTCTTCGTCGAGATCCCAGATGCTCATGACGCTGTTGCCGACCCCGATCAGCCGCCCACCGGCGGGATCGAAACTCAGATTCCAGTTCGTGCGACTGGGCATGGTGATGGTCTGGCCGATGGGGCGTGGATGCGCGCGATTGCGAAAGTCCCACAGCCGCACCGTGGAATCCGCGCCCGCCGTGGCCATGAGAGTGCCGTCCGGGCTGAAGTCCACCGACTGGATATTGAAAGCGTGCCCGATGATCGGATCACCGAGCGGATGCGCGCGTGCGGGATCGCTGATATCCCAGACCCGAAAGGTGTTCGCGGACAACACGACCATGGTGCGCTCATCGAGGGTGAGCCCGAACCCCGCCAGCGGGTGCGCGCGATCGCCTGCGATGCGGTGGATCTCGTTCGCGCTGCCGCGGTGCGAGATGTCCCAGAGCTTGATCCGATACTCGGGGTCACCACCGGCGTTCTTGTCCGGGGCCAGCGACACCAGCAGCCGCCCGCTGTGCGGGACCGCGACCGCCGCCAAACCGGTTGGGGCCGAACCCACGTCGATCGCCTGGCCGACCGCCACCGGATGCGCGGGATCGGACAGATCCCATATTCGCGCGTCCGACAGCGACTGCAACGTCAGCATGACGCGCCCGCCTTGGCCGAACCAGCCCGCGATGGCGTCGGGGAACCGGTACAGCTGGCGGATGTGCGCGGGGTCGCTCGCATCGAGCAGTTGGATGCCCTGATGCGGTCCGGCGGTGGTGATAGTCAGCCGACCGTCATCGCTGAGCGAGGGCGTGCCGGTGAAGTCCCGGCCCGGACCCGGACCCAGATCGGCCAGCAGGCGCACCGATTGCCGATCGCGGATGTCCCACAACTCGATTCGGCCGTCCACCACGCTGGTCGCCATGGTGCCGACCGCACTGGTCGCCCCGGAATTGGCGGACCAGCCGATACGGCCGCCGATTACCGCGGGCGGCAGCGACCACAGCCGCAACCCGCCCTGCGCGCCGCCGACCGCGACCGAGTGCCCGTCGGCGGCGAACGCCAGGGTGCTCGGGCTGTCGCGGCAGGGCTGAAAGCTATTGGCGTCCGGGCACGGTGGTGACGGCGCGGCCAGCGGCTCGCCCAGGCGGGTCGGGTGGGCGCGGTCCACGATGGTCCACAGCGTCACCGAGTCACGGTCGCCGGTGGCCAGGATGGTGCCCTCGGAATCGAAAGCGAGCGAACGCAATTCGGATTTGGTCGCCACCACCAGCGGGCTGCCGACCTGGATGGGCTGAGGGTGGGTCAGATCCCACAGGGTGAGGGTGGCATCGGCGTTGCCGGTCGCCACGAACGCGTCATCGCCGCCGCCGACCGCCAGGGTCGTCCCGTCGCGACTCAGGGCCATGGCTTGAATCTGCGGGCCGGGCACCGTGATCGGCGCGCCGACAGCGGCGGGAGCGGGACCGGGGGAGAACAGCTGCACGGTGTGCGTGCCCGCCACCACCAGCTCACCGCGCGGTCCGAACGCGATTCCCGACACCGGTCCCGCGCCGGGTAGTCGCACGGATTGAGTTGGTGCGGAAGGGTTGTCGATTCGCCACAGGGTGACGCCCGTGCCGTCGGTCACCGCCAGGGACTTTCCGTCCGGTCCCATGGCGAGCCCGCTCACCTTGCCCGCAGCCGAGGCGGCCAGTTGCACCGGATGCGCCACATCGGCGACGTTCCAGAGCCGGATCTCGGTGCCGCACCCGGCAGCGAGCAGCGTCCCGTCGGGGCTGAATACCGTTGCGGCCGAACCATTCACGCATGCCAGTGCCGCGCCCAGCGGCGCGGCGCGAGCGGGGTCGGCCGCATCCCAGAGCCGGACCGTGCCGTCCTGTCCCGCCGAGGCCAGCACCCGCCCGTCGGGCCGGTACGTCACCTGTGTCACCGCACCGTGATGCCCGGCCAGGGGCGCGGCCAAGGGCAGGTTCTGGGTGCGCAACAGACCTGAGCGGATATCGGGATCGCCCGGATGCAGCCGGTCGGCGACCAGTTCGAGCTGAGCCGAGAGTGACGGATCGGTGGCGCGCACGCTGTCGGCCTCGGCCAATGTCGCCACCAGATCGGCATTGTCGCGCTCCTGGGCGGACAGTCGGGTCTGGGCGTAGGCCGCGATACCGAGTACGAGCACGCCCACACCCAGTAGCGCCAGCACCGTGCGGGTGGCCACGGCGAGCCTGCGGGTACGGGTGCGGGTGGCCTGCGCGGCGCTGAGGAACTCGCCGATCATCCCGCCGGGCGTCCCACCGGCCTGCTCGGCGGTGCTCAGCCGCGCACCCTGATACAGCAGGGCCGGATCACGCTGGGCCGCAACCCATTCGGCGGCATCGAGTTCGAGTCGCTGACGAATCAGGTGATCGACGCGTCCCTCGTCGATCCAGGCGCGCAAGCGCGGCCAGGCATCGAGCACGATCTCGTGGGTGAACCAGACGATCTCGCGCGCACCGCCGCTCTCGGGTTCCGCGTCAACCGCCGATCCGCCCGGACCGGCGGACTCGGTAGCTCCCGCGGCGTCCGCGGTGATCAGCCGCGCATCGATCAACCGCGTCAGCGCGGTTTGCGCGGCATCGGAATTGCCGGTGCGCGTGAGCAGTTCGGCGCGTGGCACTCGCCGCCGGGTGTCGCGGCTGTCGACCCCGACCGTCACCAAATGCAGGAGTAGTTCCTTGGCCGCGCCCTGCTCGGCCGGACTCAAGCCCTGCCAGGCCTGCTCGGCCGTGGCGGCCACCGACCCGGCCACCCCTCCGGCCTTGCGGTATCCCGCCACCGTCAACCGCGCACCCGCGCGATGCTGCCAGGTCGCGGCCATCACGTGCGAGAACAGCGGCAGCCCACCGGGATCGTAGCTGCGCCGATCATGACCCGCGCCCAGCCCGCACAGTTCGGTGACCACCAATTCGGGCAGGCCCGGCTCGAAATTCAACCCCGTCACCCGCGCGGGTCCTGAGATGGCCTCACCGAGTTCCTCGACCCGCATCGGGCCCAGCGCGTAACACCGCGCATTGATCGCGTCCTCGAGCACCGGGTAGGCCAGGCACTGCGGATAGAAGTCCGCCCGCACCGCCAATACCACCGCGGTGCCGGTGTTCTCGTGCAGGGCGGCGACCTCGCGCAGGAAGCCCTCGCGCTCGCGTTCGTCCCGGCACAGGGTGAACGTCTCCTCGAATTGATCGATGACCACCAGATCCGGCCGTACCCCACCCGGTGGCTCGAGCGCCTCGGCCAACGTCTTACCCGGCCGCACACCGGGAGTCATCGCGGCCAGGTTCCATTCCCGATCCGCCCGCAGCGCCGGAATCACGCCCGCGTGGAGCACCGAGGACTTACCGGCCCCCGACGCCCCGATGACCACCACCGGCCCCGCATCCGGTCCGGCTACCGTCCGGCGCACCAGCTCCGCGATCTCCGCTGTCGCCCGCGCCCTGCCGAAGAACCACTCCCGCTCCCCGGCCCCGTACGCGGCCAACCCCAAATACGGGCACGCGGCATCGGATTCGGCCCCGCGTGCCTGCGCTGCCCGCCAAATCGTCCGCCACGCGGCGAGTTTGATCAGCTCGGGTGCTGGGGTGCCCGCCTCGGACGCCTTCTCGATCAACGTGAGCAGCACCGGCAACAACGAATCGAATTCGGCCGGAACGGCTTTCCCGGTCCGCCAATCACTGATCCGCTGCATCGTAGCCGGGCTACCCCCAGCGGCCCCCGCCATCCGCTTGGCCGCCGCGGACGCGACGGATCGCAACGTCGGATTCCCGGCCGCCTCGAACAGCGCGGCCAGCCGCTCCGCGAAAACCCTGCGCGGCGACACACTTACTCGCCGCTTCGGGCCCTCACCCGCAACGCTCGACACGCGCCCATGATCTCCCGAAACCGGTGCCGGACCAAACCGTTCGAGACCATCCTGTGCGCGTTTACGTAGCCTGAGCTGCATAGCCTTGAATTTGTGGGGTCTCGCAGGACCGGGGTTGCTCGCTCCGGGCACATCGATAATTCGCCGCCTCGGCATCGTGCGATGCCGGGGCGCGGGGTGCTGCGGGACATTGCCGCCAACCTGGCGACGGCACTGGCCATATGCGTCGGGTGGTTCTGCGCGCTCATCGTGGTGGGTCTGGTAGTCAGCCCCGACAGCCGGGGCGCACCGCATGAGGCCGAGGGCTGCTTCCTGATCGCGCCCTCGCCCGGAATGGTCGACCTGGACAGGACTTTCGACTTCACAGCGACCGTGAACAGCAAGACCTGCGATCTACAGTCCGCGCTGAGCAGGCAGCCGCTACGGCTTCAAGACGTCCCCGCCGGGCACCCGGTGGAAATCGAATTGACCGCACGCAAAGAACTCTCGATCCGCGAACGCGGAACCTCGGCCAAACCTCTTCTGGCGGATGGTAATACGAGCTGGACGTGGGAGCTTCGACCGACACTTGCCACGTCGTACGAACTGTCGCTGGTGGTCATCGTGCACGACCCCGACACCGACGAGATCGTCGACGAGAGCGAACCGCTCTACCTGTCGTTCGATGCCGTCCCATCGAATCTGCGCATCGTGGCGACGTCGTGGAACTCCCTGGGCGCGATTCCCGGTGCGATCGCTGTACTGGTCGCGGTGCTGGGAATCGCGGCGCCACTCTGGCTCAGGGTGCGCGGGCCCGGCGCTACTTGCGGCGGCGGTATTCGGCGACTTCGCGTGCGCGGAAGTCCATATTGTCGCGGTTATGGAAGAACCCGAAAACTCCGACAGTCGCAATACCCGCGAGGATGAGCGTTGTCATGGTGTACCGCCCTTCGTCGTTCGGAACCTACAGACCTTTTGTGAGCGTAGGTTCGCGTGTCGTAGGTAGGCAACGAGATGGGATCGACAGCACAGCCTGGCGTGAGCGACTCACATCGGTGGTCGAATGTGATCCCCGTCTATCGTGATCTCCGCTTATGGTGAGCGCTGCCAGTCGCGCCCGATCATTCGAATCATCGACGGCCACACGATCAGACGCCGAAACGGCCTGATCGCGGCCAGGTAGGCGGCTCCGAGAACGCCGTTGGGTTTGACCAGCATGGCCATCTGGCCGTGGTATCGGCCGGTGCGTTCGTCGGGCACCCAGCCGATGTGCAGCATCGCGTGCACGGTCCGGTTGGCGCTCTCGGATGCCCATTCGTTGTCGGTCAGGTACACCGAGGTGAACGGAATCGTGTGCAGGTCCGGACCGGGCGGAGCGGATCGCAGGTCCGCGGGCAGCCGGTCGCGCACCGTCGGTACCCCGGTGCCGACGCCGAAATCGGGACGGTCCCAGCCGAACAGCCTTCCGAGTCTCCAGCGAAGTCCGAACAGGATCCGGACGATCCGCGAACGGTGCGCGCCGGTGCCTTCGGTGAGCTGGCGTACCAGCCGGGGGAAGTCGTCGGCGTCGCCGGGCGTGGGCAGCACCCACACGTCCTCGAGCCGGAAGTCGTTCGCTATCTCATGGATTCGCCACGGCCGGGTGGTGTACGCGGTGTCCGGCAGCCTCATCGCGACGTCGGGGATTCGGTTCGGCCCATTCCAGGAGTCTCGCAGTTCGCGGCCCTTCGAACCGCTCATGGTGCACCGGCGGGTCGCTTCGGTGGATCACAGATGCAGGATTCGCAGTGTCTTGGCCGCTTCGCTGATCACGTACACCGTGCGAGTGGAGGTGTCCAGGGTGAGCGCGTCGGGGGTGTCCGCGACCGGAATCGTTGCCGTGATGATGTTTCGGGACAGGTCGATCACCGACACCGATCGGGCTTGCCCGTTGGGCACGTACAGCGCGCGGGTATCGAGGTCGATGGCGAGTGTGCCCGAGCCCAAGCCCTGGGTGGGGGTGTCGATTCTGGTCGTCACCCGATGGTTCGCCATATCGATAACCACGATTTTCGAGTTGTAGGTGTCGTCTCCGTAGAGGATTCGATTCACGGGATCGAAAACGGTCGACCCGGAGCAGCAGTTCTCGACCTTGGTCTGATCGGCGGCCGCACCGGTGGCGGGATCGATCGTGAAGGCGGTATAGCTGGCGATGTTGACCCCGGCCAGGCGGTGATTGACCGCATCGACCGCGTATTCGAACGAGCCCTTCAGGGTGTTGGTGATGGTCCGCGTGTTCGGGTCGACCACCGAGAGCCAGGCGTCGAGGGTGTTGAAGGCGTAGACGGCGTGTGTCCCGGGGTCGACCAGCAGGCCGCTGGGGTAGTCGGCCATCCGGCCCGCCTTGGGCGGTCCGACCTTGATCGTCGCGGTGACCGCCTTGGCGACCGGATCGATGATGTCGACGACCGGGTCGGCGCCATCGGTTCCCGCGGTGAAGACCATGTGCGAGACGGGATCCACGGCGACTTTGGATCGATCGGCGGGTAGGGCGATGGTCGCGGTCATCGCACCGCTGACCGGGTCCAGGACAGCCAGGCGCGCACTGTTGTCCGAGGTCGTCACGTACACCGCGTGTGTTCCGGGATCGACTGCGATTGCCTTGGGCTGCAAGGTCAGTGCCACACCCGGCGCGGCCCCCGCGGTCGCGGACGAGTTGTTCGCCGAGCCGCCGTGCCCGCTGAGTGTTTTGACCGCGATGAGCGTCGACGCGGCGATCACCGACACCACGACAACCGCGATCGCGACTCTCCGGGTCCGGCGCGCGGAATCGCGTTGTGGCGCAGCAGGTGTCGATTCCCACGGCAAAGCGACGGGTGGCGGTGCGGGAGAAGCCGCCGGGATAAGGGGTGTCGAAGAAGAACCCGAAGCGCTTCCCCGTGGGGCCTCGTGCAGATCGAGCGGCAGATCATCCGGCGCATCGACCGGGTCGAGTGTGGTGATCGTCGTCGGTCCGGTGACAGGTGGTGGCGTGTACCGCGGCGTCGGAGCCGATTCACGCACCGGCGCAACGCTTTCCGCACCCGGCCCGGTAGTTCCGAGGACACGTTCCACCGCGTCGGCGAGCGCACCGCAACTCTGATAACGATCCTCGGGCCGCTTGGCCAGCGCCGCGGCCAGCACCGCATCGAGCCCGGCGGGCAACTCGGGCCGCAGCTCACGCGGGGACGGTGCTTCCTCGAGCAGATGCGCGGCGATCACCGCGGCCTGATCCTTGCGGGGGAACGGCGGCTGCCCGGTCAGCAATTGGTACAGGGTCGCGCCCAGGGAGTAGATATCGGCGCGGTGATCGGCGGGCATGCGCGAAAACCGTTCCGGCGCGGCATAAGCCAGGGTCGCCGAAACACTGGTCAGGGTCGCGGTGTCATCGAGGGTGCGGGCGATGCCGAAATCGGTGAGCACCGCGCGCTCACCGGAGCGAACGTCGTGGTCGATGAGCAGATTGGCCGGTTTCACATCGCGATGCAGGACACCGTGCGAGTGTGCGTAATCCAGGGCGTGCGCGGCATCGGTGATCAGCCGAGCCGCTCGCGCCACCTCCAGCCCCTGCGGCTGTGCGGACAACAGCGCGTTCACATCACCGCCCTCGACGAACCGCATCGACAGCCACAGTTCCTCATCGCCGGGATGACTGCGGTCGTACACGCCGACGATATTGGGATGCTCGAGCCGAGTCGCCAGGCGCGCCTCACGCTCGAAGGAGTTGCGGGCCTTGGGATCCGCGGCCAGCACCTCATTGAGCACCTTGAGCGCGACCTGCCGATCCAGCCGGGGATGACCGGCGAGATAGACCGCGCCCATACCGCCGCGCCCGAGCAGCCTGCAAATGGTGAACCCGGAGAAGTTCGTCCCCGCGCGCAAGTCCATGCCGATCCCCTGTTTACCCGTACCCCGTGCTCTCCCGAACGAAGGCGGACTACGGCCCTACAGCACTGTAGATCACCGGATCTCGCCGCGCGCGGGATCGGGCAGGAGCTTCCACCTGGGACGATCGGGCCGCTGCTGCGCCAAATGGCCGGTGCGCGTCCGTGTTTGAAGCCTGCCTAACTGTCTGCGTCTGTCCGGCCCGGTCCCGTCATCGTCTCGGTCAGCGCGGTCCGGGCCAGATTGCGCAGCCAGATGTGTGCGGGGTCGGAGTCATAGCGCTGATGCCAGGACAGGTACACCCGGGCCGGCGGCAGGTCGAGGGGGAGTGGAAGCAGAACCAGGCCGAGGTCCGCGGCGATGGAACGCGCCGTGGATTCGGGGGTGGTGACCAGAAGGTCTGAGCCGCGCACGAATTCGAGCGCGGCCCGTTCGGTGGGCGCGGTCGCCACCACGCGCCGCGTGAGGTCCAGGCGGGCCAGGGCCTCGTCGAGGATATTGCCGAGCTTTCCGCGCCGGGAGACGGTGACGTGTTCGGCGGCGGCGTAGCGCTCGGGGGTGACGGTCTCGACGCGGGTGAGCGGGTGTTCGCGCCGCACGACGATGACCTGGCGGGTCTCGGCCACCCGGGTGGAGCGGATCTCGGGTGCGGTCGGGCGGTCCGCGTTCGCGGCGAAGTCGACCTCGCCGCGCCGCAGCTCGGGGGTGTCGATGCTCGATTCCGCGATGAAGCGCAGCCGCACGCCCGGTGCCTGTGCGCGCACGGCAGTGAGCAGTGCGGGGCCGCTGAGGGCGACCAACGCGTCATGCCAGCGCAGCGTGAAGGTGCGGTCGAGCGTTTCGAGGTCGAGTTCACGGCTCGGCGCGAGCACGCCCTGGACCTGCCGCAGCAGCTCGTGCACCTGTTCGCGGACCGCGAGCGCGTAGGGCGTCGGGGTCATCGTGCGTCCGGTGCGGACCAGGATCTGATCGCCCGTCGTGCGCCGGATTCGGCCGAGGCTCCGGCTCATCGCAGGAGCGGTGACGTGCAGGCGGTCGGCCGCCCCGGCCACACTGCCCTCCTCGAGGAGAGCATCGAGCGCGGCGAGCAGATTCAAATCCAATTGCATGAGAGTAATGCTAGCCGTGCTTTACATGCACTTGATGTTAATGATGGCCGCCCCTAATGTTCGAGGTGCGGGTGCGGAACACAACGATTCCTCGCCCGGTTGATCTCATTTCCCTTGCTCGGATTGGAGCACCCGCCATGTCTGAAACAATTCGGAACACCAGTGTTGCAACACCTTTCGCCGCCGACGCCGACCTGCTCGCACAGACCGAGACCGCCGTACGCGCGGCGGGTGCGGTGCTGCGAGAGCGCTTCGGCGATGTGGTCCGATACCGCACCCGCGAAGAGTTGATGGACGCGCTCGCCGCCAACGACGACGCGGTTCTGGACATCCTGCGTCCTCGCCTCGCGGCCCTGCGCCCGGACGCCCGCTGGGTGGATGCGGAGTTGGACGGCGGTGCGCTGCCGCCCGGCGAATGGTGGATCGTGGATCCGGTCGAAGGCAACGTCAACCACCTGCACGCCCTGCCCGAGTGGGCGGTGACCGCCACCCTCGTCCGCGATAACCAGCCGGTGCTCACCGTGGTCCACCTACCGCTGACCGGCGAGACCTATACCGCACTTGCCGGTGCGGGCGCCCACCTCGACGGCCGCCCGCTGCACGTCTCGGAGACCACGGACCTCGGACTGAGCATCGTGGCCACGAGCCAGGCCCGCCCGGACGAGGACGAGACGGTCGTACGCCGCGTCGGCTCTTCGATCACCGAGATGCTCATCGACGCGCTAGTGGTGCGCATCGCCGTGCCCGCCACCCTGCACCTGGTGAACGTCGCCGCCGGTCGCATCGACGCCTTCTGGCAATTCGCCGGTGGCCGTGCGGATTTGCTGCCCGGAGCGCTGCTGGTCACCGAGGCCGGTGGACAGATCTCCGACGCCCAGGGCCGCCCCTGGACCCTGGCCAGCGACAGCTTCCTGGCCGCAGCGCCCGGAGTGCACGCCGATGCGGTTACCACACTCACCCGCTGACCAGAACCCAACAACCACAAGGACTTTCACCATGAGCAAGATCGCAATCCTCGGCGCAGGCCGCGTCGGCGGCAGCCTATCCACCGCCCTCACCCGCGCCGGACACCACGTCACCGTGGCCGACCGCTCGCCCGACTCCGCCGCCGACGCCGCCCGCACCGCGCAGATCATCATCAACGCCACACCGGGCGACAGCTCCCTCGATCGACTCACCGCACTACGCGAGCCCCTGCGCGGCAAGATCCTCATCGACGTCTCCAACGCCACCATCGACGGCCCCGACGGCTTCCCCGCCGACCTGCTCTACCCCGGCTCCAGCCTCGCCGAGCAACTCCAACAGGCACTCCCCGAAACACACGTGGTCAAAACCCTCAACACCATGCTCTTCTCGGTAATGACCGCCCCCACCTCCCTCACCCAACCCCCCACCGCATTCCTCTCCGGCGACGACCCCCAATCCAAACAAATCGTCCAAGCCCTACTCACCGACCTCGGCTGGCACCGCGACTGGATCACCGACCTCGGCGGAATCGAGACCGCCCGAGCCCCCGAAGCCGCAATCCTGTTCGTCCCCCACGTAATCCGATCCACCGGATTCGCCCCCTTCGCCATCTCACTCGCCCGCTGATCCGCGACGGCGTGCATCTGCAGCCCGAGAATGCGGCGGATACGAGCCGGGCGGTCCGTCCCGCATTCCGACGCCGCCCGCCCAGGGCAGGGCAGGGTGAAGTAAGGGCATTCGCGCCACGATCGCGGGTCGCAACGCTCCGTCGACCGTCAGTCGGGGCGGTTCAGTCCTTGTGCGGTGCGTAGCCGCGCATCGAGGGCGTCGAGTTCTTGGTCGGTGAGCTCGCCGACCTTCTCGATGACCCAGGGCCGGTAGACGCGTGTGAGTTCGAGGACATCGGCCCAGCCGTGGCTGGTCAGGGTGGCCAGTACGTGCCCGGGGTCGGCGTCGCTGATCGGGACCACGTGCAGCCACCGGTAGGGGCTTTCGATGATCATCTGATCGGAGATGATGACTACCAGATTACGGCGAGGTGAGGGTGTATTGCCGAGAGTTGGTGCGTGGAGCCAGATTTCGCCTCGGGTCATGCGGCGTCGCGTGAGCGGCGCCGGGCGTCGGCCTCGGCCGCTGCGAGGTACTGCTGGGCCGCGAGGGCGGCGGCCAAGTCTGCCTCGGGGTCGACGTTCAGCTGCGCCAGGGACGCGCTGATCGCGTCGAGACTCAGGTCAGAATCATCGGACATAGCTCAGGTGTACCAGATCCGCGCTCGAACAGCGACAGGCAACAGCATTCTCACCACCCCGCTATGACGATTCCTGAGCTGCTGCGCGGGGTCGGGAGTCGCAGACCATCCGGTGATTCCATGAGCCGGTTGGTGCGGGCACGCTGTCAGCCGAAGCGGCCGAAAAGCCAGGCGCCGGGTTTGTCGGGGGTGGGGTCGAGGCAGAAGTGGCGGATGGCGGTGATGAGTTCGTCGGTGGTGATGGTGTCGGAGTGGTCGATGTCGAGGCGGTCGAACAGGGCCGATGCTTCGGCGGGGGAGTGGTCGCAGCCGGTGAGCAGGGCGATGAATTCGTCTCGGTCCAGGACGCCGTTGCGGTCGGTGTCGGCCAGGTCGATGACCGCTTGCGCCAAGGGAGTGATCTCCCGGTCGAATCCTTCGTCATCCCAGTGGGTTTCGAGCCAGATCAGGAATTCGGTGGCGGTGATGCGCTGGTCGCGGTTGGTGTCGGCGCGGGCGGCCATGGAGTGCCACAGGGCGCGGTAGCCCTCACGGACCGCGGTGGCGCGGGGCGAGCCGGGAGCTTCGCCGAAGGCCTGCACCAGGCGCAGGCCGAAGGCCTCGTAGTCGTCGATGGTCAGGTAGCCGTCGCCGGTGATATCGAAGAGTCCGAAACCTCTTCGGGCGCTGGGTGTTCGGGGACGACTCGCGGCGCTCATGCGCTCGGCCACCCAGGCGAGCACTTCCGGGGCGGCGGACAACATGCCGGTGTGGTCGGCTCCGGCGCAGGACACCAGCTGGATATCGGTTCCCGCTCTGCGTATTTCGGCGGCGTAGTGATCGACCGCGGCCATCGGGAGCACCGCATCGGCGGTGCCCGCGGCCAGCAGGACCGGTTGATCGAAGCGGGCCGAAGGGACTCGGCACGCACTGAGCATCGCGTCGATGCCCGGACGCGCGCTCAGGCCGGTGGTACCGATGTCCTGGTTCGTCAAAACCGCTACCGCGTAATGGATATCGCGGACCGGAGCGTGCTCGGCCAATTCGATCAGCCGCTGGCCCAGACCGGTCATGAAATCGTGGGTGGCCAGACCCCGGGTGCTGCGCAACCCCGCCAGCAGATACGGCAGGAACAGGGTGACCGCTGCGGTGTCATCGGCGGTTTGCAGATCGATGATCATCGGCAGCTCCACCGGTGGCGCGAGTGCCACCGTGCCTCGAAAGTCGAGTTCGGGAGCGTACTTGGTGGCCATCAGGCCCGTGAACAGTGCGGCGTGCCCACCCTGGGAGAACCCGACCGCGACCCAGCGCGGACTCAGCCGATGTCCGAGCTGATGAGCGGCACGCACGATATCGACCACATCATCGGCCGCGGCCTCACCGTTGAAGTACGGGTGCGGGCCGGGGGAGGCCAAGCCCTCGTAATCGGTGACCGTCACCAGATATCCCGCGTGCAGCCACATGCCCACGTGGCGCGCTTCCGGGCGCGACAGGCCCGCCACCGACGGGGCGGTCGAGTCCGAGAGTCCGGTCGTGCCGTGCGCGTAACTGACCACGGGCCAGCCGTCCGCGGGCGCGTCACCCTCGGGCACGAACACCGAGCCCGAGACAATGCGGCCCGAACCGTCGTAGCCGACCCCCTGGTACCAGACGCGATAGGCCGCCGCGGTGTGCGCGGGCCGGAACGCGGCCGGGAGATCCTCACTGCGCATCAGGGTGCCCGCGCGAAAAGCGGTGTCCGGCAACAGAGTTCCCGCTGTGATCATCGTCCGCTCCATTTCATGACCGATAGAGTCGATGCCTGGAACTGCGGTAACGCGATCTTGTCAGAACGAGTGTAGAGCCGAGAGCGCGAGCGCTAGTACGCGGCACCGAACAGCAGGTTTCCCGGGGCTCCGGGTTCGTCGCTGGTGAAATAGTCGCAGAACGCCTCGTCCAGCTCATCCAGGCTCAATACGCCGTCATTATTGGTGTCCAGACGCAACGAGACCGCGTGAATATCGGCGGTGTCCACGCGCAACGCGGTCAGCAACGCACGCAACTCCTCGACATTGAGCACCGCATCGCGATCCTGATCGGCCGCGGCCAGAATCGCCGCGATCGCGGGCAGCACATTCTGTTCATACCCGGCAGCATCGGTGGTGAGCCGCGCCAGCGCCTCGACATACCGGTCGCGATCGAGCTCGGCACAATCCGCGACACCGGCCTCACGGCACAGCCCGGTCCAGAACTCCTTGAACGCGCCATGCACGCGCGCACCGATACCGCTGTCGGGCGCGACACCGAACGCGGCACAGATCCGGTCCGCGGCCTTCACATATTCGCGATCGGTGACCCGCTGATCACCATCGAGATCGAACAGATCGAAGAATCGAGTGAGCTTGGCGCGCACCAGCGGAGACCGCGACGAGTCGATCCGCCGGCGCGAGGAACGTCGCCGGGTCCGCGACCGGATGACCGCGGTCTTGCGTTCCTCGGTCGCCTCCAGATAGGCGACGGTGCTCTCATATCCGGCCTGGACCCGCCGGGCGAACACCTCCAACTGCTGCGCGACCGAGGTGTGCAGGCCCGTATCCGGCGGCTCCAGCTGATCCTCACCGGTAGGCAGCAAATGCACCGTGACCCCGGCCGGGCGCATATTGATCACCTGGCCGAGACGATGACGCCGCGACACCTCGAAGACCGTCTGCCCGAGCTGCCAGGGCAAACGCGGAGACTTCAACGCCAATTCGCGCTGACGCAGGCGCAACACGTAGATCTCGCTCGCGCCGAACGACACCGCGCGGGTCAGCGGCACCGTCTCCACCACGCCACCGTCGATATAGTGCTCGGCCCCCACCCGCAGTGGCCGCCACAACCCCGGAATACAACTCGAGGCCAGCAACGCCGGAACCACCGGACCGTAATCGAAATAGCGCGCGGTGGACCGCTCGATCGAGGCCGCCACACACTGGAACGGCACCTCGAGATCCTCGATGCGGGTGTGCGCGCCGATATGGCGAATCAGCACCTCGCGCAACGCATCCTGCGTCGCCAGCGCCGGCCGCAAGCGCGCCAGATTCGCCAGCAACGCACGCACCGGAACACCCATCACCTTGTTGGTGAGCGCGTCATGCCAGAACGAGGTCAGCGCGTGCACCACACCCGGGGACGGATCTGCGGCCAGGATCGCGCCCTGAATCGATCCGACCGAAGTGCCGATGATCAGATCCGGGATGATGCCGTGCTCGAGCAACGCACGCAACATACCCACCTGATAGCCGCCCAGCATGCCGCCGCCACCGAGCACAAAAGCGGTGTGCGGCACGGAATCTCGCGACGTGCTCGGGATGACCTCTGCCATTGCTGTTCCCTCCGGGGGAGCGGTATCAGGTCCGCGCATGCTCGGCCGGCGCGGGCTGGGTGACATGGTCGCCACGTCGGGCCGCGGCGATCCACGCATCGACCTCGCGCCATTGCTCACCCAGCCAGTGCGCGAAGGCGTCACGGTCACGAGGTACCTGATCGGCGCGAATATGCCACCAGCCGACATCCACCACACCGCGCCCGCTCGGCGGATAGCCCAAACCCGTTGTCCCCGAGGCCAAATCCTCGAGCCCGGTTTGCGCGAGCACCACCACATCCGCGGTGGGAGCGCTGGTGACCAGAGCCCACGCACCCGCCGGATGAACAGGCATCACATGCGGACACTGCTCCGCGTGCAACGCCTGAGCCTCACGACCCTTGGCACGCAACGCGGCGATCGCCTCGCGCCAGCGTTTGGCCGAATAATTGGTGCCCTCCGGGAACAGCAGCAACGCATCGGTCGGCAGCGCACCGACGGCCTGGTCCCGAAGTCGCTGCACCGCTCGAGCTTTGCCCTGCTCGTCGAACCGGCAGAACACCACCCCCGAGGCCTCATACGCCCGCCGCAGACCCGGCGTGAGCGCGGCGCACCGCTTGGCGATGGTGTAGGTGTCGCGACCCAGATCGCGGGCGATGAGATGCGCCATCAAAGCACTGTTGAACGCACCGGCATGGCGGGCCAACACGATCACCGGCCGATCCGGAGCCACCTGCGGGGGAGGCGCGCAAGTCAGCCTCACCCCGGCGGCAGCGAAACCCCATCCGTAGAACCGCCGGTTCAACGCTGCCAGGCGATCGCATCCGCCCTGACGTCCCGGGCGGTGCCCGGGCTCGGCCGCGCTCCCGCCCAGTTCGTACACCAGCAGAAAGGCCGCCGCGAGCACCAACAGCCGAGCTCTATTACGCACCGCGACCGGGGCTCCCGGAAGTACCACCGCCAGTCGCGCCATCAGCAACACGGGTGCGCCGATGACCAACGAGATTCCGCCGATAACTGCCCCCAATAGACGCAGTAAGACCGGAGTCATATCCAAGTGATATCAATGGCGGCGGTGCAAACCCGTGACCCTGAGGCGGGGCCGCGTGTCGCGAGCCCTGAAAAAGGTCGGGGCGATACCAGCGCAGCGTCGCGGCGCGATATCAACAATTCCATCGTGCGGCCCGCCGAGTCGAGATTCCGAATGGCCGCCAGCAACTCGGTGCCGATCGCACGAATAGCGCCATTCGCACTCAGGAAAATGCTGTCGACAGGATGCCGGGCCGACAACACGTCGAAAGCCACCTCCGCTCGCACCGCCAAATCCCCGACCTCGACCCAGTACGGCCGCACCACCCCCGAAACCCCCAGCGGCGGAAGCGATTGCGCGGTAATCCAGGCGCAATCCACCACCAGATCGATCAATACACACAACTCATCCGACAGCACCACGAGCCCATAATCCCGAGCCACCCGCCCCGCGGTGGCGAGCCGATCCACCGCATGCTCGAAAAGACTTCCCACCCTGTACAAGTCGGTCCGATCACCCGAGGACAACTCCTCACCCCGCAACTCCCACACCAGCCGCCGGACCACATCCCCGCCACTGGCATCGAGAACACTCAACCGATCTTGCATATCATCCAAATCCATCGCCCGCAGCCGATGATTACTCCACACCAACCCCGCTGCCACAACGTAATTGGCCGCCGTGCGCAAACACAGCTCAACTCCGGAAGGCGAAACATCCTGCATGGCAGTCCCTGTCATCGACGCATCAGCTTCGGCCAGTCCACAACCCGAACCTCACGCCAAACCACCCCTGAACCTGAGAATCCCGCGAACCGGCAGAACACCTGAAGGTCGTCGAGCGTACTCATTGCGGTACAGACCTCGGTTGTCGTACGAGGTCGTAGAGTTCGCGTGCCCGCGGAAGTTCAACTGTCTGCGCATCGCGAAGGTCGAGAAAATACTCGCACTGCCACTTCTGCGATCGCATCGCTTGCTTGTTCGCAGTCGCGGACCACGGCGGATACACGCGAAACCCACGCTTGCCGTCGCCACCCGCCAGTGAAACGATTCCGTGCTGGACCAAGGCGGCCGACGGAAACACGAACTGGCCGAACCGTTCTCCCTCGCGGACCATGACCACCAACAGGTCGATACCGTCCTCCGCGGTGAACGGCTCGGTCGACCCATCCGCTGCCCGTCGCCACACCGCGACGAACAACCCCACCTTCGTCGGTGTCAGCCTGCCCACCCGGAACCTCACCATTCCGCACCCGACGCGAGCTACGAACGCTCCGTACTCGGCGTTCGTAGCCTCCGGAGCTGCACCCGAAAGCCCCAAATCCAGACGATCGAGGAGGGCTTTCGTCGCCGTCACATCAGGATGCATGCCGATCAGCGTTGCACGATGCAGGGGAGCGGCCGTCGACCGGGTGAGACACCTCCCAATGTGGCTCCGCGGCAAGTGAAGTGCGCGCATCGACCCGATTGGTTCCTCATGTCGATGGCCAGGTCTCAGATCTCGGCCTTATTATGTACGTGTACGGCAATATGCGCATCAACGCATCAGAAAGCCCTCTGTCGTTCGAGGCAAAGGCAATCAAGCAACAGTCATAAAGAAGAACCAAGCCTGGAGAAGCCGACCGAGCCAGTGGTTGCCCGAGGTGGGGGAGTACTGCAATCGCCTCGTCAGTGTTCGTAGGTCCATTGCTGCCCGGTCTGCCTGTAGAGCTCGATCGGAATCGGTTCAACGCCTTCGCACATCCGGGCGCGGTACAGCAGGCCGGAGAGGTGATCGACCTCGTGGCTGATGAGCCGAGCCAGACCCCGGTCATACTCGGCCGAGACGAGTTCGCCACTCGGGGTTGCGGTTTGGACGGTAATCCGCAGCGGCCGCGGCACCAGGCCGCGAACATCGAAGAAGCTCAAACAGCCCTCGAACTGTTCGTCGCACTCCAACGAACTGGCGACGATACTGGGGTTGAGCAGCACGATCACCGAGTCGGGGGAGTCGACGGGTCGAACCACCGCCGCGCTGCGATCAACCCCGATCTGCGGCGCTGCGATGCCCATACCTTTAGCGAAGGGATGAACACGTGCGACCCGGTTCATCGCCGCGATCAGATCCTCGATCACCGCTGCCGCGATCCCTCGCTCGGCAGGAAGGTCGAATGTTCGCGTGGGGGAGTCGAGTATCGGAGCGCCGGCCTGAACGATGCCGAGACCACGCATCACTTCCGACGGTGTCGATCCGGTCATCGGGGTTCTCCTCTGCGTATGGATTGCGAAGAAGCCCTGCGCAACTCAGTTAGCGTCGCACAATCCGATATCGCCCCGGAATCTCCTGAAACGCCACCGCGGCAATGATTTCGGCGTCGTCGGGCTGGTACCCAACCGGGACAACGACGAGCTTGTCGTCATCGTCTCCCATGCGGTGCACGACGGCGACGCAGATCCCACAAGCGGTCCGCAGTGCTTCCGGACCACCCAGAAAATAGGCATCCAGCTCCTCGCCATCAGGCGCGATAGTGCCGGGCACATACCCATAGTTCGCGTCATAGCGAAACCCGAGAGTCGGATGCAGACTCCCATACGGCCGGTCGATGATGAGCTCCACCGTCCGCCCGATATATGCCCGTGCCATCCGCAAAGACCGCGAGTCCACCTCCCGCCCAGGAGAACTCATGCGCAGACGAGTTCGGGCGTCAGATTTTCGTGCACGGGATGCAACACTCACCCTCCTCGTCGACGACCGCTTCGATTCGCCACACATTACGCGCTGATTTGCTCGCCATCGGAGATGGACGTGCAATCCGCACCTGCCGCAAGCCCATGGACAGCTCAACGGAACCCTTGAGGCGTCCTGTGCGAGAGCGCCCGGTGTGCGGTTGCTCCAGGGCGATGCCGCAGAGCATTTGCTGCCATGCTCGGCTTACGACTCTCGTTGCGGCTCAAGTAAATTGGCACTGCATGAGCCGGACTCTGTCGGTGACGATCGGGAGGTCGGGGAGCCCTTACTGAATAGAACTTTACATAAGGTATATTATCGGTGCGCTTAAGCAAGCTGGCGCGCAACAGGATTCGGCGCGGCAGAACCCAGAGAAGTCCGTTGGGCCGCCAGACTGCTTGGCGCACAGCCCGAGTGGCACTCGAGTCGCGTAGTAGCCCAGTACTGCTCAGCTTCCTCTGAAAATGGGCTGGTCGATCCTAAACCCCGGATGTTCGGATGGCCCGGACTATGCGCTCAATACGTCACTGTGACGTAAATATGCGCATATCGTTGGGCGCCAACGAATTTTCTCGCGGCTGCCCGATGCGCATCACTCGCGCCCGCGATCGAAGAATCCGCGTAGGTACCCCCGGCTGAGTGAGTCGATGGACAGCAAAATTTCCTATGCGCACATTCCGTCAGTTGGCGTGGTCGAGTTGTTGTTTGTCTGCCGGTATCCATAGGAACGATGCGGCGGCGTGTTCGGTTGGGAAATTGGTCGTAGGCCCTCCCCTATGGAGTCCTGGATCCGTGCGAAAACTGCTGCAGAACAGCCTGTTTCATTCTCCGATAATGTTCGTTATGTCAAATCGTGGCCCCGAGCTGTAGGGATGGACACTTAGCCGGACATCTTCGACGCGACCAGTTCGGAGTCGTGACCTCGTAGGTGCTTCAATTCGTGGTGTGCGCGTGACACATTACGAACCCGCAGGCTCGGACACACGAGAACGGTGGGATACCAATACGGTGGCTCGATTCGACGAGGTCGAGTCGCTGTCGGAGTTGCTGACTGCGGTGGAATCACTGCGCGAAAAGTACGCGCCCGCAAGGTTGTTGTGCACGCTCGACAATGTGAATCAGTGCATGTACACCAGCATGCATGCGTCCTACAGTGGGCTGCTCGACCACGATGAGCCTGAGTACGGTGACGACCTCGCCGCCGCGCATTCTGCCGACAATGCCCGAATTGCTCACATCGCCGCGCTGCTGGACGCTCCGGACTCGCGTATCGCGTGGGGGGCGCTCGGTGGTACGCGCGGCGCGTCCCGGACCGATCTCGAGGCCCTCGTCGAGATCAATCGAGAACCGGATCGCGCTGTCGACGATGTGGTGATAGTTCAGCGTGTCCCGGTCCCCCGGGACGACCTCGCGATTGCCGGAATCCCGAATGGCTATTTCATCGACGACTGGAACACCTTCCAGAACCAGGCCGTGATCCGGCGGATGGCGGCGCACGGGTATCGCCATATCGCCACCGGCGCAGCGCTTCTCGGTTTCGACCGCCCCAGCCCGCCGACCGAGACCGAGGCCGGCGCGGTGGTCGAGGACCTGGCCTTCCTGTACGGTGAGCCGGACTCCGCCCTCTGGCCACAGCTGGCGAAAGTGCTGTGCGGGCAGAGGATTCTGCTCATCGGCTACGCCGAGGACTTCGCGGACGTGCTCGAGTAGATGTCTGCACTGGAGGCTCAGCAGGCTGTGAAGTACTTCTGTAGTGTGTTCGGGGCGCCGTCGGATTTCGCCTTGGACCAGCACACATTGTGCGGGAAGCGAACGTAGTCCCGCCACGGGCCCACGGTGGTGCGGGAGACGACTCGCTGGCTGTCCCCCGGCACATCCCAGGAGACTACTGCCCACAAGTCCTCGCAGACTCTGACCTGCGTGGTCGCGGACCGCAGTGACTGTTCGACGTTCAGGTCGTGGAGGAACGTCTGTGCCGCACACGTAGGTACGGGTGCGGGATCCTGGAATCGCAATCGCCCGTTCACCTTCTGCCCCGCTGACTCCACGAACAGGGTGTGCATTCCCTCCGGAACCGGATTGGTCCCGGTCGGTGCTTCCATCCCGAATCGATAGCACCCGACCGGCATACCCTCGAATGCGGCCTGCCCGGTCAGATCGGTGACTCCTTCCCAACTCCCCACCTCGGAAGCGCTCTCGGGCAGATCACGCTTGCTCACATCGCACGGTTCGTAGCGTCGAATCGACACTGGCACATAGGGAATCGCCGTTCCGCGTGGCGTCACCGTTTGCAACACCACGGTCCCGGTCTTCGTGCCGGTGGGTTGCGTCTTTGGCGTTGTCTGCGTTTTCGATGTTGTCTGTGTCTTCGGAGTCGCCGAAACCAGTGAATCATCCTCCACATCAGTTGATTTCGACGGAGAGCTGACCGTTGCCCGGTCCTCGTCGGTCTCGCATCCCGAGATGGCCACCATCATCATCCCGATCGCCACAACAGCCTGAGCGACACCCATCCTGCGGATTTTCATATCTATGACATCGCGCCACGCCTCGATCGTGATTAACCAGGCCGCTGCCGCCAAATCTGGGGGTTTCCCACCGCGCACGAAATCTGCTAATACTTAGGCGCATCGGCGATATCGAACCATGTTCTGTCCCAACCTGATTGCGATGCAGCGAACGCATGTACCCCGCAATTGCCTTGCTGGACACCGATAGCATCGACCCATGCGAGCACAATGGCTGATCGACCTCCACGACGAATTCCCCGGCTCTGCTGTCGTGGCGGCCGCGCTCGATGATGCGCTGATTGTCGAGCCGCACGATGCGATGATGGGGCGCTGGCCGGTCGTCCTCGATGGCCGCCCCCTCGTCGGGTACGGAACGATGCAGACGATGCGGAGCCTGTGCCGCGTGCCGCGGCTCGGGGAAGCGGTCTTCGATGACTACGCGATGCTGCGCTGCACGTCCTACTACCGGCACGTCTACGACCTATTGGGCCGCACCGCGATTTTCGTTCCCTTCTCGGCGGTTCCGGATCTACCGCTTCGGCGCATGTTCGGCAGTGACCAGGTCTTCATTCGCAGCGATACGAACTACAAGCTGTTCCCCGCAGGCGTTCATAACATTGCGAAGCTGGATCGCTGGCTCCAGACCTACGACCGGTACCGCGACGAACTCGTCGTCGTATCCGAGGTCGTGCCCTTCGAAATCGAGTATCGCTGCTTTTGCCGCGACGGCCGCTTCGTCTGCGGAAGCTCGTATCCGAACGAGCCGTACCTCCCCGTCCCCGATCAAGTACGCGCGTTCGCGGAGACCGCGGCAAAGCGACTACGCGCTCACGGCTACACCATGATCACCGTCGATGTCGGTGTCAGTCCTGACGGCGTGCTCCGTCTCGTCGAGCTCGGCGGCGTGAACAGCTGGGGCATCTACGGCTCGAACGTCACCGCCTTCATCGCCGCAATGGAAGCCGAGGCATTCGCCCGCGCGGACATGTGACTGCGATCCGTTGAGAACGACTGCATTCTGATTCGATTCGTCATGGATGGACCCATCAGCGAGAGCGATCGTGAGTCAGTGAGCTGCGTAGGGCTGAGGTCATCGCCGACTTCTCCGACCTTCAGGTGCAGGATTTCATCGACCGCTCGGCTTGCGTTGTTGCATTTCCAATTCCGCGCGCAGCAGGTTCAGTTCGTCGTACAGCGCAGCTATGGGACCCTCGGCGCGTACCCGGCCATCGGATCGCGATCGTAGATTGTCAGCTGTCGAGGTAGAGGCGCTCGTTGGGTAGGCGTGGCAGGCCTGCGGTGCTGCCTCGAACGATGGTCACGTGTTCGGGATAGTGCAAGGTGAGCCATTCGTGGACGAATAGCAGCGCGGCCGATAGGCATGCTGCGAAGTCGAACCGGATACCGGCGAGTTGGACGGAGATGTGCACATCCTGCTCGCCGGGATGTGGGGACTCGACGGTCATTTCAGCGACCTCCCATGCGAACTCCGGTGTCCGCGTGAATATTTGCGATCGAATGCGGCGGTCTTCCACGCACCGCCGAGGGGTTGATATACGTCACCGCACTCAACTGTCCCAGACGGGTACGTTACCGTTTTTAAGGGTCCGGGGCAACTGGTTGGTCGGTTCGGGCGGCTAGAAGATGCTGCGGCGGACCACCCAGGCTTCGGCGTCGACCTCTCGCCGGGTTGTCGCCAGGTCCGGATCGCGATCGCAGAAGAAGTCCGCAGCGCGCCGGGACAGTACGAAACCCTGGGGTCGGGCGATGTCGTCGATGCCGCCGCGGCCATAGATGTCGAGGGCGTATAGGACCGCAGGGATGGTCAAAGTGTCGGAATCGTCGGCGAATTCGGAAGGGCGACCGGTGGCGGGCACGAGCCGGTAGCCGGTGAGGTCGGTCGCCGCCAGCGCGGCGGCCAGGGATTCGGTGACGCCGTAGAGACCTCCGATTCCGGAGGAGAACAATTCGGTGGTGATCGGATACAGCACCGAGAACACCGCGGTAAGCAAGGTCCGAGGAGTGGTCGTGGCATCCCAGGTCTTGTCCGCGTTATCGGCGTGCACCTCGGGGCTGAGCTTGTACAGCGCCATGGCACGGCCTCCTCCGGTTCGTGAGCAGCGGTGAGCAGCGGCGAATCCGCTCAGATCTGTTCGCCTTGTTCGCGTCGGCGATCGAGTTCGCGTTGCCGCGCCGCTTCCTGCCGTCGCGCTTCGGCGCGCTGGGCTTCGGCGCGTTCGCGCAGTTCCCGCAGGAACGCCTCATCGGCGGCGGGGTCCTGGGGGATGTAGCGTCCCGGCCGGTCGTATTCGGCATAGCGGGTTGTCGGCGCGGGCCCGCGTCCCTGGTGCTCGGGCCGTCCCAGGAGCAACCACAGCAGAGCGCCGATGGTCGGGATGAAGAGGACGATCAGCAGCCATCCTCCTTTCGGTAGGTGGCGCACACCGGCATCGTCGCAGGTGATGATGTCGATGAGGCAGTACACCCACAGCGCCAAAGTGATCAGTCCGACGGCTGCGTAGGGCATCGTGTTCTCCTCGTAGTCGAGCCGAACGCTCGACCGCGGCCAGGCCCGTGCACGGCCCGGTCGCGGATTCGGCTGGTGGTGGGGCTAGACGGGCCGGAATCCGGCTCCGACTCCCCCGCCGGCGTCCAGGGCTTGCAGGATCTGATCGATGGGCCGGAATCGTTCGGGCGCGTGCACCGGCATCGCGGCATCGACGCACGGGATATTCATCTGAACCGGCCCCAGTCCGGTCAGGCGTCCCAGGTTCATGCCGACCAATTGATCGCCGATCGTTACCGGTCCGCCGGAATCACCTGGCACCGAACAGGATTGGGTGATGACTTGACCGTTGAGCGAGCCCCACACGACGCCGCAGTCGAATCCGCTCGAGCGTCCGTTTGCGCAGACCGTCGCCCCCGGGCCCGGGGGCGCGGCGATACCCGAGATGGTGGTCGCGCCGACACTGCGTACCGGGGTGACCTTCGAAGCATCGAATTCGACCACCGCGTAGTCCAGGCCGGTGCCACGATCCGAGACCGCGACCGTGCCCAGGACTCCGATATCGAGGGCCTTCTCCGCACGCACCGGTGCGCCCACGGGCGCACAGTGCCCGGCGGTGAGCCCGACCAGACGGCCGTCTCCGTCGTACCCGATCGAGGCCAGCGAGCACCCCGAGGACGCGCCGAGCACGATGCCGGAGCTGCCGCCCAGGACCGCGGTCGGGGGTGCGGCATGCGCGCTGCTCACCCCGAGGCCGATCATGGTCACCGCGGCCACAGTCGCCGGGACCAGCTGTGAGATTCTCATAGGTTCACTCCGTTTCCGCCTGTGCGGCATCCGGTTTCGACCGGAGCGCCGTTTCTGAACAGACCCGCCCGAACCCGGCGACGCTGCACGCGCAGGGAGGGATCGGCGTTGTGTGGACGAGCTTCTCAACGACTCGGAGCAGGCCTCACCGCGCTTATGTGGTGCCGAACTCGCGGAACCTGATTTGCCGCGCCAGTTCGTCGAGGTCCATGACCAGCCAGGGCGTCATCAGGCGGTGCCACAGCACGTAACCAGCGCATACCGCGCTGTACACCACGAGAACCCCGGTCGGCAGGAGCCGAAATCCCGAGATCGAGACATGGGCCACCAGCAGCAGCACCGAGGCGACACCGAACATGATCGGCACCCACGCGTAGCGCCGCTGTGTCTGCATTCGGAGCTGTTCGGCGAGAATGAGTCGCTGCCAAAACGGTGGATACGCGTGGACGGGAAGGCGGCGATTGTCCTGTGCCGCATAGAAATCGACTTGCAATTCCCAGATACCGAATCGGTGCGAAGTATTGATCCTGCGAAAGAACACTCCCATTCCGAATCCCATCGCGAAATACACCGGCCCCCACAGCCATAAGGGGTCGACATCGGAGATCGGAATGCTCGCCATGCACAACCCCGCCAGCAGCGGTACCGCCGCCCACATCCGCCGGGCTCTGCGAAACAGGCCGCGGACGCCATCGCCGATTGCCTGAAGGGTCACTGGGGTTTCGAGCATCGACTTTCCTTCCCTGGGCCGTCGGCATGCGCGAAAAAGCATGGGGGCGAACACAACCGAGAATGAGCCGAGTCCGGTCTCCCGGGAGACCGCTGGACGCCTGATCGGCGGACCGTCCGGCGTCCAGCGGCTTCATCACCTCACGATCGCCGCGTAGAGGAGGGCCCAGGCGGCTACCAGTACTGGCCGACGGCGAGCACAGCGCCCGGATCCTGCGCATCGAAGGGATTCAACACCGTGAGAAAGGCCCCGCCGCCAGGGTGCGCCGCCGCCTCCGCGGCGATCTCATACGTGCTGGCGAAGGTGCTGCCGTCAGGTGCCGCGAGCACGGAACCGGGTTCCAGGTCTACGCGCTGCACACCCGCAGGCACCAGTGCGTCGATCGCTCCCGGGATCGGGCTGGCCGCGAAGGAAGCGGTTTCACTCGGTGACAGGATGACCCCGGCGGCACCGGGACCGGCGAACGGAGTCGCCGCCGACGCCGCGCCCGAGCCCAGGAACAGGGGTACCGCTGCGCTCGCCGAGACGGTCGTCAGCATGACGATGGCACGAATACGCATTTCAGCTCACTTTCCGGGAAGGGTGCCGATCCTTGGCGAATCCGAGATCCGGGACGCCGATTGCGATCGGAACCTCACTGGGTCGATCCGACTCGGCAACTAGAGCTGGAACACCACTGGCAACGGAAGCGCTGTGCCTGTCACACCCCGATGGAAACCCACTCATCGCCTGGGTTTCCACAGCTCAACGGCCTGTCGATCGCGCCGATTCACCACGGTGATCCATGACACTGTGCCAATCGCGCGTCCACGACAGCGCCGCGTGAACCACCTTCATGCGAGCCCTCGCGTACGGTCGCGGGAGATATGGGCGATGGATCCGCGCGACCGCGCCAGCTCCATCGCGTGCAACCCGAACTCCGCCGGCGCCGAAGCCTCCCTGACCAAGATCGCGGGACGAGCTCCCGACGGTCACCAGCCCGGCGCTAGGACCAAGCGAGCCGGGATTCGAGCCAGGTAAGCGTCGTCCGAGCCGCGCGTGCCTGATAGGCGCGCAAACCCGGCGAGCGAGGCGGCCCCGGTCGGCGAGATTGCACAGTCCAGTACCCGGTCAGCGCGCATAGGAACGAGTCCACCGCGACCCTGTCCAGATCCCGTGTCGCGGGTTGAGTGAGCAGGATCGGATCGGGGTCGATTCCGGCGGCAGCGATCGCGGGAGCCAGCGACACCAGATCCACCCACGCCGCACCACGACACGGCCACCCCCAATCCACGACGACCACCGACCCGCCTGCGGTGACCAGCAGATTGTCCTGGCGAAGATCGGTGTGCAGCAACGTGTCCCCGTCGGCCCAGTCCAGCCATCGTGTTTCGAGCTCGACCAGTCGGTCCAAATTGCGGATCGCCCACGAGTCCAGGTCCGCGGGCACCCGGTCCTGGGCGATGCGGCCCCAGCACCGCAACTTCGTTCCGTACGCCTGAGACACGGCGGTCACGCTCGGCAGAGGGCAGGACGTCAACACCTGCGCCATTCGATCCAGAAGGGCCAGGACCGAGGCCAACTCCTCGGGTCGATCCAGGTGCGGATGGTGACCGGTGACGGCGTCGAACACGATCACGAACCAGCCCTCCCGCTCCACCGTGAACAACACATCCGGTGTCGGAACCAGTCTCGAAAGCCCCTGTGCGGTAACGGCTTCCGTGCGATTCACGATAGAGGAGTTGCCCGTACTCGACACGCAAATCATCATGCAGGCGAACGAGATCGGGAGATTCATCAGAGCTCACAACGCGTCATCCCTGGGTTTCGGCAGATACGGTGGGCCCGAGGTGCAGGAATTCTTTGATCGACCCGATCCGGTCCGCGGTCGCGATGAGGTGCTGATTCGGGTCGCCTTCGCCGGCGTGAATCCCCTCGACCACCTGCTGCGCTCGCGAGGCTGCGGCAGGGCGAAGCGTGGGCGTTCCACACCCTCGATCGCAGACCCGCAACGCCCCGTCGTCTCTTGGCCCGGTTCTTGTGCTGGTGTTGCAATGGGCCACCGCACCAGCTATCTATCTGACTGTCCTGATGGAATCCAGCGACCGGGGATGACAGTGGACATCATGAAGAACCCGGCGATCCCGAAACGGTGGCTGGTCAGCTGCGACGGCAGCATCAATCGCAAGATGATGCGTGAGGTCTTCGCAGCCGAGATCCAATACCGTTGGCCGGATCCAGAATAAGCCCGAACCTACCGTGGTCGCGGCGGCGAAGGGGCAGCCACTGCTGGGAACAGTGGTCAGCTACCCGATTTGATTGAATGACGTCATGCTGCGGGCACTTCGTACAGGGCCGCAGGATAGGCGATGGTGCTGGTTGCTGAGGTTGCTTTGATCGACAACAAACCGTAATCGAGGGATTTTGAGCAATCAGATTCGTTGGCATGGGCTGCGATGGTCTGTGACGCCTTTACCTGTCCTTCTGTTTCTCGCATCGCAGAGATTCCATGCATGGATGGATTCATTGCAGTCCTCAGCTGACAATGCCACCCACGATGCGTGCACCGCAGCAAAAGCCCACTGGCACGGGGGCCACCCATCTCCCGAATCAATGGTGCACTACTCGAAGGGCTACCCCTTCTGGATAGCGCTGTGCGGCACGATCATCTACACCCTGGTTCCCGTTACCGCGATCGGCATCCTGCTGCTACAGCGTGCGGTGGCTCCCTGGTGGGCGTTGATCGTCTATTCCCTAGTAGCAATCTGCTTCCTTATGATCTGGCCGATAGCCAATGAAGAGACCCTCTACTACTTCCAGTGGCCCGGCGGCGACTACACGTCGACCATGGGGAATCCGTGCGGCTTCGGATGACGAGCAGCCTTGATCGCCCGATTCCGACGTGCTTCACAACTGGAGCGTCCTGGACTCGTCCCATCCCTCGGCTCGTTGCCCAGCATCAGGGAATCCGGACTGGTGAGGTCACCTATCAACTGTCGCGGGATGTGTCTGGCTTCCAACCCCTAGGTGATCTTGGGCGGGCGTCGTTGGCATAGCGGCTCCAGTCGCCGCCGGTCTGGGCGGCGGAGTCTGGTTGTGGTGGTGTAGTGGTAGTTGAGGGCGTCGGCGGCAACTGGGGCGGGCATTTCGAGGACGAGTTGACGCCGCGTCCCTATGCGGGCCGCGTCGTTGGGAATTCCGAGGTGGCGGACAAGGTTTGAGGGTGCATCGGCTGGCTGGCGCGACGCCCGGAAAGCAACCAGTGTGATTCGCGGTTGGCCGCAGTCTTCATGTTAGTCCGGCTAGTGCCCCATTCCAGCAGCAGGTCCGCGACCGGTCCGGGGACCGGGGATGCCGGCTCGCCAAGCCGGAGTAGGACTTGGTCGTCCTTAGCGATCAAGTCCTCGATCGTGCGGTTGGGCGGAGAGCAGTATGATCGCCGTTGCCGGGCGGGCTTGAAGGGTTTGTCGTGCTTGACCAGCAGGCGCCCGAGCAGTTCGATGCGCTGCTGCGGCAACGGAATACCCTCACGTTTCACTGCGGGCGGAAGCCGGAATCGCTTGTTGAGTCTGCGGCCCATACACCAATACAGAAAGGCGCGCAGGAAGTTTCGGGTGTGGATGCTGCTCGATGAAGCAGGCGTCGATATCGGCTTGACCGCAGGTCGGTAACGTGAGGTCGTGGTCGGCGAGCCAACCGAGGATGCCCTTATTCCGAGCAAATCAATCCAGCATGTGAGGCGATCGGCGGTACGCAACATTCAACGCATGGGTGCGCCTTCCCAGAGTTGGCAATAATCGGAGACTGGTCACCGATGCTTCACGCGTGTATTGATAAGCGATGCCCGAGAACGAGACCTTGACCTCGATCGCGCGTCGACTCGCCACTGGAGACCTGTCCGCAGTGGCCGATCTGGGCGGCTGGCGCGCCCTAGATGTTGACGACCAGGGGACGTTGCAACAGATGCTGCGAGACTTGAGCGCGGCTGAGGCACCTCGTCCGCTCAGCGAGAACAACGGTGATCTTCTCTGCAACTGGGTGGCCGTGCCTACTGGGGACCACGCGGCATTGCTTGATGAACTTGGCCTCACCTGGTCGATCCCCGCGACCCAGGACCTCGCCGATGCCGCGTCCGGTTCGGGTGTTGTGTATGTGACTCCGCAATGGGATGGCTGGACACTCATCTACGGTCATGCGGTTTCAATAGGTTCCACTGGATCCACACCCTCCGAGCTGGAACAGCTGAGTCTTCGATTCGGCGCCGCCCACTGGTACGGCGCGGACTACGGTTGCGACGGGTGGGCTATGGCTGAGAACGGCAAATTGGTGCGGCTGTGTATGTTTGGAGACGCGTTGGAGCGCGATACATTCATTGGTGAGCCACATCGGGCTGAAGTGGACGCGATACTGACATGGCGCGCGGACATCGATTACGACGAAGATGACGATGGTCGGCCACGTTGTGGCCCTGCCGCGGTCGCCGCTTACGGATCGGTAGATCCCACAGCAGTCGGACCGCACACCCGCGTTCAAGGTCACGGCCTGATCGCCGTCCCGAACCTCGCAGCGGGGCTGCTCGGTATGTTCCCTGTCCAGCCCTGAATGTTCCCTGTCCAGCCCTGATGTTCGTACGGCAAGCAGCTGAGATACATGGGTGTAATCAAAACAGTGTGTCGGACCCTCATTCGGCGCTGATCGGGTGCTGATGGTTTCCCGATCCGCAGCCAATGCCATTCCGCCGACCGTGCTCGTAGTCCCGGTCGAATTCGCGCCCGCGATGCAGGGCCTGTCCGTGCCATTCGCCGATTCCGATCCGCTGCCTGGTTTGTCTGCGGTCGTCTACAGAATCACCCTGTGTGTCTGGCCATGGCTACAGAACCGCCGCGACGAAGCCCGCGCCGCCCTCACGCGCGGTAAGAGCTGTTCACAGCGATCGTCCTGATCTAGGCCGGCGGCGCATACATACGACCGACTCCCCAAACACCATCAAGCTTGGGTCACCTGGTCGATCATCCTGATGATGTCCCGACGCTTCGCCCGCAGTCAAACTACGAGAAGGAGCCGTTTGTTTACTGCCGCTGAGCAACTCGATTCTTCGGAACGTCATCGGGTGTGTTATTGCACTGGACTTCCCAACCTTGAACGGTGGGTAAATTGTCCGCAGGGAGCATCACTGGATCAACGTGTGGGTGTGTCGGCACTGCGTTGCGCCCACCACCCTCCCAACACAGGTCGGACAATACCACTTGTGCATAAACAGATTCCGTCGCGATTCGTGAACTGGTCGTGACCGAGATGTACGCAGGCCCTCGCAGCGCTGGAGGATCAAAATGACGAGAGATATACTCCCACTCCACGCCTGCGAACAGGCGTCTAGCCACCTCCACGAAATAGTCACCGCAGTGCACGACGACCTTGATGCAGTGCCGACACTCGCGGAGTTCCTGGAGGTCATCGCAATAGCGATTCCCGGCACCAGCGACAAATTTGAGGGCACTTCATCACATCCGGTATTCACCGCAAAACTGACGAACGGCCACGATTACCAGGGCCAGACCTCGCGCGTATGGGACCTCAACGACGCTACGTTCGCCGCCGCCGACAGCCTTAACGCCCTGATCATCGAGAGTGTTACCGCCGCTCACGGTCGCACGGTGACACTCACCGACATAGCCGTGGCACTGCTACAACTGCTCCGCCGTCAGGATCGCCTTCTGGCCGATATCGCCGGTGCCGACGTGAGTAGCATCAGCGCACAGGTCAACAGCGGCCCGTCGCCCGCGCGATGATCGGTGTTCTGCTCGCAATACCGGTGCGTGGCGGATTCGTCGGACCCCTCGACGACAGCTACCACCAATTCTGGGGTAGCGACTAACTTGCATCTGAAACTTGATCGACCAGTGGCTCTTTCCCGGCACAGCCCAACGCAGGTCACGGCAGTAGTCGCCGACACTCGCGAAGACGGCGGTGGACCCGTCAGGACGACTCGCCGCCGCCAACCCGTAGCATCTACCCGCGACCGAGGTCCGCACCTGGCTGCTGTGGGTCAGCTCCCTACTCTTCACCGACAAGGATGCAGGCTGAGAGGAACTCCGATGACCCCGCAGAGCGCGGACGAAATACAGATCCGGGAACTTCTATTTGCGTTCTCAAATGCTGCGGCCGCGGGTTCTCCGCACATGATGGCAGCGACCCTGTGCTCAAATGCTGCGGAAAATCTTCTGGACGAGTTTCCTGATCCGAACGAAGTAGTCACCTTCGCTGCATTGCCCGAGATCGAAGTGCAACGTGTCCAGGTGTTCGGAAATCTCGCGCTAGGGCGTATCACCAACCAATATAGAAGCGACGAGGTCATGGTGATGACACTACGTCGGGAGAGTGGTCGCTGGACCATTTGTGGGGACGCCGAGCAGGAACTGTCGCTCGATCAGTTGGAAGAGCAGCCATGGACACCGGAGCCCGAACTCACGAAGGAGCTTGTGAGTCGTGTGCAGGCGCTTCGAGCGGTTCCCATCGGATCACTCGATGATGGCGGCGTTGCTGTACTGCTTACCTATGGTCAGGGCCTCGACCTGTTGTTACCGAATGCGATGAGGTATCTAAACGACATCAATTCCTGGCCTGACGTATTCCCGTGGCCGCTGCTGACCGCCGCGATGACTGTCACCAGCGAATACTGGACAAACAATCCACTCCTGCTGGTGCGGATGCACGCGCTATTTCGCGATATCGGCACGGGTGGTCGACTCTTTGGATACGCACCTGCACAGGGTTTCCAGGACGGGTGCATCGAAGCATTCCTGCGCGTCCACCCAGACACCTGGGATTGGGGCTAAGACCGTGTTTCATGTCATCGATTTCGACTTCGTCAGTTTCTTGTAGCAAGGTAAGCACTAGGGCGAGTGTCAGAAAGCGCACGATCTCCCCCCCGCTTTTCGCCCGCACCGACGCTACGTCGACCACGTCAGCGAACCAGTCGATCACGGCTCGTCGAGCACAACGCGGTGTAGACGCCACCACAATCCGGCCTTGGTCCACATGGTGAACCGGCGATGCGCGGTCGACACGGTGACATCGAACGACGGCGGCAACATACGCCATGCAGAACCGCTGGTCAGCACATACACCACGGTAGTGAACACCGCACTCTGGCCCGGTCGGTGCGCGTGGTCGACGAGTTGTGTCGGCCGGACGTCATGCCGCGCAATCGAATCCGACAAGCGGCAAACGAATCACAACGACATGACACACAGTCCAAATATCCTCAACATGGAGCACTCAACTCGGCTACTTGGACCCTTGATACAGGAGGGTTGAGGTCTGGATTCGGCTCATGTGCCATCTGGAACCATGGCCCCGCCACGCAGTGAGATGCCGACCGGTTCCAACTCTTCGGGCCGCTGCGCCACGTGACATCACCGGTCGGGCAAGGTGCCCGGCCGACCGCGCGGACCAAGCTCACAGCGCCCCTTATGCCATGGCTTCTGGCGACGCGGTGGTACACGAGAAGCAAACCCCGACAGGGCTATTCAAATCATCAGCATGAGTACAACCTCCGATAAGGTTCACTTATCGGCGGTCAGGCGGGTTTCATTTGGTTTAGTTAGTTTCGTTTGCGGCACACGTAACCAACGCTACGAATTAGCGTTTGGCGGGTGGCGATTACGCGCGAGCGGTGGGGCCGAGGCAGGTGTGGATATGGTCGAGTAGCGCGCTGACGCGGAAGGGTTTGGGGAGGTAGGCGCAGGCGCCCGCGGCGTAGACGGCGCTGATTTCGCTGGGGTCGCTGTCCAGGGAGGAGGCGATGACCGGGACCGGGGCTTGGCGGCGCAGCTGGCGGCACAGATGGGTGCCGGAGAAGTCGGGCAGGGCCAGCTCGAGCAGGACCAGGTCCGGGTGCCACTGACGGGATACCGTGAGTGCGTCCTGGGCGGTGGCGGTGGCGAATGCCTCGTGACCGGCTTTGGTGAGGACCAGGACCGCGAGTTCGGCCATCGCCGGGTTGGTCTCCACGATCAGGACTCGGCCGAATCGGGTTTCCACGCGGTCCCGTGGAATTGTCAATTCTGTTGTCGGACGCGGATATTGGCTCATTGTCGATCCTCCACAGCGGGTCCCCGACCCTGATCCGCGTCGCGTTCACGCCGGAATGGCGCAGACCTCGTGTTCGCACTGCCACTGTCGCGATCGACGGAATCTGAAACTACGCCTTCCCGCAACTTCTCAGCAATGGTTTGCGGGAGTATTCAATCGATGGCCATTGCGCCGCGCCCGATTCGTGACCTTTCGGTCTCGGCCGGATAAACGCGATCCGGCCGAGACGCCCGGATCAGGACTTCACTACCTGCGTACCGCCGGCGAAGTTGTCGTGCCAGCCCTGTTTGGTCGAACTCCCGCTGACCGTCACCGCGATGGCGATCGCCGAGGCGAACCACAGCAGCCCGCCGATCCACGGAATCAGATTCAGCAGCATGTAGGCATTACGTTTGGCCGACTCGGCAACACTCGGCTTGGCGGAAGCACCGGCGCCATTGACATGCAGACCCAGGATTCGTTTGCCCGGCGTCGCACCGCTCGACACCTCGAAGAATACGAAGTACAAGAACCCGAATGCGGCCCCGGGCAGCACATCGACCCACCCCGGGACCCCCGGAATCAAGCCCATCACCCAAAACAGAATCGCGCCCACGATGCCCGCGATAATCCAATCGATGAACCTGGCCGCGGCGCGACCACCGATCCCGGCCGGATTCCCGCCCGCAGTCAGCCCCGAATCCTGCCCGTAGTAGTACCCGCCCGCGGTCATCATTCCTCCTCATGCCGATACGCCCGGCACGGTGATGCGGAGCGCTCGAACAGCTTTCACACCATCGTGCCCACGGCGCGCCGCCTCCGCATCAGGGGATACCCCGAACCAGACCCCGGTTTACGCACGGAGACCCTATGAGCCGAGCGGCTACGACTTTCCCTCGGACAAGATCTACGACACAGGCTGCGACAAGGGATGCGACAGATGACACGACGCTAAACCTTCTCCCCTACGTCATCGCCACACGTGCGCGCCGCAGAAGCCGTCCCGGCAAATGCAAGGCACTACTCGGCAAAGACCTCGTCGAGCGTGTTCGCGGCGAGTACCCGCGTGCACCACTTCCGTAACTGCGCCGGCTCAGCTCCAGAAATGAGCGTGATGATCCGGTCGGGCACCGTTCCGAACTTGGATGCCAGTAGGTCGAGCAAAATCTCCACGCGTTCTTCGATGCGGCCCTCCGCGCGACCTTCGATGCGGAATTGTTCGGCGGCGGTCATCATCTTCTCCTTCGCGCGTGGACCGAGCTGGTCGATCAGCGGTTCGAACCCATCGAGATTGGTTTTGCCGACTCCCCAAAGATACGTCATTACCTGGTCGAATTCGGCTGGGTGTTGTTCGAGTAGCAGGCGCAGCTCATGGGCTAGGGGCAGCAGGTCGTGGCCCAGTTGGGCGTTGCCGGGGGCGATTTTCAGGGTTATCAACAGCACCTTGGTGACTGGGCTCAGTTGTCGGGCGCGTAGGGCTGCTACGTCTGTGGCGCCGAGGTCGTCGAGGATGAAACGGAGTCGGGGTAGGTGGTCGCCCAGGGACGTGCGGGCGGCGGGGTCGATGTCGAGTAGGTCGGAGAGTTCGGTGGGGGCGCGCCAGCGGAGGCCGTTCGGATCGCAGTGCACGACTACGGGAATCACCGCGGGGAGGCGGCGGGCGCCCTGGTTGAGGCGGAGGTAGCGGTTCCAGATGGCGACCATGTATTCGAGCATTCGAAACGCCATCAACTGGTCGGATCTGCTCTGGTGCTCCATCAGGATGAAGACGAAGGCGTCGCGGCACTTCCATCGGGTCGGTAGAGGACGTCGGTGAAACGAGACTGCAATTCCTTCGGCACGAAACTGCACGACTGTTGTTCCATGGTGGACCAGTCGATGTCCGCCGCAACCGATTCCGGTATGACGGTGCGCAGTTCGCCCGAGGCGGCGGTGGCCTCGGACATGACGTGTCGGAAGTAGGTGTCGTGTGGATTCTGCAGTGAATCCTCAGGCTGCTCAGCCATGTTTGAGCAATCTACTGTCGAAAGATACTTGGCGAAAGCGGTTTTCGCAGTTGCGCCACAGGTAGGACGGCACGATCGAGTCATTGCCGAGGTCTGAGTATCTACCTGGCAAGCCCGAAGTTCGTGGCACTTGGGCTGGATGAGCAAACCACCGCTGCCGCGGTCGCCGATGCCCGGAGCCTTGTTGGGCATCACCGGTCCGGTGGTCGCCATGGCGCTCGGTGTCACCGCTCCCCCGGCGGCCGCGGCGACGGTCGTGCTCGCGCCCTGGGTGTCGTGCACCGACTTCTGGTGCCGCAATGACACCGATGACACCTATCGCGTGGATGTGGTCTCGGACTGTGGTTTCGGATCCTCGCGCGTGGTTCGGGCGTACCTCCCGTTCGGCGGCACCGGCTCATCATTTTGACCCGATCCGCTGCGAGAAGAACGCTATCGCTGTGCGCGACAACCGGTCTCATTCGGTGAGGGTGTCGTCCTCAGCCCCAGCCTGCCGGGCGATGGTCGATGACATGTACATCGTCCAGGGAGACAACGGGATCCGTCACGCCGGTGCGACCGGTGATGGTCATCGTCCCGGTGAAGATGTCGCCGGCGGCGAGCGTCTGGGCGCCCTGGCCGGTCAGTTCCACGCGCACACCGTGCAGATCGTAGAACTCCTGGGGGTCGGCGGTGACGAACGCCAGGGGCCATGCGGGGAGATCGGAATAGACGTGCCCGAACACCGGTAAGCGCTCACCGATGTGCCGGGTGTGGTCACGGACCGCTTGGGTTACGTCCGCCTCGGCGGTGGGCTCATTGGCAGGCGGCTGGGCGGTGGCGACGGTGGTGCCGGAGGTGGCTGCCAAAATGGCAAGGGCCGCTAAGACGTGCTTCGGTCTGAAGTGCATTGGTCCTCTCCATCATTGTCTCCGAAGCGGCATAACCGAATTCCCGGCCGCTAATCGTCTCAACGCTCGTGTCTTTCGCCGGTCGAACCGCGCCACGCACTAGCGTCTGTGGCCGAGAAGCACTTCCGGCCGTGGAAGCGGAGAGATCATATGACAGTTGTTCGCCGTATCCTCGCTACAGCAATCCTGATCGCGACCGCCGCAACCACGACCACGGTCGGGGCGGCCTCGGCACACGCCGACCCGCAAGGCTGCACACTCGATCGGTGGTGGAGCGGAGCCTCCGCACACTGCGCCGAGGGCACCTACATTCTCGAGGTCGACTGTTTCGGCGTGAGTGTGTCCGGCGGACAACCGTTCGGGCCCTACTTCAAATCCGCGGCGATACGTACCGACTCGAACCTCGACCCGATCTTCACCCATCCCGTACGCGACTGCATGATGCCCCTCACGCTGGGGCAGCTTGGTATCGCGACCGATGTGCGAATCACTTCGGTCCCGACCCGGCCGGCACCATCGAACGCGTACGAGTGAAGCCGCGAGCGCAACCGGCCGTAGGGTGGGTTCGTGGAGTCAGGGATGGAGCTCGAGAATCTGCGGTCCGCGCTCTCGTGCGTGTACGAGAAGCTTGGAGCCGAGAGTCTTACCGAACCCGATCGCGTCGAGTTGGTGGCGCGCGCCGAAGTGGTTCAGGACCGGATCGACGCGCTCCAGGACGTAGTCGATGACCCGGCGTCAGCGTGAGCTGGTGCGGTAGGGCTCGGTGGGTGCGCTGAGATTCGGTGTGCCGAGCAGGGATTGGGATGAGAGGGCGTAGATGCCGTCGTTGGTCATGAGCCAGGCGATATTGCGGTCGTATTCGATGTAGACGCCGTGGGTGGGGTTGCTGCGGGCCCAGTCCTCGGTTTCGGGGCCGAAGGTGGGTGGGGCGAAATAGCCTGCGATCTTGGGGTTTCGCGGGTCGGAGACGTCGAAGAATTGTGCGCCGGCGTTGTAGAAGTCGTAGGTGAGCAGGCCGTTTTTCGGGTTTCCGGGTGAGGTGTAGTAGCCGCTGCGTTTGGGGCCGAAGCTGCCGCCGCGCTGGCAGTAGTCGGTCACCGGTGCGCCCGTCGGCGGCTTGGGGCGCGGCAGGCGTCCGACGATGCGCGGGTTGGACGGGTTCGAGGCGTCGATTTGGAAGATGTCCTTGTACGGCTCGTAGCAGTCCTCCGAGAGTGGATAGCCGCTCAGGTACACCATGCCGGTCGCTTCGAATTGCGAGACGTCGACGTTGTCGGCCTCTGTGCCGGACACCGACATGGGGATGTCCAGATGGCCCAGCTCGCGCAGGTGCGCCGGATCGGAGATGTCCAGGATCGAGAGCCCGAACCCGCCCATGGCCGCGAAACCGTATTTGCCGCCTTCCTCGATCGGGGTCGGAATGTAGAGCGGGTTGCGCGAGCCCATCCACGAGGTGCGGTTGCCGCAGCGCGGATTGTCGCGGTAGGCGGCGTCTTCCCCGCGCAGCATGCCTTCGCGATGCCAGGTGTCCAGGAGCTTGGGCGTCGCTGGGTCGGCCATGTCCCACACCTGGAATCCATTGGCGTACAAGTACGTCGGATACTCCTGATGTGACCAGTCGTCGCCGGGCGCGGTGGAGAGGAACATGTAGCGCCCGCCGTTCCACTGCGGCACGTCGAGGGATCCCGAGCCCTGCTGCGGCTTGGTCATATCGGGGGCGAGTGGATTCTGTTGTGTCTCATCGGTGCTCACCGTTGCCAGCAGTTCCCAGTCCTTCTTGCGGGGACCGTTGAGTTTGTAGACTTTGAAGCCTTTGAGCTGAGTATCGGCGCGCGCGTCGGCAACGCCTTGTGCGGCAGCGTATTTGCTCTTGTCCGGGGTGTCGCCCATCCAGAACGGCACCTGACGGCGCATCTCGAAGCTCTGGACCATGATGTAGCCGTTGTACCGCGGACTCCATTGAATCGTGGAGGCTCCCCAGAAATCGTGTGCGGCCCAATCCTTTCCGGCGACGGCCTCATTGTTCCCGGCGGCGTCCGCGACATCGTCGCGGCTCAGCGATTCGACGACCTGCACATTCTTGACGTCGGTGATGTCGTACACCCGCGCCTCGCTGCGGTCGTACTGGAACATGTATCGGCGGCCGTCGAAATCCACGATGTTCTGCCACGAATGGAATGGATCGGGGGTGAACCGCTTGCCGGGGTAGTGCGCTTCGACGGTCACATTGTCGCTCTTGTAGGTATTCGGGTCGTATCCGCCGGTCGCGGGAAACAGGTCTTCGCCGCCGCCCGGGAAGGGATGCTGTTCCTCCTCGTTCACGTAGGTGCGTGCCGGATGCAGGAACGACCCGTCGTTCTGCATGCCGTAGCTGCCGGGATCGACCTTGGATGGGCGGCTGTCCGCGCATACGACGGGAACATCAGGATCGCCCGGCAAAGCATTGGCGCTCGCCCGGCGATCGTCGATGACCCGGGTCACCACTGCCCCACCGGTCCCGGCACCCACCGCGACGGTCACGATCACCAGCCCGACGAGCGATTTGCTCCGTCGTTTCACCACATTCATTCGGTCGATCCCTCTCCTCGATAGTCCTGACCAGTCTGGTCAGCCACCATCGGGCAACCCTCCTGCTGCGAGCCGCAACCGACCCGCACAAACGGACCTCAATGACCTTGTGGGCCGAGGCTCGCTGTGGTAATCGCCGAACACTCGAACCGTGGATGTCAATGCGAAAGCAACAGACCATATTCGGCCAATACATCTTCTTCCAGACAGCTACTTCATAGCAATTGCACAGTTATCGGGCTCCAGCCCGACTATTCGGGGACAAAATCGCCATTTAGCGGCTATGCCACGGGTCACCTGCGCCGCGCCGAATCTGCGCTACGGATACTTCACATCTCACCCAAGCTATTATTTGGCAACCGAATTCGCAGTGCTGATCAGCGCTGCGGCACCGTTCGGTCCCACACACAAGCATTCGCTCACGCCAGGCCACCCACTCACACGAATTCCCGGAAAGGTTCCATGCCCGTGTCGGCATCTGATGGATCCCGCATGCCTGTCGAACGACGTGAAATCCGCAACCTCGATCATGATGTGCGGTGGCATGTTTCAGCGTTTCGGTTACCGCGCAGCGGTGCCGATGTCGCGGATCAGGTGGGCCGATTACGAGAACTGCGGGCGCGCATCCTGTACGACAACGGCAGGCGGCCCGAGTTCCGCGACGACTGCGGCGCACACGTCGACGACCAGGAATTGGATTACGGCGCATGGCATTTCATTGCCCGCCAGCATGCCCAGGGTCCCGTGCTGGGCTATATCCGATTGTCGACGCCCGAGACCGGTGAGCTGTTCCAATCGCGCGCGCACCTGGGTGAACAGCAGTACATGCAGTTGCTCGCCGCCGAAGGCGCCGGGGTCGACGATACTTATGAACACAGTCGGCTGGTGGTCGAGCATCGTGCTCGCAAACTCGGGTTGGGCGTGTATTTGAACGCGGTCGCGATCGGCGCGGCCCACCATCTCGGTGCCAAGCTCATGATCGGCACCTCCGGAACCAAGGACGGCCAGGATCGCTTCCACGGCCGGTTCGGATTCGCGCCTGTGCCCGGAACCCGTTGCTATGTCGAGCGGTACACCGAGGACGTGGTGATCCTGCTGCACCGCACCGCCGATGGCGCCGGTGAGTACACCGACCTGGTGGGCGCACTGCGCGACCGATTCCCGGCGCTCGCGAACGACTCCTCCGCCGCATGGGCGGCGGCGGAATCCGAAAACCCGCCCGTACCAGCGGCTCTCACCTCGGCGGGCGCACCGGATCACGACGTCTGGCAGCCGGTGCTGCTCGAGCCGTGCCATGCCGCGGACTACGCGACCCTGACCGCACTGCTGGAATCGGATCACATCACCGCGGTGTACGACACCATCGACACCCAGCTGGCGGAGCTGATCGCTTGCCGCGAACCGCATCTGCGCAGCACCGGCCCCGAACTCGAACGAAAGATAGAGGCGCAGCTCGCCGGGGTCGAGCCGTGGGCATACGGCAGCTGGTTCTGGTATCCGTGGTCCGGCAGGTTGGTTCATGTGCTGCCGCGCGAGGAGTTCCGGTTGGTGCGCGCCGACCGCAATCGCGGGAAAATCGAACGCCCGCAACAGCGTCAGCTGCGCGAGCATCGGATCGGAATCATCGGGTTGTCCGTCGGCAACAGCGCCGCCATCACCCTGGCGCTCGAAGGCGTGGGCGGTGCGTTCCGGCTCGCGGACTTCGACGATCTGAGTCTGTCGAATATGAACCGGCTGCGCGCGGGCGTACATCACCTCGGCGTGGGCAAGGCGGTGCTGTGCGCGCGCCAGATGTACGAGATCGACCCGTATCTGGATATCGAGATCATCACCTCCGGGCTGACCGATGACACCATGACCGAGTTCTTCCACGGCGACGGCACCCCGATCGATCTGCTTGTCGAAGAATGCGACACCCCGTACGTCAAGATCGCGGCCCGGGAATACGCACGCGCACTGGGCATTCCGGTGATCATGGACTGCAACGACCGCGGCATGCTCGATATCGAACGCTTCGATCTCGAGCCCGACCGGCCGCTGTTGCACGGTCGCATCGGCGATCTGCGCGCCGCAGATCTGCCCGAGCTCACCGCTCAGGCCAAGTCGGATCTCATTCTGGCGATGGTCGACGCCGAACGGATCAGCCCCGAGCTGGCGGCCTCGTTCGGTGAGATCGGCCGGACACTGAGCAGCTGGCCGCAATTGGCGTCCGATGTGGCGCTCGGTGGAGCGCTGGTCACCGCGGCCGCACGGCGCATTCTGCTCGGTACACCGTGCGAATCGGGGCGGTTCTATGTCGATCTCGACCATTTGATCAGCCCCGAATACAACACCGCAGTCACACCCGGCGAGGTCCGCGCGTGACGGGCATGGTGGTCGAGCCGCGTCCGTCGTCCGTTCGGTGGCCGGTCGCCCGCCCGCTGCCGGTGACGGTGGCCGGCTCGAGCGTTCATCTGCCCGCCACCATCGTCACGAACGCCGATCTGAGCAGCACGCTGGATACCTCCGACGAGTGGATCCGGAGTCGGACCGGCATTCGCGAACGACGGCGGCTCGCACCGGAATTGGCGGTATCGGATATGTGCGTGGCGGCGGCTCCGGCGGCGCTCGCGGAGGCGGGCGTCCTGCCCGGCGAACTCGACGCCGTCATCGTCGCCAGCTACACCTACGATCAGCCGCTGCCCTCGACCGCGTTGATGGTCAAGGATCGCATCGGTGCGCGGCGCGCGCTGCCGATCGACATCACTCAGGCCGCGTGCGCCAATGGGCTGCAAGCGATTCTGCTCGCCGCGCACCTATTGCAGGTCTCGGCGCGCGCGGTGCTGGTCATCGCGGCCGATTGCGCGTCGCGGGTGACCGATCCGCGAAACCGCACCACCGGCGTCTTCTTCGGTGATGCGGCGGGCGCGATCGTGCTGACCCGCACCGACACCCCCGATGCGGGAATATTGGCCTGGGACTTCGGATCCGAGCTGTCGCACAGCGTGGAAATCCGGGCCGGTGGATCCCGGCTGCCGACCAGTGAGCAGACCGTCGCGGATCGTGAGCACTATCTCCGCATGGACGGTCGGGCGGTGTGGGACACCGCGACCGGCTGGCTGCCGCACAGCATTCGCGCTGCCGTCGATCGAGCCGGATTGGCGGTCACCGATATCGACCATTTCTTCCTGCATCAGGCCAATCTCAATATTCTCACCGCCGCCATGGCCGATCTCGGGGTGCCGATGCGGCGAGCGCCGGTCACCCTGGACACGCTCGGGAATACCGGGTCCGCCGGGGTGCTCACCGCACTGCACCGGGCGCGCAGTGAGAATCTCATCGAGGCCGGAGATACGTTCCTGCTCTCCGCCATCGGGGCCGGATTCCAATGGGGCACACTCTGTTTCCGTCAGGAGTAGCTACCTCGGGTCCGTGCGAGGACGCAGGGTGATCAGCGGAATCGTGCGGGTGGTCATCGCCTGGTAGTCGGCGTAGCCGGGGTGGGCGGCGATCACCTCGGGCCACAGGGTGTCTCGTTCTGCCGGTGACAGCACGTGCGCTGTCATCGGCAGATCCGGGCCCTGCCCGCGGGCGACCCGGACCGCGGGGTTGGCGCGCAGATTGTGCAGCCAGGCCGGATCGGTGGGGTCACCGCCGCGCGAGGCGACGATGACGATGGTGTCGCCGTCGATGATCGGTGCGGTCAGCACGACGGTGTGCGCGCGGCCGGATTTGCGGCCGATGGTGGTGAGCTTGATCGTCGGCATGCCTTTGAAGGTGGTGCCGAGGATGCCGCCGCTGAACTTCATCACCGCGCGGTGAATGGTGTTGACGGTCTTGAGTTGCCGGTCGGTGGGCATTGCGACGCTCCTTCTGCTGGATGATGTGTCACCCAGCGTCCGGATTCGACTAGTGATCGGCTTGTAAACCGATGCGCTGTTGCACGGCGCTGATCCACTGTCGGCAGCCGCAGCGGCGCGCGAGGCGTTCGGCGGACGCGTAGTGCTCGGCCGCCAGCTCGGGTTTGCCGAGCAGTGCGGCCAGGTCGCCGAGCACGGTGTCGACCGGACCGACGGCGTGCGCTCCGGTGTCCGAGCCTGCGATCTGGCCCGAGTAGACGAGCAGCTGCGGGTAGATCTGTTCCGCGTCGGCGCGCTGTTCGAGACCCGCGACGGCCATACCGCGCACGGTGAGGAACAGTGAGCGGAAGAAGTCGTCGCGCAGCGGTCGGCGAGCCCGCGTCGCCGCCAGCGCGCCGCGCCGGTCACCGGAGGCCAGTAGCGCCAGGGCGTACGGGTCGACGGCCAGGTCGTTGCCCGAGGTGTCCAGGTGCGCAAAGGATTCGGCGAGTAGCTCGGTGAATTCACCGATCCGCCCCTGTGTGAGCCGGATGGTCAGCACCGCGATCAGCAGGTTGCCGTCGGAGTCGAAGACCCCGTGGCGCTTGAACATTTCGTGCGCCTGTACGTAATACTGTTCCGCCGCTTCGAGATTCCCCGTCTGGTGCGCGATCATGGCCAGGCCCATGGTGTTCGCGGCGCGCGCCTGCGCCCAGTGGTAGCGGTCGGCCAGCACCGTCGCGGCCGCGAGTTCGGCTTTCGCGCGGTCCACATCGCCGCCGGCCGCGGCGACCTGAAGTGCGGCGTTCCGGCCGATCAGGGAGAACGCGGGCAGCGAGTTGTCCTCGCCGAGGCTGATCAATTCCGCGGCGAGCCGGTCGCGGTCGGCGAGCGGAATCGAGGTGTCGTACACCGAGGTTCGCGCCTGCAGGGCCAGCCCCAGCAGTCGAGGGTCATGCAGTTCGCGTGCCAGGGACTCGGCGTGCGCGGCGGCCTCGCGCGCTCGTTCGTGCAGCTCGCCGCCGATCTCGCGTACGAGCGCGACCAGGAGTCTGCACCGCGCCTGCGGGGTGAGATCGGCGGTGCGCAGCGCGGTCTCGATCGAGGTGACCATCCGGTGATCGACATATCCGTAGGCGCGATTCAGCCACGGGGTGGGTGTATCCCAGGCGGTGAGCGCCTCGATCGACAGTTCGGGCGTATCGGCCGCGGCGACCGCCCGATCCCGGGCATCGCGCGCCTGCGAGCCTGAACCCGCGGCGAGGTAGCTGCTGCTCATTCGCGAGAGCGCGGTGACTCGCTCGGCGGCAGTGTTCACACCGCTGATCCGCTCGAGCGCGGCGACGACGCGACCGTAGTTCTCGGCCGCGGCATCGTGGGCGAATCGGCGTTCGGCCTGGTCGGCTGCCGCGTGCGCGGCGTCCGCGGCGCGCCGTGCCGTCGCCGCGGTGAGCGACTCCCCGAAATGGTGGGCCAGCGCCGAGAGATCGCCGGGCCGGGTCCGCTCGATCGATTCTGCGATGCGCAGGTGCCAGCGGCTGCGCCGGATGCGTGAGAGGTCTCCGATCAGGGTGTCGCGGATGAGCGCGTGGGTGAATCGCGCGTGATCGGAGCCCGGTTCCTCGAGCAGTCCGGCCAGCACACCGGCCTCCACCGCATCGAGGACCTCGTCCTCGCCGATTTCGGCCGCGCCCACCAGCACCTCGATATCGAATTCGCGCCCGATCACCGCGGCAAGCCGCAAGACCGACACGCTCACCTCGGGTAGTCGAGCGAAGCGGCGCCGCAGCACATCTCGCACGCCCTGCGGTACTTCCGAAGTCGCCACCAGCGCGCCCTCGCTCGCGAGTAGGCGAGCGCTTTCGGTGAGGTAGAAGGGATTTCCGCCGGTGCGCTCGGTCAGTGCCTCGATTGTCGTGCGCGCGGGATCATGTCCGGCGACCGCGCGGATGAGGGTTGCCGCGTCGTCGAAATCCAAGCCGCGCAGGTGTATTCGGGTCGCTGTCGCGGTCGCGAGGGAGGCGAGCGCGTCTTCCAGGGGCGTGCCGATCTCGTCGGGGCGGTAGGCGATCACGATCAGGATTGACGCCGCCTTCGCCACGCTGCCCAGCAGGGTGAGAGTTTCCAGGTCGGCGCGGTGCAAGTCGTCGAGCATGACCGCGAGCGGTCGTGCCCGCGCTGTCTCGTCCAGGTATGCGCCGACGGCGCGATGCAGCAGGAATCGGCCGACCGAGGCGTCGGCGTCGCGTCCGATGCGCCGGTCGGTCAGCAAAGGCGCCAGCGGGGCGGCGTAATCGCCGGGATCGGCTTCGGTGGTGAGTTCGCGCAGCGCCTCCACCCATGCCCAGGCCGGTGGTGCGCCATCCTCTTCGGGGCAGCGGCCCGTGATCACGCGCCAGCCGGTGGCCAGCAGTTCGGCGCGAAATCGCTGGAGCACAAGCGATTTGCCACTGCCCGCTTCGCCGATCACCGCCGCGACACGAGGTGAGCCCGTTACCGCCGCGCGTATGAGCTCATCGAGTTCTCTTGTCCGGCCGACGAATTCGGAATGGATCTCGGTGGGTTCGATGGTCGGTGCGGGCAGCGGAACCGGTGCGGGTAGCTCGACGGGAATGCGTTGCGCCAGTACGTCGGCCTCGAGTTGGAGCAGGGCCGGGCCGGGGTCGATGCCGAGTTGATCGGCCAGGATGTCCCGGGCGGCGCGGAGCGCGGCGAGTGCGTCCGCCTGCCGACCGGCGTGGAACCGGGCCAGCGCCGAGATGCGCCATGCCTCCTCACGCAAGGGATGGGTGCTGGTCAGGGCATCGGCTTCCACGGCGGCGGCGGTCGGGTCACCGAGGTCGATCAGGGTCGCGGCCAGGCGTTCGCGAGCGGCAAGGCGTAGTTCCTCGAGTCGGTGCGCCTCGGGCCGAGCCCAGGATTCATCGCGGAACTCGGCGAATGCCTGGCCGTGCCATCGGGCCAGAGCTTGTTCGAGCGCGCGTCTGCGCTCTACGGGATCCGCTGGCGCGCTGCGTAGTTCGGCTTCGAACTGCCAGGCATCCACCGCTTCGGGTGCGAGCCGTAGCGCGTAGCCCGGAGCCTGGCTGACCAGAATGGTGGCCGGTGCGCGGGGTAGCCGATCCGGCTCGAGCACTTTGCGCAGGTGCGAGATGTAGGCCTGCAAGGTGCCGAGTGCGCGAGTGGGCGGCTCACCGCGCCACAGATCATCGATCAGCCGATCGACCGGTACGACCGCGCCGCGCGCGACGAGCAGCAGGGTGAGCACTCCGCGCTGGCGGCGGCCGCCGAGATCCACACTGCCACGCCCGGTCTGAGCGGTCAGCGAACCGAGCACCTGAATCCGCACCATGGCGGCAGATTCTATTGCAAGTGTCCTACAAGTGGATCCACGCACAGTGGGCACCATGAACGCCACAGCCCAGACCATCGAACGCCCCGATACCACCGATATGGTGCTCGTCCACCGCGCCTTCCGCCGCCATTTCGACGCCCTGCCGGACCTGGTGCGCGGCGTCGCCGACGGGGACACCGCCCGCGCCCGCCGCATCGTGGAGTTCCTGACCGAACTCGACACCGGCCTGCATCACCACCACTCCGCCGAAGACGAGCTGATGTGGCCGCTCCTGCTCGAGCGCGCGAAAACCGATGGCGCACTGATCCTTCGAATGGAAGAACAGCACGAGCGCATCGCCGAACTGATCTCCCGGGCAGACCGCCAAGCCACCGAATTCGCCACCTCAGCGAACCCTCGGACGCGCGAACCCCTCGCCCTCACCCTGTCCGCACTGGCCGCCGCCCTCGACGAACACATGACCGAGGAAGAAGCCACCATCCTGCCCCTCGTAGCCCAGGTCATGACCGCCCCCGAATGGGAGGCCCTCGGCGAACGCGGCCGCGCAGCCATCCCCAAAAACCGCCAACTGATCTTCCTGGGCTTCGTCCTGCAAGGCGTCCCACCCACCGCCCGCCGAAAGTTCCTCGCCGACATGCCATTCCCCGCCCGCCTCGCCTGGCACCTCCTCGGCCGCCGCACCTTCGCCAAGGAATACCACTCGATCTACGGCACCGCCCCCGAGTAACCCCTCGACCCATGCCGTGGACAAGAGCCTCGCCCGCCAGGCGGGCCGGGTCGGACGGTCAAAGACGCTGTTTCTTAAGGCGTTTGAAAGGACTGAGCGTGACACTCGTTCCGGCGCAACGAACTACACGCTCGAACAAAGGCGGAAGATGGAACCCGTAACGACTGCGACCGTCGCTACGTTCGCTCTCAAAGCGTTCGGATCGTTGCTCGTCAAGAAGGCGACCCAACCGGGTGTCGAGCAACTCTCGGGCTTCCTTGGTTTCAAGAGCGCAGCCGACCGGGAGCGACAAGCGCAACAGTCCTCACTTCTTGGGCAGCTCGACATCGCCTTATGCGCGGGTGACGAGCTCATCGGCAAAGCGCAAGAGCCAGGGACCGATCCAGATCGGCGACTGACCTATCTCAGCGAAGCCGAGGTGCGCTATTTGGCGGTGGCCGGAGCAGCGAAGTCCACCTCAATCCCCGATGGTGCACCGTTGGACATGATGCGTAGTCAGATCAGCCTTCGCCTTGCCGCGGTTTACGCGGAGATCGGCAACGTCGACCAGGCGTACAAGTACCTGCAGACGGCTTACGCGCAATCCGTGGACTATATGTACGCGCGGGTCGCTGACAGCAACAAAAAGGTAAATGCCACAGGCAGGAGGGCGACCGTGGCCGTAGGCGGACCACTCATCCTTCTGCCGGTCTTCGGACAACTCGTCGCAGCCACCGCTCGGGTAGCGGCGCGGTCGTGGCAACGCGATGGTGAGTTCGCAGAACTACTGCTGGCGGATGGACATCGACAGACGGTGCAATCGCTATGCGCCAGTTCAGGCGTAGACGTCGGCAACCACACCCTCGCTCGTGAGAACGGCGAGCTGGCCTTGCTGAGCACAAGCCACACAGCGTCCGTTCGCCTCGGACAGTGACCTTCTGCCCTAGTGGGGATCGTGGGTGGGGCGGGACGATCTGGCGGAACGGTTTGGGTCGAGTGTTTGGGAGTGGCGATATGAGTCGGGTCGCGCTTAATGCCTTGCAGTGGAACAGTCTCGAGGATATCGATGGGGTTCGGCCTATCGGTGATGGGGATGCTGCTTGTTTGGAGGAGATTCGGGGGGTGTTGGAGAAGTACGGGAATTTGGATCGGTTCGGGGTTGCTTTGTTGCACAGTCATTTTCAGTTGGGGGAGGATGAGATGATGCTGGAGACGACCGATGTCGAGCGGCGGGAGCATTGGGTTCGGCCGGTTAGTAGGGCCGATTTGGAAAGGCGTGGGCTGCGGGCGCAGACCACTATTGTTCGGTTCGACACCGGTGGGTTTTCGCAGTATTGCGGGTGCCTTCAGGACAAGCACGGGCATACGGGCAGACACACCTGAGAGGTGGAAGTCGCGGTCGCGCAGTGCTCTTCGGGTGAGGGAAACCCGATTGACGCGTGGGGTGGCCGGTGCCAGCATCGCCAGGTGTCGACGTTGCGAGTGATCAAAGGGGATGCGACGAACCCTCAGGCCAAGGGGCCGAAGATCATTGCGCATGTCTGCAATGATCTCGGCGGGTGGGGCAAGGGGTTTGTGCTGGCGATCTCGAAGCGGTGGCCCGAGCCGGAGCGCGCCTACCGCGGCTGGCATCGCGAACGCGCGGGGAACGACTTCGGGCTCGGGGCAACGCAACTGATTCAGGTTCGCGCGGATATCTGGGTGGCCAATATGATCGGCCAGCACGGAATGCGCACGGGCAGTGCCGGTCCGCCCATTCGCTATGACGCGGTGGCTCGATGTTTGCGGGCGGTCGGTGACGATGCGCTGCGGCTCGGGGCGAGTGTGCATATGCCGCGCATCGGCTGCGGCCTGGCGGGCGGGCGCTGGGAGCGGATCGAGCCGATCATCGCCGAACAACTGCTGGTTCGGGAGGTCGCGGTGACGGTGTACGACTTCGACTGAAGTGGCGCGATCGGGCGTCCCGATTCGATCATCGCGGGGTGCTCCCGGGTCTATCGTGGAAGAGGGGACCACTGTTGATCTGCGAGGAGGTTCTCCCGATGACGAGAAAGACAGCTGACTGTCGTCGGTTTCCCAGCGAAGCGAATTGCACGCTGACTATTTCCGGCGAGGAAGACGAGGTCCTGCGGGCAGCGGCCGAGCACGCGGTCTCGGTCCACCAGCATCAGGACGGCCCGGAATTGCGCGAACAATTACTCGGGATGCTCGAGGATGAGAAGGTAGCGCCGTAATTCCCGGACCCGGTGGGTTCCGGGTCACCGATTCGGCGATGACGATCGCGTTGCCGCCCCGCGCGGCAACGACGATCCTCAGTTGGTGGCGGCGTGGCGACCGTGGCGGGCAGCGCCGAGTCGGTTGACCGCCTCGGCCCACTGGGCCGCGGCCGGATCGGCTGAGTCGATGAGGTCGATGCGGGGCAGTTCCTGGGTGGGTGCTTCGAGTTCGCGGTGCAGGGTGGCGAGGAATTCGTCGAGGCTGCTGTAGCTGGAAAGGATCTGCGCCATCAGGTGCAGGGCGCCACCGTTTTCGGTGCTCATCGTGATCTCCCCTCGGATAGTCGGAAACCCGGGATCGCTCCGGTTCGGCCCACGTGTCTGAAGACCGAACACACCGTCCCGGGTGGGGACGGCTCACCACGCATCAGATTAGAGCCCGACCAGTATGTTCAGCCGGTAAGACGCGGCCATATTTGTGCGGATTTCGGCCAGTGCTGCCATATCAGGGATAGGTCAGCGAATTCTCGGCCGTCACGATTGCATTGCCGCCCTGCTGTTTTGCCCGATACATCGCGCTGTCGGCCGAGCCGAGGGTGCGGCGGACCAGATCGCAGTCGCGGGTCGGAGTGACACGGGCGGGGAAGGCGGCCAGGCCGATGCTGGCGGTGACGGCGATGGATCCGAGCGGTTCGGCGACCGCGCGGCGCAGGCGATCGGCCACTTCGACCGCCGGATCGATCGGTAGTCGAACGATGATCGCGAATTCCTCACCGCCGAAACGCGAGACGATGCTGTCGGCGGGAGCGGTACGGCGTAGTCGATCGGCCGTGGAGATCAGGACCTCATCACCGGTGGAGTGGCCGTGAGTGTCGTTGACGGCTTTGAACCGATCCAGGTCGATCATCAAAACGCAGGTGGGACCCGGAGCACGGCGGGAGAACCAGATGGCCGCGTGGTAATCCAGGCCGCGCCGGCTCAGCAGTCCGGTGAGCGGGTCCGAGAGCATTTCACCGCGCAGCAGTGAATAGCAGAATTGCAGGCCGGGCGGCACGATGACCGCGGCCGACATCCCCAGCAGCATGATCAACGCCGAGGTGATGTCACCGCCGCGCAGCAGCGGAATCGACAGCAGCACGACCGCCAGCAGCGACCACACCGTCTGCACCGCAAGCACTTTCGGATTGTGCAGCGCGCTCACGTAGATGCCGATGATCAACAGCATCATCATGCCGACCGCGCGCACGACATAGCCGGGACTCACCGCGCACACCGCGGTGACGCAGACATCGGCGATGGCGATCAGGATCAGCGATTCGGTCTCCCCCGGCCACGGCCGCACCCACCAGCGCGCACACCACACCACCCCGACTCCCGCGAGCAGCAACAGCAGCATTCGCGATGTCGAATCCATCGGCCGCACCGGCGACAGCACGGTCAATACCGCGATGATCGGTGCGGCCAAACCGCACAGCCCCACCGCGACCCGCAGCCCACCCAACGCCGATCGCGCGGCGATCGCATCGACCACCCATTGGTAGTCGACGTCCTCACGCCACCAGTCACGAATCAATCGCAGATCAAATAGCACGTCCAGCCCCCTCGGTGCGGAACGAAACCTCCTGCTGTATCGATCAACGTCCGCCCGCACCACCTCCGGCCGGATTACCGCAGTGTACGCAGCGGCTATGACAGCGATCGAAGAATCGTGCGCCAGGTCACAGCTCGAGCATGGGAACCAGGAACTGACGGGCGATCCGCGTGAGCTGCTCTTCATCCTCGAGATCGACGATCTGGCTCGGAATCGCCAGGAATGACGCGCAGATTCGGACCATCACCTCCGCGATCAGCCGGGTGTCCAGATCCGCGGAGATGGTGCCCGCGCGCTGTTCCTGACCGAGCTGAACGGCGACGAATTCGCGCACCATCGCCACCGCCCGGCCGCCGTCGCCGATCAGCGAACTGGTGAATTGATCGGGTTCGGCGGTGATCAGCGCGCCGATCAGCGGGTTACCGCGCAGAGTGCGCAGCGAGCTCACGAAACCGGCGACGACACGATCGGCCGGGGTGGCCGCGGCGGCGATATCGACCAGGAAGGTGTCGAAGTAACCGCGGAACTCACGCAGCAGGACCTGTTCGACCAGATCCTCCTTGGTGGCGAAACGGCGGTAGACCGTGATGCGTGAAACCCCCGCGCGCCGGGCCACATCCTCCATGGTCGATCGCTGAATTCCCCAGTGCCGGAACTGTTCCGCGGCCGCGTCCAGCACCCGCACGCGAATCTTGTCGGAGGTGTCGCTCGGCTGCACCGCCTGCAGATACGCGCGCTCGATGAGCGATTTCCCGGCCGCGGGCGGCACAGCTTCCACGGTGTCCTCCTGTAGACCGCTCGCGATGGTACGCGGCTACGTTAGCCGTTTCTTTGCATCGCCGGTGAATCGCCGGAGGCGCAGGCGCTTTGGCTCACCGGTTGGTCAGCGGGATCTCGATGCTCAGCGGCATGCGCAGCTCGGCCAGGTACCACAGGGCGAATTGGCGCAGGAATTCGTCGAACATCCAGTACGGGGCATCGACGATCGGGGCGACCGACAGCACGCCCTCGCGCACGGCGACGAACGGGCCCCACGCGACTTCCAGTAGCGGACTCCAGACCGGTTCGCGCGGGATGGCGAGCCAGTCGGCGACCTTGTCCCCCATGATGAATCGGGTGAACGCGCCCAGCACTCCTCGGCTCAGCAGGCTCAGGTCGAGGTTGGCGCCGAGGTTGAGCAGCTGATTGGCCAGATCCTTACCCTCGGCGGTCGGCGCGAGGATGGGGTCGAGTTGCTGTGCGGCTTGCACATTGGCCTGCTCCCAGGTGGCGGGCAGGTATTCGTCGCGAATGCCGAGCATATGCCCGGCCAGCTGCCAACTGTGCAGGTAGCCATCGGATTCCGCGACGGGCATGGGCATGCGCCACGCGGTGAGGGTGCGCATGATGGTGGTCGCCAGACTGTGCCAGGTGACCATCAGATCGTCCTGGCTGATGGGGGTGACCCCGTCGGGCCAGTACGGCGAGCGCGGCAGCAGATGCCGCACCGACGCGTGGATGATTCGGGTCTTCACGCAGGTCACGATCATTTCGCCGCCCGCACCGTAGGCGTTGACGGTGCCGATGTCGTAACCGAATTTCGCGGTCTTGGCAATGCGATCCTTCAGATGTGAACCGCCGCGCGAGTAGTACACCGCGAGCGCCTCGTGCGGGATGACCGTGGACATCATGCCGCTGGCGAACGCGTAAAGCACCCCGAGGTACAGCCCGCGCTTCTTGGTGAATTCGAAGGAGTTGGCCAGTTTGCCCTGATCGGCCCAGGACGGCAGCTGCCGAGCCGATTCGATGAAGTCCGCCAACCCTTTCGGCAGTCCGGCGGGAACCGGCTGATCGTTGTAGACCCAGGTCGCCAGCAGCCGGTTGACCTCGGGCACATCGGCGTGGTCGATGACATCGGCCAGTACCGAATCCGCGTCCGGATCGAACATCGTCATCGGGTCGGCGCCGTCGCCGCTGCCCACCACCGAATCGGCGGGCGACCATTTCCACGGTTCCGCGCGGGCGGTCCGCGCGGTCAGCGCCATTGCGCCGACCACACCCAAAAGCCCTCCGCCCGTGCGCAATGCGTCGCGGCGGCTGAGGTGGTGTGCGTCCATCATCGGTTCCTCATCGTCGAGAGAGATACAGAGACACAATCAGCGTTTCCCTGTATCTTCATGACAGCACATTGTTACCGCCATCACAACCGATTGCGGCGCAACACCTTCCACACCCCAGAAAGCGCGAACCGATGAATCCCTATGTCGTGATCCAGAACCTGCTCAACCGCCTCGACCTCGGCTCAGCCGGCAGCAGCGGCCACGTCGCCATGACCGCGCCGTGAGGTGATGCACGCCGTCGCTCACCGACTCCGCGTCCGGACGAGCGCGGGTCGGGTGCGACGCCAGGCGTAGGTCAGGAAGGTGATCAGGCCCAGTAGGGGTAGGGCGCTCACTGCCCAGCTCACGCCCAGGGGTGGGCCGGGCTGGGGTAGGACGGCGAGGTCGCGGAGTTCGCCTTCGCCGTGGCCGCGGGGGCCGTCGAGGGTGAAGCGGAAGGTCCAGTTGCCGTCCTTGTCCAGGGAGCGCACGTCCAGGCCCCAGTCCTCGCGTTTGCGCGGGTGGTGCGATAGCGGTTCCGAGCGGCGGACCTTGCCATTGGGTTGCACGGTGGTGAGGGTGCCGGTCATGCCGTCGGTGCCGCCGTCGGGGACGAAGGTGAAATCCAGCGATTGCATTGCGCGCAAAGGCCATTCGCTGAATCCGACGGTCAGGTTGTATGGGCCGACCCGCACATTCTCGGTGTGCACGATATTGACCGGTTGATAGGCGGCGGCGGTGCCGGTCGCCGCGATGAGCGCGCAGCACAGCGCCAGCGCGAACGCGGCCAGGGGAGCCAGACGGCGGATCATGCGTGCACCTCCGGTGCGGGAGCGGTCAGGCGCAGCATCGCGCCGAAACGGTGTCCGAGAAAGCCGCCGAGCGCGCCCAAAACGGCTCCGGCGATGGTGGTTCCGGTGACGATGGACGACAGCGGCCAGTGCGCGTCATAGATGAGAGAGTTCTGCTCGAACGACAGCACCCCGATGGTCGCGCCGCCGATCGCACCGGCCAGCAGCGGCAGGAGCCGGGCCGGGGCGGTGGTGCGGCGCAGGATTAGATCGAGCACGATACCGACCGGGATCAGGCAGAACGGAATCAGCGCCGGGGTGGTCGGGATGCCCCGAATGTGTTCGCGGAGGGGCAATCCCACGAAATCGGCGTAGGCGCGCGCGGCCCACGGCGCGAACCACCAGAACACGCCCTGAATGGCGGAGGCGAACACGGCCACGCCCGTAGCTCCGCCGCGTCGGAAAGCCGCGCCTGCGATGAGCAGCAGAATCGCCATGAACGCGGTGACCGCGACGGTCCAGCGCACGGTGCCCTGGCTCAGCCGCTGTACCGCCAGCGCGGTGACCGTGCTCGAGGTGAGCAGGTGCGCCAGCGAGACCAGCGCGCCGATCTCACCCCAGCGCTGTCCGCGCGCGGCCGCGAACACGATGACCGTGCCCACCGAGATCACGGTGCTGGACAGGAAGAGTCCGATATGCGGGGGTGAGTCGATCACCGCGTCGAATCCATAGAGGCTGTGCCACCACAGATCCCACAGTCCGTACAGCAGGAACGAGGCCGCTCCGAGCGCGGCCACCAGATACCCGAGCGGTGCGGTGAAGGTGCGGCCGAATACCCCGATACCCGGTCCGCCCAGCGCGGGGTCCATGCCGCGCCCGGCTCGTCCTGCCGCCGTGGTGTGCAAAATGACAGCGAGACCGGTGAATCCGGCGACCGCGGCGCTGGCGTAGATGAACAGGTGCGGCAGGGTGAAGAAGGTGTCCGGTCCGACATCGGCGTGCCACTGGATATCCCAGGTCGATCCGATGGCGAAGGTCGCGGTGGCGGCGAACAGGATCGCCGCGGGTAACCAGGGTTTGACGGTGAGTGGGGCGGACGCGGCGGCGGTGCGCCCGCGACCGTCGGCGGTGAGATCCATTGCGGTCTCCTCGAAGTGATCGATCGGCGGGTGGAATCGGTTGGCTGGGAGATCAATTGGCGCGCAGGGAGAAGGTGGCCGAACCCGGTCCCTGCGGGCCGGACAGCTGGACGGTGATCTCCCATTGACCGGGCATGGGCAGATTCACCCCGGCGCGGTAGTGGCCAGGGGTGGTGGCGGTGGCGGTGACGGTCGGCAGCGCGTGACCCATCTGGGGCATGGCCGGGGCCACGATCACGCGCTCGGGTACGGCGGGATCGCCTTGCGCAGTGTCGATTTCGAGATCGACGGTATTGTCGCCGACGCGCGCGCCATCCCCGGCAACCTGTAATGCGACTCGATACGGTCCGGCCGTCATTCGCGAGGGCGAGGCGCCGCCGCTGTCGGGCCACAGCCACCAGACCGCCAGTGCGGCGACCAGCAGCGCAGCCACCGCGAGTATCCACCGGCGCGCGGTCATCGCGGTCCTCCCGTCCGAACATCGACGACCGCGGGCAGCGTCAGCACGCTGTAGTCGCGTTCGGCCTGCGCCCAGACCAGATATCGGCCCGGCTGCGCGAAGGTGAAGGTGAAATCGATTGTCGGGCCGTACTTCGCGACCGTCTCGTCGGCGGGCTGCGCACCCGCGGGAGGGAGCGGGGCCATTGCGTGCGCGTGCGCCCAGATCGGCGCGGTCGCGGCGGCAGTGCCGGTCGGTGTCCGATCAGGTAGTGGACCGACCGCGATGAGGTGGCCGACCATACCCAGCCACAGCTGTAGATCGGCTCCGCCGCCGAATTGCGCGGTGAGAGTAGCGGGTTCGCCCGCTACCGGATCGCTCGCAGTGAGCTTCACACCGGGCGTGGCAGGATTACCAGGCCCAGGCGTGATGGGATCACCTGGCCCGGCCGTCCCGGGTTCTCCGGACGCGGTCGGCATAGCGGGTGCGGCAACCGACGCGTCCAATCGCGCTGCGGCCCTCAGTAATTGCACGCCGCCACCCCGGCGAGCGATCTCGGCGGCGAACGCGTATTCGCCGGATGCGCCGCCGCGCACAGAGATTCGATAGTCTCCGGGCGCGACCCGGATCGGGTGGCGATGCCACAGCCGCCCATCCGGCCCCACCACCATCAGATGCAGCAGCGCGTCATCGTTGACCAGCAGATCGTCCACGGGACGGCCGGTCGCCGAATCGGTCAGCGCCAGACGGATATCGGCGGGACCGTTCGCCAGCACCGTCATATTCACCGGCGGCCGTGAGTAATTCACCGTCAGCGGCAGATCCCGTTCCGGAAACGGATTTCCCACATTGTCCGAGGTCGGATCGAGCCGACTGCCCGGCGGGCGCGGTGCGGGCGCGTGCCCCGACAGCACGGCCCCGGTCACCGCGACCGAGAGCGCGACCAGGAACGCACCGGCGGGCACCAGCGTCACCCAGCCGCGCCGCGAGATCAACGCCGTGCCGAGCGCCACCAGCAGCATGGCCCCGGCGGTGCAGAAACCGCCGTACGCCGCACGCTCCCACGGGGTTACCACGCGGGCGTAGACCAGGAATGGAATGCGCGCGGTGCGCTCCCCGTCGAATATCGTGAGTTCCCACGGCCCGGCGTGATCCACCCGCAGCGTCACCGGATAGGGACCGAGCCGATCGGTGAGTTCCACTGTGGCCGATCCGGGTGCACCATCGCGATCGGTGGCGACCACCCCGAGGGTCAGCCTCCCCGGCGGTGTTCCGGCATGGGTCACCACATCCACTCGCAGCGGCCCGGGTTCGGCGCGCCGCACGATCACCGTCAGCTCCCGGTCCCCGAGCGATTGCGCCACCGTCACATCACCCCCGCTCACCGCGCCATCGGCACGCGCCGGTCCGGCCCCGAACACCGATCCCAGCCATATCCCCACCACCCCGACGATCAAACAAGCGCCCCGTAGGCGAAATGTCAACGGCAACCGCACTGTTCCGAAGCTACCGAACAGCCACCGGCCCCGAATCCCCCTACAGAGGGATGCCACCCCGAGAAACCCCGATGGCAGGAATCATTACGGCCGCAACCGATTGCCTTGATTCATCGCCACTCCCGGGACAGACACGCAGAATTTATGCGATACTCGAATCGCACGTGGCATACCGTGCACGGGGAATCTGCACGCGGGGTCGCTGACCCACAGGCGGCCGTTCGATATGCGCTTTTCACATTGTCAGATCACATCGATACCGGGATCGATTCTCGCAAACCAGGAGAGCCGATATGCAGACACCGGCATATACACGAGGTTATCGCGAAGGCTACCGGGCAGGCTTCAAGGACGGCGACGCCGATCTGCCCAAAGCCATCACTGCCGCAACGCAATTAGCCGGAAACGGCGACTACCGGCAGGGGCAGTGGGACGGATACGACCGGGGTTACGAATCCGCGCACTCTGCGCACACCTGACCCGGGGCGTATTCACGCTACGCAACGTCAGCAGTGCGTAGCGCTCGCATGAAGTAATGACACGGTGCCACCTCAACCAGCACGGGTGGCACTGTGCCACAACGAATTAGGGGCTATGAGTCGCGGCGGGCTCGCCGCGGTCGAATGCTCACCCGTAGACCAGGCTGAACTCCCGGTCCACCTTGACCTCGATCATTCCGCCGGTAGAGGTGCTGTAGGCCGAGGAGCCGAGGGTTATCGATACCGCCAGGTTCCAGGTTCCGTAACGGCACAGCCCAGAAGTCGGACTCCAGGAAAGTACCCCTCCCTCACCCGGGCCGGACGCCGCCGGAAACTCGCCCGTGGTGATCCGACCCTCGGGATCGGTCAGCGTGAAGCTTCCTCGGACGGCCGCTTCCCTTGTGTAACTCCATCTCCCGCCGATGATCACCCCTTTCGTCCATTTGAGGTACACACCGGGCCACGTCTTGTCACTCGGGTCCTCTCCGCGCAGGACTACCGCCCACTTGTACTCGTGCTGCTGGTACCCGCTACCGATGAGCTTGTCGCTGTAACTCCACTGGTCCGCGCTGTAGATGTCCATCTCGGCGTCCTCCCTGGCCCACCGACCGGTCGGCAACCGGAACTCTCAGCCACGGTGAACCCACTTCCAGTGTTGCCCAATACGACTATGCGACAGTGCTTTTCGCCGAACATTGCCACACATTCACCTGCTCCCGCCGCTACGGTCGCAGCACTGTCCGGTCGCTGGGAGGTCACCCTTCGTAACCCTCGTGGAGATGCTGACCGGACACGCACCCCGCAGCTATGCGCAGTGGGTCGCCGATCACCGCACGGGCTTCTCCTGACTCACGCACCAATTTCATTCAGGTGGCGACATTTCGGCGCGTCGTGGGCGACTTGCCTTGTCCGGGCTGGGATTTCGGGTGGGGATCTTGACCTGGGCGGGCGGGTCGCCGGACCATCGAAGGCCAGCATGGTCGGCGAGGACGAAGCGAGATGCCGATGAGTACTACCAGCTTGAACAGTGGGAATTTGTTGCCTCCGGCGGGGGCCAACAAGGGGTCCGCGGTGGCGATGGGGGGTTATCTGCGGGTCGGGGACTATTTCTTCAAGCAGGGTCCGTTGAACGGGTTCTATGCGGTGTTGCAGGCCAATGGGGACTTGCGGTTCTACTTCGCCAAGCCCGGGGCCACCGGGGGCGCGTACGCGGACATCGATCCGAATCAGCCGTATTACTCCGTGGTGGGGGACGCGGGGGCGGCGCATATCGACAAGAGTTGGAAGTTCAATCCGGCGCAAACCAACGGGCAGTACTTCGCGACCATCCAGAACGATGGCAACTTCGTGATCTATCGGGGCACCGGGCCCTCCGACAACCACGGACCCTGTTGGGCCACGAATACGTGGCAGAAGGGGGCCGGGCCGAAGTACTGGGCGGTGTTCGCGCCGGATGGGAACCTACAGGTCGGTTCGGCTCCGGAGGGGGTGGTGCCGGACAACGGGTTCAATCCCGCGTTCATCACGTGGCAGTCGGCGCAGAGCTATCAGGCGCAGCGGGTTACCAGCGGACACAGTTTGCAAGCCGGGCAATGGATTTCGCGCGGCATCGTATTGCCTTCCGCCAACGGGAAATACGGCATCACGCTGACCGAGACCGGAACGTTCGCGCTGGTGTGCGGCACTCAGCCGGGGAATCCGATCCAGGGTGGTACGCAGCAGTACTGGAGCAACAAGATCTCCAAACCGGCGTTCCCCTGCTTCGCGATCATGCAGACCGACGGCAACCTGTGCGTCTACAAGGGCACCGATCCGGGACACAATCAAGGCCTGTACTGGGCGATTTCGGCCAAGGCCCGCGCGCAGGGCAGCTATGTGGCCAACCTCGACGACAACGGAACCCTGGCCGTGTACTCCGGCAATGATCCGAACGCCACCGTGGCGGCGCTGTGGAACAACGCCGCACCTGCCAATCCCACCGACAACGTGCTCACCTTGATCGCGGGCAACAATCAGACCGTGCACGGCGGCGGCATCGGCCACGACTGGGTGGCGACCGCGCCGCTATCGGTCAAGTACGGCAAGGGAAATGGAGTTCCCTTCGCGGGTGTCAAAATCTACTTCTCCGCGTACAACCCGGACGGCGGGGTTATGCGGATCTCCTTCGAGGGCGAGCGCGAGCAGGGCTACGCGTCGTACACCACCGATAACGCCGGAATCGCCACCACGCCGAAGATCTACGTTTTCATCCTCGACAGCACCGGCACCGTCTTCGACATCCGCGCCGCCCTCAACGACTACTGGGGCAATCCACACGCGGACTTCATCATTCACGGCGTCGAGCCGTAAAAGGGTCGGCGGTCACCGATTGTGCAGGCGCACGGTATAGGCGCAATCGCCGGACCTCCGAGTGATCCGCGGCTCACGATCGGTGCACTGCCGGAAAAACTCAGGAGTGCACCATGATTCGCAGGATCGCGGCCGCGGCGGCCATCAGCGCCGCGCTCATCGGAACCGGAGCCGGAATCGCGCAAGCCGAAACCCCTACGCCCGAACCGATTTCGGCGGGACAGACACAGTCGCTGGTCGGTGAGCAGGTCGGCACGGTGGTGGGAACCGTGGTCGGGGTGGGTGTGGGCGCGGTGCTGGGCGGCGCGTTCGCCTGCGCGGTCACCGCGCCCGTCTGCCCGGTCGGCACGATCGTCGGGGTCGGGATCGGCGGCGTGGTGGGCGGGGCCATCGGCGCCACCCTCGGTGCGAGCGCCGGTGCGGCCATCGGGGCGCAGATCCCGGGCTGAATCGGCGCGCCCCGAGGGTGCCGCTATCCCCTGCTCATCGAGTGACCAGGCGGCAGGAGTCACCGGTACACGATCGGCGCAGGCGACCGCCGGAGATCGTCTGCGCCAAGCCGATCAACCAGCACATGGGACAACCGCGTAGCGCGATGATCCCGACCGGCAGCAGCAGAAGCGCGCCGACGCCGAGAAATGGTGTCAGCGCTAGTGATCCGATGAGCGAGCCGAACCCGACTAGGCCGCGCACCAGATGCGCGGACAGAGAGGTGCTGGCGAACGACTTCTCGCCGACATCCGGGCCGCTCATCGGGGAGTCTCCGCGCTCGGGAAATCGAGCGCCGAACGCAGCGCCGCGCGTGCCCGGTGCAACCGCGATTTCATTGCCGCCGTACTCAATCCGACCGCGTCGGCGACCATGCCACCGGGCAATCCCTGCACATCACGCATGATGAGCACGCGCCGCTGATCGGGCGGCAACGCCGCGATGGCCGCGGCCACCCGCTCCACCTCGAGCCGAGCCAGCACATCGTCCTCGGCCGAAGAAACGCACATCTCGACCGCCGGTTCATTCCGCCGCGCCACATCCGCCACCCGCCGCAGACATTCATTGCGCACGATCCGGAACATCCACGAGGCCAGCGCACCGGTCGCCCGCAACGTCCCGATCTTGCGGTACAGCACGATCAGCGCCTCCTGCGCGGCGTCCTCGGCATCCTGACTGCTCGCGCACAGCGAGAACGCGAACCGCCGAACATGCGGATGCGCACCGGACACCAGTGCCGCGATCGACGCCTCATCGCCCTCCCGCGCGGCCGCCACCACCTCCTCCCCCGGCCATGCGCCATACCTAGCCACGCGCCCGCCTCCTTCGCACCAACACCACACAACTACACACCGATACGGCCGCGATCGCCGCGGCGACAATCCATACGGTCATGGGAACCCCTTCCTCAACGTGCGCCCGAACAGACGCACACCAATAGGAGGGATCAATCGCCCAAAGGATTCACATCTCGGCGAAGAGCGGCACGAGGATTCGCTGCCCCTGATCCTCGGGGCAGGGCTCGAGTTCGTTAGGGTCATCCCATGACATTCGTATTGCGTTCTGCCGCAAGCGCTCTTGCCATCGCCGCGGTTTCGATCGCGGCCCCGACCGCCTCGGCACTCCCCACCGGTTCCTTCGGGGCGGGTGACGGCCGTCAGGTCGTGATCGTCGACGGCACCCTGGAACTGAGTGACCTGAACTCCTGCTGGGCCAGCGGCTTCCCGCGTGATATCCGCTTCGAGAACCGCAGCTCCCGCAACCTCCTGGTCTTCGGATCCAAGGATTGCACCGGCGAACCGATCGCGACCGTCCCGGCGAATACGTCGGGGACCTACTACGGCTGGTCCGCGATCGGCGCGTAGTCACGAACGAGTGGCGGGAACCGTCCATTCGAGCGCGGCCGAAGGCCCTCGGAACCGTGCGTACCCCTTGCGACGCACGGGTCCGAGGAGGCTGTTCGGGCTCATGTTCCCGCCCTCGCTTTCATATCACTCACCCAATTCATTCAGGTATTCCGAAACGCGAGTGTTTTTCAGAGTTCGGACGCATTAGCCGACTGCGGGTTACCGGCGAGTAAGGACAGTAATGCCGACCACCTCGGTCAGGCAAACCCGCGTGGGCTCGATTTCTCGCACAAGCCGCAGCTCACGGCGATCTACGTGGTCTTTTACCCCAGAGCGACATACTTTTCGGGGCACGCTGGCAGAATATGTTAATTGCATTCCGCGTTCCCGGACACGGCTGCGGATATTGCGGTGGATCGGCGATCTGCATTAACGTCCTCAGTCGCGAATAGTCGACTTCGGGAAGGGCGATCCAGACATGGTGACCACGGCACGAGCCGCCGGCCTGCGGGACTATCCGGCGTTGGTCGACGAGTTGGGCGGCGATGGTGCGGCCATGCTCGGGCGGTTCGGCATCACGGTCGCCGCCGTCACCGATGACGCCGCGATCATTCCGGCGGAGGCGATCGGGTGGGCGCTGGAAGTCGCTGCGACCGAACTGAATTGCCCGGATTTCGGCCTGCGGCTGGCCACGCGGCAGGACATGGATGTGCTGGGGCCGCTGGCGATCGCGGTGGCCAATGCGGCCACGGTCGGTGACGCGCTGGAGTTCGCGTCGCGCTTCCTGTTCGTCCACAACGGCGGCATCTCCATCGGCTTGATCGATGACCCGCAGGGGCAGTCCGGAATCATCGGCTTGGAATATCGCGATACCGCCTCCGCGACCGGCTTCGCGCAGGGCGCCGGACTGTCGGCGGGCACGATTCACAAAGCCCTGCGCCAGGTGGCGGGCGATGATTACGGACTGCTCTCGATCCATCTACCGCATCCGCCGGTGGCCCCCGAGTCGACCTACACCGAATACTTCGGTGCGCCAGTGGTTTTCGACGCCCCCTACGTCGTCTTCCGGATTCCGGCGGATATGGCGGCCCGGCCCATCGCGAATACCAATCAAACCCTGCGCACCATCTCGGTCGACTACCTGACTCGGAACTATTCCGAGCTGGATCACACCATGAGCGCCCGGGTTCGCGTAGCGATCGAGCAGCTGATCACCTCCGGAAAACCCGATATCGCCACCGTCGCCCGCATGCTGATCATGCACGAGCGCACCCTGCAACGCGCCCTGGCCGCCGAGGGCACCACCTTCAACGATGTCCTGGACGGCACCCGCCGCGATACCGTCTACCGCTTGCTGCGCGAGACCGATCTGCCGATGAGCCAGATCACCGCGCTCGCCGGTCTGCGCGAACAGTCCGCGCTGACCCGCGTGGTGCGCCGCTGGTTCGGGGTCACCCCTCAGCAGATCCGCAATTCCGCTCGAGCAGAACATGGTTCATCGGCCGGGGTTCGCGTTCAGCCGGTCTCACGCGATTGACGTCCTCCTCGGCCTGAAGGCCGGGGATTCCTGCCAACGCCCTGTCGGGCGCTCTGGGTGGGTTCCTGGTTCATCGGGACGTGCCTGCCGCCGTCGCGACAGGACTTACGGTCCCTCCACAGGCGTTTAGTCTCTCCGCCCGTCCGGCGGCGAGAATATTGGTGGCGGCGTTGAGATCACGATCCAGGACCACACCACACCGTGGGCACGTCCACACCCGCACGTGCAACGGTTTCGCCCCGTCCCGATGCCCACACACCGCGCAGATCTGCGAGGACGGATAGAACCGGTCCACCTTCGCGAAATACCGGCCCGCCCGGACCGCTTTCTCCTCGAGCAGGCGGATGAACATCGACCAGCCCGCGTCATGCACCGATTTCGCCAGCCGGGTCCGCGCCAGGGCTATCACACACAAGTCCTCGACATAGATCGCTTGGATTTCGCGAACTATCGCCGTGGTGTGCTTGTGCGCCCAATCCCTGCGCGTGTCAGCCACTTTCGCATGCGCCCTCGCCACCTTCACACGGACTCGGGTGCGATTGTTCGACCCATTCTGCTTGCGTGACAGGTTCTTCTGCGCGCGGCGCAGCGTGCGCTCGGCGTGGCGCAGAAACCTCGCAGACTCGATCCGCTTGCCATTGGACAGGACCGCGAATGTAGTCAGGCCCAGGTCGATACCCACCTCAGCCTCAACCGGTGGCAGCGGCTGTTCATCGACGTCGACGACGAAAGACGCGAAATACCGGCCCGCGGCGTCCTTGATCACCGTCACCGACGACGGCTGCGACGGCAACTCCCGCGACCACGCGACCCTCACATCCCCGATCTTGGGCAACCGCAGCTTGCCGCCCTCGGTAATCGAGAACCTGGCATTACGCGTGAACCGGATTGACTGCCGGTTGTCCTTGCGGGACCGGAACCGCGGAAGCGCGATCTTCGGGCCCTTGCGTTTACCGGTCACCGAGTGAAAGAAGTTGCGGTAGGCGGTATTCAGATCCGCCAGCGCCTGCTGCAACACCACCGCCGACACCTCGCTCAACCAAACCCGCTCCGGTGTCCTTTTGGCCGCGGTGAACCGGGTCGACAACTCGGCATCGGAGACATAGGAACGGCCTGCGGTGAACGCGGCCCTGCGTGCGGCAAGCGCGTCGTTGAACACCACCCGCGCACACCCGAACGCCCGCGCCAGCGATTCCCGCTGGCCCGGACTCGGATACACCCGGTACTGGTAACGCAACTGCACGAACGACATTCTCTCATTCGGCTATGACCGAAACCGAATCCATACGCACAGGCACGCTTTCTGTTTCGCGTTGCATGCCCACGTGGTTTTCGCTATCAAGTACCAGCACCACGTCTTCACCGACCGCCGAATACGCCGACTCGAGGAGATCATGGTCCTGCGCCCATACGTCGAACAGCAGAACCGTCCGTGTTAGGCACCCTCGGGCCTCACAGCCCTACCGCGGGGGCCTCACCACCATCCTGAACGACGGCGCACTGGCCCACACCCGGTAGCCGCGCACCGATATCGCGCACCACTCCCCCGCGGAATTGGCTCGGGGTGGCATCGAAGCGGCGACGGAAAGCCTTGTTGAAGCTGCTGGCCGAACCGAACCCCAGGTCCGAGGCGATATCGGCGATACTGCACCGCTGGTAGGCGGGGCTGCTCAGGCGCTCACAGGCCAGGTGCAGGCGTTCTTCTCGAATGACTTCGCTCGGTGTCGCGCCAACGGCGTTGAACGCCAATTGAATTTGACGCAGCGACCAGCCGAGCGCGGCGGCCACTCGCGCGCCGGTGAGGTCCGCGTCGCCGGCGTGGGCGCGAATGTATCGGCGGGCGGCCGCTTCCACGTCGGCGAGCGAGCCGGGTGTGCTCGCGGTGTCGCCGAGGATCTGCATGCAGAGCAGATCCACCAAACGTTCCGAGACACTGTCGAATTCGCGATCGGTGAGGGCGGCGTACTCGGTATACAGCCCGTCGATCATTGCGGCGGACACGCGCCCGAGGCCGGTCGTGAGATCGATCGGGCCCGCCGGCGGCGCGACGCGGTTGAGGCGATGGCGCACCTCGTCGCGCGGAATGGTGATGATCACCCCGCGCGTGACCTCGGACATGGACAGCGCGAAGGGCTGGTCGATGGCCACCATCAGCAGTGACGCCGGGGTGAGGATCCCGTGCCCGTCGTCGGACCCGAAGCTCAGCTGTCCGGTGAACGGAATGATCAGCCGATAGTTGTCATCGGGATCGGCGCGGATGAGTTTGCTGGTGCGCAGGTAGGTGATCGCATCGGATTCCCATCCGATCAACTGATAGGAATCGGTGCGCCGCACTTGGGAATGGCCTTGGAAATCGGTGCGGCTGGGAAACCGGTACCCGAGTCGGCATTGATACGTATTGATCGCGTGCGCCCAATAATCGGCCCGCTCATGTGGATCCACGACACTCGTAGTGACGGAGTCGGCCGTAGCCACGTGATTCATCAGTACCATCTCTCGGTTCGGCGACCATCGGTGCCATGGGCGTCAAGCCAATTGGAGGTCCGATTTTACGGCCGAACCCGCGCGGACCGCAGCCCGGCCGGAGATCACCCGTTCCGAGCTCTGCGCATGCGGACAATGACCGTGCGTGCGGAGACAAGCGGGCACCCGCCTGCGCTGGATACCGTCCGTACAGCTGACGCCTGGATCGGCAGGCGCGGCCGACGGTATCGGCCCCGTTCGAGTGGACGCGGACGGGTGGCAAGGAGTTCACATGCGCGGCATCGCGACCGGTGGCGACGGACATCGGCGGGCAATGGGAATCGACCCATTTACCTTGCACCGCAGCGAAATACATCGGATATGGGAACCCGATGGGTTATTCGATCGGCGGCTCCGCCCGATACCCGCGCCGGCCGATATGCGTTACGTGCTGGTGCCGGGCATGACGCGTTTCGGATTCCTCTCGTCCCTCTGGGGCTGATCCAGTTTGTCCATATCCTCTGAGCGGGCGGGGAGTACGACCATGGAGCGGTACGAAATCGAAACTTTCCTGACCCTGGCGGAAGAGTTGCATTTCCGCCGGACCTCCGAACGACTGGGATTGTCGACGGGCCGGGTCAGCCAGACGGTCAAGCGGCTCGAACGTCGCGTCGGCGTACCGCTGTTCGAGCGCACCAGCCGCCAGGTGGCCCTCACCACGACCGGACAGCAGCTGCGCGATGACCTGCGTCCCGCCTATCAGAGCCTGCAACAGGCGGTGGCGCGCGCGATCGAATTCGGCCGTGGCGTCAGGTTCACGCTGCACGTCGGATACTCCACGCCGTGGGTGGCCGACCTGCTCGGGCTGGCCGCCGATGCGTTCCGGGGCTGCCGTCCCGACTGCGAGGTCGAGATCCACGAAATACAGATCGGAGATCCACTCGGCGGACTGCGTTCGGGCGCTATCGATCTGCAGATCAGCGCATTGCCGATCAGCGAACCGGATCTCACGATCGGACCGGTGATCCTTGCCGAACCGCGCGCGCTCATGGTCCCGGCACGCCATCCTTTCGCACACCGGGACACCGTATCGATGGAGGATCTCGCGGATACCCCGCTGCTTTCCATCCGCGGCGCGGTCCCGCCATACTGGCTCGACTTCCATCTGCCGTCGCACACCCCCGGGGGCCGACCCATTCCCCAGGGGCCGACCGCGACCTACCGGACGGAAATACCCACCCTCGTAGCGGCGGGCCGCGGCGTATCCCCGGTGGCCGCGCGGGGCCGCCACTACTACGCCCGCCCCGGTATCGCCTTCGTGCCCTTCCGCGACGCTCCACCGATCGAGTACAGCCTGATCCGGCCGACCGGCAAGGATTCGGTCCTGCTGCAAGCATTCATCACCACACTGCTCGAAGTGGCTGCGGCGCAACGCGAAAACAGCTCGGGCGGTGGCGGCGCGGCGTCAGCGGCGCCGGGGCGATAGCGTCACGAGCGTGAGTGAAGATGGGACAACCGAAGTCGAGCAGTTGCGTGAGCGGGTGGCGCGGATCGAAGCCGTTGAAGCGATCAAGGCGCTCAAGCATCGGTATTGGCGCGCGTGCGACGCCAAGGATCCGCAGGGTTTCCGCGAGTGCTTCATCGCCGAGGGCGCGTCGATCGATTTCGGCATGCTGGGTCGGTTCGATGACGCGGACGGGATCGCGAAGGTCTTCGAATCCATTGCGCTGCAACAGATTGACGGAAAGCCGGTGATACTTGATATGCATCACGGCATGCTGCCCGACATCACCCTCACCTCCGACGCGTCCGCGAACGGCGTCTGGACGCTGCGGTTCCGGCAGGTCAATTTGATCAACAGGACCGAGAGCGTTTCCACGGGCGAATACGACGACGAGTATGTCATCGAGAACGGCGCGTGGAAGATGTCCAAATCCCACTTCCGGGCATTCTGGACGATTACCCGGCCGCTCACACCGGACACGGTCATCACCGTCGCGAACGACGGTCCCTGAGCGATCGGCTCGCATCGGCGCTGCGGTCGGGCCGTGCTGCCCACCACTGGGAAGCGACGGTACGGCGGGTAGAAACTCTGCGGTGATACGTTTGCGAACGACGACGGCCGCCGACTCCGGCCACGCCGAATTCACGGTGATCGTGCGAGAGCCGGTGCCCGACAACGCCATGGTGCAGGTCATCTTGGATTGGTTGCGTGACATGGTTCTCGGTGGGCAGTGGATCGAACCGCGGCAGGTGTTCACCATTGCCGGTCGGCTGTTGCGGGTCATCGCGCGCGAGGATGGCACGCTCGGACTCGAGGAAGAGGTCACGCCCGGGGTGTGGGCGGAACAGGTCGACGAGATCATCACCGATCTGCATCATCAACAGACCGTCTGCGCCAGACTCGAATTGGATATGTCCGACGGCAGCGTCGCCGGAACCGACATGGTGGCTCTTCGTCCATGTGTGCGTACCGCGGGCACCCTCGGGTTCCGCCGACATGGGGGCACCCCGGAACCAGGTACGTCGGGCTGGTTCCTGGTCTGCCTGGACGAGCACGACCATGAGCCGGTGGGCTACTCGTCGCTCCGACATGTGTTGGCGGAGTGGCCGTATCTGCGTCAGTTCCTGGCGCTGCCGCCGGACACCACCGTGGTCCTGGAACCGTCGGTCATATTGGCGGGCAGCGTCTTGGCCACCGTGGTGCGCGACGGCGTGGACATCACTCACGGCGGCAGCTGGTTCGGGCCGCAGAGAGCACCGTTGTCCATGGCGCGGGCACGGCGCGGGCTCGGGAGTTTCGGAGATGGGCTGACCCGCACCATGATCGGTGAGCAATTGGGTCTGCCCGATGTGGTCGCCCGGGTCGCTCTGACCTCGACGGAAGAATCCGGGGCGTGGTGGGTGGCGTGGGCGCTCGACGACATTCAGGACGCGATCGCCGACGGCACCCGATTCACCGCCGGGCAGACCGTGCGGTCCGGCTGGCGCACATTGCGGCTGGTCGAACGGCCCGACGGGCTGCTGGGGCTCGAGGAACGAGTCACCGGCGACCACTGGGTCGAACAGGTCGACCAAACGCTGCGCGAGTCGTGGACACAGCGGCAGGTGACCGCAGGACTGGGTTTGGAGGCCGGCATCGACTTTCCCGCCGACAGCCAGTTGGTCGCCGTTGCCGAGTGCGTGGATGAGACGGTGTCCGAGCTGCTGCTCTCGCGCGTTTCACTCGACGACGCGACGCACTCGGGTTGGACGGTGACTTGCGCACGTTCGCACGAACACGGCGTTCTGCGCACCCGCACCCTGTGGGACCTGGTCGAGTCACTGCCCTTCGTCACCGCGTTCCTGGCGCTGCCCGCACCGATCTCGGTGCGCATCGACACCGCTCGCGACTCCGACCCCACCGCCATCCGCGCACGAGTCCTGTTGTGGGACAGGGAACTTCTGCCCGAACCCGGTTCCTACACCGCCGAGCTCCTGGGTACCGAGAACCTATTGGGAGCGTAACGGGCTGTGAAATCCTCAGCGTAGGTCGTTCAGCACCTCGATGAGGTCGGCGTCCGCGAGATAACGAGGGTGCTATCTGCACCACCCGCGGGCCCGATCAGGAGCACCGAGGTGTGGCGGGCCGATGGCGATCGCGGGCACAGTGGCGGCACGTCCGAGACGACTGTGCCCGCGCGTGTGCGTGCCGTGCGCGAGTGACGTTGCCGTGCAGTCGTTTACCGCCTCACGCTAGGAAAACCCATGCGACCACAGCAGATTCCGGATTCGCGAGCCACTCGCATCAGCGCCGTCGTGCTCGATGAGCACGGGAGTGTCGGGGTGCGGGATCTCGACCTCGCGCCACCCGGCCCCGGCGAAGTGCGAGTGCGCATCGCGGCGGCCGGGGTGTGCCACTCCGATCTGCACGTCCTGACCGGCGCGTGGCGGATTCCCCGGCCCGTGGTGCTGGGCCATGAGGGGTCCGGGGTGGTGACCGCACTCGGCGACGGCGTGGACGAGTTGGAGATCGGCGACCACGTGGTGCTCTCATGGGTGCCCGGTTGCGGCGGCTGCCGCAGTTGCCGGGCGGGGCGACCCGCTCAATGTGCGCTGGTGGCAACGGTTGTCGCGCCCGGCGGCGTGCTGTACGACGGCACCACCCGGCTGTCCGAGGCGGGGAGCTCGGTCCACCACTACCTCGGGGTGTCCTCGTTCGCGGAGGAAGCCGTGGTTCCGGTGTCGGGGGCGATCAAGATTCGCAAGGACGCTCCGCTCGAGGATATCGCGATCATCGGCTGCGCCATCGCGACGGGCGTCGGCGCGGTGCGCAATACCGCGGCGGTCCGACCCGAGTCCACGGTCGCCGTAATCGGTTGCGGCGGTGTCGGTCTGGCATGTGTGCAGGCCGCTCGTCTGGCCGGGGCGAGTCGCGTGGTGGCGGTGGATGTTGTTGCCGAGAAACTGGAGCTGGCCACGGCGCTCGGCGCGACCGATACGGTGAACGCCGCCGCATCCGACGCGGTCGCCGCGCTGCGCTCGATCGAACCCGACGGCTACGACTACGTCTTCGACGCCATCGGCAAGATCAGCACCACCGAACAGGCCATCGCGGCTTTGGGGCTCGGCGGTGCGGCGGTGATCGTCGGGCTGCCCGCCCAGGGTGAGCAGGCCCGGTTCGATCCGCTCGCACTGGCCGAGGCCGATCAGCGCATTCTCGGCTGCAACTACGGTTCCTCCATCCCGCACCGGGACATCCCCGCGCTGGTGGATGAGGTCATGGCGGGTCGCCTAGATCTCGCCTCCATGATCTCGGCCCGCCGCCCGCTGTCTGATGCCGCCGCGGCACTCGCGGATCTGGCCGCCGGGCACGCGTTGCGACAGCTGCTGATACCCGGTCACGCGGCTAATCGTCGCGTATCAGCCACCGGATGAGCAGAAATGGTGCACAGTGCACACATGGAGGAGTTGTGGCCCGCACCCGATGAACGTGTGCGCGCCCTGCTGCGCACCATCGCCGAAGGCGTGCTGCCCGCCTCGGACGAACTGGCCGAGGAGGTGTTCTCGGCGGCCCAGCTCGGCACGCCGTTCCGATTCATCGTCGATGATCCGGTGCTGGCGACCGGTGATCGGCGGATGAGCAGGGCGTACCTGGTGCACTGGCTCACCGCGACCATGCACGAACCCGGTCGGCGGGTACCGCCGTGCGTGGATCCCGAAACCCTGCGATTCGGAAGGGATTTGGCGCGGCGCGGGATGGATATCGGCGACCTCGGTTCATGGCGCGGGGGCCAGCGCGTCGCGTGGCGGCGCTGGGTCGAGGCCTGTTTCGCCGCGACCGCCGATCACGAGCTGCTGCGCCGGCTCATCGAGGTGTCGGGGCATTCGATGACCACCTTCGTCGATGATTCGATCGCGGCCCTGGCCGCGCATATCGAGGCCGAGCGCACCGATCTGGCGCGCAGCGCCAACGCCGAACGGCAGGCGACGGTGCAACTGCTGCTCGAGGGCGCGCCGATCAGCCGGGCGCGCGCCGAGTCGCGGCTCGGCTATGCCCTGACCGGAGAGCATGTCGCGGCGGTCATCTGGGTCGATACCGATGAGGACGCCGGAGCTCTCGAACAGGCCGCCGAGCAGGTGATGCGGGCGTGCGGGGCGGATCGGCGACTGACCCTGATCGCCAGCACCGCCGCACTGTGGTTGTGGTTCCCCACCGCCACCGCGCCCCAGCCCGCCGTGCTGCAACCGCTGCTGGGCGAATCATCAAGGGTGCGAGTGGCTTTGGGGCGACCAGGCCGCGATATCGACGGCTTTCGCCGCACCCACCTGGACGCGACCACCGCGCAGCGGGTGCTGGCGCGATTGGGCTCCGAACGCCGGATCGTGCGGTACGAGGATGTGCAGTTGGTCGCGGCGCTGTCGGCGGATATGTCCCAGGCCGAGCAGTTCGTGGCCGACAGCCTCGGTGATCTCGCCGCCGCCGACGCCGTCCTGCGCGAAACGGTGCTCACCTACGTGCGCGAGCGATTCAATGCCACCAGTACCGCGGAACGCCTCTTCACGCACCGCAACACGATCGAGCGGCGGCTGTCCCGCGCGGATCGGCTGCTGCCGCAACCGCTGGTGGACAACGCGGTCAGCGTGGTCGCGGCGCTGATGTATCTGCAATTGCGCGAGGGTCGCTGACCCGCACGGGTCGAGGTGCACTGTGCACCGGCCTCGGTCACATACCGGGTCACGACGCCGTAGTCGCGGACATCCGTTCGGGAGCAGGGTGGGTCATCGCCTAACCGAGCGGATAAGGGGTGAATGCGATGAACATGTCGATCGTCGACGAAGAGTTCGACGTTGTGATCATCGGTGCGGGAATTTCGGGTATCGGCGCCGCCCGATACGTCACGACGGCCTTCCCGGGCAAGCGCGTGGTGGTGCTGGAGAGCCGGGACGATATCGGCGGAACATGGGATCTGTTCCGGTATCCCGGAATTCGATCGGATTCGGATCTGCACACCTTCGGATACGAGTTCAAGCCGTGGAAGGACCGGGCGGCGATCGCCGACGCTCCGCTCATTCGCGACTATCTGCGCGAGGCCGTGGACGAGAACGGGTTGACCGGGCTGATTCGACTGCGGCACCGGGTGATCGGGGCCGACTGGTCCACCGCGGACGCGGCCTGGACACTGCGGGTGCGGATCGGCGACAGCGCCGAACACCGGGTGCTCAAGACGAACTGGGTCTTCGCGGCCACCGGTTACTACCGCTACGACGAGGGCTTCACCCCGAGCTTTCCCGGGCGCGAGGACTTCGCCGGAGCCGTCATCCATCCGCAGCACTGGCCCGAGGGCTATGACTATTCCGGTAGGAACGTGGTGGTGATCGGAAGCGGAGCCACCGCGATAACCCTTGTGCCATCGATGGTTTCGGGCCCCGGCGCGGCATCGCATGTGACGATGCTCCAGCGCACGCCCACCTACCTGATGTCGCTGCCCCGGGTCGACACGCTCGCGCTGGCACTGACCAAGATCTTCGGCGAGCGGCGCGGGTACGCGTTGACGCGATTCAAGAACATCTGGCTCGATCGCGGGGTCGTCAAAGGTATGCGCACGTTCCCGCGTGCCGGGCGCGCGTTGATCCGTCGCGTCAACAAACGTTTGCTGCCGGCGGGTTTCGATGTGGATACGCATTTCAATCCGCCGTATGAGCCCTGGGATCAGCGCTTGTGTCTGGCTCCGGACGGGGACTTCTTCGCCGCGATCCGCCGGGGCGACGCATCGGTCGTGACCGACCGGATCGCGCGATTCACCGAATCCGGGATTCTGCTGGAGTCCGGCCGCGAGCTGCCCGCCGATGTCATCGTCACGGCCACCGGGCTGAATATGCAGCTGTTCGGCGGGATGGAACTGCGCGTCGACGGAAGCCCGGTCGATCTCTCCGAGACGATCGCCTACCGGGGCATGCTGCTGTCAGGGGTTCCGAACCTGGCGATGGCGGTCGGCTACACCACCTCGTCGTGGACCTTGAAGATCAGCCTGATGTGCCGGTACTTCTGCGATCTGCTCGCGCACATGGATTCGCACGACTACGACGCGGCCGTCGCCGTGGCCGAGCCCGGGATGGCGACGCGGCCGGTACTCGATCTGAGTGCGGGTTACGTCTTGCGCGCCGAGCACACGATCCCACGTCAAGGGACCGAATTGCCCTGGCGCATGGGTCTTTCCTATCCGGAGGACGCCAAACTGCTGCGCGGCGCGCTGTTCGACGAGAGTCTGCATTTCTCGCGCATCACCGAACCCTCGAGTGTCACAGCGGAATCCAGCCATGTTTGACCCGATCACGACATCGCGGGACCGATTCACCGGACCGCGCGACGGGATTCGACTCTGCTACCGCCTCGACGGTCATCGCGAGCACCCGCCGGTTCTGCTGCTCGGGGGTCTCGGCGAGGATCTCACCACCTGGTCGCGGCATTTCGTATCCGAGCTCGTGGCACGCGGATTTCTTGTTGTGCGCGTAGACAATCGCGATAGCGGAAAGTCCACGTTCGTCTCCGCGCCCGCACCCGGGAATCTTCGCCTGCTGTGCGGCCGCCCGCGGCGCGACGCCTACACGCTGTCCGATATCGCCGCCGATTGTGCCTGGCTGCTCGACCATCTCGGTATCGAACGAGCGCATATCGCCGGGCGATCCATGGGCGGCATGATCGCGCAAACCATCGCCGCCCAATTTCCCAGTCGCACAAGGTCATTGACCTCCCTGTATTCCACGACCGGTCGTTCCGGAGTGGGCCGGGCCTCGCTCGGAACGACGATGTTGCTCGCGGCCGCTCCACCGCGCACACGGCAGCAGGCCGTGCGCGCACATCTCACACTCACCACGCACCTGGCGGGCGCGGCCTACCCCATCGATGACGCCGCCGAGACCGCGCATGCGATCAGCACCTGGGACAGAACCGCCGGCGACGGCGCCGCGGGCATGCGACGACAGGTGCAGGCGATTCGCGCCTCGGGTGACCGCACCGCCGAATTGCGCACGATCACCGCGCCCACGCTGGTCATCAACGGCGATCGCGATCCCCTGGTGCATCCCTCGGGCGGAATCGCCACCGCCGCCGCCATTTCCGGCGCACGCCACCTGGTCATTCCCGGAATGGGTCACCACATCCCCGATTCGCTCGCCGATCGCATCGTCCACGAGATCAGCGCGCACGCCTCGAACGAAAGGAATCCCCGATGACCGCAGAGCAGATCGTCGACGTCGTTGTCGTAGGCGCCGGTGTCTCCGGACTGACCGCCGCCCGGCGGCTGCGCCAGGCCGGACATTCGGTGCTGGTACTCGAAGCCAATGACCGGGTCGGCGGGCGCACCCTCAATCTCGATGTCGCACCGGGCATTATCACCGAGGCGGGCGGGCAGTGGGTCGGCCCGGGGCAGGACCGCGTGCTGGCGCTGCTCGACGAACTCGGGCTGCCCACCTTCAAGACCTACGTCGAGGGCAAGTCGATCTACCTGCGCAAGGGCAGGACCAAACTGTTCCGGGGCACCATCCCGCCGCTGAATCCGCTCGTGCTGGCCGATTACGCGCAAATGCAGCTGCGCCTGGAGCGCATGGCGAAAACCGTTCCACTCGAGGCACCTTGGACCGCCCCGAACGCGCGACGTTGGGACAGTACAACTTTCGGGCAGTGGATCGACGCGAACTCGCTCACCAAGGAAGTCCGGCTGTTGTTCAAGCTGGCGTTCACCGTCACCGATGGCGAGGATCTGCACAGCACCTCGCTGCTGGTGCAGCTCACCCGCATCGCGGGTTGCGGTGGGATCGACCATCTGGTCAATATCACCGGTGGTGCGCAGGAATCGCGGGTAGTCGGTGGTACGCAATTGATTTCGCTGCGTATGGCCGAGGAACTCGGGGACCTGGTTGTGCTCGACTCCCCGGTGTCCGAGATCCGCCAGGAGGACACGGGGGTGCTGCTGTGCTCGGCGCGCGTGAACGTTCGCGCCGACCAGGTCATCGTCGCGATGGCCCCCTCGGACGCGAATCGCATCCGCTTCTCCCCCGAGCTGCCCACGCGCCGCGCCATGCTGCAACGCCGGTGGTGCAATGGCACCGAGAGCAAGCTTTTCGCGATCTACGACCGGCCCTTCTGGCGGGACAGGGGTTTCAGCGGCCAGGCGATCACCGATCTGCCGGTGGCCAATTACGTCGTGGACAACTCGCCGCCGGATGCGAGCGTCGGCATTCTGCTCACCTTCCTCGGCACCGCCGGATCGGGTTACGGGCTGCACTGGAGCGATGAGATCCTCGACGATCCCGAAGCGCGCCGCACCGCGTACCTGGCGGATCTGTGCACCCTGTTCGGTCCCGAGGCCGCGCATCCGACGGCATATCTGGAGAAGGATTGGACCCATGAGCCGTGGATCAGCGGCTGCGTCAGCTCGCGTCCGCCCGGTGTGATCACCCAGTACACCGATGCCGATCGCCGGCCCGTCGGGCGCATCCATTGGGCCGGAACCGAAACCGCCACTCTCAATCAGGGCTATATCGACGGGGCGGTGAGCGCGGGTGAGCGCGCGGCCGAGCAGGTCGGTCGCACCCTCGACCATGTGCCCTCGCCTGTTCGAAAGCAGTCATCATGGACCTCCGCGTAGTTCTCCTGGGCGTCGCGAATCTCGCGATGGTGTACGCCGGTTTCGTCTACGGCATCCGCTTCATCCGGAATTTCGGCAACTATCTACTCGGCCTGGAATGGCTGGTCGTCGCGATCTCGGGCAGCAATGTGGTGGTGCTCGGCGCGACGGGCATTCACCACGACAGTGGCAGCTACCACCTGATGCTGTTCTTCGACGCCTTCTCCCGTGCGGTCGGCCTCACGCTGATACTGGTGCTCGGACTGATGACCGTCACGCACCGCTATCGGCCCTCGCTCGCGGTGGATATCGGAGTGTTCGCGCTCGCGATCGTCGCCGGGTTCTTCCTATCGCGGCTGCATCAGCCGATCCCCTTCGGCTGGGCCGTCTTCTACATCGTGGTCAATCTCCTCACCACGATCTATCTGCTCTATTTCGCGCTACGACTGTGGTCGATAAACGCACGCGCACAGGCGATTTGGGCGCTCATCGCGACAATTCTGGGCGCGGTGGTCGCTGTTGTCTACGACATGGTCCACATCCCCGGCGATGATGCCGACCACATGCTGTTCTACATCGGGGCTCTGTCCACCTGGGCATTGCAACTGACCGTGTACTACTACGGCTACCGCACGCTCCATGCAGCGAATGGCGAGCAAGCGCGAAATGTCCGACTTGACGGGGTGAACGCGACTACTTTTGGCTCATGAGCGCGCCCCACACGCAGACTTCGGCCGTCGGCACCGGCCGGAGCCTGTCGTACCCCATGTTTGCTGTCATCGTCGTCATCTACCTCGCCCTCATCCAGGGCGGCGGGCTTCTCATGAAGCACCTCACCGGGGAGGACGATTTCCTGTCCACCCGGGCGGTGTTCTACTGCATGATCATTCCGCTCGGTGTGGCGTTGGCGTTCACGTACGGGGTGATCGGCTATCTCGGGTGGCTGCGGCCGGTGTTGCGTGATGACCGGCCTACGCGGTCGTGGGTGCGCGTGGTGCCGATCGTTTTCCTGGTCGCCATCGCCGGGGGCATCGCGTACAGCGCGCTCGCGCAGCAGGGGTGGCTGTATGTCGTTGTGCTGCTTATCGCTACGCAGTTCGTGGGCTGGGGCGAGGAGGGCATGTTCCGCGGCATCGGGGTGGTGATGTTGCGCGAGCACGGTCTCACCGAAGGCCGGGTCGCGCTCTGGTCGAGCATCATCTTCGGGGCGGTGCACCTGACCAATGCCATCAGCCACGGCGCTTCGGCGCTGCCGCAGGCGATCATGGTCAGCCTGGCGGGGTACTTCTTCTATCTGATCCGGCGGGTCACGGGGCAATGCCGCGAACTCGATCATTCACGGGCTCTTCGATTTCACGCTGCTGTCCGGGACCGCGATTCTGGCCGACCAGACCTTCTATCCCGGCACGCTGCTGCCGATCCTGGTCTACCCGCTGCTCGCGATCATCCTGCTGATCAAACGCCGCCATATCGAACCGGCCGTCGGCTGACCAGACCGTCTGGGAATACCGCTACTCGCCCGTAAACCCGGCGAAGCCCTATCGTGCTGCGGGACAACGCGGTCGAGCAAGCGCGTACGCGACAGGTGCTACCGAACGGATCCGACGGTGACCAGCTCAATCCATCGACTTCTCGTCAAACCCGACGATGCGGGCATCGCCGGGCCCGTGGACGGCGGGCGGCTGCTGGAGTGGATCGACAAGGTCGGCTATGCCGCGGCGGCCCAGTGGAGCGGCCGGTACTGCGTGACCGCCTATGTCGGCAATATCCACCTGGACCGTCCGATCGCGGTGGGCGAACTGGTTGAGCTGCACGCGAATCTGGTTCATACCGGGCGCACCAGCATGCACATTCTGGTGACGGTCTATTCGACCGATCCCACCCGGGCCAAACCGATTCAGACCACCCAATGCCTGATGATCTTCGTCGCGATGGACGACCACCGTCGCGCCGTCGAAGTCCCACAATGGAATCCGACGACCATCCTCGAACAGCAGCGCAGTCGCCAAGCGCGCGAACGCATTTCGGTGCGCCGCCGAATCGAGGAGGCGATGAGCGCGCAGCGCTACACCAGCGCGGGCACCGCCCCGGACGCCACCCTGCGATTCCTGGCCGCGCCGTCGGATATCAACTGGGGCGGCCGAGTACACGGCGGGCGCACCATGGGTTGGATCGACGAGGCCGCCTACGTCTGCGGCGCGGGCTGGGCCGGACAGCCCGTGATCACCTCGTACTTCGGCGGCATCCGGTTCTACCGCCCGATCTCCATCGGCCACGTGATCGAGGTGACCGCACGCCTGATCCACACCGGTCCGCGCAGCATGCATATGAGCGTCCACGTCACCTCGACCGACACCTTCTCCGATCAACCGACCCTCGCCGCCCACGGACTCGCCGTCGTCGTGGCGCTGGCCGAGGATGGAAAAGCGCAGCCCATCCGCTCCTGGGAACCGGTGTCCGACGAAGACCGCGCGCTCGACGAACACGCCCGGCAACTGATCGAACTGCGATCGGCGGCGACACCTTTCACCCTGGCCGGCACCGTCCCCCCGGACGCCGAGCCCAGCTACCTCCGCGTGCCGGTCCTGTCCTAGCGCCACGCCCTGCGGTCACCGCGAACACGGTCGGGAATGATGCAACGGTGATTCGTGTATTGGTCGCCGAGGACATGCGCATCCTGCGGGAGGCGCTGATCGGTTTGCTGTCCCTCGAGCCGGACATCGAGGTGGTGGCCGGGGTGGACACCGGAGACGCGGTTGTCCCCGCGGTGCTGGCCCACCGGCCCGACGTGGCGGTACTCGATATCGAATTGCCCGGGATCGACGGGTTGGAAGCGGCGGCGCTGCTGCGCGATCGGGTGCCCTCGTGCCGGGTGCTCATCCTCACCGGTGTCGGCAGGCCCGGCAATCTGCGCCGGGGTATCGCCGCGCAGGTGGCCGGATTCATGCTGAAAGATGCCCGCCCGCAGGAACTCATCGACGCGATCCGCACGGTCGCGGGCGGCGGCCGCGTGCTGGATCCGCAGCTCGCCTACGCGACGCTCGATGTGGCCGACAGCCCGTTGACCGAACGCGAGACCGATGTGCTGCGCGAACTGGCCACCGGCGCATCACCGCGTGAGGTCGCGGCCACCCTGCACCTGGGCTATGGGACGGTACGCAACTATCTGGCCGCCGCGGTGACCAAACTCGATGCTCGCAATCGGGTGGACGCGATCAAACTCGCGACAGCAGCGGGCTGGCTGTGACCTGTCCGGTCGCCGACTCCACCGCGTGCGGAAGTGTGGCGGTGAGGGTGAACCGGCCCGAATCTCGTTCAGTCGCAAGGACTCCGCCGGAATCGGTGAGCCGGGAAGACATATTCGACAGGCCGGTGCCCTGACGTCCTGACCCTTCGTTGCCCGGTGACACGCGATTATTCGTGACAACCAGCCGCATCGAACCCGCATCGGCGCGCACCTGAATCGACGCCCGATCCGCTTCGGAGTGACGCACGATATTGGTCACCGCCTCCCGCAGAACGATGGCCAGGACCCGACTGTCCGACGCGGCAGGGGCCACGTCCACATCGACCTCGATCCCCGTCGCCTCCAGAACTGAACGGGCGGTGGCGATCTCCGCGGCCAAGGACAGCTCGGCGGGTCCCCTGGTGATCGAGCGGACTTCCTGTAGCGCCTGGTCGGCCAGCTGTCCCAGCTCGCGCAACGCCTCGGTGGGATCCTCGGATCGGCGCGCCGCCAGTTCGGCTTTGAGGGTGATCGCCGACAGGGTCTGCCCGAGCAGATCGTGGACATCGCGGGCCATGCGAAGCCGTTCGGCGACCACGGCCATCCGCAGCGCCCGCGCCCGGGTCCGATACAGCTCCCGATTCACTTCGGGGATGCGGCACAGCACATACACGTACACGGCCGCCACCACCGAGGTCACACTCCAATAGATGCGCCACCCGAAATGAATACCGTGCCACTGGAACGTCCACGCGGCCACCAGCGTGCAGGCCACGATCAACGCCCACGCCCAAGCTGTCCGGATTCGAACCACCACCGCACCGAACATCAGGAAGAACGGTGCGATCGTCGACGCCGCGGGCCACGACGGAAGCACCAGCGCGAGCACCACGACCACCGCGTGCAGCGCGAGCGTCCAGCGCCAGGCCCGGGGTTCGGCATCGGATTCCCGGGGTGCGCCGTGATGCAGCTGGAGCGCGCCCGAGACGATCATCAGTGCGGTGATCAGCGCGAAACCGCGCCAATCGACATGGAGCTGGGTGAGATTGGCCAAGGGCATCGCACTGCAATTGAGCAGCAGGAACAGCAGAAACCACCAGGCGAACCGAGCCTGCGAGGGCTGCTGCGCGGTGTCGGCGGGCGCGGGCATCACGGCGCGCTGCGCGTCCGCGACCGATCGAACGGTACCGAGCGCCGATCTGCTCGACTCGGCGATTCGAATCAGATCCGCGCGGCCGGGTGCCCGCCGGATCTCCCGAATGATCGCACCGAGCTCCGCGCCGAGGGTCTGATGCAACCGTGCCGCCGTGTCCAACTGTTCGGTGGTCACGGCCATGGCGGCCACGCGCTCGCGTTCACGAGCCGTGCGCTCCAATTGCCGGACCAGATAGACCGCGGCGAAGAAGGTGAAACCCACATTGAGATCGACGACGGTGGTGGTGACCGCGGAAAACGCACTGTCCAGCAATAGATTCCACGTGATATCGGCGATCAGCACCGCACCGAACAACGGCCAGGCCAGACGCGGCCGCAGCGTGAGCACGATGCCCGCCCCGAGCAGACCCGCGACCGGACCCCACGCCGTGCCGAGCCACGGATAGGGCGCGAACACCAATACCGCCTGCACACCCAGCAACAGCCTGGGATGCCAGCGGCCGATGCTGATCAGACCTTGCAGCACGATGATCACCACCAGGACAGCGGACCCGATGAGGGTGAATCGTGATGCCCCGCTGATCAGTTCGCCGATCCGGGCCACCAGCTGCCCGGCGAGCATGACCGCGACAAGTATCCATCCGGGCTGTCGGCCCACCGCTCGCCTCCAGAACCAGCCGTAACCATCGCGCAGGAATGTGCATTTTGCACCCGCATTGCTGCACCGGACACTGCCGCCGAGCACCTGCCCGGCGAACACTACTCATATGACCGAAATTCAGCCATTCAAGATTGACATCCCCCAGTCCGACCTCGATGACCTGCGTGATCGCCTGCACCGCACCCGGTGGACCGGCGAGGTTCCCGGCCAGGAATGGAATCGCGGGGTACCGCTGGACTACCTCCAGCAGCTCGCCCGCTACTGGGCGGACGAGTACGACTGGCGCGCGCAGGAGGCCGCACTCAACGAGCTGCCCCAGTTCACCACCGAAATCGAGGGCGAGACTCTGCATTTCGCGCATGTGCGCTCGGATAACCCGAATGCGGTACCGCTGTTGCTGTTGCATGACTGGCCCGCCTCGTTCATGATCTTCCGCGAGGTCGTCGCACCGCTGTCCCGGGATTTTCACCTTGTCATCCCCAATATTCCGGGCATCGCGTTCTCCGGTCCGTTGACCAGCACCGGCTGGCACGCGGGCAAGATCGCCGGTGCGTTCATCGAACTCATGTCGCGCCTGGGATATTCGCGCTACGGCGTGCAGGGACAGGGCGGCGGCGCGTGGGACGCGGTGGAGATGGGTCGCCAGGCCCCGGAAAGCGTTGTCGGCGTGCATGTCAACGGTCACGTCACCTTTCCGCTCGGGCAGGATGGTGAAATGGACGGCCTCACCGAGGACGAGATGCGCCGCCTGGGCAAGCTCCAGCATTTCCGCGACGACATGATGGGCTTCGCCATCCAGCAGTCCACCCGCCCGCAGACCCTGGCCTACGGTCTGCACGACTCCCCGGTCGGACAGCTCGCGTGGATCGTGGAGAAGTTCCGCGAATGGACCGATCCCGCAAGCGAACTGCCCGAGGACGCGGTGGGCCGGGACAACCTGCTGACCAATGTCAGTCTGTACTGGTTCACCGGCACCGCCGGATCCTCGGCCGGGCTGTACTACGAGAACGGGCACAACCCGGACGCGTGGACGCCCCGGCCGACCGGCACCGTGCCGACGGGTGTCGCCCTGGCCCCCACCGATATCACCATTCGCCGCTTCGCCGAACGCGATGCGCCGGTGACGCATTGGACCGAGCTCGAGCGCGGCGGCAACTTCCTGCCGATGGAGCAGCCGGAGCTGTTCGTCGCGGATGTGCGCGCGTTCTTCCGCGGTCTCGGCGCGAACGAATGAGGTCGGCGCGGTTCGGCTGTCAGATTTGCTGATCGCTCGAATCCGGCGCGGTGGCCAGGGCGAGGATGCCGTGAATGAGGTTGTCCAGGCTGCGGCGGGCTTGCTCGTCGTCGCCGAGGACCAGGTATTGCAGCAGGATTCCGTCGATGCCCGATACCGCGAGATGGGCCAGGTCGCGCACCGGTGTGCGGGGTGTCTCGCCGGCGCGGTCGCAGGCGTCGCGGATGAGGGTTTCGGTGGCGTCGAGGTAGTACTCGTACAGGGCGCGGCCGAGGTGGGCGGCCTGGGGGGTGCGCATGGCGTACAGGGTCAGTTCGTATTGCACGCGTTGGGTTCCCGGGTCGCTCTGGATCCCCTGCCAGTAGGTGCGGGCCAGGTGGTAGAGCGCGTCGGACAGTCCGATGGGGGCGTCGTCGGCCTGCGGGGTGCTGGCTTCGAGGGCCTGTTTGCCCTCTGCCAGCAGCGCTTCCAGTACTGCCGCCAGCACTTCGTCCTTGCCCGCGAACACGTAGTGCAGGGTCGCCAGCGATAACCCCGCTTCCCCGGCGATCGCGCGGGTGGTGGTTCCGGCGACGCCGTCGCGGGCGATGACCGCGCTTGCCGCTTCGACGATCTGCGCGCGGCGGACCGCGGCGGGCACGTGGGCCATACCGTCCTTTCCAGGATTGGATCGATCGACTTGATCAGTCGATCGACTTGACTATATCAGCTGGTCCCGGCCATTCCGACGGCGTGAGAGGGAGATTCACTCAACTTGGTCATTTGACTTAGTCGATCGATTGACTTGATACTGGTGCGGTACCGAGACGACAGGAGGAAGCAATGACCGGATCGCGCCGCATGATCCGCGCCTTCGTTGTCGAAGGTATGGCGGCACTCGGGCTCGGACTGCTCGCGGCGCTGTCGACCGATGACACCGTGATCACCGCTCTGGTGATCACCGCGGCCTACCTTTTGGTCGATGGCATCGCCGCTCTGCTGGCCGGGCTGGGCGCCGACCACGGCGCTCTGCGCGAGGAGTCGTGGACGGTATCGACGACGTTCGGGATCCGGATATTCGGCATCGGTGTCGGGCTGAACGCGCTACTGCGGCCGAACACCACGGTGTGGACCTCGCTGGAATGGATGGGCTGCTGGCTCATCATTCGCGGCGCGGTCGACATCATCGCCGCGGTATCGCCCTACCCCACCCGCGGGCTGTGGTTCCTCACCCATGTCCCGGTTCGCACCCGGCGCGTCCGGCGCGCCGATCGGCTCGACGCGAATATCGGTGCCCGCGTACGCAATCGGTTCGTACCGCCCAGATCGGCAGCCTCCGCACCCCGGGCCGCCGCTATCAAGCACGTATCTGACGAAGCAACCATCGAGTGAATGGAAGACGGTCATGAATACTCGTGTACAGCAGAATGATTCGACTCGGGTCCAGCTGCCCGCCGCCACCGCCGCGTACTGGGCGGACCGCCACGTGGTCATCACCGGCGGCAGCAGCGGAATCGGCCTCGCCGTAACCGAATTGGCGCTCGGCGCGGGCGCCCGGGTCAGCGTGCTGGCCCTGGACGACCCCGCCATGACCGCGCTCGCCGCCCGCACCGGCGAGTACGACGGCAGGCTCGCGACGTTCACCGCGAATGTCACCTCACCCGACCAGATCCGCGCCGCGCTCAACGGTGCCCGCTCTCAGCACGGACCCATCGGCGCGGTCATCGCCTGCGCCGGAATCGCCAAACCCGGTTATTTCACCGAACTCTCGGAATCCGATTTCCGAAACCACATGGAAGTCAATTACTTCGGCACCCTCACCCCCATCCGCGAAGCCCTACCCGACATGCTCACCGCCGACCGAGCCAGCATCACCGCCATCTCTTCGTCCGCGCCGCCGCCGAAGCCCTACGCCAAGAACTCAAGCCCACGGGCGTCACCGTCACCGTCGTCTATCCCCCGGACGTCGACACCCCCCAGTTGGCCGCCGAAGCCGCAACCAAACCCCGAGAACTCTCTGCCCTCTCCGCCGGCACCCCCATGACCGCCGACGCCGTAGCCCGCGCCCTCCTCATCGGCGCAGCCGCAGGCAAACCCACCGTCCTCCCCAACCTCGCCACCCGCATCCTGCGCCGAATCACCACCACCGCACCGGAACTCACCGCCCGCTACGTCGACTGGATGATCGCCCGCATACAACGCGGCCCCCGCCGATAGCGGGTCCGGTCACCCGGCCCCGCCATCGCTGGTTGGTTCGGGTCAGTAGCTTGCGGCCACGTCGAGGATCCAGGTGACGCCGAAGCGGTCGGTCAGCATGCCGAATGCCGGGGCCCACTGGGCGGGGCCGAAGTCTTCGATGATCTTGGCGTTGTCGGACAGTTTGGCCCACAGGGCCGAGACCTCGTCGACGGTCTCGCCGCGCAGGGAGACGAAGAACGGCGAGTTCGTGAGGGTGGTGCCGTTTTCGCGGCGCGTCCACGCGGGCTCCGGGGCATCGGTCTGGCCGGGTACGTCATAGGCCATGATGGCGAACCCGTTCTCGGCGACGACCTGGCCGAAGACCACATTGTCCGCACCGGGCACGTCCTTGGGCATGCCGAAGTCCGCGTAACTCGCCACGGTGAGCTGACCACCGAATACCTGCTGGTAGAAGCTCAGCGCGGCACGCGCCTCACCGGCGAAGTTGAGATGGGTGACAGCGGCGACGGTCATGGGCTCTCCTTGATCGATGTCTTCCGGAGGATTTCCGGATGCATCCGATCTTGACGGCAGTAGAGGTCAGGAATTGACCTCTACTCCGGTCCGATTCATAACGTTCCGAGCAACCTTCCGTCGCGATCGCAGAGCCGGAGTCGGTCGGCGACGGTCAGGTCAACTGTCCATTTCTCTGCTGTGGCAAGGGTATCGGGGTAGTCGTAGCATCATCCCAGCATTCGACCCGAACGGCAGGACACCTATGCGCGACGGCAGCCATGTTCCCTCTTCACGCTCGACTCGACGTCGGCGCGACAGCGGGACCGGTGGCCGGAGTCTAGCGGCGTTGCTGGCGGCGGCGGTGGAGCGCAATCCCGACGGGGTCGCGGTTGTCGCCGATGGGGTGCGGGTCAGTTATCGCGAGTTGGATGCGCGTACAAATCGGTTGGCGCGCATGCTGTCTCAGCTCGGGGTCGGGCCGGAGGATCGAGTGGCGATCGCGTTGCCGCGGTCGATCGCGTCGGTGGCGGCCGTGTGGGCGATCGCCAAGACGGGGGCCGCGTTCGTGCCACTGGATCCGGCGTATCCGCGGGCGCGGATCGAGTATCAGCTCCGGGACAGCGGGAGCGTGGTCGGGGTGACTGATCGTGATCATCAGGGTGAGCTGCCCGAGGATGTGCTCTGGCTGGCATTGGACGATCCGAAGGTGCTGGCCGAATTGGCCGAGGAATCGCCGAATCCGATCTCCTATCTCGATCGAACCGCGCTGGTCCGCAATTCGAATATCGCGTACCTGATCTACACGTCGGGATCGACGGGGCAGCCCAAGGGGGTCGCCGTAACGCACGGTGGTTTGGCCGCGCTGTGCGCTGATCTCCAGACGACTCTGGCGACCACCGCCGAGTCCCGATGCCTGCACTTCGCCTCGCCGAGCTTCGATGCGTCGGTGCTGGAGCTACTGCTCGCGATCGGGGCGGGCGCGACGATGGTCATCGCGCCGCCCGCGATCATCGGTGGCGGCGAGTTGGCGGAATTCCTGCACCGGCACAAGGTTTCCCATGCCTTCCTGACGCCTTCGGTGCTGGCCACCGTACAACCGGCCGGGCTCGAGGGGCTCGGCACGATCGTGGTGGGAGGGGAGGCGTCTCCCCCGGCGTTGATCAGCAGATGGGCGACCGGCGGGCGGCGCGTGCACAACGCGTACGGCCCCACCGAGACCACCGTCGCGGCCAGTCTCAGCGGTCCCCTGTCGGCCGAGGGCCCCGTGTCGATCGGCGGACCGGTGCAAGGGGCGACACATCGAATCCTCGATGCACGGCTGCGTGCTGTCGCCATCGGATCGGTGGGCGAGTTGTATGTCGCCGGACCCGGAGTAGCGCGCGGATACCCGGGACTACCCGGGCTGACCGCGGCGCGCTACGTGGCGGATCCGCAGGGCGGGCCGGGGACGCGGATGTATCGCACCGGAGATCTGGTGCGCCGCAATGGCGGAGATGAGCTCGAGTATGTCGGACGGGTCGATCATCAGGTCAATGTGCGTGGTCTGCGCATCGAGCTCGGGGAAATCGACAGTGCGCTCTCCGATTCGGCGGGGGTCGCGAGCGCGGTGACCGTGGACCGCGAAACCCCCACCGGAGACACCGAATTGGTGTCCTTCGTGCTGGCCGATCCCGATGCGCACCCGCACAGCGCGGATCTGCTGGCGGGTCTGGCGACGCGACTACCGGGCTACATGCTGCCCAATGCCGTTGTGGTGGTGCGGGAGTTCCCGCTCACCGAATCCGGCAAGATCGACCGGAGCGCACTGCGCACCCTGACGGTGCGACAGTCGGGCCGGCGCCGCGTGACCGGTGCCGGGGAGGATTTGGTCGCCGAGGTGTTCGCGCAGGTGCTCGGTGTCGAGCGGGTCGGCGCGGACAGTGATTTCTTTGCGGCAGGCGGCAATTCGCTGCTGGTCACGCAGGCGGCCGCCCGGCTCAGCGAGATCTGGAAGGTGCGGATTCCACCGCAGCTGCTGTTCGACCATTCGATCGTCGCCACCCTGACCAAGGCCATTCGTTCGCAGCAGTTCGACACCGCGCGGCCGACGCTGTTGGCGGGATTGCGCCCGGATCGAATTCCATTGTCGCCGAACCAGCTTCGGTTCTGGCTGCGCAATCAGTTCGATACGGCCACGGCGGTGGACAATATCGGATTCGCGCTGCGGCTCACCGGCCTGGATGTGGATGCGCTGCGCGGGGCGCTGCGCGATGTGATCGCCCGGCACGAGGCGCTGCGCACCCGCTATCCGGCCGATGCCGATGGCCCGTACCAGCAGATTGTGGACGCGGACGCGGTGATGGACGGCTTCGCCGTGCACGATATCGCCGCGGACGAGCTGTCCGATCGAGTGCATCGCGTGATTCGCGAAGGCTTCGATGTCACCGCGCAGGTGCCGCTGCGCATGCGGCTGCTGCGCACGCCGACCGAGCAGGTGCTGGTCTGCGCGGTGCATCATATCTGCGCCGACGGGTCGTCGATGGCTCCGCTGGCACGGGATATGGGACTGGCGTACGCGGCGCGCTGCGGCGGCACCGCTCCGGCCTGGCGTCCTATCGCGGTGCAGTACGCCGATTACGCGCTGTGGCAGCAGACCCTGCTCGGTTCCCGTGCGGACTCGGAATCGCTGTTGGCGCAACAGCTCCGGTACTGGACCGAGGAGCTCCACGGGCTGCCCGATCAGCTGGATCTGCCGACGGACAGGCGGCGGCCCGCGATCGCGTCATTGCGCGGCGCGACGCTGGATCAACTGCTGCCCGCCACCACCCACGAGCAACTGCTGAGCTTCGCTCGGGCACGGCATGCGAGCGTATTCATGGTTATGCGCACCGCGCTCGCGGTGCTGCTCGCGCGCCTGTCCGGCACCCAGGACATCGCGATCGGCGTGCCGATGACCAATCGCGCCGAGCCCGCCCTCGAAGGCGTGGTCGGAATGTTCGTCAATACCACCGTTTCTCGCACCCGAGTGGATGCGGCGGAGAGCTTCGACGCGCTGCTGGCCCGCACCAGAGATCGCGACCTGGCCAATTTCGCGCACTCGGATGTGCCGTTCGAACATGTCGTGGACGCGGTCGACCCGGTGCGCTCGCCGGGGCGACATCCGCTGTACCAGATCGGATTCGCGTTCCAGAACTTCACACCGGCGGATCTGGAGATGACCGCGACGGATATGTCGGTCTTCGAGATCGAAGCCGATACGGTCAAGACCGATATGCATATCGGCGTGATCGACACCCGCGACGCCGAGGGCGCGCTCGGTCCCATCGCGCTGCGATTCGGTTACAGCACAGATCTTTTCGATCGTTCGACGGTTCAAGGGTTCGTGGACGCCTATACCCGGCTGCTGGAATCGATCCTGTCCGGCCCGCAGACGGCGGTCGGCGATCTCGCGATGATCGACGATGGTGATGTGCGGCGTGGCGGCGATGTGGCCGTCGCGCGCGAGCATCTCACCGCCGCGATCGCGCGCCAGGTGGCAGAGCGGCCCAACGCGGTGGCGTTGGTCGGCGCGGACGAGTCCCTCACCTTCGCCGAGCTCTACGATCGCGCCACCCGCCGCGCGCGCTGGCTGATCGCGCAGGGCATCGGTCCGGAATCCCTTGTCGCGGTGGCGATGCGCCGATCCATCGAACAGGTCGTGACGCTGTACGCGGTCGCGGAGGCGGGCGCGGCGTGGGTGCCGATCGATCCCGACCATCCCGCCGACCGCATCGGATACATCCTGGATTCCGCTGCGCCGCACTGTGTTCTGACCACAACTCGGGATGGATTCAGCCTGGGCGACCCCTGCGCCGTCGATACCGTCGACGTCACGGCATATTCCGCCGGTCCGGTCCGCGATGACGAGCGGACCACACCGCTGCGGGGCGATCACCCCGCCTATGTCATCTACACCTCCGGATCGACCGGCAAACCCAAGGGTGTGGTCGTCACCCATACCGCGATCGTCAACCAGCTCGACTGGATGCGCGTTCGCTACGACGTGCAAGCGCGGGATGTCTACCTGCACAAGACCGCCGCCACCTTCGATGTCTCGCTGTGGGGCTACTTCCTGCCGCTGGGTGCCGGTGCGCGACTGGTGCTGGCCGGACCCGATGAACATAGAGACCCGGCTGCCATCTGCCGGTTGATCGCGGATCACGGTGCGACACTGACCGATTTCGTGCCGACCATGCTCACCCTGGTGGCCCGTGCGGCGACCTCCGCGGATCTGGAGACGCTGCGCGCGGTGTTCGTCATCGGCGAAGCACTCGCGCCCGAGACCGCGCAGGCGTTCGCCGAGGTCACGGGGGCCGAACTGCACAACCTCTACGGACCCACCGAAGCCGCGGTCAGTATTACCGAACACCATGTGGCCGAGGCAGATCGGCACGCGGCGGTCATGCCGATCGGGGTGCCCGCGTGGAATTCGCAATGCGGTGTGCTCGATGCGAGACTGCATGGGCTCTTCCCCGGCGTCGCCGGTGAGCTCGTGCTGGCGGGCGATCAGCTCGCGCGCGGCTACCATCGCGCCCCGGGACTGACGGCGAGTCGATTCGTGGCCAGTCCGTTCGGGCCACCGGGATCACGGATGTACCGCAGCGGCGATCTGGCGCGGTTCCGGCCCGATGGAGTGCTGGAGTATTTGGGCCGCACCGACTTTCAGGTCAAGGTGCGCGGCCATCGCATCGAGCTGGGTGAGATCGAATCCGCGCTGCTCGATGATCCCGGCGTGGCCCAGGCCGTGGTGACCGTGCGCCGCGACGGTCAGGACGATCGGCTGATCGGCTACGTGGTGCCGCGTGCGGGCGTCACCATCGAGCCGAAGGCGCTGCGGCACAGCGTTTCCGGACTGCTGCCGGGCTATATGGTCCCGGCGACGGTGATGGTGCTCGACTCGCTGCCGGTGAACACCAGCGGCAAGGTCGACCGGGCCGCGCTGCCCGCACCGGTGTTCGCCGACGAGGTCGTGATCGCGCCGAGCACCCCGCTGGAGATGGCGATAGCGGAGGTATTCGCGGAGATTCTCGACGTTTCGAGCGTCGGCTCGGGGTCGGACTTCTTCGAACTCGGCGGCTCATCACTGCTGATATTCATACTGCACCAGCGCCTTTCGGAGCGATTGGACTGCGACGTCCCGATGTCCGCGATCCTGGCCGCACCGACTGTGGCCGGACTCGCGGCGTATGTGAGCGGCGTCCGCCAACCGCTTCCGGCGCACGCTCCGGCCACCGATGCGGTTCTCGATCCGGCCATCTCGCTCGCGGGCTGCGCGCTCGCCCGGCGGACCGTGGACGATATCCTGCTCACCGGCGCGACCGGCTTCCTCGGCGCGCATCTGCTGCACGAGTTGCTCACCCGCACCCGGGCTCGAATCTGGTGCCTGGTGCGCACGCAGGGTGACGACGACCCGCTGGATCGAATCCTGTTGGCCCTGGCACGGTTCCGACTCCCCACCGACGGCGTCACCGACCGGGTGACAGCCGTGCGCGGCGATCTGACAGCGCCGCACCTGGGCCTGGACGCCATGCAGTTCGAACTGCTCGCCGAACGAATCGACGTCATCTATCACAATGGCGCCAAGGTCAACCATGTCGATCCGTATGAGCGGCTGCGCGCGGCGAATGTCGAGGGCACGCGTGCGGTGCTCGAATTGGCCACCACCGCACGGGTGAAGGCGGTGCACTACATCTCCACCCTGGGAGCCGCGATCCCGGCGGGCGCGGTTCCCGAGGTCGTCGGCGAGAATGACCGACTGAACGTGGATCAACTCCAATCCAACGGCTACCTCACCTCGAAATGGGTTGGCGAGGAACTGATTCGGCAGGCCGGTGCGCGCGGGGTACCGGTGAGCATCCACCGGCCGGGCACCATCTGCGGCGACACCCGCACCGGCGTCAACAATCCCGATGACGCCTTCTGGAATATGGTGCGCGCCGCCGCGGTGCTCGGCGTGACGCCCGACGTGGGAGCCGCCACCGTCTCCCTGGTCCCGGTCGACTACGTCGTCCGCGCGATTGTCGCGATCGCGTCGAGTCCCCGCGCGCAGACCGTCTTCCACCAGGTCAACCACACCCCGCTCGCGGTGCGTGAGGTGCTGGAATGCCTACGCGAACAAGGCTATCTGGTCCGGGAACGGTCGATGGACTTCGTGCTGGCCGAGCTGAATCGGCAGTCGGCCACCCGCGCGGCCGGGGGCGACGACTCCCTCGCCCGCGCGGCAGTGCTGGCCGCCACCTTCGGCGATCTCGCCGGACACACTCGATGGGATGACGCTCACACCCGAGAGGCACTGCGCGAGAAGAACATCCACTGCCCGCTCATCGATCGAGCGGTGCTGAACCACTATCTCGAGCAGTTCACGGCATCGGGATTCCTACCCGCGGTCGCCGTCGGAGCGCACTGAGCAGAGTCCTCGGCCGTGCGCCCGCGGTGCACGGCCAAGGGAGCCTAGATCACCGGTTCCGCTCCCCAGCGCGCAAGTCGGCGCACATCGGCTCCGATCAGCGCCGCTTCGATCCGCGCGTGAAGCGCGGTGAATTCCGGCTCGAAGCGCACATGCACATACAAGTCCCCATCACCGGAGGTTTCCAGCACGGACACGTGACCGCCCATGGCCGGGATCAGGAACGTTCCGGTGTCCCGGCGGGACTCATCGAGCGCGCTATGCAACCCCAGTGCCGAGATCGCCTCCCGCACCCGCCCGAGTTCACCGCCCGCCCAGTTCTCATAGCAGCTCAGCCGAGTCCAGGACTCGAACCACAGCACCGCACTCGCCGCCACGAGTCGCCCGGAGGTGCAGAACCAGCGCACCGCATCGGTGTACGAGGTGCCCACGTCGATCGCGTCGGTCGCATGGCGCGGCAGGACCACGAGACCGCGTCCCGGCACCAACACCATTTGGTCACCGTTCGACGACCCGCCCACCGGCACGGCATCGGCGAAATCAGCCTGCACCAGCTCCGGATGTTCCCAGAACCAGTACTCCGCCAACAGTTCGCGCGCCCCGTCGAGGCTGTCCAGAATTCGCGCGGGCCCCCACACATCGAAGATATTGCAGATGCTGCCCTGGCCGTAGGTCGCCATGATCTCGGCGTATCCGGTGGGCAGCGCGACACCCAGGCGCTGTTCGAGCGCCGCGACGGCCGCGTGCTCGATCGGTTCGAGTTCGGTCGAGACGACGATCAGATCGAGTCCCATGCCCTCACGCACCGTATCCGGTGAAGTCCTGCGCGGTGGTGGTGACCATGCGCCCACCCAGTGCCCGCACCTGCGGGCGGATTCTGGGATCCCCGCTGGGCGGCAACGGTATCGACCACAGCGCGGTTCCGTCGACGCCGTCGATCGCCTGCACGGTGACACCGTCGGTCAGGATGAGATGGGTCGCGTCGGTGATGCCGTCGTAGCTGGTGAACCTGGTGGCGTGTTCGAACGGCGAGGGCCGCTGCCAGATTCGATGCCCGTCGGCGAGATCGAGCCCGGAAAGCACTGTGCCATCGAGTGATCGGACGATCACCGAATCCCGCACCACACCCTCGATCGCGCCCTTGCGCCCGGCCGTGTCGTACATGCCGATATCGGGGTTGGTCCACAGGATCGCACCGGTGGTGCGGTCGTAGGCGCTCTGGCCGGTCATGATCGGCAGTGGCGACGCGGTGGCGACCGGATACCACTCGAGCAGGAAACTGGCATTGTCGACCTCGGTGATGCGGTGCCCATCGCGACCGAGCAGGACGACCTTTCCCGCGGTGCCGCTGCGATCGATCACCTGCGAGGCGATCACGCCACCGTTGAAGACATAGCTGACCGGTCCGGCGAAAAGCGGCTCGCCCGTACGCAAATCGTAGAGCTGCTCATTGCCGTCGCGCCCGTATCGGAAGTAGTCCGGTGGGAAGAGGGTGGGAAGAACCGGCTGCCCGGGAGCCACCGTGGGAAATGTCTTGCGCCAGTTCGCCGCGGTATCGGAAACGGTTCCGCGCGTGAAGACGGCGGTCTGATTATCCTCCGTCCGCCCCGCCACCGTGACGACACCGTCGCGGGCATCTACCTCCTGCACCTCGAAATCGGTGGTGTGGTCGGTGCGTATCGCGCCCGTCGCGCTGTCCACGATCAGGACCCGATGGGTGCCCCAACAGCTCAGCAGGCCTTGGAAGACCTCTTCGGCGCAGGTGTCGATCGCGCCGATATCGGTTGACCAGCGCGGTTTTCCGGTATCGGGGTCGATTCCGTGCAGTCGCACCGCCGGGACCGGCCGCCCGGCCCCGGCGCCTGCGCTTTCCGGCACCCCGGTGGCCGCCACGATCGTGGTCCCGGCGTCCATCGGCGTGCCGTTCCCGTAGTAGACGTCCAGACCGTGCGGAACCGACAGCAGAACCGCGCCGGGGTCCGTGGACAGATCGGCGGCGCGCACGGTCCAGCGTGGCGCGGGTGCGGAGTCGAGTACGGGCTCGATACGAAACTTGCCGCCCACCACCGGCGTTGCCTGCTGGGACGCCTTCGGTGATCGGTCCGCCACCACGAACGCCGCTACACCCACGACGACGGCAACCACCAGCACCGCGATCCAGCTTCGACGCCTGTTCGGGCCGGTGAACCACTGTGCGGCCGTGTGCATGCGGCTGTCTCCTTCGAGGCGGCAATCCAATTCGGACACCAGTCCAAATAAGCTTCCACGCAAGGTATCAGCTGTGTCCGCGACCATCCGGCGCGCCGTGTTTCTCAGCGGTGGCGGCTTTATGAGCGGCTCGGGAACTACCGTTATGGAGCATGTTCGCACTGTCGTTGCGCAAGGCGGCCTACATTGTGGCCGCTTCCTGCTTGGCGCTCGCGGCCGGTCTCGTCAGTCCCGCGGCCACCGCCGAGGAAGCGGGGATGGGCCAACTGACCGGGCTCGGACTACTCGATTCGGCATGGTCATTCCCGGCAGCCGCGGCCGCGATCGAACTCCGGTACACGACGACGAATCAGTACGCCCGAGCAGCGCCCGCCTCGGCCGGGCTGTATCTGCCGCCCGGGTTGCCGCCCGCAGGCGGCTGGCCGCTGGTGGTCTGGGCACACGGCACGACCGGAATCGCCGACGCCTGCGCACCCTCGCGCCAGCCCCAATCCGAGCGCAACCGCACCTATTTCGACGAAATCCTCAACAACGGCTACGCCGTACTGGCACCGGACTACCAGGGGCTGGGGACCGGCGGCGGGTTCAGCTATTACAACACCCTGGTCGAGGGCAGTTCGATCCTCGACGCCGTAGCGGCCATCCGCGCGACACCCGTTCCGCTGTCCCGCGATTGGGTCGTCATCGGCCAATCCGAAGGCTCACACGCGGCCCTGAGCGCGGTCTCGCTCTACGATCCCACCGGGCGCGCAGGGGGCCTGCGGGGTGCGGTCGTCACCGGACTGCGCGCCGACCCCGGACCGAGTCTGCGCACCATGTTCCAGCGCACCTCGACCGGCTCGGCCAACCAAATCTCCTACGCCGCTTACTATCTGGCGGCAATGCAACAGCTGCATCCCGAGCGGGTGACACCGTTCCTCTCGGATTTCGGCCGAGATTTCGTGGCGCAGGCGGCTTCCACCTGTTTGGCGAACCTCACCGCCGCGGCGCAGGGGCGACGTCCGGCGGCACTGGTCGCCGACCCCGACTCCCCCACACCGACATTCGAAGCCGATATCGCCGCCCTGGCAGGCTTTCGAACCGACAGCTTCCCGGTAGACGTGTCCATCGGCTACGGCACCGCGGATATCGATGTACCGCCCACTTACACAGAGGAATTCGGTAAACACCTCCGAACGATCAACCCGGGAATCGAGGTGGCCGTCACCCAGTACCCGGGCCAGGATCACAGCGGAGCATTCCTGGCCTCACTGCCGAACTCCCTCGATTTCTTGCGCACCCATCTGACCCGCTAGCCCCGCGGGTCCGGCCGAGACTGTTCGAGCCAGCGCTCGGGCACCGACCAGTCCCAGCGCGCCACCGCGCACCGGCGATCCCGTTCGAATTCCGCGCACACCTCGGCCGGGATCGCCGACTCGGCGGCGAGGGCAACCAATCCGTGCAGACAGTACTGCCACACTGTCGATTTCAGGAGTCTGTAGAGCATGGGCGCACCGATCAGCGACCGCGCCGGAGCGGCAACGACACACGCCGCCATCCGCGCGCGTCCACCGCGCGCATCACGGTCGTGACGAGGCGTGAGCGGAACCGCGAGGCCGGATACCACAGTGGCTCACGGGCGAGCAAAGGCCCGCGGGGTGCGGTAATCGCTTGCCGGCGGCAGTATTTGCGGATGCCCCCGGCCCCGCCCCAGCGCGCGCCTATCCCCGAGGATTTCCAACCACCCATCGGCAGGGCGAAATTCATCAGGTTCGCGTATGCGTCGTTGATATTGACCGCGCCCACCTCCAGCAGACGAGCGATGCGTTCGCCGCGAACGCGGTCACCGGTCCACACCGTGGCGGACAGGCCGTAGTCCGAATCATTGGCCAGCCGAATGGCTTCGGCTGCATCGCGGACCTTGATCACCGGAATGATCGGGCCGAATGTCTCCTCGGTGAGGCAGCGCATCGAATGATCGACGTCGACCAGCACGGTCGGCTCGAAGAACAGGCCCGCGCCGGTCGCGTTGCCGCCGAGCAGGATTCGCGCACCCTTGGCTCGGGCGTCCTCGATATGGCCGCGCACGATATCGAGTTGCGTGCCCGTCGCCATCGCCCCGATGTCGAAGGCGAAGTCTCGGCCGTCCGCGCCCTGACGAAGCGCGCGCACGCGATCCACCAGCGTGGTCACGAACCGGTCGTATACCGGCGCTTCGACGTACACCCGCTCCACCGAAATGCACGCCTGCCCCGAATTGAACAGCGCGCCATAGACGATGCCCGCCGCCGCCCTTTCGATATTCGCGTCGGCGAGCACGATGGCCGGGTCCTTGCCACCGAGTTCGAGGCTGTACGGAATCAGTCGTTCGCCGCAGGCCACCGCGATGGCCCGGCCGGTGCGGGTGGAGCCGGTGAACTGCACGAAATCGACCGTGTCCACCACCGCCCGCCCGGTCTCCCCGTGGCCGGTGAGCACCGAGAACACCGGTGGCGCCTCGATTTCGGTCCAGCCGCGCGCCAATTCGACTGCGCTCAGCGGCGTCACCTCGGACGGTTTGACCAGCACCGCCGATCCGGCCATCAGCGCCGCGAACATGTCGAAACACGGGTTGAGCAGCGGCAGATTCCAGGGCGTGATGATTCCGACGACCGGATGCGGCCGGTAGGTCGCGAGCAGGCGTTTGGTGATGCCTATCGGGCTGTGCGGTGTGGGGTGCTCGTCGGCCAGGAACCGTTCGGCATGGCTCGCCCAGTATTTGAGCAGGTCGATGGCCGCGGGCACCTCGATCTCGGCGTCGAACCGGGTCTTGCCCGTCTCGGCTTGCACCGTATCGGTGAGCCGGGCCGCATTGTCGATCAGCCAATCCTGGTAGCGCAGCAACCATTTCGCGCGGGCGCGGACGCCGATCCGCTCCCATTCGACTTGGCTCCGCCGCAATTCGGCGACGGTCTCCGCTACCGCGCTCGCACCATGGTCGATCGCCTGTCCGGCCGGGCGGCCGTCGGCAGGATTCACCACATCGAACAGGGCGACGCTCTTGTCGCTGTTCATCGGATCTGATCCACACCGGGCATGGCTTGGCCATAAAGCGGATTGTCCACGGCGTAGTAATTGCAGTGGAACCCGCTCGGAATCGCGAACGGGATCACCACCCGCGCCAGCGGCCCGCCCGCCAGATTCCGCGCATCGAAGACCATGAGTTCGGTCTCGGCGGCCCCGGCCCGATGCACGAGGGTCAGGGCGTAGCCGTCGAGTTCGTCCGCCCCGCCCACGCGCGGAGCGAAGATGAGCTCGCCCGCCGCCGCTCCCGTACCGAAGTGATAGCTGTCCTCGGCCCCCGTGCGGGTATCCACGCACACCACCGAATCCATCCCGTCGACTCGCCCATCCACCGAACGCTGATTGCTGTTGGCGAAGGCATAGCGGCTGGGCCGGGTCATGAGCCGATCGTCCGGGCGCGGGAATTGGATATCGCGATCATTGAGAATCTCCTCGCGCACGATATCGGTGCCGGCGCCGGGATCGATCGTCCAGCGCCGCAGGCTCTGCCGAGTCTCCCGATGCGTGCGCCGGGTGCCGTCGATATCGGGAAACAGCGAAGTTCCTTCGGCGGCAGCCACATCGGCGATGATGCGGCCGTCCTGTTCCCACACATTCGCCTGATGCATCATTTGGCGTGGCGCGGCCTCGAACCAGCGCACCTGAGCCGCGGTGCCGGTGCGCGGCATCACGCCGAGTTTGGTGGGCCGCCCCGGATCCCAGGCCACCAGCGGACCGCCCGCCGCCGCGCGGGTGATGCTGATGTCCAGCGGCGTCACCGGGAACACCACGTGGTTCTCGGTGACGAAGAAGGTGTGCAGCATGCTCTGATGCGGGACCGGGATGGTCTCGGTCTTGATCGGCCGTCCATCGAAATCGATGATGTCGTAACGCAATTCCGGTGCGGTGCCCTTGCGGCGCGCGATCGAGCCGATATTGATCAGCTCACCGGTCGCGTAGTCGATGGTGGGGTGCGCGCTGAACGTCGTGGTGACCACACCGCCGTAGTGCTCCTCGCCCAGGGTGTCCAGAGTGCGCGGATCCAATTCGACCGGCGGTGCGCCCTCCATGAGGGCCAGCAGCTTTCCGCCATGCAGGATGATATTGGTGTTCGCGGTGTTGTACCGGGTGCCCAGCGCCAGCGGATCGGTGGTGAGCGGATTGCCATGCACACCGAAAAGCCTTCTGCCCGCCTTGATTTCGAGCATCAGCTTATCGGTGCGAACCCACCGATTACGCATGGAGACGCGTCCGTCCTCGAAGAAGAAGGCGTAGACCATGCCGTCGCCGTCGAACCAGTGATAGTCCTCGTCCACCGGTGGATAGAGCGGTTCGGCTCCATTGCGGTAGAACACTCCCGCGAGATCGGCGGGCAATTCGCCATGGATGAACAGATCCGGTGCGTCCACCTCCATGCGGGTGGGCCGGTGATGTCCGGTGAGGAAAGGGCTTTCGCGATAGGTCGTGGTCGCCATGGCTGCCTCAGTGCTCCAGTTCGAGTCGGCCCAGGGTGGTGCCCACCGGATACTCGCCCTCGACTTCGACCGCTCCGTAGCGCAGCACGCCGTGCTCGGGGGCGGGTATTTCGGTCTCCACCTTGTCGGTGCCGACGGTGTAGAGCGGTTCGCCCTCGGCGACCGCGCTGCCGTCGGGCACCAACCAGCCCAGAAAAGTCCCCTCGGTCATCGAGACATCGAGTTTGGGCATCTTGATTTCCATTCGATTCCGCTTTCTTCGCCAGAACTCACGGCCTACTCGACGCGCAGTGCCCGCGCCGGACAGGCGATGACCGCCCGTTCGGCGAGATCGATTGCACTGTCGGCTATCTCGGGAGACAGCACTCGCGCCACACCGTCATCGCCCACTTCGAACAGTGCGGGCGCGACCACCTCGCACAGTCCGTTCCCGACGCACAGGTCCGGATTCACCACCACTCGCATCGCGCGTTCCTCCCGCTCATCGGGTGAGCACCGTGCAGCCGCTGGACCCGGGCGCGCCGTACACATGGGACAGCGCCACCCGAGGAGAGTGCGCGACCTGCCGCGCACCGGCCGCACCGCGCAATTGCAGGACGTTCTCATGGATCTGACGCAGCCCCGATGCCCCGATCGGCTCACCGTTGGCCAGGCAGCCGCCATCGGTATTGATCGGCAGTGCGCCGCCGAGACCCGTTGCGCCGCTGTCGATCAGCGCGGCCTGCGCACCGTGCTCGCAGAGCCCGGTCTCGGCCATGTGGATGATCTCCGCGCCCGCGTCGGTGTCTTGCAATTGGGCTATGCCGATCTCACCGGGTCCGATACCCGCGTATTCGAATACCGCACGGGCGGCGTCGACCGTGGGGCTGTCACCACGTCGAATCGACAGCGACGGGCTCAGCACCTCGAACGATCCGGGCGTACGGGTGCGGACCGCGACGCCGGAGACGAATACCGGATCGGATCGATACTCTTTGGCGGCCTTGGCATTACACAGGACGAGCGCGGTCGCGCCGTCGCCCGGTGAGCACAGCATGTACTGCCGCAGCGGGTCCACCAGCATCGGCGAGGTGTCGATATCGCCGGGACTCAGCGCCTTGCGCCGCCAGGCGTTCGGATTCAGCGAGCCATTGTGGAATGCCTTGGCCGCCACCGTGGTCAACAGACTCGCGGGCAGCTCATGTTCGTACAGGTACCGCTGGATCTTCAAGGCGAAGAACTGCGCGGTCACCGCCAGCCCGGTCGATCCGTACCAGTCACCGAGCCCCATATGCGCGGTGGAGATCGAGAACGCCCCGCGCGGATGCGCGTCGAAGCCGACCACGACCGCCAACTCCGCCGCACCCGAGGCGATGGCGTGCACGGCGGACAACAGCGAACTGCTCCCTGTCGCACAACCGTTCAGGACATTGATGAACGGCACACCCGTCAAACCGAGTTCGGTGACCAGGGTGTCGGCCGAACCACCGGAGAGACTGCCGCCGACCGCGTAATCGATCTGCGGCCAACCGACCCCGGCATCGCACAGCGCCTGCCGGACCGCGTGCGCCGCCTCGGCGCGAGCGGTGGTATCGCTGAAACGGCCGAACGGGCGACAGCCTATTCCGATAATGGCAACCTCGTTCGACATCAGCCCAACCTCGGCTCTGCCGACGTGAAGGCGAAAGTGACTGTGTTCGAGCCCATATCACCGGGCACCGAGAGATCACCGGGCACCGAGAGCAGAACCAGCCGCATCGGCATCCCGATGCGCAGTCGCGCCGGATCGCACTCGAGCAATCGCGCTTCCACGATCAGCTGACCGGGCAGTTCGACATAACCCAGCCCGAATGGCGAGAACGGTTCCACGCCAGGCACATAGGGTGGACTCGGCGGGGCGAAGCGCTGCACCGTCCAACTCCACAGCACGCCCCGCTCCGCCAGCGGAACGATCGCGATATCCGCCGAACCGCACCGTGGGCAGGACGTGCCCGCCGGGAAATGATGATCGGCGCAGTTCGCGCAGCGCCCGCCGCGCAATCGCGGCCGGCCGTCCGTGATGTCCATCAGGTGTGGATCCATCGGTGTGTCCATTACAGTTCGTGCCTCTCCTGGCCGGTCGGCCGCGCACGCAGGCGCACACCGCGTTTGAGTACCGCCACTTCGCCGTGTACGCCCGCCTGACAGGCCAGGCGCACGATCGTTCCGCTGCGCGACCGCAATTCGCGCACCGCGCGCAATTCGGACTCGGCCGGTTCGGACAGGTGGTCGGCGTGGGCGAGCACCTCGACATGGCAGACCAGGCAGTCCCCCATACCGCCGCAGATGGTTGGCCACCGGTATCCGGCGGCCAGGGCGGCGGACATGATGGTTTGCCCGGGCGCGGCGGCGAATTCGATTCCCGAGGGTCGCACCGTCACCAGCGCCGCGGGCGCGGGCTTGCCGGACATCGCGCCTCACCCTCGCCGCACCGCACGCCAGGGTCGGCCGCGATCGGGATCGGGTTCCCGATCCAGCCCGAGCACCCGTTCGGCGATGATGGTGCGCTGGATCTCCGAGGTGCCGCCCGCAATTGTGAGTCTGCGACTGTCCAACAGCGCGTACGCCTCCGGGCAGAGCGGATCCGCCACGCAATACGCACCGTGCGCACCGGCAATCTCGAATCCGATCTCGGCGATCCGCTGGGACAGCTCGGACTGCGCGAGCTTGGTGATCGATCCGCCTGCGTCGGTCCGGGATTTCGCAGCCCGCTGATTGGTCAGCTCCAGTGCCCGCTCCATGGCGAGTAGTCCGGCCAGCCGATCGCGCATGATCGGCTCCTGCCAGGTGCCATTCACGCGCGCGGCCGCAAGGACCGGGGCCAGCGATACGCCCGAGGCATCGGAAGTGCCTGACAGGCCGGATCTTTCGGCGCTCAGGGTGGACAGTGCCACCCGCCAGCCCGCATCGATCGGGCCCAGGCGGTCGGTATCCGGCACCTGCACCTCGTCCAGGAACACCTCGCAGAAATGCTCCTCACCGGTGAGCTGGCGCAGTGGGCGCACGGTGACCCCGCGTGCGCGCATATCGAGCAGAAAGCATGTGATCCCCGCGTGTTTGGGCTTATCCGGATCGGTGCGGGCGAGCAGCATGCCGTAGTCGGCGAGATTCGCGAAGGAACTCCATACCTTCTGGCCGGTGACCGTCCAGTGATCCGCATCCCGCCGGACCGCGCGGGTTGCCAGGCTCGCCAGGTCCGATCCGGCTCCCGGCTCGCTGAATAGCTGACACCAGATCTGCTTCGCCGCCTCGATACCCGGCAGGAAGCGCGCGCGCTGATCCCCGGTGCCCCAGGTCTCGATCGTGGGACCGATCAGAGTCCGGGCGACGAAGTGGTGGCCCTCGACGGCTTCGGTCATCGTCGTTCCTCCCGTAGGTCCGCGTAGTCGGCGAGCCGACGCCGGTACCGCACCGCGCCCCCGATCAGCACGGCGGTCGCATGCGCGCGGCGCAGATACCGGTGTGCCCAGTGCTCCCAGGTGATCGCCATGCCGCCGTGCAACTGCACCGCGGCCCTGGTGACATCGGTGGCGGTGTCGATGGCCAGGGCTGCCGCCACCGCGAGATCGATATCGGTCTGAATGTCCTCGGGCGCGGTGGCCAGGTGCCAGGCCGCGCCGTATACGGCCGAGCGCGTTAGTTCGACCCGAGTCAGCAGATCCGCGAGGCGATGTTTGATCGCCTGGAAGGAGCCGAGGGTTCGGCCGAATTGAATCCGGTGTGCGACATGGTCGATGGTGCGGTCGAAGGCACACTGGGCGACGCCGAGAAGTTCGGCGGCGATCACGAGATCACCACGACGGCGCAGCGCGACGGCGATCGCGGGGTCGGTGTACACCGATTCCGCAGGCGCGTCGCGGCATTCGACTCGGCCGAGCGGGCGGGAGGGGTCGAGAGCGTGCAGCGTGGACATATGCACCCCCGGTGCACCGATGTTCAGCAGCACGACAGCGAGTGCGCCGTCGACCATAGCCTCGCAGATGAGCCAACCGGCATGCTCGATATTCCAGACCGGTTCGACGACGCCATTGAGGCGGTAGCAGCCGTTGTGGTTTCGCCCGGTCAGTTCCGGACGCGGATCGCCCAGTAGCGATGTGCCGAGCGCCGTATACGAAACTCCCTGCGCGAAATGTGGATCCCGGCCAAAGGCACGCCGGGATGGCGGGGAGTCGGTCTGCGGCGTGGGAACGAACTGCTCCGAGTTGCCTTCGGAACGGTAGGTGGGCAGTGCGCCGAGGACGGCGGTGGGGACTATCGGGCCGGGGTAGAGAGCCGCGCCCGCTTCCTCGGCCATGATCGCCAGATCGACGGGGGTGCTCGATGATTCGCCGTCCGCGCTCCCCATCAGGATGTCCCGGGCTCCGACATCGACCAGAAGTCGTTGCCAGTTCCCGGTTTCCGTGTCGGAGGTGTCGGCTTGGAAGAACCGCCGGAGCACTTCGCGCAGCGCTGTGTGCTCGGCGGTGAACTCGAAGAGCAAGGGGAGGTGTGTGGCCGTGGGTATTTCGAGTGCGCTCACGGTGCCCCTTCGGTCATCGCGGTTCGGTGCGTCGCCAGATACCGTGCGCGCAGCGCGCGTTTGTCGAGTTTCCCCATCGCGGTACGCACGTCCTCGTCGAGGAAGTCGATTACTCCGGGGCACTTGTGGTGCGCGATCCGATCGCGACACCAGGTGATGAGTTCTTCGGCGGCGGGCGGGTTTTCGGCGGGGAGCACGAGCGCGCACAGTTGCTCACCCATATCCGGGTGCGGGATGCCGATCACCGCGACGTCGAAAACCCCGGGATGTGCGCGCAGTACCGCCTCGGATTCGGCGGGGTACAGATTGACCCCGCCGCTGACGACCATGTCGGAGATCCGATCGGTGAGATACAGGTAGCCGGCCGCGTCGAGGTAGCCGACCTCGCCGATGACGAATTCGTCGCCGTGGACATAGCTGCGCGCGGTCTTGTCCGGGTCATTGTGATACCGCGGGCGGACGCCGTCGGTGGAGCGTACGCACACCAGACCCGGCTCACCCGCGGCGAGCAGTTCACCGCCGTCGTCACGAATGTTCAGTTCGTACCCCGGCATGGCACGGCCCACCGAGCCCGGGTGGGCCAGCCAGTCCGCCGAGTCGATGAAGGTGACCGTGCCCACCTCGGTGGATCCGTACGCCTCGAACAGCACCGGCCCGAACCAATCGATCATGGCGGATTTGATGTGTACCGGACAGCTCGCCCCGGTGTGCACGATCGAGCGAATACTGCTGACGTCGTATCGTTTTCGCACAGTCGGCGGGAGCGCGAGCATTCGGGCGAAATGTGTCGGCACCATCATCGAACTCTCGATCCGATGCTCGTCGATCAGGCGCAGCACCTGTTCGGCGTCGAATTTGCGCAGTATGATCAGCGGATTGCCCACCGTCAGTCCGCGCACACCGCCGATCGGACCGGTGTGGTGCATCGGCCCGACAATCAGATGCCGTCCTTTCGGGCGCACCGGCGACTGTTCGATGCGTCGCACATGGTCGGCGACCGTTTCCCCCACCGGATACATCTGATCGGGCAACCGCACGCCCTTGGGACGACCGGTCGTGCCGGAGGTGTAGTACAGCGGTGCGGCGGGCACCATCGTGGCGGCGGGTTCGGTGTCCGGGAAGTCGCGAATAACCGACTCGAATGCTTCGACGTCCCCGGATCCGGCTGTGCCCCAAGCGACTACGCGAACACCGATGCCCGCAGCTCGGACGGTGGCGGCGGTCCGCGCCGAGCACAACACGGTGTGCACCGCCGCGTCATCGAGGATGTAACCCACCTCGCCGGAGGTGAGCTGGGAGTTGATGGGTACGACCGACAGCCCGGCATAGGTGGTGGCCAGATGTGCGAGCGCGGTGTGCACTCCGTTCTCGGCCATGATGCCCACCCGCTGCCCCGCGCCCACACCCAGCGACAGCAACCAGCCCACGGTGCGATTGACCATCGAATTGAGCTGCGCCCATGTCCATTCGAGCTCGCCATCGCCGACCGCGAGCTCGTCCGGGGTGCGCCACGCGTGTGCCGCCAGACCGTACGCCACCCTCAGCCCCCGATACGAGTGCGCGAGCGCGCCAGCGTGGCCCGGGCGGCGACCAGGATGGCATCCGCGGTGGGTACGAAGGCGTCCTCGAGCGCCTTGGCGTACGGGATCGGGGTGTTGGCTCCCGTCACCCGCGCCACCGGAGCGGCCAGTTCATCGAACAGCCGCTCGCCGATGAACGCGGCCAGCTCCGCGCCGAATCCACTGCGCCGCACGGCTTCATGGATCACCACGGCGTGCCGGGTGCGGCCGACCGATTCCAGGATGGTCTCCTCATCCAATGGCACCAGCGACCGTAGATCGATGACCTCGGCCTGCACCCCTTCCTCGGCCAAACGCTGCGCCGCGGCCATCGCGTCGTGCACCTGGCGGCCGTAGGACAGCAGTGTGATATCGCTGCCGGGTCGCAGTGTCGCCGCCACCCCGAGCGGTACATAGTGCCGTCCAACCGGAACGGGTTGCGGTGGCCCGAAATACAGCAGACTCTGCTCGACGACCACGCACGGATCGGGATCCTCGATGCATGCGGTGAGCAGACCCTTGGCGTCGGCGGGATTGCTCGGCACCACCACCTTGAGCCCCGGAATATGGGTGAGCCACGCTTCGAGCATCTCCGAATGCTGTGCGCCGAACTGCATTCCGGCCCCCGCCGCACACCGCACCGTGATCGGAACGGTGGTCTGCCCGCCCGACATATAGCGGAGCTTGGCGGCATGATTGGACAGCTGGTCCATGCACACGGCGAGGAAGTCCATCAGCATGATCTCCGCGACCGGCCGCATGCCCGCCACGGCCGCACCGATGGCCGCCCCCATGATCGCCTGTTCGCTGATCGGTGTGGCGCGCACCCGATCCCGGCCGTATTTGGTGGACAGCCCGCGCGAGACCATGAAGACTCCGCCACCTGGATCGGCGATGTCCTCGCCGAGCAGGAAGACCGACGGATCGCGCCCGAGCGCGTCGTCCAATGCGCTACCCAGCGCCTGAAATCCGGTCATGGGCTGGGTTTCGACGGTTATCGCGCTCATATCAGCGCCTCCTCGTACACGTCGGTGACGAGCTCGGCCGCATCCGGCACCGGGCTCTCGGTGGCGAAACGCACCGCGTCCGCGATCGCTTCCGCCTCTTCCGCCTCTATCGCCGATAACGCTGCGGCACTTGCGATCCCGTGATCCAGCAGCCATTCACGGAATGCGAGCACCGGATCGGCGGCCCGCGCGGCGGCCAGCTCCCCGGGTTTCATGTACTCGTTCTGATCGGACATCTGATGTCCGTGGAATCGGAATGTCATGGCCTCGAGCAGGGTTGGGCCGTCCCCGGCGCGCGCCCGGTCGATCGCGGTGCGTGCCGCCTGATACATCGCGATCGGATCGTTGCCGTCCACCCGCACCCCCGGGAAGTTGTAGGAGGCGGCCCGGTCGGCGATGCGCGCGACGCTCGTGCCGTCCTCGTACGCGGTGTGCTCGGCGTAAAGATTGTTGTGGCAACAGAATACGACCGGCAGCCGCCAGATTCCGGCCAGATTGCAGGCTTCGTGGAAGGCCCCGATATTGCTCGCCCCGTCACCGAAGTTCACCACTGTCACCTGATCGCTGCCGCGCAGTTGCGCGGCCAGCGCCAGCCCGGTGGCGATCGGCAATCCGCCGCCCACGATGCCGGTGGTGACCATCAGCCCCGAGGCCGGGTGGGTAATGTGCATGGGACCGCCCTTGCCCTTGCAGGTTCCGGTGGCCTTACCCATGAATTCGGCCCAGAGTTCGCGCAGCGGAACACCTTTGGCGAGCTGGTCGTGCAGTCCGCGATAGGTCGTCACGGCGTAGTCGTCCCGGTGCAGCAGCGCGCCGATCGAGGCGGAGACGATTTCCTGGCCGCGCGGTGAGTAGTACTGCGCGCTGACCTGTCCGGCCAGCACAAGTGCCCGGAACTTCTCATCGCACAGCTTGATTCGAGTGGCTTTGGTGAAGATGTCGATGAGCGCTTCGGCGCTGATATCGGCGGGAGATGCGGTGTCCGGCACGGCGGTCCCATCTATTAGTTGGTCCGATAATTATTTAGTAGCACGGGTCACATCCGCATGTCCAGACCCGATGGCGCGGTGGACTATTGGACCGGCTGCCGGAAGTAGTCCTGTACCGCCAGACCGATGAACGCCGATCCGTTGACCGTCCAGCCGCCATCGACGAACAGCACCTGCCCGGTGATGTACCCCGCCGCCGGTGAGGCCAGAAAGCCAACGGCCGCGGCGATATCGGACGGTTCGCCGAGTCGCCCGAGCGGCATGGACTCCCCTATCGCGCGCGCCAGGCCCGGGTCGGCGAATTCACCGCGCGTGCCCTCGGTCAGGACCAGACCCGGCCCCACCGCGTTCACCCGAATCCGGCGCGGGGCGTACTCGCTGGCCAGCTGTTTGGTCAGCGCCACGATCGCCGCCTTGGAGGCCGGGTAGATCCCCCGCCCGACGCCGGGCATCTCGGCCAGCGTCGAGGTGAGATTGACTATCGCGCCACCGGTTTCGGGAAAGTTGGGCGTCAGCGCACGGGCGATCAACCAGCTGCCGACGACATTGGTGCGCAGCACATCCTCGACCTCGGCCAGGGTGCTGTCGGCGAGCGATTTCGAACGCCAGATGCCGGCGTTGCTGACCACCACGTCCAGTGCTCCCACCGATTCGGCCAGCGCGGCGACGGCTCGCTCATCGGCGACATCGCAGCCGTACGCCGTTCCGCCGACATCGGCTGCCGTGGATTCGGCGGCCGCACCGTCGATATCGACCGCGGCGACCTCGAATCCGTTGTCCGCCAACTGTCGTGCGATGGCACGGCCGATGCCGTTTCCCGCTCCGGTTACCAGGGCTCTCGGCATATTCGTCCTTCGTTCCGGGCGTTCGGCGTCGCGACCACCCCTTGCCTATGACCCACCTCACTATTATATTGGCCAGATAATTAGTCAAGACAGGCTGGAGGCGGCTTTGACCGAGACCTCATCCCATCCGGTAGCCGAGTTCGATCCCCTGAATCCCGATGCGCTGCAATGCCCTTACCCCTGGCATCGCGCCCTGCGCGAGCACGCGCCGGTGCATTTCGTCGCCGCACGCGGCATGTGGTTCGTCACCTCGCGCGAACTGGTGGCCAAGGCCCTCGCCGATCACGCGGTGTTCTCCTCCAACTTCGGTCTACCGCAGTTGCCGGCGCCCGACGAGATCAAGGAGCAGGTGGCCGAGATCGAGGCGCAGGGGTGGCCGCCGGTACCGACACTGCTCACCGCCGATCCGCCGGAACATCATTACTACCGCCGCATGCTGGCCAAGGCGTTCACGCCCCGGCTCATCGCACAGCTCGAGCCACAGATCCGCGAGCTCGCCCACACCCTGGCGAACGAGCTGACCGCAAGCAGCCCGGTGGAATTCGTGCGAACCATCGCCTCCACCTTCCCGCTGCGAGTGATCGCGCAGGTGCTCAATGTGCCCGGGGAACGGATCGACGATTTCAAGCGCTGGTCCGATCAGTTCACCGCGACCGTCGGAGCCGAGCTCGACACGTCCGGACGCCTGGAGCAGGCCCGGAGCATGCTCGAGTATCAGCGCTACTTCGCCGCCGAACTCGACGACCGCCGCAGCCATCCGCGCGCAGACCTGCTCACCGGGTTGGTGGCCGCGCACAGCGCTGACGGAGACGAACCACTCAGCACCGCAGCGTGTTTGAGCATCATTCAACAGTTGCTGATCGCCGGGAACGAGACCACCACCAAACTGCTCACCGGCATTCTCGAACAGATCGCGACGGCCCCGCATTGGTGGGATTGGTTGCGCGCGGACACCACCGAGCGCAGCGGGCTCATGATCGAAGAGGGTCTGCGCTTTCTGGCCCCGGTGCAGAGCATGTTCCGAATCACCAAGTCCGAGACCGTCCTCGGCGGTCAGACGATTCCCGCCGGACAGCTCGTGGTGCTGGTCTTCGGTTCGGCCAATCGCGACGAGAGCGCGTTCGAGCGGCCCGGGGACTTCGATCCCGAACGCGCGGACGCGAAATCCCATCTCGCGTTCGGCGCGGGCATACACGCCTGCCTGGGCGCCCCGCTGGCCCGGCTGGAGAGCCGAATCATGCTGGAGGAATTGGCGATTCGATTCGGATCGGTCCGCTTCGCACCGGACAACGATTTCACCTACACCCCGAGCTTCATGCTGCGCGGGCTCGAGCGGCTGTCCCTGATATTCGATCCGGCGGGCACTCCCCCGGCGGATCGGTCGGTCTCGGCCGCGGCCACCCGATAGGACTCCGATGACAGCAGTCAGATCCGCGCCACCGGGCGGCGCGCCCTCCGCCCGCGCGGAGGTGGCCCGGTGGACCCGGGGCTATGCCGAACGCCATCCACTGGCCGCATTGCGTACCGTCGGTGGACAATTCGTCCTCGGCGTACGCGCGGGCCAATACCTGGTCACCGATATCGTGCGGCGGCGCTTCCCCTTCGGCGAATTCGTGGAACAGGCCGGGTTCATGGCGCGCACCGCGGTGGTGCCCACGCTGTTCGTCACGGTGCCGATCGCGGTGACGCTCTCGATCCAATTCGGTTTGCTGGCCGGACAACTCGGCGCGACATCGATGGCGGGCGCGGCCAACGGGCTGGCGGTGATCCGGCAGGGTGCGCCGCTGGTGGCGGCCATTCTCATGGCCGCGGCCGTCGGCTCCGCCATCAGCGCGGATCTCGGATCGCGCACCATCCGGGACGAGATCGCGGCAATGGAGGTGATGGGCGTATCGGTGATCCGGCGGCTGGTGGTGCCGCGGCTGGCAGCCGCGGTGGTGGTGGCCGTAGCACTGACCGGATTCACCTGCTTCATCGGCTTTCTCGCCGGATACGCCTTCACCGTCACCCTCCAGGGCGGGACGCCGGGCAGTTACACCGCCTCGTTCTCGTCCTTCGCCACCGTCGCCGATCTGGTGCTCACCCTGATCAAGGCCACCCTGTTCGGGGTGATCGTGGCGATCGTGGCCTGCTACAAGGGACTTGACGCCAGGCATGGGGCCTCGGGAGTGGCCAATGCGGTCAATGCCGCAGTGGTGCAATCGATTCTGCTGCTCATGGTGGTGAACGTGCTGCTGAGTCAGATGTACCTGATTCTGTTCCCCAAAGCGAGTTTCTGACCATGGCGGCGACCTACACGCCCCTGGCGCTGCGACCGCTACTGCTCGGCGCGGGCGCGGGACGGCGGCATTTCGCCCGGCTGGGTCATATGGTGGCGTTCTTCTTTCGCGCACTGGCCGGAATCCCGATCACGCTGCGCCGCTATCCCCGTGAGTTCATGCGCGCGCTCTCGGATGTCACCTGGGGCAATGGCTCGGTAGTGGTCGGCGGTGGCACCGCCGGGGTGGTGCTGATCGTGGGCGGGGCGGCGGGCGCGATCGTCGGCATCGAGGGGTACAACGCGCTGAACCTGCTCGGACTCGGGCCCGCGACCGGTCTCATCACCTCGCTGGCGGCGGTGCGCGAACTGGCCCCGTTGATGGCGGCGCTCGCCTTCGCTATTCAAGCGGGCTGCCGCTGCACCGCGCAACTGGGCGCGATGCGCATCTCCGAGGAGATCGATGCCCTGGAATCGGTTGCCATTCGGCCGATTCCGTACCTGGTGAGCACTCGGGTACTGGCGTCGGCACTGGCCATCCTGCCCCTGTTCGTCGCCTGTCTGGCGCTGAATTTCCTGGTCTGCCAGATCGTGGTCTACGTGGCCAGCGGACAGGGCTCAGGCACTTACCTGCACTACTTCTCGCTCATGCTCAACGGCCGGGACATCATGTACGCGGTCGTCAAGGTGTGCGCCTTCGTAGCGGTCATGTCGACCATCCAGTGCTACTACGGCTTCTACGCCACCGGCGGACCGCGCGGGGTCGGCATCGCCGCCGGGCGCGCCATGCGGGCCAGCATCACCATCATGGCGGTGCTGAACATGCTGCTCACCATGGCGTTCTGGGGTATCGACTCCGGTGGACGGCTCGGGGGCTGAGGCATGGGCAATGATTTCGAACTCGACGGGCGCGGCCCGTCCACCGGTCCGCTGATCGGCATCGGGGTGCTGTTCCTGGTGGTGTGCGCGCTATCGACACATCTGCTGCTGGCGAAATCCAATGGGAGCCTGGACCGCAAGGTCTCGGTCATCGCCGAACTGAGCAGCGTCGGAGACGGACTGCCGGAGAAATCGGATGTGAAGTTCCGCGGGCTGCTGGTCGGCGCGGTGCACGCGGTCACCCCGGCGCGACCTGGTGCGCCCAATATCGTGCACATCGATCTGAAACCGCAGTACGCGTCAGGGATTCCGAACACCGTCACCGCGCGGATCGTGCCCAGCAACGCGTTCGCGGTCTCCGCCGTGCAATTGGTCGACCATGGCCCGGCCGCACCGCTGACCCCCGGAGACCGAATCGGCGAGGACCACACGCTGCCGACCCAGCTCTTCCAATCCACCCTGGCCCGGGTGCGCGAATTGCTCGGCGCGATCGGCCGTCCCGGGGCCGACCGCACGCTGGGCTTGATTCGCACGCTCGCCGATGCCACCGCCGGAAAGGGCGCCACCCTGACCGCCACCGTCGACGGGATCAATCGCCTGGTCGAGGAGATGAACCGGCTCAGCACCGAGGACACCGGCCCCGCGACCCTGCACACCTGGGAACAGGCCATCGGCACCCTCGGCGACACCGCACCCGAACTGGTGGACGCCCTGCACAGCACGGTCGCGCCCATGCGCACCATCGCCGAACGCGGCCCGGATCTGACCAATCTGCTACTCGGAGCGGACAATACGATGGCCACGACCGGGACCGCGCTGGACCATCATCTCGATCAGCTGATCGACATCACCACCCAGCTGACGCCGGTGGTCGGCGTCCTCGCCGACGGCGCGGACGAGTATCCGGCGGTCATGCTGCGATTGAACAATGTCATCGACAAGTTCTTCGGCGAGCTGTGGACCCGCACGGGCGACAAACTGGCCTTCAGCTTCAAACTGGTGGTGTCACTGACCCCGCTGCGGCTCTACACCCGCGCCGACTGTCCGATGTATGGCCAAATGCGGGGCCCCAGTTGCGATTCCGCGCCCGAGACCACTCCGATTCCGAACACCCTCGGCATCCCCGACGCGCGCGCCTACGTGCCACCCCCGGGAGTGACGCTGCCGCCGGCGGCGAACACCGCCGATCGAATTCTGCTCGGACCACTCGAAATACCCGCGCTACCACCGGTATTCATGCCCAACCCGGCTCCGGAGGGCACACCGTGACCCGCCAAGTGCTCTGGCTGATCAGCTTCCTACTGGTGTGCTTCGCCACCACGTGGACGATCTTCGGCACCCTGCGCCACGGTGTGACCGGGCCGACCGATTCCTATACCGCGTACTTCACCGATGCGTCGGGGCTGCGCGCCGGATCCGATGTGCGGATCGCGGGCGTGCGGGTGGGGCGGGTGGACGCGGTCGATCTGGACGGGACGCGGGCACGGGTGCGCTTCCGCGTGCAACGCGATCAGCCCGTATACGGCGATACCCGAGTGTCGATCGTCTATCAGAATATTGTCGGCCAGCGCTATCTCGGACTGACCAAGGCCGACTTCGGGCAGCCCGGCAGGCTTGCCGACGGCAGCACCATTCTGGTGGAGCACACCGAACCGTCCTTCGATATCACCAATCTGCTCAACGGTTTCGAACCGCTGTTCACCCTGTTGAACCCCGATGACCGCGGCAATCTGTCCACCGCACTCATCCAAGCCATGCAGGGCGATACCCAGGCCACGGTCACCCTGATCACCGAGACCTCGCGGCTGGCGCAGACCGTGGCCGGGCCCGATGAGCTGCTGGGCCGAGTGATCGTCAGCCTGAACAGTGTCGTCGGCGATATCGCCGCACAGGGCGACCGATTGCAGACCACCCTCGCCCAGGTGCGCACCGTGATCGACGGTCTGGCGAGCCACCGCGATGAGTTGGTGTCCTCGGTCGGTGACATCTCCCGCGTTGCGGGCCGACTCGCGGCCGTATTGACCGGCGCCGCACCGGATCTGGACGAACTGCTGGCCCGGCAACCGGGATTCCTGGCCACGCTGACCGGCAATCCCGGCGGGGTCGCCACGCTGGGCGCGAATCTGCCCGCGGTATTCAAGGGGCTGGCCCGCATTACCGGCGACAGCACCGCGATGAGCGCGCAGGCGTGCGATTTCAATTTCACCATTCTCGATCTATTGAGCCCGGTGGTGCCTGCGATCGTCGACAGCGCGACACCCGGCGGGCACCGCAAGTACTCGGCAATGTGCAGGTGATAAGCAATGCGGTTCTCTTTCAGCACCTTTCGTGGCCGAACCCTGGAGTCGTACAGCCGGACCCGGCTCGGAATCCTGTCGCTGCTGGTGCTCGTCGTGGCGGTCGCCGCGACCACCCTGGTGACCGAACTCCATATCGGACAGGTCGAATACACGGGCGAATTCGGTCAGGCAGCGGGGATCCGGGCCGGTGATCAGGTCACCGTCGCCGGGGTGCCGGTCGGCACCGTGGCCGCCACCGCGCTGAGCGGGGATCGGGTGGTGATTCGCATGAAGATCCACAGCGATGTGGCCCTGGGCGCGGACACCCGGGCGGCCATCATGCTCACCACGGTGCTCGGCGCACGCTCGATCGCCCTGGCACCGGGAGGCTCGGGCGCACTGCCGGATCACCGGATCACCTTGGCGCACACCACGGTTCCCTACGACCTGCAAAAGCTGCTCCAGGATTCGACCGGTACGTTCGAACAGGTCGACGCCGACAAATTCGCCCGGTCCATGCAATTGCTGTCGGCTCAGCTGCGCGATCTGCCCTCGGTGCTGCCCGACGCACTGGCCAACGTGCGCGATCTCGCGCGGATGATCTCAGACCGCCGCGATCAGATCGGCGCGCTGCTGCGCAATACCGCGCAGGTGACCACCATTCTGCACGATCAGCAATCGGATCTGTCCGAGCTGATCACCCAGGGCCGAAACCTGCTGCGCGAGGTGGTGACCCGGCGCGACAGCATGGTGCGACTGCTCGACGCCGCCACCGCACTGGTCGGCACGGCTCGCGATATCTCGGTCGGCGATCGCACCGATATCGACCGTCTGCTCGGCGATATCCGGGTCATGACGTCCATGGTCGGCGACCATGATGCCCTGCTGCGCAATATGTTCCAGGCCATGCCGATCGCGGTCCGCAACCTCGCCAATGCCACCGGTACCGGCCCGTTCCTGGACTTCCTGCTGCCCGGCGGGCTGATGATGGATTCCTGGATGTGCGCGATCAGCGCCGATGCCCAGCGGTCCGGACTGCCCGAGCATTTCGAGTACTTCAAGGATTGCCGATGACCCGACATCCCCTGCGCCTGATCCTGATCGTGGCGGTGCTGCTCGCGGTCGCCGTCGGCGGCTACCGCATGCTGCCCGGCGGCGCTCGCGGCACCACGATCGTCGCGCAATTCGACAACGCCATCGGCCTGTACCGGGGCAATGCCGTCGCCGTACTCGGCATGCCGGTGGGGACGGTCGAAAAGATCACCAACAGAGGCGATTACGTTGAGGTGATCCTGCACGTCGATGCCGGGGTCCGGATTCCCGACACCGTGCAGGCGGTCACGGTCGGCACCTCGATTCTCACCGACCGGCATGTGGAACTGATCCCGGCGTACACCGGCGGCGCGACCCTCGCCGACGGATCGGTACTCGGGCTGAACCGCACCAAGACGCCGATCGAATTCGATCGGGTGCTGAAAATGGTGGACAAGCTCGGCAATTCGCTGCGCGGAGACGGTAAGGGCGGCGGCCCGATGGCCGATGTGCTCGATTCCACCGCCGCGATCGCCACCGCCGGTGGCGAACCACTGCGCACCGCGCTGTCGGCGCTCGCCGAGGCGCTGCGCACCGGTGCCGACGGCGGCGCGACCACCCGCGAGTCACTGTCCACCATTGTCACCAACCTCAGCGCCCTCACCGACGCGGCCGCCCGCAATCAGCAGACGTTGCACGAATTCGGTTCGGGCGTAAGTCAACTCGGCGATCTGCTGCGACAGGAACAACTCGGACAGGGCGAAACCGGGCATCGGCTCAACGAGGTGCTGAACCGGATCACCGACCTGCTCACCGATCACCGCGCGGATCTGGCGGCCACCGTGCGCAGCAGCACCGACTTCACCCGCGCACTGGTGGACTACCGGCGCGAACTCGCCGAGGTGTTCGATGTGGCACCGCTGGCGGTGGACAACGTGGTCGACGCCATCGATCAGCGCAACGGATATCTGCGCGTCGGGGCGCATTTCGATTCGGTGTTCTTCGACAGTTCCATGACCAAAGAGGTCTGCAATATCCTCGGGCTCCGCCAATTGGGTTGCAGCACCGGCAATGTCACCGATATGGGACCGGACTTCGGGATCACCTCGGTACTCGAGGCCATGACGAGGATGAACCGATGACGCGGCGACCGCACCCGCTGGCCCCGCTGCTGTGCGCGCTGGCCCTGCTCACCGGATGCGCGGTGACGGTGGAAGATCTGCCGCTGCCCGCACCCGGACTCAGCGGCCCGGGCTATCACCTGCGCGCGGTGTTCTCCAATGCCCTGAATCTGCCCAGCCGGGCGAAGGTGCGGGTCGGCGGAGCCGATGTGGGCGAGGTCGAATCCATGCGCGCGCAGGACTACACCGCCGTGGTGACCCTGCGGGTACTGAACTCGGTGCGGTTGCCCACCGGCACCCGCGCCGAATTGCGTTCCGCCACACCGCTGGGCGATCTGTTTGTCTCCCTGGTGCCGCCCGCGGGCGGCGACTCCGGAGCGACCCTGCGGGACGGGGACACCATCGAATTGGCCGCCACCCGGGCCGCCGCGACCGTCGAGGACGTCCTGGCCTCGACCACCCTGCTGGTCAACGGCGGGGTGATCCGCAATCTGACCCGGGTGCTCAACGGTATGGGCGATGCGATGGGCGACGGCGGGAATCGCCTCACCGCGCTCATCCACGATTCCCGGGATCTTCTGGCCACCTTGGCAACTCGCTCGGAAGACATTCGTGGCGCGCTGATCCGAACCGCGGATCTGGCCGATGCCTTGGGCGCGCGCCGCACCGCGATCGACGACATACTGCGGTCCGCGGCGCCGGCGCTGTCGGTCATCGCGGGGAATACCTCGCAGATCGTCGGCGTCGCCGATCGGCTCGCCGCCATCACCCGCCAACTCGAACGGTTCCCCTCGATCCAGGGCACCGATACCCGAAGCGTCATTCACGATATGAACGTTCTGGCGCGCGCTTTCAACGAATCCGCCGTCGATCCACGCGTGACCCTGGCCAACCTGCTGCGTGTGCTGCCGCCCACGTTGAAGTTCTTCAGCGCCAATGCCGCTCACGCCGATGTGGAGCTGCGGCAGGTGGTGCTGGGTCCGGTCGATGATCCGGCGCATCTGGCCGATCCGGCGTTCCGCGCACCCGAACCCGCCGATTGGCAGAACCTCATCGGTTCGCTCACCTTCGTGCTGACGCAGTTGGGCGCACGCGTGCTGGGACCCGGCCGATGACCGTGCTCGAATCACCCGCTCGCGTGCTCGTCGGCACCGCCCGCGCGGCTACCGCGCATCGGCTGGCGCTCTCCGCGCTGGCCCAGGTGGCATTGCTCGCGGTCGCGGGCTGCTACATCCTGTTCGGCGCACTCCGGAGTGATCCCTTCGCCACCGAAATCACCGTGCGGGTCGAGCTTTCCGAGTCCGGCGGCCTGCTCGCGGGGCAGGACGTCACCCTGCGTGGGGTGCCCATCGGGCGGGTGCGTTCGGTCGAGCTCACCGCCACCGGGGTCCGGGCGGTGGCGCGAATCGACGGATCGGTGCGCATTCCCCGCGACGGCACCGCGGTGCGCGTCTCCGGGCTGTCCCCGGCCGGAGAACAGTATCTGGACTTCGCACCCACCTCGATGTTCGGCCCGATGCTGAGCGAGGGCAGCGTGATCCCCCAGGACCGCACCACCATCCCGGTACCGCTGTGGCGGGTACTGGGCAATGTCGACGGGGTGCTGGCGCAGACCGATCCGGCCGAGCTGCGCGCCATCGTCGACGAATTGGGTGTGGGACCGCAGGGACCGGACAAACTGCGAGATCTGTTCTCGGGCACCGAATTGCTGATCTCGACCCTGGACGGGGTGCTCCCGCAGGCCATGACCCTGTTGCGCAGCAGCCGACCGGTATTCGAGCTGGTGAACCAGAGCGCGGACGGATTGCGTGCCACCACAACCGATCTCACCGCCACACTGAATGGGATCGGTGCCTCCGACGCCGGATTTCGGCAGCTGCTCGACATCACCCCGCAGGCGCTGCGGGCCATGGATACCGTGATCGCGGACAACTCCCCCACCATGGTGCAGTTGCTCGGCAATCTGGCCACCGTGGCGCAGCTGTCGTATGTGCGGGTGCCCGCGCTGACCCAATTGCTGCGCAAGGACCGCGGATCGGTGCTCGACGCGGTCGCCTCGGTCATGCACGACGGCGGTGTCTGGGCGGTCGCCAATATCTACTTCCGGCACTACTGCGATTACCCGCATCCCCGCGACGTCCCCTTCGCGCCGAACTATCCCGAGCCGTACATGTACACGTACTGCCCCGATTCCGCTCCCGCCATGCTCATCCGGGGCGCGCGCAACGCGCCCCGCCCGCCCGGCGACGACACGGCCGCACCACCACCGGGTTATGACCCCATGCGCCGCACCGATCCCACACCCCAGGGGCCGCACACCATTCCGCTGCCCTACGGCGGCCCCGTCATGCCACCCGAATCCGAGCCGACACGACGGGGCGGCAACTAGCTCCACCCGAGGAGATCCATGAGCACCACCACCGGCAAGGTCATCGACGACGACACCGCGGGCACGATCAGCGAAAGTGAGACCACCGCAACGGAATCGGCCGATGCGGACCCGACCGAAGGCGATGTCGCCGAGTCGACCCCCTCCTCCGGCGATCCGCACCCCGCGACCACGCCGACGTCCGCGCGGAGAGCTGTACCGCGTATTTCCCGGCTACCGCGCATTTCCGGCCGACCGCGCACCGCCATCCGGCGCGCGCTGCCCACCGCGCTCGCGTTGCTGATCATCGGATTGACCGGTGCGACAGTCTATCTGGGCTGGCAGTACCACCGGGTCCGAGCTGTGGACGCGGCGGGCGAGGCGGCGCAGCGCGCCGCCACCAGCTACGCGGTCACCCTCACCTCGGTGGACACCGCCAACCTCGACGCCAATTTCCAAGCGGTGCTGGATGGTTCGACCGGCGACTTCCGCGATACCTACACCAAATCCAGCGCACAACTGCGTCAGCTGCTGATCGATCACAAGGCCACCGGCCACGGCGTGGTGCTGCAATCGGCGGTCCAATCCGCCTCCACCGACGAGGTGGTGGTGCTGCTGTTCGTGGACCAGACCGTCACCAATACCGAGATGCCCGATCCACGCGTGGATCGCAGCCGGATCGCCATGACCATGCGCCAGGTCGACGGCCGCTGGAAGGCGGCCAAGGTCGACATCCCCTGAGAGGTGAAAAATGAACAACCACAATCGATCCGGAACTCTGACCGCCTTTCGTGACGAATGGGTGCTGCGATCCATGCTCGCCCGTGTCGGGGATGTCCCCGAGGCGGTACTGCTGCCCGTGCTGCGGGTGACCGCCGAGGACCGGGCCGCCGTCGACGAAGGATGGGCGGCGATCGTATCCAAGCGAACCGGCAATCGCCTGTTCGAATCGCCGCGCTGGGCCTGGAAGCGCCGCTACGGCCAGTTCGTCCGCGAACTCGAATGGACCACAACCGCATTGACCGAACAGCTGCCCGCGGAGCAGGTCACCGAACTGGTCGCGGACGCGATATCGCTGCGCCTGCGCCGCTGGCTGCGACGCGTGCTGCCCGCGTTCGAGGCGGTTCGAATGGTTCCCAAGGGCATGCGCCCGCCGGTCATGGACGTCGGCGTGAGCGTCGCGACGTTTCTGGTTGGTCCGATTCACCGCACCGGCATCGAATCCGACGGCACCCTGGTCTACGAGATCCCCGAATGCGCCATGCACACCTCGGTCTCTGCACCCGCGGCACAACGCAATTCCTGCCTGATGGGATGTAAAGCCGCGTGCGAGCGGGTATTCGACGCCGACTCGGCCATGCCCCTCGAATTCGATCCCCACCTGCCCGGCCTGTCCTGCACCCTGCGCGTGCGCCCGGCAGCCGCCCGCACCCTCTGAGGAGATGGCCATGTCCGATCCCGGCACCCTGCCCGCACGCGATTACATTCCGCTGTACGACGAATTCGACTACACCGTCGACGAATTCGAGGGAGCGCTACCCGAGGGGTTGCGAGGCACCATGTACCGCAACGGCCCCGGCAAAATGGAAGCCGGCGGGCAGGCGCTCGGGCACCTGTTCGACGGTGACGGCATGCTGTCCATGTACGCGATCAGCGACGGCACCATGCGCTTCCGCAATCGGTTCGTCCGCACCAAGCACTATCGCAACTCCCTCGGCTCCGGCGGCGCGCCCTATCGCGCGCTGGGCACCATGCGCCCGGGTGGCCTGCTCACCAATGCCCTGCAATTTCCCGCCAATGTGGCCAACACCAGCGTCACCATGCACGCGGGCAAGCTCCTGGCGCTGTGGGAAGGCGGGCGGCCCACCGAACTCGACCCCGACACCCTCGAGACGGTCGGCGTGCACGATTTCGACGGCGGTCTCAAATGGATAGGCGCGTTCTCGGCACATCCCAAGTGGGACAACCGAACCGGCGAGATGTTCAACTTCGGGCTCGCCATGTTCCCGCGTCCCGGACTGGCCTGCTATCGCGTGGACCGGGCGGGACGGCTCAGTGGTATGGGCCGCCTGGATCTGCCCTCGCCCATGTTCAATCACGATATGGGCCTGACCGATCGGCATCTGGTGTTCGTGATCGCCCCGCTGGTCTTCCCGATCGGCAAATTTCTCGGGGCCGGATTCGCGCTGCGCAATTTCATCGACGCCATCGACTACGACGCGCGCCGCGGCACCATGATCGGCCTGGTTCCCCGCGACGGCGGCCGACCCCGCATTCTGCACACCGATCCCCTCATGCATCTGCACCTGGCCAATACCTATGAGGACGGCGCGGATACGGTTGTGGAGCTGGTCAATTACGAGGCGAGCTGGGAACAGCTCAACGGTCAGCTCAGCAATGTCCAGGACGGCCTGGCGCAGGAGGGTTCACCGTACGGCGGCAAGCTCACCCGGTTGCGCATCACGCCGACCGATCGGGTCATCCACGAGAACGTCTCCGACCTCACCGGCGATTTCCCCGGCTACAACCGGGCGTACACCAGCCGCCGGAATCGGTTCGTCTACCTCGCGGCGAGTGCCGACGGCACCGCCTATCCGAACGCGATCGCCAAGATAGACAATGAGAACGGCAAGGAGTCTCTACACCGGTTGCCCGAGGACACCTTCGCCCACGAACCGATCTTCGTGCCTCGGCCCGACGCCGCCGCCGAGGACGACGGCTGGCTGCTGGCGGTGACGCAGAACCGATTCGGTGATCCGGCCGCCATGCTGGTGCTCGATGCCCGAGATCCGGAGGCCGGACCGGTGTATCGGGGTCGTCTGCGCCACCATATGCCGCTCACCTTCCACGGCACCTTCACTCCCCGGGTCGCGCATCCCGCGTAACCCGTCGACGGGGCAGGCGCGCCTGCCCCGTCGTAACCGGTTGCTATTCGGTCGTGTCCAGCAGTAGTCGCTCGAACAGCTTGTCGAGCACATCCATCTCGATCGGATCGTTCGCCGCCGCCGCATGGGCGAACCCGTCGACCACCGCGAGAATCAGCCGCGCCACCTGCACCGAATCCAGTTCCGCCGGAATCAATCCGGCCTCCTGACCACGCTGCACCGCTTCGGCCAAACCCTGCACCATTCCACCGCTGACCGAGGCGAAGGCCTCGGTCAGCTCCGGATGGCGGCGCGCGTCGATCGGCGCGGTCGCGACGAATCCGGCCAGCTCCGGGAATTCGTGATTGATCCGCATCGACACCGCGAGCAGGGCCTGCAACAGCCCCCGCACCGACAGCGCCGGACCGATCGCCACCGCGGCGCGCTCCTGAATGCGCCCGTACACATCCACGCACACCGCCTCGAACAATTTGCTCTTGGCGCCGAAGTGGTAGTACACCGCACCGGCGGTCACCCCGGCCATACCGGCGATGACGCTGTTGGTGGCGGGACCGTACCCGTGCTGAGCGAAGCACCGGATCGCGGCGTCGACCACTCGCTGCCGAGTCTCGACGCTGTCGATCCCCGCCGGTCGGCCCGGGCCGACCTTGGCTTGCCTGCTCTGAGTCACAGTCCGATTATTCTGCATCCGGTTCGCGGGCTAGTCGCCCAGGTAGGCGTCCAGGTCCTGATGGAACTGCCGAATCCGGACTTCTTGATAGTTCGCCAGCGTCACACCGGGTTTGGTCATGGCCGCGAGACCGCGCTGCACGCGCGGCAGATTCGACAGATCCTGATTGAAAACCGAAGCCAGCCCGCCCAATTCGGGTGCGGCGCTGAAGTCCTCCTCCGGACCCAGCCAGTGAATCGGACCGGCCTTGGGCTTGGGCACCCCCGGTGGTAGCGCGACCAGCAGCATGATGTCGAAAACGCAGCGGTCCGGACTATTGCCGTAGGGGCGGAACCGGTAGGTCAGCGGTGCGCCGATGCCGGCCCAGGGCGCCATATTCGGGAAGACGAAATACTCGATGGCATCGACGATCTCGGAGTCGCTGGTGTCCGATAGATCGGCTCCGGACTGCGCCATCAGCCGTTGCCGCAGCGCCTCGGCCACCACCGGCCGCGCGTCCTGCCCCTCGGGCACCTTGATGACGCCGACACCTTCGGGATAGAAGTCCCGGAACATCGCGTCGAGCACGTCCTGCGGTTCCAGCGGTTCGCCCAGCTGCGGGCTGCTGGTGGCCTGCGGGGTGATCATGCGATTGAACCCCGGCAGCCCGTCCCGGCCCCGATAGACGTCGTACTGGGTATTGCTGTCCCCCAGGTATTCCAGCAGCTGCGGATGCGTGGAGATCACATGGTAGGACTCGATGAACGCCTCCAGCGCGACCTTCCAATTGCAGTCGATCACCTTGGCGACGTGCACCGCCTTGAACCGTTCCTCCAGGGCGAAGTACGACAGGTGCTTGTCGACATCACCGAGGTAGTCCGCCAGCGCCGGGGCCGCGGGATCGACGTTGACGAAGACGTATCCGGCCCACACTCCGGTTCTCGCCTGCGGCAACGTGAATGCCGCATCCTCGATATGCGGGAAGTCCCATCGAGACGGCACATCGGTCAGCGCGCCCTCGAGACTCCAGGTGAATCCGTGGAAAGGGCAACGCAACTGGCCCACGTGGCCGGTGTCCTCGCACAGCCGGGTACCGCGATGCAGGCACGCGTTGTGATACGCCCGGATCGCACCTGCCTTGTCGCGCAACACGATCAGTGAGATATCGGCGATGTCGTAAACGATGAAGTCCCCCGGCTCGGGGATGTCCTCCTCCCGGCACGCCAACTGCCACACCTTCTTCCAGAGCTTCTCCACCTCGCGGCGATGGAAGTCGGCACTGAGGTAGCGCTCCTTGTCGATATCCTCCGACCCCAGATATTCGTAGTGCTCCTCCAATAGCGGCGGCGGCACCTCCCGGGAATCGGTCGACAGCAGGCCCTGCACCGACGGCCCCGGCGACCGCGCCTGCCCCGGCTCGAGCCCATTGGACGCACGAAGGTCTGTCATGAGGTCCTCCAAACGGACTGCACTCTCCGACAACCGGATTCGCTTCCGGTATGACTCAAATCACTATTATATTGGTCGCCCAATTAGTCAATAGCCGCGTGCGGATACGCGGGGCGAGGTGCTTACCGTTCTCCGCGAGCGGCTGGAACGCGTTCGGCCACATCGAGGACGAGTTGGGTTGTGCGGGTGTGCCATACGCGCCAGCGGCGCACCATGAAGTGGCCCGCTCGGGTGAGGGCGGACCATTCGGCGTCCACGCCGCGGTCGCGGGCGGAAACCGTTTGGCGGCGGGAGGATTCGGGATCGGTCCAACTGTCATCGATGCCGTGGAGTACACGGAGTCGGGTGGCGGCGGGAATCAGGGCGGCGTCATCATTCGGCCACCAGGGGGCGAGGGCGACGATGCCCGCGATGGTGTGCCTCGCGGCGACGTGGGCGGCGACCCGCCCACCCATCGAGTGACCGACCAGGATGATCGGACCCGATGACGCGGGCACTGCGGACAGCGCTCGATCGGCATCGGTGACCGGGTCGAGATCGGGCGCGTTCCACCCGCGATACCGATATTGGACCGGCTCGACCACGAAGTCGGGGCCGAGCCGACGTCGCAGACCGCGGGTTAGCAGGGCGGTGCGCACGCGAGCGAGTTGCCAGCACCGGCTCGGCGCTCGACTGCTCACCTGTCCGCCAGGCAGGACCAGTACCCGGAAGGACCGGGGTGCTTCTTCGACTATGCCCACCTGGTGAATTCGACAGGGCGGGCGCGCTGGTTTGGCGCGGACTCATAACCCCTCATCGGCCGCGGTCGCGTGGGAATTCCGCTGCGGCGCTGGTCCGCGATAGGGCAAGACGGTTGGCAAGATGGTCGTCGTGGAACTCCCGACATCGGAACCCGATCGGCGCACCGCCGCCCACCTGCATGACGTGCTCGCCGAGCTGGAACGGCGCGAGCCGATCTTCCACCATCCCGAATTCGGGACCTCACGCGAAGACTTCGAGCGGTCCACGGCACCGGACTTCTGGGAGACCGGGGCCTCGGGACAGCGGTATAGCCGGGAGTTCGTGTGGGCCACCCTCGAACAGCGGCGGCTCGCCGCCGAGCGGGAACCTCAGCCGGACGAGTCGTGGCAGGCGAGCGAATTCCAACTACGCGAGATCGCCTCGGATACCTATCTGCTCACCTACACGCTGCGACAGCAGGACCGGGTGACCCGTCGCCTGACCGTCTGGCAACGCGGCGCGAATGATTGGACGATCCTCTATCACCAGGGCACGGTGGTCTCGGCGGAGTGACCACCGGTGATCAGCAGGCTTCCTCGGTGACCTGCTCGGGAGTTTCCGGGTCCGATGTCGGGCGCAGTGGTTCGGCGGAGGGGTGCGGGAAGAAGCCGACGTCGATCAGGAAGTCGAAGTAGCGGGCCAGGGTGTGGGAATCGACTGGGGGGCAAGCGATATCGGTGCGGCCCGGGAGGTGGTCGGTGTGGGGATGCGGCGGGGCGGTGTAGTTGATGCTCAAAGCCGCTGCGCGTGAGAGGGTCTCATCCCCTGCGGCGGCACGGCGTTCGGCGATATCGGTCAGGGCTTCACCGAAGCAGGCCGGGTCGACCATCCGCATGCGGTAGCCACGCCGTCGCACCTCATCCATGATCATCCGCACCGAGACCGCGCTGCGCGGGGTCAGTTCGATGGGAGTTGTCACGGCGTGCGGTCGCCGCAGGGACCGCACGATGGCCGCGGCGACGTGATCGACCGGAACCATCTCGACCGCACCGGCACCCAGGTCCGGAGCCTGTCCGAGGAGCAGCATGGCGCGCAGCATCGTCCACCAGGCGTCGTCGGTCGCGGTCGCACCGGTGCGGGAATCGCCGGTGATCAGGCCGGGGCGGTAGATCGTGGTGGGAATGCCGCGTTGCGCGCCGGTGCGGACCAGTTCTTCGCCGATCCACTTGGTCAGGACGTAGCCGGGCACACCGGGCATCGGGCCGGAGGTGGGTGGCGGACCATCGGGGATGGAACCGGTGGACACATAGTGAACGGGTTTAACCCTGTCTTGCGCGGCCAAGCGGAGCACCTCGGCGGTGCCCGCGACATTCGCGGCACGCATTCGGGAATACGGTTCGAGGTGGTTCACCTGTGCGCCGTTGTGGTAAATCACGTCCATTCGCCGGGACAGATCGTCGAAGCGGTCTTGGGTCAGTCCTAGTCGCGGCTGGGCGAGATCGCCTGGCACGGCAACGATTCGGGTGGCGTGTACGGCCAGATCGATCCGATAGCGCCGGGCGTTCGCGAGGATGCGGGCATGAGCGGTGTCGGCGTCGGCCGCTCGGACCAGGCAGTAGATGGTTGCTTGCGTTTGTTCGAGCAGTTCGCGCAGCAGAAAAGCGCCCAGGAATCCGGTCGCACCGGTCAGCAGTATCGACTCGGGATCACCCGGGCGCGGCGGTGCGCTGTGGGCGGTGTTGATATCCGCGTCCAGAATCGCATCTACTCGCAGGTCCGGTTCCGTTGCCGCCGAGGGCATCTCACCGCGCAGCGCTGCGGCCAGCTCGCTGACTACAGGGTAGGTGAACAGATGCCGCAGTGAGACAGGGGAATCGAGCCGCTGCGCCAGGGCCGCCCGGCACCGGATCGCCGAGAGGGACGTCCCGCCCAGGGCGAAGAAATCATCGTCCCGGCCGACTCTCTCAACGCCGAGCACGGCGGCGAATATGTCGGCGACGAGATGTTCCTCGGCTGTTCGCGGGGCGCGGTACTCGCGGACCGGAAGCTGCGGATCGGGCAGTGCCGCGCGATTCACCTTTCCGGTCGGGCCGAGCGGGAATTCGTCGAGCACCGTCAGATGCGCGGGAACCATGAAGTCCGGCAGGCTCTTCCGCGCGGTCGTCAGCACCTCCGCGAGGTCCACGATCGTCCCGGACGCGGTGCGCAGATACCCGACCAGTCGCTCGGCGCGCACGACCACGACCGCGCTCATAACCGCGGGGTGTGCGCACAGGGCCGCTTCGACCTCGCCCGGCTCGATGCGCTGCCCGCGCAGCTTCAGTTGGAAGTCTGTGCGCCCCAGGTACTTCAGATCACCGTCTGCGGTCCGGACGACGAGATCGCCGGTACGGTACATTCTCGTGCCCGCGGGACCGTACGGATCGGCGACGAAACGCTCTGCGGTGCGGGCGTTCTCACCGATATACCCGCGGGCCAGCTGCGTTCCCGCCACGTACAGCTCACCGGGAGTGCCCGGCGGGACCTCGTGTAATCGCTCGTCGAGCACCAGTGCCGAACTATTCCAGTGTGGACGTCCGATCGGCGCCCCACCGTCGCGGATATCGGTCACGTCGGCGGCGGTGATCGATACGGTGGCCTCGGTAGGCCCGTACAGATTGTGCAGTCGCGCCGAAGTCGCTGCGGTGAACCGGGTGATGGTCGCCTCCGGTAGCGGCTCACCGCCCACCCATACCGCGCGCAGCGTCGATAGGGCCTGGGCCGGGGCCGCCTCGAGTAGCGCCTGGAGCATCGCCGGTACGGTGGTTATCACCGTCACCTGTTGCCGCGCAATGGTTTCCGCGAGATAGACCGGGTCACGACGCCCTTCGGCCGAGGCGATGACCAGGTGCGCGCCGACACCGAGCGGCGCGAAGTAGCCCATGAGCGAGGCGTCGAACGTCGAGGGCACCACTTGCAGGTACACGTCGGTGTGGTTCAGCTGATACTCCGCGGTGATGAACGCGGTCTGGTTGACGATCGCCCGATGCGTGATACCGACGCCTTTGGGTCGGCCGGTCGACCCGGACGTAAAGATGACATAGGCCAGGTCATGCTCGTGCAGGGGACGCAATCGCTCGGCGTCGGTCACCGGCGCATCCGAGAACTCCTCCAGTGCAAGGGAATTGACCAGCAGGTCGACGTACAGCATCGGTCGATCACCGACGTCGATCGGGTTGTCGGCGGTGGTCAGTACGCAGATCGGGTTCGCCGTATCGAGGACGTTGAGCACTCGGGCCGCGGGCTGGTCGGGGTCGATCGGCACATACGCGGCACCGGCCTGCACGATCGCGTACATGCCCAGCACCCGGTCCAGCGCCGATCGCACGGCCAGCGCGACAGTGTCCCCGGGGCCCACTCCGACGCCGATCAGTTTGCGCGCCAATCGATTCACTCGCCTGGCCAGCTCGCCGTACGACACTGATTGTCCGTCGCAGCTCACGGCCGTCGCGTGCGGCTCCTGGCGCGCTCGTGCGGTGAACCCGTCCAGCAGCAGTCGCGGTGGCAGCGGAACACCTTGTCCCGCTGCCGCTTCCCGCACCGCGAGTCGCTCCGTCTCCTTGAGCAGGGGCATATCCCCCACGGGCAGGTGTGGTGCGGCGGCAGCGGCGGTGAGCAGGGCGATCAGCCGTCGCCCTAGCGCGACGACCGTCGCTTCGTCGAATAGATCGGTGGCGTACCGCCACGAACACCGCAATCCCGCCGGACCGTGCGAGTCCTGGTGCGGCACAACCGACAGGTGCAGATCGAGCGAGGTGACGGGGTCACCGAGGTCGACCGCCTCGATGGTCAACCCGGGCAGCCGCAGCGCCCCGCCCTCGAAGTTCTGGAACGACAGCGCCACCTGGTACAGCGGATGGTGCGCCTGGGATCGAGGCGGATCGAGTTCGGCCACCAACTGCTCGAATGGCAGGTCGGCGTGTGCGAACGCACCCAGGTCGGTCTCGCGCACGCGGGCGAGCAGTTGCGCGAAGGTCTCGGAACCGGCTGTGCGAGTGCGCAATACCAGGGTATTGACGAACATGCCGACCAGATCGTCGAGGCGCTGATCGCCGCGTCCGGCCACCGGTGCGCCGATCACCACATCGTCACCGCGAGACAGGCGGGCCAGCACCACCGCCAGTGCCGCGTGCACCACCATGAACAGCGATGCGCCGTGAGCGCGTGCGAGCCGTTCGAGCGCGTCGTGCAGATCCGCGTCCAGCTCGAAGCGATGGGCCGCGCCGCGATTGCTCGCGACCGGCGGGCGTGGGCGATCGGTGGGCAGTTCGAGCAGCGGTGGGGCCGCGGCCAGTGCGGCGCGCCAGTATCTCAGCTGCGTCGCCAGCATCGAGTCCGGATCCGTTGCCGCGCCGAGTGATTCCCGCTGCCACAGCGCGAAATCGGCGTACTGGACAGGCAGCGGCGTCCAGGTCGGTGCGCCGCCGTGTAGGCGCGCGCAGTAGGCGGTCATCAGATCGCGGGTGAGCGGGGCCAGCGAGAAGCCGTCCGCCGCGATGTGGTGGATGACCACCGCCAGCACGAACTCCCCCTCGGCGACGCGGTACAGGCGTGCGCGCAGCGGTACTTCCCGGACGACATCGAATCCCTTGCCCGCCAGTGCCGTCAGCTCCGCCGCCATCTTTGTAGCGCTCACGTCGACCGGCGTGAGATCCAGCGGGACCTCCGGCGCGGGAAGGACGCGCTGATACCCGGAGCCGTCGTATTCGGGATACACCGTGCGCAGCACCTCGTGCCGTTCGAGCACATCTCGCATCGCCGATTCCATTGCGGCCGCGTCCAATTCACCCGTCAAGCGCAAGGCGACCGGAATATTGTGTGCGGGCGAATCCGGGTCCAGGCGTGCCAGGAACCACATGCGCTGCTGCGGGATGGACAGCGGTGTTCGCCCTTCCCGCTCGCGCGCGATCAGCGGCAGCTGTGGAGCGGTCGCCGACATTGCGTCGACGGCGGCCGCCAGCGTGGCCACCGTGGGATGCTCGAACACCAGTGGGACCGCCACCCGGGCATGTGCGACCGCGCGCAGGCGGGCCGCCAATCGCGTTGCCAGCAGCGAATTTCCACCCAATTCGAAGAAGTCGTCATCGGCGCCGACCTGACCGGCACCCAAGAGGTCGGCGAAGGTCTCGGCCACGATCTGCTCGGTACCCGGGCGCGGTTCGCGATAGGTCCGTGCGGTGATATGCGGTTCGGGCAGCGCCGCGCGATCGAGCTTGCCGCTGGGTGTCAGCGGAATCTCGTCGATGACCATGATCACGGTGGGTACGGCGTGACGGGGTAGAGCGCGGCGTGCGCGAGCGATCAACTCCGCGGTATCGATCACCCTCCCGGATGCGGCCACCACGTGGGAGACCAGGACGTCCGCTCCGCTCGGCGCCCTGCGCACCGAAGTCGTTGCGAAGGAGACGGATTCGTCCGCGGCCAGTACCGCATCGACCTCACCGGCCTCCACCCGGAACCCGCGGATCTTGAGCTGTGCGTCGCTGCGACCCAGGAATCGCAAGGCGGGGGTGCCCGCCATCGGCCGCACGACATCGCCTGTGCGATAGACGCGCTCGCCGCTGCCGCTCGGGTGGGCGACGAATCGTGCGGCGGTCAGGCCCGGCCGATCGTGATAGCCCCGCGCCAACCCGGGCCCGGCCAGGTACAGCTCGCCGATGCCGCCCCCGGGGGTCGGGCGCAGGCTCGCATCAAGCACCAGCGCCGTCATCCCCGCGATGGGACCGCCGATTGTGACGGCATCGCCGGTCATCAACGCATCGCTGATGGTGGCCGCGATGGTGGTTTCGGTGGGGCCGTACAGATTGAAGAAGTCCCGGCCCGGGGACCAGCGCGCCACCAACTCCGGCGGGCAGGCTTCGCCGCCCGCGACCACCGTGCCCAGCTCGGGCAGATTCGCGGGATCGAGACCGGCCAGGGCCGCCGGGGTGATGAAGGCGTGGCTCACCCGGCCCGTGCGCAGCACCTCGGCGAGTTCCTCGCCGCCGTAGCAATCGGCGGGTGCGATCACCATCGTCGCGCTCGCGCCGGCCGCGAGCAGCAATTCCAGGACGGCGGCATCGAAACTCGGGGAGGCGAAGTGCAATGTCCGCGACTCGTCCCGCACGTCGAAGCGCCGAACCTGTTCCGCGCACAGCGCGGCCAAGCCGGCGTGCGTGACGGACACGCCCTTGGGGGTTCCGGTCGAACCGGACGTGTAGATCAGATACGCGATATCGGCGAGGTGGATTCGGCGTTTACGCTCGTCGAAACAGAAAGGATCGCTCGAAATTCCCGCGAATTCGGCCGCGAAAGAAGGCGAGTCCAAGTCGAGCCATTCGAGCGTGTCACCGAGTCGCGGGCGGACTTCCGAATTCGTCAGCCCATAAACCGCTTTCGAATCGCTGAGCATGTACGCCACCCGCTCGGGTGGATAGTTCGGATCGATGGGCACGAACGCCGCGCCCGTCTTCGCGACCGCCCACACCGCAACGACCGACTCGATCGAGCGTGGCAGGGCCAGCACCAGCCGATCATCGGGTCCCAGCCCCCGGGCGATCAGCATCCGGGCCCATTGTGTGGACCATTGATCCAGCTCCGCGTATGTCAGCGTCCGCGACCCGGATACCAGCGCCTGGCCGTCGGGTTTGCATTCCACCGCGGTTGCCAGCAGTTGAGGAAGTGTACGAGCACGCGCGCTGTGATCACGCGGCTTCCGGGACCGGCGGGCTGCTCGAATTCCGGCAGTCACCGATTATCTCCACCTTCGATTTGTATATTCGCTTCATATCGATACTATCACGACAGGAAATGTGAAATTCTCTTGCCATGCGGAACTATCGCTTCATTGATAGCATCGCGCGAACATAAACATCTACTTTTCAGACTTCTGTCGCATATGCGACACGCACGCGACGATCGGACCGGCCCGCATCGATCCGGCACTCGACCCGGAGCGCCGCGAGCACGCTCACGGAGGGCTCGGTAGCGTTTGCTGCCATGAGGTCGCCCGAGGTCGATCCGTATGTCCGGGTACGCGGTGCGCGCGTGCACAATCTGCGCGGGGTCGATGTCATGCTGCCGCGTGACGCGCTGGTCGCGTTCACCGGCGTCTCCGGGTCGGGTAAATCGTCGCTCGCGTTCGGGACGTTGTACGCCGATTCGCAGCGCCGCTATCTCGAATCCGTCGCCCCCTATGCGAGGCGACTGCTGCAACAGGTCGAAACACCCGATGTCGACGAGGTCACCGGCCTGCCGCCCGCGGTGGCGCTGGGACAGCGGCGGGCGGTGCCGTCGTCACGGTCGAGCGTGGGCACCGTCACGGCCATGTCGAATTATCTGCGCATGCTGCTGTCCCGGGCGGGGCGGTATCCCGAAGGTGCGGCGCACTTGGATTCGAATGCGTTCTCGCCCAACACCGTTGAGGGGGCGTGCCCGCAGTGCCACGGTATGGGCACCCTGTACGAGGCGACCGAGAAGTCGATGGTGCCGGACCCCGGACTGAGCATTCGCGACGGCGCGATCGCGTCCTGGCCGGGGGCTTGGCACGGAAAGAACCTGCGGGACATCCTCGCGACGCTCGGGTACGACATCGACATCCCGTGGCGCGATCTGCCCGGCGAGACGCGGCAGTGGATCCTGTTCACCGAGGAACGCCCGGTGGTGACGGTGCGACCGCAGCGCGAGGCCGGGCGCATCCAGCGATCCTACGAAGGGATCTACACCAGCGCGAAAGACCTTGTGCTGCGCGCTTTCTCCGAATCCAAGAGCGAGGCTCGACGCAAGAGCGCCGCGCAGTTCCTGACCACGCGCACCTGTCCGCTCTGCCACGGCGAGCGGCTGCGGCCCGAAGCGCTGGCGGTGACGTTCGCCGGTCGAACCATCACCGAGTTGGCGAGTCTGCCACTGGCCGAACTCGCGGAGGTGCTGCGGCCGCACGCCTCGGGCGACGACGCTGCGGCCGTCCTGAGCCGCGATCTGATCGCCCGGATCGACGTGCCGGTCGAACTCGGACTCGGCTATCTGAGCATGTCACGGGAGAGCCCGACCCTGTCCGGTGGCGAACTCCAGCGGTTGCGGCTCGGAACCCAGTTGCGTTCAGGGCTTTTCGGAGTGGTCTACGTGCTGGACGAGCCCTCGGCAGGGCTGCATCCCGCCGATACCGCGGCACTGACCTCGGTGCTGATGCGGCTGCGCGACTCCGGCAACAGCGTCTTCCTGGTCGAACACGATATGGATGTGGTGCGCCAGGCGGATTGGATCGTCGATGTGGGTCCGGGCGCGGGAACCGCGGGCGGGCACGTGCTGTACAGCGGACCGCTCGAAGCGCTCGCAGAGGTCCCGGAGTCTGCCACCCGCCGGTACCTGTTCGCGGATTCCGCTGAGCCACAGCGCGTCCCGCGCAAGTCTTCAGGAGCTCTGAAACTGAGTAACCTGACCGAACACAATCTGCAATCGCTGGATATCGAGCTGCCACTGGGCGTGCTCACCGTTGTCACCGGCGTCTCCGGATCTGGTAAATCGACACTGCTGCATGCGATTTCGAGGCAGGCAAGCTCGGACCCGGAGATCGACCGAGTCGTAGCGGTCGATCAGCAGCCGATCGGCCGCACACCCCGCTCGAACCTGGCCACCTACACCGGTCTGTTCGACACGGTCCGAAAACTCTTCGCCGCCACCCCCGAAGCCAAACAGCGGCACTACACGGCGGGCCGATTCTCCTTCAATGTCGCGGGCGGCCGCTGCGAAACCTGCCAGGGCGAGGGCTACGTCACCGTCGAATTGCTTTTCCTGCCAAGCACCTACACCCCCTGCCCCACCTGCCACGGTGCCCGCTACAACCCCGAAACCCTGGAAATCACCTACCGCGACCACAACATCGCCCAGGTACTCGACCTCACCGTCGACGAAGCCACCGACTTCCTCTCCGACACCCCCGCCGCCCACCGCGCCCTGACCACCCTGCAACAGGTGGGTCTCGGCTACCTCCGCCTGGGCCAACCCGCCACCGAACTCTCCGGCGGCGAAGCCCAACGCGTAAAACTCGCCTCCGAACTCCAACGCACCAAACGCGCCGCCACCCTCTACCTCCTCGACGAACCCACCACCGGCCTACACCCCGCCGACACCGAAGTCCTTGTCCACCAACTACATTCCCTCGTCGACAGCGGCGCAACCGTCATAATCGCCGAACACGACATGACCGTAGCCGCCCAATCCGACCACATAATCGACCTCGGCCCCGGCGGCGGCAACTCCGGCGGCAGAGTAGTAGCCCAAGGCACCCCCACCACCGTCGCCCACACCCCCCAAAGCCGAACCGCCCCCTACCTATCCCAAGCCCTGGCGCTCCGCACACCCGTCACAGCGCCCGCCCAAGTTTGAATCCCCCTACCGCACTATCCCGCAACGCCCACACCCGTTCCGCGATATCGGTGCCCGCAGCCGTGCGATACGCCTCAACCCGCAACGCCGCATCCCCACCCGCACCCTCAACCATCTCGGCCCGCGTCACCGCCCCATCCACGAACTCGACCTCATACTCGGCAGCAACACGATCCGGCCGCAACTCCAACCCAGCGAACAGATGCGAATACCCGACCTCGATATGCCCTGGCACCCCGGAATCCTCGGTCATCAGCGCAGCGTATGACGCCGCACCAAGGCAACGCTCACCGACACTCACAGAGTCGGTATCACGCGCCAGCCAAAGCATCCATCGCCTGAAATGCAACAACTCCTGGGTAGTTCCCGGTAGTTCCCTTAGGATTCTGAGCGCGGCTTTCACTGGCATTCCGCATTGGCCAACTGCTCGGTATAGCTGGGATCAACATCAGCCCACGGGAGAACACCGATGACTGGTCCACTCGACCCCACTACCCGGGACGAAGTGAACGAACTGATGGATCGCTTGAAGTTCACTGACACCGAGGTTGAGTTGCCTGTCGAATTGGGGCAGGACGCCGATCCCGCGTTGAAGCCGCGCTCCGTGAAAATGTCCGACGACTTGGATCGGCGAGTCGTTGCCCGGGCCGTGAGTCTCGGACTGTCGAAAGCCGCGTATATCCGCTCTCTCGTCGAACGTGACCTCGCGCAGGCCTAACATGTCGGGCCAGGCGTACTAGCCGGGGACGACCTGAGTTGGCTCAGTGAGTGATTCGGGTCTGTAGCGGGCGGCGATTGCTTCGGCGCGGTTGTGGAGGGCGGTGCGGAGTTCGTTGGGGGTCAGTACTTCTGCGGCGGTGTCGAGTTGCCAGATTGCCCAGATGGCGTGGCGCAGGTCCTCGAATGTCACTTCGAGGCGGACCCAGCCGTCGGGTTCGGGGTGCTCGGTGCGGACGCCTCGGGCGGTGTTGAGGAGTTCTTCGCGGCGGGTGGATTTGACTCGGACCAGGACGGGGATGTGGTTGTCGGAGAGGAAGAGTGCGGTGCGTTCGGCCCAGATTCGGTCGAGGTCCACCTGTGCGGGGCGGTCGGCTTGGTCGGGAAGCTCTTCGGCGACCAATATTCGCGATAGGCGGTATGTGCGGTCTTCCCCGGACTTCGTGGCGAGTAGGTAGGTGCGGTCTCGGACGGTGACGAGTCCGAGCGGATCGACTGTGTGCCAACGAGTTACCTTGTCGGGGGCGGCGTAGTGGAACCGGAGTTTGCGTCCGGCGAGTACTGCGCGACGGACTTCGTCCATCACCCCGCTCGCCACATCCTCTCGGTCCGGTCGCCGCGAGAGCAGGTCGGTCTCCGGCTCGACCAGGAAGCGCTTGGCGGCGTCGTCCAGGGTGGCGCGGTGGCCTTCGGGTAGCGCGTCGACCACCTTGCGCATCGCCGAGGCGAGCGCCGAGCTGAGTCCGAAGGCCTTCTCGCCGCGTCCCGATCCGGCGGTGAGCAGGGCGAGGGCTTCGTGGTGGTTGAGGCCGGTCAGTTCGGTGCGGAAGCCCGGGAGCAGCGAGAAGCCGCCGTGCCGACCACGATCGGCGTAGACCGGCACGCCCGCCGTGGACAGCGCCTCGATATCGCGCAGCACGGTGCGAACGGACACTTCCAGCTCGGTGGCCAGTTGGTCCGCGGTCATCCGTCCGCGCTGGCGCAGCAGCAATACCAGCGAGACCAACCGATCGGCGCGCATGACTTCCATTCTCTCGGAAATACCTGACACAGGATGTCAGGTATTGCTGGAAATCTCTTGTCTCGAGCGTCGACGACGGTGGCCATCGGGCCCGGGCGCTCGCAGTGGCAACGATTGGAGTGGCAATGGAACGCATCGCAGTCAACCCGGTGACCTGGTCGCAGGAGATGGGCTTCAACCAGGGCGAGATCGTATCCGGAGAATCGCGGACCCTGTACATCTCGGGGCAGACCGCGATGAGCAAGGACGGTCGCCCCGAGCACGAGAGAGATATCGCGGCACAGCTCGCGCTGGCCGCGGACAACCTCGAGGCCGTGCTCAGCGAAGCCGGTATGTCGCTGGCGAACCTGGTTCGTCTGAACGTCTACACCACCAACGTGGACGCACTGTTCCCCCACTACGGCATACTCGCCGGACGGCTCGGAGCCGCAGGCGTCGCGCCCACCACGACCATGCTGGGAGTGACCCGCCTGGCGATCCCCGGCCAGCTCGTCGAGCTCGACGGCACCGCCGTCGCATAGCGGCCTCAGCACGCTTCTCGATATTCGAGAAGGACGGCCGCTCCTTCCCGGAGCGGCCGAAGGCAGCCGCCATGTTCGGCCCCCGGCCGACAATCGGGCGCGGTGTGCGCGACGCGCGGGGATGGGCGGTAGGACAATCGAACTCATGCAGAGCACCCTGATCGATGTGAAGACCGGCCGGGCCGAAGTCGTGCACGACCTCACCCCGCAGTGCGCGGCCTTTCTGCGGGAAGCGGCCGCCACCCGCGATGGATTGCTGCACGTGTTCGTGCCGCACGCCACCGCCGGCATCGCGCTGATCGAACTCGGCGCGGGCAGCGACCACGATCTGCTCGCGGCCCTGCGCGATCTGCTGCCCGCCGATGACCGCTGGCGCCACGCCCACGGCTCCCCCGGGCACGGCCGTTCGCACGTCATGCCCGCACTCATCGCCCCGTTCGCGAGCATTCCGGTGCTGGGTGGCGAAATGGCCTTGGGCACATGGCAATCGGTTGCGCTCGTCGACCTCAATATCGACAACCCGGTCCGGCAGGTCCGCCTGTCATTCCTGCCAGGCTGAACCCCCTCCGGACCGGTACGCGCACTACTTGTGTTGGCACGGTCGATGATTCAGGTAGGGGCTAATCCACGCTGCCGAACCAGCGCGTGGCCGCGTGCTCGAACGCGGTCGGGTCGATGTCATCGTCACAGGCCCACGCGACAATGCCGTCGGGGCGAATGAGCACGGCAGCCAGACCGAGGTCGTCGTGCACCGGACCGGCCGTGTATCGAATCCTGTTGTGCCAGTGCGCGGCAGAACCTCGCAGGCGGTGATCGTCGCTGAAATCCAGTGCGACGCCGAGACCGTCGTACATCAGATCCGCTAGGCGGCTGCCGTCGTCGAGGCGGAAGTCGGGGGCGTTGCGCCCGATCAGCGGGTGCGCGCCGCCGAGGTCGTAGCGTGTCGCCAGCCCCGTGATTGTCTCGAAAACATAGGTCGATCCGTCGCGGGTCGCGATGAAGTCCCGGATCACCGCTTGGATCGCTTGGCTGGAAGGGTCCGGGCGCATGGCCGTCACCTGCGCGCGTGACCAGTCGAGCACATGCGCGCCGATGGGATGGCGTTCGGCCGTATAGGTGTCGAGGAGTCCGTCGGGCGCGTCACCGTGCACGGTCGCCGCGAGCTTCCAGCCCAAATTCATCGCATCACCCAAACCGGTGTTGAGGCCCTGCCCGCCCAGCGGCGAATGGATGTGGGCGGCGTCGCCCGCGAGCAGGATCCGCCCGCGCCGGTAGGTGCTCGCCTGCATCGCCCGATCGGTGAACGTCGAGGCGTGGCGAACCTCATTCACGGTCACCTCGGTGCCCGATACCCGACGCAGCACCGTGGTCAGCTGGTCCACTGTCGGTTGTTGAGCGCGGTCGAATGCGCCACCATCGAAGTCCATCATGCTGATGAGCCCACCCGGCCGCAGCAGATACATCCCCGTCGGAGTCAACGTGAACCCGAATCTCAGCTCATGCGGTTCGACGAGCGAGGCGAGCAGACTGTAGCCGGTGAATTGTGGTTCGGTACCGACGAATTCGAATTCGCCGAGCTTGCGGACCGTACTGCGCCCGCCGTCGCACCCGACCACCCAGCGTGCCCGGAACTCGCGATCCCCACCGTGCACGCTCACGCCCCGGCTGTCCTGGGCAATGCCCGAAACCGCGACGCCATAGCGAACCTGAACGCCGAGTTCGCTCGCCCGCTCGGACAGCACCGTCTCGATGGCATCCAGGCTGGTCATCATGGAATCCGGTGTGGGGCTGGGCAATCGGAACGACAGGGCATCGAAGTCGATATTCGCCGGATCGATCCCGATGCCCGCGAAGTGACCCGCGAACCGCACCCGTGCGGGCTCGTCGCGATCGACTCCGCCGGGCAGGCCCGACACCTTGCGTAACGCGGGCAATAGCCCCCTGCGGTCGAAAGCCCCGATCGAGGTGGAGAACAGACCCCGATTCCCGAGTGGTTCGGCGCGCCAAGGGGAATGCGGCGCGATCTCACGTTCGAGCACCAGCACCGAGCATCCCGCCAGCCCCAGCTCACAGGCCAGGAGTAGTCCGACCGGCCCCGCGCCCACGATCACAACATCGAATTCGCTCATGGATCAAGCCTTTTCGATGCCCCTTGCACCGCTCTGGTACCTCGCTTACGGCGCGGTTGCACCGGCCACACGCATCCATCCCGGCCGGACCCTTGCGCGTTGAAGTTAAGTGTATTAACTTCTAGTTAGTCGCATTAACCACACGGGAGTTGCCCACCATGACCGCCACCGTCACCCATCCCCGCCACGTCCTGACCCACCTTCCGGCCGTCATCGGCATCGCCTACTCCGCCTCCTGGATCGCCGGACTCTGCGTCGGCGCCCCCGCGCCGGTGTTCGCCGACTCGGGCAGCGAGATCATCCGCGAGTTGTCCGGTCACACCACCGCTTTCAGCGCACAATTCCTACTGACCGAAGGACTGCCCGCGATCGGATTGGCAGTGGTGTCGCTCGCACTGGCGCGGGCCGCGCACTCCCCGTTGATCGCTCGGCTCGCCGCGGTGAGCGGCATTGCGGCGGCGGTGATTTCGTTCACGCAGTTCCTGCTCGGCATGGCACTGGCCGGTACCGGATCGCCGGATTCCGCGCATCTGCTGTTCGAGCTGGTGAGCCGGTTCGACGGGGTGAAGATGTTCCTGCTGGCCGGGCTCGGGGTCGCGGCGGTGCGCAGCGGGCTGTTGCCGCGCTGGCTCAACTGGATCGCGATCGCGATGGCGGTGACCATCGTGGCTTCGGGGATCGGGTATCTGTTCCTGATTCAGCCGCTGGCTACTCTTGCCTACGTGTCCGGACCCCTGCTGCTCGTTTTCATCACCGGTACCGGTGTGGCCCTGAGCCGGAAGGACCGGTAGCCCCATGCCGCGCGCCGGTCTCACCCCCGACCGAATCATCGCCGAAGCCGCGCTCGTCGCGGACGAGGTGGGCCTGGAACGGCTCACCTTGGCGGCGGTGGCCCAGCGCTGCGGCGTTTCCCTACCGGGGCTGTACAAACACATCGACAATCTCGAGGCCGTGAAACGTGACCTCGCGGTCCTGTCGGTCGGCGAATTGGCCACCGTACTGGCCGATGCCACCGCGGGCCTGTCCGGCCGTGACGCCCTGCGCGCGATCTGCACCGCCTACCGCGACTACGCGCGCACTCACCCCGGCCGCTACACCGCGGGCATCGTCGCACCCGCCACCGGCGACGATGCCTACATCCAAACCGCCACTCGCGCTTACCAAGTCCTCACCTCGGCGCTGCGCGGCTACCACCTGTCCGACGCCAACCTCGTCCACGCCGTGCGCATGGTGCGCACCCTCTGCCACGGCATGGTCACCCTGGAATCCGCGGGCGGCTTCGGCCTCCCCGAATCGGTCGATGAGACCTTCGAGCGGCTCCAGGACGCACTGCACACCGAATTCCGCGCCATGGCGCACTGAATAGATCGAGATACGTTGTGACCGAACAAGATCCGAAGATCGCCGCCATCTCCGCCTTCTTCGCCGCCTACGCCGAATACGACCTGGACGGCATGCGCGCGGTACTGACCGATGACATCGCCTGGACCATCCCCGGCCACCACGCGCTCTCGGGCACCAAACACGGCATCGACGAGGTCGTCGCCTTCTTCAACGAATTGTCAACGGCCGGAATGAAAGCCGAGACCTTCTTCCTCGAAGCCAATGACGAATACGTCGTCGACATCCACCGCGGGTATTCCACGGCGGGTGAGGGCGCGGTCGACACCATCTGGGCGCTGGTGTGGCACTTCAACTCCGACGGCAAGGTCGATCGCGTCGTGAACCTCTCGGGCGATCAACACCAGATGGACAACTACATCTGGCAGAACTACACCCTCGCCCCGCTCCCGACCCGACTGGCGTAGCGCGCCTCGGATCCGCCCGTTCTCGAGAGGATAAATCGTCTCGAGTCCAAGTCTGTGCCGGCGGCGGGCGGTTCCGCAGAATCGGGACCATGAGACGAGCAATCATCGCCGGTGGGATCGTTGGGCTCGGCACGGCAACACTGGTGCTCGCGGCGGGCAATGCCGCCGCGGACACCTTTCAGCCCGACTACTCCCAGGTGGCCAACGGCCAGGGATACACGCCGGGTGAGCTACTGACCCCGGGCTTCTCACCGATTCAGGTGCCGCAGGTCGCGGTGGAGAACACTCCGGGTGCGACCGCGATCATCGCCCATCCGTTCATCGCGCCGTGGGTGCACGAGGTGGTTCCGGTGCCGTCCGGCACGGCGGTGGAGCTGCGAGGTGCGGTGCGGGTGCAGATTCCCGATGCCGGTGGTGGCGTGGGCCGTTCGCTGGTGATCAATCCCAATGGGCACTGCGTGTTCGCCGGGCCGGGCACCGACCCCGCGGCACTGGACGCGACGGCGCTCGCACCTGTTCGGGTGGATACCCCGATCTTCGATCTGGTGATCGAGCCGACGCTCTACCGCTGATCGTGAAGAGCCCAGCCGCTCAATGCGCGCCGGGTCGCACGATCATCAGCACCACGACGACCGTCCACATCAGGTTGTAGATTCCCGCCAGCATGCCCAGCGTGCGCAGGCGCTGCCCGTCATCGGGCTTGTTCAGCGCCTCGCGCTGGATGGGATGGATGAAGGCAGCGAGCAGTACACCGGCGGAGAAGGTGAGCGCCATCGCCACCGTGATCCAGATTTCGCCCGAGCGGCCCTGGAGGAACGCCAGGATGATGCCCACGACGGGAACGATCAGGGCCAGTACCGCATAACGTCCGGTGATGCGGTGAAATGCCTTGGCCACATTGATATTTCGCTCCCCATCCCCGGCAGTGGACGCCAGCGGCGCATAACGCGGGAACAGGCTCGCCGCGACGGCGGACCCTCCGACGAAGATGATCCCGGCCAGCACATGTATCGACAGCAGCGCTTTCTGCATCGCTTCCCTTCCGCCCTTCAGTTCGACTGAAGCATAGCGAGAAGTGACAGTCTGACTGTCAGTTGTGTTGAGGCTCACCGGCTCGCCGTTGTCGAGCGATCATGAGCACCAGCGCGCCGGTGACGAACTCCCAAATCAGGATCGGGTAGCAGCCGCCGCGTTCCCAGACTCCATCCGGCAGCAGATTGAACGAGCTGCTCGACCGGTCGATCAGCAGCAGCACCAGCGCGAGGATCCCCACGACACCCGCGCTCGCGGTGAATAGACCAAATATTCTGTGCCCGTGCGTCTTACGAAGGTGAGACCCCGCCACGATCAGCGCCCCGTTTCCACAGATCGCGGCGATCGCGCCACCGAGCACGTGAAACTTCGCCGTCCCATTCGCGGCCGCCTGCTCGGAACCGTGGAAGGTGGCGATCAACGCGTACCCGACGGCATAACCGATCGCGAGCAACCGAAATGCCCGGCGACTCGGGCTGGGCGGAACGGCGCGCGTGAGCAGCAGCGCCGCCAGCAGGAACAGAATGCCCTGCGAGACAAACATGAAATTCGCGACACCCGCCAGCGGCGAGTCCATCGCACGCCCTTCGAAGGTGCCCGGATCGGGCACCCCGAGATCGCTGATGTAGTTGTGCGCGTAGCTATATGGCGGACGGAACCGCGAGGCCACGAGCGCCTCCAGGCAGAACCACAGCACCGGCGCGACGATCAGCATGACACCGGCAATCGGGTGCGGCCGAATTCCGGACTTCTGCGGAGCTTGCACGATCGCACTCATGGTGTCGCCTTCCTGGACAGCATCACCCTCCGGACTGAACGTAGCGGCGCGCCAAGCGCTTCCAGATTTCCAAGTGCGGCTCCGTGCTCGGATCGCGCGGAGCGAAGGCATAGGTCAGCGAGATTCCGCGCATGCTCGACACCAGCAGCGTGCGCAGTTCGCCGAAGTGCGGCGAGGAACTGATCTCGGTCCCGAACATTCGCGCGATCGGCTCCCGAATGGCCCGGCCGAGTTGGCGCTCTTGCGGTTCCAGCACCGCCTGCAATTCGGGCGAGGTGCGCGCAGCGACCCACAGTTCGGTGGTGGCGGCGAACAACGGCCCCTGCATGGTCGCCCACAGTCGCTCCACGCCCGAATCGATCGCATCGGGCCCCGGCGCGAACTCGGGCTGTGCGGCGATTTCGGTCGTTGCCTTCGCCGCCACGTGCTGGACAGCGGCGACCAGCAGCGCGTCCCGGGAGGGGAATTGATGCAGCACGCTGCCGCGGGACACACCCGCGCGAGCCTGGATCTGAGCGACCGTCGTCGCCGCGTAGCCGAGCTCGACCAGGCAGGACAGGGCGGCATCGAGGATGCGGACGCGGGTGTTCCAGGCGCGCTCCTGGACCGGGAGCGATACCCCGGCCCCGGAGTTGTTCGTCGACATCCCCTCATAATAGACACAGAAAACTAGTCTATGTTGACCAATTAGCCTGTCGGCTGGCACGCTACACCGACTCGACGAAGGAGCGCCCGTGGCACGCCCTCTCCCCCAACCGATTCGCACGATTTTCGGCATTTACCGGGTGCTGATCAAAACGCGCCTGATGCCCGGTCCAGCCGCGGCGGTCGAGGTCCCGCAGGCCGAACGCCTCGCGGGCAAACCCCCGGGCTTCATGGTCGGCAAGGTCGACACCGATATCCGGACCTGGGACGACACCGTGAAAGGCCGCGGTGGCCCGATTCCCGTGCGGGTCTACGCCCGCCCTGATTCCCAGCCCGGCGCACCGGCGATCCTGTTCCTGCACGGCGGCGGCTTCATCCAGGGCGGTCTCGACCACACCGACCACCTACAGCGCGCACTCGCCGCGCGCACCGGATACGTCGTGGTCGGCGCGTCGTACCGCCTCGCCCCCGAGCATCCGTTCCCGGCCGCGTTCGAGGATTGCCAGGATGTGCTGCGGTGGATGGCCGAGGAACAGCCCCGGGGATTGGATCCGCGGCGGCTCGCGATCGCCGGGGAGAGCGCGGGCGCGAACCTTGCCGCCGCGGTGGTGATCGCGAACCGGGACGGTGCGCGGCACAGCATCCTGCATCAGACGATCGTGTATCCGTTCACCGACACCACGCTCGCGTCGACCGATTGGGATACCTCGGGTATGCCCGGAACCGACCGCAGCGCAGGGGAATTGATGGTGCGGCTATACGCGGGCCCCGAGAAGGACAACCCACTGATCGACCTGCTGCGCGCGGATCTGACCGGTCTGCCGCCGGCGATGGTGATCTCCTGCGAACACGATCCGTTGCGCACCGACAGCATTCGCTATGCCGAGGCATTGAGCGCGGCCGGAGTACCGACGCGGCACCGCCATTACGACAATATGCCGCACGGCTTCCTGGTACTGCCGGGCGTCATCCGGGAGGCGAGGACATCCCTGGATGAGATCGCCGCCGAGATCATGAAACGGCTCGGCCCCGAAACCGCCATCGCCTGAACATGATTCACTACAAGCTGCTTGTCATGCGGGAAGCACACGCCGCTGACCGATCACTTTCGATGCAGGAAGACGTCCGGCTTTCGCTGTGCCGCTGAGGTTCTCGCCCGCGATCGTGACCGCGAAGGCCAGGTTCAAGCGCATGGGTTTGGTCACCGCCTGTTTCCAGGTGAGCTGGTCGCCGTCGAGGGCGAGATCGTGCAGCGGCACCTGTTCGCCCGCACCCCGAGCGGTTCCGGACAGTAGCTCGCCCTGTCGGCGCAGGTCGACCTCCGCTTTGATCCTGCCGATCGGGGTCGAGATGGTCAGGTCCCAGATTCCTTCGATGGACATGCTTGATTTCCTCACAGTTGTCGAGATGGGAGAGGTTTCAGAGCGCGGCGGGCTCGGGACCGCGCCGACTCCATACGGTGCCGCGGCGCTCGTGCGCGAACAGTTTCTCGACCGCGTGCGCGATACGCGGGCCCACTTCGCGTTCGAGCAGATAGAGACCCAGATCCAGTCCGGACGTGACGCCGGCGCCGGTCACCAGGTCACCGTCGTCGACGACGCGGGCATCGACGGCGTGCGCACCGGTGGCATCGAGCATGTCCAAGCCCAGGTGATGGGTTGTGGCATAGCGGTTTTCGAGGAGTCCCGCCATGGCCAGAACCAGCGATCCACCGCATACGGCCGCGACGGTCACCTCGGGGTTGCCCATCGCGGCCGCCAATAGCGCGGGCAATTTCGTGGTGAGTGTGCGACCCAAGAGCACCGGGATGAATTCATCCTGACGCCATTCACCCTCTCCCACATCCTGATCGGGCACCTCCCCGGGCTCGCCGACGCGGCCCGACGCACCCGGAACCAGGACCACTCCCGCACGGTCCGGATCCAGGCCCGCCGTGGCGTGCAGCGCCAATCCCCCTGTGCCACTGATCACTTCGCGCGGTCCCTCGGCGGCAACGAGTTCCACGCTCACCGCGCCCGCCGATGCGGTGCCGCCCGCGTACAGCACTTCGTACGGGGCGATGACGTCGAGCGGGTCGAAGCCGTCGAACAAGACGATCTGAACGTGCATGGGTGCTCTCCTCGATCGGACTCCCCCGGTCCGTACCGGGTCGCCCCAGACGCTATGGCGCGGCCGGCCATGCCCCCAGTGGCAATAGCGACACGAATCAACGGATTAGTGACAAGAAGTCTCCGACCAGCCTTGACCAGTGAGGATCGGCACATTCGTCGCGGCATCAGCCCTGTCGCTATCCAGCGATCAAGTACTTTCCTGCCATGCACACCGTCGCAGTTCTCGCGGTGGATCACGTGATCCCCTTCGATCTGTCCACCCCGATCGAGGTCTTCACTCGCACGCGCCTGCCCGACGGCCGACCCGGGTACCGAGTTCGCGTCTGCGCCGAGCGGCCGGACATCGACGCGGGCGCGTTCACCGTGCGCGCGCCATGGGGATTGGACGGGCTCGCGAGCGCGGACACCATCTTCATCCCCGGTACCGCCGAACCCGCCATCGCGCTGTCCCCGGCCGTCACGGCGGCTTTGCTCGCCGCGGCCCGGGCGGGCACCAGAATCGCCTCCATCTGCACCGGTGCGTTCGCCCTGGCGAGCACCGGGCTCCTGGACGACCTGCGCGCCACCACACATTGGCTTGCCGCGGCGGCATTGGCCGCGGCGTACCCGCGGGTCGAGGTCGATCCCGATGTCCTGTACGTCGACAACGGCCAATTCCTCACCTCCGCGGGTGCGGCGGCGGGCCTGGACCTGTGCCTGCACATGATCCGCCGCGACTACGGCTCAGCCGTCGCGGCGGACGCGGCCAGATTGTCGGTGATGCCGCTGGAACGCGAAGGCGGACAAGCACAATTCATCGTGCACGACTTCGCCCCCGCCCCGAGCGGCTCCGCCCTCGAACCGCTGCTGGCCTGGCTACACGAAAACCTGCACGCCGAACTCTCCCTGGCCGATATCGCGGCCCACGCGGGCCTGAGCACACGAACCCTGATCCGCAGATTCCGCGAACAGACCGGCACCACCCCGCTGCAATGGCTGCACCACGCCAGAATCCAACGCGCACAACACCTGCTGGAATCCACCACGCATTCGGTCGAACGCATCGGCGCGCAGGTCGGCTTCGGGTCACCGACCGCCTTCCGCGATCGCTTCAAGCGAACCACCGGCGTGAGCCCGAACAGCTATCGCCGATCGTTCAGCTGACCTATGCCGAAAGCCCGACTCGATCGGGCGGCGCGCGGCGCATCGGCCTCCGGGTGGTTATCTGAGTGCACTCCGGGTGGTTATCTGAAGTGCACTGACAACGATGCGTCCCCGGTGACGCAGCAGGAACGGAGATCGATCTTGTCGCTACGCTCCCCGACCGAGGACCGCCCCGACCCCGAAGCCGGTGGCACCGCGTTGCTGCTGGTCATCGTGGGCCGCCGGTTGCGGGAGCGCCTCGACGAAGCACTCGCCGATATCGGAATCACCATGCGCCACTTCAGCGCCCTTGGCCACCTCGCCCACCGCAGCGACCTCTCCTACAGCGACCTCGCCCGCCGCTCCGGGGTCACGACCCAGAGCATGCGCGCCACCGCCGCCCACCTCGAGGAACTCGGCGCGGTGGCCACCGTCGCAGGCGGCAAGGGCCAACGCGCCCGGCTCGAGCTCACCCCGGCCGGACACGACCTACTGCGACAAGCCAAACAGCTCACCGCCACAGCCGAATCCGCAGCCTTCGCGCAGCTCGACACCGACACCCGCGCCGCCCTGCGCCGCGCCCTTCCCGCGGTTCTGGCGCAGCTCGGCGCAACCCCGGCCTGACCGCGACAAAACGAATCACAGATTGTGGCAGCCGGTTTGGACCGGTACCCCGGCCAGGCGATCGCCCAGGTAGTCGAACATGGCGGGGAGTTCGGCGATTGCCGCCGGAGCGTGCCCGGCCACCTCGGTGCGGTGATAGGTGACGGTCGCCCCGGCGGCGCAGTAGCGGTCGATAAGAGCGTCGGTCGGGGGTTGCGGCAGGGCGTCGTCGCGGCTGCTGTGCCAGGCGTACATGGGCACGCCGGGTACTTCGCCGCCGAGTTTCTGTTTGTCGGCGGCCGCCGCAATCACGGGATTGCTTGCGATGTCGGGGTTTCCGGAGGCGTCACGCAGCAGACGGCCCTTGTTCGCGTTCACCACGGTTTGCACGCATTGGGTTCCGGCGGTGGCGATGGCGGCTCGGCTCGGTTCGTCGAATTGGGCGAGGATATCGGCTTCGGGGTTCAGGCGATTGAGGGCGGCGAGGCCGAACACTCCCAGCCCGCTGTTGTCGGTGCCGTTGTCCATGGTGAAGGCGGCGAGCATATCGGCCGGGATGCCCCCGGCGGCGAAGCCGGTGAAATTGAGTTCCGGAGCGTAGCGGGGCTGGCGCTGCATGGTCGCGACGGTGGCGAACGCGCCGCCGGAGTAGCCGAACGCGGCCACCGGGGAGGATGGGGAGAGTCCGGCGGGTCCGAAGGCCAGCGCCGCGCGAATTCCGTCCAGCGCGCTGTGCGCGGCCTGGTCTCGGTCGTAGAACCGCTCCTGCGGACCCTCGTAGTCCGACACCACCACGGCCCAATTGCGTTGCACGAGTAGCGCTGTGAGTGGAGTCTCCTGGTCCTGGCCGTTCTGCAACCCGGCCTGCACACCCGCACGCATGACAAAGGAGGACGCGCATTGGATGCCGAGTCCGTCCTCGGCCATCTGATAGCTGACCACCGGCCTGGTGCCGGGGCCGGTCCACGGGGTATCGGGCACGATCACGGTGGTGACACCGGTGGTGGGCCGGTTCGCGGCATCGGTCGATTTGTATTGGACCTGCCACACCTTGATCGGCAGCGGCAGTCCGTACACGGCCGAGGGCCGTGAGCCCAGAATCGCCCCGTTGGCGTACCCGCCCAGATCAGGCGGTGCCGCGTAGAACGGATCCTTGTCGGGAGTCAATACCGGTTGCGCCACAACGGGTTCGGCTGATACGGCACCGGGGAGTGAGATCGGCGTGGCGAGCGCGGCCGTGATCAACAGGCAGCGAATGAGGGAACGGTTCATCGTTGAACTCCGATTCGTTTGTGATGTCCCGGCGCCTATGCGCCGCAGGTGTTTTCCTGGATCAGGGCCACGATGTCGCGCCAGAGCGGACGTGGCAGTTCATGTCCCATCCCCGCGAAAACGGTGAGGGTGGAGTCGGGGATCGCCCGGTGCAGTGCGCGGGCGGCCGCCGGATCGATCAGCTGGTCACTGTCGCCGTGCAGAATCGTGGTCGGAATATCCAGGCACGCAAGCGATTCGGCGCGATCGGGGTACGCCAGCAGGGCGGCCAGTTGCCGCGCGGTTCCGCTCGGGTCGTAGCCCCGGTCGTACATGAGTCCGCCGAGTTCACGCAGCCAGTTCAGATCGGCGGGGTACCCGGGCGAAGAACAGGAAGCCTCGTTGCGCAGGTAGAGCTCAACAGCCTCGGCGCGGTTTCGCGCCTCCGGCAACCCCATTCGCGCGTGGATCAGATCGGCTCCCGCGAAGAATGCCGCATTGCCGGGAGCGGTGTAGATCAGCGCCAGGGAACGGACATGCCCGGGATAGCCGATCGCCAACTCCTGCGCGATCATTCCGCCCATGGACTGGGCGACGATATGCGCGGAGGCGATGCCCAGCGCATCGAGCAGCCCGGCGGCATCTGCCGCCATATCCGATATCTGATATCCGCCCGCCGGGAACTTCTGGGACAGCCCGACATCGCGATTGTCGAAGCGAATGACGTGGAATCCGGTGGCCGCGATTCCCGCGCACAGTTCCCGATGCCAGCCCAGCAGGTGACCGCCCAGACCTTGAATCAGCACCAGCGGTGGCGCTGCCGGGTCGCCGAGGGTTTCGTAGTACAGGCGCACTCCGCCTGGGGTGTCGATGTGGGGCATTGACCTGTCTTTCGTGGTGGCTCAGCGGATCGCGCGGATTCGCATGATGATGAAACCGGCGGCGAACGCGCAGACCGCGGCGAAGGCAAACAGGGCGATATAGCTGTGGAAGACGGTGATCAGCGCCCCGGCGATCACCGAGGACAGCACCTGCGGCAGACCGGTTGCGACCGCGAGGATTCCGAAGTCGCGGCCCTCATTCGCCTTGTCCGGCAGCACGAGTGACATGACGGCGAGGTCGACCGCGAAGTAGGTGCCGATGAACGCCCCGGACAGGAAGGAGTACACGATCATTCCGGTCCAGGTCGGGCTCAGGATCGGTACCAGCATCGACAGGGCGAGTCCGGCCGATGAGATGCCGACGAACAGTTTGCGCCGGTCCAGGCGGTCGGCCAGCCAGCCGGTGCAGGTCGCCACCACCGACCAGGTCAGAACCGAGAGGGTGGCCAGCGTGCTGACCGCGACCGCCACATCGCCGCCGGGAATGTGCTCCGCGCCGATGTAGTCCTGCATCGAATAGAACAGGTAGCCGCTCACGGTGAAGTAGGCCAGTGACAGGCTCGCCCGGCTCGCGAACGCCAGGGTGAAGTCGGTGCTGCGGAATGCCTCGAAGAAGGCCCGCACGGTATCGGAGGTGCGCCCGGGAATCCGTTGTGGCACAGCGATTCCTATGGATGATTCTTCTCTGGCGCTGAGCACCAGCACCGCACTGGTCACCACGAAGATGACCCCGAAGATCGCGTAACTCCACTGCTGCCCGGCGCGGCTGGCCAGATTGACCCCGAACATGATGCCCAGGGGTGTGCCGAGCCCGATCACCGACGCGGCCAGGCCACGGCGCGCGACGGGCACCCGATCGGGCAGGATCGCCGCGAACGCCCCCTGATAGAAGTTCGCGGTGAACCACACCGCGGCGCAGGACACGGCCAGCATCGCGATGCCGGTGCTCAATCCCATGCCGAGCAACAGCACCGCCGTCAGCACCGACATCAGCACGATCCAGGGCGAGCGCCGCCCGAATCGGGTGCGCGTCCGATCCGAGACCGCGCCGCCCAGCGGCAGCGCCACCATCGAGGCGAGCGCGCCGACGGTGGTGATCAGCGCCAGATTGCCCACCTTGGCTCCGGGGTCGAAGGCCTCTACCTGCGCGGGCACCAGGATCTGCTGCACGCCGTTGAAGGCGGCGTACATGGCGGTCGTTGCGGGTAGCAGGAAGATCAGCAGCCGCCGGAGCTCGCCGGCGCGAGCGGATTCGGTGGAGATTTCAGGGTCGAGCATTGCCATCCTCTGAACGTGCCAGCGGCCCGGATCGCCTCCCGGCCGACTGGTTGGAGCGCTCTAACTGGTGCGGCTCGCGTCTCTCCGACACCGCCGTCCCGGCGCAACATGTGAACGACCAGAAATGTATTCCACGTCACCATCGCTAGGCAACCCATCCGAAAGAATCTGTTTTGCAGCGATATTGCCCCGGCATGTTGCTTTGACGATGTGCGCTGTGCAAGATAAGTGAATACCCAGCAGTTAGGACAGGCATGAACATCACCGGATACACCTCACCCTGGGTCGACGAGGAGGTCACCGCGCTCAAGCAGATGGCGACCAAATTCTTCGAGGCCGAACTGATGCCGAACCAGGAGCGGTTCGAGAGCCAGAAGTACGTCGATCGCGAATTCTGGAACAAGGCAGGCGAATTGGGCCTGCTGTGCGCCTCGATCCCGCAGGAGTACGGCGGCGGGGGCGGCACCGTGGCCCACGACTTCGCCGTCTTCGACGCGCAATACGGGCTCGGGGACTCCGGATTCGGCAATATGGTGCACAGCGGCCTGGTCGCGCACTACCTGCTGGCGTACGGCACCGAGGAGCAGAAGCAACGCTGGCTGCCCGGTATGGCCGGCGGCGCCATCGTCGGTGCGATCGCGATGACCGAACCTGGCGCGGGCTCGGACCTGAAAGCGTTGCGCACCAGTGCTGTTCGTGATGGCGACAGCTATGTGATCAACGGCTCGAAGACGTTCATCTCCAATGGCAAGCACGCCGACATCGTGATCGTGGTGTGCAAGACCGATCCGGGCGCGGGCGCGAAGGGGATCTCGCTGATCGTGGTGGAAACCGCGCACGCCGAGGGTTACCGAGTGGGCCGCCTGCTCGACAAGCTCGGCATGAAAGGCCAAGACACAGCCGAGCTTTCGTTCACCGACGTCCGAGTTCCGGTCGCACATCGCCTCGGCGCGGAGAACGCGGGCTTCGGCTATCTGATGACCCAGCTCGCGCACGAACGCCTCATCGTCGCGGTGTGCGCCGCCGCGGCGACCGCGGCGGCGGTCGCGGCCACCGTGCGATACACCAAGGAGCGCAAGGCTTTCGGCGCGCCGCTGTTCGAGATGCAGAACACCCGTTTCGAACTCGCCGAATGCGCCACGCTCGCCCAGGTATCCCGGGTATTCGTGGACAGCTGCATCGAACTGCACCTGCGCGGGGCGCTCGACGGCGCGACGGCCTCGATGGCCAAGGCGTACTGCACCGATATCCAAGGTCAGGTCGTGGACCGCTGCCTGCAACTATTCGGCGGCTACGGCTACATGCTCGAGTATCCGATCGCCCGCATGTACGCCGACGCGCGCGTGCAGCGCATCTACGCGGGCGCCAACGAGGTCATGAAAGAACTCATCGCTCGCTCGCTGTAGCGACAAGCAAGGAACCGACAATGTATGTGACACAGTCGCTGCACCGCAGCCTGCAACACGATCCGGATCGGATCATGACCATCTCCGGGGACCGGGTGCGCACCGTCGCCGAATCGGCCGACCGCATCGCCCGGCTCGCCGGTGCGCTGGCGGGGCTCGGGGTGAAACCCGGTGACCGAGTTGCCATCCTGGCCTTGAACTCCGATCGCTATCACGAGTATCTGCTGGCCGTGCCGTGGCTGGGGGCGGTGGTGAACCCGGTCAATATCCGCTGGAGCGCCACCGAGATCGCGTACTCGCTGCGCGAATCCGATACCCGCGCCCTGCTGGTGGACGATATGTTCGCGGGCTTGATACCCGAACTGCGCCAGCGGTTTCCGGAGCTGGAGACGGTGATCTTCTGCGGCGACGGCGCACATCCCGAGGGCATGCTCGACTACGAGACGCTGATCGAGCAGAGCCTGCCGATCGAGGACTCTCGCACCGGCGGGGACGCGCTGCTCGGGGTGTTCTACACCGGCGGCACCACCGGACATCCCAAGGGGGTCATGCTCAGCCATGACAATCTGATGACCTCGACCCTGGGTGTGCTCGCCGGCGGTGACGCGCTCTCGGGCGGCGGACGGCTGCTGCATTCGGCGCCGATGTTCCACCTGGCCGCCATCTGTCACTGGTCGCTGGGCAACGCGGGTGCGGCGATTCATACATTCGTGCCCGCGTTCACCCCGGCCGCTGTACTCGAAGCCATTGCGGTGCATCGCATTACCGACATGCTACTGGTTCCTACCATGGTGCAGATGCTCATCGACGACCCGCGCATCGACGAGTACGACGTCAGCGGAGTACGCCAAGTCCTGTACGGCGCTTCACCGATCGCGGAGTCCATACTGAAGCGCGCGCGTGCCGCGTTCCCGAACGCCGGATTCACCCAGGCATACGGTATGACCGAGCTGTCACCGGTGGCGGCGCTGCTCAGCGACGCCGATCACCATGAACCCCGATTGCTGCGGGCGGCGGGCCGTTCGGCCCCGCACTGTGAGATCCGCATCGTGGATCCCGATGACAACGAGGTGCCGCGCGGAACCGTCGGCGAGGTGGTGGTGCGCGGGGACAATGTCATGCTCGGTTACTGGGATCGCCCGCAGGACACCGCGGCCGCGGTGCGCGCGGGGTGGATGCACACCGGTGACGGCGGGTACATGGACAGCCGCGGCTACGTGTTCATCGTCGATCGCATCAAGGACATGGTGATCACCGGCGGGGAGAACGTGTACTCCGCGGAGGTGGAGAACGCATTGCTCGAGCACCCCGCGGTGGCGGCCGCCGCGGTGATCGGGGTGCCCGACCCGCGCTGGGGTGAACGCGTGCACGCGGTCGTGGTGCCGGCACCCGGTCGCACCGTCACCGAGGAGGAACTGCGCGAGCATTGCAAGGCGCTGATCGCCGGGTACAAGGTGCCGCGCAGCGCCGAGTTCGTCGACGCGCTGCCCATGTCCGGCGCGGGCAAGATCCTCAAACGCGAACTGCGCAAACCCTATTGGGATAGCACGGACACCAGCGTGTCCTGAGTCCGCGATGGGTGCGGCGAATCGGTAGCATACGAGGTCGGCCACGAAAGGATATTGATGACGACCGAGTCGGAACTGCTCCGTCCGGCCCGTGGCACCCGGCCGTCGAATCGGCGGCAGTTGATCATCGACGCGGCCAACGACCTGTTCACGCAGCGCGGCTTCGCGGATATCGGCATGGGCGATGTGGCGAGCGCGGTCGCGATCGGCCCGTCCGCGCTGTATCGCCACTTCCGCGGCAAACAGGATCTGCTCGCGGTCGTCATCGACGATGAACTCACCCGGTTCGCGACCGTGGTGCGGGCCTGCGCCGCCGATCCGACCCGCGACGCCGCGACCGAACTCGCCGCCATGATGCTCGCCCATCGCGGCGTGGGTGTGCTGCTGCGCCGGGAGGCGCGCAACCTGCGTCCCGAGGACGCGGCGGCGTTCCGGGCCACCGCACGCGGAATCGCCGCCACCATGGCCGAATTGATCCGCATCCGGCGTCCGAGCCTCGGCCAAGCCGACAGTAACCTGCTCGCCTGGTGCGCGATAGCGGTGGCCAACAGCATCTCGTTCCACAGTCTGACCCTGCCCGAGCCGGAATTCATCGCGCTGCTGGCTCAGCTCATCACGATCACCTTCGAGGCCGAGATACCAGCTGCCGCAGGCGATTCCGAACCCGTGACCGACACTCCCCGATTAGTGATGCAGTCCCGGCGCGAGTTGATCCTGACCCACGCGGTCCCCCTGTTCGCCATGAAGGGCTTCACCGCGGTCAGCATGGACGATATCGGCGCGGCCATCGGCATCACCGGCTCCAGCGTCTACAACCACTTCGACTCCAAGGCCGAAATCCTCGCCGCCGCCATCATCCGAGGCGATGAATGGCTCCGCATCGACATGTATCGCACGTTCGCGAGCACCGGCGACCCCCGCACCGGCTTGACCGGCCTGCTCGCCGGTTATTGCGCTGTCGCACAGGATAATCCGCGTTTGATGCAGGTCCTGATCTCCGAAACCGCCCACCTTCTCGACGCCGACCGCCACCGCACCAGAGCCGCACAACACACCTACATCAGCGAATGGGTGCACCTGGTGCACCAGGTGCACCCCGACTGGGATGCGATCAGCACCCGCATCCGAGTCCAGGCAACCCTGACCATGATCAATGACGCGGGCCTCACCCCGCACGGCTGGCCGCGCCATCGCCTGGAACCCGCGCTGATCGCCATCGGCGCACAACTGCTCGACTTGGCCGGACCGTAGGCACGGTGCCGCACCCGTCCCCCTCGTGGACGGGTGCGGCAGTGCGGGCCTCGGGGACGCGCCCGGCTAGGTGATGACCAGCAAGAGGTCACCTCCGTCGACCTGTTGGATCGTGCCGATGGCGATGCGGTCGATGGTTCCGGCGCGGGGGGCGGTGATCGCGGCTTCCATCTTCATGGCTTCGATGGTGGCGATGGTGTCCCCCGCGTCCACCTGGTCGCCGAGTGCGGCGGCAACAGTGACGACACCGGAGAATGGGGCCGCGAGGTGGGTGGGATCGGCCGGGTTCGCCTTCTCCGCGAGTGGGGTGTGGTCGGCAATGCCGCGATCGCGGACAACGACCTGGCGGAGTTGGCCGTTGAGCAGACAGACGACGGTGCGCATGCCGCGCTCATCCGGCTCGGAAATGGCTTCCAGGCCGATCAGGAGGGTGACGCCCTTGTCGAGTTGGACGCGGTGTTCCTCGTCGTGGCGCAGACCGTAGAAGAACTGGTTCGCGGACAGGCGGGATAGGTCGCCGTATTTGTCACGGTGCGCCTGGAATTCGGCGGTGGGGCCGGGGAACAGCAAGCGGTTCAGCGTGTTTCGGCGGGTGGCGGAGTCGCCGAGGAGGGCGGCCTCGTCCTCGGCGGTGAGGGTGGCTTCGGGTTTGTCGGGACCGCGACCGGCCAGGGCGCGGGTGCGGAAGGGTTCGGGCCAGCCGCCGGCGGGGGTGCCGAGTTCGCCGCGCAGGAAGCCGATCACCGAGTCGGGAACGTCGAATCGAGCTGGGTCGGCGGCGAATTCGTCGATGTCCACGCCCTTGCCGACCAAGGCGAGGGCCAGATCGCCAACCACCTTCGACGAGGGTGTGACCTTGACCAGGCGGCCCAGGAGCCGATCCGCCGCAGCATATTTCGCTTCGACTTCTTCGAACTGATCGCCCAAGCCCAGAGCTATGGCCTGCTGGCGCAGATTCGAGAGCTGGCCGCCCGGGATCTCGTGGTGGTAGACGCGACCCGTCGGGCCGGGCAGCCCGGATTCGAAGGGCCCGTACACCTTTCGCAGCGCTTCCCAGTACGGCTCCAGATCGCAGACATTGCGCAGGCTCAAGCCGGTGTCGTGCGGCGAATGTGCCGCTGCGGCAACGATTGCCGACAGCGCGGGCTGGCTGGTGGTGCCCGCCATGGGTGCGCTCGCACCGTCGACGGCGTCGGCACCGGCCTGCCAGGCGGCCAGGTAGGTGGCGAGCTGCCCGCCGGGGGTGTCATGGGTGTGCACGTGTACCGGGAGATCGAATTCGCGGCGCAGTGCGGAAACCAGGGTGTGCGCGGCCGGGGGACGCAACAGTCCGGCCATATCCTTGATGGCCAGCACATGGGCACCGGCGTGCACGATCTGCTCGGCGAGCTCGAGATAGTAGTCCAGGGTGTAGAGGTCTTCGTTCGGGTTGGACAGATCCCCGGTGTAGCTGAGCGCGACTTCGGCTACGGCGGTGCCGGTTTCACACACCGCGTCGATGGCCGGGCGCATCTGGTCGACATTGTTGAGCGCGTCGAAGATGCGGAAGATGTCGATACCGGTCGCGGTGGCCTCGGAAAC